>JANQLU010000063.1 GCA_028280445.1 Pirellulaceae bacterium | reverse complement strand
TTCGATGCCGCGCCAGTCCATGAAAATGAGCGCCAGGCCGCCTTCCATAAGGTGCTCGCTCGACGCGTTTATGAATGCGCGCAGAAACGCTTCAAACTCGGCCTCGGTCATTTCGCCGGAGGCCATCACGAATTCGTCGTGCGTCTTTGCGCCGAGACCCGATACATTATCCTTAATTCGAACGTTGAACGGCGGATCGCTTAAGATCAGGCGCGCGGGTTCGGTCATCAAGTTGGCGAGCAACGCCCTGTCCCGCGCATCGCCGCAGGCGATGAGATGATCGCCCAGACGCCAAAAATCGCCCGGCTGCGACACCGGGCATTCAGGCGGCAATGGCGGCGTATCGAGACTCGGACTTTGTTCCGGCTCTTCCGCAACTTCATTGAGCAAAATGATGTCGACTTCTTGCGGTTCGAACCCGGCGATTTCGACATCGATCTCGAACTCGACCAGCTCGGCGATCTCAAGGCGCAGTTCCTCAAGATCCCATTCGCCTTTTTCGCCCAGGCGATTGAGCGCAAGCCGAAGAAGTTTCAGCTCTTCGGGCTTTAAGTGCGAGACCACAATGCAGGGAACTTGCTTGAGCCCGAGCTCGCGCGCGGCCTCTAGCTGCGCCAGGCCGTCAACGACGACGCCATCCGCCCCGACGATCATCGGCTTGCAGAAGCCGAGAGTCGCTATCGCCTCGCGCACCTCCGCGACGTGCGCCTTTGATGCGCGACGCACGCGCCGGACGGGGCGCTTCAGATCGTCAACGGACCGCACCTCAAGCTTCAGCTTGGGGAGTATGTCATTGCGCTGAGACCGATGCCGGTCGGCATAGGGCCTTTCGCACAACGCGCTCCGACGATTTTTCGACTTCTGGCCAAGAGCCGGTTTGAATTCTGTCGATGTTCTACGCATACCAACCTCCAAGACTCGCCGATCAGGAGGTTGCTGAAGCAAAACGCTTCAAGGAGGAGCACTGTGCCAGCATTCCTCCTTGAGCAGCAAAAATAGTAAGACAGATTTTCTACAAGACTAAAGACTCAACTGTTGAAAATTTGCAACAAATTTTTTGTGCAATTAATTGCACAGCAATTCGAACTTCGAATCGAATAGAAATGAAAAGCAATCTGCTTTGGGTACAGATCAATCACTCAGTTCCGGAATTTCCCTGCAATTCCCTGCGCCGATGAGTAGGGAATTTCCGGAATTTGCGGCCCTCAATCGCTGAGTTTCCGGGAGAAATCTTCCATCGCGTCGCCATCGAAATCGCGATTTTTGAAAATCTCCCTGCGAAATACCCTGCAAGCAGGGAAATCTAGCGAGAGACGCGGTTCGATCGCACGCGCTTGCGGGACTCCTTGTGCAATTAATTGTACGGTCTCTCGGAGGAGCACGGAACTGGATTTTGACCCCAGAGACTGAAGGGAATACAGCCTTTAAATCGCTGGTCTCTGAGTCTCCGGAATTCGCAGATTGCGGCGAACTATCGCCCTATGTCTTTGAATGTTGGCGGGTCATTTCACGACCCCTCCGGAACCGGCGGTTCGAAAAGAATTCCTGGCGGTGGAAGCGATCGTGATCGAACGGGTCTCCCGCCATATTCCGTGACGACCGGGAATTTCCAGGGGGGCTTAGCAAACGCGCGCTGATTTGGACAAAGTACGGTGCGATTCCACACGCCAATTCAGCGCCGACGGTGCAAACTATCCGAAGGAGCTATTGGATGGTTTTCTCGGCGGAACAGGGAATCTAAATATCGAAACCGGGAGATTCATCGCCGAACCAGATTCCGGATAATGGCCGGGAGCCTCAACACTCAAGAGCTCAACCGCCGCGACCTGCACGCCTTGGTTTATGATTTAGACCGCAAGCGAAGATTATGGCGCTAGGTGCGCTGAAGCGCCGGAAAAATTCGCTACTTCAAGTACAGCGTACGCGGCATAAAGGTCCTGTGCGAAGACGCCTACTGAGTGGTAACAAGTAATATCCTCATCGCTTCCGCGTCCTTCGATCTTACCCTGGGCCAGCGCGCCGATTTCACCAACGACCTGGTCCATTGAAAAGGCTCCCTCTTCAATTGGCATCAGAAGTTCTCCAGCTTCATTCTGCGCGCTCTCATAAAGATCTACGTAGTTCTTAGATCTTAGTATGGTCTCTGTGTCCGCTTCGCGCGTAGACTTCGAGTGCGCGCCAACAAGATTCATGTGAGCGCCAGAACGGACCCAGCCGCCTTCTATCACAGGGGTAGGCGACGCAGTCACAGTCGAAATCACTTCGCACGCTGCTACCGCCTGCGGTTCAGCCACTGCTTCAGCATGAATACCCAATTGTGCAGAAATGTCAGCGGCGACAGCCCGCGCCTTCTTAAAGCTGCGCCCCCAAACAAGCGTATGTGCTATCGAGGGGCGCGCTGCTTTGATCGATGCAGCGTGAGCCCTCGCTTGCACGCCTGTGCCGAAGATACCATGCGTTTCCACGTCCGCGCGCGCAAGCAGCCGTGTCGCCAAACCCGAAACGCCCGCGGTGCGAATCGCGGTTATCGCAGAGCCCTCAAGAAAGGCGATTGGCGCGCCTGTTTCATGATCGAAGAGACACACGAATCCTTGGATGGCTGGCCTGCCCTTGTGCGGATTGGCGGGAAGAAGGCTGATTATTTTTGCGCCGAAGATTGCGGGCGTTCGCGCAGAACCGGGCATCAAGGCGAAGAGACCAGATTCGTCATGCAAGGGCACAATGAGGCGTGGCGGAGCAACGATTGTTTTCTCTGTCGCTGCGATCATTGCATCCTTCATCATGTCAATGCAGCGATCCATACTAAGTAGCCGCTCTATCGTTGAGGCGTAAAAGAAAGGAATTGAATGCATCAGCACCCCTATCGACTATCATTTTGAAGCATTGGCGCAATTGCGGGAGCATTTTTCGTCGCAATTTTCTTGGTGGATTTCCGCGCGTGAGCTGAACGGACGGGTAGTTTACCGCATCGGCTCGCCAGCGTCGCGACGCATGTTGCACACTGATTTGCTTGCAAAGCATCGGCAATGATGCGCTCGTCAGAGGTCAAGCGTAATTTCATCTGCCGCGCAACCGGAAACACACGGCGTTAGGAACTCCTTTCTATCTTCCGGAGGCATGACCAAATCCTGATGGATAGGCGTGCCCGCTAGAAAACGAGTCTTGCACTCAAGGCAGACACCAGCCTCGCAAGAAGATTGGATTTCTATCCCGGCCTCGCGCAACGCGGCGAGCATGCTCTCACCCGCGCGAACTTCGATTTCCCGACCGGCTCGAGCAAGCTTCACCCTATAGCTTACATTTCCGATGTTTTTAGGACGACCAAACAGCTCCACATGCACGCAGCCCGGATCCCAATGTTGCGCCGCGTCAAGAAACCCGTCAACCAAACCAGTCGGGCCGCAACAATAAGCATGCGCACCTTCTGCCGGCGCCGCTAGCAGTTGTTGAAGATCAATAGCGTTCGGGGCTGGCTCTTCATCATGATAAAAATGCGCTCGCACTCCAGCAATGCCAAGTATTCGATTGTAAAATGCTGTTTGATCGCGCTTACGAGTACAGTAGTGCAACTCATAGTCGGCGCCCGCTGCATCCAGCGCATAAAGCATGGATAGGATTGGCGTTATCCCTATGCCGCCTGCTACCAAGATATGGCGGCGAGCATCGCGCGCCAGCTGGAAATGGTTGCGCGGCAAAGAAACGGGCAACTCGAATCCAAGCTCCAGTTCGTCCTGGAGCGCGACGGAGCCTCCGCGGCCATCAGACTCGCGCTGGATGGCGATACGGTATGTTCGTGAGTCACGCGGGTCTCCACACAATGAGTATTGTCTAATGAGACCGCTCACGCTTCGAATATCCACATGTGCGCCGGCCTGAAACGGCGGCAGCTCCCAATCATCCGGATCGGCAAGCGCATACTCTACAATTCGATCGGTTTCACGATTTATGCTGCGTACGATCATCGTGACATGGTGGTGAAGATTCTTATGCATCTTGCAGAGTCACCTCATCTCCGATGCGGATCTTTCCACCGCGAAGGATGCGCGCGTGTAAGCCACACCGATGAAGCAAAGGCGTAAAAACCTCCATGCCTGTGATCTGTTCAATGTGACGACATGGCGTCGCCAGCCTAGTGCCCTCAAGGAGTGTTTCACCGAGACGGATTGTCCTGCCGACACAGTGATTGAGTGGCGCGCCTCGCGTCGTTATGTTTCTTCGGTGATCAGCGGCTCTCAAAACAATGCCATGATCGCGTTTCAGAGCCTCAAGCGTTTCAACCTCGAAGAGCGTTATTTGCCTGCCCTCTTCCGGTCGATCCGAATAAAACCCTTCCTGATTTGCGTATCTGTCTCCTTCGATACCGCGCCCAGCAATCAGCGTGAGTTCCTCAAAACTTCTCATCGGCAAAAAGCTTCGGGGCGCAATGTGCATCGCCTCAATAAATCCCTTCCACATCATTTGTCCCTTTGACGAGAATTCGTTCAATGAAAAGTGTCGGCGCTGGACCGAGGTCCAGCGCGCTGCACAGTTAGGGCGGGAGGGCCCCCTAACTGTCTGTGTTTCTGACGAGCGCGGACTGCCGTAGCAGTTTCGGCAGCTTTCATTCCTTTCTTTGCGTCATGCCTTCTAACTTGAGGCATCGCCTCGTCCTAGTTTCAAAGCTAATAGCGCCAAATAATTGATCCACCCCAGGTTCGTGGTTGGTTGTAGCGTGGTTGCGACGCAGTCGCGCCTGCCATCAGTTCGTCGAGCGTGTACGTGAACGCATCCTGATCTTGTCCGAATATGATATATCGCTCGTCCGCGAGGTTTCGGCCCCATAAACTAAATTCCCAGCGACTATCCTTCGGAGAATAGGCGACGCTGGCGTCAATCTGATTATCGAAACCGGACAAAAACTGCGATTCTGCAAAGTCAGGTCTCGTCTCAAGAAGAAACTCGCCCTTGTACTGATAATTAGCCTGAAAGCGCAGAGAGCCTGATGGCCCCATATCATGGGTGTAGGCAAATCCCGCCGCAAGAGCATGCTTGGGCGCGAAAGGAAGGCGCGACACGACAGGCCCAAAACCGGGGAAAATGAACTCGTCTAGCTCCGCATCAAGAAAGCTGTATGAGAGCCAAACATCAAAGCTGTCCGATAACGCCGCCTGCGTTTCCACTTCAATGCCAGTGACTTGTGCAGCGCCAGCATTGTCAATCAGCGTCATCAGATCTGGTGATGTCGTCTGTATTTGCAAATCTTTGTAGTCTACGTGAAAACCAGCGATGTTGACCTGCAACTTGTTGTCAAAAAGACGCGTCTTTATTCCAGCTTCATAGTTCGTCGCACGCTCAGGCTCGAACGGGTTTTGAGATGCAACCGGGTCGTCCGTATTGATGTTGAAACCGCCACTCTTAAACCCCTGCGAGAAGGTCGCGTAGATCAACGCATTATCGCTAATCGAATAGTCTAAGGTCACGCGAGGCGTGAATGCGTCGAAGTCTGCGGAGCCCGTAACTGCAAATGCGCCGGCGCCTGCAAAAATGGGATCAGGATCACTGCCAGGCAGTTCTTCTACAGCAAGGAACGCATCTTTTTCCTCGTACGTATAACGTGCGCCCGCGGTGACATTTAGCTGATCCGTAAGCGAGTAAGTAAATTGCGCAAAGGCGGCGTAACTCGTCGTCGAAACATCGGTAGTCGCCCGGCTCAATAGCCGAATCGGCACGCCAGCCGAGCCAATGCCGTTCGCCACGAAATCTTCGTGAATAAATGAGCCGGGCAACAGATTGGCGTCTTGTGAATCAATCAATCGATTTTGCGAATCTAGAAAGAATACGCCGGCTACCCAATCCAACGGACCATCTGATTTCGATGTCAGCCGTATTTCCTGCGTGAACTGGTCCGCGTCGGTATCAAATTGGAATCCAACCGTTGGAACAGGCGTGCCAAGTATGGAGCTAAAAGGAGTGAAACTGTGATTCTCGCGGTACGCTGAGAGCGACACCAGTTCAGCGAAACCTACATCGACAGTGGCGCGCAGCGAAAATCCAAAAATCTCTCGATCAATATCGCCAGCATTGTCCGCTGTAATGTCAACCGTTTCCGGGTCGCTGTCGGGCATGAAATTTATCGCGGCAAGCGCGGGTATGGTGGGCGTTGGGCCAACATAGTCCCTCGCCTCAACCGACGATTTGTCCCGCGAGTAATCTGCTGATAAATCCAATTCAACGTTGCTGGAAACATCGTATACGAGGCGCATCCTGATGCTGTCTTTATCGAGATCGTCAAGGTCTTCGCCCGTCAGGCGATTATTGGAAGTCCCGTCCCGTTTCTTCGAACTGAACGAAATAGAACCGAAAAGCCGATCCTCGACTATGGGGCCGGCGATGCGCCCTGTCGCCTCCAGATAATCGAAGTTCCCGAGCGATATTCTTGCGGCAACTTCTAATTCATCGCGCGGTTTTGCCGTAATGAAGTTTAACGCGCCGCCGGTTACGTTGCGGCCATAGAGTGTCCCTTGCGGCCCGCGCAGAACTTCTATTCGCTCCAGCCCAAAAAGATCCGGATCGAAATCGCTGAAGGAGCCTTGATATACCTCGTCGATAAATATGCCGACGGACTGATCTACGCCGGGAGAAACGAACGACGTGCCCGCGCCGCGCAATGCTGGAAAAGTGATCGTTTTATTCGCCGAACTAAAAGTCAGACTTGGGACTTTCAGGGATACGTCTTCGAATGACTGTATGCGGGAGGATTCAATAAACTCAGCGGTAAAAGCCGAGACCGCAGCCGGCGTCTTCTGCAGATCTTGTTCGCGCCTTTCTGATGTAACAACAATGACGTCGAGTCCGTTATTTGATTGCGCATAGGCCATCGAAGACATGGCCGAAATCACACCGCCAGCGACCGCCCCCAGCATCGCGACCTTGTGCATACTTGTTTTCATTGTAGTTCCCTCCCTGACTAAACGCCTAGCATGACCGTACCTCTCTTATAATAGACAATTTGTGTCATATTTGAAACTCCATTCGGATTTTTCGGCCGGAATTGCGCTGGGTGTGTTTTTTGTGTCACGGCGCTAGGCACGCACAGTTGTGCTCCCTCAAACGCGTGCTTGAAAGCCGTCTTGATCAACTAACTCCATGCGGAGACGAGTTGGCATCAGGCGCGTGAATGGCGCCCGATGGAGTGTACGGCCTCAGAACTCAAGTCTGTGGCGCCGCTTCAAGCGACGCCTGATGAAACAGATTTTGGCAATGTCGATGGCGCACCGATATTCCCAAGCGCTCATTGCGCCATGAAGCTAATCCAACCTAGAGCCTAGGTCTCTGTCCTCTTCATCGCCTTCAATGAGATACGTTAACTCATCAAGTTTGGCGACCTTGTCTCCACGCATATAAAAGAAGCCAATGACCTTTGCTTTAACAATACCGCCATCATGTTTAACGGCAGTAACGTAGTGAATATCAGCGATTTTATTTCCCGATACGGCAACGTCATGAACGATCACATCTACTTCTTTGAACTCTCTGCGCAGGACGCCAAGATGATTCACAAATTCTTCGAAATCCAAAGTTTTCCCATCGACATGCTGCACGTAGTCAGGCGTCATGTATTTGTTTGCAAATTCTCTCGGGTCGGAGTGAGGCGATAAGCCTTCTTGGAGCATCTTAAGTAGGAACGCCTTAGCGCTTTCTTCCGACCACGTTTGGTTGGTCGTTGCGCTGTCGTCGGCCATACAAGCTCCCAACACACAAGCAGCGGCCGCAATGGCGGCGATGACAATATTCTTCACAGCGAACAACCTCCCAAGCGTCTCATATATGATCCCTACCGTATACTTTATTAAATCCCTTTGTAAAGATGCAACCGACGTTAATGGCGAAAAAATCGATTCGGAGCGTAGTGGTTAGGGTCAAGCGTCGGATTGCCGCCAGTTATGATTTCCGCGAGATGTTGAGCTGATCCGGCCGCCATCGTCCATCCATTGTGACCTTGTCCGGTTATTGTGAATACATTGCCGCCGCCAACTTGCCCGATCAGCGCCACGCCGTCGTTGGACACGCATCGCAGCCCCGCCCAGGCGGAGAAATCGCCACCGTTCCTATGGACAGGGAGTTTCGGATAAAGGCCGGCGACAACATGTTTGAGATGGGCGATGCGGTTAAAATCGATGGTGTTATCGAAGCCGGCGAACTCCGCCGTGCCGGCGGCCCTTATGACCGATCCAAGAGGCGTGACAACCACCAAGTGGTCGGCGTCAATGACAGGTAGTCTCGGTGGCGCGCTCCAGGAGCCCATGGGCGTACTGATCGAGTATCCTTTCACCGGCCGAACAGGAGACGGGAACTTCAGCTTTTCAAATATCGCCTGAGAGTAGCTGCCGTTTGCTATTACGTAAGCATCCGCTTCGTATGCGCCTTTGGCGCCTTCGAGAAAGCGAATATCATTTTTATCCTGCTTTAAGTTCGTTATTTCCGTATCAAAGATGAACTCAACGCCCATCCGTTGCGCCACAGCAAAGACTTCTCTCGCGCATTGACATGCATCGCCGAACTCATCACGCGGGTAGAACACCGCGCTTTTGAGGGCGCCGCGAATGGGCAAGAGCGCTGGCTCAATACTCAATAGTTCTTCTACTGACAGCACTCGCTGCTCAACGCCAAGGTCCGTCATGGCGCCTTGCAGCTTATCAAGCTCTTTTGACGCAGTGCTGTGCCGCGAGATCTTTATCACGCCGCCGCAATGGTGTTTGAAATCGAGCGGCAGCTTTTCACGCAACGCTTTCAGACATGACAAACTATGTAGGGCGAGAGCGGTATTTCGCAAAGCGCTTTCGACAAACCGCGACTCTCGTGAGTTTTTCAAGAATTGAATCCCCCAGCCCGTCAATTGCGGCAGAACCGATAAACGCAGCCGTAACGGAGCGTCGTTCTTCCCAAGATACTTAAATAGTTTAAGGCCTACGCTAGGCGCATTCCACGGCGCCGACAAGCTTGGCGTCAATAGCCCGCCATTGGCGAAAGTTGTTTCCTGACCGACTTCCGAACACCGATCAATAACGCGTACGCTGTGGCCTTTTGCCGCCAAATAGTAGGCTGCAAACACGCCATTAATCCCAGCGCCGAGAACAATTATTTGCATGCCCAGGCCAGTGTCGCGCCATTCCACCCTAAACGGAAAACAGAACTGTTCGGGACAAGTGAAGACACCGATTTTCCCTCTAGTATCTGGTCATATCTATTAGCGCTGCATGCGCCCGCCCGGCTGAAAGCTGCGCCAATTCAAGCAGACAACAAATTCGGGTGCTTTCGAATGGTCCAGTTCGACCAGTATTCAAAAGTAGAATCGACAAGAAGCTGATTAAGCAGAAAGTCATGCGCTTCACTTGCAAACGAAGGCGATACCGGTTTGACGGCCCCCGCCGCTTCACTCAAAAGTTGCAGACGCGCTGCATGCTCAAAGTGATAGGCGAGATAAACCGCCTCTTCTAGTCTATCGCCAGTCGTCAAAAATCCATGGTGCGCGAGCAGAACCGATTTGTTGTCACCCAGCGCCGTGGAGATGATTCTGCCTTCTTCATTGCCGATTGGTACGCCTGGCCATTCGCCAAGAAAGCCGCAGTCACTGTGAAACATGCAAGTATCCATATGCGAAACGACTAGTTCTCGCCCTAGCATAGATAGAGCCGCCGTATGCGGGGGATGGGCGTGGACAATCGCATTGATTTCAGGTCTCTCTCGATAGATCCAAAGATGAAAACGCATGCCTGGATTGGGCAGACCTTCGCCTTCTATTACTTCGAGATTGGAGTTCACCTTGATGATGTTCGCACGCGTTGTGTTGGAAAATCCGTAAACAAAGTCATTTGTGTAAAAGCTGCCTGGTTCGTCCGCACGCACTGAAACTTGGCCAGCCAAGTTCCCGCCATGACCATTGTCACTCAAGAATCTGCAGGCAATCGCCAATTTCTCAACTGTGGAACGATTATATTCTCGGGCTCGAACTTGCATTTCTTTAACAAGCTCGTCTTGAATAGCTTCCTTTGAGTCTTTGAAGATTGTTTTTTGCATTATTAATTCTCAAACGTCAGACTTTTCAGTAGCTGGGCGGTACGGCCTATCGACCTGTGTTTGCGATGAATAGGTTCATGCGTTCGGACGCTCTTTGAGCGATCTTCGTCTCCATTAGAGTGAACCCATGTATGCCGCCGGGATAAATCGCTATCTCGGCTGCAGCCCCCGCCGCCCGCCAACGCGCATACATAAACATGTTGTCTTCCAAAAGAGGGTCGAGGGTGCCGATGGTGAAAAGCGCCGGCGGCATGTCATGCAGCGGCGCGAGAAATGGCGAAACTTGAGGATCGTTCGGGTCAACGTCTTGCAGATAACGCTGCAAATGGCACTGCAATGTACGGGTCGTCAGCACCAGCCGCCGTTCGCCCCACAATCTTGCGCCGGGCGCAAGACGCAGGTCGTATCCGCCTTGAGAGAGATTAACGCCCGCAAATCCATGATAACCGTGCCGATCGCGCATTCTGAGCGCGGTGGATACGGCTAAGAGGGCGCCGGCCGACTCTCCGCCTACAATAATGCGCTCACAACCGAACTCCTGCGTGGCGTTTTTGACGAGCCAGAGAGCAGCGGTTTCACAATCCACGTTTGCTGCGGGATAGGGGTTTTCCGGCGCCAAACGATACTCAACGCTTATGACGGCGACGCTTGCGCATTCTGCAATCCGGCGCAGCATCAAGTCCTGCGAAGATGCCGAGCCGAGACAGAAGCCGCCGCCATGAAAATGCAAGTAGACGCCTGCCGGCGCCGCGGTTGTGGGGACAAATACGCGTATGCCTAAGTCGCCGGCAGCGCCTGGAATCATCCGCGTCTCGGCCAGATCGTCAGGCCGGTCGTCAGGAAACACGCCGCCGCGCGCGCTCATTGCTCTTTCTATTTCAACATCGAGCTCCCAGCGGGCTGGGCCGCTGTCTAACAGCGTTTCTACGCGTTGGTTTTCCGCCAAGACGTCATCGTCGATCGCGGCCGGGTGAAACAGTTCAGCGGAAAAGGGATCATCGGTTTGCATCAAGCATCCGTTCGATTTGAATTCATGTTCACGAGGTCTTTAGTCATCGCCCGCTTCTTTTGCGCCTTGTTGTCGTCTCAGCGCGCTGAGGTGCGCATTTGCTGTTGCATATAATAGACTTATAGTCTCTTATATGGATCCGTCAACGCAGCCGGGCGGATAGCAACAAGTTGGCGAGAAGGACCTCTAATGCTTGCATCGCCAGGCGACGCCTCAATGAACACGCCGCGCCGCCGTTGGTACGTGGTCGCGCTTTTGCTGCTTGGATACACCCTATCTTACATCGATCGGCAATTGCTGAGTTTACTTGTAGAGCCGATAAAGCGCGACTTGCAGATTTCAGATTCTCAGATCGGCCTCCTGCATGGCTTCGCGTTTTCAATCTTCTATATTATTGCCGGCCTTCCGCTCGCCCGCTGGGTCGATACTGGTAATCGCCGAAACATAACCGCCATTTGCATTGGCGTATGGAGCTTAATGACCGCGGGATGCGGTCTCGCCCAGAACTACATAAGTTTGTTGTTAATGCGCATTGGCGTCGCCATTGGAGAGGCGGGCCTTCCTCCTGCAGCCTTCTCGTTATTCAGCGATCTTTTTGACAAGGAAAAAGTAGCGCGCGCTACGACATTATTCATGGCGGGGCCGTATATTGGCAGTGGGCTGGCGCTTTTGCTCGGCGGACTCGTGTTCAAGTATTTCGAAGGCGTTGGCGGGTTGTCGGCGCCGGTTGTTGGCGACTTGGCCCCGTGGCAAGCGACATTTGTGGCAATTGGTCTGCCCGGCGTTTTTCTGGCCCTAGTCGTTTTGCTGACTATTCGAGAACCAGCGCGTCGAGAATATAACGAGACCGATTCGCGGTACGCATCGTCTGTGCCGATACGCGCGGTCATTGACTACTTGCTCCAACGACGCGAGTTCTTTATCGGACACATCGTTGGTTCATCTTTAGTCGCTCTCGTTATCTACTCCCATATTGTGTGGGTGCCCGCATTTCTTATCCGCCGATTTGAAGTTTCTGCGGCGTTTGTCGGCGTCACCTATGGCGCACCTTATATTATCGTCGGCGTATTCGGCGCGCTTGCTGCTGGATTACTTCCACAATGGATGCGAGGCGAAAATCCTGTACAACGGATATATTCGGTCATCCTCTTCGCCACAATTGCAATGCTTTTTCCGATCACATTGGCCCCCCTTATGCCAAGCTATGAACTCTCGGTGGCTTTGCTTCTCGCGTCAGTGTTTTGCTATAGCGTTTGTCTATCGCTTGTTCCGGTGCCCATTCAGTTGCTCGCCCCGAACCGCATGCGCGGCCAATTTACCGCACTCCTCGCATTGGTGACCGGACTCGTCGGCGTCGGTCTGGGGCCCGTGCTCGTAGGCTTATCAACCGATTTCCTCTTTCATGACGAAAATAAGCTCCATCTTTCACTAGCGCTTGTAAGCGGCGTCGTCACGCCGTTCGCCATTTTCGTATTCACCTATGTGCAAAGTCAGTTAAAAGGCAAGGCACGGCGGCCGGTCAGCGAACTCAAAGGCGAAAGCAACGAGTAACCGTGCGGGCGCGGATTCTAGCGCCTTTCAATAACGACAATATAATCCGCCAGCGCGGAGCCAGGATTCCACATCGAGTGTGTGAAATGCGCCTCGTAATATAAGGTGTCCCCTGCTCGCAGAGAGTGCTCCTCATCGCCGACCTTTACATTGAGCCGGCCTTTCAACATCAGGACATACTCTTTTACACCCTCGTGATGCGGTGGAAACGAACCAAGGTTAGAATGACCAGGAAGGAGCACACGGTGAATAACGGTCGAGCTATCGCTAAAAATCGGCGTTAAGATAATTCTTTTTACGTTTTCTTTCTCGTCAAATACTACATCGTGCTCGTCAGCGCTGCGCTTAACAACATGCGAATATTGCTCAAACTTGACGAGTTCGGAAAGCGTGGTTCCGAGCCCTTCCGCGAGTCGCATGGCAGTATCGATCGTCGGCTGAACTTCCCGCCGCTCGATCTTGGATATCATCGACTTACTTACGTTAGAAATATCCGCCAGATCCTGTAGACTGTACCCCTTTTCCATACGGTGCTGATAGAGCCTCTTTACGAAAATCTCTCGTGATGTTGGTTTGTTTTCTTTTGAGCTGTCTACGCCCATGCTATGCTTTTCTCTCCATGCTTCATTGCAATTACCGCCCCAAAAAACTACAATAAATTAGGACGGTGTCTTTTCCAACGATTTTGGCCCTGTTCAACCCGAACATTGGATGCATTCTTAGGTTAGATTTCCACTACTCTCCAAAACATCAGTTGTGCGACAAGCGCGAACCGCAATGAACAATCGCAACTGAAATCAATCCACAGTTCCACAACATAATATCATCAAACTACGGACTATCTTTGGCGGTGGAAGCGACCGCGCTCGAACTGGTCTCCGGCGGATTTCCCTGATAAGCGGCGCTTTGCAGGGAAATTTCGTGGTTTTGGGTGCAACTTGCACGTTCCGCGCTCCATTCACGCACAAACTCAATGCATTAGAAGCGAATTCCCTACTCTAATTAGCAGGGAATTATTCGTGGGAACAGGGAAACAAAACCCGATTTCGGAGAATTATTTTCTCGAATTCGGCATTCGGTAGGGACAGCCGTCGGCGTAATAGCGACACGCTACCGTCACGCCACCCAAATTCCCCAAAGCCGGACGGTTCACCGCGTCATAGACATAGGTGTTGACCCCGTCATCGGTCAGGTTGCCAGCGTCGTCATTGGAATCTTTTCGTGAAGAACAGCGGGTATCGCTGCGCTCAACCCACCCTTGTCTCTTGTCATTTTGCTATTTTGGTCCAGCGGACGAGGCCCTTTATCCGCCCTTGGTTGTGAGAACCGTCAAGTAGCGCAAGGCTCGTCCGCTGTTCCTTTGCGTTCGCCCTGAACAGTTGACTGGGGCGGTTCACGGCCGGCCCCGCATGACAAGGAGAGGACCTTATTATTATGCCCCAAAATGTCATCGGCGTCGATGGCGCCAAGGACTGGATCGATGTTTTTGATCGCGCCGCCGGCCGATCCATCCGCATCAGGACACAGGCGTCTTCATTACGCGCATTCGCTCACAAGCATGGCGACGCGCTATTTGTCTTAGAAGCCTCCGGCGGTTACGAACGTCCTGTGATCGAAGCGCTTGAAAACGCCGACATCGCTTATGCGCGCGTCAATCCAAGGCAGGCTCGCGAGTTCGCCCGAGCAACCGGCCGCCTCGCCAAGACCGACAGGGTCGATGCGCGGGTCCTGGCCGAAATGGGCGCGGCGCTCAATCTTCAGCCGACACCCGCCCCATCGAAACAAAGGCGGCGACTGGCGGAACTCATAGCGCGCAGGGAAGATCTCGTCGCCATGATCGGCCAAGAGACAAACCGCCTGAAGCAGGCGCAAGACGCCTTCATCCGACGCGACATCAAGAGCCTCGTCACGGTTCTTGAAGGCCGCAAGGGTAAACTCGACGAGGAGATCGCCGGCCATGTCGAGCGGCATGAAGAGCTTTCCCGCCTCAACCGGCGCATACGAACAGTTCCCGGCGTCGGCGGCGTCATCGCGCCAGCGCTGATTGCAGGATTGCCTGAACTCGGCGCGCTCGACCGGCGTAAGATCGCCGCCCTTGCCGGTCTGGCGCCGCATGCCTGCGACTCAGGACATAAAACCGGCAAACGGCGCATCTGGGGCGGACGCGCCCAAGTCCGCCGGGCGCTCTATCTCGCCGCCTTTATCGCCAGCCGGCATAATCCGGAACTGAAAGCCTATCGAAAGCGCCTGGAAGAAAACGGCAAATGCGCAAAGGCCGCCATCATCGCCACCGCACGCAAACTCCTTACACAGATCAACGCATGCATCAAGGAAAACCGGGATTACCAATTACGCAAACCAGTATGAAAGACAGTTGCTACCGGCTTCCACTATGGCAAACTTATTACTGCGAACGACCACACGATCTGCACGACAACTTTGTCATTCAAAATAAGATACACATTCCCATCCTTGCCAAATCGTCTCAATCGAAACACGCCAGCCTCGTGTGGTTCAGAGCACTCAGGAATCCCGACGGCAGTGTCTTTGGAACAAGTCACTACTCCGTCCGAACGAAAGCCATCATCAGCTAATATGTCTCTGGCTGAAGAGTAATCGTCGCCAATCTTCACGCCAAATTTCTCTCCAGACACGATATTGCCATACCAGTGCGTGTCCGTCCCCTCTGGGATTGGAGTAGGTCGCGGTGCACATCCCATAACCATTAAACCGACCATTATTCCGGTCAAAGCCAGACAGATAAAACTGCGAAAATATTCAAAAATCGGTTCTTTTGTCGCATCCATTTTTCGTTATTCCATTCATCCAAAACCCCAGATTTCGGTCGCTTTTTCGAATTTCTGGTGGCTAATAACCGTCATTCTAGTTTTTCAATTTCGATTGGATCGCGCCAGCCCGGCGTTCTCGCCGGTGGATCAATGTCTCTGCTTGCGCCTTCCTTAGCGCCCTCCACGACGCCTGCCGTGGCGCAGTTGCTGTTGCAGCCTTCACCAGGCATTGACCGCGGAAATACCTGATACCGCGTATCGCCAGGCTGATCGCGAGTTCCAAGCTGTTCATCCAGCGCATCGCCCGATGCAATCACGTCTTCATCTTCGATGCCCATGTCTGTCAGACTTTCTACTCTCACGTCGTCGCGCGTTTCACGAGCTTCCCACGCATCTCGGTCATCCTGACGGGTTCGGCTTGTCTTATCCTCACCAACTGCAACGAGTTGTCCTGGCCTAAGGGGAGTCCTTTCCTTCTGCGGACCATATGAATATATCCGTCGAACCGATCCGTCATCATTGGTGACAACAACGAAGGCATGGCGCCCGCCCGCAGCTGGCCTAAAGACGACATACGAGTCTTCGCCATTCGGATCAATTCGGTTGATTGGGTCGTTATGGGCATAGGCATAGAGGTTCATCTGGTCGTCGTAGCCGATCGGGTCTGTCTGTAAGAACCTCCCTGTTTCCGGGTCGTAGTAACGGGCCTTATAGTAATAAAGTCCCGTCTCCGGGTCCAGCTTCTGGCCGGTGAAGCGG
>JANQLU010000022.1 GCA_028280445.1 Pirellulaceae bacterium | reverse complement strand
TCATCGCTCTTCCTTTTTCTGGGGATGTCGTGAGAAAACAAACACCAGACAGGGGAAGAGCTTTTTTGTCACGACAAAATAGGTAAGAAAGGAAGAATCTCCTCCTGGTGGGACAGTATTTAACGTTCGTGACACTAGCCGCCGGTTCGGAGCGCTAATGTACCGGCGGCTAGCGCCTTGCCGCTCAAGGGATCTGGCTCGGCAGAAGCCTCGCCCTCCCGACCAATCCCAACCTCCCGACCAATCCCAAACAAAACAAAAAAAAAAAAAAAAAACGGCTGATCGCATTCGATCAGCCGTTTTTGTATTTCATTTACCCTTCGCTGGGTTGGCGTTAGCCATCGTCGCGACCACCTATATCTCCGCCACCGCCGCCATCACGAGGTGGGCGACCACCACGGCGACCGCCTTCTCCACCACGGCCTCCGCGACCTTCACCGCCACGACCACCACGACCGCGATTCATCCGCGATTCGAATGCTTTTTTCATTTCGGCTTTTGTGACGTATCCGTCTCCGTCGCCGTCAGCCGCTTCGAACATCCGCGACATTCGCTCAGGCACCTCGTCTTTTGACAATTTACCGTCGCCGTTTTCGTCAGATTGGAATACGCGATCGATCATAGCGTTGACGTCGAATCCGCCTCGACCGCCTTCACGACCGCCGCGAGGTGGTCGCAATTCATCACGACTCAATTTTCCATCTTGGTTTTTGTCGAGTGCTTTCAAGCTTTTCACAGCGGCAGCAAGTTCATCTTTCGAGATTTCACCGTCTTTGTTTTTATCTATCGCTGCCATCAAAGGCGAAGCACCTCGCCCTCGATCTTGTGGACCGCGTTCAAATCGTCCTCGGCTGCCACGACCGCCTTCACCGCCGCGACCTTCCCCACCGCGACCGCCTTCGCCGCCACGCTGGGCGAATGATTCCGTCGCAAAAATACAGATTGCCAACGCGCAACCCAAATAAGCTAACTTTCGCATCTTTATCTCCTAGAATATGGCATTTCTTTCAATCGTGCCGAATTAAACAGACGGTAGTTGTTGGATACCGAATTCCCCAAACATTTGTGGACAACTAATCCAATTAATCTTTGCCGTTTCGGCGAAGTTTCGGTTTTTCCGAGACCGTGAGGCGATTTTGGGTAGAGTCGCAGTTAAATCACAAGCGCGAAGCGTGAGCGAGGGGAGCACAAACGTAGGGCCGGTTCCTACCGGCCGATCCGACAAAACGACCAGTGGGAACCGGTCCTACCTAAATCATTTGCGACCAATACGAGCACGAAGCGCCAGCGAGTGGTTGTAAGATTCGAGGTATGTAAGATTCGAGATAATTTTCAGGAATTCTATTGTTCGTCGACCGTGACATCCAAATCATGTTCGTTTTCCACATCTGACTGCACCTCCATTTTTAATGGCGTATTGACGGCGACGGTGTATTTGGACGGAAAACGAGCAGGAATCGGAGTTTCATCTCGAGACGAGTAGGCGGACGCCAGATCACGCAGCGTCACCAGACAAGTGCCAACGGCGGCGCCTTTTTCGTAATTCCCATCCTGGTACACCAACGTAAATCGTCCCTGTTCGTCGGTAACGGCGCGTGAAAATTTGCCGGAATTACCACTATTCGGATCGGGATGATAAGTAATTTCAACCTGCCCGGCCGGCTCTCCGTTGATTTTTAGCGTACCGGTGACTGGCGCCAATTCAGTGCCTCCACAGCCAACAAACAACGCGACCAGAAACAGGCAACCGAACGCTTTTGCGATGAAATTCATCAATGGACTCACATAAAAAATGGGTGCCGCAATACACGGCACCCTTGTTATTTAAGGATTCAATTTTTTACCATTCAAAATCGACGACTTCGTAATTTTGACGAGTGCTCATCGCCTGGTAAATCACAAAATCAATGTTGTTGCTGACAAAATGAACGGAGCCATCGGCCAATACAAAATTGGCACCTGATGCGTGTCCACTGCCAAATGCGGACAGTCGACGATCTACTTCGTCAAACGCAGCTCCAATCGGGGACGTTGGAGCCGAGGCAGGAACGCGGTAATTCAGTGGAACTTCGGTACTGCCCATCACGTGCGTTGTCCCGTTACCGCCACCAAACCAACCCCAAGCACCATACTTGGCAATCGGGTATCGAGCAGCACCCGCTTGTTGGTGCATCAACATGTCAAAGTTCAAATCGATGTGATACCGCTCGCCGAACAAGTAAGTATATGCTTGACCATCACGGAACGACGCAAGCGTTGCCGCTTTGTTGTTATCCACCAGGTTCGTTTGCCAACTACCGGGTTTCGAGCCAGGTCCGGTCATATAGAAAGCACCGTCATCCTGCATTTCCGCTTCACGAAAATACGTCGAATGCGTTCCGCCATTTGCCAGGTAACTGGAAATGCCGAAAAACCCTTGTGGGTAGCCGATATTAGCGTAGTCGTACTCCGCCGGATCTTCGAGATCGAAATCCGAGGGGCAGAAAAACGAGACAATTCGTGCCGCGCTGGGAGCGTTGTGCGTAAATGTGCCAGTGTCAGGATCGAGGCTGTTTTGTTTGGCAAAATCAGCACCTTCGCCAAAATTCCAGCTCAAATGCAAATTAGCCTGCTCCATAAATGGCAGCAATTCAGCGAACACCGTTTTGCCATAGTAACGCAAAGTGTACGGCGTGCTGGAGGCGCTGGAATCATATTCCGACAGCCAGATACCATCGGGAATACGTTTGTAATTGGATTCATAATTCAGTGTCGCAATACCGAGATTGTGTAGTCGGCTCGAACATTGCGTACGCCGTGCGGCTGCCCGAACCGCTTGTACTGCTGGTAGCAACAAAGCAATCAAAATCCCGATGATTGCGATCACGACCAACAACTCAACAAGCGTAAAACCTGTGCGTTTTTGTTTTTGGCCCATTCCAGGAGACCTCCGGAAAGCAAAAGAAAAATAGATGGTGAAGGAGCGTGAATCTATCCTTTAAATTCCCGCCAGAAGATCACGACTGATTGTACTGAAACTGTTCGTTTTTCGAAGGAGTAATTTCGAAAAATAAGACCGAATTATCTTAAGTTTTAATGGAAACACGTAACGTTTTGAGGCTTCAAAAAAAGTGTGAAGTTTCGTTGAAACAGGACAGTTTCTATTCCCCACATTTTCAGCTCGAATCGGTCGCGATTTCGTTAAGAAAACATGAATTCGAAACCGCGCATTACCAATAACGGTCAAACCGATGTGCACCGATCGCTTCGAAACCTACTCGCAGGATTTGGCCGCACGCAGGGACGCAGAGAATCGAGGTTTTGTGTTGACGTGAATTCTGTGTGAACTCACAGGTTTGTTATTTGAGGTCTCGTTGTCGTTTCAGGCGACCGGACTGTGTGAGCGTACTTCAAGGATCGGAACAAGTAATCGAACGTCGTTTCGCTCGCGAACGAATCATATCAATCACGGTCGGGGGCGACTGGCCGCAGGCTGTGAATCACGCAGATGTCACGGCGATCAAACCTCGATTCTCTGCGTCCCTGCGTCTCTGCGTGCGGCCAAATCCTGCAAGTAGGTTTTTGATCGGTAGCCATTGGCACTCGAAGGCAACGATTTCATGGTGCAGCCACGGCTCGGTGACCACCTCGCCGAAGACATGATTGGCAATGCCATTAATTTTCGCAAAATCGGCACTTTGTTGTCCGTCCCCATGGTTTAAAAGGATCACATTTCCCACCACAAAACCTATGATTCTCTGTATCGGGTCGTTTTTTTGTTGGGAATCATTGACCAATCTGTCCTCAACGGTCCAATGAATACGGAATTAACTCGTTGGAAATTTTGGGTCGCGACTATGGATACTCAAATCGAAAAAGAAGAACTCGAACTGCTGCAGCAAGGGCCGGAACAAATTGCTGAAGTGTTTTCGCGCTACCGCGACCGCCTCCAACGCCTGGTGCATTTCCGCCTCGACCCACGGCTGTTGAGTCGTGTTGAATGCGAAGATATTTTGCAAGACGCCTATGTCGAGGTCCAACGACGCATCCAGGATTTCATCGATTCGCCAACCGTTCCGTTTTTTATCTGGATTCGCCAGCTGACGCTGCAAACATTGATCGATACACAACGCCGGCATTTGGGTGCCAAAATGCGCGATGTGAAACGGGAAATCAGCCTGGCCAAAAAAAGTCCCGGTGCGACCAACTCTTTTTCGATCGCTGCGCATTTAATAGGTAACTTGACATCGCCCAGCCAAGCCATCATGCGACAGGAACGGATCGAATTGGTCCGCGAAGCGTTGGAAAGTATGGATGAAACCGACCGAGAAGTTCTGGTATTGCGACACCTCGAAGAGTTGAACAACAACGAAGTTGCCCAGGTTTTGTCATTGGACAAATCGGCCGCCAGCAAGCGATACATTCGTGCCCTGAAAAAATTGAAATCCGTGATCGAACAGGAAGCGGTTTAATGTTTCGGGTAACAGATGATTAACAAACGTGGAAAAAAATTGAACGCACCAGCAGACAAATCAGCGTCTTCGTCAAAGCGACGTTCCGAAGTCGACTTTGACGCAATTCTAGAAGCGTTCTCGAACGAATGCCGGGCCGGTAAAAATCCATCGATCGACGACTACATCAAACGTTACCCACAGCACAAGGCGGACATCGAATCCCTGTTTCCTTCCGTCCAGTGGATGGAACAACTCAAGGACGCTGAACAAGAAGAACGGGCCAACATTTCTCACGCGGCTGCCAAAACTCCATCCAAAACGATCGAAGATTATCGGATCGTTCGCGAGATCGGACGTGGCGGCATGGGCATCGTTTACGAAGCGTATCAGAAAACATTACAACGTCGTGTCGCTCTGAAATTGTTACACGAAAAAGCCATTCCGTCGGCAAAACGAGTCGCCCGATTCGCCCGTGAAGCTCGCTCGGCCGCAGGATTGCACCACACCAATATCGTCCCCGTTTTCGGTTTTGGAGAATACGAAAAAACACATTACTACGCCATGCAATACATCGATGGCGTCAATATCGAGCAGGTCGTCAGCGCGCTGCGAAAGACCATTTCCAAAAACCCAAACGGCAACGGCTCTTCCGCAACATCTTCCTCGTCGGCAATGTCCCATGCATCGGCATTGCAAAAAGGCACCTATAACAAACCGCGACGGATTGAATCGGAATCGCAAATCGGCTCGGCCGTCAAACAACAACCGTCCAGTGACAATACCGTCGTCGACAAAGTCCACTCGATGACTGTTGACGAAATCGGTTCGAACAGCGCCGCGTTTGATTTTTCCAGCTGCGATACGTTTGATCTGTTTCAATTGACGTCCGAAACACAAAACTCGGACGACGAAGCCGCGGACGATATCGAAACTGAAATCCAACCCAACCGATCCGCTGATCTCGATTTTGAGAAACTCTCGGCGCCTTATTGGAAAAGTGTCGCTCGGATTGGATTCCAAATTGCCGACGCGTTGCATTATGCCCATTCCAATCGCGTGATTCATCGCGATATCAAACCGGCCAATCTGCTGCTCGATTCCAGAGGCACCGTTTGGGTAACCGATTTTGGGCTCGCCAAAGCGATCGAAGAAGACAACCTGACGAAAACCGGCGATACCGTTGGCACGTTGCGGTACATGTCACCGGAACAGGTCTCAGGAAAAGTCGATTTGCGCAGCGATATTTACAGCCTTGGATTGACGCTTTACGAATTGGCAACGTTGCACAAAGCGTTTGAACAACAAAATCAAGCGCAGTTGTTCAAAAGCAAAACAACCGGCGCAATTGATGGGCCGAGGAAATTGAATCCCTACGTCCCGCGCGACCTTGAAACCATCATTATCAAGGCGACCGCCACCAACCCCGAAGCTCGCTATCAAACCGCCGGACAATTTGCCGCCGACCTGCAATTGTTTCTCGAGGATCGTCCGATCCAATCGCGACGGGCTAACATGTTGGAACGAACATGGCGCTGGACTCGCCGCAACCCGGTTGTCGCTTCACTTACGGCGCTGGCCATGGCTCTGTTGTTGATCACGGCGGTCGTATCAACAGTCAGTAACATTCGAACTTCCAAGGCGCTCGCCGAGGCCAAAGAGGCCAATGAAGAAGCGGAAAAGCAAAAAAAGCTGGTCAAGAAAAAATTGACCGAGGTTCAAACAGAAAAACAAAAGGCCATGGACAATTTGAAATTGGCCGAAAAAAACCTGGGGATTGCCGTCGACGCTTTTGGAGAAGTTCAACGCAATCTGGCCAGTCGCGGACAGCCGGAATCGATGGACATCGAATACCAAGGCAGTAACAACGCGATCTATACCACTCAATTGACCGAAGAAGATGCAAAATTGCTTTCGTCATTGATTGGATTTTACGAACAGTTCATCGAACTCAATACCGCAAACACCAACCTGCATCTGCGCAAGGCCGAAGCATATCACTATGTCGGCAACGCCTATTCGCGGTTGCGTGAATTTGATTTGGCCGACCAGTCGTTTCAAAAAGCGGAAAAACTGTACCAAGATTTGATCCGACAAAACCCGGAGGATGTGAGCCTGATTGCAACCCTGGCTCGTATCTATAACGATCATGGCGAGATGTACAGCAGTTCCTCAAAGGTCGAAATGACTTTACGAGTGAACAATCGGGCCAAAACATTTCTGCTCAAACACCTCGCCAAATTTCCCGATTCGAATGAGCTGAAATTCGAACTGGGGTACACCTTCGATTTGTTAGGCTCGCTGATCATTCGCAGCGGTGTGTCCGAACTGGCTCTGAACCAAGATTCCCCAAAACCAAAAACTCCGCAACGCGGCCCGAAATTTCAAATGCTCAACCGCAACGATTTTTTGCAGCGGGTCAGACAAGGATTGATTAAAGCCACAAAGATTTTTGACGAATTGGCCAAAGAGGAACCTTGGAACGCTGAATATTTGTCGGCCTTGGCGCGAACGCAACGTCACCAATTGGCGTTTGCCTTGATGACCAACAACGCCAAAAAAGCGGACGAGTATTTCAAAGCCGCCGTCGATACGCTGAAAGATTTGACGACCAGCTACAAAGACAATCCCAAATATATTTATGAATTGGCCGATACGCTGTCGATGGCCAGCACCCAGCTGCCGTCGATCGCCAGTCCCGAGCAGGCCCTCAAGCATGTCGACGAGGCACTGACCTATTGCGAGCAATTAACCGAAAAATTCCCAAAAGTCGGCGCCTATCAACTGTTGAAAGCAAACTGTTATCGCAAACTTGCGCTGATTCAAGCCTTTGCTGGAAAAGAAAATCAGGCGGCGTCAAACTTTGATAAAACGTTAACCTTGCTACAAGAGTTGATCAAAGAATATCCTGACATCCCGTCATACCGCATCCATGTAACGCTGGCCAAAAAACAGTTTGCCGACGCCACTTTGCAAATTGGTCGCAAGGAAGATTCGGTTCGAAAAATTCGCAGTGCGAAAAATCAGCTTCTGAAAGCGCTCACTGAATTTCAACAGTATGATCGCCAATTCCAGTCGATCTACTATTACAGAATCTTGTCCAGTTTGTGCTCGAGCCTTGCCAAATGCCATTTGGAATTGGGTGAAATCGACGAGGCCATTTTTTATGAGCGGCGTGCACAATTCCTCAGCAAAACTCCTTTGCAACGTCGTAGCACGATTTTCGAACGACGTTTTCGGGGTAAATCCGGAAGAAAATAGGCTGTTACCGTTGCCGGTCTCTGATTAAATTGTTGACGTTTTGCAAATCTCAACAACAATTTCAAAAAATACTCCGGTTCGGCCAACAGGTAATACCATGCACTTTCGTATTTCGGATGCATCGAATTCCAATTCAAACGCAGACCTTTTTGGTGATCTCCCCAAAGGGCGCTTGTGTTCCTATTGCAGCAAAACGATCGATCAATCGAACGCGCCTCTGCCATTCTGCAGTGTTCGTTGTCAGCAACTCGATCTGGCCAATTGGCTGGACGAGGAATACGGATTGCCTTGGGAAGGCGAAAAGGAAACTGATGAGCCCGATCAATCAGAGTGATCACGCGGAGTTTACCTGGCTGAGCGTCATCGCAGGGTTAACCATTATTTTCTGTTTCGAATTCTTGCAAGACAACGTACTACTCCACAACTTGATCACTAAGTAATCGAAGATCCATATTTTGGTCATTGTCCGCCAACCAAAATACATTTGGCGCAATCTGAAAACACAATCTGCGCAATATGACGATCTTTGGTACGTATCAACGTTGACGAGGAAACCACCATTTCAAAAATGGCATTCACGTCGAAAAACTGACGTGACTAAGAACTTCAATTGTAGGTGCTTGAATTTCCACTGCTTCCTCCCCGTTTTTTGAATTCGTGCATTAAAAATTATTGGTTCATTGACAAACCAGACCAATTTCTCCAAGACCAGAAGTTACTCATGACAAGAAAACCAGTTAAACAAGGGTTCACACTCGTCGAATTGTTGGTTGTGATCGCAATCATCGGAATACTCATCGCGCTGCTCATTCCAGCCGTACAAGCAGTTCGTGAAGCGGCTTCTAAAGTTAAATGCAAAAACCAAATCCGACAAATGGCAATTGCTTGGCATCACCATCACGATGTACACAAACATTTCCCAACAGGTGGATGGGGATGGGGTTGGGTCGGTGATGTCAATCAAGGATATGGCAAAAATCAACCAGGTGGATGGATATTCAATACCCTACCGTACATGGAACAGAACAATACCCATTCCGTCGCAGGAACAGACGCTGCTCGCGGAGATCTCATTGAATCACGATTGTCGTATCTCAATTGTCCGTCACGAAGACAGGAAAAAGTTCGCACGAACTACGGACATTTTAATGCAGAGTATCGCGAATTGGTCGCCAAATCAGACTATGCCGCCAACGCCGGTAGCCAATATCGTAACGAGATCTATCCGGGGCCTAGTTCACTCGGCCAAGGCATGGACCCAAACTATTACTGGCCTCCAACCAACGATCACACTGGTGTTTGCTTTCAACGCTCAAAGCTCACCTTTGCCAGCCTGCGCGCAGGTACATCGAACGTATTGATGATCGGCGAAAAATACTTGGAAAGCAGAAGTTATCAAACGGGGCTACCTCGTGCAGATAACGAACATGCGTTTTCCGGATACAACAACGACATTTATCGGACAACCTACTTCCCACCATTGCACGATCGTCCTGGGTACGATGCGTCGACGATTTTCGGAAGCGCGCATACGGCCACATTGAACGTCGCATATTGCGATGGCTCGGTTCATTCGATCAGTTATTCGATATCAACCGACGTATGGAGCAACCTTGGAAACCGAGATGTGGGATCGTTGAGCCAGGAGAATTAATATGATCGGCATTCTCCGAAGTCGATTTGTCATTTGTCTTTGCGGATTCGTCGTCATAAGCGGTTTGAGTTGCTCGTCTGATCGGGTCAAAATGAAAAGCCTGGCTCCGGCGGCGAGTTCAAAGAAAGCAATGACTCGTTACGACGCTGATCAAGATGGTGTTATCAGCGTATCTGAATGCAGTCCCGGACTACTTGCATTGATGGACACAGCCGATTCAAACAACGACAAACAACTTGATGAAACTGAAATCTCGAATCGCTTGGCGTTTCATCAGTCGCGCAAAATTGGGCTCGTGACAACCGGCCTCACCCTTCGGGTAAACGAAAAACCCATCCAGGGTGTGAAAGTCACTTTGATCCCTGATCCAATTTTCGAAAACCTGGCAAGTTGCAGTGGAACCACCGACCGTTACGGATACGTCAATTTTAAAATTGCGGATGAGTCCTTGCCCGGAGCGTACCCTGGAATCTATAGCATCGAAGTTGCAGTGAACGGCCAGTCTGTGACTTTGCCAGTTGGAATCGAAGTCGGGCAAGATACTGGGCAAGGCGACAAAGTAGTCGACGTCGAGGTTGGTGACTGAGATCTGGTCATCAGCATTTTCGACCCATCCGTCGCTACATGGGATTTCGCATTTATGGTTGTAGTAAGTCGTTAGCTCCAATTGAAGTTACAACGCCCCTTGCAAAATCCTCCGCAGAAATTGCAGGCTTCTGCCGAGGGGTCGTTCAATGCACTGCCGGTAGAACTTCACATTCTTTGAGCAAAATAACCCCAGACCGTATGAATACTTCATTGCATCGTGATTCAGTTGAATATCTGCACTACGGTTTCAAGGCACGTTGCCCAGTTTTATAATTAGAACCTTCAATTTGCGTCCGCCCGTTTTATCGGTAATTTGACAATGAGTTCGACAGAAGAGTCGATTCGTAGCGTTTCTTGGCGCGATCTGTGTCCCTGGTTGTTGATTTTGAAGTCGATCCCTGTGTCAGCCGGGATGGGTGTGATTATCCTGTCGACACTTGGTGTCGTGATAACACCATTGGGTTGGTGGGTCAGCGGAAAAATTTTCGTCAATCAAGAAATTCGAGATGCGGACTATCATTTTTCGCGTCAGGTCGACCACAACTCCAGTCCTTATGCCAGTGTTCTCGACCGCCAGAATCACGAAAAAATTGACCTGGGTTTGATCAGTTCCAGAATTACGGGGCCCGCCCTGGTTTTCCAACACAAAGTCGAGCCGTTTTATCACCTGTTCCACGATATTCGTGGCATGCGTCGATTTTGTTACTACGCAACCGGCTGTTTATGGACACTGTTGGTTTGGGCATTTTTTGGCGTTGCCGTGTGTCGCATTGCCATGATCCGCCTGACCCGTGACGAACGGATTGGCATCGATGATGCTGTCGGATTCGCATTGCAAAAATACTTGACCAGTCTTGGTGCACTCGGAATTCCGCTCATTACTGTCGGATTGATTTGTATTCCGCTGGCTCTTGCAGGATTGCTGATGACATTTGACGTCGGTGTTGTGGTCATCGGCATCTGTTGGATTGTTGTATTATTGATGGTCATTCTCGTTGTGATCCTGCTTGTGGGAACGCTGTTTGGCTGGCCGTTGATGATCTCGGCCGTTGCTGCTGAGGGACATGATTCGTTCGATGCGTTGACGCGTTCATTCGCTTATACCTTCCAACGACCGTTGCATTACATTTTTTATGCTGTCGTTGGACTGGTGGTTGGCGGATTGATTTGGGTGATTGCCGCCCGAGCTACCGAAGCTACTATCAATCTTTCGTTTTGGACGACCTCGTGGGGAGCCAACGTTTCAGACGGTAAACGAATCGACACCATTCGCGATCTCGATCGAATGAACGAGCAAGCGATCATCGACAACCAGAAAAACCAATTTGATGTTGGCAAAAACCCGATTCAAGGCGATCCGCCAGGTGGCGCCGGCAAATCGGATGGCGACAAAACCCGGAAAGTCATACCCGGCGGTGATGTCGGCGAGTTTCCTCGAGTTAATCGACCGAATCAGGGTAACAAAAGTTTGGTCGACAAATCGGCCAATCCTCCGGCAGACAACAATTCAGAGGATGACACTGTGGAAATCACCGAACCCAGTGGAGTTCTACGAGCCGGACACAACATCATCACTTTTTGGAACAGTTTAATCAAAACCATTGCGGCCGGATTTTTGCACGGGTTGTTCTGGTGTTTGTTCAGTGCGATCTACCTGCTGTTGCGCCGTGACGTCGACGACACGGAACTCGATGAAGTGTTTATTGGCGAAGAAAGCCAGGTCTACAATCTTCCGCCATTGAAAAATGATCCGGAAGGAATCCCTCAAATGCCCGACGCACCTCCTGAAAACGACCCGGCCGCCGAGTCGGTGATTCCGGACGAACCACGCAGCAATGATGAAACGGACTAACGTCAAATCGACGCTGTTAACCACTAATTGCCACAAGGATTCTGCATGCTGAACGTCGTAAGTTTGTTGGGACTGGTCGCGATGATCGGTTTAGCCTGGCTGATGAGTTCGCGGCGTTGGGACATCAATTGGCGGTTGGTTATTACTGGCGTTGGTCTTCAACTGCTCTTGGGCGCTATTCTTTTCAACTCGCAAGCCTGGACAACTTATCAGCGTTTCGATTCGTTTGACGATCTGGTTGTCGCACTCGGCGAAGAAAAAATCAGTGTCAAACAAATTGACGCTGCGATTTCAAATACAACAGACGGCAGGGTCACGATCCAAAAAAAACAATACTTGTCGTATGCATCCATTCAGGAAGACATCAAAGCGGAAAAGATAGCCGACACCGATGTCAGCCAATCCTGGCCTGACGAAGCGTTAGACATTCCAACACTTCCCGGCGGAATTCTATTTGCCATCTTTGACACGTTTTTTACATACATCCAGCAATGGACAAACGAAGGTGCCAAATTTGTCCTACAGACCGACCCCGGTCGAATCGGTGATACTAGCAATCCGCTGTTGATCCTGACCACGTTTGCTTTTGGCGTATTGCCCACGGTCATTTTCTTTGCGGCATTGATGTCTGTGCTGTATCACATTGGCATCATGGAATTGATTGTCAAAGCGATGGCCTGGGTCATGCAAAGACTGCTTGGTACGTCAGGAGCAGAAAGTCTCGCCGCAGCGGCCAATGTCTTTGTCGGGCACACCGAGGCACCGCTGGTGGTAAAACCTTATATTGCTGACATGACGCGATCTGAACTCAACGCCATGATGATCGGTGGATTCGCAACAATCACGGGTGGCTTGATGGCTGTATTTGTGGCCAATGGTATCTCGGCTGGCCACTTGGTTACTGCTTCGTTGGTGTCGGCACCCGCGGCATTGGTCATTGCAAAAATCCTTCAACCGGAAACGGAGTCACCGGTAACCCTCGGCGACGTAACGGTCAAGTTTGAAAAACAATCGTCCAACGTCATCGAAGCCGCTGCGAATGGCGCCAGTGATGGAATGAAACTCGCGATCAACATTGCAGCGATGTTAATTGCGTTCCTGGCGTTACTTGCACTGGTCAATACGCTTCTTTACGGGATGGGTGAAATTGCACAAGGTATCTTCAATGCAATGGCTCCGCAGCATTTGGAATTGGATTTCCATTGGTCACTGAAAGGTCTGTTCAGCATTTTGTTCTGGCCATTAGCTTGGATCATGGGAATTCCGGCGTCTGATTGTCGCGTCTCAGGCGAGTTGCTCGGCACGAAAATGGTCGTTAATGAATTTCTGGCCTACGTTGACCTGGGCAGTGTATTGTCAGGCAAAGTCGTCGATCCCGACACACAAGAAGTTGTTCAGATCAGTCGGCGCTCCGAAGTCATTTTAACTTACGCCTTGTGCGGTTTTTCGAACTTTGGCGCCATCGGAATTCAAATCGGTGGCATCAGCCCATTGGCACCAAATCGCAAAAGTGAAATTGCCCAACTTGGTTTGCGTGCCATGCTCGGCGGCATGTTGGCGTGTTGTATGACGGCCTGTGTCGCCGGACTGTTTTATGGAATATTGAGTTAACGGTTGGGTGTCACTGGTTTTACTTGCGCCTCTTGCGTCCCGCGTGACAGGAAAATCATAACCCGAAGCGTGAGCGAGGGACCGCATTTTACAGCGCATTTGTGAAGTCTCCGGTCCCTCGCTCACGCTTCGGGTTATGATTTTAAGAAACGCCCTGTCTATTTCTGCAATCGAAAAAAATCTGGCAACAACTCGGCGGCCTGAAACACTTTGACAGATTCGCAATTGTCGGCGTCTACGACAATTACAGTTATTTCGGGATTGAACTCAATCATGAATTGGCGACATGATCCGCAAGGAGTCGCCGCCGGGTTTGCTGCAATCGCAATGGCAGAAAAATCCCGAACGCCATCGGTAATTGCCCGAGTCATGGCGACACGCTCGGCGCACAACGACAAACCAAGGACTCCGTTTTCCACGTTGCAACCGCAAAACGTTTGTCCATCAGCCGTCAGCAGCGCCGCCCCAACCTGAAACTGCGAATACGGTGCATAAGCACGCGAACGAATTTCTATCGCTTGTTGGATCAGCTGTTTGTATTTTGTGTCCATAAATCTATTCACTTACCAAATTTTCGATCGTGATCGTCTGCTGGATCAAATCGGGTTTGCTAGCCGGTTCATTTTTGATGACAAACGCTTCGTCGAGCAGCGCCAATAGATTTCCGCCCGGCTCATGGCGATCAAAGATTTTGACAATTGGTTCGCCGATGGAAACTGGATCTCCAATTTTTTTGAGCACTTCTAAACCGACAGAAAAATCGATTTTGTCTCCCAATTGCCTGCGACCGCCACCTAATTCAATAATCGCCAAACCAATTTTTTCGCAATCAACTTGTGCTAAAAAGCCTTCCGATTTACTTGGATAGTCAAAGCCTGTGGCTCGCGGCTCGATTCTCGATAAATCGCCGTGTTGAGCGCCGACCATTTTTTCAAACCGTTCAAGCGCCGAGCCGTCGTCGAGCGCCGTTGCGATTTTTGTCAAAGCCTCGGTGTGCGAGTCGACGACCAACGTGTTGACCAACAGCTGGGCACTGAGTTCGCAAGTGAGTCGCCGCACGTCGTCCGGTCCATTGCCTTGCAGGATTTCAATGGATTCCTCGATCTCAACGGCATTGCCAACCATTCGCCCCAACGGCTGATTCATATCGGTTAGCAGGGCGGTTGTTTTGATGCCCAGTTCGCTGGCGACGCGAACCAATGTCGAGGCCAACTCAACAGCCTCTTCGCGCGTTTTCATAAATGCGCCACTGCCCCATTTGACATCCAAAACCAAAGCGTCGAGACCTTCGGCCAATTTTTTGCTGAGGATGCTGGCCGTGATCAAGCCGACACTTGGCACGGTCGCTGTAACATCGCGGAGCGCGTAAAGCTTTTTGTCGGCAGGAGCAATTTCGGCACCGGCTCCTGAAATGACACAGCCCGCCCGTTGAACAACGTCTTGAAACTCTGACAACAACAAATCACAACGGAATCCAGCAATCGATTCAAGCTTGTCGAGCGTTCCACCCGTCGGCCCCAAACCGCGCCCCGAGATCATGGGAACATCCAGTCCGCAAGCCGCTAGTGTCGGAGCCAATGGAATCGAGATTTTGTCACCGATACCACCGGTCGAATGTTTGTCAACTTTGGGTCGTCCCGGCTCCCATTGCATGACTCGACCCGAATCTCTCATTAACCGTGTGAAATCGACAGTCTCGCGAAAATTCAAACCTTGAAAAAATATCGCCATCGCCAATGCCGACATCTGATAATCCGGTAATTGCCCAGCAGCGAAGCCATCGATGACATATTCGATATCGTCAGTGGTTAACTCACCTCCATCTCGTTTTTTGGCGATCAGTCGAGCAACATTCATGAACGTACCGTTTCAGATTGTCAGAGCCAGTTTGCTGATCATAACGCAATTGCCAGAATTGGAGGACACGGATTTATGGCGGATCGGTCGTCGTCGAATCGAATGAGCGGCAAGGCGCTAGCCGCCGGTAATGGGCTACCGCATACGAAGCACTAACGAACCGGCGGCTAGCGCCATGCCGCTCACAGAATCAGCCTAATCCTGTTGATCCTGTCAAAAAACGGAACCAAATCAGTTCGTGGCCGGTGGGAACCGGCCCTACTTAGTGGACTCATGAATATAGTCGACCGCGCGTTTTACGGTCTCGATCGGAGTCGGTGGCAAAATACCGTGACCAAGATTAAAAATGTGCCCAGGCCTTCGCTTGGCTGCGTGCAAAATCTCGTCAATTTTTAATTTCACTTCGTCCCAAGGTCCCAGCAACACGGTCGGATCGAGGTTTCCCTGAATTGACTTGTCGCCAATCTGCTTCCAAGCTTGATCGAGCGATATCCGCCAATCGACACCGATGACATCTCCACCACACTGGCTCACTTGATCCAGATGCGTTGACGTACCGGTACTGAAATTGATCAGTGGCACTCCCGTTACAGAAATCTTTTCGAACAATCGAGTGTTGTAGGGCTGAATAAATCGCTCATAGTCTGACACCGAAAGCACACCGGCCCAAGAATCAAACACTTGCAGCGCAGACGCACCATGTTTGACTTGGCCGATCAAATACTCCGCATCCACGTCCACCAGTTTGTTCATCAATGATGCCCAAGCGTCCGGGTAGGTGTACATGAACGCTTTTGCTTTCTCGTACATTTTCGAGCCCGCGCCCTGAATCGAATAACAAGCCAGCGTAAACGGCGCACCGCAGAACCCGATCAACGGAATGTTTCGAGGTGTTAACTCCGACGTCACGATCGAGATGGCATCCAGCGTCGGTTGCATCACGTCGGCGGCGCCATCGGCAGTCAGTTTTTCGACATCGGCAGGTGATTCGATCGGCTTGTCGATTCGCGGCCCGACACCTTTGACGAAATCCAACGGCAAACCCATCCCCATCAGCGGTGGCAGGATATCGGAAAAAATAATGGCAGCATCGAAATCAAATGCATTGATGGGCTGCAGCGTTACTTCGGCGGCCAGTTCCGGAGTGTTGATCACCTCCAACATCGAATGCTGTTCCCGAATCGCACGGTACTCCGACATATATCGGCCAGCTTGACGCATGAACCAGACTGGCGTGCAATCGGTCGCTTCACCACGACACGCTTTTAAAAATCGACTTTCAGACAGAGGACTATTCATCAATCACCACTTTCAATTGCTCACCCGCTTGCCAGATTGCGCGACCGATAAAAAATGGTCCCATGCCTTCGATATATTCCGAGGTTTGACGCGTTCGCCGCATGTGTTGAACGAGCGCCGACAACGGAAACAGCTCTTTGCCAAGTAATCCGATAATGAAATCATGATCGTCTTTGTTGAGGCCATGGCCCGACAATCGAATGTCAACAGCATAACCCGCTTTGCCATAAGCAAATCCAATCCCGCCATGTTCCATCAACATCTTTCGTTGTTCTTCTTTGGGTTGCCGTTCGAACGCTCCCTTTCTACGAACCGGATACCAAACTGCCCATGGCGTTGTCGGGTCCAGAACCCGCCGCACCGGACGCTCGATCAATACGTCTTCGAGATCCGATTCATAGCCGATCGAATAAGTCCGTCCGAGCATTGTATACTCGGGTTTGATTTTCAAATCACGTAGTTCCGCCAGGAGAAACAACGGTTGGATTTCGTTGACCAGATAGGCCGGATCTTCACAGTACGACAAAAGCCCGATACCCAGTGGGTCATTAATATCCTGGTAGAGAACAGCCTTGGCCGATGTCGCGGTCAATTTGGCAATCACCGCTTCAGGGTCATGACAATTTCCAAACGCCATAAATTGCATGAACAAGCGGCGATCCAGGTTAATTGAATTTCCCTGTTCGTCACGCCCTTTTTCACTGATATCGATATTTGCAAGCGACTGGGCATCGGTTGCTTGCCGTGTTTCGGGGGTTGCCGGTTTCATTTCAATTGCCTTATTGATTGAGCCAAGCAGCAGCGTCTTTGGCATGGTAAGCAATAATCTGGTCAGCGCCGGCGCGTTTCATCGCAATCAACGCTTCCATCGTGACTTGTTGTTCATCTAACCAACCGCATTTTGCGGCCGCTTTTATCATGGAATATTCGCCGCTGACGTTGTAGGCCGTTAGCTGGATTTCGGGATGTCGATTTTTCAAACTCGCAATGACGTCCAAATAAGCCAAGGCCGGTTTGACCATCAAGAAATCCGTGCCTTGGGCAACGTCAATATCCGCCTCCAACAGAATTTGGCTAACGTTGGCAGGGTCCATTTGGTGCGTCTTTCGATCGCCAAACTGGGGAGCACCGTCGGCCGCATCGCGGAACGGGCCATAAAAAGCCGAAGCGTATTTGACGGCATAGGACATAATTGGAATGTGTTCAAAACGATTTTCATCGAGGGCCGATCGAATCGAAGCCACCATGTTGTCAATCATCCCACTCGGCGCAATCATATCTGCACCTGCGGCAACTTGCGAAACGGCAATGTTCCTGAGTGTCGCCAGCGTTTCGTCGTTGAGCACATAATCCTGCGGCAGATTCTGGTTTTGATCGGAATTCAATATCCCACAATGACCATGATCGGTGTACTCGCACAGACAAGTGTCAGCGATCACCACGAGGTTGGGAAAATGTTGTTTAATCTTGCGCGTTGCCTGCTGGATGATTCCGTTTTCAGCGAAGCTTTCCGTGCCCAACGCGTTTTTGGCCTCCGGAATTCCGAACAAGATCACGGCAGGGATTCCGAGATCCACAATCGTTTGGCATTCTCGTTCGAGTTCGTCGACCGACAATTGAAACTGTCCCGGCATCGATTCAATTTCTCGTCGAACGCCGCTGCCATGCGTCACAAATACAGGCTGAATGAAATCGTCGACCGACAATCGAATCTGTCGCACCATTCTGCGAATGCCGTCGCTATGTCGCAACCGACGGGGGCGCCTGGAATCGTGTGAATGAGCGGAATTCATGATTGTCTCGCCTCGTCTTGAAAATGATTGGCAAGAGCCTGGACCAGGTTTGGCACGTCATAAGTTTCAGGCATGATATCAACTCGGATACCTCGCTCGATCGCACGACGCTGTGTCATCGGACCGATGCAAGCGATAATGTTTTGGCAAAGAATATTTTCTGCGTCGGGAATTCGGTCGCAGAAACTGTCGACCGCCGATGGGCTGGCAAATGTGATCGCGTCCGTTCCGCTTTGCAATCGAGTTGTTATATCAGGTTCGAATTCCAGCTGAACCGTTTCGTAAATCGGCCACGGGACGACTTCGGCGCCTTTGGCCACTAGTTTTTCTGACAGACCTGGATTGGTCACTAGTGGGCCGGGCAGCAATACTTTCTGACGCTGCTGAATATCGATTTGATCGGCCAGAAATTCACTGGTGAATTGGTCGGGAACGAAGTCAGGCCATCGCAGATATTGTTCCAGTAATTTTGCAGTTTTTTGGCCGACACATGCCAATGACAAATCCAATGGTTCGATTTCCTCGACATCGACGATCTGAAAAAAAAATCGAATCGCATTGGCACTTGTAAAAATCAACCAATCATAACTACCCAAATCAGCCACAAACGTTTCCGCCTGTTGTCGATCGACCAGCGGTTTGAATTCGATCAGCGGCAATTCAACCGGTTGGCCGCCAAGTTCGCGCACCAAATCACACATCGGTTCCGCTTGAATCGACGCACGTGTCACAACAATTCGTTTGTCTTTTAACGGTTGGTTCAATGCGATTCACTTTGCTTGAGGATTTCCGATCCGCCAGCCTCAAGAATTTCGGTGGCGACGACACGAGCAATCTGCTCAATGTCGGTTCCAGTTTCTGTTTTTGTAATTTGAGTTTGACCGTCGACAGAACCGACACGGCCAATCAACGTCGTCATTTTGTCTTCATTCATCGTCGCCAGCGCCGCAATTGGCGCGGAACAACCGCCGCCCAGATTTGCCAGCAGCTTCCGCTCACATTCGACGCACGCGACCGTAGCCTGGTCGACCAAGGTATCGACGATTTCTCGTACAGCTCGGTTTGTACTGGCAAACGTTGCTGCAATCGCACCTTGGCCCGGTGCTGGTAAAACATATTCCAACGCTAAATTTTCGGCGACATGCTCCATCATGTTAACACGTTTGACTCCGGCAAACGCGAGAATCGTGGCGTCGTAATCTCCGTTGGCGACCTTGCGGATTCGGGTCGGAACATTTCCGCGTATCGAACTGACCGATAAATCCTGACGCAGAGCCAATATCTGGGATTGCCGCCGTGGACTGCTGGTTCCAATTGACGCACCAGTCGGTAGATCTTGCAAACGGTTATTCGAGTTGGAAATCAAAACGTCCGACGGGTCTTCGCGTGGCAACACCGGGATGACCTCAATCGCATCATCGCACTGTGTCGGCAAATCTTTGAGGCTGTGGACAGCGATATCAATGCTGCCGTCGGCAATGGCCGAATCGAGTTCCGCCGTAAACAGACCTTTGCCACCAATTTCGGGCAGCGGCTGATCGATGATTTTGTCACCCGCTGTATCGATTTCCACGATGCGGAATGTCAATTTTGGATATTTGGTGACCATCGCGTTGGCAACCGCATGGGTTTGCCAAAGTGCAAGTTTGCTTCGGCGACTGCCAAAAACAATTTCCGACAACTCGGTCATCAACCATTGGCCTCAGAATTGATTTCAATCGACGAACTCGGTGATGTATCCGTCAATTTGTTCACGATGCTGACATCCGAAGTTTCGTTTTCGTCGAGTCCATCGATTTCCAGGCAAAACAACTCTCGCACGGCATCGCTGTAATCCGTGGCACTGCGAGATCCTTGCAGACGGCGCAATTGCAAAGTTGGATCATGAAACAGTTTGTTAACTAGTGATTTTGAGAATTTCTCGATGACTTGCCACGATGATTCGTCAATGTCATCTTGCTTGAGCAACCCAGCCAATCGTTGTAGTTCATTGACGCGAATCGTTTCTGATTTGGCGCGCAACGTTGCCACAATGTTTTCAACAGCAATCCCGCGCAACCAGTTCAAATAGTGATTGACTTCGTGATCAACGATTTCGTTGACGATCGGAATTTGTTGTTCGCGAAGTTTTACCGAATCGCCAGTGACCATGTGCAAGTCATCAATATCACAGCGATGAACATTTTCAATTTGTTCCACGGTTGGATCGACGTCACGTGGAACAGCGATGTCCAGGATAAACATTGGTCGCTGCCGCCGCGTCCGCATCGAAAACTGAATCATCTGTTTCGAAATCAAGGTATGAGGTGCCCCGGTCGACGTAATCAACAGGTCAGCTGCTGGAATCAACTCGGTAATCTGTTCGAACACATGAGCGGACGCATCGTGTTTCGCAGCGAGTTCTTTGGCCGTGTTGATCGTCCGGTTGACAACCTTAATATCCGACGCGCCCTTGCGCCTCAGTTGTTGCAGTGCAAGATCGGCCATCTCGCCGGCTCCGAGAACCACAACGGTCTTGCCGTCAAATCTCGAAAACAGCTTTTCAGCTGTATTCACAGCAACCGTTGAGATGTTGAGCGAATGATGTCCGATTTGAGTTTCGGTACGGGCTCGTCGTCCCGCTCGAATCGCCGCCTGAAACAGCTTTGCCAAAACTGCGCCGCATGAATTCATAATCAAACCGGTTCGCATGGCATCGCCAACTTGCCCCAAAATCTGCGGTTCGCCGACCACAAGTGATTCGAGTCCACAAGCGACCCGGCTCAGGTGCCCGGCAACATCGGGCCCAAACCGCCAACTGGCATATTGTCGCAACTGGTTCACCGAAATCGAACGAGCCTGGGAAATAAACTCCAACAGCTGATGTTGGATTGCCTCGCGTTTTTCCAACGCCGTTTCATGGTCGACGTAGGCGTAAACTTCGGTCCGATTGCAGGTGGAAAGAATCAAAAATTCAAGAATCGTGTGCTGCTGGGCAGGTCCACAGCGAAACCGTGCGCAGGCGTTGGCCAAAGCGTCGTCGTCGAAAAAAACCTGCTCGCGAAAGGAAATTGGAGCATTCTGGTGGGCAAAACTCAGGCCAACTAAACTCATTGATTACCAATATTCAAAAATGGGCCGACAATGTTGTGTTGCAATTGTAAATTACGGTTGGAAGACAAAAAGGTCCAATGAAGTTTATCGGACTCTTACGCAGTTGGAGTTCATTTGTAATTATATCAATGTTCTCAGTTTAATTCACTGCGTCATTATGACGCATAATTGCGAACAATTTTCCGTTTATTAATGAAACGATCTTTGAGTTGCCGCCAATGTCGGATTTTGAACAAGAATATCAAAGTTTATTGCTGGTTTCTTTTGGTGGACCTGAAGGGCCAGATGATGTCATGCCATTTCTGCGAAATGTCCTACGGGGAAAAAATGTCCCTGAATCGCGCATGATGGAGGTTGCGGAGCATTACCAGCAGTTTGGCGGGGTCAGCCCGATCAACGACCAGTGCCGTGAATTGATCGAAGCCATCCAGGCAGATTTTGCGGCCCACGATATCGATCTGCCCGTCTATTGGGCAAATCGCAACTGGAATCCACTGCTTCCAGAAACTTTGAAAAAAATGAAAAACGACGGTATTCGGAAATCGCTGGCGTTTTTTACGTCCGCTTTCAGTTGCTATTCCGGCTGTCGCCAGTATCGTGAAAACATCTCGGACGCTCAAAAAATCGTTGGCGATGACGCGCCGGTCATTCACAAAACCCGAATGTTTTTCAACCATCCATTGTTCATCGAAGCTTGTACCGAAAGAATCCTCGAAGTCGTCCCCGAGCTGCCAGCAACCAGCCAGTTGATTTTTACCGCGCACAGCATTCCGATTGCCATGGCGGACAATTGCAATTACGTCAAGCAACTCGAGGAGTCATGTCGGCTGATCGCGCAACGGCTGGAACACGAAAACTGGAATTTGGTTTTCCAAAGCCGCAGCGGCCCGCCCCATCAACCTTGGCTCGAACCCGATGTTTGCGATTTTTTGAAGGTCGTCCGGGAAAACGGAAAGACCGATGTGGTGCTCATGCCGATCGGGTTTTTGTCGGATCATATCGAAGTCTTGTTTGATCTGGATACCGAGGCCAAACAAGAATGTGAAGAACTTGGTCTAAACATGGTTCGTGCCAAAACCGTCGGCACACATCCCAAGTTCATTGAGATGATTCGCCTGTTGGTGTTGGAACGAATTCGAGGCAAGGAAAAATTGTCAATCGGTCGATTGCCATGTAGCCACGATTTTTGTCCAGAAAATTGTTGTTTGTCTGGACGGCCGTTAACAGCATGATCCTGTGAGCGGCAAGGCGTTAGCCGCCGGTTCGATGCGCTAACAAACCGGCGGCTAGCGCCTTGCCGCTTACAATCGCGCTTTTCACTTGTAAAGCCAGTGACATGCACCAAGGCAACCAATACAGGTATTTCATACTCTGAGAAAGCCTGTAAAAACGTATGGAACACTGCATTTCTTCCGATCGATTTTTGGTAAAATTGGAACGTTAGAAAAAAATTTGCTTCCATCCGTTTTAGGAATATGTCATGACAAGCAGTCGTTCGAAAACGTGGCTTCGTTTTGTTGCGTACCTGGTCGTTATCGGTCTGATAAACTCAATGACGGTCAATTTGTTTGCAACAACTCAATACGTGGATGATAAAAAAGTGTCTCGCGAAGACGACAAAGAGAAAGATGATTCAGAGGTGAGTTTGCCAGATTTGCCCGAAGGCCTCACCAGCTTCGGCGGAGCCGTCAGTAATGGAAAACTGTATGTGTTTGGCGGACACCGAGGAAAAGCACATCACTATTACAAAACGGGTCAAAATGCCAAACTGTTGGCAATCGATTTGAAAAAATCTGGCAAATGGGAAGTCGTCAATGAAAGCGTGGGCCGACAAGGTTTGGCGATGGTCGCTCATCGCGGAAAAATTTATCGTCTCGGCGGGTTTGTCGCCAAAAACAAAAAAGTGGATAAACAGGATCTGCATTCGATCGATGAGTTCGCGGTTTTTGATCCGGAAAAAAAATCTTGGGTGCAACTTGCGAAAATGCCCGAAGCCCGTTCGTCATTCGACGCGGTGATCCTTGGAAATACGATCTATGCAATCGGCGGTTGGGCGTTGGCTGGCGAAGGAAACACCAAATGGTCGTCGACAGCCTACTCGATCGATTTGAGTGCCGACGAACTGCAGTGGAAAAAACTTGCGGCACCACCATTCAAACGTCGGGCTGTTTCCGTCGGCCATCAAGATGGCAAAGTCATTGTCGTTGGCGGCATGCAAAATCGCGGTGGACCAACACGCAAGGTCGCCATCTATGATCCCAAAGCTCAAAAATGGTCTGATGGTCCCGAGTTGCCAAAAGTCGGCAAAAGCAACATGGAAGGGTTTGGCAGCTCGTGTTTCAACATCAACGGGCGGCTGGTCGTCAGCACTTACGGCGGGAACGTCTACTCACTCTCAAAAGACATGTCCAAATGGGAAAAGATGTTCCAGTTGGAAACCGGTCGATTTTTTCATCGACTGCTGCCAGTCGGCAAAAAGAGCTTTGTTCTGGTCGGCGGAGCAAATATGAGTTCCGGCAAAGTGGAAGAAGTCGAAATTTTCACTTTTAAATCCAAATAAAACGGAAGGGCAAGGCTCGCGGCCGAGCCCGACCATGTGAGCGGCAAGGCGTAGCCGCCGGTACAAAAGCACCAACGTACTGGCGGCTGGCGCCTTGCCGCTCGCATTGATTTTGCCCTTGAGAAAAACGATCAAGTCAGGAAATTGAGCTACGATGAAATATTTTTGCGAATTTGTGATTTCGTTGTTATTGGTGTTATGTCTGGGCATCGACTTGTTGGCCCAGCGTTCTCAACGCACCACCGACTCTCCGGCTTACAAATCGCGATACCAACCATCAGACAAGCTGCAACATGCTGCTAACAAAAAAATTGTCGAACATTCGTTTCGCGCGGATGTCAAATTCCTGGCCGACGATTTGCTAGAAGGTCGAGGCCCCGGAACGCGCGGCGATCTGTTGGCGCAAAAATATATCGAAACTCAATTCAAATTGATGGGATTGAAACCGGGAGCGAAAAACGGGAAATGGACGCAAGCCGTCCCGTTGGTCGGTGTGACAACCAAACCGCCCAAAACGATCACTTTCCAGAAAACCGACTCCAAACTGACGTTGCAGAACTACAAAGACTACATTGTCACTTGTGGACTGCCCCAAAAGGAATCCAAAATCGCAGACGCCGAACTTGTGTTTGTCGGTTATGGCATGCAAGCTCCGGAATTCAAATGGGACGATTTCAAAGACGTCGATGTCCGCGGCAAAGTTTTGGTGGTCATGAATAACGACAAATCGGATGATCCCAAACTATTTGCCGGCAAACGCCGTTTGTACTACGGACGATGGGACTACAAATACGCCAAAGCGGCCGAGATGGGAGCTGCCGGTGCGTTGATCATTCACACATCGCCCAGCGCGGGGTATCCGTACCAAGTGGTTCAAACGTCGTGGACGGGAGAACAAATGGCGCTGGCAGGTGTCAAACAAGGCCGACTACCGATGGAGGGTTGGTTGAGCGAGGACGCCGCGCGACGCGTTGTGAAATTTGCCGGCAAAGATCTCGATGCGCTGCGAAAATCCGCTGAGAGTGCCAATTTCAAACCGGTTTCGCTGGGTGTAACCATGTCCGCTTTGATGACCTGTCGTGTCCGCAAAAGCGACACCGCCAATGTCCTCGGCTTGTTGCCCGGCAGCGATCCTGAATTGAGTAAACAGTACATTGTGTATACCGCACACCATGACCACATTGGTGTGTCGGAAACGCGCGACGAGCGTGGCGACAACATTTACAACGGTGCCGTCGACAATGCGTCAGGTGTAGGATCGATGTTGGCTATTGCTCGCGCGATGGCAAGTCTTCCAGCGTCGGAACGTCCGAAACGTTCGATTCTGTTTGCCGCCGTTGGTGCCGAGGAGCAAGGGTTGTTGGGCAGTGAATATTTTGCACAAAACCCGCCGATATCGGCCGGAAATCTGGCAGCGGTGATCAACATTGATGGCGTCAATATCCTTGGACCGGCCAAAGACGTTGTCGTAATTGGCAAAGGCAAGTCGGATATGGATCAGATTGTTGAAAAAATAGCGACGTTTCAAAAACGGATTGTGATTGGCGATCAATTTCCCGACAAAGGGTTTTATTATCGTTCGGACCAATTCAGTCTCGCAAAAGTTGGCGTCCCAGGTGTTTACCTCGGTTCCGGTACGCTGATCGTCGGTAAACCCGAAGGCTGGGGTGTCCAAAAATTACGCGAGTGGACACAAAACATTTACCATCAAACCAGTGACGAATACCAGGAAAATTGGGATCTTCGCGGTGCCATCCAGGACGCCAAGTTGATGTTTTACATTGGCATCGAGGCCGCGAACCAGAAAGCGCTACCCGCCTGGAATCCTGGCGATGAATTCGAAGCGGCTCGTAAAGCAGCGCTGAAAAATCTTGCCAAGTAATTCTCGTTTATTGAGCGATCATCTGCGTCGTCACGAGCTTGCCAGCCGAATCAACCGGTTCGATCGGGTGTGCTTCGAGGCGTCGTTTGACTTTTTTGAGCGCCTCGCTCATGGTCGAATAAACACCGAACAATCTGTCCAACCGCAGGACAGATAACGTATCAGAGATCATCGATTTCAGATAAACCAAGTAGACAAAGCCACCTTTTTTCATCACCCGGCGGCGAGCTGCAACCAACCGACCCCAGCAATGGCTGGAAACAAAACCCAAATCATCGCAGTCAATAATGATTTCGCGATAACCTTCCTCGATCAAATCATCGACGCAGCGAAAGAAATAATCACAATTGGACGCTTTCAACTCTCCGCTCAGCGAAACGATTGCGGCACCGCTACGATCTCGAAAAATTTGAAAGTCAATCATGTCATCCTCCAGTCAGCTTGTGGGTTTCATGACTGGAAGACGAGTGGTAAAGCTGGAGCTTACATGAATTTCAAAAAAGAACTCGGGTCTGGCGGGGCGAGTGAGCGGCAAGGCGCTAGTCGCCGGTACAAAGCACTAACGAACCGGCGGCTAGCCCCTTGCCGCTCACTCGCCCCGCTTCGTGCTTGTAATGGAAAAACGACCGTGAATTCAAAACTCGTATTTGGCTTCGCGAATGTGTTTGTGACAATCGAAACAATTCGTTGACATTTGATAGTATCTGAGAGCGATTGCGTCGAGGTTTTTTGATTTGACCGCCTCGGCCAACCGTTTGGTCGTCGTTTCGAATTCCTCGGTCAGTTTTTTATACTTTGGGTTGTCAAATGTAATCCACTTTTCACCTTTGGTGATCAGCACGATTTCCTTGACCGCCGCGTCGATTTTCTTGAGATCTCCACTGATCAAACCGGCGTAGACGTTTTGAGTAAACATCATCTTGGTCCGCATATAATCGCGCCGAGCAACCGCATTGTCGTCGTCAGCTGGGAGAACCAGTCGTTCTTGTTTGTCATCTTTTTTCTTTTTTTCTTGATCCTGTTTTTCCTGGATAACGAACGACGACGCAAAAATGGATATCAGGATGCTGATCCCGGCAAAAATTCGGAACATGGGTTTCCTCGTTTAAAAATGTAATGCTGAGTTGACATTCAACATCAGTCTGGTGTTTGTCCAACCCCAGACCAATGTGAGATCGTTTTGAGCGGTTTAAAATATTTTCCTTCTATTCGGGCAAATTGTAAAAGGTCTTGAATTCATGAATTTTTGCCTGTCGTCAATTGATTTTTTGAAATGAACGACAAGCAAAAAATTTGACGTGGCAAATGCAGTGCCGACCACACGCCGTGCAGCCGGGCACTTAAATCCCCATCATCCCGAGCATGTCGGATATTTGATTCAAAAACCAGGTCACGCGCGGGTGTTCTCGATCAAATTCGACAATACGATCCATGAGGCCGTGATTGTCGTCGGCTTCCTCCGTTTCCTCGGATTCCGATTGCCCTGCTTCGATCAACCGGCCAGCGTCGGCGACCAATTGTTGCAGCGCATCGATCGTTTCACCGTCGACATGTTCGTGTTTGTCGAGTCCATCATTGATCGATGACAATTCCTCGTGGAGTTCGTTCAGTCGGTTGATGAGTTTTGGATCGGACATTTTTTATTCCAACGATTCCACTAATTTGTTGTTTGTTCTGTGACCACGTATTTCGATTCAATGTCAAAAACTACCCGGCTGCCAATGCTCCGTTTTCCGCGATCGCGCGAACAAAATCCGAAGCGGCAATAATTCCGAGGCATGTACCAGATTCGTCGATCACTGGTAAATGATGAATGCGTCGATCGTTCAGCTGTTGTGCCGCAACAATCAAATTTGTATTGACGGAAACCGTTTCAACGGGCGCCGTCATCACATCCTGGACTTTGACATTATCTCCTTGAGCTTTCAGCAGACTAACTAAAAACTCACCCGTCGTAGCGCCTGCATCGTGCAACGCGCTCAAGTCGGCTTGAACCTCGTGAGTAATTTCGACCAGATCACTGTTCGATAGGATCCCTGTCAGATTCCCCGACCGGTCGACGACCGGCACTACGGAAATTCGCTCTTCGTCCATGATCCGAATGGCATCGGTCAGCAGCGTGTCTTGCTGAACCACCAATGCCTGCTCAGTCATATAATCGCGAACCGAAATTTCACCGATTTGTTTCATGGCGTTCTCCGAACCAAATTACTTTCGGGCGGACATTCTGCAACTGTCATGCCAGTGTAATATTTTGGCGTTGCGCAATCCAACACATGGGCGAATTCGCACGCCGAGACGCCTTGCAGCACAAAAATGTGCGAGTTCGAACACTCGGACAGTAAGAGACCACGTTCTGTAACACATCAGCGCCGTTTCCGGTCCCTTAAAATGGGTGCCACTGGCCCCAGCCAGTGATTGCACAATGGCTCATGGTTTTTTTTCGTTCAATTGAAATACTAAACGATCACTATCTTTGAACTGAGCGGCAAGGCGCTCATATTTATTCAACACTGGCGAAGCCAGTGGCATCGGCCACGTGAGCGAGAGGGACAAAGATCAAGATTCCAGTTTCATATTGCCGGTGCTGTTAACAAACAACACGCGTGACAAATTATTGGAAAGCCTGGTCATTTGTTGATAAAACTCGGCTTCGCTCCCTTCGTCGGGCATTTCAAAACCAAGTATGGTAACCGCAGCCAGGGAAGACTGTTTCTGAATCTCCAAAACGGGATCTTTTGAAACAAAAACGTGCGAGTCCGCATCGATTCGTGAATTGGCAGACAGTTCATCCAGGTGCGTACGGACATCGTCCAATGCGGCATCATCACTAACCACTCGCATCAATCGAATCGTGCGATTTCGCCACTGCGCGTTTTGTTTCATTAAATGAGCCAACAACAACATCAGTTCGCCGTTTTTTCTTCCCCGCCACCAAACGTCAATGGAGCCAGACGGTGTCACGCGCGGATCGTTGACCTCTTCGTCCCATTTGGCAATCACAATGTTGCGTCGTAGCGCCGCAATGACGCGCACCGACGACACAACCACCTCCGCCTTGCCGACTTCGTCCGGCCAACCCATTAGCAAGGTGTTCGGACGCACTGCACCGAGACCACCACACTGGACCAAGTACTCGATGCCTTCGATCACCGATGGAGCGGCAACGATATTTGGAAACGCCTCCAGTTTTTCTTCGGCGATAAATTTTTCTAACAACTCCTCTTGGTTGATAATTCGGTCAACGCGGTCTTCGACATCCCCTTGAATGACTTGTCCCAAACTCAAAATGCCGCATCCACTGGTGAGCCAATGACCGATCAATGCCAGGTGCGGTCGCGTCCACCCGCCGCTCATTGCCAGCACGATCGGCCGCCAGTTTTTGGGATGATACAGGTGTTTTTCGAGCCGCAGAAGATTTCGCCGCGTCCGTTCGAACAACAATCCGCTGTTTAAATCGCCCCACCGCGACTCCATTTGTTTTCGATAAATCAAAAAATAGATTGCGGTCATGATCAAAATGGAAACGATCGCCCAGTTTCGGTTGATCAAAAACATTACTGAAACACAGCCTGCCGCGCCTAACAATGATGTCACCCAGTGACTGTAGCGAAACGTTGGTCGGTAACTTGGATTGCGCGTGATTCCCTCGTAAAACGTCGCGAGATTGAGCGTTCCATAAGTGATCATGAATGCCATGGTGATCAGCGGAGCGATGGAGTTGAGATCCGCCGCCAAAATGCATCCGGATGACAGGATGAATGTCAAAATGATGGCCCGTCGCGGTTCGCTCGACTGTCCCGCCCCCGCACCAAAAAATTTCAGGGATGGAAAAATATTATCGCGCGCCAACGCTTGGAGAATCCTTGGCGCGCCCATCATACTGCCCAACGCGCTGGACAAGGTTGCTGCAAAAACACCTGCGGTGATCAAAATTGGCCACTGAGCAATATCTGAGATGATGAGATTGTTCGACGTTAATTCACCCGACGTCCGCGTTCCAGCCAGAAAAAACGCCATGGTCGCATAGACCAGTGCGGTCGCAACAATCGCCCAAAGCGTTCCATTGGGTATACTTTTACCTGGATTTTTTAGATCACCCGACATGTTGGCACCGGCCATGATGCCCGTCACGGCTGGGAAAAACAAAGCAAACATGGTGAAGTGATTTTCGCCATCGACAAATGATGACGAAACGTTCGCCGTTATATTTGCCCACTGGAAATCTCCGATGCCGCCGATGAAAAACGAAACGAGCGACGCTCCAAGGATGGCAAGAATAAAATACTGAACTTTGATCGTCCAACCGGCCCCGATATAGACGCAGATAAAAACTGCAAAATTGGTAGCGATCGCGACCCATTTAAACTCAAGTGCGTTTCCGGTCACCGCCATAAACGCTTCGGTAAAACCAATGACGTACATGGAAACCGAGATCGCCTGTGCCAGAAAAAACACGACGCCAATCGCACCGCCAAACTCAACACCCAAACTTCGGCTAATCAAAAAATATGCGCCGCCGCCCTCGATTTTTGTGTTGGTTGCAATGGCAGACAACGACAAAGTGGTGAGCACTGTAATAGCTTTTGCGGCCAGTAGAATCAACAGCGCATAAACCAACCCGGTGTTGCCAACCACATAACCGAATCGCAAAAACATGATGACGCCGAGAATCGTCAACGTGCATGGTGTAAACACACCACCAAAAGAACCAAACTTCGCGGCGTCGCTTTCTCGGCTAGGGGTCGACCTCACTGTCGACTCGTTCGTACTCATTCTGAATTCACAAGCGCCATGAAACTGGAAAAGAGTAGTGTAGTGCAAGTGGCGTGTATTCCCAATGCGAGAAACACGCCACGACAATACGGTCACATACCTACTTCAATTCTTCACGATCATGAGTCGCCGGATTATGCGGACGCTCTCAATCGATTTGGACCGGTTCATCTGCCACATCGGGCACGGGGATCGGACGAATGCGAAAAGTTTCGACCAGTACCGCGTACAGCGCTGGAACCACGAACAACGTCAGTACCGTAGTGAACAACAGCCCGACAATCATGCACCAGGCCAATCCAACCCACAGTGGACCACCACTCAACGCCAACGGCAACAGTCCCCCCACCGTCGTCGCAGTAGTCAGGAAAATGGGCAGCATCCGCTGTTGCCCAGCGCCTACCAAGCATTCGTGGAATTGATCCCGTGTTAATCCGGCGATCGGTGCCGTTGGATCGGACGACGCATGCTCAACTTTGTTCGCAACCAGGATGTCGGCAAACTCAACGAATATGATGGCGGTATTCAAGACGATCCCGAACAACGCCAGGATGCCTAATTGTGGCATAAACCCAAGTGCATTATCGGTCAGGTAAAGTCCCAGCCAGGCACCGGCCAATGCCATGGGTAACGTCCCAAGAATGATCAATGGTTTGGCCCAACCGTTGTATTGAATCACCAGGCAAAAGATGATCAACAAAAATGAAATCAGAAACGAAATGGCCATCTTGCCCGACGCTTCTGCGCTTTCGGCGTAAGAACCACCCGGTTCGATCCAATATCCGGCCGGCAAAGATCTTTCTAGTTCCTTAAATTCTTCGGAATTCAACACGCGATCCACGACATCGTTGCCTGTCACGCCCGGTTCCATTCTCGCGCTGACTTCGATCACACGATTCATGTTTCGACGTTGGATCTTTGCCGGTTCCCAGGAGAAAATAAAATCAGCCAATGCCGACAGTGGAATTTTGCCTTTATCTCCCTCGACAAACGATTCACGCAAACCGCTAATGGACTCGCGATCCTCGGGTTGCAATCGGAAATAAATGGGAACCTGATGATCCCCTTCACGAAACTCCGTCAACTTGAGTCCGGAGTAGTAACTGTTCAACGTCCGAGCCACTTGCGAATTTGTAATCCCGGATAACGTAGCGAGATCTTCGTTGATTTCTACACCAACCTGGTATCCATTGACGCCCCAGGAATTGTTGACATTCCAGGTTTCCGGCTGTGCGTTGACAATTTGTTCCAGTTGATGACTCGTTTTTCTGAGCGTATTGATATCGGCAAACCCGTTGCCGATGACACGTAACAACAGTGGATCGGCGGGCGGACCAAGCGCCAACCTGACCGGCACAATGCGGGCTCCGACGATGGGTTTGATGCCAAGATCTTTGTCACCTCGCTCGCAAACTTCTCGCACGCGTTCCGCGAAATCGTTGGTATAACGACCATCGGTGGTCCGGACGAGAATTTCGGCGTAGTTTCGTGTCGTCGGTTCGGGATCCCAAGCGAGATGCCAGCGCGAACCGCCGCCGCCGACCATGGTGCGCATCGCCCGGAGTCGCTGTGGTTTGTTATTAAAATGCACTTCGTCGTCGCCGACAGGACTCAGCTTCCGAATGACTTCCTCGACTTGTTTGGCAATTTCATCCGTTTGTTCGATCGTTGATGTTTCCGGCAAATGAACTTTGACGGCAAACTGATCGCGATCGGCTTCTGGAAAAAACTCGGAACTTACCGGCAACGTCATGATCAACGCGATGAGCCCGACACAGATGCCGAGCGTGAGCCATTTGTATCGAATCGCCGGTTTGGCTGCCGCGCGATAAAGCGCATAAATCAGATTGCGGTCATCTCGTTTCGATTTTGGATCGTTGGCTCGTTTGGTTTTGACAAACATATTGATCAGCCTGACAATCGGCGAAGCGGGTCGATCCGCATCGGGAACTCGAATAAAAATGCCTGCGAGGATTACGCAAAAAGTCATCGCCAACATCCAACTGACGGCCAACGTCGTTGAAACGGTTACCGGGAGACTGTAAACGTATTCAGCCGATCCACCATCGAGTGCAACCAACATCGGCAGAAACGCGGCCATCGTCGTCAACGTTCCGACCAACATCGGAATGGACAGCGTCGTCGCGCCTTGGATCGCCGCGCGAAACGGTTTCATTCCGGCAATTTGATTGGTGCGCGCTTGATCACAAACTTGAACCGCATTGTCTACGAGCAAGCCGAGCGAGATGATCAATGCCGCCAGTGAGATTTGCTCAAGTTGTACGTTGAAAAACGTCACAATTCCAATGGTCGCAATGACAACGATAGGAATATTGGCCGCCATCACGATCGATGTTCGAAACCCAACGACTAAAAAGACGACGGCAACCACGATGGTAATCGCCTGGATCATGTTGATGATCACATCATTGATTTTGGCGCTGACGTTTTCCGATTGATCCGACACCGGCACGGCCACGATATCGGCAGGCAAACGCTGCTCTAGTTCGATCAACTCCTTGACCCGTTTTTTGCAGCGCTCACAAATATCGATGATATTTGATCCGGATTTCATCGTGATCCCCAGCGCGATCGCTGGCGCTGAACGCTCGACATCGCCGAATCGGCAAATGTACCGCGGTGGATCTTCGTACCCGCGCACGACCGTTAGCCCCAAATTGATAAGATAAACACTGTTTTCTTCGTCGCCCGACTGAACCACGCTGCCAATTCGTAGGATTTCCGAGATGGCATCGAACTCACCGCCCGGTTTCACCGAGTAGTGGCCTGAATCCGTTGAAATCTGACCGCCCGGTTCGATGATATTTCGCTCAGCCGCCAGACGTTCGAGCGCCTGCGTTGTCAACGCAATTTGTGACCAGTTTCCAAGATCGGATTCAATGTAGATCGCTTCGTCGCGGACACCAAATTTGTCGACTTTGGCAACGCCTGGCAGCAATCGCAATGCGTCTTCGATTTCCTCTGCAAATACTTCCAATTCCCGTAGCGTGTAGGCGTCCTGCTCACGAACCTCAGATCGACCGTGTACTGGAATCTGATGAACGGCCAACACCAGCACGGCGGTATCCCCAAACTCATCGTTAACAATCGGTTGCACGGAGTTATCGGGCATGCGGGCGAGTTTGACGTGTGCGCGAACTTTGTCCCAAACATTTTGAATATCCGACGGATGAATTTTATCGTTGAGCTCGACAAAGACGGTTGATTGACCTTGCAACGACGTTGAACGAACAATTTTGACTTCTTCGATCTTGTTGACTTCCTGTTCGATTTTGTCCGTCACCAATTCTTCGACTTTTTCGGCAGGTGCACCGGGCCAGCGTGTTGAAATGACACACACTCGAATGGTAAACGGCGGGTCTTCGCGGCGTGGCATGGTCATAAACGAAATTGCGCCGTAAACCATCAACACAAGGACGAGCGAAATTACGATCGGGCGATATTTGACTGCAAAACCAGCGAGGCTCATTTCTGACCTCCTTTGCCAGTCAAGACTTTGACGACATTGATCGCATCTCCATCGTTCAAGTAATGGACGCCACCAACGACAATCCGCATTCCGGCTGTCAATTGGTTGTCACCAGTCGCCTCGATACGGATCATCGATCCTGTTTCGAGTTTCGTTGGCAGTATTGCATTGATTTCGGTTTTTTTGGCCTTCCCATTGTCATCGACGAAAACATAAGTCGAGCCAATGTCTTCGTAGATCGCTTCGACCGGTACGTAAAAACCGGGTTTTGTTTGTTCCGCATCAATATTCGCGCTGACTAAATCACCGGGCCGCAACATCCATTGGTTTCCCGAATCGATATAAACGGTTTCGCCGTCCCACTCCGATTTTGGGATATCTGTAAATTCCAGCTTGCCAGCGATAATGTTTGTTGGCTTGATCGATTTGTTTTCGAAAGTGAGTTGTTGAAAATTCCAGTTTCCTAAAAACGGAATGAGCACCTGGCCGAGGATCACTTTTTCCCGTTTTACTTTGACGATCTCTGGAAACGTTTCGCCAAAGCTGAGATTTTGGATCACCCAGACATAAGACGAATCGCCTTCGGTCACGATGGCACCCTGTTCAACGAAAAAATGCCCTCCGTCTTCGCCAATAATTTGGCCAATGTTCAGTGGCCAGGCATCCTGAGTGCGTGCCAGCCGCTCGGATCGAATCGCCTCGGGCAACGCCGGGCGGTAGTCGTCGTTAATAATCAATAGTGTCACGGTAAACGTACGCGTGGACGCATCGGCACTGGGATCGACCAAATAGACAAATGCATTTTGCTCTTTGGTCGTGCCGTCGGGCAATGTAAATGAAACTGGTACTTGCCGCCGACGTTGGAGTTCGCGCGAAAGCTCAGCGGAAACTTCGATTTCCACTTTGATGGGATCCATCATTTGTAAAGTTAAAATCGGTGAACCGCTGGTCACCACGCTTCCTGGGACGACGTCGACCTCGGAGATTTGCCCGTTGTACGAAGCGTACAGTGTCGTATTTTTTTGATCGCGCTCGGCGTCAGCCAAAGTCTGTTTCGCGCTGTTGACGCGTGCCTCAGCCGCTTCGAATTCGGCGTTGGCTTGTCGCAACGACGCTTCCAGATTACTCAACCGCGCCTGTTGATTTTTCAATTGGTTCGAAGCGTTGTCGAATTCCGTTTGAGAAACGGCGTTTTGAGCTCGCAGCGATTTCAGACGATCAAAATTGGTTTGTGCCAGTTTGACGTCTTCTTTGGCAGTTTCGATATCTTTGGGGATCGTCGTATCTTTTTTGATCTCTGCGACTTTCATTTCTGAAGTGGCAACATCTAATGCAGCTTTCGCGGATTTAACGGCAACATCGAATCGCTCTGTATCAATTTTTGCCAACGGCGTGCCTTTTCGAATCAGCACGCCTTGAGAATCACGCAGATTCCCATCGATATTTCTTCCCGGTTCTAAAACCCATTGCAATCGACCGGCGACCTCGAATCCAATTTTTTCGGTCTTCCACGATTTGACCAATCCGGAAACAACAAACGCCGAATCGGGTTTGGATTGTTGCAGTGGTAACACGGAAACAGGACGGGGAGCTTTTTCACGAAACTCCTGAAGTTTTTTTTGACATCCAACGATTGGAATCAGCAGTGCGCAAAATACGATTAGGGCACGAAATCGAAAGTACCTTGGCATTGAAAACCCAGAATTAAAACAAGAAATCATTTGATGAACGATACGCTGCTCGTAGTCGCCTTGAGACAGGATAGCATTGAAAGCTCACGACGTGGTCAGAATACCATCATACCTAGTTCGATTTTAATTGACGTGAGGGTCGGAGGAGCAAAATCTTATTTTTTTGATTTCACAACGGGCTTGTCAGAATTGGCCCATTCGCACATGGAATCGTCGTACAATTTGACGTTCTCGGCACCCAGCAATTCGGTCAAAACAAACCATGGAGGGGCGGCATGGAGCCCTTCGTTGCAGTAGGTGACCGTCGCTCGCTGGGGCTTGATTCCACGTTTTTCATAGAGCTTTTTGAGTTCGGCGGCCGATTTGAACGTTCCATCTTCGTTAAAATTTTCTTTCCAGCAAATGTTCACGGCGCCTGGAATATGCCCTTTCTTTTTGTGTGGCGTACCAGTGTGATAAACCTTACCGGGTTTTTCACCGGTGTATTGTTCGGCGGGACGGCCATCCAGGAGTTGGTAGCGGCGGCTTTGCAAATCGGACGCGATCGTTTTCATGTCGATTTTAATGTCGTTTCGAACTTTCTCGATCACATACTTCGAGGCTTTGATTGTCGTTTTGTTTTTAGTCAAGGCTTGTGATTTGGCCCACAGCCCTTTACCGCCGTCGAGGACTTGGACCTGAGGATGTCCATAATATTTCAAAGTCCAGAACATTCGCGTGGACAAACGGCTATTGAAATCGTCATACAAAATGATGTGGGAGTCATGTTCAATGCCGAGGCGCGAAAGCAGTTTTTCAAACGACGATTTGCTCGTAATGTTGTAACGTTCGGCTTCATTCAGATCCGTGATATCGTTGACCCAATGGACAAACCGAGCGCCTTCGATATGCCCTTTGTCGAACTCGGCCTGGTCGCTGCCCAGTTCGATAATGCAAACTTTGTCATCGCCCAGAATTTTTTTCAAACCGTCGACCGCAATCAGCGGTGCCAGGGTTTTGGATTGACCAGTTTTTTTGGTTTTGTCTTGTTGCTGTTGTTTTTTTTCCTGTTTGGATTTGACGTCGTCGGACGTCTCGGAGTTTGTGAAGTAGCATCCCGATTGCAGTGCAATTGAAAAAGCGACGAACAGCACGAAGGCGGATTTTCCTGAAGACATCATCATCCTTTCCGCGTTATCCAAAACCGAAACGGTATTTAAAAATGGTGAAAAGTATTTTGTACCCGGCTTTTATCGTACCTGAAATGGTCCCACTAATCTTACTGACACCAATTCGCTGACGATAAGAAACAGGAATTTCTTTGATTCTACATTTCTTTTTCACGGCTTTGATCTGCATTTCGATGGTCCAGCCGTAATTCTGATCCTTCATTTCCAGGTCTTTTAACGTTTCGTAACGAATCGTACGAAAAGGCCCCAGATCCGTGTATTTTGCGCCCCAGAAAATCCGCATCAAAGTACAGGCCAGCCAATTTCCAAAAATCGCCTGAAAATGCATTGCACCGGATTCTCGCTGGCCTCGAGATCGTGAACCGACAACAAAATCGAATTCGCCACTGGCGATCGGCGCAATCAAATTCACAATCTCGTCGGGATGATCGCTATAATCACCGTCGATAAACGCAACTATCGCCGTAAGTTTTTGTTCAGGATCGTCGTCCAGTTGTTTGTCGACCTCCGCAATCCCGGTCAAACATGCCTGGCCGTAGCCGCGCTGTGGTTCATGGATTACTAATGCACCATGTTGGCGAGCAATGTCGGGGCCATCGTCGGTCGAACCATTGTCAACCACAATGACTTGGGCAACCTCAGGCAAATCAGCGAGCACCAGAGCAATGGACTCCTGTTCATTCAACATCGGAATAATCACGTAAGTATTTTCCAATGCCGGTTGTTGCGAAGCAGAATTTGACATAAATAAAAAAACTTGGTTTACCTGAATCGCAACAACATAACAAAATGTCGCCAAAATATTTAGTCAACATCGAGTTTCCGTTTTTTGTCAACCGGAGCGTCGATGGCTGCTGATAAATCTGCTGACAACTCGTCGCGTTCGTCCAACAAAATGAACGTGGCTTTTCTGTTCCTGGGCAGTTTACTGTGTCTGAATTTTGCTGCCATCTCACTAGTGGGACGTGAGTTTCGATACGAAAACGAGAATGAGCTGCCCATCATTTTGGTGACGACGCTTTATTTCGTCGCCTCGGCTTTGGCTTTGGCAGCATTAGTGATCGGATTGCGTTCCAAATTCACAATGCGGCAATTGTTTATTTGCATGTTTGTGTTTGCCGCCAGTTTTCGAATCATCCAAGTGTTGTCTCCGCCGATCCTCGAAGTCGATCTGTATCGTTATTTGTGGGACGGTATGGTCACCAACGAGGGAATTTCTCCTTATCGATTTGCTCCACAAGAAGCATTGTTTACCGGTGTCGAAAGTGGTAATCCAGACGACGCTGCAGCACTGAAAAAAATTCAAAACCTGGCAATTAAAAATCAAACGATTCATACGATTGCACAAAGGGTTCATTTCCGCGAATACTCCACCATCTATCCACCAGTCAGCCAGTTCTTTTTTGCTGTGACCACGTGGTGTGTACCGGACGATGCAAGTGTTGAGGCGCATGTCTTTGCCATGAAATTCATGCTGGTCCTGTTTGATCTGGCAACCATCGTGCTCGTTTGGAAAACGATTACAACGATTCGCGTACATCCCGCTTGGATTGTGGCTTACGCTTGGAATCCGTTGGTGATCAAGGAGATTGCCAATAGCGGACATTTGGATTCGATTGCCGTGTTTTTCCTGGTTTTGGCGGTCTACGGCATGGTGCGATTGTTAGCCGGTGCAGGTGACTCACGACAGATGCCGACGCGTTGGATTGTGACCGCAGCCATTGCCGCCAGTCTCGGCGCCGGTGCCAAGATTTTTCCGATCGTTGTTGCGCCGCTGTTGTTGATCGCGCTTGCCAGATTCAAATTTCGATCGGCGTTGTTGTTTGCGGCAGTATTTGTCGTGGCAACGACCGTTGTCATGTCACCGATGTTGCTGCAAAACAAATTGACTCGAAACATTTCCAATGCGGAATCCGATCAACGGTCCATTGAACAGACCAAAGAGGGTTTAAGTAGTTTTCTGACGCAGTGGCGGATGAACGACCTGGTATTCAGTTGTATTTTAGAGAATGCCAGACCCGATGATGACCGAGTGATCAACCGTCCTTGGTATGTCGTTGTCCCTGACTCGTCACGGCGTCAAATCAACCAACAACTTTCCGAGGCGGGAGTCTCCGGCAATATTCCGTTTCACATTGCCCGCGGCGTTACGTTGACGATGTTCGGTTTGGTGTACGGTTTGCTAATCGTATTGTGGTGGCGGAATCCGACAACGGAATCATTTTTGAATGTTGTATTTATCGTTGTTGCAACGTTTTTCTTTTTGCAGCCAACTCAGAATCCCTGGTATTGGTTGTGGGCAATGCCCTGGGTCTGTTTCGCTCGCAATCGCGGCTGGCTGATTGTCTCACTGTTGCTGTTTAGTTACTACTTGCGTTTTTGGTTCGAAAATTATGATGGTACAGTCCGATTTGCCGGGATTGATTATCAGGCCGAAGGAATTTTTGATTATATCGGTGTGTTTGTGGAGTTTGGTTTAGTTGGATTGAGCCTCGTTGGTTGCGGCATTTGGAATTTCTGGAAGAGAAAGAGGTGAAAATTTTAAGTGCCGGGAGGGCGAGGCTCCTGCCGAGCCGCAAGCGTGGTGTTTTGGCTCGGCAGGAGCCTCCCCCTCCCGAAGCCACCCTCTCGAAGCCACCCAAAGCTAAAATGAGCGCCTTGCCGCTCACGATCCGCGATATCCCGCGCTTGAAAGAAATCGATTGACGGGTCATCGAACGCCAGGAAAATTTCGACATCTGCCAGGCAACGACGAGTACCAACGCTCAACCGCGTTCAACGGACCAGATCGGTCGGTAAACCGTCTGGAAATTTTTCTTTGATAATTTTCTCGATATAGAGTCGACGATTCGCCGGTTTTGGATGCGTTCTGAAAATTTCAGGCGTGGCACTGCCGGCTGAAGATTTTTCCAAAATATCCATCACATCGAGGAGCGAACGTGGATCGTAGCCAGCGTAGACCATCAGTTCGACACCCCAACGATCCGATTCGAGCTCGTGTTCGCGGCTATTTCCTTTGAGAATCAGACTACCGATCGCGCTGGCAATCTGCGCGCCGCTAACTTCGCTGCCAGCAGCACCTGCAGCTCCAGCAATGCCTTGTATCAAGTTGCCTTTTGCCATCCGCTGGGCACCATGACGCTCGATGACATGTCCAATCTCGTGACCGAGAACGCCCGCCAATCGACTTTCGAACCGTCCGCGCGGACCGTTGGGCTCCAGTTGCCAAAACAGCGCCTCGGTAATAAAAACCTGCCCGCCAGGTAATGCAAATGCATTCACCGTGTCGTCGTCCGCCAACAGATGGAATTCAAATGGATAAGGGTTTCGTGTGCCACGATCCGCGAGACGGTTTTGAAGTGCGTTGAGCAGCCGGGCGCCAACATAATCAACATAACGTTGCGCGCTTTCATTGCGGGACTGGCCTTCGAACTGACGCACCAGCTGTGGCATGCTGGCCAATCCCAATTGCACCTCTTGCTCGGTCGTCAGGCCGCCGACGCGTTGTTTTTCACCCGTGATCGGATTGACGTGACTGCTTGCAAAATACGTGAACAACGAAAACAACACGATCGCTGCAGCGATCATCAGTCGCAATTTCAAACCGCCCGAGCTACGACGACCTTGTCTGGACGGCGAATTTCTTCGGAAAAACTGAGAGCTAGATGGCATGGCAGGTTCGTCGAATGAAAAATCGAAGTCGTTTTTTATGTTGGCATATCAAGGAGAATAAAATCGGATACTAAATTTTTTGAACTTTCGCAACACGTTACTGTTTGAGATAGACGCGTCCACTAAATCCAGTATGTGAACGTTTGAGTTTTCGTTTTGAATCGTAGTAAACAAACCCTGAAATCCCATCGGCAACGAGGAATTCACCATCGATCGTGCGCGTCATATGAGCGGGCTGCCCCGTAGCCAATTCCCAACGTTTTTCACCGGAAGGTGAAATTTGAAGAAATCGTCTTTTTTTCCAGGCTGCAATCAACAAATCACCATCAGGCAAAATTTCGATTCCCGTTGCATCCGTTCCATCAAAAATAATTTGGTCGTTGCCGGATTGATCAACTTTAAACACACCGCCGTCAGTTGCCAGAAAAATAATTCCGTCGGGTCGGATTGCCACATCATTCACCCGCTCACCGACCCGCATGCCCCAAACGATTTGTTTGTCGCGATTCACTTCGATAATTTTTTTACCATCCTGAAAACAAATTAGAACGTTCCCATTGGGTTTGAGGCGACATTTGAGAATACTGCTGGCTTCATAGTTCCAGACTACTTCACCTTTGGCATTGATTTCCGCGACCTGGGAAACACCGTCGTCACGTATCGTCGCCAACATATTTCCGTTGGCCAGTTTCTGCGCCCAGAAGCAGGAGAAATCTCCGTAGGCGTAAATCACTTGGCCACTCGGCGACATTTCAAACAAACCTGGTTTATCGTCAAACGTATTGAATCCAATCAACACATTTCCCAATAGCCGAAGCTCAGGTTGCAGGGCAATGGGATCAAATTTTCCGATCGAGTTGCCATCGCTGCTGTTAACAAATTTTGTCCAACCATTGATTGCTGACTCGCGTAATTTCGAGTCATTGGCACCAACATAACCGAACCATTTGCCGGTGGCGTTTCGCAGCGATTTTTCGGATAACACTCGAATCCGTTCGATCGGACAATCGAGCAACGGCAACAACGTCTTCATGCCTTCGGCGTCATTGCAATACAGCAGCGCCAATCCGCGTGCCAATTTTAATTCCAAGTCAGCATTGTAGTACTTGGCCTCCAGCTTGCCCGCGGAATGTTTTTTTTCCAGAACCGTCAATCCCCAAACTGCTGCGATGGTTTTCGTGCTCACACTTTCCGACTCGTCATCGGTCGATGCCTCCGATTTTTCTTCGACGATCTTTCTCAGCATTTTGAGATCGCCAGGTTGGACGGTCGCGGCGATGGCAATCGGGATCATGACCCGCCGAAAAGGCTCATCATCATCCTTTGTCATTTGAATCAGTTGTTTCGCAAAGCCTTTGATTCGTTTTTGGCTGATACTCCAGATGGCCAGATGCAAATACATTCGTTCTGTGTCAAAACGTTTTTTGGCGACCGATTTGATAAAATATTTTATCTCAGGGTTTTTGGCTTTGAGGTTTTCCTCGATCAAAGATTGTGGCACAAACGGCAACGCCAAAATTTTCTTTTGAGCCTCGCGCCGTTTTTGATAGTTCGGACTGCCCAGTTGCCGAAACAGACTAGCGGTTTCCTCAGCCATGGTTTCCCGCGATGCAAAATAGTTTTGAATCCAGGGCCGAGTCGGCTCAAAGTTGAGTTTTTCCGTCAGTGGAATCTGTTCCTGAATTTTTGCACGCACCCACGGTTGAGGTTCCTGGCCGTGAATGAGTGAGGTGGTCCATACAATCGGGATGAGCAACAACAAGAAATAGCAAGTTCGACGCATCTGAAAAGCTGACAATGTTGAATTTGACTTAGACTCACGTTTCCGTTCACCAACATCATAGTCGGAACATGAATATCGGGTCAAAGCGAGATTAGAAAACGCCGCAAAACTCACCCTCCCGGATCTCGCCCTCGAAAGTAGGGCCGGTTCCCACCGGCCAATCCGATGGAACATTTTCGGATTAAAAGTGAGCGGCAAGGCCGGAGCTGGCAAACGGTTGACTGACCAGAAATCAAACCGCCAGCCGATAACGCTAATTTTTAGGAGATACCGCCGCAGTCTTCCGCTGGGCAGCATATTTTTTAAGGTATTCGCGGATTTGTTGCTCGCGTTGTTTGGGTGGTAGCAGGATATTGACCGGCAAGGGATCGGTATCCGCTTTCCCAAGAATTTTTTGAACCGCGAAGCCAGCGAAAACACGATTGATCGGCTCCGGATCATTTAATCCGTTCACGACGCCGCTAAAGTACCGTTTGGCAAATTTGGAATTGGCAATGTTTTGAATCGCGACCAACCGCAGATGATTGTCGGCCCCGTTCATCCAATACTCGCCGACCGCTTGATCAATCCAGGGCCAAATCTTCCACGATGGATTGGGATCGAGATCGACGCCCCAGCCTTTTTTGAGTTCGGTCAAAGTCCAGCGAGTCGATTTGTCGAGATGGCAAGTGTTGCATCCGTTGGCAGAGCCTTTTGACACCATCACTTTTTCGACCGGGTTCATGATGCGATGAGATCGCACCAGATCATCTAGACCTTGATTGATCTTGGGCATGTGGCAGTCCAGGCAGTTGACCGATTCGTCGTGACGACTGTGAGCTTTGGCAGCCGCAGGATCGGCAAATTTGGAATGGCAATTAGTGCAAACGTCGACGTGGTGTTTCAAATCAGGCAAACCCGATTTCTGGCCGGCCGTGTGAGGTTCATGGCAATCAACACATCGTAATTGAGATGTGCAAAAGCCGGACAAGAAATCTCGGCCTTCACTGGAATTGGATTTACTTGCGCCGTTGGGATAGCGTTTGCCTCCGCCGCTATGGCATTGGATGCAGACACCATGCATCGTCCGTGCGTTTTCTCGGTCACTGGTCAGCGGATCCCGATTAGCTTTCGGAACCAATTTGACAAATTTACTCGTTGGCAAAAATCGAATTGCTTTTTGGTGAATGGCGTGTTCGCGACCACCGAGATGACAACTTTCACAACTGATGCCGACCGTTACTAAAGAATCCGTTGTCGGCAATTTGTTTTTGACCGTCAAAATGTCTTCGCGGACCGGGCGAAGTTTTTCGATTCCGTAACTATCGGCAATTTCGTCAACAAACGGTTTGCCGGCAATCGCAACATGAGCATCCTGAAACCCGACCAACATTTCATTCAAAACTCGCAGCGCATATGGAACGGTGTTGTGACACGACATGCAAACATCGGTAAATGGCCGGACGCTGTTCGGTCGATCAACCGCTTCGACCTGCGGAATGCCGTCTTCCAGGATCTCATCGCCATCGGCATCAAAGTACTGACGGGGATACCATTTCTGCGTGCGGAACCGATACGCAAACGGCAACATGTGTTCTTCGTATTGCGGATCCGATTTCTCTTCGGGACCAATCACTTGTTTGCCAATAAAATATTGCATGTAACGCGAGCCAACCGTTCGCGTCACGACATAGCGTCGGAAGATTTTGTTTTCTTTGAGGATCGTGACCCAGTACTTGCCTTTTTCCGTCGTGAACATCGCTGTTCCCGTGGGCAATTCGAGAATGGCATGATCAAAATCCGATTTGATTGCTTCGGCCGTGGCCATCTGGTTCATGATGCGGTGAGGATGATCGCTCCATAGATCGTGCTCCTCCTGATGGCATTCGGCACAAGTTTCCGGCCCCACGTAATCGGCGGGCATGATGTTGCTGTAGTCGATCGAATTGTCGACCGCAGCAGCAGGCAAAATCCGGGGATCGGGGTCAAAGTCGGGATCGAAACGGCAATAGGCGCAAACCGCCAGCCAGAGTATCAGCACAACTGCAACAAAATAAGTCGACCGCATGGATTCAAAAACTCTGTGTCTAAAATGCGATATACGTTGTCGAAAAGTTACATCTTGCTTATTCATAGTCAAAAAAATGCGTTGAGACGGGCCGTAATGTCCCCTATTTTTTAACGGTTATTCCGGTAATTCTCAACAAAATAAATACTCGGAGTTGCCGTTTGTGGCCATTGACCACGCCGTATTTCGCCCAAACAATGAACTTTTTACTTTCGGTTTATTGGCAAAATTTTCTACGGATTATCCATGAACGAACTACGGGCGCTCGAAGACACGGCTGACGCATTAAAAGACGAGGGCAAACACGAAGAGGCCATCGCGGAATACAAAAAGATCTTGGAAAAAGATAACGACTTCGTGCGTGCACATCTGGCATTGGCAATTCTGTACGACAAAGTTCAAGACGCCGAAAAATCGGTCTATCACGGCGAACGAGCTTGCGAAATCGAACCCAATGACCATTTCAATGCCGTCGCATTGAGTATTACCTATCAAAAAGCGTTCGAGACAACACGCGACGAAATGTATATCCACAAAGCAGAAGAAGCCAAAGCTCGCGCACATATCCTGCAATCATAGGACCATCCGTGGTGGAAAAAAGTATTATTCGAGCGCTGCGTGATCGAGTCGCGCAGAACCCCAAACGCATTGTTTTTCCCGAATCCGCTGATCCGCGTGTTGTCGAAGCCGCCAGAGAATTTCAATCTGCTGGTTTGGGAACGGCAATCCTGGTTCACAGTGATGGTTTGGCTGCAGGTGATCTCGAAGTTGTATCGCCCGCCGATCCACGCTTGGGCCCGGCTGCCGCCAAACAGTTGTTCCAAAACCGACAACACAAAGGGCTGTCGGCCGAAGCGGCAGAGCAGGCGATTGATGATCCGTTGTTGTTTGCCGCACTATTGGTGAAAACCGGGTACGTTGATGGATCGGTGGCTGGAAGTGTCGCGACGACGGCCAGTGTCATTCGAGCAGGACTCTACGGGGTCGGCCCGAAAAGTAAGCTGGTGTCCAGTTTTTTTCTGATGCAACTGGCTGATCAAGCCGTGACGTATGCCGATTGCGGTGTTGTCCCCGATCCAGATCCAAGTCAATTAGCCGAAATCGCCATCACGTCTGCCGAAAGCCATCGCACATTGACCGGGGAAATTCCACGTGTGGCGATGTTGAGTTTTTCAACTAAAGGCAGTGCCGAACATCCACGTGTCGACAAAGTTCGCGAGGCTTTGGAGATCACCAAAGGGCTGGCTCCAGATTTGTTGATTGACGGTGAATTGCAATTTGACGCCGCATTCGTGCCTGCTGTTGCTCAACGTAAAGTGCCTGATTCGCCGGTCGCCGGTCAGGCCAACGTTTTTATCTTTCCCGATCTCGATTCCGGAAACATTGCCTACAAGATTACCGAACGACTCGGCGGCGCCACAGCACTTGGACCGCTCGTTCAAGGATTGCAATATCCTTGTATGGATTTGTCACGAGGTTGCCAGGTCCAGGACATCGTCGATGTTGCAGTGATTGCAAGTATTATGGCAGATCGAGTCTAGGATTATCGGCAATTTTTTCCTCCGAGTCCGGCAGTGCTTTCCTGCCGCTGCAGATTTTTAAGCGGCTGGCGGACAAATTTTAATGGGACGCTACGTTTCGATATTGCCTCAGAAAATTTGTTTTACAACCCGCCAAACGACCCAACAGGTGAAACCATGCTTCAAACAAAACAGAATCGAATTGCTGAACGTCGCAATGCCAAACCACGCAAAACAGCAGGATTGGTCCTGGCAGCATTGGCCGCTGTCTGCTGTTTTCAAGTGAACCTGGCTAACGCTCAAGAACCAATCGCCAAACAGCAAATCGAACCACACACACAAATTGAACCCAGTGCAGTTAGCAATTCGAGCGACATGCAAGATTAATCATTAAATACACTTCGAACGCCAACATCTGGGCGCTATAAAACACCGTTTTACCCTTCGACGGTGTTTTTTATTTGCGCTGACGGATCAATGGGTCGCGTTTATGAGGGTTCACCGGCGGCTAGTGCCGCAACCATTAATTGCTATTCCACCAGAGCGAGAATTTTCTCAATCTTCTTATCTTTCGTCTTTTCTCGCCATGTTTTAGGT
>JANQLU010000021.1 GCA_028280445.1 Pirellulaceae bacterium | reverse complement strand
TCATCGCTCTTCCTTTTTCTGGGGATGTCGTGAGAAAACAAACACCAGACAGGGGAAGAGCTTTTTTGTCACGACAAAATAGGTAAGAAAGGAAGAATCCCCTCCTGGTGGGACAGTATTTAACGTTCGTGACACTAGCGCCTTGCAACTCACATTTAATCAACACGACCTAACCAGCGCTCACTTCCGGCCGGTGGGAACCGGCCCTACGTCAGGTTTCCTGCCGCCGCACGATCGAGATAAAAATTCAACTGACCAACCGGTTTGATCCATGCCGTTGGATACAACCTTGAATCCTCATGGCCATTGAGAATCGTTTTTGTCATTTCACGCTTACCCTCTCCAGTGATCAAGAACGCGACAAGCCTCGCGTTGTTTAAAACCGGGCCGGTTAAGGTGATTCGGCGTTGACCGGAATCCGGGTGAACAGCAACAGCACAGTCGGATTCCGCATCGAGCAACTCCATTTGATGTGGAAATATCGAAGCAGTGTGTCCGTCGCCTCCCATTCCCAGCATCACAATATCGAAAGCTGGACGACCGTTTTCGATTGGCAAATGCTGACGCAATTGTTCGCCGTATCGCGCGGCCTCGGCCTCGGGATTAGATTCTCCTCGCATCCGATGGATGTTCGATTCGGGAATCGAAATGCGCGAAAACAGCAATTGCTGGACAACGCCAAAATTACTTTCAGGGTCATCCGGTGGCACACAACGCTCGTCGCTCCACCAAAAATGAATTTTTGACCAATCGATTTTCGTCGCAAACTGGTCGGCCCAAAGTTTAAATAAAACTTGCGGTGTGCTCCCACCTGACAGCGCGAAATGAATCGTATTTTGATTTTCCAGCACGGCAACAACGTCGTCCGTCAATCCCTGGGCAACGGCCAATGGGTCGTCAAAGATTTTGATTTCCGATGCAGTCATCATCTACAACTCACAAAACGAATCTTCATTGGTCAAATTGCGGCAGGGGTTTCGCCAAGTCAACTCGGAATCTTTGATCAAACCATCGGCAAGTTCCGGGCCCCACGTTCCTGCTGGGTATCCGTAAATTTTGATCGACGGGTCATTTTCCCAAGCTGCCAAAATCGGATCAACGAATTCCCAACAGTATTCGACGCTGTCGCCATGTGCATACAACGTCGCGTCACCTTTCATACAATCCAGCAGCAGTCTTTCGTAAGCGTTGACCACATCTTTTTCCGCGAGTTCTGAATAGCGAAAATCCATGCCGACATCGTTCACTTTGAATCCTTCGCCGGGCACCTTCATCCCGAATTTGAGAACGATTCCTTCGTCGGGTTGAATGCGGATAACTAACTGGTTGTTGGTTCTGAGAATATGACTTTCACGCCGAAACAAAGTGTGCGGCGGTTTTTTAAAAGTAATTGTGATTTCGGCTACCCGCGTCGGCAGACGTTTTCCCGTGCGAATATAAAACGGAACATCCGCCCAACGCCAATTGTCGATATAAAACTCCAGTGCAGCGTAAGTTTCCGTTTTAGATTCTGCAGCAACCCCGTCCTCTTCACGGTAGCCTTTGACTTTTTCGCCGCGAATGGTCGACGGCAAATACTGTCCCCGGATGGCGTATTTTGCAACGTCGGATTCGGCGATCGGCCGCAACGACTGAAACAATTTCACTTTTTCGTTGCGAATCGCTGTCGCATTTGGCGCGATTGGCGGCTCCATGGCAACGTGTGCGACAACCTGCATCAAATGATTTTGCAACATGTCACGCAGTGCGCCGGATTTATCGTAATATCCACCTCGCGATCCGACGCCAATGTCTTCGGCCGACGTAATTTCGACATGGTGGATGTAATTGTGATTCCACAACGGTTCAAAAATGCTGTTTGCAAAACGCGTCACCAACAAATTTTGAACAGTCTCTTTGCCGAGGTAATGATCGATCCGATAAATCTGGTCCTCGTCAAAATACTGTTTCAAATCTCGATTCAACTGCTGCGCGGATTGCAAATCGTATCCGAACGGTTTTTCAACAACCAGACGCCGCCAACCGTTTTCTGTACAGTTCAAATGTTCGGCGGCTAAAAATTCCGGAATCCTGGCATACAACGACGGCGGCGTCGAAAGATAAAAAATGCAATTGCCGCCAGTTTTGAACTGTTGCTCAATTTCCGCGAGTCGCGTCGCCACAGTGGCGTAGTCAGCAGCATTGAGTGTATCGATCGACTGGTAAAACAACCGCTGAGCAAACTCTTCTTTCGCATCGCTGGAAACTGACGAAAGATCGAGATGCTCGTTGTTTTCGAAAACGCGATCGCGAAAATCGTCATCCGACATTTTGCTGCGGCTAATGCCCAACAATGCGAAACCGTCTGGTAAATGTCCGCCGTCGAACAAATCAAAAATGGCTGGAATCAATTTGCGTCTGGACAGATCGCCGGACGCACCAAAAATCACAAAGATATGAGGGTCGATTTCATGGGTCAAGATTTCATCTTTGACCTGGATTTCTGTAGCGGTGTTCATGGCGTTTGATGATTTAACCGGGACAAATCGAGTTTATGTTCGATCTGAGTTTTCCCATGAACATCGATGATTTTCAATGTGATCGCCGGGTCCGTTTTCTTCCAATCAACTTCAATCATGCCAAAGTGATTTTTGCGATACGGTTTCCCGACACGAAATTTATTGGGTTCGACATTGTGCCAATCCTGGGTAATGCCGCTGGCGGTCACATCATACAGTGGATATTGGTTCTCAAACTCACGCTTTGAAATTTCCGCCCAATGCACATCTCCCGAAATAAACATGACTCCGTTTGCTTTCGTTTTTCGAATTAAATCAATCATTTTTTTCTGCTGCTTGGGAAAATTTGTCCATGACTCCCAGCCGTTGTACTCATGGCCAAACTGAATTGACGAACAAATGATGCGCAAATCCGCTTTTTCCCGAAGCGTTTTTTCAAGCCATTTCCATTGCGCCTCCCCAAGAAACGATTTTTTCTCATTGTCGTCTGGTTGATAAGCGTTTTTGAATTTGGAACCTTTGGCAATCGGTTTTTTGACTCGTTTGAGCGGGTCTCGAAATGTCCTGGTATCCAGCAAAATCACCTGCAGCGTTTTTCCGTCCGCCGAAAATTTGTGAGAACCGTAAATGCCATCGTGCTTTCGTCGCGGGCTGTCTTTAGGCACTTTCCAGAAATCCATAAAAATGGCTTTCGACTCCGCTTTGAATTCGTATTCTTTTCCGGCATCGTTCCAACCGTAGTCGTGATCATCCCAGACTGACAACACCGCTACGTGAGCTCTCAAATTTTTGAACTCTGCCTTGGCACCGAGTTTATCGTATTTACGCTGCAGTATTTTCATGTTTTTCGTATCGCCGTAAATGTTGTCCCCTAAATAGACAAACAAATCGGGTTTTTGTTTTACGACCGTTTCCAACACGGGCTGTTTTTTGTCTTGATGACTGCAGGAACCAAATGCGATTCGAACAGGCAACCCGCGAATGGAATCGACACCCAGGATTTTGGGTTTGCCGGTGTCTGATTTTTCCTGGGCGCGGCACAACGTCATATTTGTGGCCATGCTAACAACACCAACTATCAACAAAGCACGAATGATCAATTTCATTTGATGTCTCTCACTACAAATGACTAGGACGGGATCGGGGTGGGAACACATTTTCTACCAACACTATAGCGAGTTTCGCGCCGCCTTTGAAACTGCCGAACACGATCGTGTTGACAAAAGGCCCGTTTTCAGACTTGTAGAAACTCGCTGAATTGTCCGTTAAATTGGGGCCTGAGGAACATCATCGAGTTGTTGGAATACCATCATGAAAAAATCATTGCTGCTGTCCGTCGTGCTGCTTGCCTGCTCCACCTTTTTCGCAGATGCCGAAGAAGGGATGTACCCGATCAGCGAGATCGGTCGTTTGAATTTGAAAGCCAAAGGGTTGGAAATCGATCCGTCGGATATTTACGACCCCAACAAAATCAGTTTGATCGATGGCATTTGTCGAGTGAATGGATGTACTGGTTCGTTCGTATCTCCCAATGGTTTGATCATCACGAATCATCACTGTGCCTACCGCGCCATTCAGTCGGCCAGTTCGCCGGACAAAGATTATTTGAAGGACGGGTTTCAAGCGAAAACACAAACCGCTGAAATTCCAGCCAAAGGATATACCGTTCGCATCACAGAATCGTATCGCGACGTTTCCAAAGATGTTTTGAGTGTTGTCAAACCCACCATGAGTTCGGCGGATCGAACCAAGGCCATTTCAAAACGACGCAAGGAATTGGAACAAGCGGCAGAAGCCAAAAATCCTGGCAAGCGTGCCGAAGTGGCCGAGATGTTTACCGGCAAGACTTACGTGTTGTTTTTATATACCTACATTCGTGATGTCCGCCTGGTTTTTGCGCCGCCATCGTCGGTGGGAAATTTTGGCGGCGATGTCGACAATTGGGAATGGCCGCGACACACTGGCGATTTTTCATTGATGCGCGCGTATGTGGCTCCCGACGGTTCTACGGCGACTTACGCTAAAGAAAATGTGCCCTACAAACCCAAACGGCATATCAAAGTCAGTAGTCGCGGTGTGGATGAAGAAGATTTTGTCTTTCTCCTCGGATACCCCGGTCGTACTTCGCGACACAAAACAGCAGCATTTTTGGAATACGAAAAAAATGTTCGGTTGCCCTACATCGTTGATCTCTATCAATGGCAAATCCGTGAGATGGAAGCAACCGGGGCAAACAATCGCGCCGTGGCACTGAAACATTCGTCGCGATCCAGGTCGCTGGCCAATGTTGAAAAACGCTCGCGCGGGCAGCTAAAAGGGTTGGCTCGCAAACAGCTGGTCGAAGCGAGAATGGCACAAGAAGCGAAGCTGCAAAAATTTATCGAATCCGATTCTGATCGCAAACAAAAATACGGTAGCTTGCTGGACGATATCGCAGGGGTTTACGCTGAAATGGCCCAAGCGGCGCCCTACGAAAATGATGTTGCCAATCTAGTTAACGCTTGTCGCAGTCTCAATTTCGCGTTCACCATTTATGACGCCGCCGTCGAACGCCAACGCCCCGATATCGATCGTGAATCGCGATACATGGATCGGAATATCGACCAAACTGTTCGCCGGATGATGTTGGCTCAACGGGATCTCCATGTCCCGACCGACAAACGAATGCTCCACGGAATGCTCAAACGCTTGGCGAACCATAAAGAAGAAATCAAAAACGTCGCATTTCTCAAACAATTGAACAGCGATGCGTTCGCCGTCGACCAAGTGATCGATCGCTTGTTCAACAATTCAAAAATGCACGATGAAGATGCCGTCAAAAAATTTCTGCAAATGACGCCCAAGCAGCTGGCAGCGTCGGATGACGCGATGATTAAAATCGTCGTTCAACTCTATCCGGAATACAAACGGCTGCGCGAAAAAAACAAAGAGCGCGAAGGTAAACTCGGACAGCTTTACGGATCGCTGATCGAAGTTAAAGCGGAATTTATGCGAACCGATTTCGTTCCCGATGCCAACGCGACGCTACGAATGACTTTTGGCCGCGTCCGACGTTACTCTCCCGAAGACGGTGTGATCAAGACTCCGATTACCACACTGAAAGGCGTGATTGATAAAACGACCGGCAAAGAACCGTTTGTCACGCCGCAGAAAATTCTTGACATGTATGCCAAGAAAGATTTTGGGAAATTCACACACCCCAAAACCGGGCAGGTTCCGGTTGCGATTTTGTATAGTACGGACACGACCGGCGGAAATTCAGGCAGTCCGATTCTCAACGCCAAAGGTGAGTTGGTCGGCGTCAATTTTGATCGCGCGTTCGAAGCCACCATCAACGATTTTGCCTGGAACAAAGATTACAGCCGTTCGATCGGTGTTGATATCCGCTACGTGCTGTGGATTACCGGCAAAGTTTATGGCGCCAACCATTTGTTAAAAGAAATGGGTGTGGAGTAGAAAGGGCAGGTTTTGGGAAGGCGAGGTTTTGGGAGGGCGAGGCTCCTGGGGAGGGCGAGGCTCCTGCCGAGCCGATGCGGCATCCATCGTCAATACACTTCGACTCGGCAGGAGTCTGATCCTGTGAGCGGCAAGACGCTAACAATGGCTTTGCCCATAGATGAGAGCTTGCCCCAAAACGGCTCGGCAGGAGCCTCGCCCTCCCAATCATTTATTCAAAAACGATGGGAACAATTCGCGGCTTTTGGAAAACAGGCGAATCCCACGTACGACAACGGACTCACGATCACCCGATTTCAATTCAATAGTCCATTCTTGAGACTTCGTTGACTTAAACTTGACGGTTTCATCTGCCGAGGCCAAACGTTTTTCGATGACCAATTTCCGTTTTGATCCTTTGCCGGCAGAAATTCGAATGGCATTGGCGATGTGAAATCGTCCGCTGTGTTGCGTATAGATGTTCATTTGATCGAGTTCCATTTCCGCTGGAAAACTCAGTTTCAATTTCACCCAACCTTCGCGGCCTTTTCCGGAATGCCACATCGTTTTCGGGTTATAAGTTATTTTTCCGTCGTTGTTATTTGAATCAATTTGCCCGAGCAAAATGTTCTTGGTTGAGCTGTTGTAAGCTTCACCGGACGTTGTTGTCACTCGAACCTTCAAATCGTTTTGTGGCAAATTCATCGGGCCCAGCGTAACCACGGGTTTCAACGATTTCTTTTTTGTCGGCTGATATTCCAGCTTTGGAAAAACTCGATCATTGAGCGCAAGGGCACGCAAATCTTCGTCAATCAATTTGCCGGGATTGCGACTGGGCTTGAAACCACGGGTGTGATGGGCTGGATTGTAAGACATGATCGAATCATTTTTTCGCATGCTGTATCCGTAAACATCGACATGCGGCAATCCAAAAGCGTGCCCCAGTTCGTGTTCCACCGTGGATTGAAAATTGGGAGTTTGATTCATCGCGTAACTGGACAATTGCACGATACCGCCGCCTGTATTGATACCGCCATTGAGCGGACGCCCGCCGCCAACCGGAAAATGGTCGTGTTCGTTCATCACCACGACCAACAGGATGTGCGGGCAGTTGTATCGATTCAATTTCAAATGACTCAACACCTCGCTCACGATCGCAGGAGCACCGTTTTCGCGGGCACGACGGTAAAACTCAAGTTTGTTTTTGCTGGAGTACACGACCGGTTCATCGGCGGCAAGCTCGAATGTTGATTTGTTTTTCAGCATTTGGCGATACCGTCGCTGCGCCCAATACATATGCCGCATCAAAAACGCTGAGTCTTTTTTTGTGGGTTTGGCCTGATCGGCAGGCACTAAAAAAATCGGCAGCACTTTGACTTTATCGGGAGCGACGAAATCCTGTCCGTCTTGTCCGAATGCGCATTGGCTGGCCAGACCGATGAACCAAACCGGCAACACGACAAATACGGTCAGTCGAAACATCATCAATATTTCCGTTAACTTGTTTTTACAATCATCGTTTTCAACGATCGGAATCCCAACCGTTTCGACCAATCCGGATGCTGCGGATCGAACTGAGGCTCAAGCTCAGGCCAGCGTGTCAACGTCTGCTGCAATGCAACTTCCGTTTCTGCCTTGGCTAACTTCAACCCGAGGCAAACATGAGGACCAAGTCCAAATGTTAAATGCTTGTTCTTTCGATGTAAACGAAACTCACCGGGATCTTCGAATGCGGCTGGATCATAGTTTCCGGCGGCAAGACCAGCAATGACCAATTCGCCACGCTTCAAGTGTTCTCCACAAAACTCCATATCCTCGGCAACAAAACGTGGCTTGGTAAATTGCACGGCTGACCCGTACCGCAAAACTTCTTCGACAACCGCATCGACCGTTGACCAGTCTTGAACCAACGCCTGACGCTGCTTCGGCAATTCAAACAAAGTCAAAAACGCACTCGCAATCAGGTGCACCGTCGTTTCGTGACCGGCCAACAGCAACAGCATTGCCATGGACAACAACTCTTCGTCACTCAATCGGTCGCCGGATTCTTCGGCCTGCACCAATGCCGTGATCAAATCGTCTCGAGGATTTTGGCGCACGTCTTCGAACTGCTGACGGAAATACTTCATACATTTTTTCAGCCCTGGCAGTATTTTGTAAATTTGCCATACCGAACTGATTTCTGTAAACGCGCGAAACCACTTCTTGAATTTCACACGGTCTTCGTCGGGCAACCCCAGCAATTCACAGATGACCGTCAGCGGAAACGGGCGAGCAAAATGTTCGATGAAATCGAACTGGCCGTGATTGTCCCGTGCGACTTGTTCCGCGATGTCCAATTGCTGGTTCGCCAAAACCACCAATCGATCGTGCAACGAATCAATGTTTGCTTTGACAAACGCTTTTTCCACCAGCGAACGCAAACGACGATGGTCCGGTTCGTCTGCCCCCAACATATTTTTGGACAGCGTATTGATCATCCGCGGCATCATCAGCTGCATGCCTGTATAAAAACGTCGCCCCGCGTTCGCCGGGTTGCGGACAAAACGTCTGTGATCGCGCAGGACTTCGTTCGCCCCTTCGTACGTCGTCGTCATCCAGACTTTGCCCATCATCGACAACTGGACTCGAATCAACGGTCCCATTTCACGCATTTTTGTGAACTCTTCAAATGCGTTTTCGCGAAACTGAGCAGACGCCAAGTTGATTTTGATAGCCTTTTTGAACATCACATTTCCTTTCGCTGCGATTGAACAACTTCAACGTTGGGCTATTCGTTCGGCAATTGAAATTATCTTCGAATACCAGGTAAACAAAAGTCGTTTTTCGATTCACAAGCGTTTGATTTTTTTCAAATTTTTGGGAATTTTGGTTAACTTCTGAGATTTACGTGGACGGTAAAAACAAGCTGGCAGAGCATTGGCATCAAAAAACTCAGTGCAGTTAAGGCGGTGAAACTTCGACCAGCCATTTGTCTTGCTCTAATTCTGACACCGAAATATTCACCTCTAAAAACCGCTTCAGAATCTCGATATGAGTTTTGCTATGGTCGGTCAGCGCCGAAGTCAAAAACCGGCTGGACTGACCTTGTGATGCCGCCAGTCCCATTGGCAGCAACAATTGATCTGCGAGATGGGGTCCAACAGGAACTTGCGTATCAATGTACTGCTTGGCTTCGCGATAGGCGCCCAGTGCCACATGTTCCGCTTTGACGCCGCGTTGTCCAAACCCGGTGACAATCTCATTCAATTGCTCACTGATCATTTTGATCATCACGACGTTTCCGGGACCCGGTGAATTATCGACGGCAATCGATTGAAATTTTGCGTTTTTCCATTTGGCTGTTCGTTCAATTTTTTTGCACTCACGCGCTGCGATATCCAGCGGCAACTTTGAAACGATACTTGTAACTTCAAAAGACAATTCACCGCGCTGACAGATTTCCAGGTCGGAAAGTTGTTCGACCGGTTGAACGTTGATCACAAACTCGCCACCTCCGACTGGATAAAATCCGTAGCTTTTCAAATTGGTTTTAAACTGAGGTCCCATTCGCATCACCAGCGGCAGGTAAACTTGCTGCAGGTAGTCAAACGGCGGCGCCATCATATTGTGCGTACCGCCGCTGAAATATAGTTGGGACGGTTGGCTACCTAACATCAGCGCAGGCAATACGGTCTGAGCCACGAGGGTTGAGCTTCCGGCCGAGTTGATTCGGAAATGGAATTCGCCGGCAACAAGTTCGCCAGGAAAAAACTCGATTTGATGTGAGCCAATTTCCGCTCCGCTGACCTCGGCTGAACAAATTTGGGCGGCCGCTTTGACGGCGGTCACATGCTGACGTTTCAGTCCTGGCTTTTTTCGTCCAGCGCGCACGTTGAAAATCTTGAATGCCTGACCAGTCAATGCACTCAATGCACACGACGAACGCACAATCTGCCCGCCACCTTCGCCTTGCGATCCGTCAATCTCAATCAGGGTTGCGTTCAACTCGTTTGCTCCTTGGCAATAATTTCATGAAAACTCGGTTCGAGAAAATTGGCGCGTTGATCGGATCATTTTGCAACTGTAAACTCAATACTCGAAATCATGTTGAATCATAGTTATCAATTGGGAAAGGCTAATATGTATCGCCGATGGTTATCGATTTGTATTTTGCCACTTTTCATCGTATCCGGTGTTGCACGTGCCGACGAAGGGATGTGGTTATTCAACAATTTGCCTCTAAAGACTTTGAAATCAAAGTATGGAGTTGAGCCAGATGATAAATGGGTCGAACACTTGATGAAATCATGTGTCCGATTCAACATCGGAGGTTCGGCATCTTTTATTTCAAAAAACGGATTGGTGCTGACCAATCACCATGTCGGCTCTGACACGTTAGCAAAACTGTCAACCGAAAAACGCAATATCCTGGTCGACGGATTTTATGCCAAAAGCCTGGCGGATGAGCTCAAGGCCCCCGACCTGGAACTGAATCAGCTGATTTCCGTTGAGGACGTGACAGCGCAAGTCAAAGGTGCCGTCAAAGAAGGTATGTCTGGCGGCGAAGCGGCGGCGGCTCGTCGAGCCATCATGTCAAAACTCGAAAAACTATCGACAGACAAAACTGGATTGCGAAGCGATGTGGTGGCGCTGTATGGGGGCGGTCGATACCAATTGTATCGCTATAAAAAATTTACCGACGTGCGTCTGGTCTGGGCGCCCGAGTCAGCGATCGCTTTTTTCGGAGGCGATGCCGACAATTTTGAATATCCACGGTTCTGCCTCGACGCCTGTATCTTTCGCGTCTACGAAGATGGCAAACCTGCGAAAATCAAACACTATCTCAAATGGTCCAAATCGGGTGCCAAAGAAAACGAACCGATTTTCGTTGCCGGAAACCCCGGTCGAACGCAACGCATTTTCACGGTTGCCGCGCTCAAGCACCAACGTGACTATCGAGTGCCCTATGTTCTGGATTTCATACGACGGCGGGAAATTCTGCTCAATTTGTTCGGTCAGCGAAGCGAAGAAAACAAACGAATTGCCAAAGAACAATTGTTAGGAATTCAAAACTCGCGCAAAGCTTACTTGGGAATGATTCGAGGGTTGCAAGATCCCAGCTTCATCAAACTCAAAGAACAGCAGGAATCATCGTTGTTGGCAAAAATCAAAGCTGATCCCGCGTTGAAAAAATACGCACCTGCTTGGGACAAAATCGCGGAGATTCAAAAAAAGCGGGCCGCGATCCAAGGGAAAGGGATTTCACTCAACACGCGGATTTTCAATATTGCTCAAACCCTGGTCCAAATGGCCGACGAAGATCTCAAACCTAACGAACAGCGATTGCGAGATTACGTCGATTCGTTCCGAAGTTCTTTGGAATTGCAGCTGTTTTCAAAAGCACCAATTCATAAAGATTTGGAGCGTGTCGTTCTGGCAGACCTGATTTCGCGTGCCATGGAACTGCGTGGAGCCGAAGACGAATTGATCGTCAAAATCCTTGACGGCAAAAGCCCGATGGACCGTGCCGCTGAATTGGTCAACGGCACCAAAGTGGACAATGTCGAATTCCGTAAAGAGTTGGCCAAGGGTGGCAAGAAGGTGATCGACGCGTCGAAAGACCCGATGATCTTGTTGGCAAAACTGGTTGATGGTGAATTTCGAGCCAATCAAAAAACACTCGACGAAATCAACGAAGCTGAGCAACAAGCCTATGGCCAAATCAGCGAAGCGCTGTTTGCAACTCAAGGCACCTCGACTTATCCAGACGCAACATTTACGTTGCGGTTGGCATTTGGTGTCGTCAAAGGTTACGAGGAAAACGGCAAAAAAATTCCAGCCTGGACAACGATGGGCGGAACCTATGACCACGAAAAAAGCCACAATGCCAAAACGCCGTGGAAATTGCCCGAATCATGGGTCAAAAACAAAGGCAACATTGATGGCTCGATTCCATTCAATTTTGTCTCGACTGCCGACATTATCGGCGGCAACTCAGGCTCGCCGGTCGTCAACAAAGATCTGGAATTGGTCGGCCTGATCTTTGACGGCAACATCCAGTCGTTGACGGGCAACTATTTTTATAGTGAAAAACAAAGCCGCGCGACCAGCGTGCATTCCAGTGCAATTCGAGAAGCATTAGAAAAAATCTACAAGGCGGATCGAATTATTCAGGAAATCAGTCAATAATTGACGTTTGACAAAACCCAGTCCGATCGTGTCATGGCGATCGGACTTTTTTCATTAAAACAACTTATAGGACCGGAAATGTCGACTGCGATGGAATCGATAGCTGAATCCCCTGGCAACATCACAAAAATCACTCGAGCAATTATCAGTGTCAGTGATAAAAATGGTTTGATTGAATTTGCGCAACAACTCGCTCAATCAGGCGTCGAAATATTCAGTACCGGCGGAACGCGACGACATTTGCAGGACGCCGGGATTTCCGTGCGCGACGTGTCCGACTACACCGGTTTTCCAGAAATGATGGATGGCCGCGTCAAAACTCTGCATCCCAAGATCTTTGCCGGAATCTTGAATCGACGTGACAATCCAACCGACCAACAATCCATGCAAGACCATGATATTGTTGGATTTGATTTGGTCGTCGTGAATCTTTACCCGTTTCGTGAAACCATTTCCAAGCCCGATGTGACGTTGGCCGAAGCAACCGAGCAAATCGATATCGGTGGACCCAGCCTAGTTCGCGCCGCCGCGAAAAATCACAAGTTTGTGACGATCGTTACCAGTGCAGCACAATACGACGATGTCGTCACAGAACTCGGTAAACATGGTGGAACAAGCCTGGAACTTCGCAAACGTTTGATGGCCGAAGCGTTTCAACACACGGCCGATTACGACATTACAATTGCCAACTATTTCAGTGCCTCGGATCATTTACAAGACAATGCGGCAGCACTGCCGAGTCAAGTGCTTGTTTCATTGGAGCAGCTCGACGAATTGCGTTATGGCGAAAACAGCCACCAGCGCGGAGCCGTTTACCAATACGCTGGCGGACAAGATTTCGCTTCGAGTATCATTCATGCAAAACAACTCAACGGTAAACAACTTTCGTATAACAATTTGTTGGATCTCGATTCTGCATTGTCGATGGTCCTGATGTTTGACCAACCGGCCTGTTCGGTGATCAAACACAACAATCCGTGCGGCGCCGCCGTCGGGGACAACGTTTGTTCGGCCGTCCAAAAAGCGTTCGCCGGAGATCCGGTAAGTGCGTTTGGGTCGGTTGTTGCCATCAACAAAACGGTTGACGCGGAAACTGCAGCATGGATGAGTGACGCAGAGTTGTTTGTCGAGGCAGTGGTCGCTCCAGAATTCGAACCGGCTGCTCTGGAAATCTTGACAACCAGGCCCAAGTGGAAAAAGAACGTTCGGCTGATGGCGTTGGCCGATATCGAGCGGCCCGCTAATCGGCTTGAATTGCGACCGATCTACGGCGGCATGTTGATTCAGGATTCCGATAGCCAACTAGTACAACAGAACCAATGGAAGATCGTTACCGACAGCCAACCGTCAGAACAATTGCTGAATGAACTTCAGTTCGGTTGGAATATGGTCCGATTTGTGAAATCCAATGCGATTACGTTGTCAAAAGATCTGTCACTGGTCGGCGTCGGTGCGGGCCAAATGAGCCGCGTCGATTCGGTGAATATTTCGATCGAAAAGGCCGGTGACCGAGCGGCGGGCAGCGTTCTGTCGTCGGACGCTTTTTTTCCGTTCCCCGATTCCATCGAACTGGCTGCCAAAGCTGGCGTCGCAGCCATTATCCAGCCCGGTGGCTCGGTCAAAGATGATGAAGTTATTGCGGCATGCAACAATCATGGTATTCCGATGGTCTTTGCCGGGACGCGGCATTTCAAACATTAATAGTGGCCAAATTGGTAGCTGATGAAACGGAACGCGGCAATTGTTGGACGAACTCCCGAGTTCGTTCGGTGGTCGATCCGACACGCTTGTCAATTTCGCGAGGAAACTTCCGTTGAATCTCCAGAGCAAACGGAACGGTTGCTGCGATCGATTCATGAGGTGGGATTGGCACAGGCCGATGGGCGAGTTTGCGACGATTTGGCACTAAAGTCATTTTCCGATGCGTCGGAAACCAAGTGGTGCGGTGTTTTCATCGATGAAGTGTTTGCGCCGTTTGGCGGTGAGTCGGTCGTGCGACAGCAGTGCTCGAATTGTCGGGCTAATGTTCAACAACAAATGGCTGGCTGCTACGGAATGTTGATCGCCAACGATTTCGAGATCGTGGACCAGCGTCAATGGTATTTAATTTGGAATCCTGATAACTGGGCCGATCACTCGGCTGCGCGACGATCGTTGGATGTGTTGGAATCGATCACACGATCTACCACGCCCGCAGATTCAATCGAACAATTTGTTTCCTGGTCTCGCGCTGCCATCGCTAATCAACTTTTGGTCGATGTTCAATTTTATCCGAGCGGGTATTCAGATGGATTGCATTGGACCATCGACGCACATTGTCCCGAGTGCAAGGCGAGTCAACAAACAGATCAGGATCATTGCGATGTTTGCGGACGACGTGGTGCCGCTGTCAGAGCTCAGAAAAGAAAAGTGTTAGGCAGACGTCCGTTTTTGTCTCTCGAATCGTTGATTGGAATTCGAGCCGCCGAAAAAATCTACTCATGGTGTCAAGAAAATCTGGAAACGAACGACGATTGAGTCTTGATTGATCAATCGTGTTGAGAGATGTTATCGCGAAAGAGATCGACGTTGGGAATTTTTTGTCACGTATTCGGCGAATCGATCTTCGAGTTGTTCTAACTGTTCATCGATCCAAGCTTCGAATCTTGCCAAGCTGTTCAGTGACTTCCAAATTTCGGCTTCTGTTTTAAAATTTTCATCCGAAATCAGATTTTGCTCTTGAACAAAATCATCGTGAGTTTGTGGTCGATGATCACAACTCGAACTTGGGCAACCGTACTCGCAATTTTTTTCAGGGTTAAATTTCATTTTGGGCTCCAATCTTAGGACCCGCTGATCAACGTTTTAGTTCACAACAAAATTGTTGTTTTGTTGATATATCCGCAACCGCTGTGCCATATTCCACAAAAAGTAGCGGATATTATTAATGTCGTGATTTTCCAAGCGTTATTCGCAGTTTTTCGTTACTTATTTTCCAAAAATTGTTTGTTAAAAACTCGAAAACGTTTTCTTGGCGGTGATTTTTGGCAATGCTGTCGCAACAGCTGTCGCAAAAAAGAGACGAAATTGATCAAAAGTTCCTTACAGCACAAAACGGCCCCAAAAGTGTGAAATCGATTTCAAGTAGGGCAGTTCCCCACCGGCCAATCCGAGAAAAACGGTCGGTGGGAAGAAAAATCGTAAGCGCGAAGTGTAAGCGAGGGACCGAGGATTTCGCTGAAGTGTATCCGGAAAAAAACAGTGTTCAAAAAACGGCCGGTGGGAACCGGCCCTACAAAAAAACATTTGGGTACCACTGGTTCTACACGATTAATGATTGAACTTCGTGCATAGTGGTCGACAAGTATTTTCAGTTAAACAGAATAAACGATGAGTTAATGTGTAAATCACTGGCCGGGGCCAGTGGCACCCAACCTGTCTTCCTGTATTGAATCCAACATCACGGGGTCGGGAGTCTTTTCAGTCAGCTGCATCACTTGTTGCCAAACAGCAAAACAGTTTTGCAACACAAACCATCTTCGACTCGTTCATGAAAAGACTCCCGACCCCTTCAACTCGAAGCAAGTTGCCGGTCTCCATCGCTCTTGTTCGACAGAAATGGCGGGAACGACCATCGCAACAGAATCCGCAACTAGGCATCAAACAGAAATTACAAGCGCGAAGCGTTAGCAAGGGACCCGAGCATTCAACGATGTGCAAACAAATCGGCCGGTGGGAACCGGCCCTACAAAAAAAGGCCGCCAAGGCGACCTGATAATTTGTTTGTAGCTTTGGTTAAAAACTACAAAGCAGCCCCGCGCCAGATTTTCCACCAAGGTTTTTTTGCATCTTTTTTCTTGGACGCAAACTGTCCCCAAGGTCGACCGTTGGTACTCGTGCTGCCTTTTAATTTGGCGTGCGTAAAGTCCGCGTTTTGGATTTTCGCACTGGTCATGTCCGAATTTTCCAAATTGGCGTTACTCAAATCTGCGCCGGTAAAATCAACGCCGTACAAATTTGATTCCGACAAATTTGTTCGATGCATGACGCAACGCATTTCCGCAAAACTGCAGTCCGAATGTGACAAATCAGCTTGCGTGAGGTCAGCGCCGTTGATTTTGGCATGCCGCAATTGAATTGCCTCACCTTTAACAAACTGCATTTGCGCACCGTCGAGCACAGAATCTACAAATTCGACTTTAACCAACGAGGCGTTGTTGAAATTAACTCGTTTGAGAACGCAATTACGAAACTGCGCCGAATCGAGAATTGCCGATTGAAAATCTGATTGACTGAGGTTGCAGCTTTCAAAGATCGTCTTGCTGAGATCAACACCTGAAAAATCAGCGCCGGTCAGGTTACGACCTTTGATTTTGACCCCTTTCAAAGACGGAGCATCCGCAATTGAAAGGATGACTTTACCCGTTTGAATCTGTTTGATTTTGGTCATTGTCCACCGTTCTCCCTCCAGTCTGACGAAGAACACAGTTGTCGCGTTCCACTCAGTCCGGAGCCTCTCAATATCCAAATGGATTTAACACGAAACTCGTCTATAAAGTTTCACGAGAATCCAAGAATGAACGAATTCGTCAATTTGGCGATTTTGGATGCCTCAATGCCCAGTACAATGATAGCTGTTTCGACCCAAGTCACCAAATTTTTTGCACATCGTTCAATTCGTCTGTAAAACAAAAATCTTGATTTGCGAGGGGATTTAAGTCGGAAAAACCGACATTAATCGTCAAACTCACACAGAAAATAGGTAATTCAACCTGTCTGTGCCTATTAATAAATGCGATTTCGTGGCAGTATCACGACCCAAATAAATTCATAATTTTTCTTTTTTTGCATCTAATCTACGTCAAAAATCAATAAATGCCTGAATTACCAGACGTTGTTACCTACATCGATTCCCTGGAAAAAATGTTCCAGGGAAAATGCATCAATAAGATTGTTGTCAAAAGCCCGTTTGTCTTGCGAACGTTTGAACCGCAAATTCAAGACTGCGAAGGTAAGACGATTTTAGAGTTCAAAAGGTTCGGAAAACGAATTGCGTTCCTGTTCGAAAATCAAATTGCCATCGTATTTCATTTGATGATTGCCGGACGATTTCATTGTCGAAAACCGGCGCGAATGCCGACTGGCAAAAACGATTTGGTCGCATTTCAATTTGATGATGTGACATTAATGCTGACAGAAGCTAGCTCCAAAAAACGAGCAGCAATTCATGTTGTCCCCACAGATCAATTGCAACAGTTCGACTCGGGAGCTTTCGATCTATTGACAGGCAACGTCAAAGATTTTGAAGCCGCATTGAAATCCGAAAATCGAACTTTAAAACGAGCTCTGACCAACCCGCGAAAATTCGATGGAATCGGCAACGCTTATTCGGACGAAATTTTATTACTGGCAAAACTGTCTCCATTCAAGCGCACGCAATCGCTGCAGACCGACGAAGTCCAACGTTTATTCGAAACCGCCAGGCAAGTCTTGTTGGATTGGATCGATCGGTTGAAACAACAATCCAAAAACAAATTCCCAGAAAAAGTTACTGCGTTTCACCCCGAGATGGTCGCACACGGCCGATTTGGCCAACCTTGTACCGTCTGTGAAACAACGATTCAACGCGTTGTCTACGCAGAAAACGAAATGAACTATTGCCCTCGATGTCAAACTGAAGGAAAAATTTTGGCAGACCGTTCGCTGTCCCGATTGCTCAAAGACGACTGGCCGAAAACGATTGACGATCTGGTAGAGGATGAGAGTTAGGGAGCAGGTAGTAGGTAGTAGGTGGTAGGGAGCAGATTTAAGTAGGGCCGGTTCCTACCGGCCAATCCAATAATCGGCCGGTGGAACCGGCCCTACCTGCGGGAAGGTGAGGTTATTGTGAGCGGCAAGGCGCTAGCCGCCGGTTCGTTAACGCTTTGTACCGGCGGCTAGCGCCTTGCCGCTCACGGTTTATTTAGGAACCGGCCCTACTCTATCCAAAAAATTCGGTCGATATCACATTCCACAATTTGAAGGCGGCAATGGTGATAATGACTAAAATGACCGCGACCCCAATAACGTTGGACAACGCTTTGTTGGTAAAACGCGACAGAATCTGTTTTCGATTCATTGCGATCAATAGAAATACGGCAACTACTGGCAAGATAATCCCGTTAGCAACTTGAGCGAACAAAATGATTTTCCCTGGGCTTTTGCCAATCAAGGAAACGACCAACCCAAAGACAATCACCCCGGCCATGATCAATCGATTGACGGTATCCTTGGGATCGGTTGTTCTACCCAAACAGCCCGAGGTTGCAAAACTGGCTGCCAACGGAGCCGTGATAGCGCTGGTAAGTCCCGCAGCTAACAATCCAAAACAAAAAAAACCGTGCGCAAACACTCCGATTGCGGGTTTGATTTGTTCAGAAACTTCTCCAACGTTCTTGAGCTCCACCTGTTTTTCAAAAAAACTCTGACTTGCAGTAATCAAGATACAGGCGGTTACCATTCCTCCCAGACCGACAGCCAAAGTCGTGTCCATTCGAGATTGCCGTATCGATTGCTCAACATCTTCCTTGTCACTCCACTGCTTGGCGGCGCTACTGGCGTGCAAAAATAAATTGTAGGGAACGACCGTAGTTCCGATCAAACCAATGCATCCGGCAACCCAGTCGGCAAATTTTCCTTTGGGATAATACGGCAGCAATCCCGAAAAGACTTGTCCCCAATCCGGCCGACTGAGAATCGCGGCCACAATAAACAACAGACTCATCACGACAACGATTGGGATCAACAAATTTTGAATCAGCTTGAAATTTCCTGTCATCAAAACCAAAAGGGAGATCAGCGAAATGACTACGACAAAAATTTGTTTACAGTACGTTTCGAAAAACGACATCTTGGCTTGACCGTCGCCAGCATTTTCCGCGACAAAAAAATTACTCGCGCCGGCAACCGCTCCGGAAATATTCCCAGACTCGTAAGCCGCATTGCCAATCAGAATCGCCGAAATCACCAATATAACGGCCATCCACTTGGTCCAAGCTTGGTCAAACGAATTGCGGAGCGCTTCGCCAAGTCCGGAGCCTGAAACGATGCCGAGTCGGGCACTCATTTCCTGGAACACAATCGCCGCAAAGACGCTGAAGACGACTGCCCAGATCAAGGCAAACCCGTAACCGGCTCCCGCTTTGCTCGCGGTATAAACCGTACCGGGTCCAATGAACGCCGCTGTGACCAGAAGTCCGGGACCAAATTTCATAAACGGTTGCTTTCAATTTTCAAAATCAAAAACAACAGTTTAGATTGCATTGACACGGCAAGAAAGTTGGTAGTGGTGCCATAAGTTTTGGTAACGAGATTTCGCAAGCGCGAAGCGTGAGCTAGAGGCCAATTTAACTTGGAAATCTAGGACAATTCTGGTCCCTCGCTCACGCTTCGGGTTGTGATTTTGACTGCAACACTTATGGCACCACGGCAAGAAAGTTGCCCGTGTCGCTACTTTTCAGATTTCCACTCGTACATCGTGATCCCGCGAAGTTCACGAATAAACACCTGTCCACCGCACACAGTCAGATGGCCCCAGGTTTCCTGATCGCTGACTTTGCGGCGACCGAGCACTTCGAATTTTTCAGGAGTCGCTTTGAGCAATATCAACTCGCCGCGTTGATCCAAGGCCAATATTCGATCCCGTTGCGCGACAAGGCTCGCATATTTTCCAAATCGTTTACTTTGCCAGGCTGTTTTACCGTCTTTGAGATAGATGCAGATGAAACATTGGTTTTGCAGATGAAAATACGCATGTCCATCGTAGATGATCGGGCTGGTCATGTATCCACGAGCGCGGTTTTTCCATTTCAACTGTGACGAACTGTTATTCCCGTCTTTGGAAATGTTGTACAGAAAAGTGCCCTGGCCATAGCTGCTCGTAAAAACACTTCCGCCATAAACCGTGGGCGTCAAAATATTCATACCGCGAAAATTGGGGACGGCTTGCTGCCAGAGAATTTTTCCGTCATCCATATTCACGCCCGCCAAGTGCGAACGGGACTGAACCAAAATTTGTTCTTGGCCATCGAGTGTTGTGATGTAAGGTGACGAAAAAGCGCTGCCGTACATTCCACCGCCATCTTTCATCACTCGCCAAACCACTTCGCCCGTTTTCTGTTTGATTTTGCAAAAACCGCCACCGGCTTGGACGTAAACGTAATCTTCATGGCACAGTGGTGATGAGACGAACCCGAAATCTGGATTCTTGGTTCCGTATTTTGAAGGAAAATCGATCCGCCAAAGCTCCTTGCCATCTTTGGCGTTGAGGCAAACCAGCAAATCTTTCATCCCGGCGACAAACAGTTTTCCATTGTCATAAGCAGGAGTTGCTCGAATCCAATCGCCATTGGCTCGCGCGAAAAACGGCACTTTCATGGACCCCAGCCATTTTGCTTCCCAAATTTGTTTGCCCGTTTTCCGATCCAAAGCGCGAACGACTTCATAAGTTTTGTCTTTCGTTTCAGCAACAAAAACTTTGTCATTCACAACGATCGGGCCGGGATACCCTTCGCCCAATTCAACCGCCCACTTTTTGACGAGATGTTTTTCGTCGATCTTGTCCGGCCATTTTTTACCTTTCACAAAACCGTCGCGAGAATTACCGCGCCATTGTGTCCAGTTGCGATCTTTTTCAGTTTGCGCGCCAACGTGCTGGAAACCAATAAAACCGGACAAAATGATGGCGACCGCGGTTGTGAGCAAATTTTGAGTTTTCATAAAATTCCGTTTCAGTTATTTGACAAAATGTGCGTATTGATTGTGAGTTTTTTCGAAAATGGTTTCGGCAAAAGATTCCAGGTGTGACATGGTGTCGCAGTAAGCCGAATATTCCATCTGTTTTCGAATCGACTCGTCCAAAGCTCGACCACCGACAACAAGCGCTGTTTGAGACGGCATGCTCAATCGAAACTCTCTGAATGCGCCAATGAACTGATCTCGATCGCCGATGCTCGAAACGCTGAGCCAAAACAATCGTGGTTGATGCTCGCGAATGGCACTGAGCAATGTTTCGAACGGCAGACCCATGCCTAACGACTGAGCGTTCCACCCGTTTGAGCGAAGTACGATTTCGACCATCGTCGTCGGTAACGCGTATGGATCGTTGACAAGTGTTCCGCCGAGGGCCAGAGGCGCATTGACTTTGATCGGTTCTAAAAAACTGCGTAGTTCGATCATCAGTCGCGCTGCAATTTCACATGCGCGGCGTTCCTCGAACACTTCGAGCCGACCACATTCCCAAAGTTCCCCGATTTGGCGAAATGCCGGTGAAATCACGTGATCGCAGATCTCGGCAAGTTTTTCAGGCCCCAGGAAAAGCTCGAACAGAATTTGTCGACACCCTTCTTCGTCGCCGCTGGATAAGCGCTGACGAAGATTTTGCACAGTTGATTCCAGTGAATTGACGGCCGGTAATTCGTTTTTTGCAAACCCCAGTGCTTCCGGATCCACCAATTCGTAACCTGAGGTTTTTACAAATTGGGCGATCGAAGCCAGTGGAATTCGGCGGTGCCCGCCTACGGTTTTACTGGCCTGGATCAATCCGCGATCACACCAACGTTTGAGCGACGATTCGCTGACCCCAATTGCCTTGGCAACTTTACGTGGTGTGAACTGCTTTTTTGCAACCATATTTTACTTCCATCGCGGTTGAGTGAACGGTTTCGGTTGAACGGTTTGGTTGATTGCCGAGGTTGTTTACCGCGAGCCAACTTGTGATTAAACGCATTTTTTCTGATTTTTTTTTGTTACGTGAGATTATGAGAATTCGGTTATCGCCCGAACTAATGACCGGATTGGCCGAATCATGATAAAAAACGCTCACCCAAAAACTTCAGAAAATCGACCGTTCACAGAGCAGGATCCATTCGAAGTTTTCTTCGACGGACAGTGCCCTCTGTGCGTCCGCGAAATTCATATGATTCGACGTAAAGACAAACAGCAACGAATCAAATTTACGGATTTCGCGGATGAAGAATTCGACGACTCGACGATCGACATAACTTACGATCAGCTCATGTCGCAAATCCACGGTCGTTTTCCGGATGGCAAAGTCGTTCGCGGCGTGGAAGTATTCAGACAGCTGTATTCCCGAATCGGATTCGGCAAGCTCGTTTTCATCACGCGGATTCCACCGATTTCATGGCTACTGGCCGTCTGTTATCGATTGTTCGCTCGATTTCGGTTGCGTCTGACCGGCCGCCATTGCGGTGATGCTTGTTCAGTCCCACTGGGAAAACAACAACCGGCAGCCACACCTACAACGGAAAACGCAAACGTTTCAAACAACGGAGAAATAAATTGAAAATCGCAATTGTCGGCTCCGGTATTTCAGGTTTGACATGCGCCTATCACTTGAGCGAAACGCATGACGTTACCGTTTTTGAGGCTGCAGGTTATGTCGGTGGGCATACAAATACGATCCAAGTTGCTCGTGGAAACAAAAATTTTTCAATCGACACAGGCTTTATTGTTTTCAACGATCGAACTTACCCCAATTTCATTCGCTTGCTCGACGAACTCGGTGTCGATTCACAACCGACAACCATGAGTTTCAGCGTTCGCAATGATCAAAAAAATTTGGAATACCGAGGCGCCGATCTCAACGGCTTTTTCGCCCAACGCAAAAATCTGTGGCGGCCACGTTTTTATCAAATGCTGCGAGACATGTTGAAATTCAACAAGATCGCCAGGCAATATTTGGATGCGAACAACACGGATGACGAAACGGTTGAGCATTTTTTCGGCAGCAGATCTTTTAGCCGCGAATTTATCGAAGATTATTTTTTGCCGATGGGAGCCGCGATTTGGTCCTGTCCAACTGGCACGTTAAAGAGTTTTCCCATTCGCTTCATTATGGAATTCTACGCCAACCACGGCTTGCTGTCGGTCAATGATCGTCCGCAGTGGCGAGTCGTTAGTGGCGGTTCGAATTCTTATATTCCGCCACTTGTTTCTCGATTTGCAGATCGCATTCGACTGAACACTCCCGTTTTATCCGTCGAGCGCAGTGAATCCGGTGTACAAGTTATCACACCTGACGACAGTCAATTTTTTGATCATGTTATTTTTGCCTGTCACAGCGATCAAGCTTTGAAAATCCTGGGCCGTCATGCCACGAATTTGGAAAACGAATTTTTACTGGCGTTCCCTTATGAAAAAAACATCGCGATTCTGCACACGGACCAATCGGTGATGCCTCGCAATCAACGAGCTTGGGCGTGTTGGAATTATTGGGTCGACCCGCTGGATTTGGAAAAAGCGATGGTGACTTACAACATGAACATGTTGCAAGGAATCGAGCACGACGAAACGTTTTTCGTTTCCCTCAACTGCGAGTCGCGGATTGAACCAAGCCATGTGATTCGCAGCATCGAATATCATCATCCGATTTTTTCGACCAAGCGAAAATCGATCCAGGCACAACATGATCGTTTGATCGATCATCGAAATATTTCTTACTGCGGAGCCTATTGGGGCAATGGATTCCACGAAGACGGCGTCGTCAGCGGGCTCCGCGTGATTGAAAAAATCAAGGAAAAAACATCCAACCGAAAAACGTCTCCCGAACTGATATCCGTTAAATGATCACCGAACCTCAAAATTTGAATAGCTGCATTTACACCGGTTGGGTGCGACATCGGCGGTTTGTTCCAATTCGACATGAGTTTCGATACCGCATTTACATGTTGTATCTGGATCTTTCGGAATTGGACAAAATCTTTCGACGGAATTGGTTTTGGTCCACCAAGCGGCCAGCACTTGCCTGGTTTCGTCGCGCCGATCATTTGGGAGATCGGGATCAGCCGTTGGACAAAGTCGTTCGTCAAACCGTTGCCGACCATGGATATTCGTATCCCCAAGGTCCGATTCGGCTGTTAACTCAACTACGGTATTTCGGATACGTGATGAATCCGGTGTCGTTCTATTACTGTTACGACGAATCCGAACAACTGCAAAACATCGTCGCCGACGTTTCCAATACGCCGTGGCGCGAAAGGCATACTTACGTGATGGGTCCGCAACATTTTGCAAATCCAAGAGATCAACAGGAAACCGAAAAAGAGTTTCACGTATCCCCGTTTTTACCAATGTCGATGCAGTACCGTTGGAGTCTGAATCCGCCACAACAAAACCACGTCCTGAACATTGAAAATTATCGTGAGAACAAAAAATGGCTTGATGTGACGATGAACCTCCAACGCCGCGCCATAACGAATTGGCGACTCAATCGTTTGCTCATCAGTCATCCGTGGGCTTCGCTCCAGATCATCGGCAAAATCTACTGGCAAGCGATTCGCCTCAAACTCAAAGGCGCTAAATTTTATCCACACCCCGACAAACAAAATCAAAGCTCGCTCGATACCGCCCCGGTTCAGTCCAACTCAACCGTTTCAGCAACAGAAGCTACCGATTTTCGCAACTCATTGGAACGTCCATGTTAGAAAGTATTTGTCGCAACCTGATTGTTAAACACCTGTCGAAAATTCGACACGGTTTTATATCAGTCCAGGACGGAAATGAAAAATTGGAATTCGGACATCGCAACGCGGATCTGCAAGTTCACGTGGTGATTCACGATCGGCAGTTCTACAAGCGAATGGCCTGGGGAGGCGACATCGGTGCGGCCGAAGCGTGGATTGATGGGCAGTGGGAATGTTCCGACATCACGACGTTGATTCGCATTTTTGCGAGGAACCTGGAATCGGTTGACGAAATGAACCGAGGGTTGGGTCGCGTCAAGCCGTTTTTTAACCGAATCAAAAATCGTTGGCTCCGCAATTCCAAGAAAAGATCGCGAGAAAACATTCATCAGCATTACGATTTGGGCAACGATTTTTTCTCCACCTTTTTGGACCCCACGTTAAATTACTCCAGCGGCATTTTTCAACATCGCGATGATTCGATGTTCCTCGCATCGTTGAACAAAATGTGGCGAATCTGTCGAAAGCTCGATCTGCGGGAAACCGATCACTTGTTGGAAATCGGAACGGGTTGGGGCGCGTTTTCAATTTTCGCGGCACGCTATTTCGGTTGTCGCGTGACGACCACAACCATCTCCGAAGAACAATATCTGTTGGCACGCCAGCGCGTTCACAATCTCGGACTGTCCGATCGCATCAAAGTCATCAAGCAAGATTATCGCGAGCTGACCGGTGTTTACGACAAACTGGTTTCCATCGAAATGATCGAAGCTGTCGGCCATCAATATTTTGCTTCGTTTTTTTCCAAGTGCAGTAAATTGCTAAAACCGTCGGGCATGATGATGATTCAATCGATTGTGACCCGGGACAGCCGATTTGAATCGCATAAAGCGAATTTCGATTTCATCAAAAAATATGTCTTTCCCGGCGGCTGCTTGCCATCCAACGCCGCTTTGTTGTCAGCGATGCGACAAAGCCATGATTTCACCATGTTGAATCTCGAAGACATCGGATTGCACTACGCCCGAACGCTACAACTGTGGCGGGAACAATTTCAGTCCAATTTGGAAACCGTTTCCGAACTGGGACTGAACGATCCGCGTTTTCACCGACTTTGGAATTACTATTTGAGTTACTGCGAAGCTGGATTTTGGGAACGCCAAATTAGCAATGTTCAATTGTTAATCGGGCACCACAAATGTGTCACACCTGTGGCGCCCGACAAATGGGAACTCAGCCAACAGCAACTTAGAGAGTTGGCCGACGACTGGGAGATGCTCACACTCGAATTGTCTGATCGATTAACAGCACCCAAAATTTCGCCACGGCTTTCGCAGCGCCAACATCAAACCAAAATGAGTGCGGTTCAATGAATTTAATCGTCATGATTTCGATTGGCTGGTTGTTCATGATCGCAGTCATGTCCGGCTTGTGGTGGCTGCAGAAACGAATTAACGACGCCGGTATTGTCGATATCGCTTGGGGATTGGGAGTCGCCGGGTTGAGCGTGTTTTATTGTATTGCGTCGACCGACGGATTGTTTGAACGACGTGTCATCATCGCGGTTTTGGCCTCGCTGTGGGCGATACGGCTGAGCGGATTTGTATTGATTCGAATTCTTCGGATGTCCGAAGACGGACGTTATCAAACGCTGAAACAGAACTGGGGCGATCAAACCAATCGCAAAATGTTTTTGTTTTATCAGTTTCAGGCTTTTGGCAGCGTCCTGTTTTCGCTGCCGATGTTGATCGCGATGCAAAATGACTCGGCACTCGGTTTACTGGATTACTTCGGTATTGGGCTTTGGGCATTGGCGATCATCGGAGAAGCCGTCGCCGATTGGCAATTAAACCGCTTTCGTATGAATCCATCCAATCGTGGCAAAGTTTGCCAGTCTGGCTTGTGGAAATATTCGCGTCATCCTAACTATTTTTTTGAATGGCTTCATTGGTGGAGCTATGTCCTGTTGGCCATCACGTTCCCTTACGGTTGGCTAAACATTATTTTCCCGATGGCCATGTTGTATTTCATTTTATTTAAAACAGGCATTCCTCCGACCGAAGCTCAAGCGATTAAATCGCGCGGAGAAGCGTATCGACAGTACCAAAAAACAACCAGCGCATTTTTTCCCTGGTTGCCCAAAAAATCGGTCTTTGCCGAATGAAGGATGGATTGAAACATCATCCCGTGTTGGATGATACCGACCTGTTAGCGTTCAACGACGCTTCGTAGGGACGAGCGCGTGCAAGCCGAGCAAAAATAACCGACAAGGATTACCATGAAAAACGTCATCGCGAAATTCGGAATCGAAATGGTTGAACGCGGGTGGTTGCCCGAAGCAATGGTCAGCCGGGCAGCGCGGCGATTGTGTGCGGTTCGGTTGTCCGAACTGCAACAAATCGAAAAACGCCTTGGACGAGAAACGGCACTCAACGAATTTGTCGAGATGGCCAAACAGGGACCGATTGCTCCAGTTCCGGAAAAAGCGAATGAACAACATTACGAGGTTCCGGCCGATTTTTATCAATTGATCCTGGGACCGGCGCTAAAATACAGTTGCTGCTATTTTGATACGCCCGAAACCACGCTGGCCGAAGCGGAACAACTGGCTCTCCAGCAGACTTGCCGAAGAGCACAAATCGAGGACGGCATGGAAATCCTCGAACTTGGTTGTGGCTGGGGTTCACTAACGTTGCACATCGCCCAAAATTACCCCAACTGCCAGATCACCGCTGTTTCAAATTCAAATTCGCAGCGAGAGTTTATTATTGGGCGCGCCGAAAAACTTGGGGTAGCCGGGCGTCTGACCGTGGTGACTCAGGACATGAATCAACTGGAATTGGATCAGCGGTTTGATCGTATCGTTTCAGTCGAGATGTTTGAACACATGCGAAATTACGAAAGGTTGCTAGCGAACATTTCTAGTTGGCTCAAACCATCTGGCAAATTATTTGTTCATATCTTCTGCCACAAGAAATACGCTTATGAATTCCAGACGGACGGCGCTGCCAACTGGATGGGGCAATATTTCTTCTCCGGTGGCATCATGCCCAGTTCAGATATCTTTGATTACTTTCAAAACAACATGCGGGTGACCAATCAGTGGACCTGGTCCGGGATCCACTATCAAAAAACGTGTGCCGCTTGGCGCGAAAAACTGCGCGCAAAACGCCAGCAAGCACTGCCAGTCCTGGCGCGGGTTTATGGTACGCAGCAGGCCAAACGATGGTTCAACCGCTGGATTCTGTTTTTGACAGCAGGTGCCGAGTTGTTTGGATTCGAGGATGGACAACAGTGGCAAGTCAATCATTACTTGCTCGAACCGAATTCGCATGCACGTTTAAAATCATCGCAGAGGTCTATTCGAGACCCGTTGGCTAGCAGTTAACGACCCGTTGCAGTCCAAAGATTGATGAATTGCCCTTCACAAACAGTCAATTCCGAATGCAAATCCGTGCATGCATTGTGACTTGGGGCAGATATTATCGATTTTAACGGAAAAATCTGAAAGTTCCGCACAGCTTATCTCGATAACTAAGCTTAGGAAATGTGACCGAGAAAGGTACAGTAATGGTCTACAAAAACATGAAATTAAGTCTGGGCCTTCTGGCAAGTGTATGCGTTGTCGTGTTGAGTGGCTGCTTTGCTTCGTCAGGTCCAACACTCGGAATTTTGAGTATTCCAATTCCGGTGTCGCCGTATTATCAAAAAATGCAAGAAGACAAATTCGAGATCGAAGAACGCTATTCACGCGTTCCGATTCTTGGACCATTGACCGCTGGCGGTCCGACACAAGCTCTGGATGAGCCATCGGATCACGAAGTCATGGCAGCTTTGGAACGAGCACGTCCAGTCGGCGGCGGAGTTCCTTTTCTGCACGAAGTTCAACGCAACAATGTGACGATCGTCAAAAAACGCATTTGCGATTACATCGATCCTCCACGCGTTGTTCCACTGATTGGTCCAGTTCAATTGCACCACGCTCATTACAAATGCACGATCTATTTCACCGAGCGAAAGATCGTAGGCTGGCCGATCCCTCACACATTGATCGACGAAGACGCTGTTGAAGTCATCTACATTGACCACAACCACTTCCACATGGTCGGTAATGTTGATCTGCGTCACAGCACTCACTATTAAACCAACGCGACCATTACTGAATTCGTCAGGAGGCTTTTTAAAAAGCCTCCTTTTTTTATGCGCGTAGGGCCGGTTCCCACCGACCGTTTGGTTGAATTGGCCGGTGGGAACTGACATCAAGCTGTTTGGGACGATCTCCCAGCCATTGGCAAATCCATCGTGAGCGGCAAGGCGCTAGCCGCCGGTACGAAAAACAAAAATACCGGCTAGCGCCTCGCCGCTCACAGGATGCGCTCCGGTCGTTGCATTTGATCGATGTCGACCTTTCCAAACTTTCAATCAAAAATTCAACATGTGGGCAAGTGATCACGATTTGATTCGTCAAATTTAATTTGACCGCTCCTGTTCCGACTGAGACAGGACATAGTAAAAACGACGATTTTGCAGAAAAACAGTCGTCTATCAATTCACAGATACATTTTCTATCGCGCGCATCTTTTTATTAGTTCTATTTGCTGACAGCTTGTGCAGAGAAAGCTATATGGTTTATATGACCGGGCATCTCGAACATGAGTGTAAAGATGTTAAAAGATTTGCGCATAACAAAGAAATTTCCCGCGGTGATGATTTCTTTTACGTTAGCCTCTGTTGCGATAACAGGGATCATCGCTTTTCGAAGTGCCTCGAACGAGCTGAAAAAGGCATCTCAAGCGAAACTTTCTGCGTTGTTAGAATCCAGGAAAGCGGCACTAGAAAATTATTTCAACGTGATTGAAAAAGACCTGGAGTTTCATTCTCAAAGCCCATTGGTTGTTTCTGCGATCGAAAAATTCATCGACGCCTGGCAACAACTGCCAGAGAAAAAAGAGGCATACTTAAAACAGATTTACATCAAGAATAATCCTTTTGCCAAATCACAAAGGAGTGCGATGCTGTCGGCCGATGACAATTCTCCGTATAGCCTGACTCATCAAGAATATCATCCGGTACTTCGAAGTCTAATATCAACACGTTCTTTTTATGATTTATTTCTGATTGATCCTCAAGGTAATCTGATCTATTCAGTAGCCAAGGAAAATGACTTCGCCAGTAATTTATTGACCGGTCAGTGGAAGCAGTCTCATCTGGCAGACGTTTTCAATCAAGTTAATGCTAACCCGCAACTAGGCAGGCATTGTTACGCAGATTTTGCTTACTATGCTCCCAGCGATGAACCGGCGAGCTTTATAGCAACTGCTGTATTTGACAAGCAGAAAAACTATTTGGGTGTCTTCGCATTACAAATGCCGATTTCTCCGATGAACAAAGTGATGCAAGTAACGGCAGGCATGGGTGAGTCGGGCGAAACGTATGTCGTGGGAGACGATTTGTTGATGAGAAGCGATTCCAGGTTTTTAGCAGATGGAAGCATCCTAAAAACACGCGTCGACACATCGTCAGTGCATCAAGCTTTGGATGGTTATACAGGCTGCCAGGTGATCAAAGACTATCGGGGGATCGATGTTTATTCCGCCTATTGCAATTTAGATTTCCAAGGTGTTCGTTGGGCGGTCCTGGCCGAAGTGGATAAAGCCGAGATCCAACAACCGGTTTATGCCATGACCCGTTTTTTAACAGCCAGTGGATTGGTCATCGTCATATCTATCTTTGTCGTTGGCTATACGATCTCTCGGGATATCGCAAACCCGATTGTTTCCATGACGAAAATCATGAATCGTTTGGCAAACAATAAATTGAATGTCGAAATTGAGGTTTCAGAAAGACAAGATGAAGTTGGGAACATGGCCAAAGCTATGATCGTGTTTAAACAAAATGCAATCGAACGGGAGAAACTGCAACAAAAACTGATCCATGTCGCTCGACACGACACGCTTACTGGATTAGCGACAAGAAATTACGCCATGGAGCAACTCGATAAATTAATTGAAAATTTTGAGAAACAAGACAAACCAGAAGACGAACTCCTGGCTGTAATGTTTGCTGATTTGGATAATTTCAAACGAGTCAACGACAGCTTGGGGCACCATGTAGGCGATGAATTGTTAAAAGACATCGCACGCGGAATTGAGAAAACAATCAAACAGATGGGTATCGCCGCGAGGATCGGTGGCGACGAATTTCTGATTATCTTGTCGGAATGCAATACCATTCAATCAATCGAAAACGTTGCGAGAAAATTACTGAAAACGATCAAGAAGGATTTTTCCACTCTCAATGAGTCCTTCCAGGTTTCGTTAAGTCTTGGCATTGCAACCTTCCCCAAAGACTCTGACGATTCTATTTCGTTGGTAAAAAAAGCCGACATGGCGATGTACAAAGCCAAGAAATCTGGCAAGCAAGCGTTGTACTGGTTTGACGAAACTCTTGTGAAAAACTGAGAAAAGGACGGCCCTGAGTTTTGCTTATCTGGCAAATTTTTCTGCTATGTAAAACCCTATTTTTGCCTGTTGGTTGGCTTCACTTGCGATGATTTTTTCACAAACCGTCGCAACTGTTCGTTGAGTACGACGATGTGAATGTCACCAAATTGTTCGATGCTGTCCAAATCAACCGCCTTTAAAAGTTTTTTCTTCTGTTCTTCAGATAGTACGTCAAGTAATTCCTGCATATTGTCTTCCGCCATTTTCTTGAGCTTTGTATCATTTTCCTTGACGAGCTTTTCAGCAACCAACAACAATTCACCCTTTTGTTTGTCGGACAGCTTGAGATACGATGCGAATTGGGCATTGGTAATGTGATTGGCGACGCCTTGCGATTGCAGTGTCTTCCGTGTAATTGCCTCAGCCATCTGTTTCCACTGATGTGGCAGCACCGTATCTCGGAGTCGTTTCTCCAGGCCGACGTTGTATTCTTGTTTGGCCATAAAATTCTGTTTAAGCAACTCCTTGTACTTTTTGATATTTGGCCTTCCTGTTTCATCCTTTGACATTTCAAGAAACTTGTGAGACTGTCTTCCCAAGTGCTGCTGAAATTTTGAGTAGTCTTGCTCAATATTTTTGATGACTTTTAGCTGTTCATCTGTCAATTCAACATTTTTTCGATGACTTTTGTTCAAGAAATAAATGCAAAGCGGGTCATGCCAGAATATCGATTCATCTTTCCCAACAGCTTGCACCGCTTGCAACTGGTTGCCAACCATTCGAAAAGAAAAAGTCGAAGTCGCTGGAAGCAATGCCGGTACCTCTTCGTTTTGCCCAAAGACAGTCGAAGTCGACAAGATCAATCCGCAAACCAAAACAAGCAAAAAGTTAAAACGACAAAATCGCATTGCGATGTTACCTCACTCGTGTATTACAAAACCTTAAAAACATGGCGATTACATTTGACCAGGAACACCAGTCCGGACTTCAATACCATACCGTTGTCCACGATTGGTTTTTGCCCAAGAAATTGGAACGCGTATGAGAGAATTTCTAAAAGAGAAATTTCTTAAAGACATGTTTCTGAGTAAAACAGATCATTTCGAAGCGCCAATCAAAATTTCAATATGTGGACAAAAGCGCAATTTACTTTGGCTTGAAAAGATTGCGGATAGAAATGTAGAATTCATTGACAAGCAATAGATGGGCAGTAACAATCGGGCTCACACGTCTCACATCAACAATCTTTTCGCTATACTTTTCTGCCAACAGGAAACCGTCATGAGACTCTTTAAATCGGTGTCGTTCTTTCTACTTGTATCTGCGATTAGCAGCCCATTATTTGCAGAAGACGATTGGGAGGTCGTATATCCTTGGGAAGGCCATGCGTTTGAATATGGCGTCAAACAGATTGCGATTTACATCACCAAGCCATCATCAATCAATGCCACGATTAAAATTACTACGCCTAGTTCTTCCACTCCACTTTCGGTGTCACTCTCCGGCCCAGCTGGCACCTATTACGTAGCTTCGATCACAAAGAACGGTAAAAGTCTTCCGTCGGGTGATTACAAGATTGAGTTCAAAGAGAGCGGAACTAAGAAAGGCAGCCCCCGGAACTTTAAAGTCAAAACTGGAACTGCCAGATTCGCTTTTCCCACAATTGAGTATCCAGAAGCTGGCCAAAAGTTTCCAAAGCATATACCTATTATTGCGTTTGGTGGAACAACTGATGCTTCATCTGGATACTACGTGGTCAAAAAGCCCAACGGCGACCTGTTTAAAGGAACTGTTCCAATCGTTAAATCATATCCAAAAGGTCTTAAACACTGGCGCGTCCGATGGTTGAAGTCTGGTACTTTCTGGAGTGCTGGAAAGTATGACGTTTACACGTTCACAAGTAAGACCGCATTTGACACCGGGGCTAACGCCCAAGAGACCAGCTATTTTCACGTCAAGAACACTACTGTTTGGCCAGGCAACCTGGAGTTGGTTGGCGTGTTGGAATAACACTTACCGATTGTGTCTGAACGTTGATTCGTAGATCGCTAAGAAAAGATAGAGAAAGCTGATGATCGTTTTGTTGTTGTCATTGTTGATTGTTGCTCAAGAACGAGTTGACGCCGAAACTTTTGCTAATCGTCACCAGCTTTCCTCTGTCAACAGTCGGGCTCAACAACTGCGCCACATATCCTACGACTATATTACGTATCGTGGTGGACTGTTGGAGATGCTTCAATCACCGCGAATTCAAACAGAGCTGTCGCTGCCCAAAGACAAATGTCGGCTGTTTGATGGGTACTTGGTCGACAAGAAAAAGCGCAGGTCGGCGTATCTTTCAAAATTTGAATGGCATTTGCGCAAAACACCTAAGCGTCAACTCCAAGCAGCCGGCGAGTTTCTCTCGAAGCTCAACCTAGAGTTTGACACGAAGGCGCTCAAGGAACTCAGTGCGCAGCAAACTGAGAGACTAAAACAGTTGTTCTTTTGGGAGTTGATCTGGCGTTATGGAATCACGGCGATCGTGTTGGATGAGCATATGGCCAAGTGGTTGCGGCTGGACCCGGCGCAACGTGCGGAGATTTTGGATCTAGGAAAGAAATTCAAACAATCGACACTCAGGCAACTCCGTGATCTCCATGTCTTGATCAGGAATGAGTTTGAAAAAGAATTGAGTACTGGTACTAAGAAACGTATTCACAAGATCCTTGGTGAAAATTCCTTTAAAAAAGGATGGGGTGTCGAGAGTGCTGAAATTTTGGCTCACCGTAATGCGTGGCGATTAAGTGCTAAAGATTTAAAGCGAGCCGGTTTGGCGCCGACAAAATGCACAATCAGAACACAATTTTCGCCGACACTTGAGATCTCGGTGATTCAGAAAGACAATCTCTTGGATGTCATGCTGGAACCTGGTTTTCGAGAGCAGTTGGAATTTACTAAAGAACAAAAAGCGAAGCTTGCCGAACTTCAAAAAAGACACAATGAGGAACGAGAAGAATTGCATCGCTCGTTTTATTCAATTGCTCGTGGCGAAAGGAAGCCGTTTGAAAAGAAATTTTATCGGGACTCAAAAGCACTTACTGAGAAATACAACAAACTCGTTAACGAACGCCTGTTCTTGCCGCATCAACTCAGTCAATTTGAGAATGTGTATTACACCAATCAGCTTCGCAAAAACGGCTTTGTTCGGCTGTTGCTCGATCCGTCAAACGGCAATGATTTTCCCGCAAGAATTAAAATTTCGGACGAAGAAAAACAGGGAATCCGAGACACGCAAGTCGCCGTCGCCAAAAAAATCATTGCAAAACGAGATGCAATCCAAAGCGAATACTTGGAATCGATTTACAAGTGCCTGGGGAAGGAAAGACAAGTTAGTTTGAAAAAATTACTGGGCAGCAAACCAAAACAAGAACCCTTTCCTGATCTGACAACGTTTTTGCAGCAAATAGACTATGCGGTCAAGCTCCACGCAAGTTCTAAACTCAATCGATGAGATTGCTGGTTGGGATTGAAAAAAATCCTGATTGTGGCGTTGTTTGGCAACTCTAGGCTCCCACCGAGCCTGATCCTGTGAGCGGCAAGGCGCTAGCCGCCGGTTGGTTTGTATTTCGAACCGGCGGCTAGCCCCTTGCCGCTCACAATGCTTCAGATGAAAGTAGGGCCAGTTCCTACCGGCCGCTTGGTTGGACTGACCGGTCTCGCTATTTCTTGTGCGAAAATTCCTGAATTTCGATTTGCTCGAAATGGGCGGGGCCGTCTCCCATGACTTGGAGTTCCACGTTTGACATCGAATTGTCGGCACTGCGAATTTTCCCAATCAAATTTCCGTCAACCAGAAATACCCAGTAACCAATGTGCCGCTGAATTTTGACATTGTGATAGCCAGTTGTTTCGTCGTCGAATTTGTAAACCTGATCCGTATGATCAAATTTCGGTTGTTCCTCGGCGTCAAACAGTTTGGACATTTCGCGCGTGATCAACAATTTGCCAATATTGCCATTTTTGGATTTGATTAAAAATGCGATGGTCTTTGCCTTGTGGTGCATGAACCCGAGGCTGAATTGAAAATATTTAAACGGCTGGCCGTCGCGGGCAACACATTTGAAATTGCGAGTTCCGTTTCCCGCCAATACCGAAGCTTCCTCGAAATCTTTGTCGACTTCCCAGTTGCCAGTCGAGCGTTGCGTCGGATCGATGGATCGACCATTGAATAGAAAAATCGGTGGACCCATGAATTTCGTTAATTCAATTTCAATATTTTGATCTTGCGATTTTGAGTTGTTTGTCGCGTTGATATTTTTATTGCCCCATCTGAATCCCCCGAGGCTCAATCCAAGTGCGATGGCGGCAATGCCAATGACAACCGGTCCCGCGAATAAAAGCCAAGCGACGATCCGATTCGATGATGGCGTGTCTTTTGACGTAACTTGAGTTGACAGCGCATCGCTGGTTTGGGCAAGCGCGTCGATGGACTGACGTCCCGTTTTAAATTCTCGAGTACTGATGTCGGCCGGTGTGTCTTCAAACGGCGCATCCGGTTGGTCAGGCCGATCGAGACCCAAAATGGAGCCGCTACTCAAACGTTTTACTGTTGGATCGCCGGATGCATTGGAATGTTCGAACATCTGATCAATCGTTGCGATCAATTCCAGGTGCGTTGATATTCGATCGTTGGGGTTGTGATCACACATTGATCGCAGCAATTGCTGAGTTGCCGCAGTCCAATGGGCAGGCATTGTCGAAAGCCAACTGGAGTCCCCGGTCATTTTGGCGGCGACGATTTTCATTGACTGTTCGTCCGCCATTGGCGGCTGCCCGGCGAGAAAATGCCAAGCCGTTGCACCCAACGAGTAAATATCGGCCCGTTGATCAACGTCGTCTCCCAGCAATTGTTCGGGAGACACGTAATAAGGAGTTCCAACCGCCGTGTCGGCAACGGTGATCCGGTCGTCTCGACTGTGGTTTTCGTTGAAACAAGCCAGGCCAAAATCAGCGACTTTAACCATCGGCACGCCGGGCGGCAGTTGATAACCGACTGGTGGTTCGGTCAACATGATGTTACCAGGTTTGATGTCGCGGTGGATGACTTCGTGTTCAGCAGCAAATGTCAGTGCCATCGCGACCTGCCGGATGATGTTCCAACAGTTTTCTTCGCTCAACTGCCCCTTGCGTTCCAGATAGCGTTCCGCATCAACACCGAGGATATATTCCATCGACAGAAACAACCGCTCGTTGTGCAACCCATAATCAAACGCCGTGATGATATTGGGATGTCGCAACTGGCCGACAATTTTCGCTTCTCGCTCAAATCGTTTTTGAGCCGAATCGTCGTTCAGATGAGCCAGTGGAATGATTTTGAGCGCCACGGTCCGATCGAGATTTTGCTGCCGCGCTTTGTAGACCACACCGAACCCGCCGTATCCAATGACACTGTCAATTTGATACCCAGGCACCACATCTTCTGGCGCCTGCAACGCGGACAGAACGTCCAATTTGCGAGCGTTAAGATAACCTTTCGAAACTGCAACATCCTTGGCCAGCGTCGAATCCGTGCAGTGTGCCCGAATCTCTTCGGCCTGGTTTTTCGTCAACAGTTTGTAGCGTAATGCGTCGTTGAGAAATTTGTTATCAGACTGTTCCATTCAAGTCCACCAAGTGCAAAATCTCATTGGTTTACTTGTTTCAATTTTTTCAACATGGCTGTCACCGACGGTCGGTCTGTCGTATTGTTTTCTTGAGCCACGTAGGCCAGTTGAACCTTGCCTTTTTTATCCAAAATAAAAGTCGATGGTTCGACGAGCGATCCGCGAATGTCAAAAAAATCGGTTGCGACAAAATCTTCGTCCAGGACGATTGGAAATGGTACGGTGTCGATTTCTTCTTTTTCGGTTTCCAGCGCCGCTTTCATGAAATCGTCCAGTTTGCCGCGATCTCCCGGAAACACGACGATGACTTCGGCATCGGCGGCCGCAAATTTTTTATAGTTGGCAATCAATCGCGAAGTCTGCGTTTTACAGTAGGGACAAATCATGCCGCTAAATCCCTTGGTGAAAACCAGCACCAGGTTTTTTTTGTCCATGTAATCCGCAATCGAAATTGTTTTCCCGTTTTTGTCTTTGAATTTCAAATCGCTGACAGATTTCGGTGGCTTGTTATTCGATGCGACATCGTCGTGAAACGGACCATCGTACAGAGGCTGGGATGCAGTTTTTGATTGCTTGCCGGAATTCGATGTGCCGTCGCCAGATTTATTTTGCTTGCCTGTGTTTTGATCGGCAGAACTATTTTTGTTGTCCGTGCTCGTTTTGCTTCCCGACGAATCCTGATTACTATTTTTTGAATTGTCTTTTTTTGCACAGCCAACCGTTGTCAACGCGATGACGACCAGTAAGCAGGTTATGATGCGATACATTTTCGGACCAAGCTTTCATCAGGTAGGACGATCAATTTTTCCGGTTAAAATCGATTTTAATGATTTGTAGTGATGAATCCTACAAATGACGAGGCGGTTGTCTATGGTCAATACGAAAGAATTCGACATTTGGCTCAGCAAATTCAACATTTTGAATTCTATTTTCCACATTGTGCAGTGATTTTCGCAGATTGGTACAGGGTTGATTTGTAATTGAAAGGTCTTTGCGCCGAAAGCCAATCACAACCCGAAGCGTGAGCGAGGGACCACACGACGCTGATGTGCGGTGAAACGTAGTCCCTCGCTGGCGCTTCGCATTTGCGATTTTTCTACGCCAACACTTCATCACACTTTGTTCCCGCTACGGCATGACCTTGTCGCTCAGTCGGACGGCCGGTGGGAACCGGCCCTACCCAATCTATCGGCGGATTCGATAGAGCAATTTGCAAAAATCGTCACCGTAGGGTTTTGATCGATACGGATTAATTTGAATCATGTAAACGCCGACGATTTTGTTTTTCGGATCGCACCAAAACCGCGTTCCGGCGGCACCGCCCCACATGTAATGTCCATTGAGGTTGATTCTAAAACCCAATCCAAATTTGAAAAATCCGGCAGACATTTTTCCAGTGAGTTGATTTATAGTCATCTCTCGAATGGTTTCCGATTTCAAAATTCGCTTGCCGTCGAGTTCGCCTCCATTGATCATCATTTGACAGAATCTCAGGTAATCATCCATCGTGCTACAAAGCCCGCCACCACCTGAATAATATTTGTTGTCCTGGTTGACGAATCGAATCGACGAAAATTTATTGGCAGGTTTCAAACCGTTTTTTCCATCGGGCATATACATCTCAGCCAATCGATTCAATTTTTCTTTGGGGACCGTGAAAAATGTATCTTTCATCTTCAACGGTTTGAAAACATTTGCATCGAGGTATTCGGCAAACGATTTACCGGATGCGACTTCAACGACGCGGCCTAACACATCGGTGGACACGGAATAATGCCACCGAGTTCCCGGTTGGTACAGCAAAGGGATTTTTGAAAGCTTGGTTACTGATTCTGCCAGATCTTTGTCGAACACCATCACACGCTTGCTACGATACGCTTTGTCGACTTCGGTGTTGCCAAAAAAGCCGTAGGTCAATCCCGACGTGTGACGCAATAAATCACGAACGGTCATCGGACGATCACAATCGACTTTCGTGCCGTCCTTTTTCAACACTTTCAAATCTTTGAATTCGGGCAAATAAGTCGCGGCCGGTTCATCCAATTTAATTTTGCCGGCTTCGACCAATTGCATCACGGCCACGGACGTAATCGGTTTGGTCATTGAGTAGATTCGCCAGATGGTATCATCGGCCACCGGCAGATCTTTTTTCTGATCACGTTTCCCCCATTTTTTCTTGTAAACCACTTTGCCGTTTTGCATCACCATTGCCGAACAACCGATGATTTTTCCGTCTTTGATTTCGGTTTGCATCCGTTTGTCGAACTTCGAAAACATCGACGATTCGACCTTGAGAGCGGATTTGTTTTGTGCGACTCCTGGGTAGGCAACGGTGAACAAAATTAGCACGACAAGAAAACGGACGATGCTGGCCATCATGCTTCCATTTCTGTTTGATGGGGAGATTGGTTGACGCAAAACTGCTATCAATTCTATGGCATCGCGTGCCATTGTTGCAATGATTCGCCATTGCAAGCGGATTGGCCGTTTTGTACAGTTTCGCGTCCAAAACTCTAATCGTTCAAGTAATACCCGCACAATGCTTGGTGCTCATCTATCATCGAGTTCGAGTCGTCCATTGCGATTGTGCATGCGCGCCGATCTGGAATGCGACCGCCAAAGTTACCAAGGCCGCGACTATTGGGTCATCAAAGATCCAATTTCGTTGAAGTATTACCGGTTTGAATACGAAGAGTTTACGCTGCTGAAAATGCTCGACGGCAAGACCAGCCCCGAGTATATCAAGCAGAAATTTGACAAACAGTTTTCGCCGCAAAAAATTTCTTTGGCAGAGTTTTATCAGTTCGTCGGAATGCTTTACCGCAATTCGTTGTTGGTTTCGAATTCGGGAGTCCAGGGAGATGCGCTGCTGGAACGCGGCGAAGAAAACAAAAAACGGGAACGCCGCGCGGCATTGACCAACGTACTGGCGCTGAGGATTCGCGGATTTGATCCCGACGCCTTGCTAACATTTTTAAACCGGTTTGTCGGTTGGTTTTTTTCAATTCCGGCGGCGGTTTGTGTGTTGTTATTGGCGCTCAGTGCAATCGCCTTGATTACGACGCATTGGGAATTGTTTCAGACCAAACTTCCTCACTTTCAAGAATTTTTTGCCAGCGACAATTGGCTCCTGTTGGCCATCACTTTGGGATTTACCAAAGTCTTGCACGAACTGGGGCACGGTTTGTCTTGCAAGCGATTTGGCGGTCAGTGTCACGAAATGGGAATCATGTTCCTGGTGTTGACGCCGTGTTTGTATTGCAATGTGAGTGATTCGTGGACGCTGCCCAACAAATGGAAGCGCGCGTCGATTGCAGCCGCCGGAATGTATGTCGAATTTTTCCTGGCGTCGGTCGCGACATTTGTCTGGTGGTTTAGTCAGCCCGGCATTGTCAACAGTTTGGCGCTGAACATCGTGTTTGTTTGTTCGGTTAGCACACTGTTGTTTAACGCCAATCCGCTGCTGCGTTACGACGGATATTACATTCTGTCGGATTTGATCGAGATTCCGAATCTGCGTCAAAAAGCCACAACCGTCATGCAGCGGCTGTTTGGCCGTTGGATCCTGGGGCTCGAATCACCCGCCGACCCGTTTTTACCAACTCGCCACCATTGGTTTTTCGCAATCTACAGTGTTGCCGCAGCCGCTTACAAATGGTTTATCACGTTTGCCATTTTCTGGTTTTTGTATTCCGTCCTTGAACCTTATGGGTTCAAGATTATTGGCCAGATGATTGCTTTGGTCGCGATCTATGGCCTGGTTGGTATGCCCATCATGAAAGCGATTCAATTCATAAAAATTCCGGGGAGAGTTTCGAGCGTGAAAAGTTTCAATGTTGCCATCGCTGCAGTCATCGTTCTGGCGGTACTGATCGGAATCCTGTTCATTCCCGTCCCACACTACATTCATTGCAGTCTTCACATCCAGCCAAAAAACGTCAAAAAAGTTTACGTCGACACCGCAGGTACGGTTTCAAATATTCATTATCAACCCAATGACAACGTGCGGCAGGGCGATGTTATTATCGAAGTTGAAAATGATCAAATCGATTACCAGATTGCGGAACTCCAAAGTCAGGTCGATCGAGCGCGGGTGGAATACAAACATCTGATGTTGGTTTCACAATACGACCCCAAACGCGCCAAAGAAATCAACCAGGCACTTTCAACATTGAAAAACCTGCAAAACCAACTTCAACAAAAAATCAAAGAACGGAAACGATTGCAGATTCGTGCCCACGCCAGCGGAATTGTCATGGCGCCTCCGAGGGTTTCACCCAAAGACGCCGATTCCGGCGAATTAAGTGACTGGTCGGGAACACCGCTGGATCAAAAAAATCGCGGCGCGTTTCTGTTCGAAGGCACCTTGGTTTGCGAGATTGTTCAACCCGGAAGTGAACACGAGGCCATTTTGGCAATCGATCAAACGGATATTGAATTTGTTCAATCGGGTCAACAGGTGGAGTTTGTCATTGACCAAATGCCGCTTAAAAAATTCAATGCGAAAATCGAACGGATTTCACCGGTCGAAATGAAACTTGTTCCGAAAGCGTTGTCCAGCCGTTTTGGCGGCGCGATCGTCACCACACAAGACCGCCAGGGAGCCAATCGTCCCAAAAGTACGATTTATCAAGTGAGCGTGCCGTTTGACGAAGATGCCGAGATGTTACGCGGTGCAACGGGTAGAGCCAAAATTCGTTCCGGCAGCAGAACAATTGGACAAAGAATCTGGCGCGTCGCTTGCGAGACGTTTCGGTTTCATTTGTAATGGAGCCAAGGCCTAATCACCCCGGCGACCCCGGCGGTCGTGATGCCTCATGATCTCAAAGCGGCTATTTCAGTTCCGAATCTGGCATTTTATCGTGCTGACCATTTGGTTGAGCATCATCTTGGCGGTCTCCGTTGCGCAAACTCCAAAAGTGACGGCGATCATCGTCGCAGGTAATTTGGCGTCGTTTTTGGGAGCAACCACGCTGATTATGTGGGTCGTTTACATGTCTCAACTCAAACGCCAATATTCAGATCGACCGCATGTTGTTGCCTTGAGTCTGGTGATCCTGCATGGACAGAATTTTTTCTATTTCGGAGTCATTTTCTTGGCTGCAATGATCTGCATCGGACTGGCCCAATTGTGTCACACGGAAAGCCCTGACACCGTAGCTTGGACAATTACGATGGGTGCAATCGTCGCGTTGTTGTTTTATTCGAAACTGGTATTTGAAAAAAACAGAGCCAGCAGGAATAACACCGCCGACTCTGGAGAATGAATTTCTGATTTTGCAATTTCTTATTTGTTTGCCGAACCTTTTTTCTTTGGCAAAATAACAGAGTCGATCACGTGGATCACGCCATTGGAACATCCGATGTCGGTCTTAACGACTTTAGCGCCATCAATCATCACGCCTTTGTCACTGACTTTGACAGATACACTTTGGCCCAAAAGTGTTTTGGCGCTTTTGACTTTCACAACGTCTTTAGCCATGACTTTGCCAGATACGACGTGGTATTTCAAAATGGCAATCAATTTTTCTTTGTTTTCTGGCTTCAAAAGCATTTTGATCGTGCCTTTAGGAAGTTTTGCGAATGCTTCGTCGGTTGGTGCGAAAACAGTGAATGGACCTTTGCTTTTCAGGGCATCGACCAAACCAGCAGCTTTGAGTGCGGCGGCGAGTGTTTTGAATTTTCCTGCTGCGACGGCTGTGTCAACAATGTCTTTTTCTTTTGCGGTGTGTGTGGTCGAAGTCGAAATGGCTTGGCTTTTGGCGTGCTGACATTGCTGTGCGTTGATGCTGCAAGTAGCGACGAAAACCAAAGCGACTGAAAGAGCGATAGAACGATACATCTGTTTCTCCAAAAAGTTTTTTTGCCGGTTGAAGGCGGAAATTAATTCGGGTTCAAACCGACCGCTAACCTGCAACGCAACAATCAAAATCAAAAAAATTTTCTAAATTCTCAAGTTCCAATTTTTGCGTGACCGTTTTGAATGTTGCTCGAATATTTGTTGTGTTTACCGACTTTGGATCATCATTTTTCATTCAACAAAATGCACGTCTTGAACGTTTCCCATGGTTGTTGCATCGTCCGGTTCGGCAAAGAATATAAACCTCTGCCGATTTAACGATTAACGAATCGTTGCTCGAACACATCGGTGATTTGTAGAAGCAATGCGGTGATGATTTTAGCGAGAATAAACATGGTGAAACTGAACTTTGCAGCTTTGATTTTGATCACACTGTTGTCTGTTGGAATTCGAGCCGAAGCAGATGAAAAATCCAAACTCAATGTCGTCTTTTTTTTGGTCGACGACCTTGGGTGGACGGATCTGGCTTTTAACGGCAGCAAGTTTTACGAAACACCAAACGTGGATCGACTCGCCAAAACCGGAATGTTTTTCAGCAACGGATATGCAGCTTGTCCCGTCTGCAGCCCGACGCGAGCCAGTATCATGACGGGCAAATATCCGTGGCGAATTGGAATTACAACCTACATCTCACCCAACGGTGGAAATCAACCGGACCGCTGGAGACGCAACACGAAATTACTGCCTCCGCGTTACGAACAACAAATGGCCAAAAGTGAATTCACGTTGGCCGAGGCGTTTAAAGAAGTGGGTTACGCAACATTTTTTGCCGGAAAATGGCATCTCGGTTCCAAAGGTCATTGGCCAAAAGACCAGGGGTTTGACATTAATATGGGCGGCCTCGCCCGCGGCGGACCGTATGGCGGCAAAAGATATTTTTCACCGTATGGCAATGAAAACCTGAAAGACGGTCCTGATGGCGAACATTTGCCCGATCGCTTGGCCAGTGAAACTTGTAAGTTTATTGAAACGAACAAAGACAAACCGTTTTTTGCCTACCTGTCGTTCTATTCGGTTCACACACCGCTGATGTCGCGCGACGATCTAAAAAAGAAATACCAGGACAAGAAAAAGAAAATGGATTTGCCCGACAAGATCTGGGGCAAAGAAGGTCCGCGTAAACTCAGGTTGGTTCACGAACATGCGGTCTACGCCGGCATGGTCGAAGCCATGGATTTGGCGGTCGGCAAAGTGCTCAAGAAACTGGACGAACTTGGGATCGCGGACAACACTGCGGTTGTATTTATGAGTGACAACGGCGGATTGTCAACTTCCGAAGGCCACCCGACATCCAATTTGCCGCTCCGTGCGGGCAAAGGTTGGATTTACGAAGGCGGGATTCGCGAGCCAATGATCATTCGCTGGCCTAGCGTCACCAAAGCGGGTTCGGTATGTAAACATCCGGTGACCAGTACCGATTTTTATCCGACCTTGTTAGAGATGGCGGGGCTGGAAAGCAAACCGAAACAACATGTCGATGGGAAAAGTATTGTGCCGCTGTTAAAAGGGGATAAGTCTTTTCAACGAGGCCCGCTGTATTGGCATTTTCCCCACTATGGTAACCAGGGCGGTCCTCCGGCGGCAGCAGTTCGAGACGGTGATTGGAAATTGATTTGGCGTTTTGAAACGAATGCCTACGAGCTTTACAACTTGAAAGACGATCTAGGTGAAAAAACCGATCTCGCCGCCAAGAAAGAAAACGCCGAGCGTGTCGCGCAACTCAAAAAAATGCTACATCAAAATCTCAAGGAAACCGGTGCGAAAATGCCAACAAAGAATCCCAAGTACGATCCAAACAAGCGACGTCGCCGGTGATTAGCGAACCAGACTAGGCCGCGTTGATAATGTGAGCGGCGAGGCGCTAGCCGCCGGTAAACTGTCAAATACCGGCGGCTAGCGCCTTGCCGCTCACTCAAATTCACAGCTTTCTGATTTAATCAACGTGACTGGCGCGACGGCATCGATAGTGTATTGATAGACAACCGACAACAACAAAGCCCTACTTCAAACAAGGGCTTTTCAAAAAAAGGCTACGGCAAAGGTTCTTTCCCTCTTCCCTCGCTGCTCTCCCCTCGTATCTCCCCTCGTATCTCCTCCTGTAGGCTTTCGAGATAGGCGATCACGTCTCGCAATTCTTCTCGTGAAAGTTTTTTGATGATGTCTTCGGGCATCGATGAATTGCCTTTTTTCTGCTCATCGATATCGTCGAGCATGATTTTTTTCTTTTTGCCTTCGGCGTCCATCAAGATGATGTGATCTTTCGTTTTTTCCTTGATGATACCGATGTGTTGTTCACCTTCGATATCCGTCACGACGATCGATGCATACCCTTCGGCAATATATTTGTTCGGGTCAACGATCGCTTCCATCAAATAACGATTCCGTGGTTTGTGAGGCAAAACTCGTTTTCCGATTTCGGAAAGATCCGGTCCGACTTCGCCTCCCTGCCCATTCACTTTGTGGCATCGTAAACAGGAAACTTCCGTTTTTTCGAAAAAGATCTTTCGACCACGTTTGATATCACCACCAAACAAAGACAACCGATGCCGGTCAATTTTATTTTTGTCGGCAGCCAAAGATCTTTCTAATTTTTGTACGAGTTGTCGCGTCGGCTGGTCTTTCCGTTTTTTTGCTGCAAGCAACACATCCAATTGCGATTCGATATCGCCAAAATCGTTTTGAGTGATTTCTTCCAAAGCCTGATGCAGCATTTTGATAGATGATTTATCGGTCAGCTGATGAGAGATTCGCCAGGCTGCCTGACGTTCCTGGTAATCGTCGGCCTGGACCGCCGCCTCGAACAACTTGGTCGCCTCGGGCTTTTTGCGTTCGGCCAAAATTTTCAGCGCTGCAGAGCGCAATTGCCAAACACTGCTGCTGGACGCCGCCGTCAACATCTGAGACAAATCCACGTTTTTGAATTGTGCAAGCGCCTGCAAAGCTTGTCCGCGACGATCGTCCGACTGTTTTTGGTCGTTGACGATTTTGACGAGCGTGTCGGCAGCGGAATTGATCCTGAGTTTGGTGACGGCCTCAACCGCGATGTTTGAAATGGCCGGCTCATCAACCAACAACGATGTGATTACGGGATTCAGCGCGTTTTTGGCAACAGACCTGTCGTGTTTTTGAACCGGCCAGTAGTGGCCTAGAAACGGATCGAGCTTTGTTCCCGCAGACCAACGACTGAGCAAGCGAATTGCATCAACTCGTCGCTGCAATGGATATTTCTGATCCGCAGCAAACTTGACCAAACGTTCTGCGTTTTCCTGGCTGCCCATTCGATAATTGACGACAATCGCGCGACGATAAAACGCGTCTGACATTCCAGGCCGAACGAGCTGCCGGGCAAGTTCTTCGAGCGACGTCCGCGGATGCTCGGTATCGTAGATTGCCCGGGCCGCTTCCGTCGCCACCGCAACATCTTTGTCGCGGAGGAGTTCCAACAGGATTTGTTTCAACTCCGCAGGCAGTTTGGATTGCAAACGACCGAAAAATGGCGTCGCCAACTGAAGTGCTATTTTTCGTAAAGCCACGACCGCGACCAATCGCACTGCCGGATTTTCATGTTTGGCAACCGTCGCCAATGACAATGGTTTCGCATCGCCAATTTGTTTGTCAATTTCGGAATTCTTTTTCGGATTCACGATCGCTCGGTGCAGCCGCAAATTTGATTTGGCCAGCGCCATGATTGCAGCGTGTCGAATGATCGGGTCGATGTTGTCGTTTTTGATGATGACATCGCACAAATGCTTGGTCAGTGCTGAATCTCCAAAAACATGCAGTGCCTCTAATGCAAAACGAACGACGCGGCTGTTTTTGTCCGCCAACAGACGGACAACCAATTCCGAATCACACAGCGGCAAACCAAAATCAGCGATAATCCGCATGGCCTCGGCGCGAACCATCGGGTTGCGCGAATTGATGAGGAATTCCAGCGGCGATTGTTCGATGGTCGTCGAAGCGGCCGTTGTGACGACCATCTTGTCGCTAAATGGCCGCGTTTTTTGAACATCAGCCCGTTTTTCGACCGGTTCCGCTTTTCTGTTTAGGAAACTGCGAAGTGTTTTTCGCTCGATCATTTCCCAACCCCAGATGGCATGCAGCCGGGCCAACAATTCACCCGACTCATTCAGGGCAACTCTTTGCAAGAATTCCTTGCCTGTCTTTCGTGACGCTAATTCAAATTGCGCTTCCAACCGAACGCGGCGATCAGTGTGGCCCAACAATTTGGACAATTCGATATCGGTTTTTGTCTTCACCCCTGTTTTCAAAATCGCCTGCACTTCGGCGATCAAATCCTGATCAGCTTTCGGATCGCTCAAGGTATAAATGCGACCTTTGCCTTCACCTTGCCAGCCATGAACCCAATCGCTGATATAGATTTTTCCGTCGGGACCAAATTGCAAATCGGTTGGCAAAATTTGCCAAATCGACTTTTCGTGATCGACAACTTCAAAAAACGCCCCTTTGGGTTTCACGCGAAATGTTCGAATCCCACTTACGCTGGATTGGCCTCGAAAGTCACACAAAAAAAATCGGCCGCGAAAATGTTCTGACAATCCTGTGCCGGGATAATAAGCCAACCCGGAAGGCCCGTCTGACAAATTGGTAACCGGAGGCACAATGTAGGCTGGCGTTGTTTTGGGATCATAGGGGTGCCAGATTTTTTCCTGATTAAACGGCCCGCGATCCGGCAAGTATTGATAGTGCATCCGCCAACCGGTATCACCGCCCGGTACAACATACACCCAACGCGCTTTGTCACCGGAGTCAGAATTGTTGTCTCCAGTAAACAGATTTCCGTAGTCGTCAAATGCCAACTCTTGCGGATTTCGCAGACCGGTGGCAATAACTTCCAAATTCTGACCATCGAGATCGCAACGAAAAACAGCGCCGGACGCAGGATCGGCGATCCCATTTCCCAAATCGTAGCCGCGATCACCGATGCTGAAATACAATCGACCGTCCGGACCGACGATTAACCCGTGCAAATCGTGTCCGCGAAAAGCGAATCGGACACCGTACCCGCTACTCATCAGCAATTTTTCATCGGCAATCCCGTCGTTATTTTGATCCTTGAGCATCCAAAGATCTGGAATACACGTGAAATAAACATTGCCACGATAACTCAGAACGCCTGCCCCGCTGCCGGACAAAATGGTGTTGTAGCCCGAGCTGAAAATCGTATTTTTGTCAGCGCGGCCATCGCCATCGGTATCGAGCAACAATCGGATGCGGTCAGCCTGTTTCGTGTAATTGACCGCTTTGTCTTTCAGATGTTTTCGGATGTAGGCCAGCCGATCGGCAATCGTTTTGGCCGCAATATCTTCGACCAACCACTCGCGGTGGTTGCGATTGTCTTCAACGCCTCGTTCCTGGCGAAATGATTCAACGACGAACACGCGGCCCTGTGAATCGACATGAAAACTGACGGGATTGGCCACTTCCGGTTCCGCTGCAAACAATTTGACTTTCCAGCCTTCCGGGACCTTGAAATTTTTGATAGCAAGTTCGCCTTCGTTGCTGGCAGCAGCAATTTTAGGCTTCTGCGGCGGGGGCACTTTGCGCCACTCTTGCCCAGCGGCGGGGAAAGAAATGCTAAAAACCGTCAGGAAACAGATTAGATTCGCAATTCGGGTCATAGGTAAATCAAAGTTGGGAAATTAATCAATTAATCTATGTATTTTGCCAGCAACCGCGAAATGTTGACAGCGGTTTGTTTTAGATTGTTCCCTAAAAATTCGGCGAAAAAACGAACTAGACGAAATTTGTTTGTTTTTCTAACCTTCGACCCCTGTAGATCGCGGACAGGTTTTCTGTTCGCAGTTTTTTTCGGTCTCGAACAAACGACGCCTCGTGGAATCAAGAACCAATTTCAGAAACCTGATACTGCCGATTGGGATTGTCGCAGCCGTCATGGTGCTATTGGTGCCACTGCCGGTCGTTTTGATCGACTTGCTACTGATCGCCAATATCACGCTAGCTGTCATTGTGTTGTTGACCACGCTGAATATTAAAACGCCTTTGGAATTCAGCGTATTCCCGTCCATGTTGCTCGCCGCGACACTGGGTCGATTGGTCATCAATGTCGCCACGACTCGTCAAATTTTGTCACATGGCCACGAAGGGGTCGCTGCGGCCGGTGGCGTCATCCAAGGTTTTGGACAATTTGTTTCGGCTGACAACATCATTGTCGGTGCCGTGATCTTTTTGGTCATCTTGGTCATTCAATTTGTTGTGATCACCAAAGGTTCGACTCGAATCAGTGAAGTTGCAGCGCGATTTCTGCTCGACAGTTTGCCAGGCAAACAAATGGCCATCGATGCAGAACTGTCGTCGGGAAATATAACGGCCGAGCAAGCGTCTGAGAAACGTGACCAACTGGCTCACGAATCAGATTTTTACGGGGCGATGGACGGTGCCAGTAAATATGTCCGCGGCGATGCCATAGCGGCACTGGTAATCACGGCAATCAATATTGTCGGCGGCTTGTTGATCGGAATCATGCAAGGAATGCCGATCTCCGATGCCACGGCAACGTTCACCAAGCTGACGATTGGCGATGGACTTGCGAGCCAAATTCCGTCGTTTTTGATTGCCATTGCAGCCGGAATGCTGATCACGCGAACCAATCGCAAAAGCGATTTCTCACTCGATTTCGTCACACAGTTGGTTTCGCGTCCCCAAGTGTTGGCAGTCGCCGGTGGATTTGTTTGTTTGTTGATTTTTACCAATCTCCCGATGATGCCATCGTTGGTGATTGGTTCTTGCTGCATGGGGTTGGCATTTTTAGTCAGTCGACAATCCAGTCATGAATCGTCATCAGCTGATGAGTCGGAGTCGACAATCGAAGAACAACCGACAGTGCGAATCGAAGACTATTTGGCCGTGGATCCAATGGAAATCGAAGTCGGAATTGATTTGATCCCACTAGCTGACCCGTCAGCAGGCGGTGATTTGTTAGACCGCATCAATCGTATCCGACAATCGATCGCGACCGAGTTGGGAATTATCCTCCCCAAAGTGCGCGTTCGCGACAATTTGGCTTTGGACGGCACCAATTACAAAATTCGCATCTTTAACAATCCGATCGCCGAAGGGACCATTTTCCCCGACAAACTGTTTGCCATTGCCAGTGGCTCAGCTTCTCTGGATGCGATCGAAGGCCAAATGACCGTTGATCCGTTGTCCGGTCGATCGGCCAAATGGATTGACCCGTTGCAACACGACATGGCAAAACAAGAAGGTTGCCAGATTTCCGTTCCCGCCGCCGTATTGGCCAGCCATTTGGCAACGGTGTCGCGACGAAGTGCCGATTTGATTTTGACGCGAGAGGCAACGGGCCATCTGATCAATGAAGTCAAACGAAAATCGCCGACGATCGTCGAAGAGTTAATCCCCAATCAATTCCGCTTGGCCGACGTTCAAAACGTCTTGCAAACGTTGTTGCGAGAGTCGATTTCGATCCGACATCTGGAAATCATTCTCGAATCCCTGGGCGATCTAGCACGACAAGATTTGTCCCGCGTTGAATTGATTGAATCGGTTCGCCAAAAACTTGCCCCGCAAATTTCCAGTACGTTTGCCGATCGCCAGTCTAACCTCAACGTTCTCCAATTCTCCGCAGAGCTCGAGGAATTGCTGACCGACCATTTTGAGTGGATTGACGAACAACTCAAAAGCACGCTACCCGCCAGCGAACGAGAATTGATCATTTCGCAAATCGAAATGGAATCCCAGAACATTACGGAATCCGGTATCGCCCCCGTCGTATTGGTTTCCCCAGCAAACCGACCCACGGTTCGCGCATTGATTGCAGAATCGATGCCCGGACTTGTAATTTTGAGTACATCTGAGCTGACGCCAGACATCAACGTGGTGCCGCTAACGACGGTCCAACTGACTGCAGCTGGCTTTAGTGACGCATGTTAATTTATTGGGAATACTCACTTTTCAACGGTCAAAATCTGATTAAGAAAAAAAATCGGTAATTTTGATCTAGAGTTGGCGAGTCGATTTCCGATAAAGAGAGTTGGTACAGCATCGAATGGCTTAAACGCCGTTTCGAAAGACCAAGAAAACTATTGTTTCATCTCCCCTGGGATGAATTAACCGATTATTTGCAAAGCCAAGTTCAATCATGGAGGATTGCATGGCTCAATCTGTCGCACAAGCTGATGATATCCAGCAAGTTTGGCAAGAATACAAAAAAGATCCAACCAACAAGGATCTTCGAAATCGTTTGATGGAACGCTATTTTCCGCTCGTCAAGTACAACGGTGAAAGAATCTGGCAACGCTTGCCTGACGGCGTCGAGTTGGACGACCTGATTTCTGCTGGCGTTTTTGGTTTGATGGACGCGATCGACGCGTTTGATCTGAATCGCGGCGTTAAATTCGAAACGTATTGTGTTCCGCGAATTCGCGGCGCTATGCTCGATGAACTGCGAACCATGGACTGGGTGCCACGATTGGTACGTTCCAAAGCCAGCAAACTTGCTCAAGCGACCAAAGCGCTGGAAACACAACACGGACGAGCGCCGACCGAGGAAGAGTTAGGTGAATACATGGGCCTGACTCAAAAAGAACTCGAAAAAATGATCATGGACGCCAATGCTGTCAATTTGGTCAGTCTCAACAAACGCTGGTATGAAACTGATAGCTATAAAGACGTTCGAGAAATCGATATCCTCGAAGACAAAAAAGGGGAAGATCCCACCCGCCGCATTCAAAAAAATGATTTGATGCGACTGGTTACCAAAGGACTCAATCGCAATGAACGATTGATCATTATCCTTTACTACTACGAAGAACTGACGATGAAAGAAATTGGTGCGACGCTCGATTTGAGTGAAAGTCGCGTTAGCCAGATGCACAGCAGCATTGTCAATCGTCTGCAACAACAACTCAATCGTCGCCGAGTTGAATTTGCAAAAACGGGTTAACCAACGCTGCAATCAATACATGTTTTTCTCCGCAAGCCTGTCTCATTTGAGGCAGGCTTTTTTTGTTGCGATCGAATACGCTTCGAGGGGAATGGGGACTCACGCAGAGACGCGGAGGCGCAGAGAAGACAAAAAATGATGAAAGGGGAGATGCTGACAAACCGAGTTCTACATCAAAGATCAGAAAACACTCTTACCAATACTTCCACGAATAACGAGCAACACCTCTGCGTCTCTGCGCCTCTGCGTGAGCCCCGTTCTATTCCAACATTACCAACGCATTCCCCAATACCACCAACTGGCGCAGTGTAACTTGCAGCACAGACGCCATGCCGCCTTTCACAGTCAATCACCAACGCTTCACACGTTTTGGTAGAATGTTGAAAAAGTCATTTTTTCTTTTAATGGAGCAGGCTCATGAAAATTCTCATTGCGATCCCCGTATTAACAGCAGTCTTAGGCACTTGCTTTTTTGCTTCTTCTTATGAACCCAACCACGAGAGCGCTATGCAGGAAAAAAACACAAAAGATCAACGCCTGTTCCATATCGACGAGCTGGACAAAATTCGCGCGAAAAAGAAAACACGCTACCATTCATTCTTGAACAACTCCACCATGCATTGTGGTGTTTATCATTTGAAAGCTGGCTCCAAAGACACACAAAGTCCGCATCTCGAAGACGAGGTGTATTACGTGCAAAGCGGCAAGGCCAAGCTAAAAATTAATGACAAAAGTTACGACTGCAAACCTGGCGCCATTTTGTTTGTCGCCGCCAAGGAAAAACATTTCTTTCACGACATCGAAGAAGATTTAACGTTGCTGGTTTTCTTTTCCAAAGCCAAACCGGGCAAGAATCCTTGATACAAGTAGGGCCGGTTCCCACCGGCCAATCCAAAAATCATAACCCGAAGCGTGAGCGAGGGACTGCATAAAACTACTCGCTGGCGCTTCGTGCTCGCAAGATTCGAGCCCATCCATAATACTGCCTGTCGCGGGTGCCACTCGCCGCGTCAGTGCTGAGAATGGATATTGGTTGGTTGTTAAGTACTTCAATTGAACTACAACTGTGATTCAATGCGCAAATCACTGGCGGAGCCAGTGGCACCCGACTTTTTAGATGGCCGGTGGAACCGGCCCTACTTGGCGAAACTGTCAAAAAACCACTTGAGTTCTTGCGCGATTCCAGCTTCGACACTATCAAATGTGTTCTGCGGAAACACGTTCCAGGCGTACGTTTCTATCTCAAAATGCTGAACGGCAGAATATTTTTGCAACGCAAGTACCGCGTCAAATATTTCGTTCTGCGTTGTTTCGATCAAACCGAGATCTGGCAAAAAAACTGGCACATGAAAATGAGCGACCCACCGACCTGTCGGCTGACAGTTTTCCAAGGCCAACGCAAGATCTTCGACCAAACCGTCTGAATCAGTCGATGTTTGATGCAAGTATTTCGGTTCGGCAAATTCGGCCAATTGCTGCAACCGCTCACTATTTAGCCCATCATCTGCAAAAACAACTTGAGGTGCTGCGGAAACTTGAACTTTGCCGATCTCGACCCCCGCTTTGTTGTAATTCTCAATCACCTCCACCTGATTTTCTCGCATCACCGAACTATGACAGACATCGTGACAAATTTTGATGTAGCGTCCGTACCCCTCGCCAATTTGAAAGATCCAATCCGAAAAAAATCGGATCATGTCGTCTGCCGTATCCAGAATACAACCCGGCTCAGGTTCAATACAAATCGCAATATGGCGACCTGAACGTTCAGCCAGATCGTTTAACGAATTGGAAACGGCCACCAAATTTTCACTGCACTTGCGAAAAAAATCATCGTTCGCATTCGTTCGGCTCCCGGCTCCATCGTTGGACTCATCAGGCCAGCCTAGTGGCAACGTTGAAATGCTGCCGTCAAAACCCGACGGTAAAACCTGGTGCATAATTTCGATCAACCGTTGGGTGTATTCCAAACGCGATGCCTCGGCCCAAGTTGGTTTATAAACTTCTTTTTTAACAACCGCTTGATGAAAATTGCCGTATGGAAAACCGTTGAATGTAAAAGCGAGAAATTCGTTGTTCTCCAAAACCGTTCGTAGGCGATCCAGTTCGGCTTGGCCTATCGAAAACGCCACGTCCGCTGGAATCCAAAGCCCCAATCCCATCGGTCGATCGACGCCCAAGTTTCGCAATTCGCGGCGCACCTGAACCGCTTTTTTTTCAATGTTTTGACATAATCCCTCGAAGTCCATCGTTGGATGAACATTCATGCAATACGCCAGTGGATATTTTTCAAACACGATTGAAAACAAAAAATGGGATTACGTTTGCCGGAATTTTAGAAGCGTCAGTTGGTTTGTTCTTTCTTCTTTTTCTTCTTTTTCGGTTGCGTGGCAGCCCAGCCCACCATGACCAGTGCCGCCCAACCGAGAGTCATACCGACACCACCAATGGGTGCGACCATGCCGAGCCATTTCATGCCGGTCAGTGTCAAGACAAACAACGCCCCGGAAAAAATCACAGTGCCGCCGGTCAGCAAGTATAGCGCCACAGTGAGCGCTTGATGACGATTGAATTGACCCATCATCCCAATGATAAAAACAACAATGGCGTGGTACATCAAATAGCGTACGCCAATTGCCCAGTTGTCGTGTCGTTTGGCCAACTCCTCGGCCGACAACGCTTCCGAGCCGCCCAGCATTGTCTCTAAGCCATGGGCCCCAAATGTGCCAAAAATCACCGCCGACAATCCCATCAACGCGCCAATCCAAAGTCCATGTTTTGCCATTTGATAATTCCCACAAAAATTTGTCGACCGTTGAAAGTGGAGAGCCCGACAGCTACGATGCTTTTTTGAAGCCGCCCAATGTACTTTTTAAAACCAATGGAACGCAACCATGGCGCATTTTTCGACGAAAATATGGTCCATAATTATTGTTATCGCTTTCGTATGGCCACAAATTTCAGTCGCCCAACCCAACTCCAACGACGCCAATGAACTGGCGACGGTTGCTGAAAAAAGCGACTACAAAAAAACGTCTACTTCGGCAGAAGTTGTCCAATTTGTAGATACCTGCGCAAAAAAAGCGAAACACGTGACGCGCCATGATTTCGGAAAAACCGTGGCAGGCAAAACCATGGTTTCTGCGATCATCGCCAATCCGCCGTACGAAATCGGCAAATCTGATGATCGAGCCGTCGCATTCCTGTTGGGCAACATTCATTCGGGCGAGTGTGCTGGCAAGGAAGGGTTGCTACGTTTGTTACGTGAATTAACCTTGGACGCCGATCACCCATTATTGAAAAACCTGGTCATTATCATCGCACCCAACTACAACGCCGATGGCAATGACAAATTCAAAAAAACAAACCGCCCCGGCCAAAAGGGGCCCGCAGACGGTATGGGAGTGCGCCCTAACAATATGGGACTGGATCTCAATCGAGAGTTTATCAAACTCGAATCTCCGGAAGCGCGAAGCCTGGTCGCCTATTTCAACAAAACCAACCCGGAAATGTTCATCGACTGCCACACCACCAATGGCTCGGTGCATCAGTATGGACTGACCTACGATATTCCACATAACCCTGCGGCCCCAGAAATGGTTCGCAAATACTTGCGCGGCCAAATGATGCCCAAGGTGACCCGCCAACTGGAGAAAAACCACGGCTACTTCAGTTTTTATTACGGCAACTTTAATCGCAAAAAAACCATGTGGGCCACTTACGGCTACCAGCCGCGTTACAGCACAGAATATTTTGGCATGCGGGGCGGCCTGGGGATTTTGTCCGAAGCGTACTCTTATATTTCTTACAAAGACCGCATCAAAGTTTCCTACGGATTTGTTCTGGAGTGTTTACGATTTGCCAACGAAAACACCAAAACGATCAAAGAAATCGTCGCCAAGTCGCGCGACGAGTTCATCAAAACGGCTTCCGAAAAACCAGCCGATATCAAATTGCCACTCGCCGCAAAAATGGTCAAGTTTGACAAGAAATTTAAAATCAAAGGATACGACGGTAAAACACCCAAAGATTACGAAGTCGACTTTTTAGGGAAATACGAACCAACAACGCAGCGACCGTTACCTTACGCCTACGTCCTGCAAGCGAAACATAAAAAAATTGTCAATCATTTGTTACGGCACGGCGTGCAAGTGGTCAAAGTCAGCAAAGACACCGATGCTCAACATCTCGAAAAATATGTCTTAAAAAACATCGTGCGCTCGCGGCGAGCGTTTCAAAAACATCGAATGGTGTACGTCGAAACAGAACTGGAGACCACAAGCTTGCCGATCCTTTCAGGCAGCTTTGTTGTCAAAACAGGACAGCCACTCGGTCGACTCGCCGCCTACATGCTTGAACCGGAATCGGCAGACGGCCTGGTCACTTGGAATTTTTTCGATGACGACATGAAAAAAGACGGCGACTTTCCCGTTTTCCGAATTCCCGCACCGACAAAATTGGAAACCGAGGCTGTCAAAGATCTGTTGTCAGAAAAATAAAATTGATGTTGAGCGAAATTGACTGCCTGGCGTTGTTAGAAAAATGCCGGGGCGACGAAATCTGGTCGATCGAATTTTGCCAATCGGTTGGAGTGCCCAACGAATGGGTTGCCGAGTTGGCTGATCGATATGAATCAGGTTTTGATCAAGATCGAAATACGATTTATGTCGATGGCGAAATGACTAATCAATACGAAGGCGTCCGCGATTTAGACATTGCCTATAAAATTGCTCAACTTCTGAATGTCGACACTTCGAGAATCGAAGGCATCATTCTCGATCGTTGCCGCCAAGTGCGCGCTATCAAGGATGCGATCGACGAAGACTAGAACGACACTCGGCGCCCCTTGGTTCGCCGAGTAAAATGCTGTTTCACGTTTTGAAAACTGAAATAATCGGAGCATTGATCGTGGCAATTCGCACCTGTCGCTGGGGAATTCTGAGTACGGCCGTTATCACGAATAAAAACTGGCAAGCGATTCAAATGGCTGGAAACGGGCAAGTGGTCGCGGTGGCCAGTCGCAATCTGGAACGCAGTCAACAATTTGTTGATGAACTTCAAGCAGCTGTCCCTTTTGCCGAAAAACCGGTTGCCTATGGCAGCTATGATGAATTGATTGCGGACAATAACGTCGATGCCATTTATATTCCTTTGCCAACTGGAATTCGAAAACAATGGGTCATCGCAGCGGCCAATGCCGGCAAACACGTCCTCTGCGAAAAACCTTGTGCGGTTTCGTCAGCCGATCTGGCCGAAATGATTGATGCTTGCGCCGACAACAATGTGCAATTCATGGATGGTGTCATGTTTATGCACAGCAACCGCTATCGGGAAATTCGCAAAGTTCTGGATGATGGACGTAGCGTCGGTGACATCAAACGAATTCATATGAATTTCAGTTTCAACGCTCCCGAACAATTTCGCTCGGATAACATCCGAACCGCCAGTGATCTCGAACCGCAAGGTGCTTTGGGCGATCTCGGTTGGTACTGTATTCGATTCGCGTTGTGGGTCAAGAATTACGAGTTGCCCCAGTATGTCAGCGGCAGAATCCTGGATGACATTCACCGCGACGGAGGACAGTATTCTGTTCCCATGGAATTCTCGGGAGAACTCGTTTGGGCGGACGGCAGTAGCGCGAGTTTTTACAACAGTTTTCAAACCACCATGCAACAATGGGCCAACGTTAGCGGCACCAACGGCTTTCTCCAGATCCCTGATTTTGTCCTGCCGTTTTATGGAAACCAGCTATCGTTTTTTGTCAACAACGCACAATTTGTCGAAGAGGGTTGTGATTTCCGCATGGAAAATTTTGAACAGCATTATTCGGTTGCCGAGCATGGAAACGGGGCGCCAAACGCACAGGAGGCCAATTTGTTCCACAATTTTTCTGAACTGGTCATCACCGATACCGTCGACGAACACTGGCCTGAAATTTCAATGAAAACCCAAATCGTTTTGGATGCTTGTTTAGAGTCCGGACGCAACGGATCCGCAAAACAGGAAATCAACCAGCAACTGGTAACCACCGGTTAATCAATCAATCCGGTCATTTTCATCTTCATTCGAATCAGCCTTCGACATCCGCTCCTGAAAAATCTCACGCAGAGTCGCAGAGACGCAGAGGGATTTTTTTAAGCGTGATTCGAGCAGCGATGAACGAGTAGCGATGATTTTATTTTTCTTGATCAGGTTAGTAGATCGCACTTTTAATTTTATTTCAGCACATCCTCTGCGTCTCTGCGCCTCTGCGTGAGACCTAATCCCACACTCCCCACTACAACCTACAACCTCTCCCCTACCACCTCTTCCTACAACCTCTCCGCTACAACCTGCGCAGCAACTTGCAAACGCCATCGGGGAAACATCCGCGTTGCCAACAGTTCGGTGGCCCGTCGAAATCGATCGGTAAAATATTGACCGCGTAAATGATAGGTCAGTGCGTTGTAGCGAAAAATACCGATGATCGCCGATTGATACGCGTCATCGCGAATGTTCAAGGGTGTATCATCGATCGCCTGGTACAAATGCCGGATCACTTTGGCTTTTGTTTTGATCGAACGCACCAGTCGGAACCCACACGATTCGCACAACGCCTGCAGTGAGCTGGGAACAAAATTGTAGATATGTGCATAGTGAAACAACCGGTTTGGCGCTGCATGCGTTTGCGCCAAATCGGGACATTCCACGTACAACAACCCGCCCCGTCGCAAAATCGAGCGGATATGGCGAATCGCTTGACGGGGAGACCGCAAGTGCTCGATCACATGAACCAGCAGTGCAAGATCATAGCTGGGGGTTGGTTCGACATCGGCCAATGATTGTTGTTGAATATCGACCCCCATTTTCCGGCGAGCGTAATCGCAAAATCCTTTTCCGGGTTCGATTCCCGAAGCTGTAAAACCGGCGTCCTGAAAAGCTCGAACTGTTCCTCCAATGCCGGCGCCAATTTCAAAAACATGGTCGTCCGGGTTGAGATCATCCAGCAAATCCTGGAGCAATAACTGCCCGACACGTTGAGCGCGAACAACGCGATGCGGCGACGGCGTATACTCACCGTGATAATCGCTGCGATACTCCTCGGCATAATATTGGGCTAATTCCAAATCGCTCGGAATGTCTTCGTGAGAAACGAGACCGCAGGTTCGACAAATGACAGTCGTCAAAGGTTTTTGACGCCGATCCAGATGACTGACAATTTCAAAATCGTTTGAGGCGCACAAATCGCAAGGCACGCTGCGCGCCGAGATAGCACGTGGAATGTTCATGGATTCCATTCCATTTTTTTCCGGGTGTTAGGTTGGCAAATTCTAGAAAGGATTAAAAAACGGGTCAAGCTTCTTCGTGTAACGTGTTGTAATTCGTTTTGACGGACCATTGCTGTTCAATTCAAGTGTCGCGCTCAACTGTCAAAAACGTCTGACAACGGTTTCGCATCGGGTTTTATCCGATTTGTCGGACTCCAGTTGCCTTGTTTCACAATTTTCCAGTGCTAGCGACGAATAGAATGCAGTGGCAAAACAACAAAACATTTGAGGGCGGGGGCTCTCATCTCATCTGTTTGTCTCGATTTGCCACCGACGATGAAGCCCCTGCCGACCCTCAAACGCAAAGGAGAAATCCAGGAGGGCAACATGAACATTCGTGCCCAAAACATTTTCGCCAAAACGTTATTCTCGCTGTTCGTTTTAGGCATTTTTTTCCTCTCTGAACCTGTCTCCGGCCAGGTCGGAAAGCAGACGCGATTTTGGAATTGGACTCAAGCGTCGGAACACCACCAATCGATTGTCAAAATCTCGACCAATTCCGGCAGCGGCGCAGGCGTGCTGATCCGCGTTGACAAAAGCCAACCGTACTATGGCGGTTATCTCGGATATTGTCTGACGGCGCATCATGTTGTTTTCGATAACCAAATCAAATTAGTTGATGGACTGGTGCGAAAAAGCTCGACAGCTTCCGAATCGATCAAAGTCACATATCAAAACGGAAAAACTGCCAGCGGTTGTCAGGTCGTCGCCGACGACGCTGAAAACGACGTTGCCATCATTTGGGTCTGGGTACCGAAAAATATCAAACCGGCAACGGTTGCCACGAAAACTTTAACCGATGGCAAAAAAATTGAGTTTGCGGGTCTGGGAGGCGGATCGAAACTTGGTTGCTGCATCCGACATTTTTCCGCGACGGCTTCTCATCCGACCAACCGCGACCGGATTTTTGCTGACGTCGCGCTGTTGCCGGGCGACTCCGGCGGACCGGTTTTCAATGAAAAAAACGAAGTAGTCGGCGTGATTTCGGGCGGATGGTTCTGGTGGGACGGACAAATCAAAACCGATCAAGGAAATCCGATCAAAGCGACCTGGCCAGCGCGGGCCTGCAACGTTCAGCCAATTCGAAAATTGCTAACGAAGATCAAAACAACCCAAAGCGAGTCCGTAGCGTCGAAATAAATCGCGTTCGGGGTTGGCCAAAAATTACCATTCGTTGAGTTCCAGATCACTGTATTTAGTTTAAAATATGGACGTCTCAAAACTAAATGCAGAGGATCTCGACGATGGCGATTACACGAAGAAATTTTGTCAAGTCGGCAGCCGTTGCAGGCGCAGCGATTACGATGCCCGCGGCGAGTTACGGACGAATACTGGGTACCAATGAGAAAATCAATGTCGCCGTCATTGGTATCAACGGGCGCGGCGGCGCTCACATGAATGGCTTCAAAGACAATCTGGTCGCGCTGTGTGACTGTGACGAAAAAGTTCTCAATAATCGCGCAGGCAACAGAGACGTCAAAAAATTTGTCGACTTTCGAAAATTGCTCGAAGACAAATCGATTAACGCCGTTGGCATTGCAACTCCCAATCACACCCACTCATTAATCGGGATCGCGGCCATGCAGGCCGGCAAAGACGTGTATGTCGAAAAACCAGTTTCGCATAACGTGTGGGAAGGGCGACAGTTGGCCGAGGCCGCTCGCAAATACGACAAAATGTGCCAGTGCGGAACGCAATCTCGCAGTAGCCCAAGTCTGCAACAAGCGGTGAAGTTTGTTCGCGACGGAAACCTTGGCAAAATCCTCTATGCCCTCGGTACCTGTTTCAAGCCTCGACAGTCGATCGGCAAACTCCGCAAGCCGTTAGAAATTCCCAGCCACATCAATTACGACCTGTGGTGTGGACCGGCTGAAAAAAAATCGCTGTATCGTCCCCGACTCCATTACGATTGGCACTGGGATTTTAATACCGGCAACGGCGATATGGGGAATCAAGGCATTCATCAAATGGACATTGCCCGATGGTTCTTGGGCTACGATGAATTGTCGCCTCGTATTTTGAGTATTGGCGGGCGGCTTGGATACAACGATGCCGGTAATACGCCCAATACACAAACCGTGCTGCACGATTACGGCGGAGCACCGTTGATTTTTGAAACGCGGGGTCTTCCTAAATCGATCCGCTTTCACAAAACAGGTTGGCGTCAAAATATGGATCGCTTTCGCGGATCGGGCATTGGCGTCATCATTCAATGTGAAAAAGGTCATGTTGTGATCCCGAGTTATACTCGCGCCAAAGCCTACGACAGTGATAAAAAAGAAATCAAAAGCTGGGGCGGCGGTGGAAACCACTTTAAAAATTTCCTCGAAGCTGTCGAGTCGCGCGATCGCTCGAAACTTAACGGGGAAATTATGGAAGGCCATCTTTCCAGTGCCCTTTGCCATACCGGTGGCTTATCGCATCAACTTGGAAAACAAGTGCGTTACGAAGAAATCACGGAAGCCGTTGGCAATCACAAATTGTTTGCTGAATCCGTTGAACGTATTGTCCGTCACCTGAAATCAAACGGAATCGATGCAAAACGAGATGCCGTATTGACGTTGGGTGCGGATCTCAAAATGGATCCCAAAACGGAAAAGATTACCAATCACGAAAAAGGAAACCAGATGCTCTCGCGCGAGTATCGAAAAGGGTTCGAAGTTCAGCAAGTCGCAAAAAAAAGCTGATCAATCGTTTCAAAAAATCTTAATAGTAGGGCCGGTTCCCACCGGCCTTTTTTGTTGGATTGGCCGGTGGGAACCGGCCCTACAACAGAAATCGTAAGCGCGAAGCGGGAGCGAGGGACCACGTTCAGCAGAACATCAGCATCGATTCTGGTCCCTCGCTCACGCTTCGCGCTTACGATGAGTGGTTGCCACCAACCACCACGAGGTCCAAATTGGAATTTGTTGCAACGATCAGCTAACATCTAGCTATCCGTTTCAACCAACAACACATCAAGGTATTCAATCGCGATGATACGTCCCACGATTCTCGGTGTTGTATTTCTTGTCGTTATTTCCTGGCCGCTACCAGCACAAGACAAAACAAAAACTCCAGCTGCCGCTGATGAGCTGCGCACACTCAATCACTATTTCCCGTTTACGCCGCCCAAAACGCTGCGGGAATGGGAAACGCGACGCAAACGTCTGAAACAAGACTTGCAGGTACACCTGGGACTTTGGCCCATGCCGGTCAAAACTCCACTTCGCGCTATCGTCCACGGCAAAATCGATATGGGAAAATACACAGTCGAGAAAGTTTACTTTCAAAGCTTTCCCGGGTTTTACGTAACCGGCAACCTTTATCGCCCCAAAAACGCCCAAGGAAAAAAATGTCCTGCCATCCTCAGCCCGCACGGCCATTGGTCGAATGGACGATTCCTGTGGGCATCGGATGCCGAAGTAAAACGCCAAATCGCTGCTGGTGGAGAAAAATTCGAATCCAACGCTCGTAGTCCGCTGCAGGCGCGCTGCGCCAACCTGGCCATCAAAGGCTGTGTCGTTTTTCATTACGACATGATCGGTTATGCCGACAGCACGCAAATCAGTCATGGGATCGCACATGGTTTTCGCAAACAGCGTGCCGACATGAACCAGCCGGACGCGTTTGGTTTTTTTAGCCCGCAAGCGGAATTGCGCCTGCAATCGATCATGGGTTTGCAAACCTGGAATTCGATTCGTTCTCTCGATTTTCTTTGTTCGTTACCAGATGTTGATTCAAAACGTATTGGTGTGACGGGCGCCAGCGGCGGTGGAACCCAGACGTTTATCCTGTGTGCCATCGATCCGCGCCCCGCGGCAGCTTTTCCAGCCGTGATGGTTTCGACGGCCATGCAAGGCGGCTGCACCTGCGAAAACTGTTGCAACCTCCGCGTCAACACTGGCAACGTTGAAATCGCTGCACTGTTTGCTCCCAAGCCGATGGCGCTAACCGCTGCCAACGACTGGACCAAAGCCATGCAGCAAAAAGGTTTTCCCGAACTACAACAACTGTATGAACTCTACCAGCAAAAAAACAACGTCTCACTTTTTTCGAAAATCAATTTTGGCCACAACTTTAACCAGCAGTCCCGCGAGGCTTTATATCGATTTTTGAAACAGTACAAAATCTTGCCCAAAAATGCAGATACCACGGAGCAAGAGATCGTTTGCTTGAAACGGGAAAAACTGACGGTCTTTGACGAAAAACATAACCCGTTCAGAGCAAGGGGCAACGAAATCGAATTCAAAATCTTGCGGCATTGGACTGCGGATTTCAACAAACAGCTGTCAGGTATCGCCTTGTATTCCGACCAACAGCGACGGCGCCGCGCCATGATCCTTCCAGCTTTGCAATCGATCGTCTTGCACCAAAATGAACCGCTGGAGTTTAAAAAGTCAAATGCAAAATTTGACAAGCTCACTGCGGACTGGTCTGTCGGAACACTGGTCGGCAAGCAGACGGGAATTCTATGCGACGTATTGTTCCGAAAAAAATTGGACTCAACAAAACGAGGTCGGAAATTTGAAATTTTCCTGGGCGCAGACGGAAGTGCCACGCAATTCGAAAAATCCCCTGGAAAACTCGGAGAAATCACGCCGCATCGAAAGACAACGGAGAACATTGCGGTCATGATCAATTGGCGCGATGACGGCAACAACCGCCTGGTGCCTAACGGCCGTGAAGCAGCCGGTTACACGTTTGGATACAATCGCTGCAACCTCGCCATTCGTGTCAGTAAAATTCTCAATGTGATCCGATATATCAGGGCCACAGAAAAAGAGGCTCAAATCTCGTTGATCGCCGACGCAGATTCAGCACCGATTGCCGTTTTGGCGAATTCGTTACTCGATTTTCAATTGTCCGGCCTGGCAATCGACTGCAAAAACATATCGTTTTTCAACATCAAAAAACTGACTTCACCGCGGTTCCTGCCAGGCGCCATCAAATATGGCGGCTCGACGCAATGGCTGCTGCTCCACCCTCCCAAATCAACGATATTGGTAAACGCTGACGAACAAATGTTGAAAGAAATCAAAACGTTTTACAAACGGAACCCTCAATACAAATTCGATGCACAAATACCTTGATGCGTCTCGATAAAGTGCCGTAGCGTCAACGACAATACAAGTACGAAGCGGCAGCGAGTGGTTCGTCAGCCTGAAACAACTACTCCGTTGCCATCATTCAGTCGACGGCCAACAAGATTTATTCGCCACGACGGCATGTTGCAAAATATCAACATCGCTTGTCTCACGATGGAAAATCACCACGGTTTGAGTTCAAAAACCTGTCGTTTTTCCTGAAATTCTCAATCAGGCATGGGAAATGCGTATCTGCTACTCCAACAATCTGGGAGTAGAACATGGCTCAAAAATCGACTCGAATTCTCGAATTGGACGCTCTGCGGGCGTTGGCAGCAATCAACTTGCTGCTGTTTCATTTTACGTTGGTTTATCAAGACAAATACGGCTACAGTTCTCCGCTCGGGTTTGACCTGCCGTACGGCAAATACGGTGTCCAACTGTTCTTTATGCTCAGTGGTTTTGTCAACGCAATGACGTTGTTGAAAAAACGCGAGCCCGGCGAATTTTTGATGAGCCGCCTGATTCGCATTTTTCCGTCGTATTGGATCGTGATCATCCTCAATAGCGTCCTGCTATCAACTTTCGCCATGTACAACGCGGCACCGACCGCTTCGCAATTTGCAGCCAACATGACCGTCATGCCAAACCTGTTTGGCTATGAATCCTGGGAACCGGTCACTTGGACATTACAAGTCGAGATGATTTTTTATGGAGTGCTGCTCCTGCTGTTTATCGGCGGCGCATTGAATCGACCTCTGCGGACCATTTACATTCTCCTTGGCATCTCTGGTTTCGGCATGTTGTTTTGTTATCGGGCCAATGCGATGGACCCAACCTCGACGGCAGCTGCTGTTTCAACCTTTCTTTCCAGCCTTTTCATTTTGAAATACTTGCCATTGTTTGGCATGGGTATTTTGCTCCATGAAATCAAATCAAAACGTGGCAACGTCGTGTCACATTCGATCGGGATCCTGTCCTGTGCCATTGTATTTCATTTGATCGATGATCATGGACATCATCCCGGAGCGACCGTCCTGTTGTTTACATTGTTGGCATTTGCCGCTTACGGCAAAATTCCAATCCTGCGACTCAAACCGTTTTTGGTCATCAGTGCTTCCAGTTACGCCTTGTACTTGTTTCACAACAATTTAGGCTGCCTGATCATCGCACAGGCCGATGCTCTGGGCGTTCCCGCCTTGGGAAGCTTTTTGATCGGCATCGTGTTCGCATTTACGTTTGCCATTGTTTACACCTACGCCTTCGAACAACCGTTCACCAGTTATCTCCGCAAGAAATGGAAATCGCATAAACCGCGGTTGGTCAACGCTTGGTCGACTCTCGTCGATAGATTCCCACTTTCACAACAAGCAACGGTGGCCAAAGATGAAATTTGATGTTATTCGCGATCTCAACGCGATCGGAAACCTTCAGAATTCGTGGAATGCCCTGGCGGCGGATCGCCCGTTTCTATCTTGGGACTGGCATGAATCGTGGTATCGTTATTATTGCGATACGCCAAGGCAACCGTTTGTCGTCGTCGAGGGCACACCTGGCCAAGCTCCATCGTCTATCATGCCGCTCTATCAACGTCCTGGTCGCCTGGGCACCACAAAGCTGTGTCTGTCGGGTGACGGAAATGTTTGCACGGATCGCCATCAGATCATTACCCAACCCGGAGAAGAACGTTACTCAACATTCAAACTCGTCCGCTGGCTCGCTGCGGCAACGCAACAAGGGCTGGCCGCCGATTACGTGGATCTCGACGGACTGTCTTTGTCGTCGGCGCCGACACAAAATTTGATTTCACAGTTTGCGAACGTCGGTTTCAAACCGGAATTGCTGCCCTGCGAAAGTTGCTGGGTTGTCGAGTTGGAAAGTAGTTGGGAACAACAAAACGCGACGTTTTCCAAAAAGCATCGACGCAAAACAAAAAAAGCAGCCGCCAATCTTTCTGAACTGGAAATCCGCGATAGCTCAAACCAGGATTTCGAATATCTCTGGTCGCATTTCACTCACCTGCATCAACTGCGTCGTACGTCGCTGGGAGAACCGGGCTGTTTTGCAGATCAACGGTTTCATGATTTTCTCCGGTTGGCCACCCAGCGTTTGATCAACCGTGGTCTGGCAGACATTCTGCTGATCGAACATCAGCAAAACCCCATCGCAGCAACCGTGGTGTTCTCGGATCGAACGACAGCTCACATGTATCAAACGGGATTTGACCCGGCGTTTGTCCGGTTGGAACCGGGATACATGTTAATTGTGGCAGCCATGCAACGAGCGATCGAAACCGGTCATCAAAAATATGATTTTATGCGAGGCGACGAACAATACAAATCTCGCTGGAATGCCCAGGCAGAACCGATGACTCGCACTCACGTACGTCTCAACAATGCGATGCGAGTTCAGCTGCATCATCAATTGCGACGTTCAAAAACGATTGTCAAATCAACACTTGCCAACATTCAATTTCCATTTGCCAACAGCTAAAAACGTCGAGGTCCTGCGTTGAACACAATTGTTTGTAAAACTTTGACAGAATTCGATACGCTTGCCGATCAATGGAGCGAGCTTTGGGAAAACTCGGATTGCCAAAATCCCAATGTCAAATCAGGCTCACTGGCTAACGCATGTTTGCATCTGTACCAGGGCCAAATACGATTCATCATCGTGTTCGACAAAACGCAAGCAATCGCGGCGATTCCATTGACGTTACAAAAACGTCGACCTTGGTCCAGTGTCGCTGGCCTACCGAACAACCAGTGGGGCCAGTGGGGCGAAATGTTGATTCACCGAGAATACGACAATGCTGCTACCTACGAAAAATTGGCGCAAAGCATTGCCGCTGCGACTTGCCACAATCTTTCGTTTCCTTTGATTGACCAATCGTCTCCGCAATGGCACCAATTGTTGCATGCGTTGAAACAACAAGGCTGTGCAGTTATCGACTCGTACGCATACGACGTTGGAATCGTAAAACACAAATCAGCCTGGAGCGATTTCCAATCGAAATTATCCAAAGGCTTTCGCAAAAAACTGCGAAAATATGCGAAATCGTTGAGCCAGATGGGCCAAATCAAATTCGAATTTCATCGAAACTTGGACGAACATTCAGTCAAACCGATCTTTGAAGCGGCTTTCGAAGTCGAACAGCAGAGTTGGAAAGCACAACATCAATCGACACTTGCCGACAGCGGCATGGATGAGTTTTTTCTGGAACAAGCGATTCAACTTGCCAAATCCAAATCGCTGCGAATCAGTTTGCTCAAACTCGACGATCGAGTGATCGCATTCGAATTCGGAATGGTCGGTGGCGAAACCTATTATTCTTGGAAAATTGGTTATGACGCGGAATACTCAGCGTATGGACCGGGCCATTTGCTGGCCGAGTTAATGACGCAAGATTTTCACGAGCAGGGAGATTGTCAAATCCAGGATACGGTCGGCCCGGTTTCCGAAGCGACTTCGAAATGGGCATCCCAATTCAACCAACGGCACAATCTATTGATCTCTGGAACATCACTGCAATCGAAATTCGTATTTCGTTTGATTCAAATTGCTAAATTCGCAAAACGTCGGTGGTCATCAGTCGCGCAACGATGGGAAAATTTCGGCAGTCGAAAATCCAATGTAGGGCCAGTTCCCACCGGCCAAATCTCTAAAGCCGTTTGATTGGCTGGCGATTTTGGGGAAGGCGAGGCTCGGGAGGGCGAGGCTCGGGAGGGCGAGGCTCCTGCCAAGCCTGATCCTGCGAGCAGCAAGGCACTCACGAATGGCTTTGCCAAAATCACTTCACAATTTCAACGGTGTCGTCGAACCATTGTTTCCATCTGGCCGCCAATTTTCGTTGCGATTTTTTACTGATTCTTTTGCTATAAGTGGTTATTGTACCGCCGCCTCCCATCCCCACGGTATGCACTTTTCCGTTTTCGGCGCCCCAGACAGCCCACGGTCCAATTATGGTTTTGTGAGCTCCAAGAACATCGTCACTTGGCTCGTGAATTCCTGTCGCCGAATACAGCATCGAAAAGATCATGGACCGTTTTTTGGGTGAATAAGTTTCGATCGCCGAATGCGTGATTAACGTCGGCACCGCCTTCAAACCCAAGCTGAGGATTTTGCCTTGTGGACTATCTGGTGCGACAGAATCGTGAGCCCATCGACCATACGTACCTTGGACCATGATCAATTTTTTTGATTCATCGATTTGCTCAATATGCCGGCAAACAGATTCGATCACCGATTTGGAATTCTTGATTTTGATCGGTTCGATATTTAATGAAAACGTTTTCGACTTGCTCGCCATCAGCCCATCGATATTTTTGTCATCATCAATCGTCATTCGATTGTGATAAAACACCGTCAGTTGATATTTTCCTGGTTTGATTTCGCCAGCGACAAAGCTGTTGAGATCGAGACTCGTTTCCCAGCTTTGCCCCGTGGACATCGTCTCCTCCGTATATATTCCGCCACCCATTGCAAAAAACCCTAAACTTCTCACCTGTGTCAATTTTTTGTTTTTGTCCCTCAATTCGATGCGCCACCGAGCTTGACGCCCTGATCGGTAGTCACCACCTTTGGTAAACAAAATCGTCTGCTTATCCTCATCCACATTTTTGATTGACACTTTGAGCAAAGGTAACGATACCGGTGTGCCTTTAATAAATTCGGTTTTCGAATCCACAACAACCGTGAGCGGGTCCGAGCGTCCTTCGGCGCGTCGCAGCGCCGTCAAAATCTCAACATGTTTTGGATTCGATTTGTGAATTTCTCGTAGGACTTCGATTTTCTTTCGCTGAACCAACGCCCACAGGCAAACGTCCAGTTCGAACTCTTGCTCCAATTCGTTTTTGAGCGCCGCATCCAGTCGTTCGCGCAGTTTTTTGTCCGACAATTTTTGAATGGCGATGCTCGCCCGCTCCAAATCAGATTTTTCTGGAGTTTTTTCGGAACTTGGGACGTTCGATTCTTCATCCTCCTCTGAGTCGACTTCGTCCTGCATTAGATCCTCGTCCCACTCTTCGAGCGCTTTATCAATCAAAGCGATCAATTCTTGAAAACTAGCCTGCGAACTCTTACCTACGTTTTTTGCCGACTGGTCGCCTTCCTGGAATTGCGAACGATCAGATTTTTTGTTCGTTGCGTGTGAAGAAGAACTATTCAATTCTTCAAAAGGATTAGGCTCGAATTTGTCGGCGCGCTGACCGTCAGATTTTGGCTTGACAATTTGCGGCTCGGGCGTTCGCGTAGGAACGGATTCATTTTTTGAAATTGAGGTTCTGTCCTGTCGCCAGATTGAAATCAACACAAACGCCGTGATTGCTGAGCAAACCACGAAACAACCTAAACAATACAGTTTGATCCAATGTGTTTGACAGCACTGCATGATTCGATCCCTTGTCTTTTGCGTCGCGAAAGTCGATACCGATTTCGCGAATCGCTCTCACACGACAAACAATGCCCCAGAATCCTAATCATACCCGTTTTGCTGCAGGTCTGCGCACGTCGGGCGGTTCCCACCGGCCGTTCTATTGGATTGGCCGGTGGGAACCGGCCCTACTTTTTTTACTGATGGCGATCGATTAAATCCTGAAGTTCTTCGGCCAGCCAAAAACTAAAGTCAAAAAACGATTCCATATCCATCCAAAAATCGGGTTGAGAAGGATCAGGTTGGAGGTTGACCTGAGGAGGTGAATCAACGCGTGAAATTCCAGTGGACGAGTCGAGAAAATGATTTGATGAGTTCACGATAAGGCTCCTAACAAACACTTGCGACGAACAAACGACCAATACGAATTCCTTCCTTGGAGCCAGATGGCTTGTCGTTTGATACTTACACGAACGTATCGCAACATCATTTGGTTCGAGTCTGTTTTCCACTTCACGCTAGCAAATTTTTAAAGTGGTCTTGAACCGGTTCCAAGCGCTCCCCTATACTCCCGCCGCGCAAAAAATCCGTGTTTGCGCGCGGACCATTTTTCGCACGGTTTGAAAATCCGCGAGGGTGTTCGAACCAAACGAATTCCTGATTCGTAATCAGGACGCTCGATGTGTTTTGTACGACCGTTTTAAACGGACCAAGACCGGCTACCCACCAGTAGCTGCAAAATTTTGGCCTTTTTCGACAATCGGCACAGCCGTAACAGTTGAGAACAGGCGTTAAAATACGTCAGCAAAAAATAGTTTTGAAAGTCATCGAACCAACTGACGATAACGACTCTTGACGAGAAACAAGCGTCGTATTGTGACAAACTGGCACGGAAGGTTGTCCATCGACAGGGAAGAACGATGCTTGTTAAGTTCATAAACCTGAGGATATCACCTGTCGTTGGACGCAAGTTTTGCCAGTTTCCTCTGCCATTATCTCCCTTGGCATCTGGAATCGCTCAGCTTGGTCTATCAGTTGTTATTCTCCTTTTGCGGCATCGAAGCCGTGTAACATGAAGGTCACGACCTGGCTTTCATTAACTAAAGGGGATTCTCCATGCAAATTTTTGGAGCCACAAACGTAACGTCTGGCAACGTCCAGAAAATCCAACAAGTTAATACCAAGACCCAAACGACCGATTCGTCATCAGTCAACTCGCCATCGATTGATACCGTAGATCAACTGGATATTTCGAGCGAGGCAAAAATGTTGAGTCAGTTAAAAGTCGTTGGTGACATTCGTGCAGATCGAGTCGCGGATATTCGCGCACAGATTGAATCGGGTGTCTACGAAACCAATGAAAAACTGGATGTTGCAGTCAGCCGTTTACTCAACGAGTTGGCATAATCAAACAACGCCGTTTTCTCATTTAGCTTGAGTGACGCCGCTCTCGTCATTCACTCGAAACAATCAGACCACAACAAGCCCGTTTTTTAGCGGGCTTTGTTATTGCGCGGATCGGGAGGGCAGGTTTGGGAGGGCGAGGCTCCCGCCGAGCCTGATGCCGCTCACATTGGCTTTGCCGAGGCTCTGTTTTTTGGCTCGGCGGGAGCCTCGCCCTCCCAAACCAGCCCTCCCGAATTTGCGAATCGCATCGAGGCCAAATACCTGAACTACTTTCTCGCTCGTGCCCGCAATAACGCTTTTTGCTTGAGCGCCAACAAACAAATTTCGTTGCGGTTGTAAGCCAACTGCCGTGTTTTGACAAAACGCATCCCCCAACCTCTGACGCGGTCGACAATTCCCGCAATCTCGTCGGGAAACAAACTGCTATCTTGTTTTGCATCACCCGATTCGGACATCGATTTCAAAGTTAAAACCATGCCGCGAAAATGAACGGCGTCGTTGGTGACGATCTCTTCGACCGTGTCGAGTGTCAATTTGGGTGCCACATTCAGATCCGCAAACAACCAACGGGCACCTGCAAACGATTTTTTGGGAACGTCTTTCCCACGTTTTTTGATATGCTGCAAGCGCGGGTAGCCAAACAATCGTTCATCCATATCGGCTGGATCAATTGCCAAAACACTGCAACCACGTTGCAATAACGCTTGGGCTGATCCTCCGGGTGCCGCCCCAATTTCGACACAAATGTCTCCCGCGCGAATCGGCAAACGCGACCACTGAAGCGCCTCGGCCGTTTTGTTATAGGCACGACTGACCACCGGTTCCTGGCAGGTAATCATGGGCTTGCCGGCTCTCCATCGCTGAAAAGTCTGAGCTGCCTGATGATAACCAATCAACCAATGTTCATGATCGATCTCGATGACATCGATCACTGTTTCACCGGATTTGGCATTTTTGTTCAGTCGGATTCCAGGAATGTTGAGCCGTGGCAAGTTCGGTGTTGATGCTTCACCTGCCTCGTTGAGTTGTCGGTCCTGATCGGATCGCGACCAGTAATGCACCAGATTTGCCCCATGAGTTTTGCAATGGGTTTCGATCAAATCCACCGGCAAACTGCCCTGGATCGTTGTCATCGAGTACCCAAATGTCCGTGCAAACGTCGACTTCAGAACAAGCTCCTGCCGCAGCGGTGAATCGTCGGCGACCTTGAACGTCAACAATCCCGGTCGTCCAAAAGCGAATTTCAGTTCAGGATGGTGGCTGGCAAGCTCCGCTTTGCAGCGAGATTCATAACCCACCTGGCAAACCAGAAAAATAAACGAATTGTTAGGAGAACGTGTGTCAGACAACAGCAGTCGGGGGAAAAATCTCTAAACCGCTACAACTTAGCACAGCTTTCGTTTTCTTCCCATGAGTCCCAGGCAAACCATAGATAACAAACTGAAACAGAGAGGCTCAGGTATTGGTTGATATTCAGCTTGTAAAAGCCCGCGAGTTACAAACCACTCACCGCCTCCATTAAACCCAGTGACAGTGAATACAACACGAACACTGGTTATCGTACTCCCGCCGGGATCGGACAGATTGACGTCGAACGTTGACCAATCGGAACCGGCAGCCGGCCCACCGACCTGAACTGGCGTAACGTCATTGTTCAAATAGAGTTCCCACTGGATTTGATCGATGCCTTCGAGGTTATTGGTCGCTCGTTCAAACGCGTGCCCCGCAAAACTGATATTGGTAAACCCAGTTCCTGCGACAGCATCGGCTGGCAAAATCAGTTGATAATTCCAACTCCGGCTGCCAGAGGTGGCATTAATGTCACGCCCTACGAGATCACCTAACTGAAAACTTTCGCCCGCTGGAACAGCACCAGGAAAATTGACGTTCAGCCCGCCGATTTGATTGGGCGAAACACCGTCTAGCAAACCAATGAAATCATTGTTGTTGACACGATCCGCTGTTCCGTCAGGTACTGAATCCGAGATGATATCTGCATTCACACGAGCTGTGAAACACAAAATAAACAAAACAAGTAGTACAGAAAATCTGGCGGGAGTTTTCATCGGAACGTGGCGACTAAGAAAATTTTTCCATATTCAAGATCGTCTTGATCGCACGTTGGAAAAAACTCACTCCAGCACAATTATCCAATTCGAAACTCGAAAGCAGCAAACTTTGACGCCTGCGAAAAATGCTAAAAAAGCGGACGATAACTTAGGCAAAATTTTTGCGCGATTAAATATGCTTCACGCAGATTCAGCTATCACAAATACGGCCTCATCAACACTTTGTCGCCCTCGTTTTGAATCTGAATCATGATCTAAGAATGCCGAGGTCTTGTGGCGACTCGGTATCGGAGAAAAGGCTCACGCAGAGACGCGGAGGCGCAGAGACAGGGCTGAAAGTAGGGCCGGTTCCACCAGCCGGTTGGTTGGATTGGCCGGTAGGAACCGGCCCTGCGATCTTGAAATTTGGACGCGTATTGTTTAAGTGCTGCAGTACAATCGCAACTAGACACGTCAAAATTCCTCTGCGGCTCTGCGTGAGCTCGATTCGCGAATCATTCCGCTGTTGCCAAACCGGAACGACAGCTGTCTTCAGATAGCCAACAACGAAAACACTATTTGAATCGCCGTGTATTGCTGGCTGCCAAAACGAGCAACAAAATCACAACGCAGCCCGGCTCAGGAACCTTTTGATAGCTCGCCTGTAAACTACCACGAGTCACAAACCAATCATCATCGTCGTCGAATCCGATGATCTCAAAAACGACCCGCACGCTAGTGATTGAATTGCCACCCGGGTCAGACAAATTCACATCGAACGTTGACCAATCGGTACCAGCGACAGGCCCGCTCACCTGAACTGGGGTCACATCACTATTCAAATACAACGACCAACGAATTTGATCGCTGCCTTCGAGGTTGTCACTCGAACGTTCATACGCGTGTCCGCTGAAACTGATACTTGTAAACCCAGTTCCGCTGACGGCATCGGCTGGCAGAATCAACAAATATTCCCAGGTTCGACTCCCCCCAGTTGCGTCAATATCGCGACCGACTAGATCGCCGATTTGGGAACTTTCACCTGTCGGAGCAGATCCATTGAGATTGATATTCTGTCCACCAATGCGATCCGGCCCAACACTGTCCAGCAGTCCGACGAAATCGTTGTTTCCGTTACGATCGGTCGTCCCGGTTGGAGTCGAGTCGGTTACGATGTCTGCCTGGAGATTGCACACCATCAACAAGAATGCAAACACAAACGGTGCAACGAGTGGTATGGGATTGAGCATTTTGATCACAGCCACTGAGAAAATTTTTCCATATTCTGGATCGTCCTCTCATCGCGCCAGATCGACATTTCTGCTACAGATTATCTCAATCACTCAAAAACACTGCCAAAAATAACGTTTGTAGCAGTGGCGTATAACAAACCAGAGCATTCTCAATGATTCGGCGAGAGTTGGTTGGATTGGCCGGTTGGTTGGATTGGCCGGTGGGAACCGGCCCTACGATCCTGAAATTTGGACGCGTGTTGTTTAAGTGCTGCTGATACAATCGCAAATCGACATGTCAAAATCCGTCTGCGTCTCTGCGACTCTGCGTGAGCCTAGTCACGAGTCCGCGAGCCGTGCTGCAAATTAGATTCAAACTTCGTGATTTTTAGTTGGTTGGATTGGCCGGTAGGAACCGGCCCTACTACTGTGATCCAAAACAGCGTTATCGCCCGATGATGACTAGATTGCTAAATGCCGGTTTGATTTTCTTTTCACCCACCGATTCAAAAGAAATCGTCGCCAGTTGCTTTTTTCCTGAGCCTTCGACGTGATCGACATGTCCCCGGCCGTAAGTCGGATGAAAGACAAACTGTCCCGCGGATAGATTCAATCCGGATGGCTGAGGATTATTGCCATTGCCAGCCAGCATTTCAGCGGCGGAAACCAAATTGAACGCCTCGGGTTTCTCGGCTGGCAGCGATGAATCCGGAGAAGACTTCGCAGCGCTCGTTTTTTTTGCCTGAGGACTGTTCTCCTGCTCGACCAGATCGTCCATGGCAAACGGGACATCATCCTCGTCCTGAGATTGCAAAATCTCTTGAGCCATTTCATGTTCGTTCCAAACGTCCGCAGCGCCCCGCGAACCATCGACTAAATTTGCGTAGTGGGTGTTGGGAGGTTCAGAGATCTCCATTTCAGACCGCGGCAATTCCATTAAAAAACGACTTGGAATAATCGGCCAGACTCGACCACGTCGAAACCGAGTCATGCATCGACTCAAATTCAATTTTTGTTGTGCACGCGTGATTCCCACAAACATCAATCGGCGTTCTTCTTCGACTTCTTCCTCATCAACGCTACTGCGTTCATGTGGCAACAACCCTTCTTCTAAACCGACCATAAAGACGACAGGAAACTCCAATCCTTTGGCCGCGTGCAAAGTCATCAACGTCACTGCCGCATTGGCGGAATCCCAGGCATCCACGTCGTTGACCAACGAAGTTTGTTCCAAGTAGGCTTCCAAACCACCATCGTCGGGATGCGCTATATCAAATTCGCGCGCCGCCAACAGCAATTCCTCGACATTGCCTGCTCGTTCATGCGCTTCGGGTGTATCCTCAGCCACGAGATAGTCGATGTATTTCGTTTCATCGATGATCGTTTGCAACAATCGCTCAACACTTTCGGTGGCGTCGATTGCGATTTTGTCGTAGAGCGCACAAAATCCGGCAACCTTGGTCGCCGCACCTTTTTTGATCGTGTCGATCAATCCCGACTGCCTGGCTGCTTCGAACAGGGAAATACGATTTTCGGCGGCAAACTCTTTTAATCGTTGAACGGTGATTTTTCCAATCTTGCGCGGCGGAACATTGATCACACGTTCGAATGCCACACTATCGCTCGGATTGTTGAGCAAATGCAAATAAGCCAATAAATCTTTGATTTCGCGTCGCTGATAAAATTCGTAACCGTTGACGATCTGATAAGGAATACCAGCCGTTCGCAGTGCATGTTCAATCGATCGTGATAACCAGTTGGCACGATAAAAAATCGCGATTTCATCCGGTTGATAGATATTGTCTTTCAACCACAAACTCAATTCCTCGGCGATGCTTTGGGCTTCGGTCTGTTGATCGGGAAAAGCCACCAGGCGAACCGGATCGCCCTCGACGTTTTCGGTTCTCAGCACTTTGTGTTTTCGCTGGCGGTTGTTAGCAATCAATTGGTCTGCAACGCGCAAAATACTTTTGGTGCTGCGATAGTTGTCTTCCAGACGTACGATCTGAGCGTTCGGAAAATCTTTTTCAAATTCCAGAATATTTTTGATGTTAGCGCCACGCCAAGAATAAACGGATTGATCAGGGTCACCCGTGACTGCCAGATTTGGATGATCGATGCTCAGTGCACGAACAATCGCATATTGAGCCAGATTAGTATCTTGATATTCGTCGACCAAAATGTAGCGAAAGTGTTCATCCAATTCTTGTCGCAAATCTGGACTGTTTTTCAAAATGGTCACAACATGCAGCAATAGATCATCAAAATCTGCAGCGTTCGAGCTGGACAACAATGACTGATAGACCTCGTAAACCGGTGTCGTTACCGTCTGCAACGCGTTGAGAGCGAATCGACCATAATTTTCAGCATCGATGCACGCACTTTTGGCACGACTGATTTCGTTGGCGATGGACTCGGCTCGATAACGAATATCTTTGGGATGCACTGCCTCCATCGCTTGCTTGACCAATCGTAGCGAGTCCGAGGAATCGTAAATTGAAAAATTCTCTTCGAGTCCAGCCAGCGTGGCGTGTTTTCGCAACAGCCGCGAACAAAATCGGTGAAAGGTACCCGTCCAGACATAACTATCGGGAACCATCCGCTCGATCCGCGTTCGCATTTCATCCGCAGCTTTGTTCGTGAATGTCAGCGCTGCAATTTCATAAGGCGCGATACCGCAATCACTGACCATGTGCGCAATGCGATGTGTGATCACTCGCGTTTTGCCACTGCCCGGACCGGCAATGATCAGCAGCGGGCCGTCGACAGTCGTCACCGCGCGTTGTTGGTATTCATTGAGAGCTTGTAAATGCGACATGTTAACTATGGAATCCGTCACTACTTGCTAGCAGTGCATTGGAGCTTTTTGAAATTTGTGATACGCTGATACGCTTTTGGGAGTTGTCAGCGTAAAGATTATGTTATGGCAACGAACGTCAATCGAAAACCGACTGATGGTTTTGACCTCAATCATTTTTTGGGAGGGAACCCCATGACGCGAACTCGGATTCCATTGAGTCAGGCCGAAGAAGCTTACCTCAACCAGCAGGAAAAACTCGAACTCAGTACAGCAGAAATTGGCTTGACCGTTCGCACTACCAATTGCCTCGAAGAAAAAGGAATTTTTACGGTTCGAGATCTTCTGCATACGACACGCGAAGAATTGCTCAGCATTTCCAACTTTGGTGAAAAAACGCTGGAAGAAGTCTACAAGGCACTTGAGAAAATCGGTTTTTACCGACCCAACAGCCAACCATTACATTGAATCGTCGATCGACTATTCGGCAGTTGTTTCACGTTGCCATTGAAACAACTCGCCAATTTTATCAACACGACGTTGATGACGTCCGCCTTCGAATTCCGTTTCCAGCCACCGTTTGACGACATCATCGAGCGAACGCTCGGCCATGATATCGGCGGATAGGCACAGGACGTTCGCATCGTTGTGTCGACGACTCATCTCAGCGCTTTTTAAATCGTTACAAACAGCTGCGCGAATCCCTCGAATTTTGTTGGCGGCGATCGACATTCCGATTCCAGTACCACACAACAGGATCCCGCGTTCGACCTCACCGGCCACCAATCGTTCACAAACTTCGCGCGCGATGTCCGGGTAATCACAACTTTCCGTTCCAAACGAACCGCAATCGACAATTTGATAATCCCAGCTTTCGAGCGTTTCGATCAGCGACTGCCGTACTTCGACGCCACGATGATCACTACCAATGGAGATTTTCATTTCGCACCCTCAGTTCGCTGTGAAATCTGTTTCGTCGACCCATTTTTGGAGATTCTCGCTAATTTGTTGGGCACACGATTTATAAACCGCCTCGGAATACCCGATCGGATCTGTCACATCCTGTCCATCCTTTCGCAACAAATGTGTTCGCGGAGCAATATCTGGCCAATTGGAAACTATGGCGTAACGATGCCCTTCGGTCATCGTCAAAATTAGATCCGCATGCCGTGCCAAACGATCCGTTACTGGTTGCGATAAATGATCGGAAATGTCGATTTGAAAATCTTGCAACACCGTTACGGCCTCTGGTGATGGCCGCCCACCGGACATTGCCGCGATTCCAGCGGAACTCACCGAGATCCCTTTTTCGGCCAACTCGTCGACCGAACAGTTTAGTTTTTTCGCAATCTGATCGCGCAGAATCGCTTCGGCCATCGGGCTGCGACATGTGTTCCCCGTACAAACCACCAACGCCATAAATCCAGACAATTGTTCTACCACCGTTTTTTGTACTACGCCTTCGCGCAACATCTTGATTTCATCATTTTTATCAATCATGACGACCGACGACGGTTGCCCATAACGACAAGGTCCGTCGTTGACAATCAAATCTACTTCACTGCCAAAGACATCGCGAATACTTTCTGGATCCGACATATCCGCTTGACCCGAACGATTCGCACTGGTCAAAACTAACGGACCTGCCAACAAACGCAAGATTTGTAATGAAATTTCGTTTGCGGGAACGCGCAATCCGACCGTCCCTTTGGGAACCACCGACAATTGAACACTGTCGGGCAGACGTCCAACAACACTATCGGGATGGGAATCATTCAGCACTAACGTCACCGGCCCGGGCCAACATCGTCGAGCCAGCCGCCGAGCCTTGGCCGACATATCCGGAACGTAATCCAGGGCGTCGTCGGCGCTTTTGATCGCCAGTGCAAATGGCTTGTTGACATCACGTCCCTTGATATCCAGCAGCCGCTCAACGGCGACGGGATGAAGCGCACTGGCAGCCAAGCCATAGACCGTTTCTGTAGGCAGCGCTACAATTTTACCTTCGGCCAATGCGGCGACTGCACGGTGGACCACATCTCGCGGATCTTCAGCCTGATTTACATCGAGAACAACGGGCGCCATGCCGGCAAAGCCAATCTGTGGCCGACTGCAATTCCATCGGCCAACCAAAAGTGTGAATCGTCGCTGAATAATATCGGTTAAACTATTTGCTGGTCAAGTGGCTAACCAGATCCTCGAAATGTCGCGCTCCATGCCCCTGTAAATCGAATGCACTTACCGAGACACTTTCAACAACGCAGTTTTCCCAAGCTGAAAATGCCTGCCAAATTCATTGCCGTGCTGACCATGCTCGTGTTGATTTCCGGCTGCCTGAAATCCAACAAATCCGATCCGGATCAAGTGCTGGTTTGGGGCGGACGCGGGCTTTCCGAAAAACAATTCCAAACGCCGCGGGCAATCGTTTGTGACTCGCAGGATCGACTGTTCATCGTCGACAAAGTGGGACGCATCCAGGTGTTTGACCGAGACGGCAATTTCATTCGCAGTTGGCGAACACCGGAAATCAAAAACGGTAAACCTTGTGGATTGGGCATCGACAACGATGGAAATCTGATGGTCGGAGATACACACTATCAGCGCGTTTTGACCTATACTCCCGAGGGAAAATTGCTTGAGGAAAAAACAATTGGCGGAACACTGGGACGGGGCAACGGAGAATTCGAATTCCTGACCGATGTCGTGATGGATTCCAAAGGCAACTACTTTGTCGGCGAATACGGAGACTTCGATCGCATTCAGAAATTTTCCAACGATGGAAAATACTTGACGCAATTTGGCTCGCACGGCAGTGAAAATTCACAATTCATGCGACCACAAGGAATCGCCATCGATAAAAATGACCATCTGTGGGTAGCAGACGCGTGCAACCATCGCATCCAAGTCTTCGATGCATCAGGGCCGACGGTCAAATTCCTCCGCTCGTTTGGAGAAAACGGCACGGATCCCGGACAAATGCGTTACCCCTACGGAATTCTGCTGGACGGAAAAGGCTATGTCTATGTTTGCGAATGGGGCAATCATCGAATCCAGAAAATGACACTGGACGGAAAACCCGTCGCGATCTGGGGAGGACCTGGAAAACAACCCGGTCAACTCCATCAACCTTGGGGCATGGCCATGGACTCCCAAGGGTTCATCCATGTTTTGGACTCTTATAACAATCGGGTTCAACGATTTAAATTTCCCGATTGATTCTACATCCTGTGAGCGGCAATGCGCTAGCCGCCTGCAGAATCAAAAAAAGGCTCACGCAGAGTCGCGGAGGCGCAGAGGTCTGGACGGGAGGGCGAGGCTCCTGCCGAGCCGCGAAGATTTAAACAAATACATCTGGCGAGCTTTGTATTTGTATGACGCCTGCAAATTACAGTCGTGAATATTCATAGTTTTTCCTAAAGCTCTGCGACTCTGCGTGAGCTTTTTGCTAGAAGACCAACATGCGGGAAATCGAGAGGTTCCCGCCTTGCCGCTCACGATGGCTTTGGAACTCGTCCCAATGCGGCTCGGCAGGAGCCTCGCCCTCCCGTCCAGACCTCTGCGCCTCTGCGACTCTGCGTGAGCTTTTTGCTAGAAGACCACCATGCGGAAGCCGTGTGAGTTCCACCGAGCTGCTCCTGAGAGCACCGTCCCCGATTGGACCCAATTTGATAAACTGGTGGATTCAATTGTTTACGGAAATAGCAAAGTGTCATCAAACAACAAAAAATATTGGATTGGATTCGATCTTGGTGGAACCAAGATGTTGGCGGTCATTTTCGACCAGGAACTCGATATCGTGACTCGCGCCCGCAAAAAAACCAAAGGGTTCGAGGGAAAAGAAGCCGGACTCGATCGCATCTGCGAAACAATCGAGGAAGCTCAAAAAAAAGCCGAAATCGACAATTCACAAATCGCGGGCATCGGCGTTGGCTGTCCCGGACCGCTGGATCTGCAAAAAGGGATCATTCACGAAGCTCCCAACCTGGGATGGTCAAACGTACAGATCAAAAAACGACTGGAATCCGAATTCGGTTGCTCCGCCGTGATCGCCAATGATGTCGATGCAGGCGTTTTTGGTGAATACAAATTCGGAGCGGCCAAAGGTGCTCGCTGTGTGGTAGGCGTTTTTCCAGGGACCGGAATTGGCGGCGGATGTGTGTATAATGGACAGATCTTGCACGGCACCAATTGCACTTGTATGGAAATTGGTCACATTCCGCTAGTTCCTAATGGACCGCTGGATGGCTGTGGAAACGCCGGAACCCTGGAATCGGTTGCCAGTCGACTTGCGATATCCGGCGCAGCGGCCCAGGCGGCTTACCGCGGGCAAGCACCGTATTTAATGGAAAATCATGGTACCGACATTCGGTCCATCCGCAGCGGAGCATTGTCCGAATCGGTTGAAAACGGCGATCGCGCGGTCAAAGACATTTTGGAAAATGCGGCCGATCACTTGGGTTTGTCCATCGTAACCATCGTACATTTACTGGCACCAGATATTGTGGTGCTCGGGGGAGGATTGGTCGAAGCCTTGCCGAAATTGTTCGTTGATCGTGTTAACCAATTTTCAAAAAAACGAGTCTTGCCCGCCTACCGCGACGTTTTCAAAGTTGTCGCGGCAAAACTGGGTGACGACGCCACCGCGATGGGAGCTGCGGGTTGGGCTCAAGCGTCCATCGAATCATCAAAAAACTGAATCGTAATGTCAACAGAATTTGAATCCGTCGAAACGTCCTCCAGCATTGCGCCACGGATCGTGGCGGTGATCGATATCGGTGCCAGTTCCGTTCGCATGGCGATTGCCGAAATCCGCGGAGTGGAGTCGGTTCGGATTCTGGAAAACCTGAGCCAGGCAGTCAACCTTGGCCGCGACTCATTTCTGACGGGAAAAATTTCGCAGAAAACAATCGAGGATTGCGTCTACGTCTTGCGGATCTACCGCGAAAAACTGAACGAATACCAGATCACATCAAAAGATTGTATCCGTGTTGTCGCCACCAGTGCTGTCCGCGAAGCAGCCAATCGACTGGCGTTCCACGACCGAATTTTTATCGCCACAGGATTTGAAATCGAACCATTTGATGTGGCGGAATTGCACCGAGTCACCTACCTGGGAATTTTGCCCGTCCTCGATCAACTCGACCCACCGGAAAATTCACAAAATATTGTTTGTGAAATTGGTGGTGGTTCGACCGAGATGTTGATCCTGGACAATCGTGACGTCAATTTCTGGCGTACCTTTCGCACTGGATCATTGCGGATTCGCCAAAAACTTGAGGCGTTCAATGTTCCTGTTGAGAAAATGCGAAATCTGCTCCATTCGCCGATCAACCAGATTGTTTCAGAGGTCAACGAGCAATTAACTGACGGAACACAAAAAAACTTCATCGCGATGGGAAGCGAAATTCGGTTTGTTGCGTCGGAACTGTTGCAGAAAAATCCGGCCAACGAAATCGTTACGATCGACATCGAAACATTACACGAATTCAACAGCGAAATATTGACGTTGACGCCCGAAAAATTGGCCAGACGCTTTCCGTTGAGTGTTCCCGATGCTGAAACGCTGGTGTTAACTCTTTTGTCTTATGAATCGATTGCCCGCGAAACAGGAATGCAAGAAATCATCATTTCCAATGTCAATTTACGCGATGGGCTGATTACCGAAATGGGAATGGAAGGCGTTTGGCAAACCTCCATCGAACGGCAAATTTTTAATTCCGCAATTACGGTGGGTCGTAAATATCACTTCGACGAAGCTCATGCGAAACATGTTGCCGAAATTTCACGCCAGATTTTCAATCAATTGACTGACCTGCATCAACTGGGCCGCCGTTATCGAACCATTTTGTATCTGGCGTCATTGCTGCACGAGGTTGGCCAATATGTCAGTTCGCGCAGTTTCCACAAACATTCGATGTTCCTGATTCGTAACAGTGAATTTTTTGGCATCGGTGCCGACGATCAAATGATGATCGCTTTGGTTGCCCGCTACCACCGACGGGCCCAGCCTCAGCAGCGACACGAAGGTTACGGCAGCCTGGAACGCGACGCGCGAATTGCCGTTTCAAAATTGTCAGCCATTTTGCGAATTGCCAAAGCGCTCGACGCAAGCCGCAATCAGACGATTGGCGAAGTCAATTGCAAAATTATCGGCAGCCGCCTGGTGCTGCAAATCGAAAATGTCAGCGACCCGTCACTTGCACAATTTGAATTGAACCAAAACAGCGAGTTTTTTGAGTCGATCTTTGGTCGCCAAGTCGTTTTGGAAAACATCAAGAATATTTAAACAACAAATCATCCATGTCTGCAACCAAACGTTTTATCAATCGCGAACTCAGCTGGATTGAATTCAATCAACGCGTTTTGCTACAAGCCCAATGCGAATCAAACCCGCTGCTGGAACGATTGAAATTCCTTTCGATTACCGGTTCGAACCTCGACGAATTCCAACGAGTACGCGTCGGCGGTTTGCAAATCTTGGATCAACATTCACCAGCGAAAAAATCACCAGACGGGCTGACCGCCGCCGAACAACTGCGGGTGATTCGGCAACGGCTGAAAGAATTCAAAACGGAACAATTTCAAACGTTTCAACAACTGGAAACACTGCTCGAAGACAACGGTATCCATCGCTTGAAAACGATGGATGTTTTGCCGAACCAGTTAGAATACCTGGAAACACGATTCGACGACGAACTGTTGAATATCTTTACTCCCATTCCGATTCATCCCGACGAAGAATTTCCACTATTGATCGGAGCCAATCTCGCGGTACTGATCTGTGTGCAAAATGAAGATCTCGACGTCTCAGAGAACCCTTCGTTTTTTGTTGTGCCAATTCGGTCAAAAGTGAATCGATTCATGAGCCTGTCCTCCAAACGAGGTTACGAATACATCCTCGTCGAGGACGTTATCAAATTGTTCGTCGATAAACTGTTTCCTGGAAAAACCATCGAATCTGCCGCTTCGTTCCGGGTGTTGCGGAACGCCGATATGCGGCTCAACGAAGATACGACCAGTGATTTGTTACAAGGCATGGAGCAAATTCTGGATGCAAGAAAAACGAGCGATTGTGTTGCATTGGAAATCGAATCCACGATGTCCAGCGAGATGCTTGAGCTCCTTCACCGCTTGCTAGATGTCGATGCAAGTTTTACCTACCCATCCGAGACACCGTTGGATCTATCCTCGTTTTTCGAACTCGTTCAAATCCAAGGATTTGACGCGTTGCGAGATCAGCCGTGGCCGCCCCAACCAGCAGCCGAATTTCCTGTCGATGGTGATATTTTTGAAACGATCGAGGCCGGTGACCGCATGCTGGTCCACCCGTATCAATCCTACGATCCGGTAACACAATTTGTCCAAGCGGCCGCTAACGACAAAAATGTATTGGCGATCAAGCAAACACTTTATCGCACGGCAAAAAACAGCAAAATTGCGGCGGCCCTGATGGAAGCCGCGAAAAACGGGAAAAGCGTTTCTGTGATCGTCGAGCTGAAAGCCAGGTTTGACGAAGCCCGCAACATCGATTGGGCGCGAAAACTCGAAGAGGCGGGCGCTGATGTCATTTATGGAATCCGCGGAGTAAAAACACACGCCAAAGTTTGTGTTGTTGTTCGCAAAGAGCCACAGGGCATCCGCCGTTATATCCATTTCGGAACCGGAAATTACAACGAATCGACGTCCAAAATCTACAGCGACATCAGCTTGTTTACCTGCGATGAACAATTGGGGAATGACGCTGTTTCGTTTTTCAATGCAATTTCCGGCTACTCGACGCCGCAAGCTTTACAGTTGTTGGTCTATGCACCAACGGAACTGCGTCAAACCTTGTTGGAACTCATTCAAAATGAAACTCAGAATGCGATCCAGGGTAAACCGGCTTCGATCGATGCTAAACTCAATTCGTTGGTCGACAAAAAAATTGTCGAAACACTTTACGATGCCTCGCGGGCGGGTGTGAAAATTCGACTCAATATCCGCGGGATCTGTACGCTGCGTCCCCAATTTCCCAAACTGAGTGAAAACATTGTCGTCACCAGTATTGTCGATCGATTTCTGGAGCATGCCAGGATTTTCAGTTTTCACAATGATGGCAACAAAAAATTGTTCATTGCCAGTGCCGATTGGATGGGCCGCAATCTCGACCAACGAATCGAGTTGATGGTCCCCGTGTTGGACGAACAGTGCAAAAACCGTTTGACAGAATTGCTTGAAATCTATTTTTCAGACAATATGAAAACACACGTACTCGACGCCGAAGGCAATTATCAACCGGCTCCCGAATCCAAATCCCCGGTTCGAGCCCAACAGTGGTTATATCAACTCGCCCGAAACTGGTTTGACGAACAGCAACATTCTCAATCAACGGTGTTTATTCCTCACCGCGGAGAAATTGAATCAGCGTAAGGGAGGGCGAGGCTCCCGCCGAGCCAGATCCTGTGAGCGGCAAGGCGCTAGCCGCCGGTTCGTTTGCGCTTCGTACCGGCGGCTAGCGCCTTGCCGCTCACAAAATCAGGCAAAGCGTGGT
>JANQLU010000129.1 GCA_028280445.1 Pirellulaceae bacterium | reverse complement strand
CCAAAAACATGGCGTGAAAAGACACAAGATGCAAAACTTGAGCAAATACTCGCCTTGGTGGCATAGCAATTAACGTTCGTGACACTAGCCGCCGGTTGGATTTGCGCTTCGTACCGGCGGCTAGCGCCTTGCCGCTTACAAAATCATTCATCGTGGCTGTTAGGAACCACCCTACGCACGTTGACCGAAAAATTTTCATCCAGGTCAATCGAGCGCGCAATTTCATCGACGCGCGAACGTTTTTGCAATTCAGCAAACGACTCTCCGGGCTCGCCGATCAAGCCAAGTTTGTAAGCGGGTTTGGCACTGTAACCGGGCAAGATGATTTTTAAATCAAAATAGCTGGCCGGTTGCTCGGCGAGTCTGTTGGCATGAGTAACGATGTTGTTCGTACAATTGTTCAGCAGCGTATGATAAAACTCAGGCTGGATTTGCAATTGGTGATTGCGCTGTGCAATATCGCGAAACATTTGTTGGGCTTGCTCGGGTGTGGCATTGCAGCGATACATCCACACACGATCTTTTGGCCGAATATGCGTGCGATAACCCAACGCGTCTCGTTCGTCGCTGATGATGTAAATCAGTTCATACTGTTTGAACATTCCACGAATCGGCCCGTACCCTTCGTTGGGTTCACAGCGAATTTCTGCTGAAACGGAAATAAATCGCCGACCGCTGTCGGTGTCGATTTCAAAACTCAAAAACGTATGCCCCAGTGATTTGAGCGACGTAAACCGCTGGACAAAAAACCAGACACTGCGGATTCGATTCAGGTCGAAATCGAAAGACTCATATTCCGTTTTGTAGTTTTGTTCGGTCACGTATTTGGTGTGCCGCAGACCAGTAATCGAGACACGGTTTTCTTGAATGGAAATGGTTGCAAATCGTTGATGTTGGTCCAACCAGACCCGATCAGTTCGCGGCGTGATCCAGATCCACGTCAGGTATACCAACAAAATCATGCCCGCCACGATAGCGCGGGCCACGATGACTTTTTTTAATTTGACCAATACGGCGGCGATCCCTGCCACGAACGCGATCGCAAATATCAATCCAAGCCAGCGGGGAAGAAATTCGTGGTAGTAGATCGCGCTGGTTGCCCACCAAGAAAACAAAACGACTGACACCCAGGCCCAAAAGTAGAGAAACAGAAAACCGATACGTTTGATGCACCAACGTGATGGACGCAGATTGTCGGATTCATCAGACATCGGTAAAAACGGGTTCCTAAACTGAGATTGTGGACACCGAGATTTTACCACTAAAACACACATCGACATCCAGGCCGGGTGTTCGATGACGTTGGTGATAATTGCCGTGATAAATCACTTGATCTTGGTCGAATCGATAGTCGATCGGCAACGTGTTTGAATCAACGCCACAAAAAACGGTATGGGGAGTTTCGTCAGTCGTGTCCGGCAGATTAATGTTGTAAAACTGATTGTGCTCCGTCGGCTGACTAACGATTTGTTTCAGCACCTCCAGGGTCATCCGTTTCGATTTTTCCCAGTCGGCGGGACCCGATATATCGCTTCGATATTGCGAAATGGCAATCGCCGGAATCCCCATCAAAGCGGCTTCGCGGGTTGCGGCGACCGTTCCCGAAACGTAAACATCCGCTCCGAGATTCGCGCCCAGGTTAATACCAGACAATACCCAATCAAATTCGCCAAACCTGGCAATTGCCACGCGTACACAATCGGCCGGCATCGCATCCAAACTGAATCGGTTGGCTTCATGCGCGGCCAATTTCATGGTTCGATCAAACGTCAATTGGTGTCCGCATCCCGAGCGGGGTCCGGACGGAGCCAACGTGATGCATTGTCCCAGATCACTGACGATCGATTCGAGTGTAGCGATCCCAGGAGCATCAATGCCATCATCGTTGGTGATTAAGATTTTCATGGGTAAAAGGGGGAATTGAATTGCGCTTGCGATTTTTAGTAAGGCCGGTTCCCACCGGCCGTTTTGTTGGATTCGCCCGGTGGAAACCACATTTTGGGTGCCACTGGCTTTGCCAGTGCGTTGGATGAATGTGTTTTTCGATAATTTCTTATTCAGTTCACATTGCCATAAATGACTAAACTCCTCGATTTGTGGTTAGTAAGTATTTCAGCTGATGAAATAACGATGAATTGATGGGTAAATCACTGGCAAAGCCAGTGGCACCCGTACGATTTTTTAGTAGGGCCAGTTGTTTTATTGGCCGGTGGGAACCGGCCTACTTTCAATCAACTCTGTGATAGCGACATTTCCAACTGTCGAAACAACTCTGCCATTTCCAAAATCGTTTCCACCGCTAACTCTTCGGCACGGGTTTCGGGCTCCATGTTCATTTGCTGCATCACTTGATCGATATGAGGTTTTTCAAGTCGATTTTTGAAAGCGCTAATCAACACGCTGCGCAAAAATTTTCGTCGATGAAAAAACAACGCACGGACAAATTCATGGTAAAACGCGATGTCAGTGATTTTGTCCCGTTTATCAGGGCGATGCACGATATGAATAATCGCCGAATCGACTTTCGGGCGCGGCCAGAACACCGAGGGTGCCAGAACGCGAACAATTTCGATGTCACACAGACTTTGCATCCAGACACTAAGCGAACTGTAATCTTTGGTTCGCGGTTTTGCGACAATGCGATCGGCCAATTCTTTTTGAATCGTAACCGTCATCGTTTCAGGAACAACTTCGGTTCGCATCAGGTTTGAAATCAACGGCGTCGCGATGTTGTAGGGCAGATTGGCCGCGACGACAAACCGGCTGCCCGGAATTTTGTCGAGATGATATTGAATTGTTTCGATAACATTCGGCGCGATTTTATTTTTGTTTTTGAGAGCATCCTGCTTGAGCATCGTGATATTGTCAAACGATTCGAGTTCTTCGCGCGCGATCTGGTGCAGGTATTGATCAATCTCGACCGTGACAATATGGGCGGCTTGCGGAGCCAACAACGCGGTCAGTCCCCCGGTTCCCGTGCCGACTTCTAAAACGACATCTTCGGGAGTGATTTGAGCGGACCGCGCCAAAAGTTCGACGATATTCAGATCGATCAGAAAATTTTGGCCGTGTTTTTTATTGGGACTCAGCCCAACCTCTTCGAAGCGTTTGGTCAGGTAAGAAATGGTTTGTCGACTAGCTTTCATAAGTTTAATTTTTCTTACCGAATGCCTTGAAGTTGTTTTTGAACGTATTTTGCCAGAATATCTGTTTCAATATTTACTTGATCACCAATTTGCCGTTGCCCGAGTGTCGTGTTTTCCAAGGTATGCGGGATCAGAGCGACGCTGAATCGATCGGATTTTACGTCGACCAGTGTTAAGCTAATGCCGTCGACGGCCACCGACCCTTTGCTGGCCATCTGTTGCGTCAATTCCATGGGGACGGCAAACCAAAACTCCGCCCAATCACCTTCGTCATTTCGTTCTGCGACCTCTCCGACCGCATCGACGTGACCGGAAACAAAATGTCCCCCCATACGATCAGTCGGGCGCAGGGATCGTTCAAGATTAACATTGGAGGAAAGACTCAGTTGACCGAGGTTGGTTCGGCTCAATGTTTCCGTTCCCGCTTCGAAACTCATCACATCATCATCAATGGCGACCACCGTTAAACAGCAACCATTGATGCAAATACTGTCGCCAATTTTCACATCGGAACTGATCAATGCGCTTTCAATTCGCAATGTCGCGCCGACATCGTTATTGACGATTTCGTGGACCACTCCGACGTCTTCGACCAATCCCGTAAACAACTGACAACCCTCGAAATCTTGGATTAAACTATCGCTCCAATTTATGAATTTCGGCGCCAAGTTCCTAGGTGCCGTTTTGGCGAAGGTCAGCGCTGAAGCACCCTAGAAGCGAAAAAAGTTCTATGCCAAACTATCGCTGAACCATCTGTATTTGAGAGAAAAAAGGTAACGTAATGAATGATTCCATTGCCGGAATTCGCGGTCGTCAAATTCTGGATAGTCGTGGAAACCCAACGGTTGAAGTAGAAGTTTTACTGGACGATGGAGCGTTTGGACGTGCGGCCGTCCCCAGTGGCGCAAGTACCGGAGCTCATGAAGCTCTCGAAATGCGTGACGGCGACAAGTCCGTATTTTTGGGCAAAGGTGTCACCAAAGCCGTCGCCAATATCAACGACGTGATTGCGCCGGAACTCGAAGGCTTTCCCGCTTCTGAGCAAACGGAAGTGGACTCGACGTTGTTGGAACTTGATGGCACTGACAACAAATCAAAACTTGGTGCCAATGCAATGTTGGGTGTGTCGTTAGCGGTTGCGAAAGCAGCAGCAGTTTCCTCTCATCAACCACTGTACCGCTACCTCGGTGGCGCGGCCGCACGCGTTTTACCGGCGCCGATGATGAATATTATTAACGGCGGTGAGCACGCAGATAATTCTGTCGATGTCCAAGAGTTTATGGTGATGCCGTTGGGCTTTGATACGTTCAGCGACGCGCTACGTTGTGGCGTCGAAATTTTCCACAACCTCAAAAAAGTCCTGCAAGACAAAAAACTCAATACGGCCGTCGGAGACGAAGGCGGGTTTGCACCTGATTTGGGAAGCAATGTCGAGGCGCTCGATTTAATCTGCAGTGCGATCGAAAAATCGGGATATCAACTTGGCGATCAAGTTCAAATTGCATTGGATGTTGCAGCAACCGAGTTTTACAACACGGAAACCGGCCGGTACAAGATCGATGGCAAGGAGTTGAGTTCGGATGAGATGGTCGGCTTTTTGGCAGATTGGGCGGACAAGTACCCAATTTGTTCGATCGAAGACGGTTGCAGCGAAGATGATTGGGCTGGCTGGAAAGCGTTGACGGATCGCGTCGGTGACCGAGTTCAGCTGGTCGGCGATGATTTGTTCGTCACCAACACCAAACGATTGCAAAAAGGAATTGATGAAGGAATTGCCAATAGCATCTTGATCAAAGTTAATCAAATTGGAACGCTGACCGAGACGATCGAAGCGATCCATTTGGCCGGTCGCCACGGCTACACCAGTGTCACCAGTCATCGCAGCGGTGAAACTGAAGACGCCACGATTGCCGATTTAGCGGTTGCCTTGAACACCGGGCAAATCAAAACGGGCTCTGCATCTCGCAGTGATCGAATGGCCAAGTACAATCAATTGCTGCGTATCGAGGAAGATTTAGGCAAGGCCGCCATTTATGGTGGAACATTGTTTGGCAACAACCGATGACCGATCACACAACCAAAAATCGACGAGCGATCACCGATTCAGCGGGATTCTGGATCGTCGTTTTTTGTGGGTTCGGTTTGGCAATGTTGTTTTTGACCCACGAAACCATCAGCAAAAAACTTGAGGAAAACGCCAATCGTGCGGTCGGAATCGCGGGCAAAAATTCTCCAGAAACGGCCAAATCGACCAGTACCGAGCAGGTGTCCAGTCGATCCAAGATGATTTTTCTGTACTTCATTTTGTTTGTCGGGATTTGTGTCGGCGCGTTTTTCCTGGTGCGCGACCGGCTAAATCGATCTGACAATTACGAGGAATTTGGAAATAAACGGACGGGCCAGCGGGTCGGTTCCAATGGCGGGTAAGTCGACGACGAACTCTCCGTACGTATATTTGTTTGCAGCCTCGTCGCAACATCGGTCAGTTAAGTGGGAAGGATGGGGATGATGACCTGGATTACTGAAAATCCTTTTTGGCTGTGCGCAACAGCGCTGTTTTTAGTTGTGATTTTTGGCTTTCTCTACCACCAAACGCAAAACGGCAGATTCGCATTGTTTGCCATTATCGCTTTGGTCTCCGGTTTTGGTTTTTTTCTGGTCGAGAAAATGATCGTGACCGATCGTGAAGGCGTCGAACGGCTGGTAAAAGAACTTGCTTGGAACGTGCGTAACAACAACATGCAAGGAGTTTTGGATCGGGTCGCGCCAGGAAATCCAGAGGTCACGAGCGACATCGAATGGTTAATGCCGCAATGCGAGTTTACAACTTGTTTCGTTTCGCAAAGACCGGTATTCAGTCATTTGAGTGAAACGTCCGCAATCGTCGAATTTCCAGTTCTTGTGTCTGTTCGTGAATCCCCCGAAGGGAAAGGCAACGGAAAAGTTGATATCAAGTTGGACCTGATCAAAATTGGTGGCCAGTGGAAAATCAAGAACTACGAATACCGTCCGCCGAATAGCTCACGATACCGTCGTCGGTAGTGTGTCTCGCTGATCATTTGGTTTGAACACCACGGGTGGTATCGCTGAGCTTTGAGTTTGCGATAATGCTGAAAACAGTATTTCCCTTTTGAGATGAGATCGTGTCCCAGTCAGCTTCTATTGAGTTATCCGAATACATTCGCGATGTTCCCGATTTTCCAAAGCCGGGAATTGTGTTCAAAGATATCACGCCATTGTTGTCACATCCCGACGCGTTTCGGTTTGCCATCCAGCGAATGGCAGATCATTATCGCGATGTAAAAATCGACTTGATTGTGGCCGCCGAGGCGCGGGGGTTTATTTTCGCCGCGCCACTGGCACTGGAATTGGGGATTGGATTTGTACCGATTCGCAAACCGGGCAAGCTGCCTTACGAACGACATTCGTATAGCTATGAACTGGAGTACGGCACCGACACGTTAGAGATGCATATCGACGGCGTTCAAGCCGGACAAAAAGTGCTCGTGGTCGACGATTTGTTGGCCACCGGTGGAACGGTCAATGCCTGTTGCGCCATGTTAGAAGCTTGTGATGCCGAGATTGTTGAATGCGCTTTCTTGATCGAACTGGGTTTTCTCGAAGGCCGCGAACGAATCAAACCCAATCGCGTGTTTAGCTTGATTCAATATTAGGGGAGGTTGTAGGTGAGAGGTTGTAGGTGAGAGGTTATTCTTTTGTCTCTGCGGCTCTGCGTGAGCCAGATCTTGTGAGCGGCAAGGCGCTAGCCGCCGGTTCATTGATGCTTCGTACCGGCGGCTAGCGCCTTGCCGCTCACTGGTGGCATTTCCATGGCCGTCCCAATACCGGCTCGGCACCTACGTTAACCAATCGCCTTGAATTCGAAAAACGCGAAAATGAAATGAATGGTCAATACAAAAAGTGTTGCCCAAAGAATCGTGGCCGTGACACTTCGACTGACATCGGTTGTGGAATTCTTACTTCGTTTCCCTTGAAAATAAGAGATGATTGCAATCCCAAAACCGCAGCTGACCAGTTTTAACATCAACCATCCTGTTCCATCATACAGCGGCTGACCCAAGGTTCTCAGGCGACGATGAAAATGGAAGTCCCAGAAATCTGGCCCATGGTGCGGGTGCGTGACGGTGAACGCAATCAAGCTCGTATATTTGGCTGCCATAAACGCAATCAACGTCAAAAACGGCGTACCAATCAGGAATGAAAACATAATCGGTGTCAGCAGATACGAGCGTGGTTTTACACCAAACGTCAGCAGCGCATCATTCTGGTTGCCATATTGTTTACTGCCCACATCCGATGTGACGGCAGCCCCACATCGCGCGGCGATCAACACCGTCGCAATGATCGGTACAAAGATCCGGTAAAGTGCAAATCCGATGGCCAACAGGAGATCGTCGTCCAACAGTGGTTCGGTGTAACTGCCAAACGGCAAAAATTGAAAAGTGAAATGCGTCGTGACGAACCCGACAATGATGCCGGCCATCATCAAATAAAACCATGCCGTTGGTCCGGCGATCAACCGTGCATAATGGGCCAGGTATCGAGCTCCCCATTTGAGACTCTTCCAGATCGGAAGCAAGCTGGCCGCACCCAACAATACGCTTTCGACGCACCGCGTTGTTCCACCAAAAAATCCGGTAGCGGAGCGGCTCAAAATGTTTTCCGCCGACTCTGTTTCTTCGTCTCGCAAAGTGACGGTTTTCGACATGGGAGCAAGCAACGTTTCCAACTCTTCCCATTTTTCGCGCGGTACTTCCTCCAACGATTTGTTAGATGGGTTCAAGACGATCACGCGGTCGGCGATCGGGACCAGTGTTTCGTAGTCGTGTGTGACGATTACGGAAGTTTTTTGAAACTTGTCGTGCGTATCGCGGATCAACTGAGCTACCTGACGACCCGTTGACGGATCCAGGCCCGATGTCGGCTCATCGAACAAGATCGCAGGCGGATTAAATGCCAACGCGCGGGCGATGGCCAGCCGTTGTCGTTGCCCGCCGCTCAGTCGACTGGTGGGCACGTTGGTTGGAATTTTCAACTGACTGGTCAGCTCATCAATCGACGCAGACCCTTTGCCATGATCATGATCTCGTGCAAACCGAATATTGTTCCGTGGCGAAAGCTCGTCAAACAATGCAAAAGCCTGAAACACGACGCCCACCGCGCCATGTCGAACGGGTTTCGAATCGATGGTAACCGTTCCAGAATACTGAATTCCATCGTGGCCATGGTGACCGAGCAAACCTGCAATGATCCGCAGCAAAATGGATTTGCCAACACCACTGGGTCCAACGATGATTGTGATTTCGCCGGGGTTAAACGTGGCGTTGGCGTCGTTCAACAATTCACGGTTTCCCGCGGTGATCGACAGATCACTGAGTTGGATCCCCTGAGCCGCAGCGGCAGGAGATCCCAGCGCATTACCATTTTTCGAATTGGACAGGGATTCGTTCAACACCATGCTCCGGCACTATTTTTTGCGAGGCACATGAAATAGATTCTCAGTGCCGGCGATGGCCGAGGTCACTTTAATTTCCTTGGTCATCTGCTTCGAATCCGAGCGGATTTTTGCCGGTCGCCATTCCAGCCAACGTTTATCTTTTTTGAGAATCTTGTAACGCAATACTCGTGAAAACTCAGGCGTGATTTCAACTTCGGGGTTACCAAACAGTTCTTCACCGATTCCCGTGATGCATGGTTCCAGTCGATCATTGGCCAGATTGATCGCAGCCAGCGCTTGTTCGCTTTGCCAGTGTTTTTCGAACAAACCGACCAACCGCGGATTTCTGACAAAAACTTCTTCGATAATTTCGACGACCAGCTTTTGAACTTCCGGGTCTTCGACGATCTTGAAAATGCTTTTGCCGACAACTTCACGGACTCGTTTGTTGTTAGCGACTTTTGTCAGAATGTCTTGCTGTAAATCAATCAGCTCATCCATGTTTTCCTGGATGATTGGAATCGCATCTTTTTTGAGAAACCGGTTGAACTCTTTTTTCGTAAGTTCTTTTTTGGGTAGCGGCGAAGCGTCGTACAGCACGCGCCAGCCAAAACCCAACAACGACGCTTTGCTCCAAATTTTTTGGCCGAGTTTATTGACCACCGGTTTGGCTTCGGTCTGGACGATCGGCCAGATTTCATTTTCAACCAACGGAATCAATTGTTTTTTGACGATTTCTTCGCGATAGCGATTGCCAATTTTTGCAAACCGATCTTGTCGTTTCTCCACCGCAATTCTGAATTCGTCCTCGATCAACGGCATCGCTTCGCGCAAAGCGTTTTCGATGACCGGCCGAAAGGCAGCGATGATTTCAGTTTGGTGGTCGATGTAGGCATCGGTAATGAGCTTGCCAATTTTTTTCCGTTTTTCAGGCGACAGCATCATCTTGACGACCCAGCCCATATCCGTGGGAGTCGTATAAAACGTCAACGAATCATTGGCGTCAATGCGTGGAGACCGAGCGTAGAAATAAGCGTAAGCGACTTGTGCTTCGGCTTCATCCATTTCCGTTGAATCGATCGAGCCAACGCGAGCAATTTCACCAATGCGGATTGGTTGATCATTTTCGATCATGAAAATGGGATCACCCCGGCGCATGATTTGGGCGGAGTCAAACTGGAGTTTGACCAGCGTTCGTTTTTGCGTCATAAACCGGGCGATGTCGTTGGTTACTACACTGCGATTTTCAGAATTCCAATTTCGAATTCCAATCAATGCAATCACAATCAAAACCAGCCAAATCACCGCTCCGATGATCGTTCGGAATTGTTTCATCTGCATTCAACGGTGGGAGTTGTGTGGTATTTGTATTTTCGTCGTTTGAAAGAGGTCAGTCAAACAATCAGGTTCGCACACCAGTATTCGCGTAAATTATCGCCGCATAGTTGATATTGTCTGAAAATTTTTTCAGTTTTGCCCAAAATTACGGGATAATTTATTCCAATTAAAACAGTTTTTTGTCCAAGACTCTTGCTATTTTTTCTGAATCGAAGACGAATGGTCGTGGATGATTTTCCAGTGTCCATCAAAAGTTTTTAGTACGAGCGAAAAATTTCCTGAAGCGTTGTTGGCCTCGTCTTTCATTTTCAAATGCCAATTTCCCAGGACCAGCGCGATGTTCTCAGAGACCAAATCGATTTGAAGTTGATCGAAAGTCAAGTGTCCCATTTCTTTGCCGGCGCCCTGATAATTTTTTTTGTACTTGGCCAAAGTCGCTTTCCACCCGCGAGTCGTAACGCCGCGAGAACTGAACGTTAGTTTTTCTGATTTCCAGTACGTGGCCATAAACCCTTCGAGGTCTCGCTGATTCCATTTATCGGTTTGGGTCTTCAGCAGCGATTTAATTTTTGATTTTTCGTCGGCCAATTTTTTTGACGAATCTTGTTGTGATACGACGACGCTCGGTAACAACAAACAAATCAAACCAACTTGGGCTACTTTGAAAAATTGATTCATCGTGATGACTCTTTTTTTAACCATTGGGTTAACCATTGGGCAATCTGCCGATTATCATGGGACGACCGAAATCAATTGTCAATTTGAGGAAAGCGGTGTTTGTGTTGTTTGCGGGGAAAAAGCTTCCCACAAATCCAATCCCGGTCGGAATCGACATCCACAATGCAATCGCATTGCCGAAAAACTACTGTTTTTCTAAGATCTTGGTTTGTTCCATTTTTTGAATTGCCCGATTTTATGACTTCCGCATCGTCTGACAACGAAACACCAGCGGCTCCTATTTTTATTGGTGTCGACGTTGGCGGTACGAATATCAAAATTGGTTTCGTGTCAAACGACGGTGAGATTTTGCACTCAGGCCACATTGAGACCCAGGAAGAGTTGGGTCCCGCGAATGCGATCGAGCGAGTGGCTGCAGAAATTAAGCAAGTTTGCGCGGCGAAAGAAATTTCTTATGACGAGATTGCCGCGGTCGGTTTGGGAACTCCCGGCACGATGGATATTCCCAAAGGAATGATCCTGGCACCTCCAAATTTACCTGGCTGGCGTTATTTTCCAATTCGTGATGCGCTGGCCGAAGCATTGGGCAAGCCGGTTGCCTACACCAATGATGCGAACGCGGCTGCGTTTGGAGAGTACTGGTTGGGCTCGGCGCAAAAGTACAACAGCATGGTGCTGCTAACATTAGGAACCGGTGTCGGTGGCGGGGTCATTATTTCCGATTGGTCGATCGATGGCGAAAACAGCCATGGCGCAGAAATCGGACATTCAATTGTGGACACGCGTCCCGAGGCAAGAATTTGTGGCTGTGGTCAGTCGGGGCATTTGGAAGCTTATGCCAGTGCGACTGCCGTAACAAAACGTACCACCGAAGCGTTGGCGGCCGGACGCGTGTCGTCGATGCAGGAGATCAAAAACAGCGGTTCAGTCACCGCATTGGATGTTTGCCAACACGCGGAAAATGGTGATGCACTGGCCAATGAGATTATTTTGGAAACAGCGGATTATCTGGCGGTCGGCATCTTGAACGTGGTCCATGTGATTGACCCAAATGCGGTAGTGCTCGGAGGCGCCATGAATTTTGGCGGCGACGCATCGAGCGTGGGTAGAAAATTCATTGAAAGAATTCGGACCGAAGTTACTCGATTGACCTTTCCCGTGATCGCCGAAAATCTCAAAATCGAGTTCGCAACACTGGGTGGTGAAGCTGGTTTTGTCGGCGCAGCAGGCGTTGCCCGCCAAATGTATAAAAGCCAGGATTCGAACGCACCTACGAGCCAATTTGCCTAGCGAACCGCGTGTATGAAAGAGATCGACTGTAAATTTATCCGAAATTTTTGCATCGTCGCGCATATCGATCATGGCAAAAGCACTTTGGCCGACCGGATGTTGGAATATACCGGTACCGTATCCAAGCGAGAAATGCAGGAACAATTGCTCGATGACATGGAACTCGAGCGAGCGCGTGGTATCACGATCAAAGCCCGCGCCGTTGCCATGCGGACAAAATATCAAGGTGAAACTTACGAACTGAATTTGATCGATACGCCAGGACACGTCGATTTTCAATACGAAGTTTCTCGTTCATTGGCCTGTTGCGAAGGTGCGTTGTTGCTGGTCGATGCATTCCAAGGAGTCGAGGCGCAGACGGTCGCCAACGGGTACAACGCATTTGAACACGATTTGGCGATCATTCCAGTGATCAACAAAATCGATCTCAAACATCAGCGAGCGGACGAAGTCGCAGAGGAAATGGAACATACCCTGGGCATCGATCGCGAAAACATTGTCAAAGTCAGCGCCAAAGCCGGAATCAACATCGACAAATTGATGGATGCGATCATCAACATTGTCCCGCCACCAGAGGGCGATAAAAATGCTCCGTTGCAGGCGATGGTGTTCGACTCCCACTACGATGAGTACCGAGGTGCGATTACATACGTGCGGGTCATGAACGGACGCGTCAAACGAGGACAAAAAATTTGTTTTGTACAAAATGGAACTATCCATGAAGTAAACGAACTAGGCCAATTCAGTCCCAAACAAACTCCGACCGACCAGTTGCACGCCGGACAAGTCGGTTATTTGATTTGCAATATCAAATCGCTCGAAGAAGTCAAAATTGGTGATACCGTTGCCCAAGCCAATTCAGACACGCCTCCTCTGCCCGGCTACGCCGAGCCCAAACGGATGGTTTACTGCGGATTGTATCCGTCGGACGGACAAGATTTTTCGGAGCTTCGTGACGCATTGGCCAAATTGTCGATCAACGATCCCAGTTTCGAATTCCAGCCCGAGTCGAGTGACGCGCTGGGCTTTGGTTTTCGTTGTGGTTTCCTGGGCATGCTGCACATGGAGATTATTCAACAACGCCTGGAACAGGAAGCTGATGTTGATCTGATTCAAACCGCGCCCAATGTCACTTACGAGGTCCTGAAGAAAAATGGCGAGTTGTTGAAAATTCATCGTCCTCAAGAAGTTCCCGATTCTGGCGAGATCGAAGAATTCCGTCAGCCGATTGTCCGTGTCAATCTAGTGCAACCGGAGGAGTATGTCGGTGCTGTGATGAAATTGTGCCAGGAACGACGTGGGCTCCAACGATCGACCGAATATTTGTCGTCAACCCGCATGATGGTGACTTATGATTTGCCGCTGGCCGAAGTGATTTACGATTTGCACGACAAAATTAAAAGTGCCACGCGCGGGTTTGGAACGATGGACTACGAATTGATCGGTTACGAAGCTGCCGATCTGGCCCGGATCGACATTCTGGTCAATGGCAATCGCGTCGATGCACTCAGTATCATTTGCAACAAAGGCGACGCCGATCGACGCGGACGTGCCGTTGTCAAAAAGCTCAAATCCGAAATCGATCGCCACATGTTTGAGGTTGCGGTTCAAGCGGCGATTGGAACGCGGGTGATTGCCCGCGAAACGGTCAAAGCGCTAAGAAAAAACGTAACCGCAAAATGCTACGGTGGGGATATTTCACGGAAGCGAAAACTGTGGCAAAAGCAAAAAGAGGGCAAAAAACGGATGAAATCGATCGGATCGGTCGATATTCCCCAGAAAGCCTTTCTGGCGGTGTTATCAACAGGCGACGAAAAATAGCGTATGCCCGAATGCAAACAAATCATACCGTTTTTCGGTATTTTTTTTCACGCTGACAAACAACGTGATTTTTTTTGGCGTTTGCTGTAAGATAGTGGCAGGAGATAGCACAGGGTTGGATGCGGTGAGAACTTTCATGCTCGAACGATTTCTATTGATTTCTGGAATTGTTTGTCTGACTCCGTTTCTCAATAGCACCATTCACAATCAAGAGAAGAAATCAAGCGAGCACGTTCCTCCTCGAATTCTCCAAATGCTCGGCGATCGCTCTCACACGCAAAATATTCGCGGTCTCATCGAGCTATCTGAATTTAAAGGCGATTGGACAAAGGCGTTCCCGTTTTTACGTGAACATCTCAAATCGACAGACATCGGGATTCGAGAATCTGCGGAGTTTGCGTTGTCACAATCAGGAAGCCGGTTGCTGGATCTCGTCAAACCGTTGGTCGAAAGCGACAAATACGATGATTTCCGCAGCGGATGTCATCTGGCTTACGCAATTGGCCAGCCGTCATCAAAATTCCTGGAAGTGGTCGCGGACAAAATTCTCAATGACAAAATCAAAGAGCGAAAGCTTTCGTTCAGTATCTCAGCAATGCAAGCAATGGCCGGCATGGGGCCCGCAGCCAGGCCGAAGATCGACAAAGTGATCGCTTGTTTGGATTCAACCAATGTCAACATGGTGAAGTACGCTTGCGAAGCGATTGGGGCGATGGGACAAGCTGGCAAGCCGGCTACCAAAAAATTGATCTGGGTCGTCAAAAATGGCACGACCTCCGGACGCGGTAATGCGGCGCTCGCATTGAGCAAAATTGGTCTCCAGAAAGACGTCGATATCGTCAAAATTTTGGCCACGCGACTGATGGCATTCAACACGGTCGAACGCGAGAGATTTTTGTATTCTCTGGCCCGTTTGGGACCTGCTGCCAAAGAAGTTTTGCCCAAAGTGAAAATATTGATGGAAACCCGTAAGTACAATACGCAAGTGGTTGCAGCGTATGCCTACTGGAGAATTTCGGGTGAAGCGGAAAGGCCGCTGGAAGTTTTGATCGAACGGTCTCGAAAATTGAGTACAGGCCGTCAGGCCATCGAAGTCATCGGCAAATTTGGTCCTGCTGGTGCTCCAGCTGTCGACGCATTGCTCAAACACGTCAACATCGATCCCAAAGAGATTGTTCGCCGCGAATTGGCCGTTGTCGCTTTGGGAAAAATTGGTCCCAAAGCCAAAAAAGCTTTGCCATCTTTGGAGTATTTGGCCAAAACGGAACCCGACTGGTTGCTGCGAAAACGCGCGATCTATGCCATCGAGCACATCAAGGGCATGAAAAAAACACCCGCCGGAAAAGCACTCGAAGCCCGCTCGAAAAAGGAACAGTAGTTGAGGTTCGAGGGTAGAGGTGAGAGGAAAGAGATCTGAATTTTCCCCGTAGGGCCGGTTCCCACCGGCCAATCCCAAAAAACGGCCGGTGGGACCCGGCCCTACAAAAAAACCTCGGATTTCTCCGAGGCTTTGTTGTGTTTCGATAATGAAAAAAAGACTACTTCTTTTTCTTTTTCTTCTGAGTGCTTTGATAGCCTTGACCGAATTTTTTGCGGAATTTTTCGACGCGGCCCATGGTATCGACGAACTGCTGTTTACCCGTGTAAAACGGATGCGAGGCACTTGAAATATCGACATAAATTACAGGGTATTCGTTGCCATCTTCCCAAGTGATTTTGTCATCCGACGTTTTGATCGTCGAACGAGTCAAAATGGCAAAATCGGCGTTGCGATCTTTGAAGACGACTTGTTGGTAGCTGGGGTGGATGTCTTTTTGCATGACAAATTCCAAGAACGAAATTTGGTAAGTTTCCGAAATTCAAAGCTCAAGATTGTAAACCATTTGCCTGGCGGTCGATAGGGCTAAAGTAGGGCCGGTTCCTACCGGCCGATCCGAAAAAATGGCCGGTGGGAACCGGCTCTACCCTAATCATAAGCGCGAAGCGTGAGCGAGGGACCGCGTTTGTCTACACATCGGTTCGGTTTCTGGTCCCTCGCTCACGCTTCGCGCTTATGATTTAACGGCGCCACGCCCAAAAACCACTTGTTTTGACCGTTTTTTTACAACTTTAACAATTTCAGACGACCTGGCTGACTCGGGCTTGTTGGCACATCTGTCGAACGACTTCTTTGCAATCGCCCGTTTTTTTCAAGATTTCCAATTGGCGGTCTGCCCAATTCGGACTGCTGGCCATGATTCGCGTGTGTTCCAGAAACGGAACGCAGTCCAGTTCCTCGGCGGCCGGCATCAGGCGTTCGACGATTTCGTTGACCACCAGGCTGACGGATTGTGTCTCGTAGGTCGTGTTCACCAATTTTGCGTGATTCCCGTACCGACAAGCTCGCCATTTGTTCTGCCGGACCATGAACGGATGACAATCGTGTTGATACGCCCCTTCGTCGATGATATCTGACAACGTTTTGACCAGGCATTGGATGTAAGCGGCGATCGACAACGCGTCTTGGAGGTTTCCTGGCATATCACAAACGCGAACTTCGACCGTTCCAAAACCGTGATGCGGCCTGACATCCCACCAGATTTCTCGAATCGTATTGATAAATCCGGTGTCTACCATGTGATTGACCAGCCAAGTGAACTCGCTCCAATTTCGCATCATGGGCGGCAACCCTGCCGTCGGCAATCCTTCCATGATTTTCGATCGGAAAGATTTAAGTCCCGTGATTCGCCCATCCCAAAACGGACTGCTGGCGCTCATGGCCAACAATGTTGGCAGATGTTGCATGATGCGATCGCAAATCATTACCGCTTTGTCGCCGGAATCGACGCCAACATGTACATGCAGCCCGAAAGTAACGAGTTGTCGGGCCATGTCCTGCAACAGATCGATCAAGCTTCGATAACGTTCCGTTTCGGTGACTGTTTGATCGCGCCACGATGAAAACGGATGTGTGGCACCCCACCAAAGAGAAACATCGATTTGGTCGGCCGCTTGTTCGAGAACCGAGATTTTGCCTTCTAGGTCAGTCTGAGCTTGCCCGATTGTCTCGCAAACATCCGTATTGACTTCGATATAGCATTGCATCAACTCCGGTTTGTACGATTGATTGCCGACTGGCAACGCGGCCAACAAAGGTTCGATTTTGCTGGTCAACGCCATCGACTCGTTGTCGACCAATCCAAGTTCAATTTCGATTCCAACAGTTGGTTTTTCGTTAGCACGGAATTCGATTTTGGCCATATTGATCTCTTTACGACTGGATTCCGCGATTTTGAGAAGCGAGCAAAGCACATCGGGTCATCAGCCCTACTCCCACTCGAATCGTGTCGGGTTCGACATCAAATCGGGAACTGTGTAACGGTGGATATCCTAACTCTGGCGAACTTGATCCCACACGAATCAAGAATCCGGGAATTTTTGTTTGATAGAAAGCGAAATCTTCACCGCCCAAACTCGGCAATTCGATCGGGATGACGTTATTTTCACCGACCGTTTGAACGCCTGCTCGGTGAGCGATTTCATAAAGTTGCGGGCTATTGTTGACCGCCGGCAAGTGCTTGCCAAGGTTCAACTCGATTTTGGTATTGGTCGCTTTTGCGATTCCATCGACCGTTCGACGAAGTGACTCGATTCCCAATTGGCGCTGAACGGCATCGTGGCAGCGGATCGTGCCCAAGATCGAGCAGCGATTGGGAATCACGTTGTGGGAATTGCCTGCATCGACGCTGCCAAACGTAATGACGATGCCTTTCCGCGGATCAATCGAACGCGGCACATTGACATAGATCGCATTGATCAACTGTGCGGCTGCTTGGATCGGATCAATCGATTCATAAGGCCGGGCCGCGTGGCCGCTCTGACCTTCGATGACAATTTCGACTTCGTCGCAAAGTGCCGTGATGGGTCCCGATTGAACGGCAACAACGCCACAGTCCAGACGCGGATCAACATGCAGTGCGAAAATGGAATCGGCACCGTCAATCGTTCCGAGCTTCATCATGTATCGTGCGCCACACGCGTTTTCTTCGGCGGGTTGAAAAATTGCTCGAACGTGAAATTCTGGAGAATTCGGCTGATTTTTTTGTTTCGCCAATGCGGAGAGAGCTCCGAGCAAAATGGTGGCGTGAACATCGTGCCCACAACCGTGCATGGCCCCACGATTTTGGCTTTTGTAATCGCACTCTTTTTCATCGGAGTTGTTGACGGCGTCGATATCGGCCCGCAAACAAACTAGCGGCAACGATTTGCCTTCGGGATTGTTTTCAACGTCGACCACAAAACCGGTGTCGAATTTTTCATGATCGACGTTCAAGCCCAGCAACTCAACTTGTTCGCGCAGTTGACGCGTGGTTTCGATTTCCTCGAAAGCCAGTTCAGGAATCCGGTGTAGACATTTTCGAAACGCTACCAGATCGCTGTGAATAGCGTTGATATGTTGATCAATTGATTTAGTGAATTGCGAGTTCAGAAAATTCATGCTGTATTGCGCGGGTAAAGGACAGTCCATCTTAAACAGGTGTCCGCTAAATAAGCCATTTTTCACGGCAATTTTGTTGTTGCAAGGTGCGAACTTGCTGGATTTAGGCAAAATGAAACCTACAATGAGGAAAGTTCGCTCAATCAAAAAAACTTTAACGGCAAATTCGTCCGAGCCCATGAAGTCTTACCGAGCAAAATTCTTGGTTGCTATTCCGGACTTGATTGATCCCAATTTTTACAAATCCGTCGTATTGATGTTTCATCATGACGAAGACGGCGCGTCGGGACTGATTTTGAATCGTCCGTCACCCGTTGGGTTAAACGAGGTTTGGGAACAAATCAGCGATTTGGAGTGCGATATCCAACAACCCCTTTTTTTTGGTGGCCCGGTCGAGGGACCACTGATGGCCGTTCACGGCTGCGCATCACACAGCGAAATCGAAATTGTCGAGGGGTTGTATTTGTCGATGCGCAAAGAAAATCTCGACGAAATTATTTCGCAGACACTTCGCCCATTTCGATTTTTCAGTGGCTATTCGGGTTGGAGCAGCGAGCAATTGGATGGGGAAATCCAGGCCGGCGGCTGGTTGGTCGAGAGCGCAACGCTGGCGGACGTTTTTGACAACCACGAGGATCTGTGGAAAAAACTATCTGGTCGTTACGGCCAAAAAGTGATGTTTCCGGGTCGCGATCAATGGGATGACCACGACCCGTCCTTGAATTAAAGGTTGCCACTGGCTGGCAGGTGACCGATTATTCGTCGCTGGCCCGCATCCAGGGCGTCGCAACCGGCTCGTATGAGCAGATTTGGTCTGCAGCAAAATACAGATCGATTTCGCGATTGGCCGCTTCTTCGCCATCTGACGCGTGGACCAGGTTCATTTGTCGGCTGCTGCTGAAATCCCCGCGAATCGTTCCCGCATCAGCTTCCAAGCCATTGGTTTTCCCCAACATGTTGCGAACCACACTGATTGCGTTGAGTCCTTCGACAATCATGGCCACCACGGGTGCACCGGTGATAAACGCTTCTAAACCGGGGTAAAACGGTTTCTCGACGTGCTCGGCGTAGTGTTGTTTGGCCAATTCGGGCGTGACCTGGATCATCCGCATTGCGATAATATTGAATCCTTTGTCCTCGAATCGTGCGATGATTCGCCCCATCAATCGACGTTGTACGCAATCTGGTTTCAGCAAAACCAATGTCCGCTGCATTTTCTATTTCTCCAATTTAATCAATCGTTGTGAACGACGGCCTAGCGCCTGCGGATTCTAGCATGTCAATAATGGAATAGAAATGTGGTTTCCAATGAGTATTTCTAAGTGTTTAATAGAGGTTACTGTGAATTCCGAATGCAGCTTTCTCATTTAGACATTTGGCATTTGTTCACTCATAAAACATCTCATTGATGGGGAGATCGCCCACCAGGTCCACATTCGAATTGACGTGGCGTGGTGAGTTGCGGATTTCTCAACTTGAAATATGGCCAATACAACAGAGCAATCAGAGCAATTTCCAACATCTCAAAAACCTGCTATCTCGGTTCGCGGCGTGACGGTTCGACTCGCCGGCGATTCCGGTGATGGCATGCAACTCCTCGGATCTCAGTTGACCAATACGTCGGCGCTGGCGGGTAACGATGTTGCAACGTTTCCTGACTTTCCTGCCGAAATTCGTGCGCCCCGTGGAACGCGCGCCGGGGTCAGTGGATTCCAAGTTCAGTTTTCATCCGATGAAATTTTTACTCCGGGTGACGGTCTGGATGCTTTGGTCGTGATGAATCCTGCCGCGATGGTTACCAATATCGGTGATTTGAAAGACGGCGGTATTTTGATTGTCAACACCGACAGTTTTGACAAAAAAGATTTGAAACTTGCGGCGCTCGATAAAAATCCGCTGGAAGACGAAAACCTCTCAGAGAAATATCGAGTCATTCGTGTTTCGATGACGAAACTGACACGGGGTGCCGTCGAAGAACTCGGGCTGAGCCCAAAGGTTGCGGATCGTTGTAAAAACTTTTTTGCGATGGGGTTGGTGTTCTGGCTTTACGGTCGCGACATTGAACCGACCCTGCGGTTTATCGACGCCAAATTCAAAGGCAAACCTGAGATTGCCGACGCCAACCATCGTGCTTTGAAAGCGGGATGGAATTACGGAGAGACGACCGAAGATTTCGCTTCGACGTTTTCCGTACCGGCGGCCAAGTTGGGACCGGGCACGTATCGAAACATTATGGGAAACCAGGCGTTGGCCATCGGTCTCATTACCGCTTCGAAACTCAGTGACAAACCGCTGTTCTTGGGAACCTACCCAATTACGCCTGCCAGTGATGTTTTGCACGAGTTGAGTAAATATAAATCGTACGGTGTGCGTACGTTTCAGGCCGAAGACGAGATTGCCGCCGTCTGTTCAGCAATCGGCGCTTCGTTTGGCGGTTCGATGGCGGTCACGACCAGCAGTGGCCCTGGGATCGCACTCAAAGGCGAAGGAATTGGTTTGGCAATCATCATGGAATTGCCTTTGATTGTCATTGATATCCAGCGCGGCGGCCCCAGCACCGGTTTGCCGACGAAAACCGAACAATCGGATTTGTTGCAAGCGATGTTTGGCCGCAACGGTGAATCACCGATGCCCGTGATTGCGGCCAGCAGCCCGAGCGATTGCTTTGACGTTGCCATCGAAGCTTGGCGAATTGCGACGCGATTTATGACGCCAGTGATGTTGATGTCAGACGGCTATATTGCCAACGGCGCGGAACCTTGGAAAATCCCCGACGTGGCAAGTCTGGAACGAATCGTCGTGAAACATCCCGCCGGAGATTCGTCGGGAGAGCAATACAAGCCGTATGAACGCGACGCGATGTTGGCCCGCCCGTGGGCTTTACCTGGAACCGAAGGTTTGATGCACCGGCTCGGCGGTCTCGAAAAACAGGATGGAACTGGAAACGTCAGTTACGATCCTGAAAACCACGAACACATGACGCGAACACGGGCTCAAAAAGTGGCCAATGTTGCCGAAGTCATTGACGATATTGAAGTGTACGGAAACAATTCTGGAAAACTGCTGGTTGTCAGTTGGGGCGGACCGTTTGGTGCTTGTCGCACGGCGGTGGATCAGTGCTTGGCCGAAGGACACGATGTTTCGCATGTCCACCTGAGATGGCTCAATCCATTTCCAAAAAATCTGGGCGATGTTCTGTCCAGTTTCGAACGAGTGTTGGTTCCCGAATTGAATTCCGGTCAATTGAGAATGTTGTTGCGTAGCCAATTTCTCATTGACATTGATGGATTGAACAAGGTCCAAGGCAAACCGTTTGCCGTCAGTGAGATTATTGAAAAAATTAAATCGTACGCCTGATTGAACGATTAAATCATGAGTGTTGAACTTCCTGTATTGAAACCTGGCGATTTCGCCTCTGATCAAGATGTCCGCTGGTGTCCCGGTTGCGGCGATTACTCGATTCTTGCGCAAATGAAGAAAATGTTGCCGACCCTCGGCATTTCGCGCGAGCAAACGGTGTTTATCTCTGGAATCGGTTGTTCCAGTCGTTTTCCGTATTACATGAATACCTACGGCCTGCATTCCATTCACGGTCGGGCCCCGGCATTTGCGACCGGTTTGAAATCGACGCGTCCCGATCTGTCGGTTTGGGTGATCACGGGAGACGGTGACGGATTGAGTATCGGTGGCAATCATCTGCTCCACGCGATTCGTCGTAATATCGACATCAATATCATTCTGTTCAACAACAGCATTTATGGTTTGACCAAAGGGCAATATTCGCCCACGTCAGCCGTCGGCAAAATCACAAAAAGCACTCCCGCCGGTTCGATTGACCATCCTCTTCGCCCGTTGACCGTCGCGATCGCCGCCGAAGCAACATTCGTGGCGCGAAGTGTCGATTTTCATATCAAGCACCTCGGCGAGACTCTCAAAAAAGCGGCCGAGCATCGCGGTACATCGTTTGTCGAGGTTTACCAAAACTGTAACGTTTTCAATGACGGACAGTGGAGTTATATGACGGACAAAGAAACCAAAGACGATAATGTCTTGGTTCTCGAAGCCGGCAAACCGATGGTATTTGGCAAGGACGGCAACAAAGGGTTGCGGTTGAACGGTTTTCAGCCTCAAGTGGTTGAGATTGGAAAAGATTGTGAACTGGACGAAATTCTGGTCCATGATCCAACCGTGGCGGATCCAACCACGGCATTTTTGCTGACTCGATTACAGTACCCTCGTTTTCCTGAACCGATTGGTGTGATTCGCGACGTCGACAGGCCGACCTACGATTTCATGATCAATGATCAAATCGAAGCGGCGGTGGAAAGTAGCGGTGAAGGCAACCTGCAGGACTTGTTCACACGCGGAGATACCTGGACGGTCGATTAAAATCGACAGATATGAATCGCGTTTTAGTTTTTTGCGAATACGGCACTATCAACGGCGGTGAAAATTCACTTTTTGCATTGCTGCCGCAGCTTCAAAACCACGGTTGGGAATTTACTTTTGCACTTCCCTGCCCCAGTCCTTTTTCGCAACGACTCCAATCCATCGGCGTTCATGTCGAGCCGCTGGAGTTGTTTGTCCGACGAGAAAGAAAACCATTGGCAGAAATCCGTGGCGAATTGGCAAAGATCATTGCTCGAGTCGATCACGATTTGGTTCACGCGAATAGTCTCAATATGAGTCGTATGCTTGGCGGTGTCGCCGCTGAATTTCCCAAACTCCCGATGATTGGACATTTGCGCGATATTATCAAATTGAATCGCACGGCATTGAGCGACCTCAATCAACTGGATCGAATCATCGCGGTTTCCAATGCGACCGCAGATTTTCATGTTCGAGCGGGTTTGGATCGAAACCGTGTTCACGTCTTGTACAACGGTGTCGATCTCGAACTGTTTCAACCGCGTGAAAAAAATTACGGTTTGCACGACCAGTTGGGTGTTGAATATGACAGCACAATTGCGCTTTCGATCGGTCAGATTGGTTTGCGAAAAGGCTGGGATACGCTGCTATTGGCGGCTGAAAAACTGCCTTTGAAATCGCTCAATCTGCATTTTGTCATTGCTGGCGAAAGACATAGTGAAAAACGAGAGTCGATCGAATTTGAAAAACGTTTGCACGAGCAGGCAAAAAATAAATCTTTGGACGGCCACGTTCATTTTGTCGGTAGACTAAAAGATATTCATCGCGCGATGAACAGCGCTGATTTTCTGGTACACACCGCGCGACAGGAGCCACTGGGGCGGGTTTTGTTAGAATCCGCTGCGGCCGGTCTGCCTGTCATTGCAACAAATGTTGGTGGAACATCCGAAATATTTGTTGAGCCGGATCGCGAACAGGAATCTTTGGCGTCGTTGGTTGAAAAAGATTGCGTCGACCAACTCGCCGGCGCGATCAGCAACATGGTGACCTGCGGGGGAAAACGGAACCAGATTGGACAACGCCTGAGATCGATGGCGGTTCGTCGATTTGATGCACGAATTGCAGCATTTCAACTCCACCAGCTGTACCACAGCATGATCCAATCGAGGCCTGCAAATCAGCGGTAAGCAATTGTATTTCCCGCAAAACCTGCGAGAATATAGAGATTGAGGGGACGACGTCAAACCAACAGGAACGGACACTCGTATGTCTTTGCCAGATACGCCATCCTATCTAAAACTTTTGGCAGCCAGCGGCGTTTTGAGCGATACGGAGCTCGCGAAAGCAAAATCAATGGCCACCGATGCCAGTGATGCAAAAGAACTGGCAATTGCGCTGATTCGTGACGGTTTATTGACCAGTTGGCAAGCGAAATTTTTATTGACGGGTCGCCATCGTTTGAAAATCGGCAAATACACATTGCTCGAGCGATTGGAACGTTCCGATTTTGGTGATCGTTTTCTGGCCATCCACAAACAACTCAATCGCAAAATCGAATTGCAATTATTGCAATCTCGTCTGAATAACAATAAAGAAACACTGGCAAAATTTTTGCAACACGCGCAAAAAGCGGCTGAGTTGGACCACCCAAATATCCTGCACGTTTACGACATCGATCAGGAGTCGGAACGATATTATCTGGTTGTCGAATATTCCGAAGGTCGAACGTTAGCCGATGACAACCGCGTCCGTTCCATGGAACTCCACGAGGTCGGAACGTTTCTTGCGCAAATCGCCAACGCGTTGGAATATGCTCACCAAAACCAGATCGTTCACGGTTTCATCAGTCGCGACAACTACGTCCTTCATCCCCCAAGGGATATCAAAATCAGCAATGTGGCGATGACGACGTTGGTGCAAGAGTTGGAAAACTCGGAGCAAGATCCGTCGTTGGTGATCTCAAAATCTGAGACCGATGATTGGGTGGCTTTCGGGAAATCGGGAATTGAGCTTGTCGATCTGGCCCGCCAGAGTGCTGGTGAAAATGCTCGCCGTGATTTGGTGACGATTCTCAACCAATTTATCAAAATTGGCCAGCACGAATTGGATCAAGTAGCTGGGCTGCGAAAGCGGCTCGATGATTGGGTACCACGTTATTCTGGCACTGCAATCGGCGAAAGTGATTCCAACGAATCGTTAGACCAAACGGCAGCGGATTCGAACATGCCGACATTGGCGGCAAAATCATCGGTCCCAGAATCGGCCAGCAAATCAGATTCACAAGAGTTGCCTGTCGAATCAACTCCGAGATCCAAAACACCGATCATTATTGGCGCGATTGCCATCGCCATTTTGTTGCTGGCCGTCAGCAGTGTTGGAGCTTATTTCGCATTTTTCAACCGCAGCGAGCCGAACAAAAAATTGACGGACAACGAATTGCCCGACAGTAATATCAAAAAAGCGGTTCCGAATCGCATTGTTTCCCATTTACCGGACGCCAAAATTGATGTGAAGAAATTCGATCCGGACAAGGTCGGACAATCGTCAAAAAAAGAGGAAGCAAAAAAAGACGTTACTCCCAAAAAAGGAGACGGTCAAACAGCTGGCGGCCAAAAAGGTTCCGGTCAAAAAGCTGATGGTGCTAAACAGCCAAAAGCAGGAAACGAAAAAAATGACAAAACAGGAGACACAAAAAAGCCTGATACACCTGCAAGTGGCGACAGTACCAAAAAGGCAGATCCGGGCTCGGGTAAAAGCGATCCGTTTATAAAGCCTGGCAGCGGAAAAACTCCGGAGCCCAAAGGTAAGACCGATAAAGGCACTGCGAAGACTGGTCCAGCCAAAAAGAAAAACAATGCGCCAGCGGCGTTTGCAAAAATGCAACCCGCAATTCAACTGGGGCCCATTGTTGATGAGCCGCAAGCACAAAACATCGGAACGGTTTTTTGCGCTGCGAATTCCTTGATGGGGCTCCAAGTGTTGACAAAACCACATATCGCGCCAAAAAACGTCACGTTTACTGCCAAACGCGGTTCGGGAGCAGAAAATCAAACTTGGACAATTTCAGTCAAACGAAAAACCAAATCAAACGCAATCGCTAAATTTTGGCGCGCCAAAGAACAATTCATGTTTCAGTGGTTGCCATCGGCGGCCAAGGATCGCAGTGCAGGTTATTTGCAAAATTGCGTGCTGCGATTAGAGGTCCGTGACAAATTACATTTTTTGAAACTTCGACAACCCGCGACCATCGGTAATTTGCAAATTGTCAAAGGCAAATCGAGTAACAAGTCAGAGCTGAAACTGACCCATTTGCCGCCGCGCGAATTGAAATTTGAGATTCTTACGCACCCCAGTCTTGGATTGCAGACAGCCAACAAAGTTATTTTTGCTCCGCAGTCCAGAAAACAGAACAACGTCTCTCAGCCGATTTTCATTTTCCCCACACCTTCGGCCCAATCGCGTATTTTCTGGATTCGCATCGACCTCAAGGTGGGACGCAAATCCTACATTGAGTCCAAATTCTTAGTAGCCAGCGATATTGGCGACCGCCGCGGTCGGCTGTTTAGCTTCAAAGGCCTGCAGAATATCGTCGATCGATCACAGAAAAATTACATCGGTTGGTATCAACGATATCAGGCAGTCGCGAATTACGTGCCCAAATACGGCGAAAAAACCAAACACGACGAAGAAAAATCGAAGCTCTCCAAATTGTTGCAATCAGCAAATTCGGTGAACGAAAGTGTCAAAAAAGTGGCATCCAAAGCCGAGCAGTTTCACAACCTGGCGATTCACGCCAGAATCTTCTTTGAAATCGACGGACACATCGTCGACGTCGCAACGTTTGACGGAAAACCGGTAGTCTACAAATAACGATTGAGCTATAACGACCAATCACCCTCTGCCTCAGACTTGAGAATAAAATGGTTCGTGTTGCCGTTATTGGAGCTACTGGTTATACCGCTTTGGAACTTCTGAAGTTGCTTGCGCGGCATGAATCTGCAACGGTGACGGTGGTCACGTCGCGACAATACGAGGGTGTTCCCCTGCACACGGTGCATCCCGCACTGGAGTCATTGTACGATTTGAAATTCTCGGCGGCGGATGTCGCAAATATCTCAAACAATGCCGATGTTGTTTTCTGTTGCCTCCCGCATGCCGCGTCTGCCGAGTTTATTTGTCAGTTTGACGATTCCGTGAAAATCGTTGACTTGAGTGCCGACTATCGGCTGAACGACGTTGAAACCTACGAATCACTTTACAAAACTCGCCACCCGCAACCTGAATTGGTCGGCCAAACCGCGTATGGCTTGCCCGAATGGTTTGCATCGGAAATCTCACAATCGCGATTGGTTGCCAATCCTGGCTGTTTTCCAACCACGGCGATTCTGGCGTTAGCACCATTGATCAAAAACCAAATCATCGACACGACATCAATTGTTGTCGATTCAAAAACCGGGCTGTCAGGTGCCGGACGAACCGAAAAACTGGCGTTCCATTTTCCCGAATGCAACGAAAGTATGTGGGCGTATGGCGTTGGCAGTCATCGTCACGGTCCCGAGATGGAACAAATCATCCAACGTGCGACAGGTGTTCAGCCCCAAATTACATTTGTTCCGCATATCATTCCCGTGACGCGAGGGATTCTTTCCACCATCTATGTTCACCCAACTGCGGGCAACTCGGTTGATTCGATTAACGCCGCTTGGCGCGAAATCTACGATTCCCAGCCATTTGTCAGATTTCCCGAGCAATCACCGCAACTCAAAAACGTCGCTCATACAAATTTCTGTGATCTGTGGTGTCAGCCAGCGGGCGAACACATTGTATTGGTCAGCGCGATCGACAATTTAATCAAAGGCGCGTCCGGAGCGGCGGTTCAAAACTTTAATTTGATGATCGGTTGTGACCAGCGTCACGCCCTTTGCTAACGAGAGCGTCATGTCGGAAACGAATTTCACTGCGGACGAACTACCCCTGGACTTTGTGTTTGGCGGCCACTGTTGTGGCGTCAAAGAATCAGGCCAAATGGATCTGGCTGTTTTTTGTTCGCAGACTCCGGCAACCACCGCGGCCGTGTACACACAAAATAAATTGCGGGCCTCCAGTATCAACCGAAACGACCAACTAACTCCGTCAGGCCGGATCCAGGCTGTCGTCGTCAACTCGGGCAATGCGAACGCATGCACGGGAGACCGTGGTGAACAAGACAATTTGCAAATGGCGTCTGACATGGCAGGCAACCTGAATCTCGATGTCGATTCGGTTTTGACGTTGTCCACTGGTGTCATTGGAAAACATCTGCCGATCGAAAAAATTTCCAGCGGAATTCACGACCTTGTTCCGCAGTTGGGTAGTACGCCAGAACATTTTGACGCGGCAACCAAAGCGATTTTGACCACCGATCAATTTACCAAAGTGAGGTGTCGAAAAATCGATTTGCCTTCGCAAACCGTTCGAATCGCAGCTTGTGCCAAAGGTGCAGGGATGATCGGGCCTCAAATGGCCACCTTGCTGTGTATCGTAATGACCGACATGACGCTCGATGTCGAACAAGCCCAACAGGTATTACATTCAGCGGTTCAAAAATCATTCAACTGCATCAGTGTCGAAGGGCATACCAGTACCAACGACGCTGTTATTTTACTGGCCAACGGTCAATCGGACTCGGTTGGACAAGACGACATCGTTGCTTTTGAAAATAACCTGACAGAGATTTGTATCGATCTTGCCAAAATGATTCCAGCCGATGGCGAAGGAGCAACGCATTTGATTTCGATCTCGGTTCAAGGAACGGCAGACGATATGGAAGCGGACAGGATTGCCCGAACCGTGGCCAGTAGCGCTTTGGTCAAAACCGCGATCTACGGCAACGATCCCAATTGGGGACGAATCATGTCGGCTGTTGGAAATGTTCCACTGAATTTTTCAATGGATGAATGTCGCTTGGAAATTAACGGCCACTCGATTTTCGAAAACGGGCACCCCATCGACTTTGATGAAAACGTAGTAAGTCGATCGATTACCGAGTCGGTTGAAACGCGGTTAAAGATCGTTGTGGGGACAGGCCCAGGTGAGGCGCAACACTGGACCAGCGACTTGTCGACAAAATACGTTGAATTCAACTCGGAATACACGACCTGACAAACGTTTTCCAACCCGCGTAACCCTCACGAACGAACTTCCACCGGGAACCCGAAGATAATTCGCTAGAATTTCACAAAATTCGCACCTAGTGTTTCGAGCCAAAGCTAATCTGCAATATCGGATTATATCTGGGTATTTATTTGACCCGTGTCGGGCCTGGTCGTTGAAATTTCAGCGGCTTGGCCTTTTTTTATTGCTCCGCGAGGGCGAGGCTTCGGGAGATCTCCTTCGGGAGGGCGAGGCTCGCGGCCGAGCCTAATCCTGTGAGCGCCTGGCCGCTCACAACTCGCCACCAACACCTTCTCCCAACCGCCCCGTCAAAACTACTTCGCAACTGTCAACAATGATATACTGTTGCAATTGATCATTTCTCTCTCGAAAGAAGCTCGCCGAAAGAATCATGAGATATCAAAATCCGATCGTTGTATTCGCCGTTATCGCAGCATTATCAACATTTTTCATGCTCCAAAAATCGTCGGCGCAAGACAACCAAGCAACGGGCGCAACAAAATCTGCAAACGCAAAGTCGGACGACTGGGTGGGACAACAGATAATTCCAATTCCTGGAAAAAAAATTCAGGGGAACATGGTGGAATATACGTTGGATCAAATCATGACACCGATTGTGGTTTACCGGGTCGATCGCAATAAACTACTGGTCCGCGGAGTCGAAGGCCAAGGTTGGATTTACAAAAAAAATGCGTTGAAAATGAAGGATGCCGTTAAGCATTACAAAAAACACGTCGAAGAAAACTCGCGCAGTGCGGAAGCCTGGTTGAATTTGGCCCATGCACGCGCCAGCGCCCAGCGGGATTTCAAGCAAGCGCTCAAGGATTGCTCTCAAGCACTGAAACTCAACGATCGACTCGCGCGCGGCTACAAAATTCGGGGCAATCTGCTGTTGGCGCTGGGCGACACGGATGCTGCACTCGAAAATTATCAAAAAGCTGTCGACGTCGATCCGAAATACGCACCCTGCTACAACAACTTGGGTGCCATGTATATGAAACAAGGAAAATTCAAAAAAGCGATTCGGTATTTCGAGCAAGCGTTGAAGTTAACTGAAAAAGGAATTTACTATCGAAATATCGGCACGGTTTACATCAATCAAGGCGATTTTGAAAAGGCAAAGGAATTTTTGCTCAAGGCGATCAAAAAAAATGCCCAAAATGCCGAAACGCAATATGCTTTGGGTTACGTCTATTTTGTAAAACCTGACTCAACTGATGAGGACATGGTGGCGAGTATCAAGCATTTCAAAAGTGCTTGTGAACTGACTTTCTGGAAAAACAAAGGCTACTTGGTGGCGCTGTCGACGGCTTATGAGCGCAATGGTCAGGACGACGAGGCAGGCGAAATCAAAGACAAAATCGATGAACTGGACGGTCGGTAATCGCAAAGTCGTTATCGTCCTTGCCGCTCACAAGATCAGGCTTCGGGAGGGCAAGTCTCCGGGAGGGCGAGGCTCCTGCCGAGCCATCAGCTTCAACGACACCATCTCCGACTGTCCCGTCGAAACTATCAACAACCATCGGTTTCCCCGACTACTCAGGTGACCAACAGACTCAGGTGACCAACAGGATTGGGTTCATCGGATTGCCGAAGCCTACCGAGAATTTGCCTTCGTCCGCTACTCCTAGCCCAACGGCCGATGATCCTGCGATCCGCCCCTGATTCTTGACTTTTTGGGCCTTTCTACAATCATCAACTGGTGAAATAATAGAAGATCGTTCTAATTGGAAATTAAAGTGGAAAGGCCTACATATGTCGGATCAGTTTGCCCAAGACGATGACGATTCAGAAGAACTGCTCGATGAAGAGACAACCAGTCAAGCCGAAGTTGAGGACGAACAAATTCCGCGTGCGCCCCTCTTAACTCCTGAAGTCGAGGCTGCGGCAGCAGCGATTGACGATCAGCTCGCGCAGTTCGAGGACGATGACTTCGACGACGATTTTGATGACGATTTCGAAGAAGAAATCGAGGGCGAGTACGAACTGGACGATGACGAATTCGCCGATGAATTTGATCGAGTTCACGGGTCAAAATACAAAGATATGGACGAAAACAAAGACAAATAATCCTGTTCGGTGAATCAGGGTTGAATTCGAGCTTATTGCCGTCTGTTTAGGGCGGCTTTTTTTTGTTTCCACCCTGGCCAGAGTTGCATTTACACCGATCTATGAATATCCGATAACTGATGCATTCAGCACTCCTTGAGTAACAATTTACCTATGTTTGAGAGAAACCCAGCGAACGTTAGTTTTCCAAATTTGGAAGAACAAATCCTCGATTTTTGGAAAACCAACGATATTTATCAAAAATCACTCAATGCACGCGCCGGAGCACCCGGTTTTGTATTCTTCGAAGGTCCGCCGACGGCCAATGGACTGCCACACCCCGGTCATTGTTTGACGCGAGCCATGAAAGACCTGTTTCCTCGCTACAAAACGATGCGCGGTTATCGATGCGAAAGAAAAGCCGGGTGGGACACCCACGGGCTGCCCGTCGAAGTCGAAGTTTGTAAGGACATCGGCATCCATTCGAAAGAGGAAATTGAAGCGTTTGGAATCGAGCCGTTCATTCAAAAATGCCAGCAAAGTGTTTGGCGTTACATGCAGCAATGGGAACAACTGACCGAGCGTCTCGGGTTTTGGATCAAACTCGACGAAGCTTACGTGACCTATCACCAGTCCTATGTCGAAAGTGTTTGGTGGTCGCTGAAAAATCTGTTCGATCGCGGTTTGCTGTATCAAGGGCACAAAATCGTTTGGTGGTGGGCACAAGGCGGTACGGCGTTGTCCGCTGGTGAAGTCGGAGAAGGCTATCGAACGGTTGCTGATCCGAGTGTTTTTGTTCTGTTTCCGCTGGTCGACCAGCCCAACACCAATCTTTTGGTTTGGACCACAACTCCCTGGACACTACCTAGCAACCAGTTTGCCGCAGTCAACGAAGAAATCGAATACGCGACGGTCTACGACACTGAAATCGATACCAACGTGATCATGGCTGTCGATCTGGTTGAAAAGATCTCGGAAAAAATCAAACGTCCACTCGAGGTGAAATCGACTTGTCGAGGTTCAGAACTCGTCGGCCAGCGGTATGTTCCCCCGTTTGATTACTACTACGGTGAACTGGGAGATAAAACAGGAACCCTAAAAAACGGTGGCCAGCAACACGTCGCGTGGCGAGTAACTTCGGCCGATTTTGTAACAACCGACAGCGGTTCAGGACTCGTTCACGAAGCTCCGGCTTTTGGCGAAGTCGATTATGAATTGTTGTTGGAGGAGCAGGCTCGGTTTGTTGACAACTCGGGCCCGCAAATGATCTGTGCCGTTGGGCCCAACGGTAAATTTACGGACGAGGCTGGTGAGTTTGCCGGCCAATGGGTCAAAGATGCCGACAAACCAATCACTCGCAAACTGAAAGAAAACGGTCGCCTGTATTTTCAAGAACAATACACGCACGAATATCCGTTCTGTTGGCGGGCTCAAACTGATCCGCTGATCCAATATCCTCGCAAAAGCTGGTTTATCAAAACGACACAGTTTCGTGATGAAATGCTGGCCAACAATAACAAAATCAACTGGTTGCCGGAACACATCCGTGACGGCCGGTTTGGCAAATTTCTCGAAAGTAATGTCGACTGGGCGCTTTCGCGCGAACGTTATTGGGGCACGCCATTGCCAATCTGGGTGTGCGAGCAAACCGGAAAACAGGAAGCTGTTGATAATTACGCCGAATTGATTGCCAAACCCGGCGCGGCAGGCATGGATGTTTGGTTAGCTGCCAAGGTGGCCAATCCTGAATTGCCGGACGATCTCAAAGTGCACAAGCCGTACATCGATGAAATCACGTATGACTCGCCGTTTGCCGATGGCGCGCGGATGCGTCGTGTTACAGAAGTGATCGATTGCTGGTACGACAGTGGCGCGATGCCTTTTGCCCAGTGGGGATACCCCCATCAAAACGCTGACAAATTTGACGAACAATTCCCCGCAGATTTCATTAGCGAAGCGCTCGATCAAACGCGCGGCTGGTTTTACAGTCTGCACGCCATCAGCACCATGCTGTTCGGTCCCGCCGCAGAAAATTCCAGTGTCGGCAAAAACGAGCAGTATCCGCATCCGTATAAAAACTGTATCGTGCTCGGTCTCATGCTCAGTGAATGGTGGGAGAACAAACAGAATCCGCAAGAGTTGCGATTGACCGAATCGGAGGCGGTCGAAGCTTTCGGAAAAGGCAAATACACGCATGTTGTCGGCAAAATGTCGAAGCAAAAACGCAATTACCGCGAACCGCGTGAGATCTTTGATCGCTACGGCGCCGACGTCCTGCGTTGGTACTTTTTTGCCAACCAGCCGCCGTGGACATCGATTCGCTACAGCGAAACTGCGATCAAAGAAAGTATCTCGGAATTCCAATTGCGACTGTGGAATGTGTTCAGTTTCCTGGTGAGTTATGCGACGACCAACGATAAATTTGAACCGGAAAAACTGATCGATGGCGATGTCGGGCAGCTTGCTACTGAGCAACTGGCCCAAGCGAGCAATTTTACGTCGTATCGCGATCGCAGCGAACTCGACCGCTGGATCATCAGCGAATTGCATCAAACGATCCAGTGCGTCGTGACGCAAATGGACGCTTATGAAAACTACACAGCTTGCCAGCAACTGACGGCGTTTGTCGATTCGTTGAGCAATTGGTACGTGCGTCGCAGTCGCGATCGGTTTTGGAGTGACGACCCCAACAATCCCGACAAAATCGATGCCTACTGGACGTTGTATGAATGCTTGTTGACGGTCACCAAGCTCATCGCACCGTTTGTTCCATTTTTGGCCGAGACGTTGTGGCAAAAACTGGCTGGTGTGTTTGGCCAGCGAACGATCGAAAGTGTGCATTTGTGTGACTATCCAACTTGTGATCCGTCGCTGATTGATCATCAACTGCTTGAGCAAATGACTGTGCTCCGTGAGGTCGCTTCGTTAGGTTTGGCCGCGCGGATGCGAGAAAAACTCAAAGTTCGACAGCCACTGTCAGGTGTCACGGTTGTTTTAAACGACAGCAAACATCAGGCTTGGCTCGAAGCGCACGAAGAAATCGTCAAACAGGAACTCAACGTCAAATCGATTGAATATACAACCGATGCCGGACAATTCGTGACCTATCAAGTAGTTCCGAATTTCAAACGCTTGGGGCCTCGTGTCGGCAAACTCATGCCGCAAGTCAAAAAAGTGTTGACAGAAGCCGATGGTGCCAGTTTGCTCGACGAATTGACCAACAATGGCCAAGTCGAATTGTCGTTCGGTGACGAAACTGTCGCGTTGGACAACGATGATATTGAAGTTCGTTTACAAGCTAACGAAGGCTGGGCTGCAGCGCAAGGCCGTAAGTGCGTCGTCATTCTCGCCACTGAACTAACCGACGAGTTGATCGAAGAAGGCAAAGCTCGCGATGTTGTCCGATTGATCCAGACGGATCGCAAGGAACTGGATCTCCAGTTGTCCGATCGCATCGAATTGAAAATCGGAACATCCGATCAAGCGCTTCGTGCCGCGATCGCAAATCACGCAGACTATATCAAACGTGAAACGCTCGCCGTAACGCTTCAATGCGAAGATGACGTGTTTGAGCTCGGTGACGGAGGGTTCGAACATGCTGTCGGCGATATTCAACTGACCATTCATATTCAAGTTGCCAAGAGCCAGAACGTGTAACGACCTGTGACTCGTAGCAGATCATTTTGTCATTCGCCGGAGAGATCAACGAATGCCCCAGAATCAACCCATTCGCTTGGCGGTGCTCATCTCTGGCGGCGGTACGACTCTCAAAAATTTGATTGAAAAAATAGCATCGGGAACGTTGTCTGCTGAAATCAAAGTTGTCATTTCCAGTCGCTCGGATGCCGCAGGAATGGAATTTGCAAAATCAGCAGATATTCCCGTGCAAGTCGTTGATCATTCGTCATGCTCGGATATCGACAATTTCAGCCAACAGATATTTCAGCACTGTCGCGATGCCGATGTCGAGCTCGTTGTCATGGGAGGTTTTTTAAAACGAGCATTGATCCCGGATGATTTCAAAAATCGAGTGATTAACATTCATCCCAGTTTGATCCCAGATTTTTGCGGTTTTGGCTTTTACGGCATTCGCGTTCACCGAGCGGTGATTAAATCGGGTGTCGAAATTTCGGGCTGTACCGTTCACTATGTCGACGATCAATATGACCACGGGCCGATCATCGCTCAGCAAAAAGTGCCGGTCCATCAAACCGACACTCCAGAATCGTTAGCCAAACGCGTCTTCGCCGCCGAATGCGAACTATTGCCATCAGTCATTCAGCGCATTGCCGATGCCAGAAATTGAATCGATTCTGATACCGCCAATGGCACCCAAAATGAGAGTTTTCAGGCCTGCAATTTCAAAGAGAGTAGGCCAATGAAGTTGACTCATTTGTAAATTCAGCCGGCAACGCGATCAAAAATTTATTTCGTTTTTTACGGATTGTCTTTCAGTGCCCAGGAGGGCACTTCTTGAATTTCAAATCCGAAAACCAACGGTAGCAGCACATAACAAATCGCGGTCACGACCAAGACGCCAAAAAAATTCAAAAACATTCCTGTGCGAACCATGGCGCTCATATTGACGCGACCTGTGCCAAATACGATCGCATTCGGTGGTGTGGCGACGGGCATCATAAAAGCACATGAGCAGGAAATCGTAACCGGGACCATCAAAAACAATGGGTTGACGCCCACCGCGATAGCTAAACTGGCCATCACCGGCAATATCATCTCGGTTGTCGCGACGTTCGAAGTCAACTCGGTTAAAAATGTAATGGCCAGGCAAACGACCAGAACCAAAATCGCCGGATGTAAAAACGAAAAAAAACTTAGCTGGTCGCCCAAGTAAGTTGACAATCCAGAATGTTTAAATGCACCCGCCAGTGCGAACCCGCCACCAAACAGCAACACAATATCCCAAGGCAATCGGGATACCGTTTTCCAATCCAGGATTCGCGAGCGCTGACCGTCTCGTGCCGGGATGACAAACAAAACCACCGATAACGCGATCGCAACCGTCCCGTCGTTGATGAATTTTGCTTCCGGAAACAGACTTGCCCAGCCACGAATCTCGGTTTCACCCAAATCGAGACCGGATCGCGTAATCCACAAAATTACCAGCAACAAAAAATCAGCGAGAACAACCCACTCAGGCCAGGTCATTGGTCCCATCTTGTCCAATTCCTGCTGCAAAAGCTCCCGGCCAATCCCCGAACTTTGATTGCCTCGTAAAAATAAAAAACCCAGGAGCAACCACGTTGCAGCCAACATGATGATAGAAATTGGAGTGGCGACCAGTATCCATTTCACAAACGATATCGAGGGCGCGTCGGGAAAATTGATTTCGAATATCGATGTAAACGACAAATTAGGTGGCGTCCCGACCAATGTGGCGATGCCCCCGATCGAAGCGGCATACGCTGTGCCCAACAGTAATGCATAATCCAATTTCTGAGGTTTGTCCGACCCCGCAGCTTGGTCAATCGTAATCAGGATGGCCGATGCGATCGTCACCATCATCATGGTGGTCGCCGTATTTGAGATCCACATCGAAAGTCCCGCGGTCGCCAACATGAATCCCAATAACAACATTTTGGCATTGGTTCCAAATCGAACCAAAACGACTAGTGCAATTCGCCGATGCAGGTTCCAACGCTGCATCGCAAGAGCAATGGCAAACCCACCGATAAATAAAAACACGATGTGATTGAAATAGGCCGACGAAACTTCTTTGCCGTTTTGAACTCCAAACACAGGTAGAAGAACTACCGGCAACAGCGCCGTGACGGCCAACGGAATCGCTTCGGTTATCCAAAGCGTTGCCATCAATGTGGCGATCGCCGCGGTGCGAGATACTTTGGCACTGCCCAAATCCGCGAACAACAGAAAATAAATCGCCAGAATCGAGCCTATTGCGAGTACGGTTAAACGAATCGGACCAAGTTTCGGAACCGCGGATTCAGAAGCAGCAGAATGTGTCATCGACTTGATTGTTCAAACCGAACAATCCATTGGTACTCTTTGGTAAATTCCAGCACGAATTTACCCGTTCGTTGAGATTTTGGAATCGTATGGAGCGAGAGTTTTGATCGTTTTGCGCCTGACGAATTGGGCCCCGATTTGTAATTCCAGGTAATGGTAAAGGTCTCCGGAATCTCCTGGCGAGGAGTCTCGGTAGAAATAATCCTGGCCGGCTTTAGTTCCATCCGTTCGATTTTGTAGACCAAGTCGGAAAAATGGAGCACGGAAATCGTTCGATCCGAGAAGTTTTTGAATTCAATTTCCGTCGTGCTGCCGCCGCTTTTTTTGCATCCGCTGGCCACCGCAACGGCAACCATCAGACCACATATCAGCATTCCCCGGATTTTGGACATGACCCTCAGCCAATTTCTGTTGCGCCAATTCCTCGGATTTTCCGAACATTATTCGCTGTTTAGCAAATTTCCGCAACGAAATTTTCGGGAGGGCGAGGCTCCCGCCGAGCCAATACGGCAAACTGGCGGCTCGGCGGGAGCCTCACCCTCCCAAAACCCCCAAAACTCACCCGAAAAACCAAAACCTCCAAAATATGAATGAAATATTTCATTTGATGATTGAATACAGTCACAATTTGCAATAAATTGAAAATAGACATTCATTGATTGGGCGTATTTATGCAGTCGTCGCAACGACAATCCAATTTAGCCAGCCTGATACGTGCGCGTGGATTTGCGCGCCTCAACGAATTGGCCGAGACGACCCAGGTTTCTGAATCCACCATTCGCCGTGATTTGATTGCGTTGGAAGAGCGTGGCGTCGTTCGCCGAACGCATGGAGGCGTGGTTTCGATTTCGGCTCCTTATATCAAATCGGATGAAACGCGTCGGGCCAAACAGGACATCGCCAGTCTCGCGGTAAAACTGATTGAGGATGGCGACACGATTTTGTTGGATGGTGGAACCACGACATTCGAAATCGCTCGCAAACTGGCCGGGCGGAAAATTCAAGTGATCACCAACGCCATCCCGGTCGCCGAGCTATTGTCAACTGACGAAAACGTCAACCTCGTGATGCTCGGCGGTTATGTCTATCCCCGCAGTCAAGTTGCGATTGGACCGCTGACGGCCGGCATGCTTCAGCAATTGAATTGTCGCCGCGCTTTTTTGAGCGCCGCAGGGATCAACGAAAAAGGGTTGTTCAACAGCAACCTGCTCACGGTCGAAACTGAGCAAGCCATGATGCGCTGTGCGGACACGGTAACGGTGGTTGCCGACAGCACAAAATTCGGCCGACAAAGCACGATAAAACTTTGCAGTTTGGATGAAATAGACGAGATGATCGTCGATGCGGCCGTGACTCAGGATTGGGCCAAAATACTAAAAGCCAATTCAATAGATTTGAAGATAGCCGAAACGGCTGAAAGCAAAACAAATGACGACAAGTAGCAGCTCCATTGATCGTTCGGCGATTGAACAAATCGTTCGCCAAATAGTCTTGGCTCAATCCCAATCCGCCTGTACGAACGCAACTCCCGCAGCTTCTGAGTTGGTGGTGAGCATTTCTGCGCGACACGTCCATTTGACCGACGAACATGTCGAAATGCTGTTCGGCCCAGGGTCGACTCTCACGGAAATGAAACCGCTCTATCAAGACGGGTTTTACGCGGCTGAACAAACGGTAATGATCGTCGGTCCACGCAAACGCATGCTGCCGTCCGTTCGAGTTCTGGGGCCGACGCGTTCCCACAGTCAAGTCGAGCTCGCTTATACCGACGCAATTTCGTTGGGAATTGATGCTCCAGTGCGGCACAGTGGTAACATCGATGATACGCCAGGTTGCGTGCTGGTTGGGCCAGCTGGAGTCGTCGAGTTGCAACGCGGTGTCATTCGGGCAGCCCGTCACGTTCACATGAGCCAATCGGATGCGGACCGCTATGGCGTCAACAACGGCGACACGATGCATCTAAAAATTGCTTCTCCATTTTGCACAACCGTACTTCAAGACGTTTTGGTACGCGTCAGCGACGGCGCAAAACTCGAAGTCCATTTGGACACGGACGAAGGAAACGCTTGCATGTTAGACCTTGCGACCAACGTCGAGATTTACAACCCGGACAAAAATTGCAAATGCAAGAAAATATAATTCGCTTCACAAAACTTCAATCATTTTTAGAAAGGTAATGCCAAATGGCAAAAAACAATCTCGAAGCGATCGGCATGATCGAAACTCGGGGCTTCATCGCGCTCGTCGAGGCAACGGACGCCATGATGAAAGCCGCCAATGTCAAATTCAAAGGATGGGACAAAGTCGGTGCTGGACTTGCCAGTGTTTTTGTAACGGGCGATGTGGCCGCAGTCAAAGCGGCAACGGATGCTGGAGCGAGCGCCGCCGGCCGAGTTGGCGAAGTGGTCAGCGTTCAAGTCATTCCCCGCCCTCACGATGACCTCAGCACAGTTTTGCCAGAATAACTCACAAACCATTCAACAAAATACACAACAGGAAACTACAAAATGAATCATGCAATTGGATTGGTGGAAACCAAAGGTCTCGTCAGCCTGATCGAAGCGACGGATGCCATGGCCAAAGCTGCGAATGTGGAAATCGTAAAACGCATTGGCATTGGCGGCGGCCTCGTCACGACCGTTGTCCGAGGAGATGTTGGCAGTGTCCGAGCGGCCGTCGAAGCGGGAGCAAACGCAGCATCGCAGGTCGGAGAGTTGGTGAGCAGCCATATTATTCCCCGCCCCGCTGACGGATTGATCGAAGCGTATATCGACTAATCAACCTGTATACGGATATTCAGGCAGGCCATGAAAATTCTTGTCGCCAACCTCGGTTCAACCAGTTTCAAATTTCGATTGTTCGAAATGGACAGTGAAACGCAAATCGCGCGCGGAGCCATTGATCGAATTGGACTCGGCAATTCAAATTGCGTTTTCGAAATTGGCAACGACGAACATCGTGAAACCCGAGATGTTGCGTCACATGCCGACGCTGTTCAGTTGGCTTTGAATCGCCTGGTCGCATCGCAACATTTGCCCATCGAGTCGCTGGCCGAAGTCGATGGCATCGGATTCAAAGCGGTTCATGGCGGAGCGATTTCGGGCGTGCAGCGCGTTGACGACACAGTCCTCGGCGAAATGCAATCGGTTGAGAAAATCGCGCCGGCTCACAATCCCGTCTACGTGCAGGCCATGAAGGAGGTTCGCAGCGCTTTGCCATCTGTACCATTGGTTGCAGCATTTGAAACCGGCTTTCACCAAACCCAGGCCGCGGCGACTCAGACTTACGCCATTCCCTATCAATGGTCCGATGATTTGAGCATCCGGCGTTTCGGATTCCACGGCGCCAGCCATCGATTTATTGCCGAGCGGATTGCCGCATTGACAAAAAACGCGGGTCGAGCCGTGAGCATGCACTTGGGCGGTTCGAGTAGTTTGTGCGCCATTAAAAATGGACAAAGTGTGGCGACAACGATGGGAATGAGTCCGCAAACAGGTTTACCGCAAAGTAATCGTGTTGGTGATTTTGATCCGTTTGCACTTCCGTTGGTGATGGAACACACGGGCAAAACGCTCGAACAGGTGCTGCAGACCCTGGCCGACGAGAGCGGGCTGTTAGGCATCAGTGGTGTTAGCGGCGACATTCGCGATTTGCAAAATGCCGCTGCGTCGGGCAATGACCGCGCAGAATTGGCTTTGGAAGTTTATGTTTCCGAAACCCGCCGACATCTGGGCGGCATGATTGTGTCGCTGGGAGGTGTGGATTGCATTGTTTTCACAGGTGGAACTGGCGAAAACGGCAATCAGATTCGTCAGCGTATCTGCGCCGGGTTATCGGATTTGGGAATCGTTCTAGACGAACAGAAAAATGAAAACGTTGTCGGTGAGACCGCAATTCACGATGCCGACAGCGCGGTTGAAATCTGGGTGGTTCCAACCAACGAAGAGATTGTTGTCGCCCGCCAAACGGTCGAATGTTTGACCAGCGAACCGGCACTTTGAAAGGTACAAAATGTTTTTAGCGAAAGTAATCGGCTCGATGGTTGCCACTCAAAAAGTCGATGCCATCGTCGGACAAAAATTGATGGTCATTGAGCCGTTTCGTCTAGACGGGAAAAAACGGGAATCACTCGAAACGACAGGCCGTACGCTGGTCGCCATCGATACTCTGGGCGCCGGAGTCGGTGAATTCGTACTCGTGACGCAAGGCTCCTCGGCTCGACTGACGCCACAGACAAAAGACAAACCGGTCGACTGCATTGTTGTTGGAATCGTCGATCAGGTTCATGTCGAGCAATCCTGCGTCTACAGCAAACAAGATTAGTTCAGCGGAAATAGTCATCATGGAAATCAACGAAGATCTGATACGAAATGTTGTTGCCCAGGTACTGGCCGAAGTAGGGCCGCCTCCTGCGGTTCCGACTCCGTCTACTTCCGGAGCGCATGGTGTGTTTCGAGATGTTGACGCTGCGGTCCATGCGGCACGCGATGCATTTGAACAACTCCAACAACGAACGATCAGCGATCGGGAAACGGCAATCGGAATCATTCGCGGGATTTGTCGTGAACAAGCGGTTGAGCTGGGTACAGCGGAATTCCAGGAAACAAAAGTTGGGCGACTCGAACACAAAATCGAAAAACTTGTCGTATTGGCCGATCACGTTCCTGGAACCGAATTTCTGAAATCCGATGTGTTCAGTGGCGACCATGGAATTACGGTCATCGAACGCGCGCCGTTTGGTGTGATCGGAGCCATCACACCAGTGACCCATTCGTTTCCGACCCTAGCCGCCAACGCGATTGCCATGCTGGCCTCCGGAAACACGATCGTATGTAACCCGCATCCAAGTGGAAAACGAATTGCCGCCGAAGGCGTGCGACGGCTTAACCGCGCAATTGCGGCTGAGATCGGCATTGACAATTTGATATGCGTGATCGAGGAACCGTCGATTGAGTCGGCCAATCAAATTTTCTCACACCGCGATGTCGCGTTGATTTGCGTAACCGGCGGGCCTGCCGTCGCTCGTGCCGCTTTGAAATCTGGAAAACGGGCCATTGTTGCCGGTCCCGGTAATCCACCGGTGGTTGTCGACGAAACCGCCGATTTACAACGAGCTGCACGGTCGATCATTGACGGAGCGACTTATGACAACAACTTGTTGTGCATCGGCGAAAAGCAGATTTTTGTCGTGGCGTCCGTCTTTCAACCGTTGATGCAAGCTCTGGAAACTGCGGGTGCAGTTCAACTCAACGCCGCAGAAATCAGCAACCTCACCCGCCAGGCAATCATCCAGGTGGGCGAAGACAATCATGACGCACCGGCCAAAGAATTCCTGGGCAAAGACGCATCGGTGTTGGCAAATGCAATTGGCAAAAGTATTCCCGAACAATGCAAACTGTTGTTCGGTGAAACCGAATTCGAACATCCGTTTGTGCAAGTCGAGCAAATGATGCCATTTGTGCCCGTCGTGAAATGCCAGGATGTTGATCAAGCGATCGAGTATGCCCGCCGGAGTGAACACGGATTTCGACACACAAGTATGATTCACTCCAACAGCGTTCGTAACATGACCCGAATGGGACAGCTGCTGGATACAACGATTTTTGTCAAAAACGGACCTTGCACAGCAGGCAATGGAATTGGTGGCGAAGGCTATTTTTCCTACTCGATCGCAGGTCCGACGGGCGAAGGGATCACGACCCCGCTGACTTTTACGCGCGAGCGTCGCTGTGCGATGGTTGAAAATCTCAGAATTCTTGGCAAACCACGGAGCGAATGATGCAGCGTGCAAAAGTTGTGGGCTCCGCAACGGCCACTTTAAAACACTTGAGTATGCGATCGGCAAAGTTGTTGATTGTACAACCACTAGGTGTCGATCGGTCGAACGATGGGTTTCCACTGTTGGTGGTTGATACCGTTGGTGCAGGCGCCGGTGATGACGTGTTGATCACCAGCGACGGACGATTTGCCAGACAACACCTTTCAGAAAACACACCGGTTCGCTGGACCATCATTGGAATCGAAGATCAGTGACACTATCGTCAACCGACATCGAGAAAATTGTGACGCTGGTTGTCCAGCGGCTTGAGTCGCTGCGCCATCAGTCGCATTCGGCAACTGCTGGTCATGATGAATTAAAAACAGTGTTCGTCGACCAAGCTGTTGTTTCACTCGACGTCGTGAAAAACGTTTCCGACGCGGTGGCAACGATTCAGATTCGTCCGACCGCGGTAGTGACACCGGCCGTTCGAGATTGGTTGCGGGACAGAAATGTAAAAATCGAAAAAGTCGGCACATCGACCGTAGAGCTCGCAAGTTCCAGCGAATTGAAAGACATCTCGCACCAAAACTGCGTGTTGGTTTGTGACCAGCAACTGACTCCAGAAAAATCCGTGAGCCATCCGGTGATCCGTCGAAACACAACAAAACAATTGGTCGTCGAAGCTTTTTCACAACTCGATCGTGGCAACCGAGTCCTGGTTGTTACGCGAGACCCAGAAAGCGCCTTCGAACCATTGGATGCTTGTCCAAAGACTTCCGTTCAAAACCTCAGGCGAGGGCAAGCGATGGACGCGACGGCGAATATTGTTGTGATCCCGGCCGAGCTATTTTCACACATCCCAGAGGGCACCCTATGAGAGTCGCATCCGTGCGTGGCGTCGTAACGCTCAATCGCAGCATACCCGAATTCGAGCAAACACGTCTGAAACTTGTTTGTCCGTTGGATTTGGACGGCATCGAGAATCGGAATGACGAACAAAAACTTCGGACCGATGAAACGCTGGTCGCCTGGGATTTGATCGGTGTTGGTGATGGCGCAGTTGTAGCCATCAGCGAAGGCCCAGAAGCGTCGATGCCGTTTCGCCCCGATATCAGACCGGTGGATACATCGATTGCAGCACTATTGGACACGATTGAAATTGATTAACCCTGATTGAAAACTATGAACGTACACAAAATTAAACAAGACATCTGCGATATTGGTCGCCGGATTTACAACAAAGGGTTCGCGGCAGCCAATGACGGAAACATTACCGTCCGTGTCGGCGAAAACGAAGTTCTTTGTACACCGACCATGCATAGCAAAGGGTTTTTGAAACCGGACGATATTTCTACGATCGATTTTACGGGCAAACAGATTGCGGGTCGTAAAAAACGATCGAGCGAGGCGTTGTTGCATTTAGAGATTTATCGTCAGCGACCCGATGTCAAAAGCGTTGTGCACTGCCATCCGCCTCACGCAACAGCTTTTGCTATTGCGCGGGAGCCGATTCCTCAATGTGTTTTACCCGAGGTCGAGGTTTTTCTCGGCGACGTACCGATTACCCGATATGAAACGCCAGGCGGTCAGGCGTTTGCAGACACGATCCAGCCGTTTGTCGATCGAACCAACGTGATCATCCTGGCAAACCACGGTACGGTCAGCTTTGGCGAAAATGTTGAACGCGCCTACTGGTGGACCGAGATTCTGGACGCCTATTGCCGAATGTTGATGCTTGCCAAGCAACTGGGTGGCGTCAACTATCTGTCGGCGCAAAAATCACGAGAGCTTCTCGAACTCAAAGACAAATGGGGATTCTCTGATCCGCGAAACACGGAGCAATACAAAGACTGTGACATTTGTGCCAACGATATTTTTCGCGATAGTTGGCAGGCTGCTGGCGTCCAGCGCCGCGCATTTGACGCTCCGCCTCCGATCAAACCGACTTCAGAAAAACCTTCGACAAACGACGACCAAGAAGCGCTCATTCAAATAATTACCAATCGAGTAGTCGCTGAACTTGCCAAACGAAACTAAGAAAAATACAACATGAAAATCTCAATCATTGGCGGCGGCGGGCTGGTCGGCTCGTGTGCTGCGTTTGCCCTGCAGGCTCGAGACGTCGGTCGTGAAATTGCGTTGCTGGATGTTAATCCGGACACTGCCGAAGGGCACGCTCTGGATTTGCAACACGGCTCACCGAGCACAGCAAATCAAACCTTCACGACCGGTTCGTATGAACACATTCCTGACAGCGATATCATCTGCATCACAGCGGGGCTGCGCCGACAACCGGGAGAAAGTCGCCTGGATTTGATCAACCGCAACACCGAATTGTTTGAGTCGATCCTTCAAAACATCGAGGCGGTTGGGTATCAATCGTCAGCCATCGTTCTGGTGGTTTCAAACCCAGTCGATATTTTGACTTATGTCGCGACACAGCGGTTGGCGTTGCCAACTTCACAAATCATCGGACTCGGCACGCAGCTGGATACGATTCGCTTTCAAAGTTTTATTGCTCAACACTTGGCCTGTGCACCGAAACAAGTGGATGCGATCATTCTCGGCGAGCACGGTGACAGTATGGTGCCGATCTGGTCAGCCGCCACAGTAGCCGGATTGCCATTGGACAAACATCCCGCTTGGAAACCGGCCGACGCGCAGCGAATTTTCGAGCGGACCAAAGGCTCTGGTGCCGAAGTGATTAAAAAGAAAGGCGGCGCGGGTTTCGCCGTTGGTGTTGCCATCACCGATGTGATCGAAGCGATCTATCACGATCTAAAAGTGATCCTGCCCGTTTCGTCTTATCAAAACGGCGCGTGTTACGGCGTCCGCGACGTCGCATTCTCAGTTCCGACCGTTGTCGGAAAACGCGGTGTTGAAGCGACTCTCGAATTCGAACTATGGGCAAAAGAGGCCCAAGCACTCCGCAATGGAGCGCGTGTATTGCGTCAAACCATCGACAAAGTGATCAGCACGTAGGGCCGGTTCCCACCGGCCAATCCAAAATCATAACCCGAAGCGTGAGCGAGGGACCACACGACGCTGATTTACGGCGAAACGTGGTCCCTCGCTTACGCTTCGGGTTATGATTTTTGTTTAGTGCAAAATCCTAGTGAGCGAGGGACCAGAATCCGCGGTTTGCGTGCCACTTAACGTTGGTAACGAAATAGCTTCCCTGTTTTTTGAACGATTTTCGTTGTTAGCGTCGTTGGTTTCTTAAGTTTGGGTGGTCAATTGGGTGGCACTGGCCCCAGCCAGTGATTGCGGTTTCCTTGGTATCAAGCACTGAGATCAAATTCAATTCACGAACTTGTTGCGGGTGGCTTAGTACCCCTCGATCCAGAAACTTGACAGGATTTACAGGATCAACAGGATTAGTCGACAATCAACATCCTGTAAATCTTGTTCATCCTGTCAAATAATCACACTCACAACATTGGGCAAGTAACTTGCCCCTCAAACCTCAACCGACGAGGACTTTGCGGATTTGACGAATATGCTCAGGAGTTGTTCGACAGCAACCTCCGACATAAGTCGCTCCTAGCGCGTGCCAACGGACGGCTCGATCGGCAAATGCTACGGTGTCTCGTTCACCTGACCAGGTTCGCCGACCCACGTCATATTTTTCTCCCGAGTTGGGATAGACGGCGATTGGTTTTGATGAAACACCGCGAATCTCGCCAATCAGCGAATCAATGAATTGCGGCGCAGTGCAATTAACACCGATCACGGACACCGCGTCCATGTTATCCAAATACTTTGCGACCTCTCCCATGGGCGTGCCATCACAAATATGTTGGCCATCGCGACAACTCAGACTGACCCACGTAGGCCGATTGTGATGTTGTTCTGCCAGTTTTGTCAAAGCTTGGACCTCTAGAAACGACGGCACGGTTTCGCAGAGCATGACATCGGGAGATTCCTCTGCGAGCAGACGCCAACGATGTTCATGAAAACTGTACAGCTGGTTGACGCTCAAATCGTAGTCACCCGTGTATTCCGACCCGTTGGCCAAGAAAGCGCCATAAGGGCCGACGCTGGCCGCAACGATTGGCAGCGAGCGGGAATTTCGGTTCGGTTCAATTGACCAGAATTCCGAACGCGCCTGGTGTGCCAGGCGAACCGCGGTTCGAATGAGTTCCTCGGCCTTGACTGATCCAACACCCAACTCTTCAAATCCGGAAATGGTTGCTTGATAACTTGCTGTTGAAATGCAATCGGCGCCTGCCGCGAGATATTCGCGATGAACGGCGACAATTTCATCGGGATCTGAAATCAACAGTCGGGCGGACCACAGCGCATGGTTGAGATCGTGACCACGACGCTCCAATTCAGTTGCCATGCCGCCATCGAGAATGATCGCTTTGGATGATGGAGTCGAGTTCATGTTGAGATCCAAATAACAACGCCGCGCCAATTGAGTTTGTAACGCGCGAGCCAAGTTCTCGTCCACCTGTGCGGTCTACCGAAAGTTTAACGACCAGCGAAACTTTAAGTTTTTTTCCTCGAATACAGGGTTCCAGGTGCTGCGGTTGTCGGAACTGTTAAAGCTTGCCGAATTTGTGCGTTTACTGGATTAGGAAATGCAATCATGAAATCCGATTTGTTCAGTTCCGAATGTGAAAGTTCTATGAATCCTGTGTGAGAACAGTGTTCACATTCTGAAGGTTGTGACGAAAACGGGTATTAATCGTATTTTGAAGAATATTTCTAGTGACTCAATCGTGGAAAGATAAATGAAGCGCCTAGTATTCACGGTCCTGCTTGCGATGACAGCTGTGACCACTACGGTTACTGCTCAGGAATTCAAGATTATTCCGCTCAGCAATCGTAGCGTCATCGAAAATGGAGGAAACATCACGGAAAAGTCAACGCACCAACCCACCATTGCGTTGACTATGGAGCAGAAAATCAATGAGCTGCAAAAACAGATTGATCAGCTAAAACAAGATCAACTGAAAAGCACGCTCGAAAAACAAGCGAAGACGATCGAAAAGCAAGGCAAGTCTTTGAAGAAGGTCGAGGAAAAAATTCCTCGCCTGGTTCCGATGGGGCACGGTGGCGGAAGCATGGTTTTGAATGGTCGCATCCATGCAGACTATTGGGCATTACCAGATGTGCATCCCGGTATTTTTCCACTCGAAGGGGGCGACCCTCAGGATCGGATCGGATTCCGGCGAGTGCGATTTGGTGTTAAAGGAAAAGTCAATGACAACATGCATTACAAGATCGAAATGGAATTTGCCGCCGGTAACAATGTGGAGTTCCGTGACACGTATCTCGGGTTTGACAACACTCCATTTTTCAACAAAGTGATTGTCGGTAATCACAAACGACCTCTCGGATTGGACCACATTAACTCCAGCCGCTACAACGTATTCTTGGAACGTCCATTTGTGATCGAATCATTTAATCAAGACGCTCGACGATTAGGGATTTCCAGCAACGGTCACACCGATGATCTCGGTTGGAACTGGCGTTACGGTGTGTACAACATGCGTCTGGTTCAAGCGTTGGGCAATTACTTGGGCGATCATTACCAATTGGAGCTCGACGGACGTTTGGCTCGCACGTTTTGGTGGGACGATTGTTCCGACGGTCGCGGCTACGGACACTTTGCGGTTTCCGGTGCTGTCCGATTCCCCGATGGGCTCGGAGGCGCCGCCAATGAATCGCGTTATCGTCACCGCGCAGAAGCTCGCCATGCCAATCGTTGGTTGGATACCGGGCGAATTGTTGGTGCCGACCAGGAGAACATTCTTGGCTTGGAAAGTGTTTGGAATTTTGGTGCCCTGCAAATCGTCAGCGAATATCTGGTGTCGAATGTTCAACGTCAACCCGGATTTGGGGACGACGTCCTGTTGCACGGTGGTTACATTTACGCAGCGTATTTCCTGACCGGCGAGCATATGCCTTGGGACCGCAAAACAGGTCAACTGGCTCGTATTATTCCATTCGAAAATTTCTTCAGCGTGCGTGACTGTGACGGTTGCGTCCAACGAGGTTTGGGAGCGTGGCAAGTTGCCCTACGCTATTCATGGGCCGATTTTACCGATCAAAATATTGTCGGTGGTGAAGCTCAAGCGATGACCTTGGGATTGAATTGGTACTGGAATCCTTACGCTCGAATGCAATTCAACTACATCGTCGGTGACATTGATCGTCAAGTGGCTGGTGGCGGTGACTACCAGATCCTTGGTGTTCGATTCATGGTCGATTTCTAATCAAACGCCCACAGTATCAACTTCAACGAAAATCAAACGATAAAGGAATATCAAATATGTTAAACAAGATTTTTGCCGGCTTGGGAGTTGCGTTGGCGTGCATGATCGCGATGCCGATTGCGGCACAGGATTGTGGTTGCCAGGATTGTCAGCAAACCGTGGATTCCGCCTGCGGATGCCAGGGAGCCTGTCGCGGTGGTTGCAAACTCAAATTGAAAGCTTGCCGCGGATGCAAATTGGGATGTAAATCCTGTCGACCCAAACTGCGATCTCGGCTGATTCGCTGTCCCGATTGCAACCACCAGGTTTGCACCTACAAAACAAAAGAAGTCAAAGAGAAAAAATCTTGCTTCAAAATTGAATGCAAAACGATTTGTATCCCATCGATCAAACTTCCATGGGGTTGCCAGGATCGACAATGCGGTCGGGCACGTAAAGTCAAAATTCTCAAAAAAGAATCTTTTGAATGTCCCAAATGCAAATGCGAATGGGAAGTTTGCAAACCTCAGGTGATCGAAGTGGTGCCTGAAAAAACTCCAACTCAACCCAAGGTCGAGCCGAAGCCTGCCAACAAAACGTCTTCTAACAAACAATCGCTATCCGCAATGATTCGAGCGGAAAGTCGTGCGATTCGCGCATCCATTCACGATGCTTTTTCGAGACGTTAGTTCCGTGTACCAATGGTGACGACCTGAAAAGCTCGGTACATGCCGAGCTTTTTTTTATTCAAAGATTCGGTTGATGCCATTAAATGCTGCAACTCGATAAGCTTCGGCCATCGTCGGATAATTGAATGTCGTGTTCAGAAAATACTTGAGGGTGTTGGCTTCGCCCTTCTGCTGTAAAACAGCTTGACCAATATGCACAATTTCCGACGCGTTGTGCCCAAAGCAATGAACGCCGAGAACTTGCAGTGTTTCTCGGTGGAACAACAGTTTTAACATGCCAACCGTTCGGCCCGAAATTTGCGCCCGGGCCAAATTGGAAAATTCCGCACGGCCAACTTCATAAGGAATTTTTGCTTCGGTTAATTCCTTTTCGGTTTGACCCACACAACTGATTTCCGGAGAAGTATAGATTCCCGATGGTAGTTCGCCCAGCAAACCATCGCCGTTGTTGTTTTCTCGACCTAGAATGTGCAATGCCGCTGCCCTGCCCTGCGTGTGAGCGGCACTCGCCAGTGACGGAAATCCGACGACGTCTCCCACGGCGTAAATGTGTTCAACATCCGTTTGATAACAATCGTTGACATCCAAGTACCCGCGACTGTCAGGCACCAGGCCGATTTGATCCAGTCCCAATTGATCGCTGTTACCCGTCCGACCCGCGGCCCACAACATGATGTCTGACTTAATCTTTTTGCCACTTTTCAATTCAATCACGACGCCATCATCTTTACCAGTGACTGATTGATAGGACTCGTTGTGTCTGACAACGATACCGCGTTGCCGCATGTGATAGCTCAAAGCGTCAGTAATTTCGTCGTCCAGAAAATCCAGAAGACGTGCGCGGCTGTTGATCAAATCGGTCTTGATTTGCAGATTGCGAAACATTGACGCATATTCACAACCAACGACGCCTGCTCCATAAACGGACATTGTCGAAGGTATTTGTTCGAGGCTCAGGATCGAATCGCTGTCAAAAATTCTGGGATGGTTGAAATCGATGTGATCGGGTCGATACGGTCGTGAGCCGGTGGCAATGATAAACTGGTCAGCCGAAATTTCGCCGTAGTCGTCGATGCGAATTTTATGGTTGTCGACAAACCGTGCATGTCCGAATATCAATTCAATTTTATTGCGGGAATAGTATCCGCGCCGCAATCGCTCCTGTTGTTCGATCACCGACCGTGCGCTGGTACGCAAGTCCGCCAGGCTGGGGTTCGCCCGAACTCCGGCGTTCCGCAGTAGCGGATTGTTCAAGGCCTCGGTCAATTGATAAATCGAAAACCGCAATGCCTTGCTTGGTATCGTGCCCCAATGCGTGCAGGCGCCGCCGATGTGATTTGTTTTTTCGACCAGGACCACATTGCGACCAGCTTTGGCCAGCTGCATCGCGGCCCCTTCCCCTCCTGGGCCGGAGCCAATGATAACAACGTCAGTAGATTGCGAAGAACTCATTTAATATTCCAAAAACCATCCAATGCGATTCAGTTTGACGTTTTTTCATGATTCAGGCAATGCAGCCCACCCGATGCATTTCGTAGGGCCGGTTCCCACCGGCCGTTCGTTGGATTGGCCGGTAGGAACCGGCCCTACTTTCACTTTCCATTCCTCAATTTGAGAAAATCAAATTCACTATCACCATGCTCGGGATTGTCTAACAACTCAATGAGATGTTCGCCAATCACAGGTGTAAACTTGAACCCGTGGCCTGACATCCCGCAAGCGAATACCAATCTGGGAATCTCGGGATGCCGATCGATGACGAAATGTTCATCATCGGACAAGGTATACATGCAAACGCTGTGAGCGTCATGAGTGGGCTGGTCGGCTCGCAGTCGTTCGGCGACAAATTGAGAAACTCGTTCCAAATCCTGTTCGCTGGGCGCGCGGTCGATGTCCGATGGATTCAAAACTATTTCACCGCCGGTGTGCTCGGCAACTTTGAATCCTTTTTCAGCGACATTCGGGAATCCGTAAAAGTACCCGCTTTTTGTCTCGATCAAATAGACAGGACAGTCTCGGAACTGTTCCTGGTTTTGGAATTGAAACCAATGTTGATGTTTACGAACGACTTTCAACGAAATGTCCAGATCACTCAAGAGTGAATTGGACCAGGCTCCCGCCGTGACCACGAGTCGATCGCTCTCGTACGACTGGCCATCGACATCAACGACAAACCGGTTATCTTCAAAATCAAACGAGCGGACTTGGTGTTGACATAAAATCTCTGCTTCATGTTCGATCGCCAAATCGATCATCGTTTGCACACATTGTTCAACCAACAAATAACCAGCCGACGATTCATACACTCCGATTTGGTCGTTTGGAATTACAAATTGAGGAAACCGCTCGGCACATTGCTCGGCTGTCAATTGTTCAACGGCCAAATTGTGTTCATTGGCACTGGACAGAACTCCACGAATCACTTCGTTGTCGGGCCATCCGATCTGGAGCAAGCCGGTTTGATGAAACAGTGTGGAATTTGATACTTGCTCGATTTCATTCCAAGCGTGATAGGCCCGTAGGACCAGGGGGACATATGACGGATGTTCAAAATATGCTTGACGGATGATCCTCGTTAGGCCATGGGAGCTGCCCCGGTCGTTGGCCGCCTGGAATTGTTCGATTCCTAATACAGACCAACCTTTTTTTGCCGCAAAGTAACATGCGGCACTGCCGATTCCACCGACACCGAGAATAATACAATCAAAATATTTTTTTTTCATGAAATGAAGCTCACCAGCCAAAAATGCCGTTAGTATTTGAGCGGCTTTTCAGTCTTACACCGGAAACATTAATAGTAACTAGTAGGAACGATTTTCCATGAATCGACGAGTTTTCGCTACTCTGGCAATTTCAACCATGTTTTCTGTCGGTTGGATTGCTGGATGTGCAAATCAGGAATTGACAGATTTGGAGGTGGGTCCGAACGATCAGGTCGCGACCTACAAAGTAATTGACGGCATGTGAGGCAGTTCGTGAGCGAAGACCATTTCCAATGGTTTGGAAAGACTACCGGGTGTAGTCGACGCAAAAGTTAGCCTCGAAAGCAAAATCGCAAAAGTGAGCTACAAAAAAGATAGCAAATTCAATCCTCAAGACGATTTGAAAATCTCTCGTTGGCGTTTGAAGCCAAAATAAGTTTCTCAGTTAAAAACGGGGTCGGGTGTGCTCCGTAAAAAACTTTGTTTATTGAAGGTAGCTTCTGCCAAACCTGATCCTGTGAGCGCCTTGCAGCTCACGGGTGACGCCTGCTCTTTCCCGAACTAATAATTCGGCGTCGGCGGTCGGAATTGTTCGGCGTCGATTGTCTTGAACCATTCAATCGTTTTGGTTAGACCTTCGCGCAGGCCGATTTGAGGTTCCCAGTCCAGATGCCGTTTCGCGCGATCGATGTTGGGTTGGCGACGCGTTGGATCGTCCGCCGGCAATGGGCGATAAACCAGTTCGGATGAACTTTCAGTCAATTCGACAATCATTTTGGCCAGCTCGCCAATCGTGTACTCGCCGGGATTTCCAATATTCACCGGCTCAATCAAATCGTCCGGAGAATTCATCAATCGAATGATTCCTTCGCATAAATCATCGCGATAGCAAAACGAACGAGTTTGTGATCCATCACCGAAAATGGTAATCGGTTCGTTGGCCAGCGCCTGCCGTATGAAATTGGAAACGACTCGCCCATCAAACGGATGCATTCTCGGGCCGTAAGTATTGAAAATTCGCACGAGTTTAATTCGCAATCGATGCATGCGGTTGTAGTCGGCAAACAACGTTTCTGCAGCCCGCTTTCCTTCATCGTAACAAGCTCGTGGACCGATCGGATTCACGCTTCCTCGATAATCTTCGATCTGCGGATGAACTTCCGGATCTCCATAAACCTCGCTTGTCGACGCCTGCAGAATTTTTGCGTTACAACGTTTGGCCATCCCGAGCATGTTAATGGCACCGACCACCGATGTTTTCAATGTCTTGATCGGGTTGTATTGATAATGGCCGGGTGCTGCGGGGCAAGCCATGTTGTAAATTTCGTCGACTTCGAGCCAAATCGGATGCACGATATCGTGGCGAATCAATTCGAAATTTGGTCGATCCAACAAATGGGCAACATTTGATTTTTGACTGGTGAAAAAATTATCGAGACAGATCACGTCGTGTCCGTCATCCACCAGGCGTTCGCAAATATGGGAACCCAGAAACCCGGCGCCGCCGGTAACGACAATTCGTTTAATCATGCTTAGGGAATGGCAAAAAGCGGTTTGGAACAAAATCGCAGTATAATTCGTCTGAAAATTTCGAACAGGTGCTCCGGTCACTTTTACGAATCTGAATCGTTGACGCTCGGGACAGCTGTCGAGGATAATCAACTGGAGATTACCGCCGCGTCGTCCTTTCAACTGGAGAAATTCGTATGTCAAACCCAGCCTACTCCAAACGAACATTTATCGTTTTTGCCGCCCTGCTCGTTGTCGTCGGAATTCAATCCGTCTTGCAAGCTCGATTCCGCCGCCCCGATCTGGAAAACGTTCCCGTCAAAGACTTGATTGAAAACCTCAAAAAGAAAGTCGAAGCGGAACCAAAAAATGCGGAGCTGCGGATTAATCTCGGACGCGTTTACGCGATGGCCTATTCACAAAAATTGGACACCATCCGAATCAACAAACGAAATCCAGACAAAGCTTGGTTTGGCTACACACCGCCGCACGTCCCATTTTCCTATATCAAAAACACGGATGACAAAGAAAAAATCAAAAAGGCCAAGGCGTCTTTGAAGCTTGCGATTGCCGAATTCAAAAAAGCCGTCGACCTCGACAAAAATAATCTGACGGCTCAACTCAGTCTCGCCTGGTGTACCGATCAATCGGGCAAAGACAAAGAGGCGATCAAAATGTATCGAGCCATTGTTGAGAAAGCGTGGGAGACCGAAAAAGCGATGACCCGCGGCGGACTTCGGTGGCGCAGCGTTGTTGTTGAAGCGGGGGGTTATTTGAAATCGAAATTGGACAAAGAAAAAGACAGAAAAGAAATTGAGTCCATCGACGAAAAAATCGGCGTCGTCAACAAAATCCCACGCCCGATTACTCCGATTGCAATTGGGTTGAAACCTGGAATGACCGTTTCGGATATCGAAAATCGAAATGCCGTCGTCAAATTTGATGCCGACGGAACGGACTTGGGAAAAAACTGGTCCTGGATATCCCGTGATGCTGCCTGGCTGGTGTACGACAAAAAAAATAACGGCCAAATTACGTCGGGTTTACAGTTGTTCGGCAACGTGACATTTTGGTGTTTCTGGACCAATGGGTATGCCGCGCTGTCGTCGCTGGATCGCAATGGCGATCAAAAATTGTCAGGTCGCGAACTGGAACATTTGGCATTGTGGCGCGATATCAACCAAAATGGTGTTAGTGACCCAGGAGAAGTCAAAAAACTGTCACACTACGAGATCGTGGAGATCAATTGTCGTTTTACCGTTGATCAAAAACATCGAGACAAGATTGCTTTTAGTGCGACAGGTGTTAAATTCAAAAACGGTGAAACGCGTGCGACTTACGATATAGTATTGCAACAAAGGTAGTCACAAAGGTAATTCGATGATGAAAATAAAAATTTGGACATTGATCCTGTTGTTTGTCTCCGGTTCGGTGTTCGCTTCTCCGACAGATGCGTTCCAAGAAACTGCTGCTGCAAAAAAAGTGAAACAGGACGACGATAAAAAAAAGAAGAAAAAGAAAATCGTCTTTCTGGCAGGTCGCCCAAGCCACGGCTATATGTCGCACGAGCACTATGCGGGATGTATGCTGTTGGCAAAATCAATCGAAGATGCAACCGACAACATCGAGACCGTGGTCTACAAACACAAATGGCCCGGTACCGATGACGCTTTTAAAGACGTCGATGCGATTGTCATGTATTGCGATGGCGGTGGACGCCACCCGGCCAACAAACGACTCGAGCAAATTGATGAACTGGCGAAAAAAGGCGTGGGAATCGTCTGTATTCACTACGGGGTCGAAGTGCCCAAAGGTAAACCGGGCGACAAGTTTCTCGAATGGATTGGCGGCTATTTCGAAACACACTGGTCGGTCAATCCGCATTGGACGGCTGAGTTCAAAAAACTGCCCAAACATGAAATCACGCGCGGTGTCAAACCGTTCACGATCAACGATGAATGGTATTATCACATGCGGTTTCGTAAAGACATGAAAGGTGTCACGCCAATCCTCAGTGCCATTCCTCCCAAAAAGACATTGTCGCGCCCTGACGGTCCGCACAGCGGCAATCCGCACGTCAGGAAAAAAGCGGGACAACATCAACACGTAGCCTGGGCTTGTGAGCGCGAAGACGGCGGGCGCGGTTTTGGTTTCACCGGCGGACATTTTCACTGGAATTGGGGCAACGACGATTTCCGTAAACTTGTCATGAATGCAATCGTTTGGACGGCCAAAGGTGAAATTCCCAAAAATGGACTGTCTGATAAATCCAAAACGTTGGACGATTTAAAAGCCAACCAGGACTACAAAACGCCCAAGAATTATAAATTCGGACGCGTGGAAAAAATATTGAAGTCCAACAAAAAGCAATCTGAAGAAAAATCGTCAGCTGAAAAAGACAAATAATTCGCTTGGCGATTTTAATCCGTGAAGCTCAACGGAATTCGTTTTCCTTCACGGATACTTTTGCCCGCCGCCAAGACAACCGACATGGCGCGGTAGGCATTAAACGTGTCCGAAGTCGAACGAACCAGACTGGTAACCGCGCGGTGGAAATTCGTCAGCATCTGGACGCCAACGGGTTTTTCCAGTTCGAGTGATTCCATGTGCTGTCCCGCTTCGTTGAACCAGATCAGGTTGGCCGGCAGATCGACAAAAGCCGTTCCTTTTTCACAACAGATTTGCAACTGGGCGGGGCGGCGATAGGAAAGTGCGTCCGGCCAACTTTGAGGGATATAATGGCCCACGCTGATTTGTGCCATCACCGAGTCATTGGCATTGTCGGGTGTGTCAAAGCGGAGATTCAACATTTGGTAGAGCGCGTCCAGTTTTGACCCGTTGCCTTCGAATTCTTCTTCGTTGAAATCGCACTGCTTTTTGTTTTGAAACAATGCACTTTGAACCGACGACGGGTTTCGATCCGTCAGGTAGCAGACCCAATCGATGACCTCCATCAAATTGCGCCAAACGATCGGACAGTATTTGCCGCGCCGCAGCCGCGCGGCCTGCTCCTCGATGCTGTGTCGTTCGTGACAAAAAATCAATCGTGGTTGACCCAGTCTCGTTGCAATCAACTCTTTGAGTCGAATGGTGGCCGGCGCGTAACGCCGTGGCAACTCCGCCATAAACGCCACGCCGGATTGGTTGACGCGATAGCGAATCTCTTCGACCTGTTCCGGAGCCAGATCAAAAGCCACACTGCTGTACACGGCCTTTCCGGCTTCACAAGCGGCCAGCAGTGGCAGCGGGCCAACCCAATCAGGAGCCAACGCCAATACCGCATCGATTTCATTCCGCTCAAGCATCGCACGAAATCCGTCGATGGCAACGGCTCCGAACTCTCGGGCAATCAATTCCGATTTATGGGCGACCTCGCAGCAGATTGCGGCAACGTGAAACCGGTCCGACAGCGCGTGTAGCGCGGGACGATGAAGCGTTTCCCAGTGATCACCCAAACCAATGAGACCGACGCGAAGCTTCATGCAATGATTATTGGGTTAGAGGGTCAGAAGTTTGAAAACTCAATCATACACTTTTCAATTCGCTTCACCAAACGCTTTGTTCCGATCCGGAGCCAATGTCTGATAAAGTTTGCCGGATTTTCCTTCTTTGTTCATTGTGCAATCCGCTCCCAACAGGCAATTTTCACAGCCTCGCTACAGGACGAATCCCCCGATTATTTTACGATTTGCGGCCAGCAAAAACGTCGATGTGCGGGCAAACCAACAATGGATTGTGTCGACGGGCGTCGATATTAGAAATGGTGAAGTCGCGTTTTTTGAATTGGAATCGGACTTTGCAGCTCGCCAGGGCTTAAAGGAAGCCGACCCACCGGGTTGGCCAAACGCGTTCGAACAGAACGCAACATTTTTGAGGAGTGAAAGGAATGAATTTTGTCACGGCATTAGTCATGATGAGCACCATCACGGTGTCATCTGGCGAACCAACGGATTACACCACTGCATACAACAATGCAATGAAAGGTGACCAACCACTGCTGGTTCTGGTTACTGCTGAATGGTGTCCGCCGTGTCAAAGCCTCAAACGAAACACATTGCCAAAACTGCTCAAAAACAAAAGTCTCAAAAATTTTCAATTCGCAATGGTCGATCTCGATCGCGAATCAAAAATTGCTCGACAGTTGATTGAACACCGACCTGTCCCACAATTTATCTTGTTCGAAAAACGAGATGGAAAATGGACAAAAAAACACTTGGTCGGATTTCAGTCGGTGGCTAATGTGGAATCGTTTTTGCAGCCTTCGGTTGTGAGAGTGGCTCAACAGAAATTGGCAAAAAACAATAAATAGTTTCCAATCTGGATAGTTTCAAAGCCGGGACGGTACGGGGTAACCTGAACTTTCCCGGCTTTTTTGTTTATCCTGAGGGATTCTACTCTCACAGATTGAGCAAAAATCCTCATGCGCGTCACGGTGATCATTCCGACGATCAACGAACAAGAAACAACTGGTTCGACGATTCGCAGCGCATGGTCGGCCGGCGCCGACGAAGTCGTGGTGGCCGATGGAGGCAGCACGGACAATACTTTGAAAATCGCTCGCGCGCTCGATTGCAAAATTGCGGTGTCGCAGCCGGCACGTGGAATTCAACTCAACGCCGGCACTCAATTGGCAACCGGCGACGTGTTTTTGTTTCTCCATGCCGACAATCGATTGGGCGAAAACGTTTGTCAACAAATCAAACAATTGGACGATGCATTTGTGTTCGGCGCGTTTCGTCAGAAAATTGCTGCCCGTGGGTGGAAGTACCGTTGGATTGAAAAAGGCAACGAATGGCGGGTCCGTTGGCGCGGGTTGGCATACGGCGATCAAGGTGTGTTTGTGGCCCGCCAGCCGTTCGAAGCCGTCGGTGGGTTTCCCGATTTTAGATTGATGGAAGACGTCGCCCTGAGCGACCAATTGAAAAAAATGGGATGGCCGATTCTGCTTGACGGCCCGATCGAAGTTGATGCACGTCGCTGGATTAAAAACGGCGCTTTCCGCCAAACAATTAAAAACTGGTATTTGTTTACCCGTTATCGACTTGGCACATCACCCGACAAACTGGCAGCGATCTACGGACGACACGACGCAAAAACAACAACGGCCGAAATCACCGTCGAATCACAAGGACCATCACACCAGCCAGAACATTCGCAACCCGAAGCGTAAACGAAATCAGTAGGGCCGGTTCCCACCGGCCGATTTAATTGATTGGCCGGTAGGAACCGGCCCTACTTTCCCAAATCTTTTTAACAGGATGAGACCCGAAAACATCCTGTAAATCCTGTCAAAAATAAGTTTTCCTAATTGGCCGGTGGGAACCTTACTTCAACGATACATCGACTGGCCGAACTTGGGATTAATCGTTCGCACCAGGTTTTTCACCAGCGGCTGTGCAGGCGTCGATTTAAACCACTTTTTGGCAAAGTGCGATTTTTGCCGAACGAATTGGGTGACAGGGCTCCGCGATACGCTACCGCACAAAACCTGGTAAGAGTTATTGGCTAATTTGTACTTGAACGGTTGTTCGCCATAACCGAGATCGATTTCTCGGATACTGTGTGCAGCGGCTTCGCGGCACATTTCTAAAACGAGTTGAATCCCAGGTGAATATCTTCCAAACTCCGGATCGACAATCGGAAACCAGTAATGCAGCGTCGATGGCGAACGAATACCATAATGACCGGAAACAATTTCGTCGCCCGCCCACAACACGGAAAGAACTCCTCCAAAACCATCCATCTGATCGTCGAATACTTGATGAAGCAATTCGCGAGCCCAGCGAACCGAAAATAAATCGAAAGTCTTGGTGCGACGGTACTTGTTTTGTTTCAGCCGCAGAACATGTTCTAATGTTTGTCGATCGCGACAATTGAATTCAAATCTCAACGGTCCGACTTCGCGGATCATTTTTCGCGTCTTTTGCCCTTGTCGTTTGACGGTCTTGCTTTTTTCAATCGTATTTCGCAAATAGGCATCGTAGTGGTTGTGAATTTGGATAATGGGCGAAGTGATCATTTCATAAGTTTGAACATTGACAAACCCCGATTCCACTTGGCCCGCGTGAAAATCGAATGAATCGAGTTGGCACTGTTTGAGCATCTCTGCCAGATCGAACTCCTGGTTGGGTTTTGAGATGAAACCGTGCAGATCATTCAGCTTGCCTCCAACCGGAACTGCCGATCGTTTTTTGGGAATTTGCACGGGCAGCAAGCCAACCGTTTGTTCGCCTGTCGATGCGACAACAACAAACACATCATTTCGAACGGCATTCACGCATTGGGTGAATTCCATTTGATAGTAGGGGTTTCGAAACTCGGCTTGAAAGCGACAAAGTGAAGACCAAAAGCGGTTTTGATGTTCACTCAAATCATCAAATCGGACGAGTTCATATCGCAGTTTTTCCACGAGTCCACAATGTTGTAAATCAATTGAGCGATACGTTGCGAAGCGCTATTTCACTAAAGACAGCGCCCAGTTTTATTATGTGAGCGAGGTTACAGAATGCAAGGAAATGCTAGGTTCTCAACAGCAATTACGAGATTATTTGGACGTACCGACGCCTTTTCGGACAACTGCCGGCACATTGGTCGTAATCGATTTTGCTCCCCATTTGGCGAATTGTCTGGCCACTTTGGGTTCGTCGACTGTCCAGGCGTGATAGTCAAACCCGGCGGAAATGATTTGTGTCACCATCGCTTTGTTGACGTTTTCGTGAGACGTACCAATTCCATTGGCCTTGATGGATTTCAAAGTTTTGATCGCAGACTCGACGCTCGGTGAGAGTTTTTGGTTGGAATCCAATTCAAATTTGAGCAGCCAATTGGCAACCAACCGGGGCTCAACTTTTTTGATCTTAGCAATGACGTTTTCATCGAAACAAATCACGACAATTTGATCCAGTTTCAATTTGGATTTCTTGATCTCCGCCATCAGGGATTCGATGATTTCGACACCGCATTTGATTTCGACGTAAATTATTTTGCCTTTGGGAACAGTCGCAAACACATCGGCAATTGTGGGCATGATGGTTCCCGCAAATTTTTTGTCGTGCCAGGATCCAACATCCAGCTTTTGCAACTCTGCTAAAGTCGAATCTTTGACGACAAGATCCACTTTGTTGAATCGCTTGGTCGATTTGTCGTGAGTGCAAACGATGTGGCCATCTTTGGTCAGAAAAAAATCGCCTTCGATTGCGTCCGCGTTTTGTTTCCACGCCAGGTTAAATGCTGCGATCGTATTCTCCGGCGCATCCTTGGAGGCGCCGCGATGGGCTACGATCCTGGCGGTTTGCGAAACTGCATTTGACATGAAAAACAATAGAATGATGAAAAACAGAATCGGACAGATAATAAGTTTTTGACAACGGATTTTGGTCATGATGTCGATCGAGATTAAATTCGCTGGTCGTTGTAATCAAGATGAGGTTGATTGTATCGGAGGTGATCGAAAGCCGTGAGCCTGGGTTGTCAGCGGCTAGAAATATTGAGCAAAATTAATGAAATCTACTTCGAGTTCTATTTGGTTGGCGACAACACGACGGTGACTACATATTCTTCCGCGGAATCTGTTGGCTCAAGTTCATTCATAAACGTTTCGAGTTCGCTGAGCCGGGTGTTTAATTCGCGAATCTGCGCTGGCGACAATTTCATTTGAAATCGCAGACTGGCGAAATTTCGGTTGCGACCTGACAACACAGGCTCATGTTCGGTGATCGATTCCCGGTAGTTGCGCTCCGCCGAGCGCAGCAAACTGGAAGCGATCGAGGCGATCTCCGATTTGATTTCATCCGAATTGTTGTGGACATCCAGTTTCAACTTGGGGGCTTTGAGTCGATACCGTTTTTCGGGCCGGCGCTTTGATTTGACGACGCAATCTTCGACCAGGATGCCAACTTTCACGAGCTCCTTGACGTGATAGTACAGGGCCTGCGGAACACGTCCCATGATGTCTCCGAGTTGTTTTACCGTCAGCGAGCCATGTTCAGTCATCGCTTCCAAGATCCTGATCCGCTCCGGCGAACGAATCGCTCGAATCTGCTCGGGATGCCGGATGTTCAAGACATTTTGTTTTCGTGGTTTTTTAGACATGAGCAATAAATAATAAAAAATATTAGTTTTTTTTATTTTTTGTGTTGGGAAATTTTAGACAGCGGATACAACTCATAGTACTGTGCGACGACAAATTGGCACAGGTTTTTTAACAAGATAAAAAAGACGACGGGAGATGAAATGTTGCGTCGATTCTGTGGCTTGATGTGTGTAACGTGGATGGCGTGTTTTCTAATTCCGAGCGTCTTGTTTGCACAAACCGACGCAAAAATGGCTGATGCTTTGTATTTTGAAGGAAAATTTGTTCAGGCCGAAAAAGCGTATCGGCAACTGGTTGCTAAGCATGCCGACAAACAAAAATACTTGCTGCGGTTGGCCGAGATCGCTTTGCTGCAAAACAAACTGAAAACCGTAAAACAACTTTGTGACCAAGCCAAACCGGTGAAGCAAGCCGACATCAAGAAACGCAATCGTATCCACGCGGAAATGTATTACCGGCTCAACCAGTTTGATCAAGCGTCCGCTTATTTTGCCAAGCTCGGTAGACACGCCAAAGCCAAAAAGCTGGCCAGTTTCAAACGACAAAAACTGACGCCCTACTCAATCGACCAACAACAACCAGAGACAACGACGATCAAATTTGAACGCACCGACCCGTTGCCTGTTGTTGCGATTCGGGTTAACGGCGGTAAAAAAATATTTGCGATCATCGATACCGGTGGATCCGAATTGATCATCTCTCCGGAGATTGCCAAATCAGCCAAAGCGACAACTTTTGGATCAGAGCAGTCGATGTTTGCTGGCGGAAAAAAAATGGCAGTTGTTCAGGGGCGGATTGATTCACTGACCATGGGCGAGCTGACCGTCAAACATGTTCCAGTTCACATTTTGCCCACTCGACGTTTTGCTGCTGCGGCAGGCGGTATGAAAATTGATGCCGTGATCGGGACGGTGTTGCTCAAACAGTTTCGGTTTACGATCGACTATCCAGGACAATCGCTGATCCTGACGCGCCCGTCGGCCAAACGCAAAACGGCCAATGACCAGATTGATATTCCGTTTTATCTAGGCAGCGATCATCTCGTGTTGACCTGGGGCAGTGTCAACAAGTCAAAATCAATGTTGTTTTTTGTCGACACCGGTTTGGCTGGCCAAGCGTTTACTTGCCCCAAATCAACACTCGACCAAGCGGGCATCAAACCGGCAGGTCCGAAATTTCAAGGCATGGGTGGCGGTGGAAAAATCGACATTCAATTGTTTACGGTCGATTCATTGAAACTGGGCAGCGCCGAGAAGAACAAATTGACGGGTTTGTTCGGGCCGTTTCCCGAAAGCTTGGAAAAATCGATGGGGTTTCGCATCGGCGGATTAATTTCGCATGCGTTTTTCCGAGACTATTCGGTGACCTTTGATTTTCAGGCAATGAAAATGATGCTGAGCAGAAAAAAGCGGTAAAGATCTTTTCTACCCAACCCAACCGATGCAGGGTGCATAAATGTTACATCGAGGAATCAAACCGCTCTGATATTAAATCGTTTGTGTCGTCGGTTTGTGTACTCACCAGCTGAATGCTGGAACGACGGTTTCTTTAACTGATTTTGTTGGTTTTAAGGGGCTACGGAATTGTCGTTAAGCGAATAAAATCTACCTGATGAGAATGCGTCAAAGTTCGGATCTTGGCAACCATGTTCAACTTTCGCAGACGGCTTGAATGGCGTGTCCAGCGTTATTGGAGCTAAAACGATGCCCGAGAATGATTCTTCGTATACCAAATGTGATTCGTGCGGTTGTCGGTTGTTGAGGAAAACCTACCAGAAGAACCAAGGGCTTTGCGCGCCGTGCCAAAAACAAAACCATCCCAAAGAGCTTCATAATTACTGCCTGGCGGTTTTGAGATTTATCGGGTGGTTCAAAATTCGAATTATCATTGCCATCGCCTATGGATCGCTGACAATAGCGAACCTGACGATGTTGGGGTTGATGCCACCGTTTCACACAATTCCACAATGGATCTGGTCCGCAGCAGTTATTCTCATTCCGTTCTTTCTGGCAATTTGCGCCTATACCGAACTAAGCAGTTCAAAATTTGCCAAAAATTTATCAGACTGGATGTGGACGTTCATTTGTGGCACTGGCGGACTGATGTTAATTGGATTTATTGTTTTGACATCAATTCAATGAAATCGCACAAATGGCGGTTTGGATGTTACTAACTTTTAGCGCCAGTTCTCTAGCCTTTTTTGCCATTGAACCTTTTGTTGACTTCTTTCCAATCGATATGGTCGAGGAATTTGTCGACGTAATCTGATTTTCGGTTTTTGTAATCAATGTAAAACGCGTGCTCATAAGTATCGATGACGATCAACGGCATTGCCATCCAGATCACTCCCATCGCGTGTTCATCGGAGACAACGTTGTACAGTTTGCCGTTGACGGGATGTTGAACCAACATGGCCCAGCCAGCAGCGTTTTTCGCCGACGCAGCAAAGTCATTGGCCCATTTTTCCAACGACCCGAATCGTTTTTCGATGGCGGTTCGAACGTCTTTGGCAGGATCGGGCGCTTTCGGGACGATGCCGTCAAAATACATTTCATGCAGCACAACGCTGTTTCCTTTGCTGTTGACCGCGCGTTTGAGGGCGCCGAAAGCGGCGGCATCAAGCGGTTTGCCGTCTTTGATTGATTTTTCAATTTTTTCGTCGGCTGCCGAATAACCTTTTAATGCACCTCCATAGTGAGCGGTATGATGTGGAGCAATTTGTTCGGCGCTCAAAAATCCCGGAATCGATTTGTGCCGTAACGATTTGAGTGAGCCCGTCACCAATCCACTTTTGGAAAAATCATTGGCTTGCTGAACTGCCGCTTCGGTCAAACCTGGAACGACAAACGACCCTGCCGCAGCGCCACTGGATGCAAACAGGAAACTTCGACGGGATGGATCGCTCATGGTATGTTCCTTTTTTTGAGGTCGCCTGGCAGATGGCAACGTATTGAACGTTGTCCAGAGTTTGACGAAAAATGGGCGGCAGGCTGAACATCTTAAGGGATCGTTCGTAAAATCGCAAAAAAAATCACTTCACCGGTTGTTGTCTGTAATGTATAAAACGTTGCATTGTATTGATCAACTTGGAGCATTCGATGTTTTGCATGTTTATGTTCGGGCTGTTTATTATTGTTTGGTTGCTCTGTAAAACGTTGGAGTGGCAATTACCCGAATCAACGGGAAATTTTTGGCGTCTTGGAGCCGAATTCAAATCGAAATGGCCTGCGATCGATGACGATGAATTTATGAGACGCTGCAAACCAGGGACCAAGCGAGAAACCGCTCTCCGAGTCCGGCAGATCGTCGCCCAGCAGGTCGGAGTTCCCGTTGAACACATTTACCCGGAACAATGTTTGGTCATTGATTTGGGTTTTGAATAGAAACCAGATCGCCACTGCAACAAACGATTGTGGCTATTTGATTTTCCAATCCTTGGGCGCTTTGAAGCCCTTTCTTCCTTCGCGGAAATCTGGAATGTTGTCGATTTTGAGACGTCTGAAAGCCTGCAATCGTTTCAACATCGTGGCCGCCACGTCGGGATGGTCTTTTAACAAGTTTTTAGACTCTGCTGGGTCGCGATCGAGCCGAAAAAGTTCCGTTTGAGGCGTCTTCGAACTTCCGTCGAGTTTGACGTCCAATGCGCTGCCTTTGGTGACGACCAACTTCCAAGTGCCATCGCATAGCGCCGCTTGTTCGGGTCTGCCCTGTGCGATGTAGCTGAACCAATCTCGCTTGGGAGCTTTCTTTTTTCCTCGCATGATGTCTAACACATCGATTCCATCAATCCGGTTGCGGTCTTTGGATTTGACACCGGCGAGTCGTTTGAGGGTGGGATAGACATCGATCATTCCCATCATCCCATCGACCTTGCCACCGCCCTTGATTCCACCGGCGGGCCAACGTACCAACGCAGGGGTCCGCACGCCACCTTCGTAGACCGATCCTTTGTTGCCACGCCACGGTTTGTTGTTGCCGATCGAGGTCCCGCCGTTGTCGCTAAAGAACAAAACGAATGTATCGTCGGCAATCTTTTTTCGTTCGAGCGCTTTCAAGATTTTACCAATGGCCTGATCCATCGAGTCTACCATCGCCGAGTAGATGCGACGTTTTTCATTTTTGACTTTGGCGTATTTGGCGATATCGACTTTTTTGGCGTGAAACGGGGTGTGCGGAGCGTTGAATGGGACGTAAAGAAAAAACGGTTTGTCGGTCGGGCTGTCGTCGATGAATTTGGCAGCTTCACGTCCGATCAGATCAGTCGCGTAGCCTTCGTCGTGTGCCGTTTCAAAATTGCGGTGCCAGTCGAGTTGCCCTTCGCGTTTGTGCGTGAAGTAGTCGAAGTTTCCGTTGTAGAGCCCATAAAAAAAAGTGAAACCTCGGTTGAGCGGCAACAACTCCGTTTTGTAATGCCCGATGTGCCATTTCCCAACCGCTCCACGTCGCGCGTAACCAGCGGTTGCCAATAGATCAGCGATAGTTCGTTCGGTTGTGGGCAGCCCCCATTTTCGCCAAGGGGTGATTACCGATTCGCCCATTCCATAACGAATTGGCCAGCGCCCGGTCATCAAACCGGCCCTGGTCGGCGAACACAACGGAGCAACATGCCAGTTTTCCAGTCGCACACCTTCGCTTGCCAGTCGATCGAGGTTCGGTGTGGCGATGTCGCCGCCGTGATAGCCAACGTCTTTCCATCCCAGGTCATCAGCGACGATGATCACAATGTTGGGTGATTTTTGGGCGTCAGCTTCGGTCGCAAAATGGCCGAAACAAAACAAAAACGTTACGGCAACAACGACTAAACGTGTTGGTTCGGTATTCATCATGAAAATCCGTCGTGCGCAAGCAGGCTGTATTGAATGATTGTCATTAGGCTCCTTTCGGAACCGATCTTTGGTGATCGCAGTGTAGTTTGCGTTGATGAGCGATTCAAGCAAGCGAATCACTCCTGGATTTTGAATCTGGCTCGAATCTTTTCACGAATGTCTGCTGAAACATTGCTGAGGAAAACGAGTTTCATGTTTTCCGGCCACTGATCCGCTGTTTCCAGAATGAACTTGGCTCCTTCATTTGAAACTCCGGTAATGGAGCAGTTCGAAGGCGTTAATCCGATGAATATCTGTAATTGCGCGACCTGACAAAGGTCCGAGTCAAGTGACAATGTCAGGTTTTCCAGATGAGGCAGGTCAAGTTTGAAATCCAGTTCACGATTGACGCGAATAGCGGCCTGTTTCAAAGTGAGTTCTCGACCATTTGAGTCAAACATTTGATCCATCCAATTAATAGCATCGAGATCGATCGTCAAATCGACGATATTCATTTCGTTGAATGCGCACAACATAGCCTTTTTTTTCGGTGTAAATTCATCAACGGTGATGACCAATTGATATCCTGATTCTTTCGCGAGTTTTACAATCTGATTGAATTCTTGCGGGATCGTGTCTTCCAGGTAAATCTCAATCCTGCCCGATTTGGTGCATGCAAAATTATTCGTGGCTCCCCATGGGAATTTGCCATGATTGAGCAATTGCGAAAGTACGAGTGGAAATTGCGATTCCTGTTCGAAGGATACCATCAGCAAATCGTCATCCTGTAATTGCAACAACGACTGATTGAGGTTTGCCGTCGTATTTGACTGCAACTGAATGCGTACGAGCCAGGCGGCGACGATCGACGCCAAAACTGTGAATATCATCAAGCTTTTGAGCGAAAATTTGAACAGCCGATGGTGTCGCCGAATTCGATATTCACAGACTGTTCCAATCGCGCAAGCGATCAATACGACAATCAACAAATTCAATCCCAGGCCAATATATCGAGGTGACAAATGGAGGCATGATTTTCCCACGGGCCAGTTAAGAGGATCCGACCAAAATCCTAAACGGCAATCCATTTCGGTAAAAAATGGATCCCTGTCGAATCTGAAATCGAGTTGAACCGGTTTAACATGCGGGGCGAAATTATCTGCCCAGTATTTTGCAATTTCTTCCAGTGATGGAGAATGTGGAGCCTGGTTGGGAGCGAAGTTTTGTTTGTACCAATATTTGTTGATCTTCACGTGAGTGCTTACCAAATGCACAAACGGCCAGCCGTGTTTTCGATGGCCTACAGTCATGACTGATGTTCCGCCACCGCCCCAAATGGTTCCGGGAACTGCAATGAGAATCCATGGGCATATGACGACACAAAAAACGACAGCGGCGGTGCGTTTATGAATCTTGAATTTTTTCCAGATTCTAGGTTTAGCCGATTTACTAGTCATTTTGAAATGTCGCGATTTTTTTAAAACGAGGGCATCGGCGTGACGCGCGCTGGCAAAACGCGTCAAAATCGAAATCGATTCGGTACGTTGATTGTACCTCGATTTCTTGCCCGCAATCCAAGATCCTCGCAAGATTCAAATGCCAGCGGCAACAAATTGCACCGGGCCTTGGACTAGTTGAAAAATCGGGATGACAGTCAAATGCAAGCCAATCCAATGTTTGGTTTCTCGACGAGTTTGCAGAACTCATTTCATCGAATATTCCTTGCCTATTTAATTTTTGCAGTAGGTGAGGCAACCGTCAGCGGCCAAGACAAAAAAGATGCTGACGCCATCTATGACAAGATGGTCAAGACGCTGCAAAAGGCCAAGACGGCGAGCTGGAAAAGTGAATACACGATCGAATCGCGCGGGAGAGCGCGGAAAAGCAGCTATCAAATTGAGTTGCAAAAACCAAACTTCTTCCGCGTCATTTCCAAGTACGACGATGGAAAATCGGGTGGCATCATGGTTGGAGATGGCAAAGACGTGTGGGTCTATTGGCCAGAAGGTCGACCGATGTACGGCTTCAGTGACGAACCGGATCTCGCCGTGCGAAAAAAACAATACTTCCGGTTGAACTGGCCACAATCGAAAAGATCGATTTCGCACCGCACCAACATGTTGGCCCGCATGTCGATGCTGGTCGTGGAGCCAAGTATTTTTCACGGCTATCGAGACAACATGGATGCGTCGCTGGACAGCAGCAAATATTTGCGAACAGAGAAAATCGGAGATCACGAGTGCGATGTTATACTTCGCTCGTTTTTGAAAGGCCAAAGAACGCGCACACTTTGGATTTCCACTTCTGATCATTTGCCTCGAAAGCTCATTCAAAAAATCAGTGCTTCGCGCGAAATCACGACGACAGAGATTTGGTCGGACGTTCAAGTCAACGGCAAAATCGACAAAAAACACTTCGTCTGGCAGCCACCGAAATCATGGAGCCGCTGGTATTTGCCCAAGGCATCTCGCAGTCTTGTCAAAGCGGGCAAGCAGGCTCCTGAGTTCAAACTGGCTGGTCTCGATGGGCGCGATTTGCAGCTTTCAAAATTTCGCGACAAAGTCGTTTGGTTATGCATTTGGCGGCTTGGCTGACCGCCTTGTCGTACGGAGATGGTCGATCTCCAAAATATCTATCAAAAACATTCGAAGGACGGCCTGGTCGTGATCGGGCTCAACTGCATGGACGAAAAAAAATTCGTCGAAAAATTTGTCAAAGATCGCAAACTGACATATCCAATCGTATTTGATATTTCAGAGAAAGCGAAAAAAACGGTTTACGAAGACTTGGGTTGCAAAGGCGGCGTGCCGGTCAATTACATTATCGATCGGAAAGGTCGAGTCGTGGATGCCTGGTACGGACATTTTAAAGACAAAAACCGTGCCCGATCCGCTCTAAAAAAGCTCGGAATAAAACTCGAAGACCAGTCGAATAGCGATGACTAAACGACGTTTTTTAGCGAGAACGACTTGGCCCTGTCGATGTGTATTGCGTCATCGGTTATCGCAACTCGACAACTTTGCAAAGAACTCTATGAACGATTTCTTTCCTGCGAAACCAATTCCATCTCATACACGTCGATCAGGCGATTTTCATCTTGAATAAAAACTCGCCAGTGAGCTGAATCTCCTTCGATCTCAGTTGCCATCCTCAATGTGCGGCGGCGCAGATTCTCAAAATCGGATCTGTTTTTGACGGTAGCACTAACGTTCAATCGCACTAATCCTTTGACGTCATAAATGGACACGTCACAATCCTGTACGTTGGTATACGATTTGTTAATGGCAACCATCCGGTTCTCGCGAACATCGTTGTTGAGCCAGGAAATGCAAAAGGTGCATGGCGTTACCAAAAATGTCAGGCACAAAATGGCGATTGCCCCGAATTTCTGGTCGTCGTTTTTGTTGGACCAGTTTTTTGTAACACGATTCCACAGAAACAATACGATCGCTGAGTGTATTGCGATTACGTAGGACGATGCCGTCCCCAAGGTAAGAATGGCCGAAACAGTGATCGCAGCGACAATCACCCACAACAAGAACGTTTTTGTTCCGAATTGGAAATCAGAAAGTCCGTTTTTTGAGACCGTTTCTGCGGTTGTCATTTCTTTCCTCCGTTTGCGAATCAAGCTGGATAAAAATAGTTTGCCAAACCAGGATCGAGCAACTTGATTCCAACGGTAGATCAGAAACCCTGCATTGGGTCCTGCAAAATTGGGATATTTGAATCAATCGGTCGGGTGCCACTGGCCCCAGCCAGTGATTTACGCGTCAACTCGTAGTTTGTTGCTCGTTCAATTGAAATACTTAACAACCAATGTTCACGGAGTTTCAATCATGGATGGTAAAGCAGCAGCAGAGTTGGACAGGCCAATCGTTATGCAAGATAATTCTGTAATGTGTCTCAAAAAAAATGTTATCTAGCGTAACTGCCGGTACGTACGATTTACTTGTGAAAAGTTAGCGGGTTATTTGGCAGCGGCGAAGTGCTATGGACGAAGTTATCCAATTGGTTTCGAAAGCTGAAAACCTAGTTATCTTTGCAGGTGCAGGAGTATCACGCGGGGCGCCGAGCTGCATTCCCACCTTCGCTGGCTTGATGGGCGACTACTTACACGCGATATATCCAACTGATGACCTAATGCGGCGATTTGTCGGTGCAGAATTTGATGCAATTCATCGTGCGTTTCTAGAGCTGCCAATTACGGAGTTCTTCGCAACGCTTCGTTCCATGTTCGGCGACGAGCCACTAAAAGCGCTTCATTGGATGAATTCGCGCGAACCGAATCGTGTTCATCGTCAAATCGCCAAAATGTCAACGGAGTATCGATTACAGACCATTCTTACAACCAACTTCGACCTGATCCTCGATAATCTGCTCGAATCATTCGAATCTCACGATTTAGCCAAGTCTTGGAGTAAGTCGCGGTGGTCAAACAAGTGTATTGACTCGTCGGCCAATGCAATTTTCCACCTGCATGGAATGATTGGCGAGGATCTCGGTATCACATCGGCCGATCTAGTCAATTCGTACGATCACTTTCACCATGCTATTCTTGCGGACCGGTTAGACAATGCCACAGTACTATTTGTCGGTTATTCTGGTGCCTACGATCCGGATGTCCACGATTTACTCAAGCGTTGTCCTTTACAAAATGCCGTCTGGATTATCCATGAGTCTAAGAGTTCCCCGCATCAAGTCCAGCCTCCTCGAGCTTGGAGCGATATGTTTTCCGGGACATGTCTTGCGGTGGCAGGTGAGACAACCAGCATTCTCGATGCGTTCACTGTGATGAACAGAACAGCTGAATCAACTGGCGATTCAATGGCATTCAGACGAGCGGTCACGAAGCATCTACTGAATATGAGTGAGAACGATCGACTTTACGCATTGTCGACGTTTCTAAGCCAGATACACCGAGGAGACCTAGCACTTGGTCCCCTGAAACTACTTACGGATCGTCATCCAGAAATCATCGATCTGAGTATTGATCCACCTCTCGACAAGAAAACGCAGGACTATCTGAATGTGATCAAGATATCGGATGGCGTCACAATGCGTGACGGCCGTCACCTAAACACAGAAGATGCATATGCCGCGTTGCACGCGAGTGCTGTGATCCTTGCAAAGTATAATGCGTCGAATTGGTGGCTGAAGATTTCACGTGCAAAGGCGATCGCTTTGAGTCGCAACCAAAAGATCCGAAATAGATGCAAAAGAGCGATTCGGGTTTTAGCCAATGACGTGTTTCCGATTCTCGAATTGATCATTCCTTACGATACTTTGGTCAAAGAAGGACCCGCGAATTATGCCCCAATTGCAAGGGAGTGGATGTTAGCGTTGGAATCAAAGGCGATCTTTCTTTCCGAGGCAAGGCGCTGGAAGGAGGCATTAGCGAACATGGATAGGGCCATGCGTGTTTGTGTTGTTATGGATGACAAGCTGCGGTTGGCCTCCACACGTGCTGTGTTTGCCAACAGTCAGTCTTCCGCAGGTTTGTCGACCCCTGCATTTGCACGCCTATGGACTTGGCTAAAGTCGCTACCGCGAGCTTTGGGAAAATCGTTTGCCATGCGGACGGATAAGAGTAATGAGAGTTCGACTAGCCAGCATCCGCCTGAATCGACAATGTCTGACGCTAAGTTTCTCGAACATCGGAGGACCATGGAAAAGTTATGGAATGAAGGCGCAGTCGATGAAGCCGAAAGATTGCTAAGTCGTTTGGTGGCAACTCGTCCGAATGATACAACAACCGTACTTGACTATGCGAGCGTCTTGTCTGCGCTGGGCCGCAACTCGGATGCGATGGTAGTTTTAGAACGCGCACTAGAGTACGGCGAAGAGAGCCGACTGTTATGCAACAAAGGATTCGTACTCAATTCGATGGGGCGACAGTTGGAGGCGATACCAATACTCAAACGATCTGCAGAACTTGAACCCAACGACTCGTTCACATGGAACAACCTTGGAAATAGTTACTACGAAACCAACCAATTAAAAGAAGCGAGAAGCGCTTACGAAAGGGCCATCGCCATTGACCCAAATCTCACCGCAGCGAAGCAGAATCTCGACAACACTCTTCGACGGTTGAACAAACAAAGCTGACTCGGCAAAAATCCCGGCTCGTTTGTGACCGACTTCAAAGCAGGTGAAGAATCGGTAAGCCCGTGGTGCGTCGGTTTGCGGCCGATAACCACAATGACGCGAAATCAACGGCGTTAACTAGTATCGAAGTGAAACTTTGATGGGACTTAGCGGAGTGGGGAAAGAAACCCTCGGCCGATGCTGAACAACTGGTCGCGAATCTCAACAAGGAGTTCAAGCAATTTCAAATAAAATTTCCTGCCAAAGCGAATTCCCTTCGAGAACCCATCAATGAGTTGAATAACTGGAATTGTCGTTCCGATGTTGATTCAGTTGCAGCGGCATTGTGTATGGGCATCTTCTTGGTCAACGCGAGCGATAAAGATTTTCCATTGCTCAGCCGCCTGTCTACCATTGTTGAAATTCTTGAAAAACGGCGAGGTAGTTGGCGAATCCCGATCGGCCAGATAAACCGTCTGCAACGAAAACTTCCAGCAGAAAAATTCTCAGACAAAAAAGAAAGTTTGCCGATTGCCGGTTTGCCTTTTCAAACCGGAACAATATTTACCTTCAACACCTTTGGTCCGGAGGGTTCAAAATTTCAATATGATACCCACGGTCATTCATTTGTCAGTGTTGTTGAATTCAACACTCCGCCCAGAGCTTTTTCGGTCATGGCGTTCGGTCAAAGCAGAGATCCAAAATCAATACACTACTTCGATCAAGCTCCACTTTATGCAAAAAGGCAATTCAAGCCAGCATGGTTTACAGATGATGAAGTTCGAAAAAATGCAATCGAAAGTTATCTACCTGGGAAACGAAAGCAATCCACAAGCAAACAGTCTGTTGGCGAATAACAATTACCAACTGAGTTCGGTGTAAAGCGCGTGTGAAACGACAAAGTGGGAACAAGCATTTCGCTATGACTACTGGATCAGCAAGTTAACCAGTGGATGGTATCCAGCTACCCACACGAAATTTAGTGGGTCGCAGCATACCTTTTGCATCGTGTTCGTAACTGATCGGCACTAGTTGCCATTTCCATTACTACTACCAGCTCCCGTTCCATTGCCCGTACCTCCGGCGTCGCGCTCGACCTCTTTTGTCTCTATTGACTGGCCAAGATTGACCCAAATCAATGGTCCCATTATTCCTGTCTGAACTCGACGCCACCAGACAACTTTGAAAGTGTACTTTCCGTTTTCCATAAACGGATTAGCTATGTCGTCACAACGAACTAAAGCGTTATCCGCCTTACAATGCCGATTGAAGATGCTTGGAGCGGTATGAAATACGATTCTGCCATTGGCAAAATCCCATCCACCAATGATATACCATTGGAGATCGCGAACAGCGACGGTATTCCATATGGGAGTAATTACTCCATTACTATCAATTGCTTCACCAATTTTTAGTTTGAATTCCGCTTGGTATCGAACGATAGCGCCCAGTGCTGTAGTTTTTGAAGTGTTTTTCAAAGTACTTTTTAGTACGAAGTCGTCCCTCGTTGCTGTGCCTTCATCGTGAATGATTTCAAACTCTACTTGTCCCAATGCTGCGCTGGCCGTGAAAACCAAGGCAAAAAACATACCACAAAAAGCCAGCGATTTTTGAAACGTCATCTTCATGATATTTCTCCTCATTCAATTCTTTCGTTCTCGAAACTGTCCCTTCTTTTGAATATGCTTCTACGAGTCAGCGGTACAAAAAAAACATCCAGAATCTCAAAAAAGAACGAAAGAAAAGACCAGGAAACTGCCCAATCCAGTATTGCCTTTCCCTTTTCAGCGAAGCCCTCAATCGCTTCGGTCACAATGGCCGATGACACGAACAGAAGCTGCGCAATTGCGTTCGAAGTGAAACTTCGAGGTGGGGAAAAGTGGGGGTAGAAAAGCACTCGGACGATGAAGCTGACACAGCTTAGGCTCACATAAGTTCTCGGCAAATGAATGGTCCGAGAGTAAATCTGAAGCCCTTTCAGCGGCATGGATACACCGTCACAACTCAATCGTCGGGTGATCGATTGTCGCGTCATTCCAAAGCGCCGTTGTGAGCCATTGAGACCTCTCTGTGCATCAAACAAAATTCCCGAGTGGGAAACAATTCCTCAATTCAAGTTAATTATAAACATCCCTATCCAGCATCCGATAATTGATCGCTTCGCTCAAATGTTCCAATTTGATGTTTTCGGATTGGTCCAGATCGGCGATGGTGCGGGCGACGCGGAGGACTTTGTCGTGGGCTCGGGCGGAAAGGCCCAGTTCGTTGACACTGGATTTCATGAGCTCCATTCCGGGTCGATCCAGTTTGCAATGTATACGAATGGTTTTGCTGTTCATTTGCGCATTAAACAGAATCCTGAAATCGGCGAAACGTCGTTGTTGTTGAACGCGAGCAACTTCAACGCACTCGCGCATCGATTGGCTCGATGTTCCTGGAGTACGTGACGACAACTCTTTGTATTCCGTTGCCGGCACTTCGATGTGAATGTCGATTCGATCAAGCAACGGGCCGCTAATTTTGCTCATGTAGCGCTCGACTTGCGGTGGCGTACAATTGCATTGGCGGCGCGGGTCGCTACGGTATCCGCAAGGGCATGGGTTCAGGGCTGCCACCAAGATCAAATCGCTGGGAAACGTTGTGGAAGCCATAGCGCGAGAAATCGTGACCGTCCCGTCCTCCAATGGCTGGCGCATGACTTCTAAAGTTCGGCGGTTGAACTCGGGCAGTTCGTCCAAAAACAAAATGCCGTTGTGGGCCATTGAAATTTCGCCCGGCACCGGTGTGCTGCCTCCTCCTACCAAGCCCGCTTCGCTAATCGTGTGATGGGGTGAACGAAACGGTCGCGTAGCCATCAGCGGTTGGCCAGCGTCCAATCGTCCGACGGCGCTGTAAACACGTGTTGTTTCAATCGACTCGACCGGGGTCAACGTTGGCATGATTGTCGGGATTCGTTTCGCGAGCATTGTTTTTCCGCTTCCCGGCGGGCCCAACATCAAAATGTTGTGCGCACCAGCAGCAGCGATGGTGATCGCTCGTTTGGCAAGTTCCTGTCCGCGCACGTCTGAAAAATCGTCATCGTAAATTGAAAACTGGTCAAACCATTCCGAGACCCGCGACGGAGTCGGATCAATTTCAAGTTGACCCGCGAAAAAAGAAACCGCTTGAGACAAACTATCGACCGCAATCACCTCCAATTGTTCGACCACAGCCGCTTCCGCAGCATTTTCACGTGGGACCACGATGCCGTGTACGCCAGCTCTAGCGGCGGCCATCGCCATCGACAAAACACCTTTGGCCGGTCGTGTGTTGCCTTCCAGAGCCAATTCGCCGACGACGGCATATTGATCGAGTTTGTCAGACTCCATTTGTCCGCTGCCAATGAGGATGCCCAAAGAAATTGGCAGATCAAACGAAGCGGCCTGTTTCGGCAATTCGGCCGGAGCCAGGTTGATCACAATGCGATCGTTGGGGCGTTGAAATCCTGAATTCACCAACGCTCGTTCTACCCGAAAAGTGCTTTCCCGAACTGCCGCGTCCGGCAGGCCGACGAGAATTGTTTTTGGTGCAGCACGAGGTGATACATCGACCTCGACTTCGACATTAAAAGCGTCAATGCCCAAGAGGGTAAATGTTTGAAGTTTTGCAAGCATCAGAAAGGACTTTGGATAGGCTGATGAGAGGATCGAAGAGAAAGTTTATTTTCGTGATAAATCGCGCAACTTCAACCAGCCGAATTTGGGATATTTGGTCTTTCTAACGCATTTCGATTCGCGACCGGCAGACTTGGCTTGCGATTCGTTGTGGCTTGAAGTAAAAAATCCTCTTGGCCAGCAAAATTCCTACCAATCAAAATTTATCAATGATCGTCTGGAGTACTTCATGAAAGACCTGAACCTTCCACAAAAAGAACTGATGTTTGGGCATCCAACCGGGCTGTTCACTTTGTTCTTTGCCGAGCTTTGGGAGAGGTTTTCTTACTATGGAATGCGGGCCCTGCTGGTTTTCTACATGATCAAAGGGTTTATGACCTACGGGGACGGAGACGCTTATACGATCTATGGTGCCTATACGGCGTTGGTTTATATGACGCCATTTTTCGGTGGCATGATTGCCGACCGTTTGATTGGTGCCCGCCGGGCGGTCATCCTGGGCGGCCTGTTTATGGCTGGCGGCCACTTGACGATGACTATCGAAAATAAAAACGCATTTTTCACGGCCCTTGCCCTGCTGATTGTCGGTAATGGGTTTTTTAAACCGAATATTTCGACGATGGTCGGTTCGCTGTATCCGCAAGGAAGTCCCAAACGTGACGGTGGTTTCACCATTTTCTACATTGGAATCAACCTCGGTGCTGCGATCGCTCCGCTGTTGTGTGGTTATGTCGGTGAAACTTTTGGTTGGCACAAAGGGTTCGGGTTGGCCACGATTGGTATGCTGACGGGTTTGGCTGTTTTTATTGCACCAACCATTATTTCTCAATTGCTGCTGTTGGTCAGTTGTTCTTGTGCAACGCTGAATATTCTGGAACTCAAGGAGCTTGAAGCGATCAACCCGTATCTCAACTGGATTGTCGCAGCGACGTTGGTGGTCGCAGGTATTCTTGCATTTTTGTCATTGGGACAGCGTGAGAAAGAAGGCGATTTATCCATTGGATTTTTGTCGAATAGTTTGACGCAAATTTTGATTTTGGCGGGGGCTGGCGGTATCGCTTACGCGATGTGCCGTTTTCATCCCAACGATTTGCCAACCACGATTGTTTTTTACGGAATGGCAGCAATTCTCGTCGCCGCCGCGATCCTCAGTTGCATGGCGGTCTTCAAAGCGGGTTTGCCAGCCGGTGCGGGAATGCCTCCGAGCCAAGAAGCTGTCAAGAAAGAATGGTGGGTTTACGGCGGGGCACTCTTGGCTGTTCCCGTGTTTATGTTGTTGGTTTCTGGATTCGAACCTTTGTTTGGCGCCAAAGGTGGAGTCCAGATGATTCCAGACGAAACGATCAAGAAATTCGAATTCAGCGACAGCGCTGCGATGCAAATTTTGGGAACGGTGGTCAAAGAATCGAGTCGGCCTGCCGGTTTGATTTTGATGGTAGCCGGCCTGGTCGCGTTGTTTTACCTGGTGTCACAAATGTTCCGCTTGGGTAAAGTGCCACGGCAGCGAATGTATGTTGTGATGATCCTGACTTTCTTTTCAATGTTGTTCTGGTCGTTCTTTGAGCAAGCGGGGAGTTCTGTCAACAACTTTACCGACCGAAATGTGAATCGCGTAAACGGATCGTCTAGCGTAGTCGAGAAGTCCAATGTCGGTGAAACGGTGACGCTGGCCATTTCATTGGGTTCCGAAAAGGCGGATGTCAAAGACTTGCCAAAACTGACCCAACAGTTCTTAGGGTTTGAAAATGGTAACCCAGAAATGGGACAGCGGCTGGCAAAAGTAGCCCGACTCGTCGAACGCCACAAAATCGAAAAACGCAAATTTACCGAAACCTACGATCCGGCGGTCGACAAAGCGAAAGACGATTTGATTGCAGCGATTTGGAAAGAAACGGGGCACGTAACTGTCGCCGATGTCGTTCAGGCACTCAATGATGACGGCGAAATTGATCCCACCAAACTGCCGGCTCCAAAACCAGAAACCGCTGGCAACGGCGATAAAAAAGAGGACGAGAAAGAAGAAGAGCCGAAGAAAACGCCCGAAGAAAAAATGACGGAATGGAATGCCGAAAAGGTCTGGGACAAATACGTCGAACAAAAAGTCACCGACGCCGTTGAGGCTTCGTCCGTTCTCAATCCCACTAGCGGGTCGGAAGACGAGATTAAAGCAGCCAAAGAGAAATTGGTGGGGCAATTGGTCAAACGCTTGGGTGTTGAAAAAACAGTCAAAGCGATGTTGAAAGAAAAACGTCTGACGATGACCGGTTTGACCTACTTGCGAGATTACGTCAACACGTTTGATGACGAAGCGAAAAAGCAAGAACTGCCGTTAGAAGAAAAAACATTGGATTGGACCTACACCAGTCAAAACGTCGGAATGACTATCGGAGGCGGTGAGGTTCAAGCGTCAATTTATCAAGCGGTGAATCCGATCTTTATTTTGATCTTTGGTCTGATTTTCACCATCATTTGGGGTGTCATGGCGTCCAAAGGAATTGAACCGAGTACACCGGTCAAATTTGCATTGGGCTTGGTTCAGCTCGGAATGGGATTCGGATGTTTCTTTATCGGAGCGACGGCGGCTAACGAAATTGGCATGGTTTCGTTGGTTTGGCTGGTGTTGGGTTACTTGTTCCAAACCACCGGTGAGTTGTGTTTGTCGCCCGTCGGTCTGTCGATGGTGACACGATTGTCACCGGCACGTTTGGTGTCGACGGTAATGGGAACTTGGTTCCTGGCAACTGCGTTCTCGCAATTCTTGGCGGCGATCATCGCGCAATTTACTGGCGTCACACATGGTGGCGGCGGTTCATTTATTCCGGCGCCGGCTGAAACCGTCGACGTTTACGGAAATGTATTTAAACTGATTGCCATTTCCGCGATCGCCTCCGGAGTCTTTTGTTTAATCCTGTCGCCCATTCTGAAACGCTGGATGCATGAGGATGTCGAAGGTGACGGCGAAGAACCAAAAAAATAAACTCGGCTAGCAAACTTTGAGTTTTTCAATCAACTCGGCCTTTGAGATATTTGATATCTCAAAGGTCTTTTTTGTTGATTTGGAACCGCGCGTCAGTTTGATCGAAGATTTTGCAATGCCAAACGATTTAGCCAGGAGCGCGATCACGGCGTCATTTGCTTTTCCTTTCTCGGCGACTTGAGTGACGGCGACTCGCAATTGCCCGTCCCGGGTTCCGCGAATTTCGTTTTTCCGACCGCCAGCGCGAACGATCACGGGAATTTCAATTCCATCGCCGGTTTCACGGAGATTGAGGTCGTCGGGATTCATCGTTGGATGCCGTCAAACAAAATCGATCCAATGCGCACCATCGTCGCGCCTTCGGCGATGGCCAATTCAAAATCGCTGCTCATCCCCATCGATAGATGTTCGAGTTCGATCGATTCACTTTGATAGGCATCGCGCATTTGGTCGCGCGTTTGGCGAAGGCTTGCGAATTCAGCGCGAACCTCTGATTCTGTACTGGCCAATCCGCCCATCCCCATGAATCCGCACACGGTGACAAAATCGGTTTCCAACGACCGATCGATCATCTCTCGCAGCTGGTCGGTTTGCAGGCCATGTTTTGCCGACTCACCGGAGATATTGACTTCGAGCAAAATGTTAGTCGGGCGTTGCTGCTCACGACTGCATCGATCGATTTCCTCCAGTAAACGAAGACTGTCGACCGAATGGATGAGTTCCACCTTGCCAATGGTTCGTTTCACTTTGTTGCGTTGCAAGTGACCGATCAAATGCCACCTAACATCGTCATAATTTGATTGTTCAACTTTATCCCACAAAACTTGAGGGCGACTTTCGCCAAACAACCGAACACCTGCCCGATAAAGGTGGTCGACGATTTCCATGCCAACATATTTGGTCACGGCAACCATTTGCACATCGGACCCGCGGCGGTCCGAATTCTCTGCCGCTTTCTCGATACGATCAAGAACTTGTAGGACATTTTGGGCAATGATTTTTTCGTTCGACATGGTTACTCTACCGTCAACAACTCTGCAACGTCACCTTCGCCATTGAATCGGCCAACATATAACTCGCAGCAATGATTTTGTCCCATGAATGTTCGATTAGCCGGCTCTTTCATCGAACGATAAACGATCCATTGTTGCTTGCCGACGCGAATCCGAAATGCAACGACTTCCGTCGACGGGCAAGTGGCCAGGTTTTCGGCAACCGACAATTGACGCCACGTCCTCGGTTTTTGACTCCGCTTTGGACTCAGATCGATAAACACCGAATTATGCAATGCGCCGCCATGTTCGCAAATTCGCAACCTCAAATGCGATTGTTGAACACGCCAGTTTTCTCGATTGGATTTCGTCATCCATTCTTCCATCCGCAACGGCATCACCAGGCTTTTGATTTTTTCTTGTTCCTTCAAATAGAACTCAGTGTTCTGAGTTTCTTGCATGGGTACGATTTGCGATGAAATCGGCAATTCAATTTTGTGTGAAATGGTTCCCGCGTCGACCGTTTTGACCGTGTCACCGATCAGGCAAAATTGATCGTCACGCGCCAACAAGAAAAATCTCTGTAGGGTCAACGGGCCGAAATCGGCTTCCAATTCGAGAAACTCGACATCATCGTCTTGATGCCAACAGACGACGCTCCAATGGGATGATTGTTCACAGATTTCATCGTCAAATCGCAGCTCGGTTTTGACCGGTCCGGAAAACAACAAACTGCCATTGCTCAATTGTAGATCACATGCCTGTTGGCCAAATCGAACTGCCAGAACGTTGGATTTGCGCATCCAATAATCGCGCAAGACAGCGACATTGGCGGTTTCACAGCAAACGCCAATTTCATCAAAACCAGTGATCAATGCTCTGGACTGGGCCGCAGGATCAATCGTCAATTGCAATTTGTTGACCGCCGTCGTATCGCGGCAAAACGACTGAGCCGTTTCAAGAAAAGATTTCGACAATTTGATCCGCTGGTCGGAAAATAGAAACGTCCGATTGCGGCGCGTAAGAGAAATCAATTGATTGAGAAACGAATCAAAATCTTCATTGGATTCCACGCTGGAAAAATCGATGCCCAATGCATCCATCAACATTCGGGATCGTGTCCAGCATGCGGCGACGGCGGCAGATTGTTCGATCACATCGGAGTCCAGCAGACCTGCAGCGCTAACATGTGTTTGCATACTGTATTCAAAACGTTCGACAGCGCGGCTGGCAAGATCATCTGAATTCTCCAGCGTCGGGAGATTCGCGGCGATCGCCAGCGGTAATTCAATCGAGCGGATTTGATTGGCCAGCGAGCACGGGTTGTCACAGATTTCGATCTGGTCGATCAGAAAATCGACCAAACTTTCCCATTGCTGCTGATCGGACTGAGTCGCGATCAAACGATGCGCGCTATAAGCCAAAGCGAAATCGCGGTCTCGAAAATCGGCGGATAGAAATTCAAACCCCGGTTTTTCAATAGCTTTCAAAAACGCAATCCCAATGTCAATCTCACCGCGAGGCAGATTCCAAAACAACGGGTTACGTTTTGCCGGGATTTTGAAGTTTTCGATTACCGCCGACTCGTTGGCCGCCAAACAGTGTCGCCATTGGTCCCAATTGGGGATTTCCCGGTGATTCTCGACTTTCGACGCATGTTTCGACAACGGTGTCATTTCCTTCGACGTATATTTTATATGTTATTTGCCCCAAAGACCGAAATAATCGCGTTCTACAGCGGTCTGGGCAACTGAATCGTGTTTGGAACCAAAATTGCTCAATATTTGGATGGTTTCGAATTCATTGCCAGTGCAATGGTTCATTCATATCTTTATCATGAAACAAGAATTGTTTTTTCGCTATCGGGACTAGTTATGAAAATTTGCGTAACTTTTATTTTGCTTTGCGTCTTGGGGTTAGCTGTTTCAATTGAACCGCAAGAAAAAACGGATTCAAAAAAATCCGTTGTTCAACAGGAAAACAAATCTGACAAGCAGGACAAATCTGACAAACAACAGGAATCGAAAGATAATTCAAAAACCAAAAAATCTAAACATGGTGAATTCGAAATCCCCAAACATTGGGTTCGGCTGGCAAAAAAACGCGAAGTCTGGGCAGATTTCAAAAACAAACAAGTGATTGTCAAAGGCAAAATCTGCCTGGAAAAAGGGATGCTCGAATTATTTGCGTGTTGTATGGAAGCCAAATCGCACGAATCGATAGTGACCGTAAACGCACTTTCGTCCGAAGTACACGCCGGATTGATTGCTGTCGGAGCCAAACCGGGACACCCCGTTTTGTTCGATCCGAAATATGTACCGGCCGCCGGTCCCAAGGTGGAATTGACCGTGGTCTGGATGAAAGATGGGAAACGAGTAAAGTGTCGCGCTCAGGATATGATTAAAAACGCCAAAACGAAAAAGAAACTTGATATTGATTTTGTTTTCGGCGGCAGCATGGTGTGGACGGATCCGGACACTGGCGAAAAATTCTATTACGGCGATTCGGGCGATTTTGTTTGCGTTTCCAATTTTGCGTCGGCGACTTTGGATCTGCCGATTAAAAGCTCGGCATCGGCCGATGACCTGATTTGGGAGGCAAATTCGGAAAAAATTCCGGCATTGGGGACTCCAGTGCTGCTGTATTTGAAACCTGAGATCAAAAAAGAAGGAAAAAAACCTGCCAAAGGCAAAGACGGGGCAAAATCCGATTCGTCCAAGAAAACTGACAAAGCGGACAAAACAAAGGCAAAAGCTGGCGACTCAGGCAAAATCAAGAAATAGTTCCGAACCTTCGTGGCTGAATTTGTACTTTTCCCCAAAGTCATTTGTGGTGAAAATAGAAGTATCAATTCATTCACTGAACAACGGAACGAATCTAAAACGTGCACGATCGAGATAGGGCTCAGGCCGTCGACAACGAAGTAGCTGTATTGGTGCGCGTGTTTTTACCTCAGGACTCTTTTGAGGTCAGGCCTCTGGATGAGCTACATGGATTGGCCACCACAGCCGGAGCGACCGTTGCTGGCTCGTTGACACAACGTCGTGAAAAACCAGACATGACGACTTATTTGGGTCGCGGTAAAGTCGACGAACTGCAACGACTGGTGGAATTTCATGAAGCGGACATTGTCATTTTTGATAATGATCTGACTCCGGCTCAAACGCGGAATCTGGAACAAGCGCTCAAGGTCAAAGTGCTCGACCGAACGGAGTTGATTTTAGATATCTTTGCGACGCACGCGCAAACATTGGAAAGTCGCCTGGCCGTCGAACTCGCTCAACTCGAATATTCGCTGCCGCGTTTGAAACGAATGTGGACTCACCTGTCGCGACTCAAAATGGGTGTGGGCATGCGTGGGCCGGGTGAAAAACAATTGGAGGTTGACCGCCGTCTGGTCGAAAAACGGATTCACGAGCTCAAAGCGGAACTCAAAAAAGTTCAGAAGCGAAAGGAACGGCAGGTTCGTTCGCGGCGAGGCCACATGACGGTTTCGTTGGTCGGTTACACCAATGCCGGCAAAAGCACGTTGATGAATTCATTGACCGATGCCAAAGTGCTGGCCGAAGATAAATTGTTTGCGACACTCGACACCCGAACGCGGCGTTGGCATTTGCCAAGTTGGGGGCCGGTGTTGCTCAGTGATACCGTCGGATTCATTCGCGATTTGCCTCACAAACTCATTGCCAGTTTCAAAGCGACACTTGAGGAAGCACATCAGGCCGATCTGTTATTGCACGTCGCTGACGCCAGCAACCCGGCGGTTCTGGAACAAATCGCTTCGGTGTTCGATGTGCTGCGTGAATTGGGTATCGAAGAAAAAGATACACTGCTTGTTCTGAACAAAATCGATGCGGTTGAAGACTCCGGTCTGCTCGAGGCTGTCAATGCTCGCTATCCCAACGCCATTCAAATCAGCGCCAAAACCAAAACCGGGTTTGATCGATTCGCCCGCGCCGTTAGCGATGCGTTGAGTCGAACATTTCGCTACGTCGAAATCGAGGCCAATGCCAGCGATGGCAAACTGTTGGCTTACTTGGCAGCCAACGGCGAAGTGCAATCGACCGATTACAACAATGATCGCGTCACGATCCGATGCCGCCTGCCCGACAAATACCTCGGCCGCATTAACGACCCATCCGTTGCCATTCGCGACATCAAACCAAACGGTGTAGAATCTTTGCCGGAACTAACGGTAGCCGACAGGCAACAAGCGTCTTGATGAATTTAATTCACACAAAAAACAGGCTCGATGTCTCGCCGTCAAATCAAAGATTCAGTTGTTGTCATTACGGGTGCATCCAGCGGCATCGGGAAACAATTGGCGATTCAGTTGTCTGCACAAGGCGCTCGAATCGTTGCTAATGCTCGACGCGCGGATCGGCTCGAAGAACTGAAAAACGCGATTGAGAATAACGGTGGCCAGCTGAAAATCATTGTTGGAGACGTGACCGAGTCGGATACACGTCAGCGAATTGTTAGTGAGACGGTTAACGAATTTGGCGGCATCGATATTTTGGTGAATAATGCGGGTGTTGGGGCGATCGGGAATTTTTCAGAAGCATCCGAAGAACGATTGCGTAAAATCATGGAAGTCAACTTTTTTGCGTTGACTGAAATGACTCGTGTCGCCATCCCGCATTTATTGAAATCGTCGAAACAGCCAATGATTGTTAACATCAGCAGCGTCCTGGGCCATCGCGCGGTTCCACTCAAAAGCGAGTATTGTGCCAGTAAATTTGCAGTGCATGGATTCAGCGATTCGCTCCGAGCGGAACTTTCAAAACAAAATATCGATGTGTTGTTGGTCAGCCCCAGTACAACCGCAAGTGAGTTTTTTGACTCGGTTTTAGAAGATGCCAGTGGCAAAAATCCGAAACTGGGAACGCCGATGTCACCCGAGCAGGTCGCAGCCAAAACGATCAAAGCGATGAAACGCGGCAAACACGAGATTATTTTGTCGGCCGGTGGCAAGTCTCTGGTTTGGCTGGATCGTTTTTGCCCGCCCCTGGCCAATTACTTAATGAAAAAACACGCTCAATAATTTCAAAAGTATAGTGATGAAACAACGGTTGTGGTTAATCAGTTTGATATCGATGGCAGCACTGTTGTCGGGTTGTGGAAAAAAATCCAGCACCCGCGAAGTCGTCGACACGTCGGCCGAAGACGAAGCGAGAATTGCCATCATCCTGTCTGAATTTAAAAAACCATCTACTCTGATCAACGGTTGGTCGACGATCAAATCGGAGAACCATCAATGTCAGTTTGCCTTGCCATCAGAAGGTGAGTTCAAAAATGACAAAGCCATTGTTTTCCAACAACATGGCCCATCGTTTTCAGTCGAGGTCTCGCCGCGCGATTCATCGATTAGCGATCAAAAATACGCAGACGATGTCGAAAAATTCTTGCAAGGAAACGATCAAAGTGTTTTTTCACAAACGACCAAGCCGGCTGACAGTGTTTACTGTCGCTCATTTGCGCACAAGACAAGCACGTTTTATCAACTCGCGCGGATCTACATCACCGGGCAGCGCGTTTATGTGTTGACCAGCAATGTCGACAAAGGTGCTCTGGATAACGATGAAATCGACTACTTTTTCAATAGTTTCGATTTGTTGGACCACGAGTTAATTCGTTAGGTCGCGTTGATCAAATGTGAGCGGCAAGGCGCTAGCCGCCGGTATTCGAGGGTTTACCGGCGGCAGCGCCTTGCCGCTCAGCTCAAACTAGAACCTTTCCGAATTAATCAGCGCGACCCAGCACCGTCGTCGTCGATGTCGTGCCAATACGAATCCGCCTAACAAGACGATGACGACACCGGTCCCCGGTTCAGGAATCGCCGAGAGCGAAACATTCCAGGTCACGCGTTGTTCTAATGGAGTGGCATCCAATCGCCACCAATCCAACGAATTTCCAGTGTTCGAGTTTTGAATCAACGTGTCATAAGCATACGCTTGGACTTCGTAGTCGCCGGCTGCCAGGCCCAACGATTGAATGTCAAAATTTTCTCCCAAGACGCCATACGAAATTCCGTCGACAAACCATTCGATTTCGATAACATCCGTATCGATAACGTCGACCCAAATCTCCGACGGGTCGATCAGCGTGTTGGAATTGTCTTGCCAATCATCCAACGGATCGACTTCTTCGTAGATTTCATGGATAAGTTTTTCGCGACTGATGGCATCAAACGGACGGTTTAACGCGCGCATTTTTGAATTGTCACTTGGGCGATAAATCCCTGTTTTGTGATAACCTCCACCTTCGTAATAACCGATCGCGCCGATGTCGGTGTCCGGATCGACATAGCCTAACCAGCGATCCCATTTGCCACCGTTGGAACCATTGCCAACAACGGTTGTCAAATTCCATCGACTGGGTTCGCTGCCGTTGTAATGGTCGTCGTTATAAAAGTACTCGTCGGCGAGATTAGCGAATGAATGTCCGATTTCATGTAACGCAATTTCGTTCGCGGCGCCGTTAGCTCCGGCATAGACACCCCATTGGCCGCCGCATCCTCCGTATTTCGAATCGTTTACGGTACCTAGCCGCATGTCGACATCGATACTGGTTCCCGACAACGCAGCGTTAACGGCATTGTTCGCTTTCGTCGTATTGAAATACAAACAACGTTCGACGCTGCCGCCGTAGGAATAACTGGCGTCCAACGCCGTATCGACAAAAATACCGTCCAATGGTTTGTCGGCGCCGGATTCATTACTGGCAACGTTTACCCGATGGACGTTAAAGAAATTTTGATAACGAGATAGTGGAGCCTGGGTGAAGAAATGGTTAATGGTATTGTCGATGTGGTTAACGTAATCCGTTTCCAATTCGTTGCTCTGATAACCATCGCCGATAAAAATGATATCGACTCGATTTGCGGAATCTCCAGTTCCCACCACCGTGTCATAAGCGTTGCTTTGAGCCAGCGCCGTCGAACACAAAGCCAGACAACAAACCGGAATTGACAAGCAATTCAGAAAAAATCGTCGAAACATCATCCCCTCAAGATGAACGAATTCGTCGATCGGGCTATGCCCCAATCCCCAGTCGCATTGTAAATACTGGCACACAGATCGCAATCAGTTTAATGCCTCAGTTTCTGAAAACCGCGGGCAACCGTTGTATTGACGATGTTTTCCGTTAAATTAGCGGAATCAACCATCTCATTCGACTCGGAGGGATTCATGGAACGTCGCGAATTTTTAAAAGCTTCGGCTGCAACAGCCATTGGTGCTTCGGCAGGATTAATCGGGTGTCAGCAAGAGAAAAAAGCTGACAAGAAAACGGCAAAACCTGGATCCAGCAAACAACCGGGCTCCGGAAAAAAATCTGAAACGGAAGACTGTTGTCGAACTTATGCGACCGTCGAGGATGCGCAAAAGGCGCCGCCGGAAACCATTGCCTACGTTCCAGGAATTTACAGCGGTACGGATGTCAAGAAACCGGATTACCTGGCGACCGTCGATTGCGATCCTGATTCCAAAACGTTTGGTTCGGTCATTCATCGTTTGCCAATGCCGAACGTTGGCGACGAGCTTCATCATTTTGGTTGGAATGCATGTAGCAGTTGTCATGGCCAGGAAGGCAAAAATCGCAGGTTTATCGTATTGCCTGGGATCACTTCCAGCCGAATCCACATCGTTGATACCGAAGACCCCAAGGCTCCGAAAATCCACAAGGTGATTGAACCTCAAGAGCTGTTTACAAAAGCAAACTTGTCGGCGCCACATACGGTTCATTGTCTGGCCGATGGCAATATTATGATTTCATGTTTGGGCGATGCCAAAGGGAATGCTCCAGGCGGTTTTGCATTGTTAAACGACAAATTCCAGGTCACCGGTCGTTGGGAAAACGATTTGTCAGGCATGAATTTTAACTACGATTTCTGGTATCAGCCGCGCCATAATGTGATGGTCAGCAGCGAATGGGCGGCACCTACGACAGTCGCGCAAGGATTTAAACCCGCGGATGTCGCCGCAGGAAAATACGGCCGGCATATTCATTTCTGGGATTGGAAAGCGAAAAAGATTATTCAATCGATTGATCTGAAAGAAACGGGAATGATTCCGCTGGAAGTTCGATTCCATCACGATCCCACGAGCACGCACGGTTTCGTCGGTGCAGCACTCAGCAGTACGATGTGGCATTGGTACAAAAAGGACAACAATTGGGTGGCGGACAATGTCATCACTGTTGACCCTGTAAAAATTGACGGAGCGCCCGATCCGATCCCCGGTTTGATTACCGACCTTGTCCTTTCGATGGACGACAAATATCTGTACTTTTCAAATTGGCTGCATGGAGATTTGCGACAGTACGACGTTTCCGATCCTGCCAAACCGAAACTGACAGGACAGCTATGGTTGGGCGGATTGATCGGTCATAAATCGTCGATTGATCGAAAACTCGAAGGCGGACCGCAAATGCTGCAATTGAGCCTCGACGGCAAACGATTGTATGTCACCAACTCGCTGTACAGTCCGTGGGATAATCAGTTTTATCCCAACATGAAAAAAGGTGGCGGTTACATGATGCAAATCGAGTGCGATATCGACAAAGGCGGTATGAAAGTCAACGAAAAATTCTACGTTGATTTTGGTGCTGAGCCAGATGGCCCCGCCCGCGCCCACGAAATGCGGTTCCCCGGTGGTGACTGTACATCAGACATCTGGAGTTAACCGTAGGGCCGGTTCCCACCGGCCTTAAAATCGCAAGCGAGAAGCGTGAGTCAAGAAAAAATTGGCCGGTGCTCGCAAAGCAGATATTGGAATTGTCGAGTCGAACGATCGCGCGCGAGATTAGATCAGTTAACGAATTGAGTTGGCGCGCATTACCGTTTTTTTAGACAGGATCAACAGGATGTACAGGATGTTTGGTGATCGATCTTGTTCATCCTGTTGATCCTGTCAAAAATCATGGATGGGAAATAGGGCCGGTTTCCGACCGGTCATAAAAAATTGGCCGGTGGGAACCGGCCCTACTGCTATTTCTCTTTCTTGAATTCGCCAACCAAAAACCCTTTGATTTGCAAACTGTTTTTCGGGTCAAAGTCGTTGCTGAGTAGTTGAAGTGGAATTGAAAATCGAACATCACGAATATACAACGACGAATCGTTGGCTTTGAGGCGGATCATAAAAGGCTGATCGGAAAATGCGGTCAACATCCCATTCATATCAACCATCCCATATTTCCCTTCGGCTGCTTGCGGCAAATTGGCAATCAGTTCGATGTTGCAATTCAAAATAACGCCGACCAACATATCGCCTATGCGGCGGTATTCGCAAGCGACATTTGCGTTATAAGGCAGTCCGGCAAGTCTTGTTGTCGAGATCTTGAAAACTTTGGTCGATGGATTGATTTCGATTTTCATATCACCTTTGACCCAGCTGCCGGCGATTTTGTCGTCATCAGACGATTGGTTAGAGATATGGGTGACGCTGTTTTTCAAATTGTTCGGCGCGGTCATCGTGTGCGTTGAAACGCGCTGGTTGTTGGCAGCCGGCTTGGTTGTTGTAGTGAATGTACTGACCTGTTGTTTCGTCTGTCGTGACGCTTGCGTGTTGGATCCGATCGTCGTGTCTTGCACACTGGCGTTGGTTGGCCGCGTGGGGTTGAGGATGACCGAAAGTAATGTCACGGCAATCGCTGTGACGATTGCGATGGCGGCACCTTTGACGAGACCTAGTGAATGAGTTGACATAAATAGCTTCCTTTCCAGTATTGATGTTTGTTCGAGAAACGTTGAGATTCCTTGCTGGCTGTTCACCGTTTTCACGTTGGCCAGTGTTTTTTCAACCAAAATCGACGGCGTTGTCGCTTTGGCAAACTCTGGCGCGCCTAACACGGCAACCAGCACACCCACGCCCAGTCCTTTTTTGGCCAGGTGTTCACGCAGTTTTTTTCGCGCCTGTTGCAATCGAGATTTGACTTGCGATTCCGAGATGTTGCAGTTCTCTGCGATTTCAAACCGAGATCGGCCTTCGAAATGAAATTGAACCAGTGGCTCATACAAATATTCAGGCAGCAAATCTAGCGCTTGTTCAATCGTGAGATTCCGCTCGACTTTTTCGATGTCTTCAAAGGCGTCGCTGGTATCGGCCAATTGGTCCATGTCGTAGTCTTCACCCAAACCAGTTTGGATCCTGTGATCGCGAATCTGCAATGCCGCGTGAAACGCGACGCGCCGCAACCAGGGCCCAAAAACTTCTTTGTTGATTTGGTCTCCACGACGAAACAGCGTCAGAAAAGTGATTTGAAATGCGTCTTCGGAGTCTTGCTCTCGAAACAGGATGCGACGACACACCGACCAAACAAGGTCGGAGTATCGCCGCAACAACTCGCGAAACGCCGTCTCTTCTCCACGTTTCCACTGACTCCAAAGCTCCGCATCAGGTCGATCGTGGAATGATTCGAGATCGTCAAACTCTTGCAAAGATCGCTCCGTCGAGACCATAGATTCAATTCCGTTCTACTGATCTTGATTGTGATTTTCGAAAATCGGCATCCGATAATTTTCAAAAATCATTGGAAATCAAAATGGGTAATTCGGCAATATTGAATAGTTGACGGCATTTGAACAAAACAGCGTTCGCGAGATTCAGTTCCAAGGAGTTGCCAGCATGTTTTTTTGACAGGATTAACAGGGCGTACAGGATCGATCACCAAGTATCCTGTACATCCTGTTGATCCTGTCAAAAAAATCACGAATGGGCCGTGTTTTTCTGTCCACGACTCACATTTCGAAATCAAAACATCGTCTGCAATATGGCTTTTCCAATTTGTGTCGCTTATGATCGAAAACCAATCAAAATGTAGATGGAACGGATTTGGCGACAAAGTATTTCAAGCCGGTTTCGCTCGAATGCATGTTCGAGTAAACCTCTCTGGGGTTACCCCAGGGGATCGTGAAGGGTTCGAATTTCGTCGCATGAGCTATGGTGCGCTACACGCACATGAGCTCGCGCCAGACCAGACTCGTTGAAGTGCTTTGTCGCCGCTTTTCAATCATGAATACTGCCAAGAACATCGCGCACGGGCTCGCGACAGCATTTGTTGATGGTGAGTTCGAAGTCGAACAGATGGTTGAACGCGCCAGAGTTTTGTTCGGCAGACGCTGGCGTTGGATTCGTCCTTTGGCGGTTCGAGTGACTGCGTTTTTTGGCAAACACTCCCATCCGCGAGGTACGACCGTTGCAAAATTCATTTTGATTGATCACGGGTTTAAAAATGCAATTTCCCAACACAACATCAAAATTGCTGATCGATTGGCTCCGCGACCCCAAATGCGCCCGATTGCAAAGGCGCAACATTGGGACCTGCCCAATCTATGCACACCAGGAGAATTGGCAGATTGGCTGGGAGTAACCTACAGCGAGTTGGAGTGGTTCGCCGACCTCAAATTGCTCGCCAGCAAAAAGACGCAAGACAAACTGGGGCACTACAATTATCGGTTGCTGCAAAAGAAACGCTTCGGCCAAATTCGACTGATCGAAGCTCCCAAGCCACGCTTGAAGAAGATACAACGTCACATTCTTGAGAATATCCTCGATCAAATTCCGGCTCACGGAACTTGTCATGGATTTCGACGCGGTCGATCGATCAAGACATTTGCGGAACCGCATGTAGGACAAAGCGTGGTGTTGAAGATTGATTTGCAGGATTTCTTTCCCTCAATTCCCATGCCGCAAGTACATGCCCTCTTTCGGACAGTAGGCTATCCAGAAAAAGTTGCCGATTTGTTGACGGGTCTGTGTCGAACGGTTACGCCTCAGAATATTTGGAATATGAAACAAGGGGTTGTGGGAGATAACAAGTTGCAACAGGCGAGCCGCACGTATTCAAAGCCCCACTTGCCTCAAGGTGCTCCGACATCACCGCAGTTGGCAAATCTTTGTGCTTATTGGCTCGACCGTCGGCTCGCGGCGCTGGCGGAATCTGCTTCGGCCAAATACACGCGGTATGCCGATGATTTGGCGTTTTCAGGCGATGATGACTTCGCTCGTGTTGTGCCGCGGTTTTTAACACACGCTTGCGCAACGATCATGGAAGAAGGATACAAGGTCCATTTTCGTAAGACACGCGTCATGCGGCGCGGCGTACCTCAACGGCTGGCCGGGATCATCGTCAACGAACATCTAAGTGTTCCTCGTCGCGACCGTGAAAGATTAAAAGCGATTCTGACGAACTGTATTCGCCTGGGTGTCGACAGCCAAAATCGAAGCGATCAAGTCGATTTTCGCAATTATCTTCGTGGCAAGATTTCCTTTGTTGAAATGATCAATTCGAATCAAGGGCGTCGACTTCGCGAATTGTTTGAACAGATCGAGTGGCAGAATAGTTAGGCTTCTAACTCCCGTTTCGGGTGCCACTGGCTCCGCCAGTGATTGCACATAGAATCGCGGTTTTTTCATTCGTTTAAAGTACTTTGACAACAACTATCCGGCCACAACACAGGTAGAGCCAGTAGCACCCGCGTGACATACTCCAGGCGAGACAAAAAAACGGCCCGTCGAAAAATCTTTGACGGGCCGTCTATTGAGGAGATCGCAATAAAAAAATTACGAACAGTATAAATGCAAAAAATTGCTATCGTCGTCGCCGACGGATAAGTCCGAACCCGGCCAGGGCAGCTAGGCCGATTACGGAAAATGAGGTTGGTTCTGGAATTGCCGTAATGGTGATCCGAGCAATGCTCGAACCAGCAGACAAATTGTTGGTGATTGACGTACCGGCTGGAGTCGACAAGCCGTTGTTGACGAATTCCGCATTGAACGCGTCGAACTCGCCTTGCGAATCAAACCGATCGGCAACACCGTTTTGATCCGTTCCGCCAGGCGCGTTGGCACCGGCAACAAAGGCGGCAAAGTTGGAGTCGGTCACTTCGGTACCGGCATCGTAAAGATTGTTGCCAAAAATATCGATGGTCTGGTTTCCGTTGAAATTCCCAGACGTGTCAAACAATTCAATTGATTGTGGATCGCCGTTTCCAAAGAAAACGTCGTTGGATGGAATCAGCATCGAAGCAAAACTGAAAAAACGATCCGTGTTAGTGGCGTTGATGACAATCGTCGCCGAACCGGAATCCGTTGGATCGAACACGGGGGCGCCAGCAAAACCGTTGGGCGCCAAAACAACACCTTGCTCGGTAAACCCTGCATTGGAAAAATCAGTCTGAATCCCTGAAACATCACCAAGTTCGGCCAACGATTCCAGAGATGACGAAGACGCCGAGCCCGCGTCAAACAGATCAAAATTCCCGTCGTGAATGCCAAACCAGACTGGCGTAAAGTAAAAACCTCCATTGATTTGTAGATTTTCGACTGTGACCCGAATTTGCTGTTGTGCAGCAATTTCACAAGTGGTCAGACCGTCAGCCGTGAAAAAACTGGCGACTAAAGCAATGAATAAAATGCGACGCATGGTGCGAACCCAAATAAGACCGTAAATACACACTGGGAATGTCACTGACGAATTCCCCCCTCCCCTGGTTAAGCGATATGGATTTGGACGGCGCCTCAAGAAAATCTGAAAAAAACTAAAGTTTCGAAAAACCGTTGTTTTGTAAACTGAAATACGGAGAATTGAATTTAAAATCTAATCCGAACGGGAATTGGCATTCGTTTGTTAAAATCGATGATGTTCATCTATTGTTTGTGAAAGCGTCGTGGAAAAAAGCGAAATTATCGAAGAGTTGTTTGCTCGCGCCCTGGAGTCAGACTCGGTCGAGCGCCCAAAAATTCTGGATCGTAATCAGTACTCCGATGAAATTTGCGATGCCGTCGGCAAATTGTTGGACTGTCATCAAAGTCACTCTCCCTATTTCAAATCGACGTTGATTGACGACGCGCTGGACCAAGACCCTGAGTTTTTTGAAACGTCTTTGGATCCGGCAGAATCACCACTGGCGCCAAGCGATGTAGTTGGCCATTTTCAGGTGGTGCGGCAAATCGGCAGCGGCGGAATGTCTCTGGTATACCTTGCCGAACAAACCGAGCCGATCGAGCGTCACGTTGCCTTGAAAGTCATTCGTCCAAGTCTGGTTCACCGTGATTCGATTGAAAGATTCAAACGAGAATTGCAAACACAGCATCAGTTGGAACATCCCAACATCGCCACGTTTTTTGATGCTGGTGTAATTCAACAGCCAATCGGTAGCTCGCCAGGTTTGTTGTATGCGGCGATACAATTTATCGACGGCCCGCACTTGAACGACTATGTTGCCGAACATGAATTGACGGTCCGCGAAAAAGTTCGAGTCTTTTGCAGTGTCCTACACGCACTGGATTATGCCCATCAACAGAATGTCGTGCATCGTGATGTTAAACCCTCCAATATCCTGGTCGAAGTCAACGGCGATCCGGCGAGTGCTCAACCCAAGCTGATCGATTTCGGAATCGCCAAAGTGTTGACGTCCGGTGCGCGTTCCAGCACGTTTGAGACAACCGTTGGGCATGTTGTTGGATCACTGCGGTATATGAGTCCAGAGCAGCTGTTTGGCCTGGAAGTCGATTTCCGAACGGACATTTACTCCGCTGGACTGGTTTTGATCGAGCTGTTGACCAATCAACCGCATCGACGCGAAAATTCTCGGCAAGCGATTGTCAATTCGCTTCGTAAACCGTCGCGCGGAACAGATTTTCAAGCCACTCACTGGAATCGAAACGATCTTTCTCACAAATCCAGTGAGCGATTGGTCAGCGTCATCAGGAAATCGATCGCCGAGCAACCCGAACAACGTTATTCTTCGATCGGACAGTTTTGTCGCGATCTCGAATCGGTCTGCAGCGATCGACCGATCTCGATTGCCGATCAAAACTGGCTGGCGCAATCCGTTCCAACCTTGCTAAAACACCGCTACGCCATCGTTGTAATTTTGTTGATTGGTCTGCTGACGGCCGCAGGACTGTACGCCAATTTTTTGATTGGAAAAAAACAAGACGAGATTTCGCAATTACAGCGTGGCACCGAACGGGTTCGCGAAAAATCGTTGGTGATGAACGAAGTGATTGTGGATCTCGTCACGCGGGAAAATTTTCAATTTGAAAACCACACGTTCGATCCCGAATTGTTTGAAAATTTGAAAAAACAAAAATCTGAAATTCAGTCACGGGGCGGTCCTCGAAATTTCGAAGATCAAACGGCGTATCTGTTATTGGCGATGATGTGCGCAAAAAAACTGGATTTCGAACAAGCAGATACGTTAATTGCACTGGCCCGCGAAAACGCAACTTTGTCGCCAAAACTGAGACAGATTTCAAACAGCATTTATCAATTTTTCTTGAACCAACTGGCCAGTGTCGATTCGGAAAAACAATGTCGTTTTGTTCGAGGCAAATGTCGTGCTGAAATCGGACAAAACCAAATGGCAACCGCCGACTTGCGGGAATTTATCCAACAACAGAATTCCAATTCTCCAAGCGTCGAGGAACTCACGGCTCGCATGCAACTGGCCACCCTCTACCGTACCGCTCCCGACATGCCGCGCTATCGTGAATTGGTCAAGGCGACGCATCAGCGATTTCGCGATCAGGACATGATCCGGACGACCGAGCGAGGAGCTCTGGAATATTTCGCTTTGGTCTACCAGCTGTACCGGTTTAGACCGAGTGTGCACCAAAATGAATTCCGACAGCTCAAAAAAGCACGGGCGGCTCGACGAAGTTTACCAACGGAATGACCTGCCATGAACACAGCACAACTCGAACAATGGATTGGTGAATCATACACCGCTTTACATCGAATCGCCGCAGCACGGATGGATCGTGAACGTCCCGGTCAAACCTTGTCGGCGACCAGTTTGATTCACGAAGTGTTTTTGCGATTGAAACAACGGGATCCACTTGAATTTCGTGACCGACAACATTTTTTGTCCATTGCGTCCATCGAAATGAAACGGATTTTAGTCGAAATTGCCAGACGAAAAAAAACCGACCGACATGGTGGGCAGCATCAACGTTGTTCGCTAACGACCGCTCAGCCATCGTCCGAGACCGCCAGTCAGGTGATCGAAATTTCCGAAGCGATCGATGAACTCGAAAAAATTGATCCTCAAAAAGCGCTGCTGGTTCGCTTGCGCTATATCCTCGGTTTGACCGAGTCTGAAGCGGCGGAAACTTTGCACATCTCTCGAGCGACTGCGGCTCGTCATTGGAATTTTGCGCGAGCCTGGCTGCTGAATTATTTGTCCTGAGTTAGTACGGCAAGCATCCGTCGCTTTCGCTTGATCACCTACCGACAAGCGGTTTGATCCCATAAAATGCGGGAAATCCGACGTGCAAAGTAGCACACACAAAAAACTTGCAGGATCTCTCATGGCAGATACGTCAATTGATGAAACAACCGGCGTCGACGAAGAAGGGTTTCGTCGCGCTCGCCGCGAAAAACTGGAACGAATCAAAGACTTGGGATACGACCCTTGGGGGCATCGATTTGACGATCGACTACTGATTGGCGACATTCGCGCCCGAATCGACGAAGTGAAATACACTCTCGAAGACGGAACAACATGCGAGTTACCGGATTTCGATACTCCGGAATTCGACTTTCGCGCCTGGAAATCGGAACGGGGCAAAGGTGAATTGACGGGCCCAACCGTACGCGCCGCGGGACGAGTTTTATTACAACGCGATACAGGCAAACTTCAGTTTTTGAACATTTCCGATTGGACCGGCAATATCCAATTGTTTGTCGGCAAAAAACAAGTCGGCGAAGAAAACTGGGAACTCGTCAAATGTATTGATCTTGGAGACCTGGTCGGCGTCGATGGACGATTTGGCGTAACCAACACGGGTGAGTTGACTATTTTTGCAGAAAAAATCTACGTCCTTTGCAAAACACTCGACCCACCACCGGCAAAGCATATTGGGATGACCGATCCCGAATTGCGACAGCGTTTGCGCTACGTCGATATGGCGTATAACGACGGAGTTCTCGAGCGATTTATGAATCGAACCAAAATCGTTAAATCCATTCGCCAGACATTGGACGACCACGGATTTTGTGAAATCGAGGGGCCGACACTCCACTCGATCGCTGGCGGTGCCGCGGCACGTCCATTTATCACGCATCACAACGCGCTGGATCTCGAACTTTATATGCGCATTGCGTTAGAACTGCATCTGAAACGATTGATGGTTGGCGGGATGGAGCGAGTTTACGAACTGGGACGCGTCTATCGCAATGAGGGAATCAGCCCCAAGCATAATCCCGAATTCACGATGCTCGAGTGTTATCAGGCTTATGGTGATTACCAAAGCATGATGGATCTGACCGAGGCGATCATCTCGAATGCTTTGCAAGCATCCGGTGCTGGCACAGTGATCCCTTGGGGCGATACCCAAATTGACTTTTCAACGCCGTTTGCGCGAAAGCCCTACAATGAATTACTGGCGGAACATACCGGCGTTGACCCTGCCAGTGAACAAAGTGTAAAAAGCTACGCCGAGTCAATTGGTTTGGATGTTGATTCCAAGCATCCTGACGTGATTAAAAACGAGGTGTTCGAAGCCAAAGTCGAGGATGAATTGGTGGGGCCGGTGTTCGTCATTGATTACCCTGCCAGTATCTGTCCGTTGACCAAACGAAAAGCTGACAATCCTGAAATTGCCGAACGATTTGAGCTGTTTGTGCAGGGAATGGAACTAGCAAACGCTTACACCGAGTTGAATGATCCGGATTTGCAGGAGCAATTATTTCGAACGCAACTCGAAGGTATGGCCGAAGAAGATTCGATGGCCAAAATGGACCACGATTTTGTTCGAGCGCTTCGCAATGGAATGCCGCCAGCCGGTGGACTCGGTGTCGGAATTGATCGCTTGGTGATGTTAATGACCAGTTCGCAATCAATTCGCGATGTGATTCTGTTCCCGCTGTTGCGGCCAGAATCCAATAACTAGAAGGTTCACAGGGTAAATCGGTTGGAAGAGCAACGGACTTTTAATCCGTAGGCCTTGTGTGTTGAAAAAACGAGCCAAAGGATTGGCGATGTACAAATTTTTGCTTTCATGGCGATATCTTCGCACGCGTTTCATTGCGTTGGCATCGGTTGTCAGCGTCATGCTGGGAGTGGCAACGTTGATCGTTGTCAACAGCGTGATGTCCGGATTTGTTCACGAGATGCATACGCGGCTCCACGGAATATTGAGTGATATCGAAGTCGCTGCGCCATTGTTTTCCACTATTGCTCATCCGGATCAAAAAATCGAACAGATGAAAGTGTTGGCCGGTGATGACATCGAAGCCGTCACAAAAATTGTTCGCGTGCCCGCGTTGTTGCAGTTTGAATTCAATGGACAGCCGATGACAACGCAAATCATGCTGGTCGGAATTGATGACCAGACATTTGCCAAGGTCAGCGAATTTCAACCATTTTTAATGCACCGAAAAAACCGTCAACAAATCAGTTTCGAACTGCACGAGGACGGTTACGATGAAAAACTCGGTTTTTCAGGATGGCATTATCGCCGTGAAAAATGCAAGTTTTTTCAACATTTCAGCGAAGTGCATCAATCGGCACCAGTCACACCCGTTCAACAACAACCCACAGAACAAGATTTTGACATTTCGGCGATTCCAAAAATTGAATCGCAATCAGATGCAGTCAGTGAATCGGGGTCACAAGACAATGTGATGCCCGGCGCACAAGACCCGTTCGTCGCTGAGCGTCCGGACACCGTTTACGAATTTAATCCTTCCAAAGATCAATACACGGGCATCATTTTGGGAATGGCGATTGCGAACCGAAAAGTTGTCGATCCACAAACCAATGAGACGCGCGATCTGTTTTTGCTGCGGCCCGGAGATGATATCCAAGTGACGATGCCCACCAGCGGTAGTTCGCCATCATTCATTACCGAAAACCTGACAGTTGTCGATTTTTACTCGTCGAAAATGCATCAATACGACAATAGTTTTGCATTCATGCCGCTGTCCAAACTTCAAGAAATTCGCGGGATGATTGATCCGCTCACACAGATGGGCGAAGTGTCCGCGATTCAAATCAAATTGCGAGAAGGCGCCGATTTAAATGATGTTCGCGACAAAATCGCTGCCTATTTTCCTCCCGATCGAAACAACCTCGTCGTGCAATCCTGGCAAGATCAACAGGCTCCGATCCTCGCGGCCGTTAATCTCGAATTGACGATTTTGAACATCCTGTTGTTTTTGATCATTGCCGTCGCCGGGTTTGGGATTCTGGCAACGTTTTTCATGATCGTGGTCGAAAAAACCAAAGACATCGGCATTCTCAAATCCCTCGGCGCACCGAGCCATGGTGTGATGTCAATTTTTCTGAGTTACGGACTGGCCTTGGGCTGTGTCGGTGCGGGCGTCGGAATTTTGATGGGGATTTTGTTCGTGGTTTACATCAATGATGTTGCTGCATTGGTTAGCTATTTTTCGGGCCGCGATATTTTCGATCCGGAAATCTACTACTTCGACAAAATCCCAACCATTCTCAACGGCTGGACCATTGCCTGGGTTGCGCTGGGAGCGATTGGAATTGCTGTTCTGGCAGCGGTTTTACCTTCGCTACGCGCGGCGCGGCTTCACCCTGTAGAGGCACTTCGATATGAATAATTCGGCTTCTGTAAAACGCTTGGTTCCATTGTCAAAACGGAACACCGGCGGCAATAAAACACCGCTGCGAGTGGCTCGGCCAACGTTGCTCGAAACGCGCGATCTGCAAAAAAGTTATTACAAAAAAAAGCTCGAGATCCCGGTGTTGCGCGGAGTCTCGATGGAAATACCTGAAAACTCCTTTACCGCAATCGTTGGTAAAAGCGGTTCTGGAAAAAGCACGTTGCTGCATTTGTTGGGAACGCTCGACAAACCCGATCAAGGCGAAGTCTGGTATCAAAATCAACGCATTGATAATCTGCCTCCCTCCGGCCGCGAAGCGTTGCGGAACAACGAATTCGGATTAATTTTCCAGTTTTATCATCTGCTGCCCGAACTCACGATGCTTGAAAATGTTCTTGTTCCCCGGATGATTGGAAACGGGCTCATCAGCTATTGGCGAAATAAGCGAAAATTTGTTGCCAAGGCCAAGGAGTTGTTGGAGACCGTCGGGTTGGCCCATCGTCTCAAACACAAACCCAATCAACTGTCAGGGGGCGAGATGCAACGAGCTGCTATTGCTCGAGCGCTGATCACCGAACCCAAGCTTTTGTTGGCTGACGAACCGACTGGAAACCTCGATTCCGAGAATGGTTCTGACGTACTCGAAACTCTGCTCCATCTGAATCGGGAGCACGATTTGACCATTGTGATGGTGACACATGATGAGAACATCGCCAAAAAAGCGGACAATGTAGTCAAAATGGTCAATGGCCGAATAGCCTGATTGTGGCGAAAATCCGTTGTCGTCTCGGGCGCCGGTCGATTGTTAGGTTCTTGCCTGGCGCCCGCTAGAACAAACCGTCACGGTTTTCTAAAATCGTTATCCATTAGTAACGTTCAATTTTTCTGTCTTGTTGAGCGTTTTGGGGAGTTTCGGGCCCTTTCAGGTGAGTCTTACCATGGCGATATCGGAAATGGAAAAAATAGTCGACGACAACCAGTGTTTTACTTTTTATGACGAATTCGGGCCGGAAAGAATCGTGACGGTTTACGATTCGGAAACCGGGATTCGCGGGACAGTCGTCGTAGACAATACCAATATCGGGCCAGCAATTGGTGGGATTCGAATGACTCCAACAGTGACGGTTACCGAAGTTTTCAGGTTGGCCCGCGCGATGACTTGGAAAAACGCCTTGGCCGGGATTCCGCATGGTGGCGGTAAATCGGGGATTGTTGCCGATCCGCAAAAACTGGGACCGGAAGGCTACGAGCGGGCGATTCGATTTTTTGGACGAGCGCTCAAAACCATTCCGCAATACATTCCCGGTCCCGATATGGGTACCGACGAAACTTGTATGGCTTGGATTCGCGATGAGCACAAAGATGTGATTGGGTTGCCCAAAGTTCTCGGCGGCGTCCCACTGGATGAGATTGGAGCGACTGGTTACGGGTTAACCATTTGCGCCGAAGCCGCCGCGCCATTTTCAAAAATCCCCATCGACGGCTCGACAATCTCCATTCAAGGGTTCGGCAACGTCGGCCGACCTGTCGCGCGATTCATGTCCGAGCGTGGAGCGAAAGTGATCTGTGTCACGGATCGTGACGGCGCAGTCTACGATGCAAACGGTTTGGACGTGGAAACTTTGATCGAAGTGATGGAGAAAACCGGGGGAGTTACCCAGTATCCCAACGCGACGATTATCCAGGACGATGGTTTTCTCGATGTTGAATGTGATTTCTTTGTGCCAGCGGCGCAAAAAGATGTGGTCACGGTGGACAACGTTGACCGGCTGAAATGTAAAGTGGTTTTACAGGGCGCAAATATCCCTGTGAAAATCGACGCCGAAGCCAGACTTGCCGAAATGGGCATTTTGTCACTGCCGGATATTTTGGCCAATGCTGGCGGAGTGATTTGCGGTGCTGTCGAATACAGTGGTGGCACGGAAACGCAAGCAATTTCGGTGATTCGCGAAAAGATCCACAACAACACCACCGAAGTAATGCAAATGGTTCGCCAGCAAAATTTGCTACCGCGCGCAGCCGCCTTGGAGATCGCTCAGTCTCGTGTTCGAGAAGCGGGAATTTATCGCCATGTTAGGCGGTAGTTTGTAGGAAGTAGGTTGTAGCTGGTTTTTTGGGAGGGCGAGGCTCCTGCCGAGCCGCGGGCATTTTTTGTTTGCATCCTGGATCAAATCGCCAACCAAAAAAATACAGCTTGTCCTCTCGACGGCTTGTCCTCTCGACGGCTCGGCAGGAGCCTCGCCCTCCCGAAACAAACCGGTTTCCATCGTCCTCCGATTTTTCGCCGCTAGCAATTTTGGCTGCAACGATCATTGAAGTTCAAGCATTCGTTTTTTTCGCGAAAAACGTCACGATCAAAATCTTCCCTAAATTTTACCTCTCTCAAATGGCGATTCAACGATTGAGGTGTCTATGCACCTACCGTTCCATTTGTCTGTTTGCATGGCAAGTGGTTTCCAATCACAAGGGGGGAATAATGAACTTCGCTCGAAGTCAAAGCGATTTTTCGTCAACGAGTACGAACCTTCCCAGGATCGCTCGATGCCTGCTCTTGGCATCAATCTGCGCGGCAATTGCTTCTGCATCCGGTTGTCGCCCCATCACTCGAATGGTTACTGGTTTGCAGAATAAAGGATATCCCGAGAAAGCGTTCGAAGGATATCGAGATTACGTTTGGGCTCAACGCGCCTACAACCTTCGATACGGCAATTGCAACATCGCCTGTGAAGACGATTTTCAAGCTGGTTTTGTCGAGGGTTATTGCTCGATGTGTGAAGGGGGCAATGGTGCCACTCCTGCCCTGCCACCAGATCAATACTGGTCACAACGTTATCAAAGTGCCAATGGAAAAAAATCGGTGCAAGCCTGGTTCCGCGGTTATCCCGAAGGAGTCCGAGCTGCACAACAAGACGGTGCCGGCCGACATCGAAAAATCTTTGTTTCCGAAGAGATGAAAGCCGCATTGGAAATGGAGAAAAAGTCGACCGCTACGATTACGGCAAAAGACTTTGAAGAAACAAATTCGATGATGCTGCCGATACAGCAGCAACCAGTGCCGGCGCAGCAGCCAGTGCCGATTCAGCAACCGATGCAGACTCAGCCAATGCCGACGCTGCCGCTACAACAGCCGCTGTCGACTCAACAACCGATTTCGCAACAACAACCGATTTCGCAACAGCCAATTACTGGGCAACCGCAGTCGACAACACAACCGGCCAAGCAGCAACCGCGGTCCAGAAATCAACCGAATCCGTTGCCGCAACCGATTGGAACAGGCTCCGTTGAACTTGAGCAGCATTTGAAGCCAACGCCCGCCGCCATGCCGAAAATTACGTTTCCCAATGTAGTTCCGAATCCGATTCCGAACATCCACCAACAGGAAACTCAGCAACCCACTGATCAACCTCCGGTCCAGCCCGAGTTGTCGGACCCGATCAACACGTTGCCGATTCCAATTATCAAACCGGGCGATACAGATTCGCTCGAAGTCGAAGAACAATCCAACAACTCCGTGATCCCAACTGTTGTTGTCGACGAATTTCCGTTACCAGACAAAATACAAAAAACATCTTGGGAAAAACGCTAACTCTTCTCACCAAAAATCAAATTTTCACCTCGGATGGATGATCCATCACCTGGAGTTTGAATATGTTGAAAACAACTCAAAATACTCTCTACCATCGGGCGACGATGAGTTTGTTGCTGGTAGCGGCCTGTTTCAGTTTTTCAGGCTGCACCGCAGTACTCGCCCCAATTGATACCGTTCCAGCCAATCGTGTCCCACCTCAGTTTTTGGCCGAGCCCGAATCAACCAAGCGGCCGATTGATGTTTCCCGATTGCGACAAGTAAAACCGGATAATTACATTTTGGATTCAGGCGATGTCCTGGGAATTTTTATCGAAGAAGTCCTCGGAGCACTCGGTGAAGCACCGCCTGTAAGTTTCCCGGACCCCGGTAGCGATTTGGATCCAGCGATGGGTTTTCCTGTTCCAGTCCGCGAAGATGGAACACTAAGTTTGCCACTGGTCGATCCGATTCATGTTCGCGGATTGACAGTCCAACAAGCGGAGCAGTTGATCAAACGAACTTACACCGAAGGTGAAGAGCCGATTCTCAACGCCAGTGCCCGATTTATTACCACGATCCTTCGCAAACGAACTTATCGCGTATTTGTCGTGCGTCAGGATGGTGGTGCTGCAGCGTCCAGCCCATTGCTTGCTGTTCAACAGTTGCGTACCGGTGTCAACCAGCGTTCCGATTTCAGCTCGCGTGGATTTGTCCTCAATCTTCCAGCCAATCAAAACGATGTCTTTACCGCGTTGGCCCAAACGGGAGGTCTGCCGGGTATCAACGCGAAATCTGAAATCCGCGTACTGCGTGGGAATCGCCTTAAGTTCGCTCGCCGCGATCGCGATCTGTTAGATTTTTATAAGAAAAATGATCCTAGTAAGTTCCCTTACGGGATCATACCCAATGCTCCGGATGACGACTCGGTGGTTAGAATTCCGACCCGTCTGCGTCCAGGCGAAGTTCCGAATATTCGACCGGAAGATATCATATTACGAGATGGCGACGTGGTTTACGTGGACACACGGGAGACAGACGTTTACTACACCGGCGGGTTGCTCAATGGTGGTGAATTCCCGCTACCGCGTGACTTCGATTTGGACGCGTTGACGGCCATTTCGCGTGCCGGGTTCAGTGCTGGTGTGGGGCAAAACCGGACTGGTATTTTGGGATCTGCCGGCGCTTCAGTTCCACCATCTCAGTTGATCGTGCTGCGAAGATTACCCGGTAATCAACAAATTGCGATCGAAGTTGATTTGAACGAAGCCGTCAACAATCCGCGCGATCGAATCTTGATTCGTCCCGGCGACACATTGATCCTCCGCTTCCGACCACGCGAAGAGATTTTGAACTTTATCTCGAACACATTCTTTACCTTCGGCGTGCGAGAGCTGTTTAGGTAAAACCTGATAGAGAACAACAAAGCCCGCAGATTTTCTGTGGGCTTTTTTAATGGGCAAGCGCGAGAGCGTAACGACTGATCGGGAGGGCGAGGCTTCTGCCGAGCCGCCGCCGAAATTTGGCTCGGCACGAGCCTCGCCTCTTAAAGACGGCTTGTGAACTAACGGATTCATTCCGATTTTTGTTATTTTTTCTTTTTTTCAGGTTTGGTGGAATCAGCATATTGGCAAACGGTACTTCCGTGGTGGAACGAATAACCACTGCCATTCAGATACTCCTGGCATTATTTCCACGCTGTTTGTTTCATTGGAGCCCGCATGAAACGCTCGACAATCGGTGTTTGCACTGTCGTTACCTTTCTGATCACTTTTGGTGTAGCTGCAATGTCAACTGCTCAAATGGGTTTGCGTGAAAACGAACTGTTTGCTCCACGTAAATTTGCCAATGCGGGCCCAGCCATTGGCTCGCCTGCACCGGAACTCGACTTAAAAAATCTTGACGGCAAGTCAGTCACTTTGAAATCCTACCGAGGTAAAGTTGTTGTCCTGGTAAAGGGAGGATATACCTGACCGCCTTTTCGTCGAGTCGCCGCCGGGTTGCGGCGTTTGCACGAATCCTTTGAAAAAAACGGGTCAAAAATCGTGATGTTGATTGTGGCTCAAAAAGAACCTCACGCAGGGACGTTAGCGTATAAAAACATTTCCCAACCGGAAACGGTAGCCGAGCGGACGAAATTGGCGAAACGAATGAAAGAAGAATTCGAATTGCCTATGACCGTCCTAGTCGATTCAATGAAGGACACAAGTCGAGCGTTGTTTACGGATTTGCCCAGCCCAGCGTTTGTCATTGATGCAAAAGGGATACTTCGCGGAAAAATGTCGTGGTCTCAGCCCGAAGATATCTCGACCTTTCTCAGTTCGATGAAACCAAATGCGGTTTCCGCGCAAAAGAAGCAGGTTTCGAAAGTCTCGCCGAGGCCCGCCGCCACTACCATCAACAAGCCACAGATCATTGAGTACAAGCCGCCAACTAAATGGGTCAATGTTTCGATTAAGAACGAGACTGGCAAATCACTAAGTTTACAAAGAGTAGAATTCGACGAAGTGCAAACTGTATTGCAGCTGGGAAATGCGGAGAAACTAAAACTGAGGATTGCAAGCGGCTACTACGTATTGTCGACGGTGGAAGGGAAGAGTTCTGTTTTAGGAAAACGGAAGAGAGGGGCAGCAACCAGTTTGCGCTGGCCCCTCCCGGCTGATGCGCGGCTTACCAAAAAGCTGGACATGACTGTTTCACTTTACAATGTTCCCAAAAACCTTCGTGAGCAATGGGGCTATATTCCGGCTGGGCCCGCGGTGGTTGGAGATGTGATCGGATTGGGACGTGACGAAGAAAGGCCAGCTAGGATCGAAAACGTTAGCGCTTTTCTAATCGGTCGATACGAAGTTAGCAACAAGCAATACGTCGATTTCTTGAATGCCCAGAAGAATGTATCTGATGACTGGTTGGATCTCAAAAGCCGAAAGTGTTTGATTCAAAAGGTTGGTTCTGTTTTCGAAACACCATCACCAAACAAACCTGTTGTGATGGTGAGCCGCAAAGGTGCTCGACAATATTGCAAGTGGTTGAGTCAAAAAACGAAAGTCGTGCATCGTCTTGCGACCGAAGCCGAATGGGAAAAGGCGGCACGTGGTCCGGAGTCCTTTCTCTACGCTTATGGCAACATATGTCGTATATCGGCTGCCAACCAAGAAAGCGGGCATTTGCGTGACTCAGGCCAATTCGCCCCCAATGGTTTTGGATTGTACGACATGACTGGAAATTGTTTTGAGTGGGTCTCTGGTGATTACGCAACTTCGACAAAGTTAACCGGCCTGTTGCGAGGCGGCTCTTTTATCTTTGATGGAATTTACAACCGCACCAGTTTCCGAATGCGTCAAGCTCCAACTGTGATGACAGACGATATTGGTTTTAGAGTCGTGCGTGAACTGAAGCAACGAGCCACGAAGTGATCGCAGTTAGCGTCAATTCGACTTTTGTTTTTCTGAAGTAGACGAAACCGCCCTTTCCGGCTCATGATCATGCAGACCTCGTGGTCGGTTTCAGTAAAGATATATCGTCCGCAAGTAATTCGACCTGTCTAAAGCGGGTCAAATTGCCGGCTGTGGAAGTGCTGCTGAAGATAGGCATGTAGCGGCGAAATGCAGTGCTCCTAACTTAGAGCGGTTTTGTCTTGTCGAGCGTTCCCCATTTTTCCCCATTGCGGTGTTTTTTTCACACCGACGCAGTTTGGTCTAGTACATTCGTATCCGGGCGACGTGTTCTACAAAAAACCTAGATGAGCTGGATTAGCAATCAAAGTCGATCCGTCATAAAACGACCATCATGAACAGGCTAGCTGGCACATATTCATTCCATTCCAAATTGAGAAGGGAAATTCGTGAATACGATTTCATCGTCAGTGGAATACGAATCGCTTCGTCAAGAAATATTGCAGTCCCTTCAACGACAGTGGCAAACGCGTGTGGCTGCGTTATCTTCATCTGCACTTCTACTGGGACTCGTCGGTGCGACCAACGAAGGATTTCATGGGGCGATTGCCTGGTTTGTTCCGTCGATGCTTTTCATATTGTGTAACACTGCTGCTGCAGGTATCGCAAAGTCGCGAAGCAAAGTTACACGAATTGGAGTCTACATCGAGTTGCAAATGGAGAGTTCTACTGCGGACCCACCTTGTTGGGAAAGAACCATTAGTGAACTTCACAGCGACATGAAACATGCGACCCCATTGCAAACGGCAGTTTACCTTTTTAGGAGCGACCCGCTGCCGTGGCTTTCAATTCTACATATTGCAATGTCTTATGTTATCTTTACCTGCGTCCTTCAAAACCATGGCATTGGTTGGGCATTGCTATACGCCGTGGTCCATAGTGCACAGTTCATATTCCTCCTCTGTCAACTATATGGAATGCGATGGGTCGACCGTGATAAAGTTCGAGCCGAGGTAAGAAAGGTATTAGAAACACGAAGTCACCTTGCCAATTCCCTGTCTCAAGAGTACCAATCTGAATCGAGTAACGGGGAAAATGAGAAAACCGCATTTGCGCAACTAAGCAAGGGTGAATAATGGCGGGATTTGTTTTGGCCATTACGGCTATATTTGTCGTCGCGTTTCCCACAATGCTCAATCGCGTGTGCAAACTGGTTCTGTTAATTCTTGCCAAAAGATCAACCAAGGTACGAAAATCAAGTGGTGAGCTATTAGAGTATCTTCCACGCGTAGTTATTCAAATTGCGATTAGCAATGAGCCACCAGAGATCGTGCAGGAAACTTTGATTTCACTCGAGCAACTCGATTATCCAAGGTTCGTTGTTCAAGTAATTGACAACAACACAACTGACACTCGTCTCTGGAAACCAATCGAGGATTTTTGTAATCAGCGTCCAGATAGATTCGTCTTCTTTCACGTTGAGAAATTGGAAGGGTTCAAGGCGGGCGCACTTCAGTACGGATTGGAACGTATTGCGCCAGATGTCGAGCTAATTGGCATAGTAGACGCAGACAATGTTGTTGACGCGCGCTTTCTTCGCGACGTTGTTCCTTTTTTTAAGGATCCGTCAGTTGGAATCGTTCAGACACCCCTCGGATTTCTTCGAGACCCTGGCAAAGGCGGATTCACTTCTTGGATATATCTAATATATCGTTACTATTTGTCGATTTACATGCCCGCATGTCATCGCTTTCGTTGTGCTCCGTTTATCGGAGGCATGGGCATACTTCGTCGTGAAGCGCTCGAAACAGTCGGCGGTTGGGACGGGTTCTATCTGACTGAAGATATGGAACTGTCCGGAAGATTGTTTAGAGCCGGTTATTGCTCTCACTTTGTAGATGTTCATTATGGTCGCACAATGCCTCCAGCAAATATGCAAGGATTCAAAAAGCAGCATTATCGTTGGAACTTTGGCAACACACAGATTCTTAGAGATTACTTGCTTCCTTTGCTAACACGCAAGCGTTCGGGCAATGGTGGATGGCTTCGGCGAATGCTTCACATGTGCTGTCCCGGAGTTTACTTCAACATTTATTTTCTTCCATTTATAGTGATTGCGTTGGCTGTTCGTATTGCCGAACTGTCTGGGTACTCAGGCGAATTGACGGCGTTTATCTGTCATCTCATGTTGTTTCTATTGGCAGTTGAGTTCGCGGGTGAGGCAATCATTTTTGTGACGCTTGGCTGGAGCGAACGTGCAGGAATCATCCCGACTTTGAAAAACTACATTGCATGGTGGTCACTCAGTTACAACAATTCTCTTTCAACATGGACAGCATTATTTCAAAGGACGCGTCCATTCGAAATCACAGACAAAAACGGCAGTCGACATGGAACGCGGTTGAAGTCGGTGTTGACTGAGTTATCACTGTGCACCTTGCTTGTTTCGGTCGCTGTAGCGACTCCGAATTGGCAAGTTGTTTCCTGGACTTTTACATCACCACTGTTACTTTGTCTGGGCGCGATATGTGGGACACCTTGTATCATTGCTTTGTCGACAACCAGGAAGTCGACTGACGATGAATACTGATTCGACTGTTTTCTGTACGCTTAGAGGATTGGCACTACGTGGCGAGATTCGTGGAGAAAAGAAATATGTCCGAAATTGAGGAAATCGTAGATCGGCACAATCGTAGAACCGTGCTTAATCACCCCTCTTTTGTCTTTTTGATTGGCGCAGGAGCTTCTGTAACATCGCACATTCCGGACGGCGCGACCGTATTAAAAGGACTCAAAAAGAAGTATAAGTTCTCCCACGAGGTTGTTGATGAGTATAGAGATAAACTTCGGATGACAGAATATCAAGCGACAATGTACGCGATTCGAAATCACTCAGCAAATGGAGCATTCGAGATTAGTGACTACATTCGTATGCTGATCGAAAAGAATGCGCGTCGCCGAGCACCAGACAATCGCTGGATTATTAACAACTGCCATGAAGTTGTCGCTGGAATCCTCGTGCACAAGCCTGACTTCGCGAGAGCCGCAATCACGACAAACTTCGACCCTCTACTGAACTACGCCCTACTTCAGCAATGGAACACCGAACCTCTTCTTATACGCCATTACGATGAGGTTGAAAGCATGAAACCGGCTGCTCTGCAACACCGTTTTCCAGTACTACTACACATTCATGGCTATTGGCAGAATCACGAAGTATACAATGATCCAGTTCAGTTTGCTGAGTGGATGTCCCAATGGAATGCTGCTCTTGAGCAAAGTTGGCCCAGTGATGTAATCGTAATCGGCTATTCTGGTCAGGAAGACAGCATTGCAATGGAATGGTTGCGGTGCTGTGTCCGATACGGACGTACTGTGTGGTGGTGTAGATACGCTCCTGGAGGTCGATTACGAGAATTCCTCTCAGACGAAGATATCGTTGCGAATTTGGCGAATAATCGAATCAGCACAGGTAGAGTCAGATCGCAGGTTGAATTCATACCGATTGAGGGTGCAGATCAGTTCGCACTCCAATTGGGAACAGCCCTAAGTGTACCGGGGGCGAAAGACATGAAGGGTATCGCGGACGTTTTTCCATGGTTCAAGCCTTCTGAAGTCAGCGCCTTTGGAAACAATGCTACAGCAAAGCTCAAAACGTACAAAGGAAATATTGCTTTCCGAGAAAGTCCTGATGCATTAGAACCAAAGATTACATTTAGTATGGCTGGAGCAAAGAACCCGGCCAATAATCACGCCGGTATCAATATCGATACAGTAGAGCGAGAGTTTCGCATGCCTAAGCGTGCCACCAAGATTCGCATTTACTATAGTGGAAGCTCGAGCCAAAAAGATCGAAGATTCGAATTCAAATTGCATTCACGAAAGAACGCCCACAGAGTGCTCATTCCGATCTTTCCGAATAAACAGGGTTACCACGACATCCCACTGAGTAAATTCTTAAACGTGGACTTGAAGACGATTTGGCGCGTTGTAATTGCGGCTGATTCAGATGCCATTAAGCCGAGAGAAAAGGCCTCTATTCGAATCCATAGGACTGAGTTGTTAGATAAAACGGGACATTCCATCTGACCATACAAACACTTATTGATTTAAGGCTCGATTGAGCTACCTGCGTTGGACTTGTCAGACAATGCGTTCCACGAATTTCCCGGCTGTGGTGTTTTACGCCGAACGCAATTAAGCACATTCTGTTCGCGACTCCATTCCACGTGACCGATGATTCATCGTTCCCCACACATGCATTGTGATTCTTATTGTTCTTGGGAATCTGCTTCCGAACATTCCTATTTCAGACCATCGGTGGCAAAGAAAAAGACACTTCTATCGATCGTTCCACCATCGCAAGACTCTGAGGGCCCGGAGTGTATTCCAACGACTGCGATTGCCAGTTTTTTCCATTTCGAAATGTGTTTCCCCGGAGTGCCGGTTCTGTAGTTTCCAATAGCCGTCCTTGGTACGTTTTTTCAAAACCAAGGAGATCGCCTCCTCGAGTCTGGTATCGCGCGTGTTCGTGTCACGAAAGTGTTCGAGAGCCCTCAGTACGTCATACTTCCAACGCGGCGGAAAGCTGAACTGTAAGAATTTGGCACTGATGAGTTCACCAGTTCGGTTGGAACGCATGAGCTGGCGTTTTAGCAGGTATTCCTGTCCGCGTTTGATCATTGCTTTGAGTTCCGGGGAAGCAGTTCGTTTTTTGGCAAGCTGCAGACCTTCCAAAGTCGTAATCGTCGAGTGCACGGAACTTACTTGCGACGGCCTGCAATTCCAGCCGCCGTCTGGTCGTTGTTGTTCGCCTAAATAAGAAACCAATCCGTCGCAGAGCCCTTGATCGCCGTATTCGAAGTACGAAAGCAGAACAAGAAACATTCCGCAAACACAGGTATCTGTTTTCGCGGTGTTCCAAGGTGCAACACTGCTGTCGTCAAACCACTGTGAGCCGTTAACCAGCGCTTCGCACCCGCGTTGGCATTGTCGGTTCGTTGGCTCGATTCCGAAACGGCGAAGCAAAAGAAGTGTGTATGTCGTTGATGTCCATTTTGGAGTGTACAGACCTCGGTATCCGTTTGGACCTCGTTCTTTGGTCCAACGACCATCGGCACACTGTGCGGCCAAGAGTTTTTGTCCCCATCCTCGACGGGCAATCTGTTGACGCTCTCGCTTGAACGGTGCATCGAGTAAATCACGTTTGACTTGCCACCGGATTGCAGGGTCTCCTTCGAGCAACCAGTTGACGACACTAGTATCTAGATCCATGTCTGAATCCGAACTCTTCATTCGACTTGCGATCACTTGATTTTACGGTATTGTCGACCAAAACTGACTACAACAAATTTCGCATTATTGCCGAATTACCAACCTATCAAATATTAAGACGAATGCTGTGTGCGTGGAGCGCACCTAGTTACGTCGATGAACCTTGTTTCTCGATATATGTCTTGGTGCTTTCCAGGTCTTTCAGGACAATTTTTTTCATCATGCCCGACATGAGCCATTCGAGAGGCGTCATGAGTTTGCCGATGATGGTTCGAGGCTTGGTCGTCATGTCGATGGTAAGTTTGCTACCGTTGCCTTCCGGCTCGACGCGCATGGTATAGTTCACGTCGTAGCCATGGGAGTCGCAATAGGCGGAGAAGTAATTTGGACTCACAAACGCCGTCATCTCCCACTCCTCGAGAGATTGCCGGTCGTTCATGGCGCGAGTTTCACGCCACTTGGTGCCAACGCCTACCGGTCCATCCGTAAGCATTTCGACTTTTTCATACCACTGGATTCGTTTTGGTGAGTTCTCGATATCCGCGACGACATCAAACACGGTTTCTGGCGCCGCGTTAATGTTGATACTTAGATTCATTTTGCCCATCGTTGCCTCATTGGACTAAAGTTGTTTGTGCATAACATCGGAGATCGCCACGTCGGCATTAGCGATTGGGGTTCCGTTTTCGCTTCCGTTTCTTTCCACGTTCTACTTCTTTCGCCAAAGCTGCGAATTTTGGTTCCCAGAATCGTTTAAACGGTGCCAACCATTGGTCAACCTCTTGCAGACCACTTGGCTCAAGCGAGTAAATGCGTCGTGTTCCGTCGACACGTACGTTCGCAAACCTGTTTTCCCGGAGCACCCTGAGATGTTGGGAGATTGCGGGTTGTGAGATACCGAACTCTTGACCGACGGTGGAAACGACTTCGCCCGATGACAGCTCTTGAATGCACAGATGTTCGAGAATTCTTCGCCGCACCGGGTCGCTGAGGATCGTAAACGCTTGCATTGTTGTCCGCCACCGTTCAATGTTCTTGTTGCTGGCCACAATAAAATGCAGCCGTTTCCGCAGCCATCGCCTTGGCCACACCAGGATCTTCTCCAGACTCGATGTGTGCTTCACCCCAAGCCTCGGCACAGTTTGTAACAAAGGCCTTCCCGGCTGCAGAAGCCGTCCAAATGTTGGTGTCGCTTTCAATCACCGCTTCTCCACTCTTCAGATATTGGCCCAGACCCAAGAAACCAAGCTCCCAACCCACACCTGTCGCACCTGGCCCGTATTTTCGCCAATGAGCTTCACTTTCTTCGTCCTTGCCCATGAGATGCTGCAAGGTCAGCCGAGTTCCGCCGCCGTCAGGTTCAAGTCGCACAGTCACCCAGCTGACGTTGTCGTAGTATTCCCAAGTGATGTCCAAAGCCGCCGGCTTGTCGCAGCGAGTAATCTTGCCACCCGCGTTGCCTTCTAATTGATAACGACCGCCCAAATTCAATTCGCCGGAAATGGGCGCAAACCAACGGGGAATCCGCTCAGCGTTTGTTACGGCATCCCATAAATCCTCAATGTCCGTGTCGTATGTCCGCGCCCCGCTTACAATGCGCACCGGCTGCCCTTGGTGTTCGCCGTCCTCGACCACGCGATATTCGATTCCTAAAGGATTGCTATAGTCCATTTCAATCGTTCTCCCTGGGCAAGTATTTTTCGTTGTGTATTTGTTTTGGTTTGTCGAAGATTGAACGAATTCGAATCCGTATTCGTTCATCACAATGTAATTCGAAACCCATTTGTAATTTAAGTATTAACTTATATAAGTATGATCTAATATACAAGGCCCTCTTTTGGTTTTTCCAAAAATGATCCTAGAGGGCCGGTTCCCACAGACATTGCGGCAATTGCACAGGCCATCGTTTTCAAGGTTGAACTCAAAAAACAAATCGATGTTGCGACTCTCTGTCGAGAGGCTCGAAAATTGAAAACACAAACCTAATATTTAGCGTAGCGAGATCTACCAGGGATTTTCTGGTTTAGGTTTGAGCCGTTTTCTGTCCCGCAGATGATATCGGTCTCCGTCCCGGAGAGTCAACATTTTGGGTGAGCCAGAACGACTTGGGTTGGTAATGTGAACTCGTTTTTTGCCAACGACTTCGATGATATCCTGTTTGACGATCACAAGCATCGACTCGTCAATTCCCACTCCGAGGTATCTGGAACCAAACTTTTTCTGTTCAAATTTGTTAGAAAGATATTTTTGACGTTTCCGCTTTGTTACGTGGACGTCAACAATACAATTTGAAATCCAGCCAAATCCGCGTTCGCCCGCGGGTGCGCGTGAAAAATTGGAACCTTGAACAATCGCTCCCGCAGAAGCACCGGCGATAACACCATTTCGTTTTAGCACCTGATCCAACATCCGATGAACTCGCGTCCCTCGATAAGCTTTCGTCAGGCGCGATGGATAGCCGCCCAGAATGATCACGAGATTGGCCGTTTCGAGAGGTTTGCAAAACGAAACCTGATTGGCTTTTTTACGATCCAACGTGTGAATGAATTCGATGTTCACACTTCCAAAGCTTCCCAATGCCTTTTGGCCTATCGATTTCAGCGTTTCTCTTTCCTTTTTTGAATCCTTGTATTTGGGTTTCGCCGTTGGAATGACAACGACGTTCAGCGCTTGCCCTTTTTTGATGGACTTGCGTGCCAGTTTTTCAATCACTGGAAACGAAGGATCGTCTGGTGAAATGTTTTTACCGCTTCCACCTCCGTGCAGGATCAGGCATCCCGATTCAGGTCCACGCGTTTCATGTTTTTCTTGACCTAACGAATTGTTGCATTCGCGATATTGATCATTGACGCTCAGTGCGACTGAGCTGTTTTCAGTCGACCCAAATACTGCGATGGCCAGGATAATGACCAATGCGGCACGGTTTATTCTTCGGTTCTGATTCATGGCGTGGCTCTCATCAGTGGCTGTGTACCCTTTGCTATGCAGCGTTGATTAAATCGGAAAGCTGTAAATTTGATGTGAGCGGCAAGGCGCTAGCCGCCGGTATGAAGCACCAACGAACCGGCGGCTAGCGCCTTGTAAGTTGGCGTGGTTCCATTTTGGTAGAAAATTTTGT
>JANQLU010000112.1 GCA_028280445.1 Pirellulaceae bacterium | reverse complement strand
CGAAGGAAGTCCTTCAGTACAACCTTGTTCAGGTTCAGATGCTCCGCTACCGGTCGAACCAGAGATATGCGTTACTGATGATGGAGGTACGATCATGACCAACATCCCTTTTCAATGACAAAGATGACAAGAATTGAATTTTGAGATACTGCCCTAAGTCGACCCAATGACTCAGAAAGGAAAACAGAAAATCAAGTCGACAGATTTAGTTCTATCGATCGAAAATTCGAGAGTCAAACTTTTTTAAGGATATAAAAGATTGTTTTGAAAAAAAATTGAACAGCAAAAAATCAATGGTGAATGAAAATTAAAAAGACAATTGTGATGAAATGCATGCAAAATGTTTCCACCGTCGTTTTGAGAAATCATTTTCATCAAGTTTCTTCGTTCAACAAAGGATGTGAATCTTCCCAAACAGTTGTTTGGCTAATTCATCAAATCGTCTAATGACGTATCTTCATGTCGGTTCGCAATAGAGTGAATTGCGTCGTTAGTTATTCGCGATTCTGTCGTATGCCAGAATTAATGGTGGGGAACAAAATGTGTAGGGCGGAATTTTTTAAGAGGATGAAGATGGCACAAGTTAAATTACTGTTTTTGTGTTCACTGGATGACCATTCCGAGACTTGCTGAACATCGATTGTTGCCAAACAGAATCGCAACGTCACAGTTTTGTGCATTGTTGCACTAAGCGAGCAGCACAATTCTTCCATCCCGACAAAGTGCTGGTTTTGGAAATTGGCTTTAGCGATTCGGATTTTGATATCGTAAAACGACTTGCTAATTTCACAAGTTAGTTTGGCCCCGATCGTTGTCGGTAGAAGTGTCTGCGAATTGCACCTGACATAATTTGTTTTGAGTCTTTTGAGTCCAATCATAATTTTGGCACAGATCAAGCAGTGTCAGAATCGCAAATTAATGATTCATAACAAGCTCTGCGAAAATCTTCCAATGAGGTTGGAAAGAACCAGCGATACAAAGGCTGTACAAATGCAATGGTGTGGCCAATTTGTGGCCAAATTAAATTTTGCCTTTCGCCATGAAAAAAGGGCTCATGGCAAAAACAGCCACAAACCCTATATGTATAGTGCGATCGAGAGGATTCGAACCTCCACGGGATATTATCCCACTAGGCCCTCAACCTAGCGCGTCTGCCAGTTCCGCCACGATCGCGCGTCGATGTCAAAACGTCAGAAGTAAATAGTCTAGAGGTTTGTGTTGGAGCGTCAAGCGCCGACGAAAAACATCTGCGATTCTCGATGCTTGCTCGATTTCTTAACGTTCGACCGTTGCTTCAACCGTTAGTACTGCAGTCAGCTTCGACCTTCAATTCTACTGTCGGTTTCGACCGTCACTTTTATTGTCGGCTTCTATCATTGCTTTTGCAGCCAACTTCTACCACATTTTCTTCCGCCAACTTCTAGCATATCGTCCGACCGTCAACTTCTATCGACGTGTGATTTTCCAGCCGTCGCCGATCCAGGCGGATTGTCCGATTTGTCCAAGTGCTTGGTGAGCGCTGATGACGAAATCGTCTTCGTCGCCAATGTGCAACGCGCCTGAGATCGAAGCGGTTTCGATGGTGCAATGGTCGCAATCGACGATCGCTACCGTCAGTTCGCCTTGGACAATCTCCGGCTCCAAACGACTGATGACATTAACAATTTCAGACACCAATTCGACCGAAGAGTTCACGCGATTTCTCAATGCACAAAAAGCGGCTTGGGCGGCTGCGGCAATCGATGCTGAGGGGTGAGGTGCACCTTCGATCGTTGCCGACATCAAAATCATATCGCCGATTTCGTTGAATGACCAATCCGCCACAATCGATTCACCGTCACTCGATTGAGGTTTGAGCGAAGTAACTTCGAGGTGGTCCAATGGCGGTGCGATGGTTGGCTGTCGTCGCAGCAAAGTGTTACGATCGGAGTCGTTTGGAGAAGAATTTTTTGAAGTCAACATTTGTCGTTTCATCGCTTGCAATTGCAATTCGCTGGCGATGCGTCCGGCGATGATCTCGATGCTGTTGATTTGAGTCGAAGAACAATCCTGCGGTTGGTCAAGAAAAATCCAAAGGGTTCCCAGCGGTGTTTCCAAAGATGAAACGGGAACACAAATGGCTGCAGCGCACTCAACCGGCACTTTCCAAATTTGTTGTTGGTGGGAGTCATCGACGACAACGGCGTAGCCAACGAGCGCTTCGAGATCGGCGGTCGCGTTTTCCAGACATCGACTTTCCGTATCGATTTTGCCCAGTCCGATTTCAGCACGCATGTTCAACGAAGTAGTTGCGTCGTCCAACATGTAAAGTGCTGCTCGGTTTGAACCGACCACGTCAGCGGCCGATCGCAAAAGTTGATCAAGATGTTGGGAGGCTTCGTCGCCCGGTTTGACAACTACCGGGATGTGCGTGGCAAGTTCCGCGTGGAGTTCGCGGATTTTTCGTTGAGCGGAATCGAGTTGTTTGACCAACGCATTTGTCGCATCTGCGATTTCCGTTGCGCGATCGCGATGCAGTCGCTGGTTGGCAGGAGTTTCTACCAACATGTCAACGATCTCAAAATGCCATTCGGCCGATGCATCAACCGATTTTGGAGTGGATCGATTCTGAATACTTTTTCGGTTTTCTACAAAATCGAATTGCCAACCGGTGGCTTGTCCGAGTTGCTCTGCAACGGTGTCGATGTTGGAGATTGTAAAAGCGGGATTCGGTGAATTGTCGTCGACGTTGTGGACACGAAGGTAATCGGGGTATTGGTTCATCGTTCAATGGATAGCTGAAGTGATTTGCCATCCGTTGGCATCGATCCGTATTCCAATAGTCTCGTTATCGATCTTCGTGACGGACAGGTTTACCCGATTGGAATACTTTGCCGAGATCCGACAGGTTTGGCACGGCAAGATTCCCCTAATGATCATGTTGGGAACGAGCGGCACGGGCTGAGAAATTGGAATAACCGGAACAGGTTGGTTTGACCGAGGGTGGCTATCGCATTGATAAGAAAGTCTCACGCGGAGCCGCCGAGACGCAGAGGAGTCGCCACGAGAAAACAATTCTCGTGTGCGCAAAAGGTTTGCGCTATTGAGTTGATCACAATGGCACCCGTAGTCATTGGCCCACAACCGACTGTCTTGATCTCTGCGACTCTGCGTGAGGCCATTTGTTTTCAGTAGGAGTCTCAAATTTCTGACAAACAACACTGGGAGGTTTGGCTCTTCGCCTTCCCGTCAGCGTTTTTTAGGACGTGATTGTTTTTTGGCAACTTTCTTTCGTGCCGAAAGTGCTTTTAGAAATGCGACAACCGAATCGATCTCTTTTTCGGTCAAGCCTAGCGGTTTCATGTTTCGATCCAGATTGGGATCATTGGAATTTCCACCCGCGTTATAAAACTCAACAACCTCTCGCAATGTTTTCAGGCTGCCGTCGTGCATGTAGGGCGCAGTATGTTCGACTTCGCGCAGCGTTGGCGTTTTGAATTTGCCTTTGTCTTGTTTTTTTTGCGTGAATTGAAATCGGCCGAGGTCTCGATTTTCGGTCCCGTATCCGATTCCCGTGTTATGAAATTGCTCGTCCGAAAAATTGTCGCCTGAATGGCATTTCCAACAATTTCCGCGGCTTTCGAAAATCCAAAGTCCTTGACGTTCCAATTGTGTTAACGCGTTGTACTGTCCCGATTGAAACTGATCGACAGGAGTTTCGCCGCTATACAATGTACGTTGGAAAGTTGCCAAGGCTTGTGCCAAGTTTTGAGAGGTGACGAGATTTTGTGGCTGGCCGGTTGTAGATTTTTTCGTGGAAAAAGCGGTTTGGAATTGTTTGACGTATTCAGGTTTGGATTTCAGACGCGCAATGACATCGGTTACGCTCGAATCGAACTCCGCTTTATTTTTGATTGGTTCGAGGGATTGCAATTCCAATGTTTTGGTGCGCCCGTCCCAAAAAAAAGACTTGCCAAAGGAGCGATTCAACAACGAGGGTGCATTTCGTTTGCCTTTTGTTCCGCCGATACCAATCGCCAAAGCGTCGGGGCTGGCAAATCCATGTTGGGGTTGATGACAGCTGGCGCATGAGACGGTGTTGTTTTTTGACAGAATCGGATCAAAGAACAGTTTTCGGCCCAGCGAGATTTTGGCGACGGTGACGGGATTGTCTTTGGGAACGAGCGGTGTGATCAAAAAATGGTCGGGAGGTTTTGCCGACAATTTTTGTGGCAGAGTGTCTGTGGGAAGCGTCGGTTTTTTGTTGTCTTGTGCCGAGATTTTGAACGGGACGACAAACGCCAAAACAAAATAGGTGGTGACGAGGCAACTGAGGAGCTTGCCCATTTACTTGGCCTTTTTGACAACGACGTCCGCAGCATTGATTTCGTCGGCCTCGGCGAGACAACGGTCGAGGATTTTTTCGAGTTGCGGTTTAGAAAAACCTTGCGAGCGAAAACGAATCACACCTCTGGCGTCAATCACCACAATCGTCGGCCAATGCTCGACACGAAAGATGGTTGAAATTGGCCCGCGAGTGGTTCCACCATCCCAAATCGTTCGCCATGTCAGATTAGCGCGTTTCTGCGCAGCCTTGAGTTGTTTCAATTTATCGCTGTTGACTCCGATCAGCGCGAACGAGTCGTTTTTATAACGAGCAACCAGTTCCCGTTCGTAGTCGAACATGGCGCGACACGCGGGACACCAGTCGCCCCAAAATCGCAACATCACCACTTTGCCACGGTAGTCTGCCAAACGAAACAAAGCGCCGTCGGCATCCGACCCAGCAATTTGCGGTGCTTTTTTACCGACGGCCAGATTGGTGAGAAAATAGAAAGCTTCTTCGGCAGCTTTGCCATACGTCTGTTTTTCGTCGAATTTCAATTTGCCATATTTTTTCTTGAGAAAAGCCAACGACGTTTTCGCAGTTTCGTCACGACCGTTGTTGCCACAGTGTTTTGCAAAACACAGCAGTGCCAGAGCTTTGACATTTTGATCAGGGTGTTCGTCAATGATTTTGACAAACGATTTATCGATGTCCAACAATTTGATTTGAACGAGTTGCGGTAAGATTTTTTTGATTTCGGGCGTGGATAATTTGGGCGCCAGAAAGCGGTTGATTTTGTCGGTGGAAGTTTTGACCAGCTGGAGGCGTTTTGACTTGTCGTCGGTTTTTCGAAATTCGTCGACGAATTCTTGGTACAGCTGATTGACCTGAGGCGTTTTTTTGGTTTGGGCAACCAGTGAATTCCAGGAAAGGCCGATGGAGGCGACCAGCAAAATCACAATCGTTTTGTTTGTCATATCTGTTCCATTTCCTTATGGAGTATTTTATAGTGACCCGCGGTTTGAATGACCGTGTTTTACCACACATCGGCGTCGTTTTTGGTTCCCGGTGAAATTTGCAGATCGTGATTTTGGTCGCAACTTACCGACGGTTTAACTTATAATGCGTGGCCAAACGCTGAAATTCGCCATTTGATCATAGAGATTTGCTCTAAAATCGGCCGAATCGGGTGGGTTTTGGAGCATCAGGAATGTCGATCAACCAAACAGAGATTGCATCAGCAAATTGCCGCAAGTCCTGGTGAAATAGTTGGATTTTCAACCATTTGACGCCTTGTCGATTTTAGGGTGAATCGGTAGATTTATGATTCTGCGCGAGCTTGGTTCGGCTGTGCGACTCTCAGCATTTACCGTTAATTTCTTGGCTCACGTTTTCCATTTTGATCTTTCTGTCGAAGGATATATCGTGCCTGGCACAAAAACTTACGTAGCAAAAACTGGTGAATTAGAAAAACAGTGGTTTATCGCTGATGCGGATGGCCAGATTGTTGGTCGTTTGGCCAACCAAATCGCTGTTGTTCTGATGGGCAAACACAAGCCGACTTATACGCCCCACGTCGATACGGGTGATTTCGTCGTTGTTGTTAATGCCGAAAAGGTTGTGTTCACGGGAAACAAACTCGAACAAAAACAATACACTTGGTATACCGGCTACCCAGGACTCCGCTCGGAAACGGCACAAACCCGATTGCAGCGCAAACCGGAGCAAGTTTTACGTGAGGCCGTCCGCCGAATGTTGCCGAAAAGTAAACTTGGGCGACAGATGTTGTCCAAATTGAAAGTCTACAAAGGCCCAGATCATCCACATCAGGCCCAAAACCCCGCACCCCTGAACACTCAAGAATCCAATTAGTATCTAGAAAATGGTTGCAACTAAAACAGACAAAATTACTGGCGTAGCGATGGGAACAGGACGCCGCAAATCTTCGGTTGCTCGCGTTCGAGTCAAAGCTGGATCGGGAAACATTACGATCAACGGCAAAGACCTGCAGACATATTTCCCAAATGAGCAAGATCAAATCGCGATTTTGCAAGTTTTGGACGCTGTCGAATCACGCGACAAAATCGACGTTGTCATCAAAGCCAGCGGTGGCGGAACAACAGGTCAAGCGGGTGCTTGCCGAATGGGCCTGGCTCGAGCGTTGGTTGGAATGGACAGCGAAATGTTTCCCACACTGCGAGACGGTGGGTTTCTGACTCGCGATTCGCGTATGAAAGAGCGAAAGAAATGCGGTTTGCACGGCGCTCGTCGTGGAACTCAGTTCTCGAAACGTTAATCGATGCCAACGGATTTGGTACCGAATATCTTACCCCGTTTTTCGACGGGGTTTTTTGTTGCGCCGGAGTAATCGGGAGGACGAGGCAGTGGGAAGGCGAGCTCCTGCCGAGCCGCGGGTCTGTTGTTTGCTATGAAGTTGGAAGTTTCTGCCGAAATAAGGAAAGGCTCACGCAGAGCCGCAGAGACGCAGAGGTCAGGATGTGGCAGTTTTTTTTTGTCGGCCAATTAGACCTCACTGACAATCACGCCCAATCAAACATCCAAGCAATTCCGTTTGACAAATTTGTTTTGTTTGATGTTGGAAAACGTCCACTCGAAAAAACTCTGCGCCTCGGCGGCTCTGCGTAAGCCCTTGGTAAGAGAGATGACCACCTGTAGAGATGACTACCTGTTGGGAAGCGTTTCTCATCGAAACAATACGCCGGCGGCTCGGCAGGAGCCTCGCCCTCCCGAGAACCCAATGAAATGAAAATGTTCTATTTGATCGTGATCCGCGGCTGATCGACTAACGGTTCTACCGTGCCAGCGACAAACGTGTCGGAGAAACCTTGATTGCCTAAAAACGTGAGCATATCGTCGACGTCACTCGATTTGGTTGCGATCAAAAGTCCTCCGCAAGTTTGTGGATCAAACATGGCAGTAAACGACGGCGACTTGCGAAGATTTTCTGAAATCTGAATGGCGTGTTCAATGTGTCGGTTTTCGATCGTCAGTGTGCTTTCGATTCCTTGCCGGGTCAGTTCTTCAAACCCAGCATAAAGTTTCACGGAATCCAACATCAAACTCGCGCTGAGTTGACTCGCCTGGAGCATTTCCAGCAGATGGCCGGCTAAGCCAAAACCGGTGACATCGGTCATCGCGCTAACGTTGAATTTTTTCGCGATCTCCAACGCAATCGAATTGTTTAACAACATTGAATCAATCATCGCAGCAAACCATCGGCCATCACATTTACCTTCTGGTAAAGCGGCCAGAAGTGCACCCGTGCCAAGCGGTTTGGTCACAATCAATTGGTCGCCAACATTTAAGTTCGATTTTAGCAATGGCTCTGTGTCTTGATTGGCCAACACGGTGAACCCCAAAGCCATGCGTGGGCCTTCGATCGAATGGCCACCGACGATCGCCGTATTTTCGGGGGTCAACTCGTGCGCCGCGCCAGCCATCATTTCGACCAGGTAATTGCGTTGCATCTTTGGGGCGCCATAAGGAACCTGAGCCATAGCCAACGCCGCGAACGGTCGAGCGCCCATCGCATAACAATCACTAGTTCCATTGAGCGCCGCAATTCGCCCAAACAAAAACGGATCTTCGACAGGTGACGCAAAAAAATCCGTGGTGGCGGTGACTTCGGCATTCGGGGTTCGAATGATCGCCGCGTCGTCCGGGTGCGCAACTCCAACGACTACTTGATCGTTGTTGGCAAATTCAATTTCCGACAATGCAGATTCGAGTGAAGCTCCCGAGATTTTGCCACCGCATCCAACACAGCGCATCGGAGGTTGTTCGTCCGGCTTGAGCGGCTTCATTTCCATCGGCGTGTAGTTTTGATACATCCGCATGAATTTTAGATCGATGTAATCTTTCCAACGCCAACACCATTTTCCTGAAAACGCTTGGCCTTTGTATTCCGCGATGGCGCTGCCGTCGCCAGTATTAATCAGTTTCAAAAATGAACGTTGCGGTTGATACTCGGACAGTTTTTGCTCGTTTAAAATTCGGTTGAGATTGTCCCACAACACGGGGCCCTGGCGCACCGCGTAAACACCTGCCTTGACGGTTGGATCTGACAAGATGGTGCCACTGTCACCCACGGCAAAAATGTGATCGTCTGACACCGATTGCAATGTGGGCCGCGTCGCGATGAATCCATTGTCGTCTTTTTCTAAATCAAATTGGCGCAGGATTGGAGGACCGGCAGCGCTGGTTGCCCACAGTACGATATCGTTTTCAATTCGAGTTCCATTGCTGAGTTCGATTTCGTGTTTTTGGATTTTTGTCACTCGGCTACCCGAATGAATTTCGATACCCGCTTGTTCCAATTTTTTTCTGACCAACTGCTCGGTTTTGGCTAGGCTGCCAAGGGCCAATTGATCATCGCCACTGATAATCCGAACGACGAACTGATCTGGATTCAATTGCTGTTGTAACCGGGCGTGCAAGCAAAAAGCCGTTTCAATACCGCCAATTCCGGCACCGACAATCGTTATGGTTATTCGTTTTTCTTGTGAGAGAGCGAGATGATTATCCAGTGCCGACTGCAATCGCGGTAAAAAAGTTTGCATCGGTTTAATGCGCAGAAAATTCGCATCGTCGTCAATGGAAATGCCCGTTTGCGTTGGAACGGAACCGATACCGATGGATAGGACATCATAGTGCAGCGGCGCACGATCGCGAAACAGCAGCCGTTGTTTACTTCGATCGACACCATTGACCTCGCCCAATACCAGTCGGGCCCCGTTGACTTGGCACAATCGAACGAGATCGATTTCCATTTGGTGGGGTTCGTATTGCCCGGAAAGGACGCCCGGCATCATGCCGGAATAGGTGGCGATTGGAAAATTGGAAACACAGATCAATTCCGAGTTTTCAATCGGCTTCATGCGCCACATTTTCAGGATATGCGCGTTTGTATGGCCAACACCAAGGAGGACGATCGAATTTTTTCCAAGATGTTTTTCCATGGAGTGGTTCGCATCACATTTTTTCGACAAACGGATTATCATGGTCTTTCAATCTGTTCTGAGCAACCGTAAACCATCGTATGAATTCGCCCGAAACGAAAAATCAGGAGTTGGACGAGACATTTCCACGTCGTTCTGCTGGAATTGCAAATTTCTGGGTGACGTTATGTGAAGTTTGTATTTGCACAGTTCTGATTGTGTTGATTTGTGGAGAACGTACGCCTGACATCAACGAATCACACTATCTCACCAAGGCGAAACATTTTTGGAATCCCGACTGGTGCCCAAATGATTTCTTTTTGAGTTCCGCAGATGCTCATTTTGTTTATTTTTTATCGTTGGGTTGGGTCACCAAGATTTTTTCGTTGTCCACCTCGGCCTGGCTCTTGCGCGGATTGAGCTGGTTGCTTTTTGCGTTCGCCTGGCAACGCTTGAGTTTTCGATTATTTCCGCAACGTTTTGCAAGCTTGTTTTCGATAACCGGATTTTTGCTTGTCGTCGACTACTTTCACCTCGCTGGTGAATGGGTTGTCGGTGGGGCCGAGGCGAAAAGTTTTGCATACATATTTGTGATTTTGGCGTTGGAACGAATGGTTGCCGGAAAATGGAACTGGGTTTGGATCTGGTTGGGAATCGCTTCCATGTTTCACGTCCTGGTGGGCGGATGGAGCCTGTTATTTGCGACCATTATGTTTGTCGTTTCGGTTGACAGATCGCGCTGGAAATCTCAAATCGGCTGGATGGCGGGCGGAGCAGTTTTAACGCTGCTGGGACTTGTCCCCGGAGTTTTACTTTCGATCAACCAAGATGCAAAATCCCTTGGGTTGGCCAACGAAATTTATGTCCGCGTACGATTGCCACACCATTTGTATTTTTGGTCATTCGAGAAACAACGGATGGTTGCGTTTTTTGTTGCCTTGGCCACTTGGGTATTTTTAAGTCGTGGCGACGGCAAACAACTTTCAAAAATTCACGGGTTTTGCCTATTGGCTTTTGCCCTCGGACTAGCAGGAATCGGACTTTCTAATCTTTCCGATCGCGAATCGACAGCTAACGTCGCCAATTGGTGGCTGCGTTTCTATTTATTCCGAATGACCGACTTTGCTATCGGTATTGGAATTGCTTTTGCTGCAATGAAGTGCTGGCAGGACTCCAGTCCACGGATCAAAAATACGGTGTGGATTGCTGCCGTGATCATTGGTGTCATGGTCGTTGGCGGCCAACTGCGCCACAAATTCGCAGAAAAACGTCCGCCTGCCGATGTCGCAGCGCTGCCCGATTACGGCGGCCAAGAGAGAAAACGCACGTTTGAAAGGTACAAGAACTGGTTGAAGGTTTGTGATTGGGCCAAGCGAAACACGCCAGACACAGCAACCTTTTTAACGCCATTCGAACAGCAAACTTTTAATTGGTACGCGCACCGGTCGCAGGTATTTTGTCGAAAAGATATCCCACAAAACGCGACAGGAATTTTGGATTGGCAACGCCGAATCGAGTTGTTTTACCAATCGGGACAGAATTATCAGTGGCAAACGGATGATCGGATTTTGGAATTGGCCAAAGAATTCGATTTTCAATACATCATTGTTGAACAAGCTATCGCCGAGCAACGAGATTTGGCGGGTGTTCCTTCAAAGTTCAAAATGGTCTATCCAGACGATCCTGGTAAACGCGTTTCTTATGTCGTCTTTGAAATCACGGATCGATAGGCTCGGTAGCTGGTTTTGCTAGCGATTGAGCGATTCCCAATGTTCATCTCGACGCAGCTACCCGGTTTCGCTAATTAAACGAATTGGATCCATCGTTTTAGCCTCAACCGGAGTATTGTAGATGATTACCGGCATCTGGAAAATCTTTCGGATGTTTCGTGGTTCGTTTGCTGGGGGAGATACACCTCGGCAAATCGGATTCGGAGTTGCCATGGGAATGTTGATTGGAATTGTTCCCAAAGATTCTTTGTTTACGTACGTGTTTGGCGTTCTTTTATTGATGTCGACAGCCAATCTGTTGTCCGCATTGGTCTCTGGTTTTGTGTTTACCTGGATGGGATTTCTGCTGGACCCGTTATCGCACGCACTTGGGAAAGTTGTATTAACAAACGCAAACTGGCAAGCGACTTGGTGCGCCCTGTATGAAATGCCGATTGTGCCTTGGACCAAATTCAACAACACCGTGGTCACCGGTTCGTTGTTGATCGGGTTGGCGTTGTTTATTCCGGTTTATTGGGGCGCTACCAAGACCTTTAAAACGTACGGTCCGCGAATCAATTCCAAACTTGGACAATATTCAACCTACCGTTGGCTGGCCGGACGCGAGCATTTTAATCAGCCGGCCGAGCCCGCGATGAATAAAACATTGACCCAGACGGAGGTGGTTTAGTGTTTCGTTGGCGATATATCATCCCGCGGGTTATCATCTTTGGATTGATCATCTGTATCGTGGCATTTGCGTCGGGACCGTTGACCAAATGGTTGTTGATCACCGGCGGGCAAAGTGTGACTGGTGCCAAGGTCGAAATTGGAAACCTCGAAACGTCTTGGCTCGAAGGCAAAATTCGGATGGGAGAAATTGAAATCGCCGACCCGCGTCACCCGATGAACAATCTGGTGCAACAGGACGAAGCGGTCCTGAATCTGGACGTCGATCGGTTGCTGCACAAAGAGTTTATTGTCGAACAAGCCAGAATTTCCAACATCCAGTTTGGCACGCCCCGCACGGATTCAGGATTGCTTTCAAAATCGAATAAACCGTCCCACGTCGATCTGGATTGGATCATCAACCCGCTCAAAAAACAGGCCAAAACGCTGGGTCAAAACTGGCTCGAACAATTCGAGCGACGTTCTTTGAAAGTCATCGAAGACAAACTGGAGACGGTTCGTGTTGCCAGGCAATTGAACGAACAATGGACGGCGCGGTATCGCTATCACCATGAGCAGGCCAACAAAATCAAAAAACAGATTGATGAACTCAAAAGTATGATCAAAAAGCCGAGCAAGAATCCGCTGCGCGATTTCGAACGGCTCCAAGTGGCGATGCGCCAAATCAATAATTTTCATAACCAGCTTCGCACGACTCGTCGAGAAATTCACCAACTGGACGATTTGTTGAAACGTGATCGCCAGCGATTGATCGATGCGAAAGAGCGCGATCAACAGAAAATCAAATCGTCAGCGGAATTTTTCAAAGTTGACGCAAATACGACGTCCGAATTGTTATTGGGCCGCCAACGATCTGACTACGTCAACGAAGTGATCAGTTGGGTCAAGTGGTTTCGCGGCGTATTGCCCAATCCCAAACGCGATTTTTATCCTCAACGATCTCGCGGAGAAAATATCCAGTTTGTGGGACTAAAACCGCGTCCCAAGTTTTTGATTCAAAGTGCGAAAATCACGGGACGCGGAAACATCGGCGGCCAGCGTCATGATTTTTTTGGCAGTGCGACTAATCTGTCGACGCAACCCGAGTTTGTCGAAGCGCCTACGGTGTTTAACCTTGAGACTTCTGGAGCGCGACGAATCCAGGTGGTTGCCCAGCTCGATCGACGAACCGATAAAAAAATTGATGACATCCGAATCAAAATTCCAGGAATCCGAATTCCCGCCAAACATCTCGGTTCGCCAGACTCAATGCTGTTGGATGTTTCCGAAGGTCGACTGGTCGCGGATATTGGCGTTCGCGTTGAGGACAACAATTTGGTGGGACGTATCGTATTTCGTCAGGACCATTTGAAAATGAGCGTGCGGCAACTGAATCCAAAAGCGGGAGGATTTAATCTGGCTAGCAGCATCAATCAACAGCTCAGCCAGTTGAACGAATTTGTTGTTCAGATCGATTTCAGTGGCAAACCCAACAATCTAAACGTTAAATTGCAGTCGGATTTGGGGACAAAAATATCAGACGCATTTGGCCGCATGGTGAACCAGGCTGCCGCCGAAACGATTGCAGTACAAACCAGACGGCTCGAGGAGCAAGTCAACGAAGAAATTGCCCGTCTTACAAATCGACATAAAACGGAAATTAACAAATTGTTGAAGATCGTGAATGCCGATAGTAACGTTGTCGCTGGCCTGGAAAAAATAATTCCCAATCTCAACAAATGGCCAAAAATCAGATAGTTCACCAATAATCAACCATGAATCGGCCACTTCAATACTCTGCTTTGCTCGTGGCCCTCACGGCGGTGGCTTTTTTCAGCGGCTGCGCCCAAGAACGTTACTTTTATGGCACGGCGTCCGAGCAGTTTGTTTCGCAAACTCCATTGGCCGGTGGTGCCAGCAATCCAGTTGTGATCGACGGACATTATCCGAGGCTTGATCGTATTGAAAACTTCATCCGCGGACCCCATCAAGCCGTTCGCCGCGCATTCAGGCTGCCCGTCACATCGCCCGAACAAATCGAACAACAACGCGACCGAACGATTGCTCTGTCCCAAGAATATTTGGCGGCCAACGGCCTCAACGATGTTTATATCGATGTTCGCCGCTATGAACCGCGAGAGCATTGGAATCGGATGATGCAAAATGACCGCATCGCTCCATTTTGGAAATACACCATCGGGGTTTTGTACATGGCGCGATATACCCTGCTGCCTAGTCGTATCATGAGATCAGACGAGTACAGCCCGTTTACCAATACGCTGAGTATTAATTCAACGCGTCCGGCCAACGCACTTTTCGAATCGGCGCTGGCAAAACAATATCGGCGGCAGCGGTATTTGGGTACTTATGCGGCATTGCAATATGCTCCGATCGTACCGATGATCCATACGTCACAAGCAGCTTCTGATGTTTTGACTTACGCCCACGTGCATGAAAAATGGGGAATTGCCCACGAACTGTATCCGACAACGTATGCCAGCCTGGGCTCGTCGATTGTTTCCGAGGCTCTGTTTTTTGCACCGTTGCCGGAGGGCGTTCCTTTCTACACCGCTCCTTTGATCAAAATTGCGGGGATGGGAACTGGACAAATAGCTGGAGAATGGGCGGCTGAACAGCAGATCGAGGCTGAACCACAGATGGACCGACCACGAAATCAAGCGGCAAGGCCAAGTCGCCGTTGGTAATCTCAGACAGCGTATGACAATCTGACACCAATTTTCCTGCTGAACACGGGACTTCTCAACCGGCGATGCCATCATCATTTCCCCAAGCTCTCAACTGTTTTTCGAGAAGCGCTGGCCGTTCACTTGTTTTGTTGGAAAAATCAGGCGAAAAACGGATGAAAGTGGACTCCGCCGCAACACCAATTGAATTGGCACACTGCTTGCGTTCTAACAGCGAGTCTCGGTCCGCGCACTGACGTTGTGTCAGCCAGGATCCTGAAATCTTCGAATTTGGTCTGTCGATGACTCGGCAGCATGAAATAACACTGAAAAAAGCCCTTTGACGGAGGAATCCACGTGGCAAAGCAAATGGTATTTGACGATGCGGCTCGCGCCCCACTTTTAGCCGGCGTCTCGAAATTGGCCAAGGCCGTACGCAGCACTCTCGGCCCTCGTGGTCGCAACGCGATCTTGGACAAAGGTTGGGGATCACCCAAAATCACCAAAGACGGTGTGACGGTCGCAGAAGACATCGAATTGGACGATCCTTATGAAAACCTCGGCGTCCAGCTGGTGAAAGAGGCAGCCAGCAAGACCAACGATGTCGCTGGCGACGGTACAACAACTGCAACCGTTTTGGCCGAAGCGATTTTCCGCGAAGGGCTCAAGATGATCGCATCGGGCTGCGATCCCATGGCACTGTCACGCGGTATCGCCAAAGCCGTCGATGTGGTTGCTGCTCAAATTACCAAGCAAGCCAATCCCATCAACGAAAAAAGCAAAAAAGAAATCTCTCAGGTTGCCACCATCGCCGGCAACAACGATTCATCCATCGGGGCTGTACTGGCCGACGCGTTTCTGAAAGTCGGTAAAAACGGTGTGATCACGGTCGAAGAAGGCCGCAGCAGCGACACGACCGTCGAAGTTGTCGAAGGGATGCAGTTTGATCGTGGGTTCCTGTCACCGCATTTCGTAACCAATCAAGATGACGTTACCGTCGAACTCGACGATTGTTATGTCCTGTTGTTCGAAGAAAAAATTTCCAGCAACAAAGCAATGATTCCATTGCTCGAAGCGGTCAGCAAAGCGAAAAAGCCATTGTTGATCATCGCCGAAGATATCGAAGGAGAAGCACTCGCGACTTTGGTCGTCAACAAAATGCGTGGCATTCTGCAAGTCTGTGCAGTCAAAGCGCCTGGATACGGCGATCGTCGAAAAGCGATTATGGGCGACATCGGCGTTCTCACCGGTGGCCAGCCGATCTTTAAAGATTTGGGAATCGAACTCGAAGGTATTCAACTCAGCGACTTGGGCCGAGCCAAAAAGATCCGCATCACATCCGAAGAAACCGTGATGGTTGGCGGCGCTGGTAAAAAAAGCGAGATCGAAGGACGCGTTGCTCAAATTCGTCATGAGATTGAATCCACAGACAGCGATTACGATCGCGAAAAACTTCAAGAGCGCCTGGCGAAACTGGCTGGCGGCGTTGCCCAAATCAACGTTGGTGCCGTGACCGAAACCGAAATGAAAGAACGCAAGGATTTGCTCGAAGATGCAAAAAGTGCAACAGCAGCTGCACTCGAAGAAGGCATCGTTGCCGGTGGCGGTGTTGCGTTGATTCGCAGCGAAAAATCGCTCAACAAATTGGAGCTCGAAGGCGACGAAGCGGCAGGGGCTCAAATCATTCGCAATGTCCTCGACTATCCGCTGCGAGCAATTGCGAATAACGCAGGTGTTGACGGTGCGGTTGTTGTCAATCGTGTCCGACAGATGAAAGGCAAATCCGAAGGCTACGATGCCGACACCGGAAAATACTGCGACATGATCGAGGCCGGAGTCATCGATCCTGCGAAAGTCGTTCGAGCAGCTCTGCAAAACGCTGCCAGTGTTGCATCGCTGCTGTTGACCACCGAATCCTGCATTACTGAAATTCCAGTCGAGGAAGAAGAGGGTGGCGATCACCATCACGACCATGGCATGGGTGACATGGGCATGGGCGGTATGGGAGGCATGGGCGGAATGCCTGGAATGGGTGGCATGCCCGGCATGATGTAAACCGGCCCGAACGCAACTTCATTCAAACATTCAAAATCAAATAACCATTCAAAACAAAACATAAACCCAAAAAAGGATTCAGATATTATGGCAACTAAAATTCGACCTCTCGATGACCGCGTTGTTGTAGAACCACTTCAAGCCGAAGAAACAACCGCTGGTGGCATTGTGCTGCCTGACAGTGCTCAAGAAAAACCACAGCGCGGCACGGTGGTTGCAGTTGGCCCAGGCAAATTGCTTGACAGTGGCGAACGCGGAGAATTGTCGGTTGTCGTCGGCGACGAAGTGATCTTTGGTAAATACGGCGGAACTGAAATCGAAGTAGACGGTGACGAAGTCAAGATTTTGCGCGAAAGCGACATCTTGGCCAAAGTCGTTTAGGTCCTCCAACCACCCCCCCGCAACGGGGCAAATCAATAAAACAATTTTGACAAGGAAATAAACGTGGCTAAACAACTTTTATTCGACGACTTCGCTCGCCAACGAATGCTCAAGGGCATCGATACTTTGGCAGACGCCGTTGCCATCACCATGGGGCCAACCGGTCGCAATGTGATTATTAACAAATCATTTGGTGGCCCAACGGTAACCAAAGACGGTGTGACGGTCGCAAAAGAAATCGAACTCGAAGATCGTTTTGAAAACATGGGTGCAAAACTGGTTGTCGAAGTGGCCCAGAAAACTTCGGATCTGGCCGGAGATGGTACGACGACAGCAACCGTGTTGGCGCGAGCGATTTTCAAAGAAGGTCTTCGCAACATTGTTGCCGGAAGTAACCCAACCGCTATTCGTCGTGGAATCGAAAAAGCGGTTGCTGCCGCTGAAACGAAATTGCACTCCATGGCAAAAGCGGTTTCCAAAACTGAAGAAATTGCCAATGTGGGTGCCATTAGCGCCAACAACGATATGGTCATCGGCGAATTGCTGGCCGAAGCGCTTGATCGCGTCGGCAAAGATGGTGTGATTACTGTCGAAGAAGGCAAAACGACTGAGACGACCGTCGAGTATGTCGATGGAATGCAGTTCGACAAAGGTTACATTTCACCCTATTTCATTAATCGCCCCGGCGAGATGGATTGTGAAATGGACAATGCACTGGTTCTGATCTTCGAAAAGAAAATCAGCAACATTCGCGACATTGTTCCGATTCTCGAAAAAGTTGGATCGACTGGACAACCGCTGTTGATTATTGCTGAAGATGTCGATGCCGAAGCGTTGACGCTGCTGGTCGTCAACCGACTTCGCGGAACACTCAATGTTTGTGCTGTCAAAGCTCCTGGTTTTGGTGATCGCCGTAAAGCCATGTTGGGTGACATCGCAACCTTGACCGGCGGAACGCTGATCTCCGAAGATCTCGGTATTCAACTCGAGAATCTGACTTTGGAACATCTGGGTCGCGCCAAAAAATTGACCGTCGACAAAAACAGTACCACGATTGTCGAAGGCGGAGCGAAACCCAAAGACGTCAAAGCGCGCGTCGATCAAATTCGTAAACAGATCGAACAAACGGATAGCGATTACGATCGTGAAAAACTCCAAGAACGCCTGGCCAAACTGGCCGGTGGTGTTGCGGTCATCAGCGTCGGTGCTGAAACCGAAGCGGAAATGAAACAGAAAAAAGCACGCGTCGAAGATGCATTGCACGCAACCCGAGCCGCAGTCGAAGAAGGAATCCTTCCCGGTGGTGGCGTGGCCCTGCTGCGTTGTCGCGAAGCGATCCAGGACGTCAAGAAAAATGCTGTCAAAGACGACGAAGGCAACGTGATTTGTAAAGCTGCCAAGGGCGAAGAGCAAATCGGTGTCGACATTGTCTTGAACGCAGTCGAAGCTCCGATTCGCCAAATCGCTGACAACGGTGGTATCGATGGCAGTGTTGTTGCTGATAACGTTTCAGAAAAACCAACAAATCACGGGTACAACGCCAACACCGGCGAATACGGTGATTTGATGAAAGCCGGAGTCATTGATCCGGTCAAAGTCGTTCGCACCGCGTTGAGCAACGCCGCCAGTATCGCGGGATTGTTGTTGACCACCGATGCGATGGTTTCCAATTTTGATGACGAAGATAAAAACAAACGACGAGTGGAGGGAGCCATCGCTTAAGACGCGATTTGGTATCGCCCGAAATTCGTTTTCTAAATATTCTGTGGGTGTCCACAATTGATACCTGCAGCCCAAACTAAACGGGCCATCCAATTCGGATGGCCTGTTTCACAATCACTTTCACTAATGGATACGAACATGGCCAAACAGGACTACTACGAAGTCCTCGGTGTTGAGCGCAGCGCTTCCGAGCGCGAGATCGCCAAAGCGTATCGTAAAATGGCCGTGAAGTATCATCCCGATTCCAACCCGGGTGATGATGACGCCGATCGTAGATTTAAACAGGCCGCGGAAGCTTACGAAGTCCTGTCGGACTCTGACAAACGCGCGCGTTACGACCAATACGGACACGCCGGTGTCGAAAACGGTGGCGGTGGGTTCCGAAATGCCGAAGACATTTTTGCAGCCTTTGGTGAGATGTTTGGCGGCGGAATTTTTGAAGACTTTTTTGGCGGCCGTGGTCGCGCGAACCGGCCTCGACGCGGCGCTGATATTCACGCCGAAGTAATTTTGACGCTCGAAGAAGCGGCGATGGGCGTGGACAAGACAATCCAATTCCATCGCAATGAAATTTGTACTGAATGCCATGGCGGAGGAAGCCAGCCGGGCAGTCAGCCAGAACCTTGCCAACAATGTGGCGGGCGCGGACAAGTAGTTCAGTCCGCTGGGATTCTGCGGATGCAAACAACCTGCCCGGTTTGTCAGGGCCGCGGCAGCATCATTATTAATCCATGCGACCAGTGCCAGGGAAATGGATTTAAAGCTCGCAAAGTAACGTTAGAAGTTGCCATCCCAGCCGGAGTCGATGACGGCATGCGAGTCCGCTTGAACGGCGAAGGTGAAGCCAGTCCGTCTGGCGGTGCTGCAGGTGATTGTTATTGCCTGATCAAAGTTAAACGCCACAAAATCTTTCATCGCGATGGTCGCAACCTGGTTTTGCAACTGCCAATCGCTTATACGCAAGCGGTCCTGGGCGCGGAAGTCGAAGTGCCAACGCTGGATGGACCCACCAGTTTGAAAATTCCACGCGGAACGCAATCAGGAGAGGTTTTTAAACTCAAAGGACACGGCATGCCTGACCCCCAAGGTGGACGAAAAGGCGACATGTTGGTCCAAACGTTTATCGAAACACCCAAAAAACTCAGTGCCAAACAAGAAGAGTTGTTGCGAGAACTTGCTGAGCATGACCAAATAGATGTGTCGCCTCAGCGGAAAAACTTTTTTGACAAAATCAAGGATTATTTCGCGATCGAGAAATAGAACAACGACGGCAATTTAAAACATGACCGAACCAACTGAACAAAACGAGATACCGGTATCCAATGAAATGTTGGACGACGAAGTTGCTCGGCAAACTTCCGAGGCGCAACACAATGAACAACCAGGTATCGATGCAAACCCGGGAGAACCAGCAGGGTCGGAAATCGAACAACTGCGTCAACAACTCGCCCAGGCCGAAAAAGATCTGTTGCGCAGTCAGGCCGACATGGAAAATTTCCGACGCCGTACTCGCAAAGATAACGAAGATCGCGTTCGCTATGCCGCGATGCCGTTGGTAACAGAACTGATCGAAATCGTCGACAACTTGAACCGCGCAGTTGAGTCGGCTCAAACCAGCGGCTCGGATCAAGGGATGATCGAAGGCGTCAAAATGGTTTCACAACAGATCGCCGATGTTTTGGCGCAAAGTGGTTGCAAACCCATTGATGCCGTCGGTTCGACATTTGACCCAAACAAACACGAAGCGATTCGCATGGAACCAAGCGACGAATTCGAGCCGAACGTCGTGACTCAAGAAACACGAACCGGATATACGCTCCACGAACGCGTTGTCCGCCCGGCACAAGTGTTTGTTTCAACGGGACTGTCCGATCAACAAACTGAATCTCAAGAATCTGACTAACGACAATGCCTACCTACGACTACGTTTGTGATGCTTGCGGCCACGAGATGGAGATGTTTCAACGCATCACCGAAGACGCGATCAAAAAATGTCCGGAGTGTAAAAAAAACAAATTTCGCCGCTTGTTTGGTACTGGCGCCGCCATCATGTTCAAAGGCAGTGGGTTTTACGAAACCGACTACCGTAGTGAGTCTTATAAAAAAGGTGAAAAGGCCGCGAAGAAAAAATCGGAATCGAAGTCCGAATCGAAACAGGAATCAAAATCCGAATCCAAATCTGATTCCAAATCCAGTTCCAGTGATAGCAAACCCAGGTCGAGTTCCAACTCAAAATCAAAAGATTGAAACAGTCAAATTCAATGTTGCTATTTCGATGGGTTACCGGCGAAACCACCAGTGGCAACTCACCGTTCTCAAAATTTAAATGTCCACTTCAAATCTTCGTTCAGCGGTCTGAAAAACGGTCCGGCGAGCGGCAGAATAACACTAAAAAAATAGGTTTTCAGTTTAAAAATCAGATTTTAGTTCGACATCAATTCAGCACTTGCCAATCGAAATCGATCGTCGAATATTTGCGAGAACTTTGCGAACCTGTTTGTAGTCAAATCACAACCCGAAGCGTGAGCGAGGGACTGTAAGCCATGTCGATGTTCAGTAGAACGCGGTCCCTCGCTCACGCGTCGGGTTGCGATTTCACCAACACTCGTAACTCCAATACCCGTTTTTCAAACCCAGCCGCTGGACGAATTGACTGGATATGATGCCGCGAATTGATGACAAATCGTTGCCGCGATGGAATAGCTGTCGGATGCCTGAGTCAATTCACTCGTCTGGCAGAAATCCGTCTTCGCGAGCAACAAATCGCGGCGCTTGCGAGCAGCAAAATCAAAACGATAATTTGATCGGGCTCTGGAATCGCAACAAACACAGAAAAATCATAGGTTTGTCCGGGCGCTGTAAATTCTCGAAAGTTGATCTGATAATCCCCCGGTCCCAGGTCACCCACGCCGGTCAAATCCAGGATGTCCGAGCCAATATGCGATTGGTTCATGGCGACCGAGCCCAAAAACGTTCCCGACGCGGTAAAGATATTGACACCTGTGCTGAAATTGCCACCGGCAACCTGGTAGTCATTGAGCAGAATCGTATACAAGGTTTGATTCGCCGCAATCGAAAATGTCAGCGAGTCGTACCCGTCTCCAACATTAGGGTTAAAACTTCCGCCAATCGTTCCCCGCAATTGACTCACGCCGCCACCAAAATCCAGATTGGTCGGCGCATTTTCAAAATTCGAAAGATCACCATCGATCGATTCGTCGTAAACAATGTCTGCATGCAACAACGTACCCGACAATGTCAGCAATACTGTGAGGCAGATTACTTTGAGATTTGGCATGAGGTTAGGCGTCGAAATAGTCGGAAGTGTTGTTCTGATTTATTGGCTGTAAACAGTTGTAATTTTGTTATCGACGGTGATGCCTGGAGAGAAACAATTTCAATTTCAGAACGAAAATTTTTTCAAGTGAGTCATCGCTATAACTCATTTCTTTTATCTAGTTTGAATGCCTTGTTCGAACTGGAACAAAACGAAACAACTCGACGTGTTAAACTTTATCGATTATCGAGAGTTCAACGAATAAGTAGATTTTGTAACAAAGGAGCCGATTGTGTCGGACAATTCACAACGCGTATTGGGTAGCACGCTGTTTTTGCTGCTGTGCTGCTCAGCCTACACCCCGGTGCTTCACGCCCAATCAAAAACTCAGGATTGGCCGGTATGGCGAGGACCCAATCGAAATGGAGTCGCCAACCAGGATCAGGAGTTTGTCACCGATTGGAGCGAATCCAAAAATATTTTGTGGAAAGCAAAAGTTCCGGGCCGCGGTCACGCTTCGCCGATTATCGTTGGAGACAAAATCTTTTTGGCCACCGCTTATGACAGCCAAGAGCGACAAACCGTTCTTTGTTACTCGCGTAAAGACGGTAAAAAACTTTGGGAAACAGAAATCAATAAAGGTAATTTTGCCGAAAAGATTTTTCTGCCCAATAACACTCACGCGTCGCCTACGATTTCCTCGGACAACAAAAGTATTTTCGTCGTTTTCAATAACAACGAAAGCGCTCAGTTGGCGGCATTGGATATGGATGGCAAAATCCTCTGGCGGAAAAAGGCCGGAATTTTTCGCCCCAAGTATTACAAATTTGGCTACGGTGCATCCCCCTTGGTTTACAACGGGATGGTCATCGTCTCATCCGAATGTGAACAAGAAGGCACGATGAAAGCCTTTGACGTCAAAGATGGCAAAGAAATCTGGAGCGCGGCACGAGACAAAGCGACCAGTTATTCCAGTCCAGTCGTTGCCAAATTTGGTGACAAAGAAATTTTGTTGATGTGCGGTGGAAAAGAGGTCTGTGCGTACAATCCCAAAAACGGCAAAAAACTTTGGTCGACGGAAACGATCTGGTCAGTGTCTTGTGGCACTCCGGTTTGGGACGCCAAACGGGGAATCGTTTTCGTCAGCGGAGGATACCCGAGAAATCAAACCCTGGCAGTCAGCGCCAAAGACGGCAAGGTGCTCTGGACCAATCGCGTGAAATGTTATGAGCAATCCATGGTCGTGCACAACGGTTATCTGTATGGAATGGACGACAGAGGCATAACCTATTGCTGGGACGGCAAAGATGGAACGGAGAAATGGAAACACCGCCTCAAAGGGCCAGTGAGTTCATCTCCGATTCTGGCCGGTGGAAACATTTACATCGCAAACCAGCGCGGAACGCACTATGTTTTTAAAGCGACTCCCGAGAAATTCGAGTCAGTCGCTGAAAATCAATTGGGCGAAAGCCACTTTGCAACACCAGCGTTTTGCGACAACAAAATTTATGCACGCGTGGCAACAGGCAGCAATAGGAATCGCAAAGAGTATTTGTATTGCATCGGTAAGAAAAGCGAATAACGTTCGTTGGAACCGATGATGTCGAGATAAAAAACAGGGCGGAACAATCCGCCCTGTTTTTGTATCTGTGCGATTAAACCACTCGCACGAGTGCCACTGGCGTTGCCAGTGATTTACCTATCAACTCGTGGTTATTCGTTCATTGATGTACTCAACAACTACTATTCAACCAGAGCACTGGCAGAGCCAGAGCACCAGCGACGCAAAACCACTCGCTGGCGCTTCGTGCTTGTAGCGTCTGCCTGTCTATTTTTTCGCCTTGGCCTTTTCGAACTGAAACTTTCGAGAGCTTTCTTTGTCGGCGTCTGGAAAGTCGTCGGGAATTTTTTGCGTGACTTTGCCGGTCGCTGCCCATTCCGCGCCGCGTTGCAGGCAAACGATAAAACCGACGCATTCTTGAGAGTAATTTCCATGCCCCATCGGCGTATGAAAAATTCGACCCTTGCCGTATTCAATTGTTAACAACATCGGTTCGTGCCGACCGCTTCCACCTTTGTTTTTGGCTGCCAACGCCGTTGCCAAAATATCCATGCCGGTCGCAGGGCCACGAAGATAGTCGTAGAGTTCATCTTTGGCGTGCATCCAGGCTTTCGGCATCCCCTTGGTAATCGGATGTTTTTCATTGCGGACGACAATCTGAAACGGATGCTGCGGACCGTGATGCCCTCCCCTGCCCTTGGATTTATCAACTACGAGTTTGCCTTTGTCATCGTAGTAAACATAGGGGCCCGATTTTTCATTTCGGCCACCCCAGCCGCCGAGGCCAATGATCTCGTTGTACTCACGCCAGTTTCCAAAAGCGTTATTGGCTGCGTGAACGACAATAAATCCACCGCCGTCCTTGATATATTTTACAAACGCCTTGCGCGTTGCTTCTGGCCACGCGGCTCCGTTGTAATTTGAAATCACAACGTTGTACTTGGAGAACTCGGGTTTAAAATTCGGGTCAGTTCCCTTTTTTGCGGTTGTTGCTACCTCGACTTCGAACAATCCGGTATCGGCGAGATATTTCGCCATCATCTTGGTTGTCTGTGGCCAGTTTCGATGATTGTTTTGGCCGTCGACAATCAACGCCTTGAGTTTTTTAGTAGTCTTGGCCGTGGTCTTGTCCGCCTGTTTCTCTTGGGCAATCGCGGATGTCTGACAACTGGCCAAACAAATCAATACCGCTGTCAACGTGATTGGCAAACTGAGTTGTGTAAATATCTTGCGATGAAAATGCTGCAACATGGTTCACTCCTGATTTCATTTGTAGAACAGATTGTAACACGGATCGAATCGCGATTGTCCTGTCGTCGAAAAAATAAAATTTGCCTTTGTGACTCTGTTTGCTCGCAACTTGTTTTGCCAAGTAACGAAGCAATAATGTTGTTGACAACAAAGCGATGAATCAATAAGAGCCCCAATGACCGACGAACTAAACCCTTATCAACCCCCGAGAACTCGCAACGAAGTGTTTCGGCAAAGAAACGAAGTCAACCGGGACAAAGAACAGCGCGGTGAAAAATTAGTGGTTTTGGCGACCTTTGAAAATTCTGCCGAGGCGCATTTGCTGCGAGCCGAGTTGGGGAAAAACGGGATTCATGCGAGGCTCGCCAACGAAGAAACAAAAGCTGCGCTCGGATTTTCGATCCTCGGTTCGATGAGTGCTTTTTGGGTCGAAGTTTTGGTTTTGGAATCAGACGCTGAAAAAGCCCTGTTGATCAAACAAAAATTCAATATGAAAGAAACCAAGCCGATTCCAGAATGGACATGTTCATGTGGCGAGACGGTCGACGCCGGGTTTGAACAATGCTGGTCTTGCATGGCGACGTTCGACGAAGTGCTTCAGAGATTTAATCGGGATGAAAGAAACGCATGACGACCTAGATTTTGCCGTAGGGCCGGTTCCCACCGGCCGTTTCTTGGATGGCCATTTTTTTGGATTGGCCGGTAGGAGCCGGCTCTACTGTTATGCCACGCATTGTTTATTCACGACACTACAACATTGGGTTTTACGGTCTCGAACGCCTGCACCCGTTTGACTCACGCAAATATGGCCGAGCTTGGAGGCAGATTCGAAGACGATTAGGTTCTACGGCGCGACCGCTGCTTGTCAAACCGCGGCGACCGGCCAGTCGTGAAGAACTATTGTTAGTGCACACCGAAAATTATTTAACCCGGCTTCGAGATACAAAGTATGTGGCTAGGGCTTTGGAAGTACCCCCGGTTAGGCATTTGCCACGTTGGATGGTTGACTGGCACGTTTTGCGTCCGATGCGGTGGGCGACCCGAGGAACGATCGTTGCTGCACAGCAGGCTTTGCAACATGGCTTTGCCGTCAACCTAAGCGGCGGCTATCACCATGCCAAACCGAACCACGGCGAAGGATTTTCCATTTATTCCGACATTGGAATCGCCGTCGCTGCGTTGAGGCGGGACGGTAAAATTGCTGACGATTCACGAATTGTTTACGTCGACACCGACGCCCATCAAGGCAACGGGGTTTGTCATACGTTTATGGACGACAGTCGCGTTTTTATCTTTGACATTTTCAACAGTCGGATTTATCCTGACTATGATGTTGAGGCGCGGCAGCGAATCGATTGCAAAATCGGCATAACAAGCACCTGTACCGATTCAGAATACATGCGAGAGCTACATAGCCGATTACCAGGATTTCTAGATTCGCTCGCCAAATCCCCTGTAGGATTAGCAATTTACAACGCCGGAACGGATATTTTCGCAACCGATCCGCTGGGTCAACTCAACATCTCGGCGGGCACGATTCGCCAGCGGGATTTATATGTCGTCGAACAATTGCAAAATCGCGGAATCCCCACCGTCATGGTCCTCAGCGGCGGTTATACCAAGCAAAGCTATCAATTGGTTGCCGATTCCGTTGTTGCCTTGATGCAGCAACACGACGGAAACAACTCCGACAATTCGTGACGCATTGTCATCCACACGTCTCAAGGATGTGGTTTGTTTCCAGCAAGGTTGCATCGATCGAACCAAGTACAATTTTGTGCTGTGTTTTTGAGAACTTTTCATGTTGCAAGTGTCGATGGAAACTAGCTGGAGTACAGACATTGACGAACCGTGAAGTTCAGACCAATAATATTCAAATACTTTTCTCGCCAGGACAGATCAACGCCACCGTAGCTTCAATTGGCAGAGCACCGCATTCGTAATGCGGGGGTTGCGGGTTCGACTCCCGCCGGTGGCTTTTATCTTTTGGCATTGGTGTGCTGTTGTTGACTCAACGTGCTTTTCAGTTTGTCAGAACTGCAACCATCTTGATTGATGACTTCATCGACGTTCGTGCAAATCTTCCGGTGAGCAATAATCGTGAATAGCACTGGGTTGCGAACTTCGTTGTGCGGAAACGTTTTTCTTTCCCCACAGTCATAAATTGTTTCCCCAGCATAAGGTGGGCAAATGAACTGCGTTTGCGTTTTTGCGCAAAGGTTGGGGCAGGTTTTTTTTCGCTTGCCTGCACCTCGGTTACTGACTGACTAGACTATGCTTGTTAATCCAGAATGATTTGCAATGCGGGAGTGTTTTTGCATGAGCGGTACTAGTGAGGCGGATCAAGGCATTGGAAAAGTAAAGCTATTTATACTTGGGCTTTGGTTGATGATTCTTCCTCCAGTTTTGGCTTGGCGAGTCTACGCAGTTTGGCCAGATCACGACAATACGGTTGTAACGTCCAAGCCCAAAAACGAAGAAAAAAGCAAAATGCTGGAGCTGAGAAGAGTAATCCTGCGACAAACGGACAAACGCAAGTTGTGGAACAACCCAAGCTTGTTTCTCAACCGAGTGAAAAGAAACTGTTGCTTTTGGTTATTTATTGTGGAGCCTTAGGTGCGTCGATCCGCGCGTTGTCTTCGTTCTTATATTTCGCAGGTAATGACAAACTCAAATCAGATTGGGTCCCATGGTATCTGGGGCTTCCGATAATTGGACTGGGATTGGCAGTAGCCATCTATTTTGCATTTCGGGCTGGATTTGTCGGTCTCGGGAATGCAAGCCTGGGAGCGATCAATGTATTTGGAATCAGCGCCATATCAGCGGTTGTTGGTTTGTTTTCAACGCAAGCAATGGAAAAACTGAAGCAGATTGCGGAATCAATTTTTGTACAATCGTCGCAACATGCCGGTGCACTAGGGTCTGGCAAACCCAAGATCATCGAAATCAAACCGAAAGCAATATCTGCAACTCAAGGCGGAACGGTAGTCATTTTTGGTACAGGGTTTACAGATAAGACAAAAGTCTATGTTGACGGGCACCAAGTAGCGCATACAAAACGCAGCGACACTGCATTTGAATTTCCTGTTGAATCAGCTTGGTTGAGTGCGGGGGTGGCAGTTGATGTTTACGCTAGAAATCCACCACCAGACGACGGGATCTCGGCTAAAGTCGAGCTTCAAGTACAATAGTCAACACTCTCCTAGTTATCGCAAGCATCGGAACTTGTTCCTGACAGACTTCGCGATTTGAGTCTGCGGGGTTCGACTCCTACCAGTGGCTTTTCATGTTGAGGTGACACAGGACAAGTTACGTTGCAATCCATCTCGTCACCGGGAGCGCATTCGGGAAAGGCGGATGACAACGATCGTCCCCATTCCAACCACAGAGAACATCATCCCCAAAAAAGCACCGATGAAAATATCAACCCAGATGGAACGTCGGGTTTCTTGCGCGAGCAGCCCATAGAAAATATACTGCCTGCTGGCGTGGTGGTATTTGGCTACGGTTTTGTTGACCGCCTTGATTTCTTCACAAACCACTTCGTATTCCTTTTGCACTTTGTCCAGATCTTGTTTCGCAGCAGCTACCAGCTGTTGATGCATGGATTGAACTTCGTTGGAATGCAGCAGTTTTAAACGATCGTCCACAACGCCCTGCAGTTCATCCAAAACTTCATTCATTGGAATCGGTTCGCCTGCAGCTGCATTTCCAGGGTCTTCGGCATCTAACTCTTTCGCCGCCTGATCAATATTTTTCAACAGCGGTGCATTTGCGCTGTGGGTTGCAACCACCTGATCTCTTACGTACTGCAGATGTTTTCGGCCGTACTTGGCAGAAAAGTAGTTTTCCGCACGTTCAGGAACATGAAGTTTCAGATCTCGAAACATTTCTACGACAAACTGGATTCCGCCCGGATTTTGCGATTCTCGCATCAACTTGAATCGCTGCTTCATCCGACTCATCTCGGTGTGCTGTTTGAGCATCCATTTCCGCCAGGGTTCCAATTTGGTTCGAAACGGATTTTGTTTTTCCTGTTCAGCATCAGGAGAAAAAAGTTTCTTACTTAAAACTTCTTTGCAATCTCGAATTTTATATCTCAACCGATGTTCTTTTTTGTCGAGCTTGCGCCACTGTATTCTACTTTCATCATATGCCCGCTTTAATTCATCAATACCATATGCCTCATCCAGTTTGGCGCTGTATTGTTTCGAAAGTGAATCAAGAAATGCTTCAACGGTTTTGCGGTCATCGCCAATTGATTTGATCAGAAATTCATCTTTGTAATCTTTGTAGCGGGCGGCACTCAGGCTTTTCGTCAACTGTCGCCGTTGTTTTTTGCTCAACGTATGTTTTGATTCCAGATCCTTGCAAGCCTTGTTAACCAAATCACGTTTAGCGATCGCTTTGCGGTGGTTGATTTTTGGCAGCTTGTGGCCCTGCAAGCTTTCTTTCTGAACACGCAACCTGATAGAACCCTGCCATTTCGTTTTTGCAAAAATCAGATGGTTTGTAACGCCGCCAATGGCTCCCAATGTCATCGCCATAAAGATCACGAACAGGGCCAAACCAACAAAAATAATTGCAGGATTTGCTCGCAAAAATTGTTGCAGGGAAAAACCTTGAGATGATGTCGAGTTTTCAGAAGTCGGATTCGATGTTTCAGTCACGCGATTGTGTCGTGTTTGATCGATTTTGAATTTTGGGTTATGGAAGTTCGATGATGGTAGCGTCAAGTTGTCATTAGGTTCGCTTGTGGCAAATGAATCTTGGCAAGTATTTCGATAATTTGGCAGGACGGCTCGACCGCCAAAAGCACCGTTTTTGAGGGTTTTGTTTGAACCGTGTCAAACAGCAAAGGACATTGGCGTGTGGCCCTATTCTACAATTTCAAACTCTTGGAATATTCTGGCGGCTTTAGCGACTTTGCCCAAAGCTCTTACGGCAAACGTATCTTCAAATTGCCGTTCATTGCCTTCTGAAGTTCACGGCGTTTTTTCGAGTCGAGATAGTAGTTTCTGAGCACTAGCTCTGGGATTGGAAAAAACTCCAGTGGTTCACCGAACATTTTTTTCAATTCTTTCCTTCGATCCTCTGGCAATTGTTGATAAATGTCTTCGGTTTGTCTGGCAATCATTTTTTGGATGGCTTGCTTCAATTTCCGTGATTCACTTTTTACGGCTTTACGGATTTGCCGTTTCTCTTCATCCGTTGCTTTTGCCAACGTCAAAAAACGTTCTTCACCCAAGTATGCCAACACCGATTCATTGATGCGGCAACATTGCCGCAGACTTTCATGCAGCCGTTTTTTCTGGTGCTCGACAAGCAATTTCAATCGTTGTTCATGATGTTTCTTGTAATTGGCCTTCACCTTGGCTTTGTAGGCGTCGACGTCTGCTTGATCGATCAATTCGCGCCACGCGTGTTCCTCAACCTGAAACCTCTCCCCGCGAGGCCGGGGAATACGGCGGTACGCATACCGGCATGCTGAAATAATTTTCAAGTGTTCCTTGTGCTGTTCGTCCAACCATTCCAACTCGGATGCGACAAAGGAATTGATCAGCAACCGGGACCAGGCATCAAAGTGTTGTTCGTCCACCGGGTTTGTCATCAAGCGGTCATCGAGTCCAAGCAAATTGGGGTGTCTGAACATGCTTTCAGTGCGAATCAATGGAACGAGCTTGACCGATCTTTGCGGGCCAACAATGTCGATCAATCGCGTTTTGGTTTTTTCTGAAAGGGTTTGGAGAATTTGAACTCGGTGTTGTTTTACAAGTTTGTTGACTCGTTGGTCGAAGTCTTTCCAGGTAACACTTAAAAGATAGGTGTTGAATTTTTTCTGTTGTATTGAATCTAGTTTTGCCGCCCTGACGAACTCTTCATTTTTAAAGTAGAAAAATGGCCAGGCTGCTGCGCCCTTTAGCTGCCAAAGTACTTGTACAACGCGACGTTTTTGCGAATCGCTTAGGATGTTGAGGACGTCTTGATGAAACTTCAACGTGATTTGGTCGCGTTTTTTGTCATATTCTCTCATGGGTTTTTCCCACGCTCTTTCTTTTGCGTCGGTGACTTCTGGTGGTTCGTTACCCCAGTTGTCGACAAATGGTTTTAGCTTGGGCCATTTCAATTTTTTGCAGCTTCGATCAAATTCGAGTCCCGCTTGTTCGATCCGATCCAGTTGGGATTTGGTCAACTTGTTTTGTCCAAAGATCGCTTGATGATCGACAACCCAAGTGCCCAGATGCCCGCCTTCGTTCTTGTAAAACTTGCCCTGGTCTACGGTGATCTGAGCTTGTGCGGCTAATCCGTTCGTTGTCGAAATCGATATGATCAGGCTCGTTAACGTAATACAAATGGTCGTAAATATTCGAAACATCCTGGTACCTGTAAATATTGAAGTTTGGGTTGTTTTTCAGTCACAACGAATGCTACTGCGACGGCGATGGAAACTCTAATGACTTGCCCAGTGGGAGCTTCAGCTCAGTCCAGCCACCTGCCATATCTCCGCCGTGATCGTCAATCCAAGCGCCGGTCGTTTTGCTCCAAACCTGCCGTGTCACTTGATATTTAGCCATCGGGGCGAGTTTGTTTTCGCACCACTCTACCTTCCATTTGTGCTTAAATGATCTGATTCCGCGCCGAGCTTTACCGACTTCCAAGTGTTTGACGAAATGTGCCTTTTTATCTTTGTCAAGGTATTCAACTTTGTATCTGAACTTCGCGTCTGCGCCGTACTGCTTTGAGTCAACCAATTTAAACTCAGGCAGTGGTGTTTGAAAAACAAACGACATGGTGACATTTGCGCTTTTGAGTTTCTTGCCCCGATCCTTGTCGATTTTGCGAACAAAACAAATATCCTGTTCCAGTTGCGGTGAAGCTTTCAGCTTGCCGTCAAAATGGTGCATTTCACCTGACAGGTCACTTCGTAGAACTGGCACATCTTCGTCCATGAGCAGCCATACTTGATCGTTTTTCATGCTCGCCAGATCATCATCAACGCTGACGAAAAATTTCTCCAGTTCTTCACTTGCAGAAAACTTCCACGCAATTGGCACGGTCCGCCGGAGGGTCAGAGCAGTGAGCAGGCTGGCATTGAAATATTTTATTTTGCCCTCTGCTTTTTCAGAGCCGAAGACAGGTGATGCATAAAACGGAACTTTTAAGTCTGTTTCCTTTTCATCACGAGCAAGAGCAATTCTGTAGTCTCCATTGATTCGGTAGCTATCAACGGAACCATTGCCATCGCTATCAAAAAATGAAAGATAAATTCCTCTCGCGTATGGCTCAATATCTTGAGAGTGAGTCGCTGGTACAAAGACAAGTAACGAAAGCAGCACAGATACAATGACAAATTTAGAACAGTTCATCGTTTCTCCACGATAAGCGATGAGAGATTGGTGATTAGAGAAGTAGTTTGAAGAGTTGGTGACGGGAGAATTAATTGAAATCTGTCAGGCCGCAGCAGTCAAGGATTGCTCCACATTGTGAACTACTACAAGTGATGGATTCAGTTCGCTGTAAAGCGCAACAGGTTTATGAAGTGTAGATTCTGGCTCTCGCTCACTGTGATATCAGATCGTCGCGTTTTAGTATTTGACGGAGCTTTCAACCATTAATCCGTAGTTGGCTGCGCTCTCATCAGTGTTGCCGCGAAATTCAGAAATATGAAACAGGACGCCGGGGTATTTTTTGACGCGGATGTCGGACGCTTTGATACGGCCAAGTTCCTGTTGAATGGTTGACAAGATTTTTCGCGTTTTTTTGTTGGTGATGCGCGAATGAAAACTATTCGGTCCTCCTCCGGCGTCGATTGTTGACATGACGGAAATCAGGGTGCCGTCCGGATTCATGTAGATGAGATTCCGAGTTCGAGAATCTGCGACAAACACTTCACTGGTTTTGCGATCAATAGCCAGACACTGCTGAATGTAAATTTCGACCAACGCACTTTTGCCCGGGGCTGTAGATGCAAACTTGCGTAACTCTTTGAGATTGTTCTCCAACAAGTGCATGGCGAGTTTGATCCTCGCTTGGCTGAGTTGTTTTTGTTTTGTCATCAGCTGTTTCTGTTTTTCTTCGAGCTTTTTAACTTCAGCCGCCAGTTTTTCTACCAGCTTCTGAAGTTGCTCGGGGTTCGTTTTTGGCGCGGATTTATTTTTACTCTGTTCTCGATGTTCATCTTCCTGAATTTTTGAAACCGCGAATGCAACTGGCGTACCGTTGCCATTGCGCTGATGGATCGCAATGCTGTTGGCTGCTCGTTCGTTTTGCTCGGGTACAGATCCAACGAGCAGCGATAATGGAATCGCGATTACTGCCAAAATACCTGTGGCTGTGAAACCTGTTTTGGCGGCGATTGAATTCGAAGTCAGCATGGTCCATTCCTTCATGTTTAACAAATTGATAAGGTTACTTGGTGCGGTCGCTGCGACAGGTCCCGCTTTGACACAAGTTGCCACCGTCATCGCAACAAGACTCGAAATACTTGTGGCCTCAGCCGATCGTTGGAAAGCACGCACGCTAAGAACGACCATCGCGGGCACCAAGCCTTTTCGCAACAGTCGCCGTTTGAGCAGCTGTTTGCCACGTTGTAACAACGCTTTTACCGTGCCTGGAGTGCTATCCATCCTGGCGGCGATTTCTGCGCGAGAAAGCTGTTCAAAATAAAACAACGTCAACGCTTCCCGTTGTCGTTTTGGAATGTGATTGAGTTCGTTGACGACGGATTGAATGACCTCTCGAGTCGCAAGTTGATGCAGCGGGTCGATTTCAATGTACGGCTCGACCATTTCCGTTTGCTGAGATTCAAGCCGAGGTTGTTTTAGTGATTTCAGCGCTGCCCGAAACGCAACGCGGTATAACCAACCGGCAAACGATGGCGAGTTTCTCAAACGCCGCGCGTGTCGAATCAGTGCCAGAAAAGTGGCCTGAAACGCATCTTCGGCACGATTTCGATCGGAAACCACCGACAAACAGACGTTGAGAACCATCGCACTATGCCTGGCAACCAGTTGATTGAAAGCTGCCTCGCTTCGATGGTCGACATACAAAACCAATAGCTCGTTGTCGGTGTGATCGGCCAACTGCATGCTCGGACAATCGGAAAGGCTTGGATTAGTAGGTTGAACATTCATGTCATATTAAAGAGTGTTCAAATTTGAATTGGGACTGAGAAATCTAACGCCGTTTTGAGGATTTCTGGAAATATCGCATGTTATCATCCGGGTTTGCAATCACGCCAAGGATGATTTGATGCGGATCTGTGTTGATTCAAGTTAAGTTGCTTTTTTGCTATTGACTATTGAAATCGAGCGGCAATGATAATGGCGCAGTCGCGAGGGAAAGTCTCCCTCGGGCTTTTTTTATGCGCTGTTCGAAAAAGGTGGAGTTGGATGAGATATTGCATGGTCTGCAAACAAGAGATTGACCCAATGCGCGCCGAGGCTATGCCGGATACCAGGTTGTGTGCCGAGCATGGCCGTGAAATCGAAAAATTTGGCGGAGAATTCAAATTGAGCGCTTCCCAGGAAAGGACATCGAAACAAGGAAGTTTGAAACTCAACTACGGCGGCATTTCTGCTCAACGGGTAAGAAATGATCTGGCCATGGAAAAACTTCTGGATGATTTTGAAAGAAAACAATTCGAGGAGTGAAACCGTAGGGCCGGTTCCCACCGGCCAATCCAACAAACGACCGGTGGGAACCGGCCCTACTTGATCGTTTATTGATCGGGCAGCGAGCCAGAGCCGAATCCTCCTCCGCCATGACCGCCCGATTTTTTGGGGTCCGCCTGAGAATTCAATGTCCAATCATAAGGTTTGAATTTGACGGTAACTTGCTGTGCGATGGCTTGTTCGCACGCGTTTTTAATTGCGTCGTCGGTGGTCAAATCTGCAATCCAACGGAGATAACCTCCGTTAGGAAATTGTTCATCCCAATCGCTGCCGTACCAATCCAAAATGCTGCTCAAATGCAGCTCGCCCGAGTCCGCTTTGAATTCAACATAAGTTTTATTGTTGGCAAACTGGATACTTTGATCTTGGAGCTGCTGATCGATTCTGCTGCCAACATACGCTTCGGCGCGAATCGACGGGCAGCTTCGGGCAGCACAAACCAAGGCGACGTGAACGCGCGGTTCTTTGAAAACAGGCCGGATCATTTCGTGTTCGAGTTCATTGAGGCTGATCGTTTTGCCGGCAAAGATGTGTTCTTTTAAATCAAAAAATCCGAGTGTGTCGGGATCGGGGATCACGGTTTCTTTGATTTTATGAGTGATCACGCCGTTGATCACAAATGCGTTGTATGCATTGCAGGCCAGTGCCAATTTTTCGGCATCGGTTTTCAAAGCATCGGGGTCGGCGGCGCCCAGTTCGCGAATGTATTCACGAAACAAGTAATCTCGTTTGAGACCGTCATAATCGACCAAGCCATCGGTAACATACGCTTTGAGCAGGTAATCCCAGATGGCGTGGTCGACACCACTGGCATCGGGATTCGGTTTGGGTTTTGTCGTCGTTTGAATATTGTTAAACGCCGCGATGGCAACGAAAACAGGGACGATAAACGATACAATCGCGACCCAGAAAAATCCGCCGTAATATTTTTCGCCGTTGGACATGATCAGTTTTTCTCGTCGTTAGTGAGATGAGGTTTGATGAAACGCAATCAATGGTTTGTTCAACTCGTCTGTTTTTTGTCAGGTACGCCAATGGAAACCAGTTTGGTCGGCGGCGCTTCGCCGAGATGTAGAATCTGCATTGGGCAACGGACAACACATTCCGCGCAGCCGACGCAAGGTGTATCGGCGAGCGTCACCGGTTCACCTTTCAAGGCGCGGCTTTTGATGTCGATTCCCATTTGACAAAACTGATTACATACATTGCAGTCAATACACTTGCCTTTTTCAGGCGTAATTTTGAACTTGGACCAGCGGCCCCAAAAATTCATCCAAAAAGCCAGAGGGCACCACATCCGGCACCAGATACGTTGGCCTAAAAATGGATACATACCAATAGCGATTGCCCCGGCCAGCAATGTGCCAACCCAAACGTTGTACCAATCGAAAATCCGGGTGACTCCCAGCAAATCGGCGATGGTCGCAATCGTTGCCAGTGCCACAAACACAAATCCAAATTTTTCGAGCTTCCGAGGTGCGTCACCTTTGGGTCCGCGATGGCGAAAACCATTGCCAACGGTTTCTGCCAAAGCACCGCAGGAACAAATATACGAACAATAAATCTTGCCGTACTTGATGGTAAATATTGGAATAACAATGAACGTCAGGAAAACTGCCCACACGACACCGATGATCGCCACAATGGTCCACCACTCGGGGTCACCGGGTGCGGCCGCCGGGTTGACTTTAAATGCGGTCATGTTGAGCGGCCAGGCATTGATGGCTTTGAGCAACACGGGTGACCAAACGTTGCGTCCCAACAGCACTGCCAAAAACGTCGGGATGCCCCACCACAAAGTCCATTGACACGCAATAATGATCAAATTGCGGCGCCAGATAATTTTGTTATTGGTTTTAATTGCCCAGTAGATTCCAAAGAAACCAATCAGGCCAAAATAGAACAGATAATAAACACCGGACAACGATGAGAAATAGCGGCTACCCGAGCCGCGAATGACTTTTGTCGTTTTGGGAGTCGTCGCATTATAAATATCTTCGACACTAGCGTTGCTACCGAACGCATTCAGATTGAGGCTGAAATGATACGGCCCCGCTCCCGCTTCTTGAGGATCGGTTGTAAATATTCCGGGTGCTGCCATTCCAAAAATAAACAACAACACACAAGTAATGAGAATTGGTTTGGCCCAGGGTACGGTAAAGGGTGGATTTTTACCGGGGCCCGTCATGAGATGTTGAACCAGTCTGGCTCCTAACACCAGCAAGCCTAACAGCGGCACCATCGTCATAAATACAAACGAGCCGACGGTTGATTTTGTCGTGATGAAAAAAAGATAGTTGCCGACCAGCCATTTTCCGTTGGCATCTTCGGAATGCAGCACAAATTTTTTGGCCAGGAAATAGACAAACAATCCGAATGCCAACCCAATGATCGACCAAAAGACTCGTTTCTTGGTCCAGACACCATCGAGCTCCATCCCGGTATCAATCAGGAAATCGATCGGAGGAAGTTGCCCGATCAAAATAATGACTTTGTCGTTTTTAATCGTTTGGATTTCCCCCTGGACTTCCAGGTCAACTTCCTTGTCGCGACTTTCCCGGATGTTGCTATTGAGGATGGCTTTGATCGAACCATCTGCGATTGCTTCGTCCAGCAAGCGTCGGTTTTCTTCTTTGGCGCGGTAGAAATCGTCGCCACGGTAGGACAGCGTGACCCGGTTATGATCTTTGAGCATCAAGGCTGCTTCGATCGCTGAGTTGCCGCCGCCAATGACCAGGACATCTTCGTCGTTGTAATCTTCCTTGGTATGTAAACGATAAGTAACTTTTTTACAGTCGTCGCAGCCCGGGATATCCAATTTTCGAGGTTGGCCTTGTCGGCCGATGGCGATTAATACTTGGCGTGTCGGAAAAACGTTTCCATCTTTCGTGTGAACTTCGAAATCGCGATCGCGGTTTTTTTTGATCTGGCTGACATCGACCCCTTCTTTGTATTTGAGGTTTTGTTCGGCGACGGTTTTTTCAACGATTTGCAGAAAATCGTCCCGGTCGAGATCACGATCGACGTCGAGTTCGCTGATGTTTTTAATCGTTTGTGGTTCGGCGTAGACTTTTTTGCCTTGCGGGAAAGTTCGTACAGTGTTGGCCAGTTGCGTTCGTTCGAGAACGACGTATTTCAGATTTCGTTTTTCACATTCAATGGCCGCAGAAATTCCCGCCGGTCCGCCGCCGACAATGACCAGGTCCAGGCCATCGATCTCGGCGCTTGATTCAAACAGCCGGGCCGCTTCCATTTTCTCGATGACTTCGCGGCCCTGATTGGCGGCGACTTTGACCAGCGGCAAACCTGTAACATCGCCAATGACAAAAATGCCGCGAACACTTGACTCATACCGGCTATTGACGATGGGCAAGATTTCCTGCGGCGGCACGGTCGCAAAATATTTTTTTGTTCCAGGCTGTTTGGCTTTCGTCATGCACACATTTCCATCTATCGAAGCAGCGCTTCTCGAAATCCCGCTGGCCGGACATCTTCAAAAAAATGTCCTGCTGGCAGTGTATATCAGAAAACATGACGTGGCGCCTGGCAAATCCATACGCAAAAAAATTTGCTTTCAGGGATTCCCGTGGGTCTTACGAGCCGATTTAACGGGCACGATCTTGCGAGCACGAAGCGCCAGCGAGTGGTTTTGCGCGGTCAAACCACTTGCTGGCGATTCGTGCTCATAAGACCATGCTCGAAAGATTCACGGCCACAAATCGACAGAGCAAAAGTATCTCCAAAATGTTTTTCAAAAAAATGTTGACTACTTTATTAGTCACGATTATATTCTGACTACAGCAATAGTCAATCTGTTTTAGGAGACTGCCGGAAGTGAAAAAACCAACTCCGAAAATTGGCCGTGCAGAACTCGCGATTCTGCAATACGTCGTGGAAAATCACCCGGTTACGGTCCGTGAGGTTGCCGACCACATGGCGGAAACAACTGGGCAGGCGAGAACGACTGTACTGACGTTAATGGAACGGCTTCGCAGTAAAAAACTTCTGGCTCGACGTAAATCGAAGGGCGTCAATCGATATTCTCCCAAAGTCTCTAAGAACGAATTGATGAACACTTTGGTCAACGACTTTGTCGACGGTGTACTCGGAGGCTCCGTGTCACCGTTTTTGGCATACCTCACTGAGCAAGCGACACTCGACGAAAATGAAATTCGTGAATTACGTCGCCTGGTCGATCAATTACCGTCCACTGAATCTACAGACGAGTGAATACCATGTCATATATTTTGGACTGGATTTTTGAGATTCTGATTCGCGCTTCGTGGTATGCCTTTTTCGTATTTCCAGTGGCGTGGTTGTTATGCCACATGCTTCGACAAGTTCCCCGGAAAATCCACTGTTGGATTTGGCGGGTTGCATATTTCAAAATCATTGTGGGGGCAATTTGGATCGCCCCGGTCATGTTACCAATCCTGCCCGTCGGGAATACAAATATCTCGCCTGTGATCGAAAATGCTCAAATAGCGGACGGTGACCTGGAAAATACAGCTGCCACTCAAACGGTTCTGCCATCATCAACGGATTCTATTGGCTCACAATTTAAATGGACCTACTTGTTAGTCGGCGTTTGGTCGATCGGGTTTTTGTTTTTTCTGACGCGAACATTTCGCGAATGGATGCATTCAACAAAAATTCGGCAACAAGGAACCATTTGTGAATCTGGGCCTGTCTTTGAACTGTTCCAACAGTCAGTGACCGCAATGGGGATTCAAAATCAACCACGGCTTTTCAAATCCGACCATTCCGATGTTCCAGCCTTGATTGGAATATTTCGTCCCATCGTTGTTGTCCCAACCGATTTGATTCAAAGATCGCATCCGCGCGAACTGAGTTTGGTGTTCCGTCACGAGATAGGCCATCTCAAACGAATGGATCTAATCTGGAATTTATTGCCGCGCATTGTTGCCGTGACACTTTATTTTCACCCGCTGACATGGATCGCAAATCGCCGTTGGCAAATATCGCAAGAGTTAGCTTGTGACGAGCTAGTGCTCCAAAGTCCTGACGCGAACCGAAAAACTTACGCCAACGCGTTGGTTCAAGTTGCCGAGTTCATGCGACGAGACCACCGAAATGCAGGCTTGTCAGCCGTTGGCGCCGTTAGTTCGTTTCGGTCTCTGCGCGAACGTATTATCACGATGCAAACCTTGACACGATGGTCGCGTTTCAAATTGGCCTTGATCGCCTGTTGCCTGGTCGTCGTTTCAATCGCGGTGATCATTCCGTGGCAACTGACTGCTCAAAAAATGCCAAACGCATCCGTTGCATTTATTAATGGTGGATTTGAATCAGGCGATACGTCCGGTTGGAAGATCACGCCAGGGCCGAACGCCCAATACGTTTTTGATGATGTGATCCCGTTTGATATGGATGGTTCGGGCGGTGGAGCCGAATCCAACGCATTCGCTTTATCCGTTGGGCAGATCAAACATGAGAATAAAAAATATCGCCATGTCGATATCACGCAGGAATTGTATTTGGAAAAAGGGAAAACATACGAATTCAGTTTTGATTGGGCAGTCGAAAATTTCTATCCCATCGACAATTATGATGGGGGTGTGTTTCAACTGGTTGTTGACGGCCAAATCCTGGATTCTTTCGATACTGAAAACATCTGGACCAAAAGTGTTGAGCGAGGAACATTGAAGTCGAGTTTTACTCCTGTTCAGTCCGGTGTTTATTCGGTAGGCGCCAGAATCAATCGGCGATATCCCATTCCGTTTCCCAACGCTCAAGATCCGACTTTACTGCAGTATCTGGACAATTTTTCTGTCCAAGAAACCGCCGTCGCTGACTTCAAATCAGAACCTGAATGAATCGGCATATTGGTGAGAACATAAAGCAAAATACATCAAAACGACTGTGATTCGAATTTCTAATCGATTGGCAAAACGATTTTAAATGATCGTAAGCTAATCATTGGGAAAGCTCTGCCAAAAAATTCCGACGTGAAAATCCGGGATCAAGGTGCGCGCGTATCGCAGTTCGATTGGATGAGGGGCAACTAGATTTTTCTCAAAGGAGACGTAATGACTCTCTACGAATTACCCCAAAAGATATTCGCAGTCATGGTCTTTGTCGGCATCATCTGCCCGCAGACCAGTCAAGCGGATTTCGTGAATGGGGATTTTGAAACGGGCGATATGACAGGCTGGACGATCACACCTGGGACCAATGCCAGGTACGAATTTGACGATGTTATTATGTTTGACATCGACGGGGTTGGACCGAACCCTATTTCCAACGTGCTGTCGCTTTCAGTCGGCCAAATGACATATGAAGCCAGTGTGTATCGACATGTCGATATCACGCAAGATTTGTCCTTGGAATTGGGCAAGAAGTATGAATTCAGCTTTGATTGGGCGGTTCATAATTTCTTTATCTTCGACAATTTCGATGGAGGCATTTTTGAGTTGATTGTTGATGATCAAGTATTGGCCACGCATGATACAGGCGGAATATTTTTTATGTCGACCGAACGAGGAGCGTTGGATGCCGAATTCATTCCAACGCAATCCGGAGACTATACGGTCGGCGCTAGAATCAGTCGGCGATTTCCCATTCCATTTCCCGACGATCTACAACCGACATTGCTGCAGTACTTGGACAATTTTTCGATGACTTCATCGGCCGTACCTGAGCCGACTTCGACGTCAATGATGTTTTTAGTTGGAATCGTTGGACTAGCGCTTCGACGCCGGAAACGAGCGGCGAATAAACGACAGCAATCGATTTGACGGAAACGTCTTGTGCAAACGGGAACGGGATGCCTTGTTGAGGCGTCCCAAATTTGCAGGGCCGGTTGGCACTGGTCCTGCAATTAAATGGGTCGGAAGGAACCGGGGACATCCAGTGACTTCGCCAAAGTGTCCGACAGACAGGGGCGGGAGTCAATTGTGCAGATGCGCCCAGAGGGCCGTTTTGGTAATTGGCTCCTAACCGCGTTTTGTGCGGCGAAACAGTTGAGCCTTGTGAAAACGGGGCAATTTGTGTTAAAATTCCAATTGCAGTGCAACGCTACCCACCTTGGAATTTTCAGGTAGCAATTCCTTAAAAGCGCGAATTGGCTCTCGCGGCTGGCATTTTCCCCGATCAAGATTTTTGGAGTTTCATCTTATGGAACCGATGGTTGAAATCGACCTCAAAGACATCGTCCTTTCAAACAGCTCTTTTGGACCCAACGAGATTGAAATAGTTACCAAGCGAATCAGTGACGATTTCAGTCTATTCGGTACGTTGCGCGACTTGACTGCGCAGCTCGAAGGGCAAGAAAGCCGAACACCCGCGACGTCGGTCCGTCTCGGTGTTTGCCAATACATCTTAGGCAAATACAACGATTCGATCCAAACATTGTCCAACGCCGACGGCGGCGCACTGTCTTATTACTACCAGGGGCGTTCGTATATCGCGCTGAATCAATTCGACCAGGCGATCGCCGCTTTTGAATCCGCAAAAACCGCCGGCTACGATCCAGATATTTGCCAATTGGCGGTTGCCGAATGCAAACGCGAAAAAGGTGACATCGACGGCGCGATGCAAATCGTCGACAACATGTTTGGCCCGATCGAGCAGACCGCCGAATACCTCTACCAACGTGCTGCTACGATCGCCGCGCGAGGTGACAACCCTGAAGAAGTGATTCGGTTGTATGAACGTGCCGTCGAAATTGACGGTGAACATGCCGGAGCATTGTTCGGACTCGGATTGGAAAACGACCGAGCCGGAAACGATGATAAAGCTCTCGAGTTGTACCAACGTGCGTCGGCTGTTTTTCCCGCCAACGTTGGTTCGTTGCTCAATCTCGGTTTGTTATACGAAGATCACGAGCAATACGACCGGGCGCGACGCTGCTACGATCGGATTTTAGATGTCTTCCCGACGGACCCACGAGCATTTTTGTTTCGCCGTGATGCCATAGCATCGATGGATGAGCAATACGATTACGAATCGGATCGTCGCCAGGAGCAAATGGCCCAAATTCTCAAAATTCCAGTGAATCAATTCGAGCTTTCGGTACGCAGTCGAAATTGCCTGGAAAAAATGGGCATCGCTACCCTCGGGGATTTGACACGAATCACCGAACAAACATTGTTGTCGAGCAAGAATTTCGGCGAAACATCGTTGATCGAAATTCGTGAAATGTTGTCCAACAAAGGACTCGCCATTGGGCAGCACGCGGCGGACAAGGTCGAAGAAGAAGTCTTCGATGTTTCTAATCTGTCACCCGATGAACAAGCTTTGTTGGACCGACCCATTTCCGATTTGAACCTTTCGGTACGAGCTCGAAAATGTATGACTCGATTGGGTTTGACCACGATCGGCGAGTTGATTCGAAAATCGCAGGATGATCTGCTGGAATGCAAGAATTTTGGTGTGACCAGTTTGAACGAAGTGCGTGAAAAATTGACGCAAGCTGGTTTGAAGCTGCGGGGCGAATAGGCATACGTAAAACTTTCGAAAAGCTCGGTTTCGGCCGAGCTTTTTTTGTTTTTTCTGGAGTCAACGGCGGAGTGAATCACCCCAACTTCGAATTTGAACTGTTGCACGTCGACAAACATTCTGGAGCGCGACTCGGCCGGTTGACCACACCCCGCGGCGTCATCGAATTGCCAACTTTTATGCCAGTCGGAACTTGTGGAACGGTCAAAGGTCTGACCTCCAAAATGATTCGCGAGACGGGTGCCGAAATTATTTTGGGGAACACTTATCATCTGGCTTTGCGGCCCGGCGAAGAAATCGTCGAGGCGATGGGTGGGTTGCACGAATTCATGGATTGGAACCGCCCGATTTTGACCGACAGTGGCGGATTTCAAATTTTTAGTCTGGCCCAATTGACTCGAATTGATGATCACGGTGCGACATTTCGTTCCCATATTGATGGAAGCAAAATTGAGTTGACGCCAGAACGTTCGGTGCAAATTCAAGAAGCCCTCGGGTCGGATATCGCAATGGTATTAGACCATGTCGTCCAACTGCCTTCGGATCGCGCGACCATCGAAGACGCCTGTGCCCGAACGGTTCGATGGGCCGAGCGATGTCAGGCGGCGGCCAGTCTCGATCACCAAATTTTGTTTGCGATCGTACAAGGAGGACTTGACCCGCAATTACGCCGTTCTAATGCCGAGCAGCTGGTCGAACTCGATTTTCCAGGCTATGCCGTGGGCGGACTGAGCGTGGGAGAAACTCCGGAGCAGATGTATGAAACATTGGAATTTACTTGTCCCCACCTGCCTCAGGACAAACCGCGATATTTAATGGGCGTAGGAACCCCCGTCGATTTATTAAATGCCATTCGGCGTGGTATCGATATGTTTGACTGCGTCATGCCAACTCGAAACGGTCGAAATGCATTGGCGTTTACCGACGATGGTCCGATTCGGATGCGAAACGAGATCCACAAACGGGATCCATCACCAATTCAAACGGGCTTTCAGACACCTTATTCGCATTACAGTCGGGCCTATATTCGCCATCTTTTCATGGCTCGCGAGATGTTGGGGCCAATGTTGTTATCCTTTCACAATCTGGCTTATTACGCGGACCTGATGCGGCAGGCACGTGAGGCCATAGCGGCAGACGCCTTTGTCGAGTTTTTTGATGACAAGATGGCCGCTTGGAGCCGGGCGAATGTCGAATATGACACTTAAATTTCGGTGCGCGTTGAAAATTAACGTAGGGCCAGTTCTTACCGGCCAACTCGACAAAACAGCCGGTAGGAACCGGCCCTACCGGCGTGTCCGATTGGACCAGGTTTTGGGTTGGATAAGATGCCCTTGTTCGTTGTATAACAACGCTTTATGATGATTGATTCTAAAAAATTGGCGGTAGAATTTGCGCGCCAAGCATCAGGTCGGTTTGACCCCATCACAGCAGTTGTTTTGACCGAAGTCGATATCCTGTTTTGTGGTCCAAATTGGCTGAGAGTACCCAAAAAATGCAATTCGTATTTGATATTGTTAACAATTTTGAGCTGTTGGATTGGGTTGCGCAAATCGGTGATGCTCCCAAACCAGAGGCGGCCGAAGGGGGAGACGGCAAACCCGCCGGTGGTGGTGGTTTTACCCAGCTGTTGCCGTACCTGTTGTTGATGTTTGGCGTCATGATGATTTTCATGATGTTATCGTCGCGGCCCGCTAAAAAGAAAGCGGCCGAACGTCAGGCGATGTTGGATAACTTAAAGAAAAGTGACCGAATCGTAACGGCGGGTGGAATTGTTGGCATCGTCGCAAATGTCGACAAAGGCAGTGAGACGGTGACGATTCGCATCGATGAGGCGAGCAACGCAAAAATCAAAGTCCTGCGGTCTTCGATAGCAAGAATTTTGACTGACGAAGACAAAAAGGGAATAACTGAAAATAAAGACAAATAAGCTAATAACTTTAACCTGATTGGAATTTGAGCTGGCATCCAACGATGTCCGGTTTTGGGAATTGAAATGAATTCGATTTATTTGTTGGCACAAGACGCTTTGGATCAGCCGTTTTACATGAACCAAACTTTGTGGGTTCTGGGCGGAATGGTCGCGGCGATCGTTTGTTCATATTTCTTTGGCAAAGTGGTTTCTAAATCGCTTCGAAGCGAAGATCACGGCTGGAAAATTTCGATCGTTCTCGGATCGATATTGTGCGCCGCGATTTTGGTTTCTGTATTGCCTTTGAAATTTGGCGTCGATTTGCGCGGTGGTTACACCATCATTGGCGAATTAAATGAGCAAGAGGTCAAAGAGGGGCAAGATCGCCTCGAAGTGAAAGATATCATTCCGCGTTTGTTGGAACGAATCGACCCCTCGGGCACCAAAGAGATTACGATTCGGGCGCTAGGTTCCGACCGACTCGAAGTCATCATTCCCGATGTCAAGAAAGAGGAAGCCGAACGCATTTGGGAGCGTTTAACGCAGACCGGTCAATTGCTGTTTCGCATTGTTGCCAAACGTGGCGACAGTATGCATTCGCGATTGATCAGCGAAGCGGAAAAGATGCTCGATGTCGGGAATCCCGACGAGTTCGTCCGAGATACGTCGAAACCAGAAAAACCGATTATTGGTCGGTGGTACAAAATCGCGCGGATCCGCGAACAAGGTCAACGCGTCAACGCCAATTCACCGTACAAATATATTCCTTCACAGAACAATCTCGTTCGATCTTCGTTAACACTCCAGCCAATCGACATGGGCCAAGTGCATCGGATTTTGATCGACAAAGTGAATTTTGATCATCCTCATGCCGATCGCATTGCTGGTGGAAAACTGGCGGCTTATTCAAACATGATGGGATACGGCGATCTCGAAGTGTTGATGGTGGAACCGCCGGCCGAAGACGATCCTTACAACGTCGAAGGAAAACACCTGGCGTCCGTGAAAGAGTCGCGAGATGAACGCGGCGGTCTGGCTTTGGCGTTCACGATGAACAAAGAAGGCACCAGCCGGATGATGAAATTGACGACCAAAAACCGACCCGTCGATGGGAATTTCCAATTCCTCGGCATCGTGCTGGAAGGAATGTTGCATACGGCTCCGTCGATCAATGGAATGATTTCAACCAACGGAATCATCGAAGGTAAATTTACTAAAGACGAAATCGAAGACCTCAAGACGACGTTGAATTCCGGAAAAATTGACGTCACGATGAACAAAAATCCCATCAGCCAGGACTATGTCAATTCGGCTTTGGGACGGGAATTGCGCGACAAAGGAATTTGGGCCATCAGCGTTTCATTCGTTTTGGTGATCGTGTTTATGGTCTTTTATTACCGGTTTGCCGGAATCATCGCTTGTATCGCATTGCTGATGAATTTGCTGTTCCTCGCGGCGATCGTCATGTTTATTAAACAACCGCTCACACTGACAGGCCTGGCCGGAATTGTATTGACGGTGGGGATGAGTGTTGATGCGAACGTCTTGATTTTTGAACGGATCCGTGAAGAGCTCAATCGAGGTGCGTCACTGCGCATGGCCATTCGCAACGGTTTCGACCGTGCGACGACGACGATTGTCGATGCCAACCTGACAACACTGATTACCGCATTGGTTTTGTATGTCATCGGTACCGAGCAAATCAAAGGGTTTTCCATCACCTTGATTGTGGGCATCCTGATGTCCATGTTCACAGCGATTTTCTGTGCTCGAGTTGCATTCGAGTTGGGTGAGCGACGCGGTTTGATTTCCAAGCTCGTTATGATGCAATTGATGACGAAATCAAATTGGGATTTTATTGGTAAACGCGGAATCGCCGCGATTGTGTCTGTCGTAATTATCGCGATCGGTTTGAGCGCGACCATTTATCGGGGCGCCGGAATTCTGGATCACGATTTGCGGGGTGGGTCAACAGCTCGAGTTGTGTTTACCGAAGATTCCGGCGAGACCGTTGAGACGATTCGAAAGAAACTGGCGGACAAGGGTTACACCAACCCACTGAACGGCGAAAAAATTGAATATTCCGTCTCGAAACTGACCGGCGAAGGCGAAGACGGCAATATGTTGCGAGTGAAAATCGACAGCAATCTGCCGATTCAAGAAAAGGACTTGCCGGAAGGACACGAAGAACGAGTTAAGAAGCTGGAAGAAATTCTGGTTGAAGTATTCGGTGATAAACTTCAACATCTCCAAGTCGATTTTGACGCTTCGAGTATCAAGATCGAAAAAGTCAACGCGGCTGGAAAGACTATTGGCAGTGCGCCAGGTCCCAACAAGTCGGGGCATCTGCAGTTAAAAGATCGACTGTTTTTTGAATCGCTGAATTTCTCGTCGATTTCGGCATTGACCTACATTCCTCAAGAAACAGGGAAGCAGGAAGCGCCCAAAAAACAAGAATCGAAAAAGGACGACGCAGCCAAGAAGGACGACGCAGCCAAGAAGGACGGCAGCAGCAAAAAGCAAGACGATACAAAAAAACAGGACGAGACTGCCAAAAAAGGTGATTCGAAAAAAACACAAGAGACACCGAAAACGGGCGAGCCAAAAAAATCTGGCGAATCGAAAAAAGGTGACTCAAAAACAGGTGATCCGTCAAAACAGGACGGAAACCAGCAAGTGAACGATGGAACGGAGCGTTTCAAAGCTACGGGTCGGTTGGACTATCGATTTTCGATTTCACGCTCGGGTGTGATTTCAGCACTGGTAGGGACAGCAAAGAAAAACGATATTCGACTCGATGAACGAGACGTAACAGCTATCCCTCTGGAAATCGGTGACAAAATAGATGACGGTTCGGATAAATTTCAGGCGAAATCCTGGAACGTCACGATGAATCGCCTGCTCAACGCCGATGATGCTGCGAAACTGTTGGGGATCTACAAAAAAGATTTGAGTGCGAAACCTTATTTCCCAACCATCGGTGGTGTCGGTGGACAAATCGCTCAGCAAACACAAGTTCAGGCTTTGGTGGCAATCATCGCCAGCTTGATCGGCATTATCGCTTATGTTTGGATTCGATTCCAAAATGTTGCGTTCGGCTTGGCGGCGGTCGTGGCGTTGATCCACGATGTTTTGGTTGTTTTGGGTTCGATCGCCGTGAGCGTGTTCGTTGCCGATTTCATGGGCTTTGCGCTAATCGACAATTTCAAAATCAGCTTACCGGTGGTGGCCGCGTTTTTGACCATCATTGGTTATTCGTTGAATGATACGATTGTGGTGTTCGATCGAATACGCGAGGTCCGTGGGAAACGTACGGAGTTGACGGCGGAAATGATCAACGAAAGCATTTCTCAAACACTTTCACGAACGATTTTGACTTCGATTACGACGTTCATCGTTGTGTTTATTTTGTTCGTAGCGGGCGGACAGGCGATTCACGGATTTGCATTCGCATTGGTTGTCGGCGTGATCGTCGGAACCTACAGTTCGATCTTTGTAGCGTCACCCATGCTGCTGTTTTTGATGCGTAATCAAGGTCGATCTGGCGAAGCAGAAAAAGCGGCTGCTTGATACCTTGACCGATGTTGACAGGATTTACAGGATCGACAGGATGTCTCGCGCACTGATCCTGTCAATCATGTCCATCCTGTCAATCATGTCCATCCTGTCTAAAAAACGAAACCGCACGGCCGGCTTCCATCGGCCAGTTCAAACAATCGGCCGGTGGGAACCGGCCCTACTAATCAGACCATTCGTCTAAAACGATTCATCGGTCCATCTTTTGGTAACCGTCAAAGTTTCACGGACCATTCTGCAAAACTGGTATAGATTCCGATCGGGACGGTACCAGAAACTTAAACATGCGATCAATTGAGTTCCAAATTTTAGCTGGCGGCTAAGATTGATTGGTGGCGGTCCATTGACCAACCAATCCCTCCTGTTTTGTTTGGATAGAGCAATGTTCAGTTTTGGTCGATTTTTAATTTCTCTGGTAGTAATTATCGCGGTCTTTTGTTTCGCGTGGTGCATCGGTGATCCGAAAAACAAATCGGATCAAACTGCCGAAGGCGAATCGGTATCGAAAGCGGATCAGGTTTCAGATCAGGTGTCGACAGCGGGACACCCAACCCGCGCCACCACCGAGGAAACCACGCAGAATTCCGATTCGAAACAGCAAAAAAGTTCGAATCTCTGGGACAACAAGGGATTGGATTTGTCGAAAATCGCCATCAAAGATCCATTTGCCGATCAATCAAATCAAATCTCCGATTCTGATCCCGCTACGAATAACCCTCGAAACGGAAATTTGAAATCGATTGAGCCCAAACAAAATTCAACCTGGAATGCCGACGCAGATAAAAAAGCGGAATCATTTGTGGTTGATCCGCCACCACTGGTAGGCAATTTCTCAACGCCCGATGCTAAAGACGAAAAATCGTCGGATTCCACTTGGGGCGAACAACCGGCAATTCCAAAATTGTTAACCCTTGGTGACTCGAAAACGAAGCTCGATTCGGCCGATGATCCAAACGCTCCACCTCCTCCGATCCAGGAAGACAATAACTCAGCCCCCATACTCCGTCGAATGCCAACGGTCCTGTCACAAAAAACGCCAAAGCCGCTCCATCAGCAGACACCAGGTCGCGGCCAACAGTTTGTTGGCGAATTGGTCGTTGTCGAAAAAAAACAGTTGTCCAAGACCAAGCCCATCGGATTTGTAAAACATGTTTGGAAACACGGTGATAGTTTGCCAGATTTAGCCGAGCTCTATCTCAACGACAAAAACAGGTACATGGAAATCGTCGCGATCAATGGCGAGGATATTTCAAATCCAACTAAAATTCCGATTGGTACCGTATTAAAAATTCCAGTGTATTGACGACTGACCGAGTCTGAATAAAAAAAGGCAATCAGAATTCTCTGGTTGCCTTTTTTTTGTGTTTCGTTTGCGGTTACTTTTTTGCTCGATTTTGCCACCGCAGCGAATCTGCCTCGGACAACACTTTGAGATTAATAAACTGGTGAATTAACTCTTGTCCTTTTTTGGATCTTGCAAATCCTGCACCCTGAATGTCGGTTTTGCCAACAGTCACGGTCAATGATTCTTTTGCCAGTTCGCTGCCGCGTGATCGGGTCAGTGCTTTTTCCAATTCCCGCGTCTGACTTTTCAGCGATGCGTTTTTTTCACCGGTCAAAACAAAAATCGGTAGTGCTCGGCCCATGCGGCCGGAAATGACAGGTGCCTTGATCGATTTCATGATGCTCATGCCTTTGAAACTCTTTTCTGGAGAAAGCAACAAGATCGATTTGACATCTTTTCCCTGTTTCATTCCTTTCGAACTCAAACCAAAACTCCAATCACGCACGGACCAGTCAATTGCGATCGGCGACAATTTTCCAACGGCCAAAATAGACAACAATTCGATATTGAGTTTGCCTTCGTTGTTCTGCGCAACCAGGTACCGTTTGCACGTTTCAATATCTTCGGCCATTTTTAAAAAATCTGATTTCTTGAACTTTTTCGGTTCCAGGTCTTTGTCACGCCCATTTTGTTTTTTACTGGCTCCATGTCCTCTCAGATCAGGAACGATCACGGCAAAACCCTTTTTCTGTAGCGCGACGGCTAATCCACCATCGCCCGTGAAGTCACGGCCGGAGCGGAGGTAATCGTGCATCAGGATGATGCAAGGCGATTTTTTTCCCTTGTTCGACGCATACCAGACAACACTGAGTTCGACTCCGTCGCGAGTCGTGAGCGAAGTTTTCTCAGGCTCAGGTAATTTTTCTTCGTCATCTTTTTTCTTGTCACTGGCCTGTTTGTTCTGGCAATACGATTCGGCCGGCATGGCAACCATGACGGACAATAACAGCGTGAAAACGCAGATGAAAGTTGGAAAAGTAGTTTTCATAATTCTTACCAAAATGAAAATTGACCCTTTTTTATTATACCATCGTAATGGGAAAGGCGCCGGGCGAGAATGTTAATTCGGCAAAGGTCGGGATTCCAGCAAGTCAAACACACGTTGAATAATACACAAAATCAAACGGTAAAATGCGACGACAGAGATCGCAACGACACAGACACTCGGTCGTTCTTGGTTTGTTTCGATTGAGAAAACGGAGTACTGGAGAATCTCGAATCAGCACTTGGAAATTGTCGCTTTTTCAACGATAACAATAGAGAGAGATCGCATCAATGGAAGTGGATCCAGGGCTGGTGCCCGGCTCGGTCTTCAAAACCGTTGGGCTGCATGGAAATCATGTGGCTGGTGGGTTCGATTCCCATGCACTTCCGCCATTTTCTAACGTAGGGCCGGTTCCCACCGGCCAATCCAACAAACGGCTTGTAGAATCCGACTCAACTTTCATTGGGCGAGATCCGGGAGGGCGAGATCCGGGAGGGCGAGGCTCCTGCCGAGCCGTGCACGCAAAGAGGTCATGGCAAAACCACCCGTGAACGGCAAGGCGCTAGCCGCCGGTTCGTTAGCGCTTCGTACCGGCGGCTAGCGCCTTGCCGCTCACAAGACAAGCGCCTCGCCGCTTACAGGAAAAGCTCAAAATACTTGCAATTGGGCGACATATAATTCACGATAGTGATTGCCCTCGTCTCAAGGCTGATTCAAAATCGAGTGCGGATAAACATGGATACAGCGGCGAGCTCAACCTATTCTAGTGGCAGTCTGGTCCGCCGAATCACGGCCATGGATAAAACGGCGTGGGACCAATTTGTTGATCTGTATGGTCCGCTGATTCATCGTTGGTGCTTGCAAAGTGGTCTCGGATCGGCCGATGCTGCCGATTTGGTGCAAGATGTATTTACCGTCGTGATTAAATCGATATCAAATTTTCATGCCAGTTCGACGGGAACATTTCGCGGGTGGCTATGGACTATTACGCGCAATAAAATTCGCGACTTTTTCAGACAATCTCCCAGTCGGCTCCTGCCAACCGGCGGAACGGATCTCCAATTACAGCTTTCACAGCAGGCCGATCCGATCGATGTATTTGACGATGAAACAACACTCGATCCGACCGAGCGCAGCCAGGCTGTGCAGCTGATGCATCGTGCGATGCAGACTATTGAAAATGATTTTGCCCCGAAAACTTGGCAAGCGTTTATGTTAGCGGTCGTGCATGGCCAACGGACAAGTGACATTGCAGTTCAACTGGAAATGTCCAGCAACAACGTCCGGCAGGCGAAATCTCGTGTTCTCCGCCGGTTGCGCCAGCAATTGGGTGAGTTTTAAAGCCGAAATTTTGATTGTTCTAATCACAACCCGACGCGTGAGCGAGGGACCACATTTTGAGCGATTTCTGGTCCTTTGCCGAAGCATTTTGGGTGCCACTGGCTCTGCCGGCTCTGCCAGTGCTCAGGCGAACGTTGTAGTTAAGTACTTCATTTGAACTAACAATCCATGATTTGATGAGTAAATCACTGGCTGGGGCCAGTGGCACCCAACGACTGATACAGCACGACGCGCTGGGCAAGTGGTTTTGCGCGGTCGAACCACTCGCTCGCGCGTCGTGCTTGTAAAACCAAACGATGACAGAAATTTTCCTGTCGCGCTTTTTCGTTGTACAAATAGCGGGTTTTTCTGCCGCATCGCAACACGCGCTCCGCCAATCATCAGTGAAAAACGGAATTATCATGAACAAATTGATCGATCCCAATTCATCCTGTTTCACTCGCAGCGAACTTGAGGATTACAGCCTTGGCCGAATCGACGAGCTGGCTGCCCTGAATATTGAACGACACCTGCGTGATTGCGAGATCTGTGAAAGCACGTTTGTGGCGATGGAGTCTGCCGAAGACACGTTTGTCGAAGAAATCCGGTTGACGCCGAGTTTGGAAACAGACTGTGACGATGATCTGGCGCTTCAAGAAACGTTGCGTCGTTCTAAAAACTTGCTCGACGAAGCGATGCCATTGGCCAACACCACAGACGATCCTCCGCAAAACCAAACGCGAGTTGGCGATTACGAACTTTGTGAATTGATTGGCCACGGCGGTATGGGACAAGTGTTCCGCGCGCGGCATTGTCGATTGGAAAAAGAATTTGCGCTCAAAGTTCTTTCGGGTCGACGCCTGCAAAGCTCCGAGGCTGTTTCCAGATTTCAACGGGAAATGAAAATCGTTGGACAACTCGATCATCCGACAATTGTCCAGGCGACCGATGCCGGACAAGAGCAGGATGTCCACTATCTCACCATGGAATTTGTGCCTGGTTTCAATCTTTCCCAGGTGATCCGTTTACAAGAACCTTTGAAAATCGCCGATGCTTGCGAAATAGTTCGCCAAGCTGCCGAAGGTATCGATTACGCGCATCGACAAAATGTGATCCATCGGGATATCAAACCGTCAAACCTGATGCTGACCCCCAAAGGCCAAATCAAAATCCTTGACCTCGGACTCGCAACGCTCAGCCGATTTGAGCACAACGTTGATGAATTGACGACGGTCGGCCAGATGATGGGGACATTGGACTACATGGCACCCGAACAATGCGAAGAACTAACGGTGGATCATCGTTGCGACATTTATTCCCTCGGGGCGACTTTGTACAAACTGGTGACCGGACGCGCACCTTATTCGGGAGAGCATCGCCAATCGCCTTTACAGAAACTACGCGCCATCGCAATGGAGCCGTTCACGCCGGTTTCCGAACATCGACCGGATTTGCCAGAACTGTTGGTCGAGATCATTCACCGCTCGTTGAGCCGCGATGCCGCCGATCGATTTGAGTCGGCCCAACAATTGAGCGAAGCCCTGGAGCCGTTTTGTGACAAACACAACCTCATTCAACTGCAGCAAGACGTTGAAAAATCCAGTGAAACTGAACGGCAGCGGCAACAACAGGTCTGGGACATTAAACCAGAACCGACCAACCACCAAGATGAGTTGGCCAAACCGCAACTTCAGCAAGCTGCTGAATCAACTCCACCATCGCTGCCCCGATGGCCATTGGCATTGGCCGTTGCCGCCTTGATTCCACTCGTCTGGTTTGGCATTCAAATCATTGTCAATTGGGACAATGGGCAATTGATCATCGAGTCGGACACAGCCAATGTCCAAGTGAAACTCGTGAAAGACGGAAAGCCTTATAAAAATATTAGTGTGCAACAGGGGACAACATCGACCAAGATTCGCGCCGGTAAGTATGAAATTTTGATTGACGACCCGAGCGACAAAATGTTAATCGACAAAGACAGTTTCTTGCTCAAACGCGGGAACACCACAGTTGCAAAAATTACCAGCAAACCAAATCAAAAAACGTCCGGCGCCAATGCTGTCCCTCCAATCGGGTCGGGAAACAGCACGAATCAATCGAACGGTCGTCCTACGATCGATGATTTGCCGACCTACCAGGGCAAGTCACTTGATCAGTGGTATCGCTCAACGCGTTCTTCCCAAAACTATCGGCAGTCTGCGATTGCTTTCGGACGGACGGGAAATGCAGAAGTCATTTCTCGCTGGATTCGCGAGATGTTGCGAGAATGTGAAAACGAGGTTTCGCTCAAGGATTTGACCATGCGGATCCAATTTTTGAGCTTGGTGTGTCCCGACAAAAAAGTCGCCAACGACGTTATGAGTTTCATAGAGAAAGTGGTCAAACGTTACACCTTTAACGAGGTCTTGGGCCAAACGGGTTCGACGCTCGCCCAAATGACAAAAGATTTGGAACGATTTGCTTTCTGCGTGGAACCTAGAATGCTGACGTTCATGAAATCTGACGATCGGGCACTCAACGCATTCGCATTGGAATGGATCAACCGGGCGACATTGAAGAAATCCAGTCGGGAAAGACTGCAATTCAGGGACGAGTTGGTTAATGCGACAAATACCAAAAACCAGACAATGTTAGGACTGGCCGCAAATGCAATGTGTCGGCATTTTGGAAGCGATTCGAAAACGCAGCGACGTTTGTTGACCATCGTTCCCAGGCTGTCAGATTTTTTACGTCAAAAAGCCTGCCGGACGCTTGCGACCCACGATCCCATGATGTCTGGTTTGGCCCAGCACGTCGTTGATGGAGTTAAAAATTCGTACGGTCGCGAATTCACAAGCTATTCAAGCCAGGTCTACCTGCTGGCCATTCAGAACAATCTGGAAATTGCCCGAGAAATTCAACAGCTCCTGGCCGACACTCGTTGGGGGTGGGATTCGGCAGAACGAAATCCTGGCGGTGGACTATCAGCACCGGCAGCAGGAGGTGGAGACGCGGGAATTGGCGGAGATTTTGAGCGAAAAAGCTCCGAACCGACCGTTAAAAAATCGTGGTTCGGAAGATATGACCCTGCATTTAGATCTCACAAGCAGGAGCAAACGGTTACTAACCGATCTCGCCGCAGCCGATTTGTCGAGTCATTCGGTCGCAAACCGCAAGCGAAAATTTTGTTGCCGGTAGTTAAAAACGAACTCCATACACAATACAACGACTATTACATTGACTCCGTATTGCGCGCTCTGGTTGCACTAGAGGGCGTTTTTACAGAGGACAAATTCAGGCGCGCCAGAATTCATTTTTGGCTCGCTCACTGGATGCACGCTAATGACGATGTGGCCTCCAAACGAGTCGCCGACATCTTGTGGGATCGAAAAACCCGTCCGCTTGACCGAACCCGGGCTCAATACATCGATTCCGAAACACTGTTGGCGTTTGTCCAACAGTTGGGCAATACGCAGGGCGAGATTTTGCGGGATGTCAAATACGCCAAACAAGCATTCCCCCATTACGATTTTTCTCACCTCAACAGTCAGCAGGCCAAGCGCATCGAACGGCATTGCAGTTTACTGTTTAACAGCAGCCGGGGGATCGATGATGACGTATTCAAAACTGTTTTGAAATTGTGCACTGACAAAGAGTTGCCGGCGTTGGTTTGGGTTTGCCATTTCGCAAAACAGCGTAGAAAATTCAAGATCAATCCGAGTGAAATTTCAATATTTGCAGAGCGTGCACAAAAACTCGACACAATATTCACGATGCGCATCTTGTCTCTCCAGTCAAACAACTCCATTTGGTTGGACGAACGCCATTATTCCGACCCAATCACACCAAAATCTGATCAGAAAGAGATTGAGTTGGCCATCAAGGTGTTTAAAAACCGTGCGATGATTCGACACAAAGTGCTTTATGGTTTGTCTGATTCTGACAAGGCAGTTTTGAAATCAGGCAGTGCTGACGAAATTGCGATTGTTCTATCGAAAGTTTCGGCAATGCGTCGCCAAGTGGAGCCCAGCGTACGAAGCATGGATGTTTCCATGAATTCACATCACATCGCGGAACTTTTTCGATATCTCGACAAACCCAGGAAAGAGTTGGTTGCAGAATCAGCAACGTATCGCGTCAACCTCTGGGAACGAGAGAGCAATTCATCGCTGTTGGAGAAAACCGGAACGATGTCCAATTTGGGGCGGCTTGTCGCGATTTTAAAAAATGTTCGCTTTGTCGATTCGAAGTTTAAAAATGAAAAACAAGGCATCATAGAAACCTTGAAGAACGAGTTGAAGACAGAGACGGATCCAGTCATCAAAGTGAACCTTGCTACTGTGCTGGAGCATGTCGAACGCGCCGACGAAATCGCAACGTATGTTCGCGCTCGAGCCATCGAAGCTGGCGCCAAAAACTTTAGAAAGGCAACTGGAATGTTTCCTGCAGCTGTCAAGTATCTGATGACAATACCTGAAAACATGGATCGCAAACGGTGGAACGGTCCACATCTCCGCCGACTGTATTCTGAAAAAGACCAGTGGGATGGCGACTACCATATCGAAGCCGACGAGATCAAAAACAAAGTAGTCGTTGTGTCTGCTGGCAAAGACAAAAAATTTGGCACCAAAGACGATATTCGCAGCGATCAAACAAAATGGCGCAACCTTGCCCGCTAGATTCTCAGGGGGCGAATTCGGGAGGGCGAATTCGGGAGGGCGAGGCTCCTGCCGAGCCACAGGCATGTTGTTTTGGTTCGGTGTGCTGTTTTGGCTTGGCAGAAGCCCTGCCGCTTACGAAGACTGCCATGACCTCTGTGTTTTCAGCGCCTTTGCGTGAACCAATTGGCAACGCCTGGTTGTCCTCGGCTCGGCAGGAGCCTCGCCCTCCCGATCTCGTCCCTCTCATCTCGCCCCTCTTAATTCACCTCGTCCTTGATAGCAAATAATCTTGACCATTCAAACTATCAACAACACTTTCCAACCACCGTTGAAGGCCAGCTTTCATTCGTTTGACATCATCCTCGCGTTGTTTCAACAAGTCCTTTTTTTCAAAGGGATCGTTTTTGATGTCATACAATTCAAACTTCAGCTCGTTTTTTCCGTTTTGAATACGATGAAGTTTCAGATTGCCATCAATCCATGCCGCGTGACCGGTAAACTGTGTTTTGCTAAAACGAGGCTCTGGCAACTTGGCGGCATTCATACTGACCGCATCCGGTTTCAAATCGCCTCCGCCTTGCTGCGCCACCAACAGGGCCTTCATCATTTTGGCGGACGGAACGCTTTTCCCGCGGGTTTTGTAATCCCAAAATCCCATCGGTTTTGGACGCGAGCTCATTTTGCCGTCGATCAACGGTAACAAATTCACACCGTCAATTGGGTGTTTCAAAGTAGTTTTGACACCGGCAGCGGCTAAAACCGTTGGCAGAATATCACAAGTGTTCCCGCGCACCATCGAGGTCATCGGTTTTTTGATTTTCTTGGGCCATTCGATCACACATGGGACCAACAATCCACCTTCGTAAACTTTCCCTTTGTTCCCGCGGAACCCGCCAGTTGATCCGATGCGTGGCAAAGCGCCGTTGTCACTGGTATACCAAACCAGTGTGTTTTCATGAATTTTCCAATCGCGCAAAGTCTTCCTCAGTTTTCCAACGGCACGATCCATACCGGATACTTCGGCGAGAAAATTTTGTTTGCGTTTGTTGGCCAAATCAGAATAGAGTTTCATTTCGTCTGGACCGCCAACGTGGGGTGCGTGCGGTGAACCAAACCAGACAACCGCAAAAAAAGATCGATTGTTTTTCTTTTGTTTTTCCATCCATTGGAGTGCCAGATCCATCGTAAACATTGAGCTTTCGCCCCGATACTGAACTGCCTTGCCTTCGTCACTCAAAATCGCATTGTTTTCGTAGAAATTCGGCGCGCTGATCCAACGCTCAAAACCATTCTGGCCAGGGTTCGCCGGGCTGCCCTTTCGCACACTGCCCAGATGCCATTTGCCAAAATGGCCGGTGGCATAGCCGTTCGCTTTGAGGATTTCTGCAACCGTCTGTTCTTGAGGCCGCATCGGGTAGCCCCATTTGAAAACTCCGATTCGATTGGGATGTCGCCCCGTCAACACGCTTGCCCGCGTTGGCGAACAAACCGGTGCTGCGGCGTAGAAACGATCCATTTTCAGCGCCGCCGCGGCCATCGCATCAAAATGCGGCGTCTTGACCACCTTGTGTCCGTTATACGCCATGTCTCCCCAGCCTTGGTCATCGGCCATGACTAACACGATATTGGGATGCTCGTTGGAATGGGGCTCGGATCCCGAGACAACTGAAAACATAACAAGGTGCAGCAGACACGCAGCCAGGAGATATTTCATAGCAAACCAAATTCAAAAAAACAAAAAAATCTTTGACAAAACCCGTCGCGATTTCGAATACCCAATTGTCAACTTACTACTGTCAACTTAACCCTTTCGAAAGCAACTTCCAAGCAAACGGGTGAACCAATATGGCGAATACTTTTACAAAAACAACGAGCGTGTCCATTTTTGGTCGCATGAAAAATGCCATTGTGGCTGTGTTCATCGGCATTTTGATGATCCCCGGTTCGATCATTCTGATGGGCTGGAACGAGTATCGATCGGTGCAAACTGTTCGTTCGCTGAATGACGGACTCAAAATGGTTCACGCAGAAGTCGATATCAGTAAAAAAAATTCGGATCTCGACGGTACGCTGATCCATTTTACGGAAACCGCGAAAACTGACGAAGAACTGGCCGATGCTGATTTTGGAATCCGCGAAACCGCCATTCGCCTGGAACGCAAAATCGAGATGTACCAATGGAAACAACACAAAGAATCAAAATCTCGCACTAAAGTTGGCGGTAGAAAAACGACTGAGACAACCTATACCTATCAAAAGGTTTGGGAGTCAAAAATTTTTGACAGTTCCAAATATGAAAAATCCGACTATCGAAATCCGGCACCCAGGTATCCTGCAAAACACTGGACGGCAGGAAATGTGACGACAGGAGCCTACCAGCTGTCCGATTCGATCATTTCAAAAATCAAAAAAGGAGAAGCGATTCGGTTGAACCAGGAAATTATTGATGCTTTACCCAGCGATCTAAAATCAAAATGTGTTCTCGATGGGGACGCCATCTACTACTCGGAAAATTCTCCCAACCCGGCTGAACCAAAAATCGGTGATCTGAAAATCCGATTCGAAGTCACCGGTCCGCAAGAAATTTCGGTGGTGACCGCGGTCAACGGCGATACGTTTAAAAAATACAAAACCAAAAATGGCATAATGCTGGAACTGGTCCAACTCGGTGAAGTCTCTGCCGACGAAATGTTCCAAATTGCGAAGGACGAAAACACGGCACAGACTTGGGGGCTGCGGTTTATCGGATTTGTATTGGCCGCATTGGGCATCAGCCTGATTCTCGGGCCGTTGGCTGTCATGATGGATGTGATTCCATTTCTCGGATCGTTGGCTCGCGGTGGAATTTTTGTGGTGTCCGTTTTCGGAGCCGTTATTATTTCGTCGTTTACAATCGCACTTTCGTGGATCGCCGTCCGGCCGTTGATCGGAATTCCCATGCTGCTGATTGGGATCGGAGGCATTGTCGGGCTGGTGATGTGGCGAAAAAAATCGAGCCCGATACCCGCCGCCATTAAATCGGATGATGCTCAGGTCGAAGTGGTCGGTTAGGTACAATGTAGGTGGTGAACGTCGTCTGATCGACTAAAATGAGTGCCTCACTCATTTGACACTTAACAGGTATTGCTAACATGTTCCGAGCCACCAGCTGTATGGTATTCGTTTGTTGTTTGTTCGTTTTCACCGCAACGTTGACCGCTCAGAATCAATCGAAAAACCAGTATTACGAATTGCGGATCTACAAGATCTACGATTACGAAAAACAGCAGATCATGGAAAATTACCTGGAACAGGCACTGGTTCCGGCTCTCGAACGGCAAGGGATCAAAGACATTGGCGTGTTTCGACGGGCCGACGATGAAAACGATCACTCCGCTTATGTTTTGATCCCTTATGATTCGATGCAAACGTTTGTTAATCTGAATGCCAGTTTGGCGAAAGATGAAAAATATCAAAAGGCTGCCGCCCAGTATTTTGATCGGCCGCTCAAAGATCCCGTATTCAACCGCATTGAAAGTCGTTTGATGAAAGCGTTCGATGGGATGAAAAAACTGGTCGCGCCAAAACAAACGGCAGAAAAAAAAGAACGTATTTTCGAACTGCGTCTGTATCAAAGCCACACGGAAAAACACGCAGCCAAAAAAGTTGAAATGTTCAACAAAGGCGAAATTGATCTGATGAAAGAGGTTGGACTCGGCCCCGTTTTCTTTGGCGAGACATTAATTGCCAACGACGTTCCCAATCTGATCTACATGTTGTCGGCCAGTAACATGGACGAGCACAAAAAACACTGGCAAGCGTTTGTGAAACACCCAAAATGGGCCAAAATGTCAAAGCTGCCCGAATACAAAGACACCGTCTCCAAAATCCAAAAATGGTTCTTAAAACCAACCAAGTTTTCGAAACTATAGGGAGCAGGTGTTAGGGAGCAGGTGGTAGGGAGTAGGTGGTAGGGAGTAGGTGAGAGGTTGTGCGTAACGGGAGATATACCAGCCCTACGCCTCTTCCCTACCCCCTCGCGCCTACAACCTCTCACCTACCACCTACTCCCTAAAATAAATCCTGATCCTGACCCGTTTAATTAACGAAGAACTCGAAAATCGTGTAAATCCAGCAGGTTTTGACCTCAAATCGATCCTGAGAATGCAGATTTGCTTGATTTTTAGCGTTTTTTCGGCGAAAATTAAAAAAACTACTGCGTCAGTCCTTGTTGGCAGAACCCACTTCCAGATCCACCCGAGATCGATGCTCTGCAAAGACACTACAGGAACAGGAGAAGCGCGTTGAATCCACTCCAAAAATTCAAACGCTGGTGGCAGATTCAAACTCAACAACAGGAAACTCCATTGGATGGTGAAGTTCCATTTTGGATCATGAGCTTCCTGTTTCATCTGGTTTTACTGATCGCTTTGGCTCGCGTCTTTATTCCCGGGCTGCAATCGCCCGAATATGAGTTAGCGGTCGAAACGGTTCAGCCCGAGATGAAAAAAATCGAGGTCGCGCCGGATGTTCAATTCAACGATGAGCAATCGGATGACGTTGGCGCCAATTCGAAAAACAGTTTCGAAGTGGCCATGTCTCAAGCTGCTGATCTGTCCGATCTGTCAAAAGCCGAAGACGATCCTGAAATGGAAATGCGCGACTTAGGCGAAATTCCAATCGAACGATTGATGATGGAACCGGTCGCTCCAAAACTGGAATCGATTCCCGTCAAAGGGTCCGTTGGTGTTGCATCCAAAGGTGCCGAGGGAGCGGTCGATCGAATCACTCAAGAGATTCTTCTCAGGCTTCAAGAACGCAAGACGACCGTGGTCTGGATGTTTGATAAATCTGCCAGTCTGTTGCGTCAGCGCGAAGAGATCGTCAGTCGGTTTGATCGAGTTTACGATGAACTCGGTGTCTTGAAAGAAAAAGGGAACAAGGCGTTTGCCAAATATAAATCGGATGATGAACCATTACTGACGCATGTTTATGCGTTTGGCGAGCAAATTGGTCCGGTGATCAAAAAAGCGACCGCTGATGTCGAAAAAGTCAAAACGGCGGTTCGCGGAATTCCAACCGATCGCTCAGGGATCGAAAATGTATTTCAGGCCATCACGATGGCTGTCGACGACCACAAAGCGTTGCGGCGCTTGAATCGTTCGACTGGCGACCGAAAACGAAACGTCATGATTATTGTTGTGTCTGACGAATCCGGCGACGATTTTCAAAGTCTCGATGGTTGTGTCGATATCTGCAAAAAATACGATGTTCCTATTTACGTGATTGGTGTCCCGGCTCCATTTGGCCGCAAAGATACGTTTGTGAAATGGGTCGATCCCGATCCCAAATACGATCAATCACCACAATGGGCTCCCGTGAATCAAGGGCCGGAATCCCTGTTCCCCGAGCGATTGCGATTGACGTTTACCGGTAAACGTGTTTTCGAAGAAGAAGCCGTTCTGGATTCCGGTTTTGGCCCGTTTGGTTTGACACGTTTGTGTTACGAGTCCGGCGGAATTTACTTTACGATTCACCCCAATCGTAAACTTAACAAACGTGTGCGTCGTCGCGAGACCGAGGACTACACGGCGCATTTTTCACGGTTTTTCGATCCGGAAATCATGCGACGTTACCGTCCCGATTATGTCACCACGGAAACTTACATGAAACGAGTCCGCTCAAATCAAGCTCGGTTCTCACTGCTCCAAGCGGCTGAGGCGTCATGGTTGAATCCGATGGAACCTCCGCAAATGCGATTTGAAAAACTCAATGAAGCGACGTTTGTCAACCAGATCACGATGGCGCAACGGGCCGCTGCTTCATTAGAGCCGCAAATCAATCGCCTGTATCAAATCCTCAAATCCGGTGAGCAAGACCGTATTGATGAAACATCGTTGCGTTGGAAGGCTGGTTATGACTTGGCCATGGGCCGCGTATTGGCGGTTAAAATTCGCGCCGAAACCTACAACCAAATGTTGGCGATGGCGAAAACGAATTTGAAATTCAAAGGAACGAACAAAGACGGTAAAAAGAACAATACGTGGACGCTCAAACCAGCCGATGAGATAACGACGGGTAGTCAGTCTCGAAAACTTGCCGAACGAGCCAAAATGTATCTGCAACGTGTCATTGACGACCACCCGGATACTCCTTGGGCCCATCTCGCGAAACTTGAGTTGGACTCGCCGATTGGTTGGAAATGGGTCGAGTCTTATACCGAGCCACCACGTCCGCGGCAAAACCGTCCAGGGAACAACAATAACAACAACGCACGCCCGATGCGTGCAGAGAAAGCACTCAAACTGCAAAAGCCGAAACAAAAACGGCCTGCTCCGAAACTCTAGATCGCTATAAAAATTGGACAAAGATACCCGGTTTTTTCGCCGGGTATTTTTTTGCGCCGTTTTTTATGCTTGTTGAGAGAAAAAACCGGTATAGCAAACCCAAATTGAATACTGGGAATTGGTCTCACGCAGAGTCGCAGAGCCGCTGAGAAGAGAAATTACAAACTCAATAAACCGACAACTTCAAAAACTGAAATCCTGCTCACAGAAAATCGCCGCGTGGCACTAGGCGATTCTCAAAAAAAATCCTCTGCGTCTCTGCGACTCTGCGTGAGGCCAATTCACGAGCACAAATTTCACGAGCAGCTATGCAACGATTTTTGTCCCTCGCTCACGCTTCGCACTTACGATTTGAAAACACAAACCTAGAAATCAACATTACTTTCAACATGATCGGTCATCTCATGCTTGAAAAATTTTTGCCCGATGAACATCGAAAGTTTTGCCAAATACCTGTTTTCAAAATCGCGTTGTGACTGTTGCATTTTTGGGCGCCCGCTGCGCGGAAAAATGAAATCGTCGGGCCCGTCGGTAAACACCAGTGAACCATTTTTCTGCATATCAAAAACGGTGGTGGTTATGCGAGATTGCCCGCGAAAGATCGTTGTACCCTGATCAAGTGAATAAGCGGACAGCTCAATAGCAACGACAATATCCGCGCCAACGCCGCGGCCCACTTCGGCAAAATCAAGTTTTTCCCAACTGCGCGAATTTTGAAATTTCTCAATCTTTGACTGGGGGACGATTTCAATTTTTTTCACATTTTGCGAAAGGTGGCCTGAAACCAGTTGTCCCACACGATAGGTGACCGAATCGGAGCCATAAGTTCCACTGTTAGAAACACAAATCACCGCGACTTTCTTGTTTTCCAATCCTTTGAATTTGGCAGGTGTCTTGTGTCCCTTGAGGACGTACAGCATTTGGGCCGCCAGCCCCATGCAACCGGTCGTACCAATCAAGAGAACAGCAACCAAACCGTAGGCGGCCAAGTGTTTGCGAATCGTGCCTTCCATGGCATTCCCTTCAACAAAAAATGTGAATCACGTCAACGACGAGATGTCACCCCGAAATCAAGACAAATATCCAATTGGTTAGCGTCACTGCGAAAATCAAACACAGTACCGCTACTGGAATCCACAAATTCATCGGCCGTGGAATCCACCGTCCCATCAATCCACATATCGCAAGCCAAGGGCCCATCAATGCGGCTGTGATTGCTAACATCGCACCGCCAGGATTTGCTCCAAACGAACCGACAACGTTTCCGCGAGTCATGTGTGCCCACGAGGTTGTCATTCCGCAGGATGGACATGGCGCGCCGAACATGACCACAAATCCACACGGTGGCAGTCCCAATTGTTGATGCGTTCCCATTCCAACGTCCGACGGCGTCAAACATCTGGCGGTGACTAACAACGTAATTGCTGCTGCACCGGCGAGAATGAGGGGCGCTCGAACAATCCATTTGGAAATGGGAGATTCAAAAACGACCGCGCGTTCAATTTGTTCAGGTTCAAATTCAGTCACGACAATATCCGCTCTGACCCTAAGCCAAAAGCGAAAGTTGGAGGAGAATAAATAGAACGCCCTTCGCGTTCAAGATCAAATACGCTAGCTATTCTAGAACTTAGAGTTGTATCAAACAACATTCTCAAGTTCTTGAGCTGTTTTTTCGTCGACAACAATTCGTCGAATGCCCGTCGCTTTTCCGGAATTGCGGTCAATTTCAATAATCGTTCCTGAAATGCGGACATCGTCTTTGGCAACATTGAATGTTTTCGGATTGAACGTCACGGTTGTTTCCATCACCGAACTGATATCGCGCCCCAGAATACTTTCATGGGGCCCGGTCATTCCTGCATCGCATTGAAAAGCGGTACCGCCGGGCAAGATTCGTTCGTCAGCCGTTGTAACATGCGTATGAGTTCCAATGACGGCACTGACTCGCCCATCCAAATATCGTCCCATCACTTGTTTGTCGCTGGTGGCTTCGGCATGAAAATCGACGAATCGAATGCCAATACTGGCAGGGATCTCGGACAAAACGCGATCGATCGCGTGAAAAGGGCAATCGACGGGACGCATGAAAACTCGGCCCATCAAACTGATGACCGCGATATCGCGGCCAAACGTTGTTTTCACCGTCGTCCAAGTTTTACCGGGAGATTCCGGTGGATAATTGGCGGGTTTGACAATATCTGATTCGGTTTCCAGAGTTTTGGCAATTTCTTTTTTGCGGTAGATGTGGTCGCCGAGTGTCAAACAGTCGACGCCGGCCTCTTTGAGTTTTCGATAAATGGCTGGGGTGATACCTGACCCGCTATCGGCGTTCTCTCCGTTGGCGATAACCAGGTTTAAATCTTCCCGTTTTCTCAAACCGCGCAAAGCCTGGCAGACAATGTTAACGCCGGGTTTGCCAACGATATCGCCAATAAAAAGTAAACGCACAATGATTGCTTTGATGAAAAATGGATCAAATAAAGCTGACTATTTTGCCAACTCAACAAACCGCGATTCGCGAACCACGGTCACTTTAATTTCGCCAGGGTAAGTCAGTTTTTGCTCAAATGCCTGCGCGATGTCACGACAAATTTTGGCAGCTTTTTTATCATCGGTATCTTTGGCGCTGGCGATGACTCGCACCTCGCGGCCCGCCTGGATAGCAAACGCCTGAGTCACTCCAGCAAACTCCCTGGCGATGGTTTCCAATTCTTCCATGCGTTTCACATACCGTTCCAGCGATTCGCGTCGCGCTCCGGGGCGGCTGGCGCTACACGCATCGGCCGTCGCGACCAGCATCGTATAGGGATACTCGGTAATGATTTCGTCGTGATGGCCCAATGCGGCGTGAACGACTTCGGGACCCTCGCCATAGCGTTTGAGCATGTCGGCTCCGATTTTGGGGTGTCCCCCTTCCATTTCGTGATCGACAGCTTTACCGATGTCGTGCAACAGCCCGCATCGTCGTGCCAATTGACCATCGAAACCGATCATTTCAGCTAATATTCCCGACAAAAACGCGACTTCGACGCTGTGCCGCAACACGTTTTGGCTGTAACTGGTACGAAAATACAATCGACCGAGATTTTCGACCACACGATCGTGGACCCCGTGAATATCGACTTCCTGACAAGCTTCGGCGCCTTTGAGCCGAATCATATCTTCGACCTCGGCGTGAGTTTCATTGACGATTTCTTCGATGCGAGTGGGGTGAATTCGACCGTCGGCAATCAACTTGATCAGCGATTGACGGGCAACCTCGCGACGAACCGGATCAAAACCGCTAACGATCACGACGCCCGGCGTGTCGTCGATGATGACATCGATACCAGTTTCTTTTTCAAACGCGCGAATATTGCGGCCTTCACGACCGATGATCCGCCCTTTCATTTCGTCGTTGGGAATATCGATTGTGCTGGTGGTTGACTCGGCCGTGTGTGCTGCAGCAAATCGTTGCATCGAAACCAGCAGCATTTCTCGCGATTTGGCATCACAAACTTCTTTCATTTTTTGTTCGTGAGCCAGGATGCGGCCGCCCATTTCTCCAGCCAGTTCTGTTTCGAGTAGCTTGAGCAATCGCTCGACCGCATCGTCTTTGCTCAGCCCAGTGATCTTGTGCAATTGCTGGCGTTGTTTATCAAGGATTTCCTGGAGTTCGCGTTCACGCTGATTTGCGTTTTCGAGTTTTGATTTGAGGCGATTTTGAGTGGCCTCGACAAATTGTTCCTGTTTTCGCAAATCGTCGACTTGTTGATTGACCGTCGCCTGTTTTTTGTCCAACTCCGATTCTTGTTTGCGGATTTCCGAACGCAGTTTGTTAATTTCTTTTTCGGTTTCCTGGGTTTGCGTCAAACGCAGTTCTTTGAGTTCGAGTTCGGCTTCTTTTTTGAGGGTTTCTGCATCTCGTTTGGCATCGTCGAGCAAACGCTGGGACTGGGTTTTGGCATCTCGTTTTGCCACAAACAGATAGCCAAACGCGCCGGCCAAACCTAACAGGAGGCCGCCAATTCCTCCAATCAGAATTTGTGTAAGATCCATATCGCTGCCTTTATTTCAATTTGAGGCGGCAAGTTGGAATCGCGTTTATCAACCTCAAAAGATGGACCGGTGGCGCACTCTGGAGTCGTCCAAGTGATTCCTCGATGGTTTTTGCCGCGCTGACATCCGCGGCGCAGGCAAGCCAACATCGAGGTATTGGTGAACTTCTACCACAAAGAATTTGAGCCAATTTGAATCATGTCGCGGCCGCTCGACCACGATGACCCAACCGACAATCGGCAACCAAACCAGCACTTGCCGGTCTGTTGGAGATGATTTTGAACGACTGAGTTTGTCAGCCAATTCCGCTTGCAAATTCTGGCGAAACGGCCAAAGTCGCAAGAGGAAGGTCAAAATCACGACCAAAAAATTCATACCGTTTGTCCCAGTTGATCAGTCAAACAGAGCGACTGTTCAACGTTGTTCATCTTTTAAGGTTGGAATGACGATCCGTCACTGCCAACTCAAAATCAACTACTTTTACAGCGAGACCCCCAAAGCCCCGCTGAACTTTGTGGTATCGTACCAGAAAAGAAAGGTGCTGCAAATTAGCCAAAATCCATCGGGATTTAATCACTTGTTAACAAAGTTGCACATATTTGAACAAAATATCGCCGCCACTTGGCCCTGGGCAAAATGGAAGTCGTACAAGGTGTTGGTCGCCGTTTCCGGTGGCGCCGATAGTGTTGCGCTGGCTTTGGCGCTTCGCAATATCGCCATCGCCGCTGGGGATGCAGCTACGAATTTGCATTGGGTGCATGTGAATCACGAGGCCCGGGATTCGGCCACCACCGATCAACAGTTTGTCGAGTCGCTGGCGGAACAATTAGGCGTTGTCTGTCATTCACAACGATTCGACGCCAAATCACTAGACTGCTCTCAAATTGGCTTGGAATCGGCGATGCGGAACCAGCGCTACGGCCTGTTTGAAAAAATTGCCCACGAGGTCGGCGCACGGTTCGTTGTCACAGGTCATCATCGCGACGACCAAATCGAAACTGTCGTGCAGAGAATATTTCGTGGAACAGGTCTGGCCGGACTTCGAGGAATTCCACAAACCCGCAATCTGACTGAAGCCGTCACCGTCGTTCGCCCGCTGCTCGCAATTTCAAAACAGGAAATCCTGCAATATTTATCCGATCATGACCAACGTTATTGTTTCGATGAGACCAATGAGGATGTGTCTTTCAAACGGAATCAAATCCGTCAAACGATTTTGCCGTTTTTGCGCGAGCAATTTGACAACGACATCGATCAGGCAATTTTTCAGCTGTCCGAATCCGCAGCCGACTACGAAGAGTTCATGATCAAAATGATCGAGCCGTTGATGGAAAAATATGTGCAATGGGATGACAACGGGTTTTCCATCGGATTGGATTGGATTGCGGCGACCGACCGTTTTATTGTGCGAAAATTATTGGTGGAATGTTGGAAAGCTAAATCTTGGCCAATGCGCGACATGAGTAAATCCCATTGGCAGAAAGTTGTCGAGTTGTGTGACAGCGATGAAATCCACAAACTGGAATTTCCTGGAAAGATCACTGCGGAGACACGCGACGGACGTTTGCATCTGCGACGAGCGCATTTGGGATCGAAATCACAACCCGACGCGTGAGCGAGGTACCAGATTCGTTGCGCATTTGTAGGGCCGGTGGAACCGGCCCTACTCATACGAGCACGAAGCGCGGATTGGGTGGCACTGGCCCCAGCCAGTGGTTGCGGTTTCTTTTGGCAACAAGCACTGAGATCAAATTCAATTCATGACGTTTTTGTCGGTGGTTTGATACCCCAGCACTGGCCTCAGCCAGTGTTTACCCATCAACTCATGGCCAGTTGTTCAACTGATGTATTTAACGACCATTGTCCACGGAACTTCAGTCGTTAATGGCAATGCCAGTGGCAGAGTGAACTATTCAACCAGAACACAGGCCGAGACAGCGGCACCCAAAATGAGAATATCGACGTTAATTTGTTTGGGTTAGGAAAAATTTGACTTGGTTCACAACGTCGTCTGAGCCGTTTTCGCCGTTAATTTTGCCGACCGGCGTTGCAGGTGATTCTCAAACGTTTGTCGCTTAACTACTCTATGGAATTTGACACGACCCAACAAATTGTCCTTCAGTTGGAAATTTTGAAATGACAAACGTGATTAATTCTGCAGCCGATATTCCGGAAGCGGATAAGCAAAAATTATTCTGGGCGAGTTTTCTGGCACTGACGGCGGCCGGCGTGGGGTTTGTGTTCCGCGTCATGATTCCCGATATGTGGGCATCAAACTTTCAAATCACATTGGCCGATGTCGGCGTTTTGACAGGAGCTGCGTTGTGGCCAATCGCGATCACGATGATTTTGTTCAGTTTGTTGGTCGATAAAATTGGCTACAAAGTTTCGATGTTTTTTGCTTTCGCTTTGCAAGCCATCTCGGTCGTGCTGACCTATTTTGCGACTGATTTTAACACGATGTGGTGGGCGTGTTTTTGCGCGGGACTTGGCCACGGTGTTGTCGAAGCGGTGATCAATCCGTTGTGTGCTTCGATCTATCGCGAGAGCAAAAGTAAGATGTTGAATATTCTGCACGCCTCTTGGCCTGCGGGAATTGTACTTGGCGGTGTTTTCTATTTGCTGTTGGCCAATATCAGTCCCGACACGAAATGGGCCGAAGTCAAATGGGTGTTCTGGTTTATGTTGCTGCCAGTGCTCGCCTACGGCGCGTTGTTTGCTATGTGCCATCGGTTTCCGGTCGACGAACGTGTCGAAGCCAATGTATCGATGGGAGCGATGTTAAAGGAATTTGGCGGACTGGGAGCCTTTCTGGCCGCAACGTTTTTGCTGTATGAAATTTTTGGACAGGTCGGCGTCGACAAATGGATTCAGGACCAAGGTTGGGGGAGCAATGCGCGATTGTGGATTTGCCTCGGGCTCGGTGCTGCGATCGGAACGGTTGTCGGGTTTGCTGTCGGGTCTCCCGGCAAGATATTGTTTTTCGTCTTGTGTTTGATCATGATTCCATTGGCGACGGCCGAACTGGCGACCGACAACTGGATTCGCCAATTGATGAAGCCGATCCTCGGCGAACAATTCGGCGGGGAAGAGATGGGCTCTGTGTTATCGGGGTGGGCAATCGTGTGTTCGGCCGGCATTATGATGTTCCTCAGATTCTTTGCCGGCATCCCGTTGAAATTCATGTCGCCACCGATGTTGCTGTTGGTGAGTTCGCTGTTTTCAATTGTTGGCCTTTACGCACTGTCGGTCTCGACCGGTATGCTGATTTTCCTGGCGTTCGTTTTATATGCCGTGGGCCAAACATTTTACTGGCCAACCGTTCTGGGATTTGTTTCCGAACAATTCCCGCGCGGCGGTGCGATGACGCTGAATACGGTATCGGCGATGGGATTGTTGACCGTTGGCATTTTTGGTTTCCCGTTTTTGGGCGCGGTGCAAGATCACTACACCACGCAGACGATTATCGAAAAAGAGTCTGAGATGTTTAACACGGTCAAGGCGGAAAAGAAGACGTTTGTCGACAAAACCAATCCAGAAAAGCCGGAAGACAAACCGATTTACGAATTGAAAAACTTTTTCGGTGTGAAATACGATTCGGTTAATTCTGGTGAATTCAAAAAGCTGCTGGAAGAAAAAAATCAGGAAGCGTTGGACAAAGAACTTACGGTGACGTCCCAAAGTAGTTTGAAAGTGGCTGCTGTTTTACCGTTGATCATGGCCATCGCATTTATCCTAATTCTGGTTTATTACGCCATGACGGGCGGATACAAACCGGTTGTTTTGGCAGACGAAGTCGGCAAGGACCAAAAGTAGTAGTTCGCTGAGCGGTTTTGCGGGCTCAAACCGCTAGCAAACCGGCCTCGGCGGTTCGATCGTTATTGGTTGAGATTGTGGAATTCGGTACCCTTCGCTGAATTTCCCCGCGATCTTTGACTGAACAAACGTGACCACCAACAGCCGACCATCTGCGCTTGAAATCGGGTTAACGCATTTTCGTGCGTTTGCGCTAGTGGTTTCTTTTGTTGGTCTGATTGTTATCGTCATCGTTACCAATGGCTGGAATTCGGTCGACGAGAAAATTCGATCGACGCTGGAAACCAAACTCAACACGATACTGATGGATCAAGGTTTGCGCGCGACGGTCGATCGCGCACGGTGGGTCGAAGGAAAAGGAATTGAAATCCATGGATTGGACATTCATCAAAATACGTCGACACATCCAGCGGTCGACCAACCGAACATCGTATCGATCAAACAAATCAATCTGCATTGCGTTATTGATTTGCAAAAACTGATTTCGGGCGACATCGACATTCGAGCTGTCGACATCAACAATGCCGTATTTCAAATCCAGCGCGATGTCGGTGGGCATTGGAATGTTACCGAACTGATCAACGCGTTGAAATTCAACTCGCCGTCCAAAAAGAGGTGGCTGCCGATTAGTTTTAAAAACACATCGGTCCAGGTCTATGATCACAAAACGAAAAAACGATTGGATGTCGACAACATCAATTTGGAACTCACACCAAAATTTTTGGCAGAAGCCGAAAACGACGCTGCATTGCCCAGCTATATCAAAGTCGATGCGAATTGCAATGTGAATGGGCAAACGCCCGCGCGTTTGGTGGGGCATATCGATCCAAATCATCTGCATTGGAACGTCGGAATCAAAGCGGACAATTTGACGTTGGATCGGCAATGGCTTGAATTCCTGGCGCCGCAAACGTTGAATCAACTGAACCGCATCGACAACATCAACGTCAAAACTGATTTTTACTGCCACGCGGTTGGAACGGGTTTTAAGAATCTGCCGCGGTTTCGGCTGACGGGGAAAATCCGTGATTCGATTGTCGAGGATCGCCAGTTGGTAACGCCGATCACCGGTATCAATGCCCAATACGTGGTCACCAACCAAGGGCTTCAGATCTTTGACGGCAAAGCAAAAACTGGTGTTGGCAATGCATCGTTCGCTTATCAGCAGACAGGATTGTTGACCCGCAAGACCTGGCAGGTGTTTGGCAAATTTGAGCAACTGAATTTGGAGCCCGGTCTGCGGAAATTGTTGCCGACATCGCTTCAAGCGGAATGGGACAAATATTCGCCGCGCGGCACCATTGATCTGAAATTCCATTTTTGGAAACGCGGTCCCACCATCGAGAAAAATTTGAAAGCGGAACTCAAGAACGCTTCATTTGAACACCGCGATTTGCCGTTTCGTTTTGAATCTTGTGTTGGGACCGTCAAACTCGACGATAAACAGTGCTTGGTCGATATTCAATCACTCGAAGGCGATCAAATCATTTCGATGTTTGGAAAATTCGATAATCCTGGCGCTCAAGCAACAGGTTACATCGAAGTCCAATTGTCGGATCGGCTGGTCATCAGCGAAAAAGTTATGCGCGGGCTGAGTCAATTCGAAAGTGCTTATCGTGTAGTCAAAGATTTCAACATGACGGGCCAATTCGGGTTTTACGGTCGTCTTTCTCGTAGTCGACCATCTGAGCCTTACGCATTCCAATACACGGTCGATCTGTTTGACTGTTCCTCAAAATACCGCTATTTCCAATACCCATTTCATAACGTCAACGGTCGCATCGAATACAACAACGGACGGACGTGGTTCAAAAATATCACGGCGATGAACGGCAACGGGAAAATCAGGTGTGATGGCCACTACGATTATCAATCTGGATTGGATCTGCGTTTTGTCGCTTCTCAAGTTGCTTTGGATGAACAATTGCGGCGAGCTTTGAATCAGCAGTTTCAGGAAGTCTGGAACGATATGAGGCCGCAAGGCAGTTTGGCGCAAGTCGTCGTTGATTTGGAAAAAGGACCTCAAGACCAACAGGCCAAGATTAAAATCCAGGCGAACGCTTTTGGACAGGGTGGACGACCCAGCCAACTCCGCGCGCGGCCAACCTGGTTCCCCTATGAGTTCGAAGGATTAGCGGGTCAGTTCATCTGGGATGCCGGAATATTGACGATCAAAAATCTGTCTGGAAATCATGGTCGCGGCTGGTTTACCTGCAACGGCAAAGGATACTTCGAAGGCGACCGTTGGAAAATCAATTTAAATGACATTGCCAGCGGTTCAATTCGCGTCGATCAACAACTCAAAATGGCACTTCCCGCGACGTTACAAAAGGCGATCAACCAAATTCAATTCGACGGAACGGTTGGCATTTTTGGGGACATGGAGTTTTCCGGGCTGACAACGGCACAACAAGTACTAACGCAAAAAAACGATCGGCGTTTTCCAGTGCGGCAAGTTAACAGTGTTGTGGCAAGTGCAGAACGCACGCGTTTCGGATGGGACCTGAGGTTGGACACCGAATCTGCCAAAATGAATTTTGGATTGCCTGTCGACAAACTGAGCGGAGCGATTTTGTTGAAAGGTTCAGCGACCGAAAACGACTTTGTCAGTTCCGGAAGAATTGAAATCGATTCGGCAATTGTCAACGGATTTTACGTGGCCGGTTTGGCAGGTCCGATATGGATGGACCGACATCGAATCGCTTTTGGCAGCCGCGCTCGCCGCGCCGGCACCCGGGAAACTCCGAAATCGATCACCGGGCGGCTGTTCGACGGAAAACTTTCCTTTGACGGCGAAATGCGGCACTTGGAAAACAACCCATTTGTTGTCAACGCAACCCTGACGGGCGGAGATCTGCGGTCAGCCATGGCCGAGATGACAGGCAGCAACCAAAACAACTACAGCGGCAAAGGTTATGCGTCACTGACGTTGTATGGAAATTCAACGGGTAGCCACTCGCTGCGTGGAAACGGAATTGTACGTCTTCGCGAGGCTCGAATTGAAATTCCTGTGACGAAAAAACTTGGAGAAGTCTTACCCCGAGCTTTGGATCGTACAACACTGGACGCGGGCAATTTTGATTTTACGATCCACGGGACAGATCTGGATTGCAGCCGCATTGAACTGATTGGCAATCGTCTCAGTTTGATCGGTAATGGAAAAGTGAATTTGAACAAAAAAATCGATTTGAATTTTTATACCGTCGCCGGCCGGAATCGATTGCGAATTCCCGTCTTGACCGAGTTGCTCAACGCCAGTAGTCAGCAAATTCTTTGGATCAGTGTCGATGGCACCCTGAACGAGCCACGAATCAAAAAAGAGGTTTTGCCGGCCTTGAATGATTCGCTGAAACTTTTCTTGCGGGATCTGGACAAACTGCAAGAACGCGCCGGAGTCAGGTAGCCAGATCGTAGGGCCGGTTCCCACCGGCCAATCGGAATAAAACGGCCGGTAGGAACCGGTCTTGCCTTCCGTTGGGGAGCCCGATCCTGTGAGCGGCGAGGCGCTAGCCGCCGGTTCGTTAGTGCTTTGTACCGGCGGCTAGCGCCTTGCCGCTCACGATGGCTTTGTCATGGATGGAAGCTCGTCCTAATATGGCTACAAGGGAGGGCGAGGCTCCTGCCGAGCCACGTGTATATGGTTTTGTTTCGGCGCGTATTTTTTATTGTGATTCGCAAAAAAGTTTGGCGAATTCCCACCGGCCAATCGAAATAAAACGGCCGACAGGAACCGGCCCTACTCGCGGCTGTGATAGCCAATCGACCGAAAACGTGGTGTTTGGCGTGTTGAGTTTGATGAGAGTTAGGGCAACAATAGAGATGTCGAATAACTGTTGTTTGGATTGAATCGTGGAAATTCCTTTTATCAAAATGCATGGCGCGGGCAACGACTATATCTATGTCGATTGTTTTGCCAACGAAGTTCCCCAAAACGTCGAGCAGTTGTCGATCGCGATGTCGAATCGACATGAGGGGATCGGGGCAGATGGTTTGATCCTGATTTGCCCGTCAGACGTTGCGCCCGTGCAAATGCGGATGTTCAACGCCGATGGATCGGAATCCGAAATGTGCGGCAATGGAATTCGTTGTGTTGCCAAATATGTGTATGACGAAAAAATCGTTGATTCCAGAACTTTCGACATTGAAACGGGAGCCGGTATCCTGACGATGGATATTTGCTCCGGTAACGGTGTTGCTGAATTGGTTCGGGTTGACATGGGCGAACCAATACTCGACGGCCAAAAAATTCCATCGACGCTGGTCGGTGAACAGGTTATTGGACACAGTTTGACGGTTGACGGGCGAGATTTCGAAGTCAACCTGGTTTCGATGGGCAATCCTCATTGCGTGATTTTTGTTGACGAGGCAACCGACGATTTGGTACTCAACTGGGGGCCGAAAATCGAAAACCACAGCACTTTTCCAAATCGTACGAATGTTGAATTTGTCGAAATCGTTTCGCGGACTCATTTCCGTCAGCGCACCTGGGAACGCGGTTCTGGAGAAACTTTGGCCTGTGGAACAGGTGCCAGTGCGGTGTGCGTGGCTGGCGTGTTGTCGGATCGCTGCGAACGAAAAGTCGCGATTGACTTGTTAGGCGGACGACTGGAAATGGAGTGGAATCCAGAAACCAACCACGTCTTTAAAATGGGCCCTGCTGTCGAAGTTTTTCGCGGTGTGTGGAAAACAGACTAGATGCCGTTTCGTCGGCTTCGACCAAATTTGGATCAACGGCGACGTGCTGAATCAACGTTGTGTTTATTCACTAGTTTCTTCGGTCGATTCGTTTCCATCAAAGTAGCGATTTTGAATTCGAACTGCATTGCTGCCGAGTTGATCGCCCGCGTGATTTTGCGTCGCCATTCGATATGCAAAATAGCCTGACGTTCCAATCAAGATGACTGCGGCGATCAGTATCAGGTTTCGTTTTAATTTGCTCGGCTGACGCGTCTGGAATTCGCCAAACATATTGGCGTAGGTTTCCAGTGCCGAAGTTGTTGGGGCATCGAGTTCCTGTTCAACATTCGTATCGGTCATCTTTCATATCCCGAAAATAAATTTGTGCGCAGCATCAATCGCTGAAAAAACATACCTTTTTGATTGGACAACGGCGCCTATCTGGCAAAGAAATTGCCCAAGTCGTGATGGATGTTGTTTTTTTGCAACATTCTGATCAATGGCTGGCGTTACGCCCGTGTTGTTAATCGTGACTGGTGCTCGTTGGGGAGTGGTTAGGAGTTGCTAGCGTTTTTCTGTGGAATCGAAACGCACCAAGGTTGTCGAGAAACCCATCGCTTGATAAACATAAAAGCCTGCCTACAAAATCTAGCAAGGAAGCTGAGTGTCGTTCGAAAAATTTTGGGAAGAGAATCGCGAGAGATTTAGCCGAATCAGTTCTCGATCGGTTGCTTTTTACTTGCGCCAAAATATCCGCTGTCTCGACGCTCGAATCGCACACTACGATATTTCTGTCGACCCTGCCCGCCAACAATACAACGAGCATTGCATCCATGTGTTTTGGCACGAATACATTTTGATGGCGGTGGGTTGTTGGGCCAAAACTCCGGTGACGATGTTGGTCAGCCAGCATCCGGATGCTGATTGGCTGGTCCGTTCCGCCGACCATCTCGGTTTTCATTGCGTCCGTGGCAGCACGTCGCGCGGCGGGTCCAAAGCGATTCGGCAACTCAAACGCAACTCGAAATTCAGCAGCATCGGAATAACCCCCGACGGCCCCCGCGGCCCTCGCCGCCAGATGGCCATGGGACCGATTTTTTTGGCTTCGATTTTGCGGATGCCGATTGTGCCCGTTGGTTTTGGTTATCAAAACCCATGGCGCGCAAAAACCTGGGATCGTTTCGCCATTCCTAAACCGTTTTCGCGCGCACGCGCCGTGATGGGTCCAAAGATCACTGTCCCGCCACGGCTGGAACGCGACAAGATGGAGGTTTATCGAAAACAGATCGAGCGTTTAACCACGAACCTGACGACAGTGGCGGAGAATTGGGCGCGGGAAGGCGGAAATTTTACCGGATCCGTATCTGCAAAAATCGATCGAAAACTCTCGATGATCGAGTTCAGCAAAAAAACTCGCAATCGCAGCAAACGAGCGGCTTGAGGCAAGCGGATCGAGAAACGGTCAGCGACCTCCTCGCCAATCAGCAAACAACATTATTTCTGGTTTTCAATCGTATCGGGCCACGGATGGGGTTTGGTCGCTTTCCAGTGCGGCCGTGCATTTTTAGTGATTTCGGCATCCACCGATTTCATCCGCTTTTTCAACTCGGCAACTTTTTCAGCGTTTTTGTTTGCCAGATTGTTTTTCTCAGAAATGTCTTGAGATAGATCGAACAACAGATCTTTGGGTGGCGTCGCTTGCTTGTTTTTCTTGTTCTTTTTGCGACCCGGCTCAACGACCAGCTTCCATTTTCCTTGTCGAATGCCAACCAGTTGTCCGTTGGGACGATAGTAGATGAACTCTTTGCGAGCCGACGGCTGGTCGTCGACGATGGTTTTCAAAATGTTGACTCCATCAATTTTGTTTTTCGGCTGAGTCAGTGGTGCCCCAGCCCAGGCTGCAAATGTTGGCATTAGATCAATAGACGAACACAACTCGTTACACGTCGAGGCTGATTTGATTTTGCCCGGTGCCCACATGATGCAGGGAACGCGATGTCCGCCTTCGAAATGAGAAAATTTGCCGGCGCGAAGCGGCAATGCACTGCCACCATGATTTTTAAACGTGAGCCAAGGGCCATTGTCGCTGGTGAAAATGACAACCGTGTTTTTGTCGAGTTTGAGTTCACGAATCTTGGCCATCAAGCGACCGACTTCGGCATCAATATGTTCAATGGTACAGGTAAAGGCGTTTTGTGGATTTGGATCGTAAACATCCTTGGGCACAAACAGCGGAACATGCGGCATACTATGTGGCAGGTACAGGAAAAACGGTTTGTCTTTATTGGCCGTGATGAACTCGATCGCTTTATCGGTATAGCGGCGCGTAATGGTCCGTTGATCGACGGGCAATTCAATAATTTTGTTGTCTTGAATCAACGGTGTTTTCCAAAGCTTGACGACGCGATCCATGTCTTTCCACGACACATCACGCCGCTCTTTGGGACGGCCTTTGTTTTGAGGATGGTTCATGTCATTGGAATAAGGAATGCCGTAATAGCTGTCGAATCCCTGAGCCAGCGGCATCGTTTCCAAATAATGTCCGAGGTGCCATTTACCGATGCACGCGGTTTTATATCCGGCGGATTTGAGATGTTCGGCAATCGTATATTCGTCGGGGTGCATGCCGGTTTTGCTGTACGGAAACAACACCCCTTTGTGCATGCTGCACCGTTTCGGATAACAACCCGTTAACAACCCGGCGCGCGACGGACTGCAGACCGACGAAGGAACAACAAACGAAGTGAATCGTTTGCCTTCACGGGCCATTTGATCGAGATGGGGAGTTTTTATCTTTTTGGAATCAAAACAGCCGAGGTCGTTGTATCCCAGATCATCACAGAAAATCAGGATGAAATTGGGCTTTTTGTCAGGTGTGCCGGAATCGCCAAAGCAAACAGGTGTCGTGAGCAAGAAAAACAAGCAAGTGATGACAAGTGTTCGACCAGGCATTTTGTACTCCAGCAAGTGACCATTGATTCAGTATCAGTTTGATCGATAGCTGGAGCTTTGTAAAACAGTGTGCGGGCAATTTAGTTGTGATCTGGGAGTTGAAGGGGGTCGAGAGCCTTTTCATGAACGAGTCGATGATGGCCAGTGCTTCAAGTTGTTTTGATGATGGGAAACAGATGATACGGCTGTCTGAAAAGACTCCCGACCCCATGATGCTGGATATCGTGAGCGACGGACCACGTTTTTCTGTACTCAACGCGGTTTCCGGTCCCTCGCTCACGCTTCGGGTTATGATTTTACGCAATCCCCAATTTTTATGCGGCTTTTGGTTGCAGGCGTTTTTTGATGCTTTGCAGATACCGCCCTGCCCGTTCGGTCGACTGCGACCGAACAAACGTTCTCAAACAGGCAAAATCAAAACGGCTCGCGAATTTTGCGATGCGTTTTTTTGCGACTCCCTGGAGATGGATCGAATTGAATTGTACGAGTTCTCCTGATTCGCGTCTGGCGTACGGAATGTCATTGTCCCAAGTGAATTTTTTGATTCCGTCCTGTATTTCAAATCCTGACGGGCAATGGACGTTGTCATCCCAAGTCGCACCGTCAATGATTTTTCGTGTGTCGCCAATGTCGATGATTTTTTCACTGCTGAAATCCATCAATGCCGTCATGTCGGAGATGATTCCCGTTTTTTCAAATCGTTGACGCAAAACCGCCAGTTTTGATTGGCAGGTGTACATGGACGTCAAAAATTCACATAACGCATCGAGGGCCGAACGCCTGTTAACGAAAACGTTGCCAGGCGTTTCTGCATTGCTCAAAGTCATATCGTGGCTGGCAAAATGTTCGTACTCTTTATCAACATGGCAGTACAACATGACATCGGAATCCATAAACAAACATCGTGCGATGTTTTCTCGTCGCATGAATTCACGCAGTACAAACCACCGCTGGAAACAAAACAGTTCAAACTGCAATTTGTTTGTACTCAAGTGCTGGTAGACCGACGCAAACTGCTGAGCGCCAACAAAAAAATGGTCGATCAAAATGTGGCGTGTCACAAACGGACATTGAGCGTTCGAACGATCGCCCAGTAGAATGATTTCAGCGTCGGGATTGAACAGGCGAGCCTGTCGCACGGCGTACCAAAGATAAGACGCATTGCCAAAGTGGATAAAGATGATGGGTAACGACGACATCCATGCGCCTCATTTGCGATTGAATTCCTAGCTCGACAACTAGGAATCTAGAGTGCATGCAAAACGACGTCAACACGAACAATGCAAGCAGATGTTACGTTCGCAAGGAAATTTCATGGCTTCCGTATGTTATACGAGCACGAAGCGCCAGCGAGAGTGGTTTGACCGCACAAAAACCACTCTCGCTCGCGCTTCGTGCTTTGTATTTGTGCTCGCATAAACCGGAACGTTAACGTAACAATCGAGAACGTTTTGTCGAATTTTTGTTGGCAGTTTCAACTTGCCGTCCGAATGAACGACGAAGTTTTTGTTTTTGAGCTGCGATAGCATCAGCAACAGGTACCAATCGATTGCGATGACTGTTGTTTGCAGTGCGTGGCTCAGGTTTTTCACCTTTAACAATCGAATGATGGAGCCGAGTTGGCCGGGCCGATGATACAGGCAATGACGACTCGGGCATGGGGCTCAGTTGACTGCGATAGTAGCTGGCCGCGGTTGAGCGGTGGCGAGATTGATCGTCAATCGAACGCGGAACTTCGGCAAAGTACGAATTGGCTTTTTTTGTCGCCGATTGTTGTCCTGATCGATAACGTTCGATATTCGGATTCGATGGTGCAGGATCCGACTGCTTTTTATCTTGTGGAGTTTTCGATTTGAGAGTCGCCGTTCCTGGTGGCAGCTTCGAATAGTCGATACTGGGAATTCCTGGATGGGTATTGCAGGCAAGACAAATTCCGGGTTCACAATCGCAACCAGGGTAGTTGTTGGGACATCCACATCCGCCTGCATCCAACCGCCATTTGGCTTCGGCAATTTGACGTCGCCATTTGTTCAGGCATGTTTCTCTACAACCGCGATGTTCCGATTTGAAGCAAATGTAGGGCGACTGACGCTTGCATTGTTCATTGTCGCAATTGTAGAAAAAACCCGCATGCCCAATGTGGCGACGAAATACGAGTCCGCGATCCCACGGATCGGAGACGCGATATTGAATCGGTGCGTCTACAACGTAGTCTCGCCGCAATGTCTGAGCTTGCACGGTGCTGAAACTGGTGAGACAAAAGCCAACGAGACACAGGGAAAAAATTGAAGTTTTCATGGGAATTCCGGCAATATCTACAATGCGTACAATCAAAACGAAGATTGCGTTCACTGCCTTTTATCGGAATAAAAAATCCGTTTTATTTGAGACAAGGCAAATGCAACAAACAATCGGATGATTGCTCAAAGATTAGTCAAAGTACCTAATCGGAACCGAATGTGTCGAAGTCGTTAAATTGAACCGGGAGAATGCGGTTAAGAAAATATTGAGGGCAAATTCGACTCGGGGCCAGTTCCCACCGGCCGCCAACGGTTGATTGAAAACTGGAGAACGTCATGGCCCGAACAAACCGCGAGGCTTAGAAATGTTCCGATGCCAGATCGGCGACTGTAGCCTCGCCGTCACAACGGGTTGTGTTTCTCGTCACCCTTGGACGAATTCGTCGAGCCAATTAAACTGGCATTCTTCGCAACCACTACGACCGACAGACTTTAACCAATGATAAAAATCGGCGCTGTTTCATATCTGAATACCAAACCGTTGGTGCACGGCCTGACCGATCGATCGAACGACATCCAGCTATCGTTTGACTTGCCCAGCCGTCTGGCGGATCAGTTGGCTGTTGGAGAATTGGATGTTGCACTCATTCCCTCGGTCGAAACATTTTTGCAAGATGAGCTGACGATCGTCTCGGATGCGTGTATCGCCTGTCGAGGCCCGGTCTGGAGCGTAAAGCTGTTCAGCCGTGTTCCCCCCGAAAATATCCGAACGCTGGCATTGGACGAAGGCTCGCGTACGAGCGCAGCGTTGGTCAAGATTTTGTTGCAAAAACTGAATTGCTATCCTGTATTCGAGCAATTGCATATCGAATTTGATTGGCAGCAGTCGAAATGTGATGCTGTCATGGTCATTGGTGATCGCGCAATGGAACCCGTTTGTGACTCGTTCGCCTACCAACGAGATCTGGGCCAATGGTGGAACCAGGCGACGGACTTGCCATTTGTATTTGCGGTTTGGGCGGCCCGACCTGGTGTCGATTGTGCTCGACTCGATGATTTGCTCAGCGAAAGTCGAGAACAAGGTTTGCGGCACGTCGAGCAAATTGCGGTGGCCAACGCGGCGCGATACGGTTTGACCCCGCAGCGATGCGCAGAATATCTAACTCAAAATTTGCATTTTTATTTGGGTGAGTCGGAGAAAGCGGGTTTGGATCTGTTTTACGACGAAGCGACACGAAACAACCTGGTGCCCTCAAAACGGGATTTAGTTTTTTATGGTTAACGTGATTTTAGAAAAAGCAGTTGAAGGTCAGCGAATCAGCCCCGAAGAAGGACTGGCGCTGCTGCAAAGTCCGGATCTTGCAGCGCTGGGAAGTGCCGCTAATTCAGTGTCTCTCAGAAAACATCCGGAGAATTATCGAACGTACAACATCGACCGCAATATCAACTACACCAATGTGTGCACGGCCGTTTGTGATTTCTGCGCGTTTTATCGAGGGCCCAAAGATCCCGAAGGCTATGTGCTGGATCGCGATGTATTGTTGCAAAAAGTCGAGGAAACTGTCGCATTGGGAGGAAACCAAATCTTGTTACAGGGTGGACTGCACCCCAAGTACAAACTCGATTGGTACGAGCAATTGTTGCAGGACATCAAAAATTCGTTTCCCCAAGTAAACATTCACGGGTTTAGTCCGCCTGAAATCTACCATTTCACAAAAGTTAACAAATTGTCGCTGCCAGAAGTCTTGCAGCGACTGAAAAATGCCGGGTTGGGAAGTTTGCCGGGTGGCGGCGCGGAAATTCTGGTCGATCGCGTTCGCTCGGAAATTACTCGTGGCAAAGTGATGACTGACGATTGGCTCGATGTTATGCGTCAGTGGCATTTGCTCGGCGGCCGCAGCAGCGCAACGATGATGTTCGGGCACGTCGAGACGCTGGAAGAACGCATCGAACATCTCGAACGACTGCGACAGCTGCAAGATGAAACCGGCGGCTTTACAGCTTTTATTTGTTGGACGTTCCAACCGGACAACACTGACATGAGTGAAGTTCCAGCGCTCGGTTCTCACGAATATCTCAAGATGCTGGCGGTCAGCCGGTTGTACCTCGACAATTTCGATAACATGCAATCGAGTTGGGTGACTCAAGGAAAGAAGATCGGGCAAGTTGCACTGGTTTACGGCGCCAATGACATGGGAAGCCTGATGATCGAAGAAAACGTGGTTGCCGAGGCGGGAACGGTCCACTACCTGACGCTCGATGAAATCCGTGATTCCATTTCGGATCTTGGGTTCATCCCTCGACAACGGAATGTCCATTATGAATTGTTGGATCAAACGTCGGAGGAATTCGCGATCGACGCCAATCGCAAATGGTCCCAACAGCAAACGTCGACAGATCGCCCGTTGGTTCAGATTGGTGCAAGTTAAGCGGCTGAACTCATCCGTTTTCAAAATAGCTTTATTGTTTGCACGTCGGGTGCCACTGGCTCTGCCAGTGATCGGCAAATTGACTGATGGTTTTTTCATTCCGAAGTGCTTAACGAACACGATCCAACCTCATCACTGGCGGAGCCAGTGCCACCCGAGGCACCCGCGCGTAGTCGTGGTCCCTCGCTAAAGTTTCGCGTTTGCGATTCTGTGTGAACCTTTGCCGATTCAAACGCTCTTGGCATGAACACATATTTGCTTTCATTGCCAATCGATTTTCTCTGGATTGGCAATTCGATCGTCGGGAGAATTATCATGTGTCGCTACGCAATGTACGGACCTTACAAACAGCATTACGCCTGTTTTGTATGCCGTAAAACATTTAAACGTCATCAGGATTGCGACCTGCCCGATCACATCGTGCGCCAGCGTGATGACGATGCGTCCGTGCCCTGTCCCAATTGCAATGCGCCAATGCACTGCATGGGGATGGATTTCAAAGCGCCCAAAAAAAAACTGACGTCAAACAGTGGGAAAAAGTTGAGTTGCTGTACCGTCACGGTTTTGCCTATCACTCGTGTGGGTGCGGCGGCCCTGGTGAACGTCCGCAAAGACTTTCCGACGTCGAACCATTTTTGCTGGAATCGACTCATCGGACTCGATCGCAAAAACTGCTTGCCAAATATCTGGAACGAACCAAATCGTAGCGCGTCGAATAGTTCGGCGATGCCGACTCGATCGCGCAACGATCCTCGGTTGGGTTCGAAAGACTTCGGTGCATTGGGGTCGGTAAAAATCCACACAAATCTGACTGCCCAACTGGTGAACTCAGGAGATTGCCGTGCATAATGGAGATTGATCAAGATTCTCACAAGTGGATTGGTATCTCACCATGCAATTCAATCGACGAAGATTACTCCAAGCTCTAGCGGCAACAGGAATTGGAACAGCGACGATGCATCGAGCGGTCGCCGCTGTCGCCCAGGAAGCGGCCAATGGCAAAATTGACATTGATAAAGATGTTCTCAAAAAAGCCGAATGGATATCCGGCAATGAACTGTCCGATGAGCAGCGCGACAAACTCGTTCGTAGTGTCAAACAGAATCTGGCCGGTCTCCAACAGTTGCGGAACGTCGAGCTGACCGGTGCCGATCAACCGGCCGTTTATTTTGGAACACTCAAAGCGCAGACTGACAACCGTGTTGAAATCAAACGCTCGGTGTCAGCGACCAAAACCGCTGTTGCCAAACGGCCTGATAGCAACGAACAACTTGCTTTTTTACCGGTGACCGAGCTATCAAATTTGATTCGCCATCGCAAAATTACAGCGGTTGAATTGACCAAACTGTATGTCGCCCGCCTAAAAAAATATGACCCGATGCTCAAATTTGTCGTCAACATGACGGAAGAATTGGCGATGGAATCGGCGGTGCGTGCGGACAAAGAGATTGCATCGGGACGTTATCGTGGTCCGCTCCATGGGATCCCTTGGGGTGCAAAAGACTTGATGAGTGTGCCGGGATACCCAACGACTTGGGGAATTCCTCAACTGCGAGACCAGACGCTCAAAGATCGCGCCACGGTCTTTCATCGGCTCGAGCAGGCCGGTGCGATTCTGGTTGCAAAACTTTCGTTAGGCGCACTGGCAATGGGGGATCGCTGGTTCGGCGGAATGACCCGTTGTCCCTGGAATCCCAAAATCGGTTCCAGTGGTTCGTCGGCTGGCAGCGCTTCGGCAACCGCCGCCGGTTGCGTTGGGTTTAGCATTGGCAGCGAAACACTGGGCAGCATTATCAGTCCTTCGCGGCGATGTGGCACGACGGGATTGCGACCGACGTTTGGACGTGTCAGTCGACATGGCTGCATGCCATTGTCATGGACGATGGACAAAATTGGACCGATCACCCGTAGCGTCGAAGATACCGCTTTGGTGCTGGCCGCTGTTCATGGCGCCGACGAGTTCGATCCGACGGCGATCGATCAACCGTTTTCCTGGCCGCCGAAGGTTGACGTGCGTGGGATGAAAGTAGGTTATACGGCGCGTCGTACAAAACTGGAGGATCGAAACGATTTGAAAATCTTGCGCGATCTGGGAGTGGAATTAGTCGAAGTCAAATTGCCCCGGACCGTCGGTATTCGTGCCATGACCGACATCATTGGTATCGAAGGTGCAGCGGTATTTGAAAAATGGTTGAACGCGGAACAGACGGACGGCTGGAACTCGTGGCCAAACACTTTCCGGTCGGCTCAATATATATCAGCGGTCGACTATCTGCGGATCATGCGGCATCGGCGAAAACTGTTGCATGAATTTGAAAAACTGATGGAAACCGTTGACGTGTTGATCAATGCCAATGACCTGGTCCACACGAATTTGACCGGCCATCCGTCTATCGTGTTCCCCTCAGAAATTCGTGATCGCAACGGGAAAAAATCGGTGCGATCGGTTGTGTTGACCGGGCGATTGTTCGATGAGACTCGTTTGTTAGCATTGGCTCACGCCTATCAAAGTAACCTGACAGCGCATCTGGAGCGACCGCCACTGGATCTGTTTCTCGCTGATTTCGAGGCCGAAGAAGCTGACGAAGATCGAAAGGAGTCCGGCGACGATAAAAAAGGGAAATCGAAATCTGATAAGAAAAAAGACAAAAGGTTCTGGTAGAAGGTCGGCAAATTTTTGTGGAGACCTCGTTCTGCAACACCTGCAGGTCGGGTGCCACTGGCCCCAGCCAGTGATGTGCACGTGGACTCATGGTTTTTCAATCAGTCGGAGAACATAAACAACCATGAATCATCCCGAACACTGGCGGAGCCAGTGGCACACAATCAGGTCCACCAACAATCCTGTTGCTTCGTTGATTTTATGGCGCGAGTGCCTTAAAACTGTGACATCAAAAATTCGAGTCACTGTTGCATTGGATGGATACCGATGTTTGCCGAGCTTTTTACGTTTCAAAGCTTCTTTACGCTGTTGATGCTGGTACTGCTACAAGCGGTGCTGGGATTCGACAATCTTCTGTACATTTCGATTGAATCCAAACGTGTCGAAGAATCAAAACAACCTTTTGTTCGAAAGCTGGGGATTGGTCTGGCGATTGTTTTGCGCATCGCGTTGCTGTTTATCATCTATTTTGCAATCCGGTTGTTGCAAGATCCAATCATGCAATTCGATTGGACTGGAAAAGTGTCAGCAAAAATCTCGGTACACAGCCTGATCGTACTGGGAGGCGGGATCTTTGTGATTTATACGGCGATCAAAGAAATTCATCACATGATTTCGTTTCATGATGAACACGACGATGAACACGGTAAAATCAAATTGCGCACACTCGGCACGGCGATTACCTGGATCATCATCATGAATCTGGTGTTTTCTTTCGATTCGATTTTGAGTGCTATTGCGTTGACCGGTGCCAGCCATCGTGAGGGACATACGCCCGGCGACGCGATGTATTCGACACATGCCCCGTTGGTCATTATGTCGTTGGCCGTCATTGTCAGCGGCGTTCTGATGATTGTGATGACCGACCACGTTTCCAATTTTTTGCAAAAAAACCGGATGTATGAAATCCTGGGTTTATTTGTGCTGTTGATCGTGGGTGTCATGTTGGTCACCGACGGCGGCCATCTTGCGCATGTAACATTTTTTGGAAACGAAGTTCAGAAGATGAGCAACACGACGTTTTATTTCGTAATCGGCGTTTTGGTACTGGTAGATATCGTTCAAGGTCGTTATCAAAAGAAACTTGCCAAGGAGCAGGATCGATTGGTGGCGCTGGGCGAACGAGAAGAAGACAGGATTCGAAGTCAATCAAAAAGTTGAGATAACATCATGAGTGTGGCAAAACATTTTGCAGTTTTTATTTTCGTCGTTGCGTCCGCGCTGACTGTTGAACATCGATGCTGTGCGGACGATCCGGCAACCTGGCTCAAAACAAATTTTGACGGTTTGGCAAAATTGTATTTTCACTTTCACAAAAACCCGGAGCTGAGTTTCCAGGAAAAAGAAACGGCAGCTCGATTTGCCAAAGAGTTAAAGGCCATCGGCGCCGAGGTCACCACCAATGTTGGCGGCCATGGTGTCGTCGGGATTTTGAAAAATGGCGACGGTCCGACGGTGATGGTACGTGCCGATCTGGATGGATTGCCCATTACCGAACAAACGGGGCAAACCTATGCTTCGACCAAACGTGTGAAAAACGAAAACGGCGTGATGGTAGGTGTGATGCACGCTTGTGGGCACGATGTTCACATGACGAATTTGATTGGTGTGGCGCGCTACTTGGCGGCGAACAAAAGCAAATGGCAGGGAACGGTTATGTTTATCGGCCAGCCCGCTGAGGAACGCGGCTCGGGCGCCATCGCGATGTTAAAGGACGGTTTGTTCACGAAATGGAAAAAGCCTGATTTTGCACTGGCGCTCCACGTCAATCCAACTTTGCCGTCCGGTCAGATCGCCTTTCGCGCGGGATATGCAATGGCCAACGTTGACAGCGTCGATATTAAAATCTTTGGCAAAGGGGGCCATGGCGCTTATCCTCATACCACCATCGATCCGATCGTTCAGGCCGCGCGATTGATTCTGGATTTGCAAACCATTGTTAGTCGTGAAGTCAAACCAATCGAACCGGCTGTCATTACCGTGGGTTCGATTCATGGTGGAACCAAGCACAATATCATCCCGGATCAATGTGATTTGCAATTAACCGTTCGCAGCTACTCCGATGACGTTCGCAAATTGTTGATTGCCTCGATCAAACGCAAGGCAAAAGCGGTCGCCCAAAGCGTCGGCGCCAAGGAACCGGTTGTCAAAGTGTCCGAGGGCACTCCGTCGTTGTCCAATGATCCCAAGCTGGCGACGCGGCTGCGACCTGTATTTCAAAAGGCGATTGGAAAAGAGAATGTCAAAGATGCTGAGCCCGTGATGGGCGGCGAAGATTTCAGCCAATACGGACGTGCTGGCGTTCCCAGTTTGATGTTTCACCTGGGTGCGATCGAGAAAGCGCGTTTGGATCAATACAAAGAGCGAAAGATGACACCGCCATCACTCCACACCGCCACCTTTTATCCAGACATGGAAAAAACGTTAACCACCGGCATCACAGCCATGTCCCAAGCGGTGATTCACCTACTGCCTAGAAGGCAGTAGGTGGAGGTAGTAGGTAATAGGTGGTAGCAGGTAGAAAGCACTCTGATGGGAGATGGGATTCTGATTTGAATCATTACATTTTAACGGGAATCAAAAAATCGATACAGTCTTCATGTCCTATCGCCTACAACCTACTCCCTACCAGCTACAACCTGTTAAAGTTTGCCGCTTGTAGAGGTCGTGCGTAAACGGCCAATGTTATTTTTCATGCGTTTTCGAACGCAATTTCAGGCAGATTGCGTTTTGAGGATCGAAACGCTGCCCCGCTGGTGAGAGTTTATAACGCTTGTTCCGGTCGAATCAGCGTTTGAGTACGGGTTGTACGGCGTAGTTAAAGTTTGGCAAGAAGCTGTAGCGCGATCATAGGTTGCTCATGGCGTGACGATGAATCCAGCAGAATGAATAATTCAGCCGCCTTTCTACCCTTGCAAATTCAAGGAGACCCAAAACGATGAAAACTCTTGCCAATGGGATCGCATTCATTTGCATCCTTGTTTCACCAGCGATGGCGCAAGATACCCCTATCATTGTAGCCGCGCCCTCAAAAACGACTGCTAAAAGCATTTCTGATTCTAATGAAATCGGCAGCAGCTATTACAACTCCGTTCCTAAAAAATCACTTCGTTTGAAAACGCAGCCGATCAAATCGAACGTCACTAAAGCGACGATTTCAGATGACGGTCAAAGCCAGGTGGGCACCGACGCTTGCGGTAGCGCATGTGACTGTGCCACGGATTGCCGACGTGCACGACGATGTCGACTCGGCGGTATTGGCCAAACGTTTTTCAATCGTGGATGTGCCGATGATTGCGACGGATGTTCGACTTGTTGCCAACCATGCCGATATACCAGTTTGTTTGGCGGCTGGACGGTATTGGAAGATTTACCTGATTTCCTGACGATTGGAAACAACGTTGGGTTTAACGATGGTTTTGTTCTCGGTATGGCCCGAGGCCGTTACCTGTGTTCCAACGTTCGCGTTGAAATAGAAGGGTCGTGGCGAAACAATACCGTCGAAACTGCCGCCACCACATTTGGCCACATCAACAACTACGCCACAATGTTCAACATCTATCGCGATTTTGGCAACGGCCAATTGAAGCCTTATGTTGGCGGTGGTATTGGATTTTCATTGGTCAAAGGCGACCTCACCGTCCTTGGCACCCCATACGAAATCGATGACTATGCGTTTGCATTTCAAGGCATTGCCGGCGTTTCTTACCAGCAGTCTTCACGCAGCGATCTGTTCGTCGAATATCGTTTTTACGGAAATACCCCAGTCGATGTTCTTACTTTAGCGGGTGCAGATGTCGCGGATTTCACTTACCTGAGCCACAACCTGGTATTTGGAATCAGATTTAATCGTTAAACGCCGTCTGTGATCCGGGTTTCCACCAAAGCCAACGTGTAATGCGTTGGCTTTTTTTATGCGCTCCCGCGAGCCTGATTCTGTGAGCGGCAAGGCGCTAGCCGCCGGTGAACCCTCGAATACCGGCGGCTAGCGCCTTGCCGCTCACGTTTAATCAACACGACCAAGCCGCCGGTTCGTTAGCGCTGAATCAACATGTTAATTTGTCCGGATTGTCATGGTTGTTTTTATTGGCCGTTGATTCATTTTGTTCGAATTTGGATTGTGATAGCGGGCAATCCTGTTATTGGGGTGGTCGGCTTGCGCCGGTAGTGACATCAAACTGTATGGGTCGTTTGGGTCTTTCTCGAAATTCAATTCCGGTTCTGACAATTGTTCTTGGCGTGCTGGCCGACTTTAGCAGAATCATCGGTTCCAATTCCGTTGACGAAGAAAGCAACAACGCACATTTTGTGAGGAACACACAAACTGTGGATCAATACAGTTGTTTACAGGGAGTTAACAAGGATGTTTCCCAGCTTTATTAAGTCTTTAGCGGTTGTTTGCCTCATGGCTTCTGCGGCAGTTGCCCAAACATTGGATTATCCGCCGATCATCCAGCCATTGCCGGCTGCACCAGGTGATACTAACCAACCCAAGGTTGGGAAAAAAGAACTGGCACCTGGCGAAACGGCAGTAGGACAAGATTATTTCAAGAACCAGTGCAACGATTGCCAAGTGCAACAGGGTTCTTACCGCGGTCGAAAGTACATCAACCTGTTTGGTGGAACGAACTTGATCGACCAAATCAACGGCGTCACTGTCACGCCCGAGCCATTCAATATGGATTTTAATGAAGGATTTCTGTTGGGTGCTTCGATGGGTCGCTATTTGAATCCATGCACCCGCGTCGAAATCGAAGGTGTTTGGCGAAACAATACCGTCGAAGATCTCGTTTTGAACAACGTGGCAACACCGTTTGTCGGTCGCGTCAACAACTATGCATCGATGTTGAACATCTATCGCGAATTCGGACGAGGTGCTGTTCGACCGTACATCGGTGCAGGAATCGGATTTTCGTTTGTCAAAGGCGATTTTTTGATCAACGGTGCCGCCGCCGAAGTTGACGATTACGAATTTGCCTATCAAGGGATCGCCGGTATCAATTTCTGGCAAACCGATCGCCGCGAGTTTTTCGCTGAGTACCGTTACTTTGCCAATACCGATTCTGATTTGGTTGACGGGGGTGGCGTGTTGATTTCAGACGATTTTGATTACAAAAGCCACAACTTCACATTTGGCGTTCGTTTTAAATTCTAAGCGATCCCAAATAGCAAAACCCTTAGCAGGCTGGTGTCACGATGCGGGTGACACCGGCCTTTTTTGTTTCCGCAGGCGAAGGTTAGGAATTAGCGACCTGATTTTTGATCAGCCCGACAACTTCGCCATCATTGGGAAACCGGTCGACTTGGTGTTTTGAGAAAACCAATTGGTCGTCGACGTGGACGTCAAAACATCCTCCACTGCCACCGATCAATTCAGCTTCGACCTGAAAATTCTCTTTGATTTCATCCGCCAAACTGGCAGCTCGTGGCAAGTAGTTTCACTGAGTGCAATATTCAATCCTGACTTTCATTCTTTCTCCAAGATGTTGAAGGTTGATTGGAACTTCCAATTATTTCAATTCTTGCTTGTAAATCTAGCCGTCGAAAGAAATCCAATTGGGAAATCGCAAGCGCGCGTAGGGCCGGTTCCCACCGGCCAATCCAATCAACGGCCGGTGGGAACCGGCCCTACATCACCTTATTCACCAAATCCTAAATCGTCCATTTTCCTTTTCGTGCGATCCTGGTCGTAATCGATTCGCATGAATCGGACACTGCAGTCGTCCACAATCACGTAACTTGCGCGGTGGTCGTCATCCTGGGGTCGACCGACCGAGCCGACATTGATAATCGCTTGATTCCGCCCCAGGATATACAGATCGCCCACTTGCGAAGGTTCAAAATACCGCTCGCGTTCATGAATCCCGGCGATATGTGTGTGGCCGCAAAAGAACGTATGGTCAAACGCCTCGAACACTTGTTGCATCGTCTGATCGTCGTAGACGTGTTCCGGAAATAGGTATTGGTTGACGTAATCCAGCGGCCCGCCGTGTGCGAAAGTCATTTGACTATTTTGATGGATCGATTTTCGCGATTTCAAAAACTTGAGCTGTTGCGGAGAAAGCTGTCGTACAGTCCAGGCGATCATTTCACGCATCTGGCTGCTTTCATTTTCGTCATCGGCTGCCGGTGTGGTGATGGCGATATCCCAATTCCCGGCCAAGCATATATCGAATTCCATCGCCAACTGGACACAAGCCTGCGGATCGGGGCCGCAGCCAACAACATCTCCCAGGCAGTAGATCGTTTCGATGTTTCGCCGCGCAATATCACTGACGACTGCACTGAGTGCTTCATAGTTAGCGTGGATATCACTTAAAATGGCGAACATGTTGATACTTGGAAATGTTTCACTGCAGCTTGCCGGAATGTATTTTCCAGGGATTCAAAAATTTTAGGAAATTTTGTTGACATACAATATGTAGATCGGCTATATATAGATCAACGATTATCAAGGAGTGGTTTTGATGTCAGACCGGTTTCAACGCGACCTTGTCAGGGGCAGCATCGATTTGATGGTGCTTTCGGTACTGGCCGATCAATCCCAATATGGTTATTTGATTCAGCAACGCATTGATCAAGCCAGTGGCGGCCGTGTGCAATTGCAGGCGGGAACCTTGTATCCGCTGCTGCACAAGCTTGAGAAGGCGAAACTGATTAAAAGCCGTTGGGACGATTCGACGGGGCGAAAACGAAAATGGTATGAGTTGACTGCCAAGGGTCGCAAGCGTTTAAAGGCGGACGCGGCGGAGTGGAAGCAGTTTGCTGAATGCGTTTTGGGTTTATTGAATCCTGTCATCAAAGGTACTTCGTAATCGATGACGCTGGCAGACGAGTGCCGCGTCAGCCCAACTGTTCAACACTTCCATTGAATGGGCGAAAGCCACAAATTTTTGGACAGCGGACTGAAACAAAGGAATGTCGTTTCCGGTTTTCTCCGCGCACCGAACGTATTCACGCTATGACGACTCAAGAGATTGACAATTACATTGCGCTTGTCAGCTCAATGTTGCGATTGAATAAATTGCAGCGTGAAGAAATTGGTTCAGAGCTTCGTGATCACCTGGCAACGCGGGTCGAAGCGTTGACCGACGCAGGCTATTCTCACGAAGACGCGGTGCGGATGTCACTGGAGGAATTTGGTGACGCGGCGGGATTGGCGGTTCAGTTTGTTTCTGTGGTAAACCAACATCGAAAGAGGTGGATGATGAGATTTGCGACATTTTCAATTGCTGGTGTTTTTTGTTTGATCATCGGCGCAATGGCCATGTGGCCCAAAGACGCGCGGTTTGGTGGCCCCGAACGTGGTGTTGCTCAAGAGGGCAACGACCCGTTTGCCAAAACGGAAAGGAAAAATGACGATCCGTTTGCTAAATCGAAAAAGAGTAATGACGATCCATTTGCCAAATCGCCGATAAAGAAAAACAATGATCCGTTTGCAAAACAAAATAAAACGGTCAGGCGAGCCAAAAAAGGTTCGCAGGAGAACGAATTCTCCAAAACTCGAAAACGAAATGCCGAAACCGAAAAAGTTTTGGATCGGGTTGTTGATTTGAATTTCAAAGATACAGAATTTAGCGTTTTTACTGGAGAAATCGAAAAACTTTACGGCGTTCAAATATACACGACTCAGTCAGCGCATGATGAGGGACTGGCAAAGGATGATATCATCAATTTGAGTTTCAATAGTCTGCGCTTGCGAACTGTGTTGACAACATTTTTGGATGAATACGATTGCACATTTATTGTCCGAGACGGCATGATTGTTATCGGCACACGCGACCATTGCCCGTTTGCCGTGCAAACGTTTAATTGCCAACGGATTTTGCAATTGATGCCAAAGATTGCCTACGTTGCTGGCGGAGGCGGTTTCGGTGGACCCGGTCAGAAACTCCGTCCTCAAAAATCCGGTAAGGAATCTGCCGGGGCTGCCGGAGGTGGCGACGCTACTGGCGGTGATTTTAGTGGTGGCTCAACCGGCGGTGGCGGTCCGTCGGGAGTTGGCGGCGGTGGAGGCAGTTTTGGTGGAAGCGTCGGTACACACCCATTGACGGGTTTGCTAGGCGGTGGAACTGTCGATCCAGACAAACAACAAAAAATTGTTGAATTGTTGGAGCGAATGGTCGCTCCCGATTCATGGGATTCGACCGAAGGATTGGGTTCCATGGAATTCGCTGGAGAGATTCTGGTGGTTCGACAACATGGTCCGCAACTGCATCAGATCGGTCAAGTGTTGGATGATTTGCAAACGTTGTTGCAAAAGCAATATCCCAACAAATAATGGTCGGCCAGGTCGTAGGCTCATAATTGACTCCCGACCCCTTTAACCCCAACAAAAATCCGGCAAGTACATTGCTGGATTTTTTTGTTGGTTAAACGTGTTGCTATTTCTTTTGTTCTTTTTCTTTTTTCTTGTGGTTGGCTGTGATCGTCTTGTCGAGCCAAGTTAACCCGGACGAGATCTTGCCAACTGAATTTCCGCGCCAACCGTGACCGCCGCGATAAGTATCGAATTGAACGATGGCGCCGGCCGCCTTGAGTTTCTTTTCAGCCACTCGCGCGTGTTCGTCGATTTTGATCCAATCGTCTGGGGAATGGAGAATAAAGTACGGGTGGTTTTTAGCGCCTGCGATATCCGGAATCCATTTGTCGCGAAACGCACTCATGACCGGCATGGTACCCGTCACGGGACAATTTTTGGTCATCGATGCCGAGTAGATCGGCGGGCCGCCTGACGACCAACCCATCGCCAAAATATATTTGCGGTTGATTTTGACTTTCTTGGCGACGTCATTGACGACATCGGTGATGAATTGCTCCGTCGTAAACCGTGCTTTTTCGGGGTTGGATTGGTTGGTTGGCCAGACGACATCTTGTTTGCCATTCCAAACCGGTGCGACCAGTTGAACGCTCAAGTAATTCGATGGCGCTTGATCGGCATGAATCCGCTGGCAAAACGGATTGAAATCGGCACTGCCCGTTCCGCCGGGCAGAATCAGTAAGAGTTTGAAACCCTCGTCCGGCGTTTTTTGTTTATCGAAACGACCGATCAAAAAGTATTTTTTTTGTTTGTCACCGCCCACGGTGAACTCTTCGTTTTTCAGCTTTGCTGGTTCTGGAAATTTAGCGCCGACTTTCGTGACCATTGACGCGAAATTGGTGTATCGGCGATCGGATTCATCCATCCAATCATTTTTGATCCATCGATCAAAGATGGCTTGGATCTCGGATTGTTTGAATGTGTTAATCAAGACTTCCGAATTTCGTATGTTGCTGCGGTTGCGATCGAGAGTTTCCAGCAATTGATCCACGTTGTCTTTTTTTGCTTTCTCCATCGACTCGACAAAACTCTTGGTCAGTAACTTCAGAATTTGTGTCGCCGTTTTACCTTTGTGTTTCTTGAGAAAATTGGCGTAGTCCAGTTTTTTGTCCGCGAGTTTGGAAAATGTAATGTTGTTCGCGTAGAACTTTGCTGTCTCCTGAACTTCTTCGTTGCGATCATTCAGCCCGAGCCAGAGAATATCAAACAGTCGATCGGCGATTTTTCGTTTTCTGTCTTTGCCCCACCACGGGTTATAAGTTTTCAGGATTTGCCGTTTCACTTGGGGAGCAATGTCAGTCCAATTGTCTTTGAGCACTTTGTAGTCGCGGTCACCAGACAACAGATTCAATTGGTTGCCCAGTGTCCAGCCGACGCGCCATTGCTGATCCGTGGGACGCAGAAGTTTATTTTTCCAGGATTCGTCACCCCAGGTTCTTGGGTCTTTGGGATCCTCTTGTTCCTGTTTGATCTTGATCGCGTGAGCGACATCCATATTTTGAATCAACGATTTGACCGCGGAAACGGCTTTCACCGAACCAGTGATTTCGAGAGATTTGTCCTTGAGTCGAAGCGAGATTTTGACACGACCCAGAAAGTGCTGAAAATCTTCGTCATACATTTTTTGCAATTTTGGAAGAATTTCCGCCGGCTCGGCATGTTTCAGTTTCACGGTTTGGCTGACGTGTTTTTTGATCTCTTCGGGCAACTCGACCGCACGCGAAGCAATTCGGTAACCTTGGTCATCTTTAACCAGCTGTTGATGAGAGACCAGCGTCTCAGGAAACGCTCGTTTGAATCGCAGCGCCGATTCAGGTTTGACACGGAACGAAAGTGTTACGGGCATCGTCAATTTGTTTTCGCAGAATTTGCGATCATTGACCAGCAGATCAATCACAGTGTCGTTGACAGAATCATTGCTGAATCCAAACAGCGTCAGCGATTTGTTTTTTGACGTGGGGCGAAGTGCCGGAATACAGTGTTTGAATTGGGAGGAAGTGAATTTGACTCCCCAGATACCAAAATATCGCAGTCCGCGCAATTGACCGATCGCTTGCCAGGATTCGTCCGACAACGAATTCAAATGAACCTGGAACGAAACGAGATTTTTCAGTTGAGCGACCCCTGTAATGTCGATGGGGAAAGTCGCGATTAATTTTCGGTTGTTGACAGCCCGCTGAAATGCACCAAGACGCAACGAGGTCAATTGTTTGAGTTTGAAAATCTCGTCGAGTGTTTCCTGATCGTATTCAACAAAACTGAAATCCAGATGCCGCAACGTTGCGGTTTTTGCGAGAGCCCGAATCGCGTCCGGCGAAATATTGACTCCGTACAGGCGAATGCTTTCCAGTTTTTTGAGATTTGCAAAGCGAGTTACTAATTTGGAATCGATCTTGTCGGACGAAACAGTGAGGCTTTTCAGATTTTTCAAATTGGCGATGTCAGCGTAGGACTCGCGTGGAATTTTTGGTTGAACTGAAATCGCCAGGCTCTGCAGGTCCGCCAATTGGCATATTTCACGAAATTCCTCTTTGGAAAATCGAGCATTGGTAATGCCGACATGGCGAATGGGCAATTCGTTCAAACGACGTAACAGTTTCAAGTCATGTTGCCATAGTCTATCCAGCGTATGAACCGTGCGACCGTCTGATTTGGGTGTGCGGACCTCATTGCCGCCGGGAAATTCAATGTCGATGAGTTGTGTTTTGGCGTCGATTTTGATTTTCGCTTCTTTGTCCCGAAGCTGTTGAATCAATTGTTTTTGTTTTGGAGTCAGTGAGTTGTTATTTGCTTGCTCAACCGTTGTTTTTTCTTGCGAACGGTTTTCAGGTGCAGCAATGTAGGGCCGAGCAAAAGTGCAGGCGGCCAACATGCAGACCACGCAAATCGTGGTGAGAGCAATCTTGAATTTTGACGAGGTTGGATGTTCGTTGAGCAGGATATGGTGAATTCGGTCACGTAATCGTTTTCGTTCAACGGCCATCGGTGAAAACAAAACTCCGCTTCCAGCGGATTGCTGATAGATTTGAAACGCGACCAACGTGTTGGCGTACTCACGCGGGGAATCCACATGTTCCAACACAATTTGATCACACGCCTTTTCACCCGATTCAACAAACAGCCGGTGAGCGATTCGCACCAGCGGATGCCAAGGCAACAAGGCTCGAACGATCGATGCCAACGCTGCGCTGATATGGTCTTTGCGAACCAGATGCGACAGTTCATGCAGGAACACGGTGTACCAATCAACTTCGCCCAATTCTCCGCGTCGCGTCGGCAAGATGATTTGTGGTTTGCCCCACAACCAAATAATTGGAACGGTCGTGCGACGCGATTCTGCCAACACGATTTCTTCGGTAATCCCCAACGATTTTTTTGCGCGGTCGAGATGTCGTTGCAACATCGGGTCACGGAGTAATTTTGTTTTCTTCAGGGTTGCAAATGATTGCAGGATACTGACGGCAAATTGGACAATAGAAACGGTCGCCACCACTGCCAATCCCAACAGCAGTAACCAAAACCACGAAAAACTGCTTGTTGTACCGCCCGCTTTTTTATTTTCGACAGACTGGGGCGTCGCGGCTGCGATTGGAGAATTTGAGCTTTGTTTTTGAGTGATTTGCGAAGGTACTTGGCTAGAAACCAGCGGGACATCGACATCCGTATGACCTAGAAATATCGCGTCATCATCTACCAATGGATCAGCTGCTGATGCGTTTTCAGCTTTGCGATCGGACAAATCGGAGCGCGCAGGGCCAGTCGCTAACGCCTCGGTTTTTTCCGCGGCTAATGGAATCAAGCCGATGTTCCATTGTTGAAAAGCCAGTGCCGTTACCGGAACGATAAAAATCATGACCAGACTCATCAGCAAAACGCGATGTGCAATTCTGGCTTGAGGTTTCAGCCATTTGACAAACGCAATGCCGATGGCAATGGCGATCGTGATTTGAATCAAAACCAGCAGCCAGAACATTGGCGAAGAGAATGAGTTCACAAGTTCAACGAGATGATTCATCGTTTTTCTCCCTCGATTTTGCTTCGATCAAATGGCGAAGTTCGTCAATTTCAGCGGGCGATAGGTTTTCGTCGTCCAACAGCGATTCAAACATCAATTTTGCGTCGCCGCCAAAGGCGCGTTTGATGAACGAACGAACAGTCGATGTCGCGGCCTGGGTTTTGGATTTGGTGGGGCGATAGATGTACGCACGACCATCCTTTTGCGGTTTGACCCAACCCGAACGTTGAAGATTTTGAAGGGTCGTTAACACGGTCGTGTAGGCGAGTTTTTTGCGGCGACCTTTGTTCAAGGCATCCAGCACATTTTGCACACTCCCCTGCCCCAACTCCCACAGAGTCTCGATGGTCTCTCGTTGCAAATCCCCGAGTTGGTCGATCGGTTTGCGATGGGTCGATGATTTTTTGGCCACGATGCTACCTATTTACTATGGTTAATAGTTTTTACTAAGGATTGTAGTAGATGTCAACAAGAATCTGAAAAAATTTCGATGATTGGTGATTGGCGGCGGTTTTTATGGTTTTTTGATGCGTGAGGATGAGCCTTCGGGAGGGCGAGGCTCCTGCCGAGCCACGAGTATGTCGTAGTATTGTGATGGCCATTTTTCCAATTCAAAAGTAAATTGCCGCTCACAGGCTCGGTCGCGAGCCTCGCCCTCCCAACGCCGCGCCCTCATTTAAAACCAAACGCCGCTACGATGAATTCGCGGCCGGTTGCGAACTCGATAAATCTGTGGTGGGACATGCTGTTTGCGCGATTGATCAACATCAACAACCGGGCCGATAAATTGAATTTCATCGGACTGTTCTTCTAGGGCCAACAACTTTTCGACGCGGACGGGTGTTGGTGGATGAGTGCGTAACATCGCGGGTTCTGGAGCGCGCCTGCCAGGAAAAAAGATGTCGAACAACGTTTTGGGTCGGCGGCGATCCAGTTTTTGCAAAGCGGAGGCTAATCCGCGGGGATCCCCCGTCAAAATGGCGGCTCCCAAATCGGCATCGTATTCCCGCGATCGTGACAGCGCCAGTTGCAACACATTGCTAACCAGCGGTCCGATGAGTAACAGAAAACCGCCAAGGAAAATTTGCCAACTCACCACACCGCCGCAGACCATGGCGGGCAAACCAAAGATCAAAAAAATGAAGGTGAGTTGCGAAAGTGAACTGATCAGACGCGACACGCTATCGGCAATCGCCATCACGCGGGTGTCACCATGTTGAATATGGGCCAGTTCGTGCGCGATGATTCCCGCAATCTCTCGCCCATTCATCATCCGCAATAGACCGTCGGTAACGGCAACGGCGGCATTCCCTTCGACTCCCACGGCGAAAGCATTGGGGTTTCGTGACGGAATATAATACAAACCTGGAATGGGCGACAGTTCAGCGCGTTGTGAAAGCGCGATGTGCATTCGGATTAATTCGGGAGCTTGGGCTTGCGTAATGAGTCGCGCGCGATACATCCGCAAAATCACAGCGGGTGAAAATCGTTTGCTGAACAACGACATGCCGAGGCATAACAACAACGTGACGCCAAATCCAATCCATCCAAAAAACAACCAGCCGATGAAACCTAACATTGCGACCAGCGCGAGGATCAGTAATGTCGAATGCAATCGATTTTGAAAGCGGTGATCTCGATATTTTGAGGGATCGATGGTGCTCAATGAAATTCTCGACTGGTCGCGGGGCAAAGTTCACACATTGTTCGCTTTCAGAATCTCCTTGGGGCGACTAAAATCGAGGAACTCATTTCCAGAGACGCCGTCAAATAGGTTTAACACGCCATTAATGTAAGGCTTTTTTCAGGTGGTATCTATGTCCGACAGCTTCGATCCGTATCGGCAATGGCTTGGAATCGAGGTGGATTCTCCGAATTATTTTGAGTTGCTGGAAATTTCGCCGACTGAATCGGACGTTGAACAAATTGCGCTGGCGGCCAAGAAACAACTCAATAAAGTTCGCGCGATTCGTCCGGCCGAACGTCTCCAAGCTTGGACAGCATTGATCGATGAAATCAAAGAGGCGGAAACCTGTTTGGTCGATCCCCAGTATCGCAGTGCCTATCTGGCCGGTATCAAAGCCGCCACGAACAACGTCGTTAACAACAACACCCCCCTTCCAGCCGCCCAATTGGCGGAAAGCGATGATACGCTACCGGTCGCCGTCGAAGCGGTCGAGGAAGTCAGCGTCGAATATGAAGTTTCCGAAACGATCGAAGAGCCTCGACAAGAGTTTCCGCACATTGCGCACGGACAAACATCCGACCCGTCAAAAATCAGGAGTGCCAAACGGCGGAAGAAAAAATCGTGGAAAGTGATGATTGTGGGACACGTCATCATTTCGGTTAGCTTGATCGGCTTGGGTTACTATTTGTTTGTGTACAGCAAAAAAAAGCCAACAGATTCAAATGATAATGATTCCAATATCACGCAGAATGATACCCAGGGAAAGTCGCTGCCCGACTCAAAACTCAACCAGGGAAACAAAAAGAAACAGAACGAAAAATCGCTGCCCGACTCAAAACTCAACAAGGATTTAAAAAAGAAAAAAAATGGCAAGGGTAAGGTAACCCCAAAAAAATCGGACAAAAAGAAAACTAGCGACAAAAAAAATGACACGGGCAAAAAAAACCAAAACAAAATTCCTTTCACACCGGTCGACGCGAAAAACCTGACGCCGACGTTTCGTTATCTCGTTCTCAAACAAATTCGTAATCTGGAGTTCCGACAATTCAATGCGGCGGCAGTTACCGACGCATCTATTCAGACAACGAATTTAAGTGATGACGAAAAACAAGTTTTAAAACGATTCGAAGTCGTTGCGCGAGAGTACAAAAATTTCTGGAAAAACGTGATTGCCCAAGCCGACAAAATACCGGGCGGAGCGGAGTTGAATGTTGCCGGTCGCGATGAGCCGATGGCGATCATCGAAGCGGATCGAGAAAAAATCGTGTTTCGCTACGCGGGGGGAAATCGGAGTTACTACACGAACTTTGTGCCTAATTTGGTCGCCGAGGCGTTGTTGGAGCGACAGCTCGGAGGAAAACAGGCCACCGATTTTAATTTGCGGGTGAACGTTTTTCGGGCATTTCATGAATTCAAGAAACCGGGCAGCATCAAATCGGCGTTGGTCGAACTCCGCAAACTTATCAACCAAACAGCAGATGCCCAGGTGGTGATCAACTTTTTTGAGCACGACTGGCCAAAACTTCTTGAAATGGATGTGACAGGAATTCCTGAACAGGACGAAATCGACCAGGTCAAAAAATCTCTGATGACCGATCGGAAACTAAATAAGACAAGTCCCGTCCCAGAAGGTTTCATCGGCGAAGCAACCGGACTCAAGGGGAAAGATTTGATCGCAATGCTGGAGTTAGCAGCCGAATGCAACTCTAAAGCAGGTCAAGTCGACTGTCTGGATGCCCTCCAGTGGCTCCACCACTGCACTGACCGGTTTGACCCAAAATCGGTCATGCAGCTCGTCAAGAATTTCCCCAAACGGAAAAACGACGACAAATACTGGGATGCTTATTTTTTCGCCCAGCGCGTTCTCAACATCTTGGAACGTGGCGAATATAACTGGGAAAGCGGGCAAAAAACGGCGGTTTTGAAACAAATTGCCACTCTCGTCAAAAACTATCAATTCGAGAATCTGATTCGGATCGTCGAGAATAAATCTAAGTAGCCGGGTTCTGTGAGCGGCAAGGCGGTAGCCGCTTTGCCGCTAACGCTGGACGGCGATCGGCTAATTCGAAAATTCAATTATCCATTTCGAAAATTCAATCAAAATAGGGCGACGTTCCCCGTTGCGAGAAATTGCTGAATTCGTATCATTTAGGTGTTGGATTCAACAAAGGATTTCGGTCTTGATGCTGGTGAACCGTCATTTTTTTAGGGGTATTCCGGCAACAGAAAATTTTTTTTACCTTGACATCGTGAATTTTTTCACGAAGTCGTAAGCTTTGGTCGAATAACGATTTATGTAGTTTTGTCGACCGGCGTGAAAGCCATTCAGAATTCGTGCTTGGCTCTGTGAGAACAAGATGGTTCATGTGATCAAAAAGGGATTAGATATCCCAATTAGCGGTAACCCGCTCCAAGAGGTTGGTGAAGTCAAAAAAGTTCGATCAGTGGCTCTGGTCGGAGATGACTATCACGGAATGCGCCCGACGCTGTTGGTTGGAGTTGGCGACAAAGTCAAACTCGGCCAGGCGGTCTTGAGCGACAAGAAAAACGAAGGCGTTTTGTTTACCGCTCCAGCGGCGGGAACAGTTCGTGAAATCAACCGCGGTGAAAAACGAAAATTTTTGTCGATGGTCATCGATGTTGATGGCGACGACGAAGTGACATTCCCGACCCACACCAATTTGCAAATGTTGGGGTACGATGCGGTAAAAGACAATTTGCTGCAATCCGGTTTGTGGCCTGCCATTCGAACCCGACCTTATAGCAAAAGCCCCGTTCCCGGCTCCGTCCCGCGATCGATTTTCGTCAACGCGATGGATACCAACCCATTGAGTGCCGAACCCGAATTGATTATCGATCGACATCGGGAACATTTTGTCAACGGCCTTTCGGTTTTGACGAACTTGATGCAGCAACCTGAATCGGCTGGCAGTGATGCGACCGAGGAAGATGGCGAATCAAAACAAGACAAGAAAACGACCGACGTTGGAAAAATTTACGTTTGCGCGAAAAACAATTCACATATTCCCGGCATCGACATCGATGATGTTGAGTTGGAGGAATTCAAAGGTCCTCATCCGGCAGGTCTACCGGGCACTCATATTCATTTGATCGATCCCGTGAATGAAGCCAAGATCGTTTGGACGATTGGTTACCAAGATGTCATTGCGATTGGTCATTTGTTTACCACTGGCCGGATTTTCAACGAGCGAACCATTTCGATTGCGGGTCCGGTTGTCAAAAAACCGCGACTCATCACCACGCAACTGGGAGCTAATCTGAGTGATCTGGTTGAAGGCGAAACCAATTCCGACAACGTTCGCGTGATTTCAGGTTCGATCCTTTGCGGTCGTAAATCCGAAGAGTTTGTCGGGTATCTTGGCCGGTTTCACAACCAGGTGTCGGTGCTCGAGGAAGGGACACACCGTGAATTTCTGGGCTGGCAAAAACCCGGTTTTGACAAATTCACCGTGACGCGTTTGTATGTCGGGAGTCTGCTGAAAAAGACCTTTGACATGACCACCAATATCAATGGTGGACATCGATCGATGGTTCCCATTGGAACTTATGAACGAGTCATGCCTTTGGATGTTTTGCCGACCCAGCTGCTGCGTGCTTTATTGTCTCAAGACACCGAAACCGCTCAGGCGCTGGGTTGTTTGGAATTGGACGAGGAAGACCTGGCGTTGTGTACGTTCGTTTGTCCTGGGAAATATGACTACGGTTCAACACTTCGTGAAAATTTGACCGTCATTGAAAAAGAAGGGTAATACCAAATCATGTTGCGTAAGCTGCTGGACAGCATCGAGCCGCTTTTTACCAAAGGCCCGCTGAAACTGTTGTACCCGCTGTACGAGGCGAACGACACGTTTTTGTATAACACGGGCGAAACGACAACAGGCTCGACTCATGTTCGTGATGCGATCGATACAAAACGGATGATGATTACCGTTGTGATCGCGTTGATCCCGTGCATTTTGATGGCGATGTACAACACGGGCTTTCAAGCCGCAAAAATTATTCAACTGAGCGGCACTGAAGTCGATACGAGTCTGTTGAAAAACATTCGCTATGCGATCATGGATCAGCTCGGTATCCGCTACGACTGGGTTTGTGCCAATCCGTCCGATGCGGAGGCAGCCAGCGCCGCTTGGTATAGCACATTGATGAATCCCATCGCCGCGTTTCCACATATTGTTCACGGGGCATTGTACTTCTTGCCCGTTTACATCGTCTGCATGTTTGTCGGTGGACACTGCGAAGTTGTTTTCAGTGTGATTCGCAAGCATGAGATTAACGAAGGGTTCTTGGTAACGGGAATGTTGTTCCCATTGACGCTGCCTCCCAATATTCCGCTGTGGCAGGTTGCCCTGGGAATTGCTTTTGGTGTCATCATCGGAAAAGAAATTTTTGGTGGCACGGGACGAAATTTCTTGAACCCCGCTTTGACTGCCAGGGCGTTTTTGTACTTTGCCTATCCAGCAAAAATCAGCGGCGATGTTTGGACATCGGTCGACGGATACACCGGTCCAACAGCACTAGGCGCCATTGCGAATTCAAAAATCGTCAAAGATCCAGATACGGGTGAGGTCAGCGGTACGGTTCCCGAAGTGGTCAACAACATTACCGGGCAAGTGGCTCCCAATCCGGACGAATTGGCAACCGGTGTGTCGGGTTGGTGGGATTCCTTTTTTGGGAATATCCATGGCTCGATGGGTGAAACGTCAACGTTGTGTTGTTTGATCGGTGCCGCCATTTTGATCATGACGCGCGTGGGTTCCTGGCGAATCATGGCAGGCGTCGTCGTCGGTACCAGTATTTTTTCAGTGTTGCTGAATTTTTTACCATTTGAACAAACCTCGTTCCACATTATGCCGTGGTGGCATTTTGTGATTGGCGGGTTTGCATTTGGAACTGTGTTTATGGCCACCGATCCCGTTTCCGCGTCAATGACGGAAACCGGCAAATGGATCTATGGTGGATTGATCGGTGTCATGACGGTCCTGGTTCGATCGATGAATCCGGCGTTTCCCGAGGGCATTATGTTGGCGATCCTGTTTGGCAACGTGTTTGCCCCGCTGATCGACTACTACGTCGTCCAAGCCAATATCAAACGAAGGTTAGCTCGACATGGATAACAACGAAACAAACAAAATGGCTTTTGACAAAGACAGCCCTGTCGGCACGTTTATCGTGGCCGGCGCGGTTTGCCTGGTTTGTGCATTGCTGGTCAGTGCGACGGCGGTGTTTCTCAAACCGCGACAAGACGCCAATGTATTGAACGACCGCAAGATGAATATTTTGTTGGCTACGGGCGATTTCAAAAAAGAAGATTTGAATACGACGTCGATCAACGAGATTTTCAAAAGCCAGATCGAGGATCGAATCATTGATTTGGCAACCGGTGACGATGTTTCCGAGGAATATTGGGACGGTGCGGAATCCAAATCGGAACGCCGCGAAAAAATTGCGGCTTACGATCAATTCAAAGCTTCGTTGACCGAGAAAAAACTGCCCAAAAAAGTGGATATTGCCGGGATCAAGAAAAAAGAAAAACACTCGCACGTCTATTTGTACACGTCCCGCAGCGGCGAAAAAAAATACATCTTTCCCATTCGCGGTTACGGTCTGTGGTCAACGCTCAAAGGATTTATCGCGCTCAAAGAAGATTTGCGATCGATCGCAGGTTTGACTTACTACGAACACAAAGAAACGCCAGGTTTGGGCGGTGAAGTTGACAATCCAAACTGGAAAGCTCAATGGACAGAGGGCAAATGCCTGTGTGATGAAAACGGCAACATCAGAATCAGTGTCGTTACGAAACAAGCTGACCCACAATACAAAGTCGACGCACTGTCGGGCGCAACGATCACCTCGCGGGGTGTCGAAAATATGATTGCGTTCTGGATGGGTCAAGAAGGTTTTGGACCCTACATCGAAAAACTTCGAGCGGCCAAAGCCAAGGAAGCGAACAAAAAATCAGCCTCTGAATCGGGAGAACAACCGAATGGCTAAAAACTCAGCTGGCGAACTGATCGTTGGCCCCATTTTCAAAAACAACCCCATTGCCTTGCAGATTCTCGGAATCTGTTCGGCTTTGGCCGTGACCACGCGGATGGACAAAGCGGTGACGATGTGCATTGCTGTTATTTTTGTAACGGCGATGGCAAACGCCAGCGTCGCTTTGATTCGCGAGTATATTCCGAGCAAAATTCGGATCATCGTGCAAATGACGATTATCGCCTCTTTGGTGATTCTTGTAGACCAGTTCCTTAAGGCGTTCAGCTACAACCTCAGCAAAGAGTTGTCGGTTTTCGTCGGCCTGATTATCACCAACTGTATCGTCATGGGACGGGCCGAAGGATTTGCGATGCACAACACGACCTGGGACAGTTTCCTGGACGGACTCGGCAATGGCATCGGCTACAGTGTGATCTTGATTGTGGTTGCGTTTTTCCGCGAACTGTTTGGATCGGGAACACTGTTTGGTGCGACGATTTTGCCGACGGGTCCCGATGGCTGGTACACACCCAACGGGATGATGGTACTCTCACCGAGTGCATTTTTCATTATCGGTATTTTTATCTGGGTGCTTCGCACCTTCCATCGTGAACAAATCGAGGAGGCATAATCATGGATTATTTATACGAACTCTTCATTTTGTTTTTGCGAAGTGCGTTTGTTGAAAATTTGGCGCTGGCGTACTTTTTGGGAATGTGTACGTTTTTGGCCGTTTCTAAAAACGTGAAAACGGCGGTCGGATTGGGTATCGCGGTCATCGCCGTTCAATTCATTACGGTTCCCGTCAACAATTTGATTTACACCTTGATTCTCAAAGAAGGTGCATTGAGTTGGATTTCCAATGATTTCAAAAACCTGGACCTCAGTTTTCTGGGGTTGATCAGCTACATCGGTGTGATCGCAGCGATGGTTCAAATTCTGGAAATGACATTGGATCGATTCTTTCCAGCCCTCTATCAACAATTGGGGATTTTCCTGCCATTGATCACGGTCAATTGTGCCATCTTGGGCGGTTCACTATTTATGGTCGAACGCAGCTACGATTTCCCACAAAGTCTCGTTTACGGGATCGGTTCAGGGTTCGGTTGGGCCGTGGCGATTGCCGCTTTGGCAGCGATCCGTGAGAAATTGAAATACAGCGACATCCCGCCCGCGCTCCGCGGTTTGGGGATTACCTTCATCATTGTTGGACTGATGGCACTTGGTTTTCTAGCCTTCAGCGGCGTGTAAACAAAACAATTCGAATACAATTCGGACGACGATAAATGGAAATTTTGACATTCGACAACAGTCTGCTGCTCGCGGATATCTCCAGCGGGCTAAAGATCTTTTTAGGCGTTCTGTTTTTTGGCCTCATCGTATTTGCGCTGGTCGGTTTGATTCTGGCGGCCAAAAAAGCACTGGTTCCCAGCGGCAACATTGATATTTTGATCAACGATCAAAAGACGATCAGTGTTCCAACCGGCGGCAAATTGATGGGTGCGCTGCACGATGCAGGGATTCTGGTTTCGTCAGCTTGCGGCGGCGGTGGAACTTGTGCTCAATGCCTCGTCAAAGTCTTTGAGGGCGGTGGCGAAATTTTGCCGACCGAAAAAGGTTCGATTAACAAACGCGAGGCACGAGAGGGTTGCCGATTGAGCTGCCAGGTTGCTGTTAAACAAAACATGGTCGTCGAGGTTCCCGAAGAGGCCTTTGAAACAAAAGAGTGGGTTTGCAAAGTCCGTTCGAATGACAACGTTGCCACGTTCATCAAAGAATTGGTGCTCGAACTGCCCGAAGGCGAAGACGTCGCGTTCAAGGCTGGCGGCTATATCCAAATCAAAGTTCCGCCACACGAATTGGACTATCGCAATTTCGACATCCAGGATGAATATCATCCCGACTGGGATCAATACAACGTCTGGCAGTACAAATCGGTCGTCAATGAAGAGGTGGTTCGCGCCTACTCCATGGCTAACTACCCAGGTGAAAAAGGGATCATCATGCTCAACGTGCGGGTCGCTTCGCCGCCGCCAGGTACGGATTACCCACCGGGTAAAGTTTCGTCGTATATTTTCAATTTGAAACCTGGCGATGAATGTGTGATCTCAGGCCCGTACGGTGAGTTCTTTATCAAAGAAACCGACAACGAAATGGTCTACGTCGGCGGTGGCGCCGGAATGGCTCCGCTGCGAAGTCACATTTTCGAGTTGTTCAAGAATTTGAAAACTGGCCGCAAAGTTTCGTACTGGTATGGCGGTCGTTCGCTGCGTGAATTGTTCTACGTCGACCATTTCCGCGAAATCGAAAAAGAGTTTCCAAATTTCAAATTCAATATTGCGTTGTCCGATGCGTTGCCCGAGGACGATTGGAATGGATACACCGGGTTTATTCACAACGTGTTGTACGACAACTACTTGAAAGATCACCCAGCTCCGGAAGACGTCGAGTATTACTACTGTGGCCCTCCGATGATGAACAAATGTGTCCACGAAATGTTGCTGAATATCGGCGTCGAAGAAGAAAACATTTCGTTTGACGATTTCGGCGGCTAAAATAACACCGCTTGGCGAAATTTTGCCAAGCGGATTTTTATGCGCGGTTACCAAGCAATGCAAATACTCATTCTCAAACCGATCCTCAAATTCGCGTGGATGATTGCATGGTGTTGCGTGTTGTTTGGCATCACCATTCCATTGGCCGCCGAGGAAAAATTTACCGGCACGACGATGGGGCCGATTCGTTACAACGTGACGGTGACACAGATGCCCGACGCGCAGTCGCACGAATCGATACAAAAAGCGATCGATGGCACGTTGGGCCGCGTCAACCAATTGATGTCAACCTATATCGACACATCAGATGTCACGCGATTCAATCGCGCTGCCAAAAACCAGTGGGTCGATGTCGATGCCGAGACCGTTCAAGTGGTCAAACGCGCTGGCGAAATCAGTCGCCTAACAAATGGGGCGTTTGATATTACGGTCGGTCCATTGGTCAAACGATGGAATTTCGGACCCGGCAAGAAAGATGAATTCAAGCTTCCATCGCAATCGGAGATTGATGAACTATTAAAACGAATCGGCTACGACAAAATTGGAATTCGCGAAAATCCGCCTGCGCTGAGAAAACAGGTGGATGGATTGCAGATCGATTTGTCGGCCATTGCCAAAGGTTATGCCGTGGACCAGGTCGCAAATACGCTGGCCGATTTGAAATGCGATGCGTTTCTGGTCGAGGTGGGTGGCGAAGTTCGTGGCCGCGGAACCAAACCTGATGGTTCGCCTTGGATCGTTGGTATTCGAAATCCAAAACGCAATGCAAATTTGCCTTGGGCGGCGCAGGTCAAACTGGTTGACAAAGCGATGGCCACCAGCGGCGACTATGAAAATTACTTCGTCATTGATGGCCAACGATACAACCACACGATCGATCCCGTGTCCGGATGGCCTGTCAAACACCAGTTGGCCAGCGCTTCGATTGTGGCCGCCGACTGTATGACTGCCGATGCTTTTGCTACCGCAGCATTGGTGATCGGGCCTGAGTCAAAAGAACAGGCGAAAAACTGGGACGTCGAAATCTACAACCTGATTCGCAAAACGAACAATGGACAGGAGTCTTTCGAGCGAAAGATCTCGGTCGGATTTCCAAGTGTCGGAAACGGGCAAACCAAAAATCCCGGTTTCAATACCGTGATCCTGTTTGCTGTCGGCGTTTTTGTGATTGCCATTGCCGGCATGGCGATTGGCGTGATTGTCAGCAACCGTCGAATCAAAGGCTCGTGCGGCGGCATCGCCAGCCTGCAGGAATCACAGGGTGAATCCGTATCGTGTTCGATGTGCAGCAATCCATCGGACCAATGCAAAGAATTAAAAGAAGCGGTCCAGCGGAAACGCCAAGCGGAACAGCCGTAGGGCCGGTTCCCACCGGCCATTATGAACGGCCACTGTGAGCGGCAAGGCGCTAGTGTCACGAACGTTAAATACTGTCCCACCAGGAGGAGATTCTTCCTTTCTTACCTATTTTGTCGTGACAAAAAAGCTCTTC
>JANQLU010000068.1 GCA_028280445.1 Pirellulaceae bacterium | reverse complement strand
AAAAGATGTGACCAGACTCATGCGGTCTGAAACTGACAAGCGGCGACCGATCGTATCGTAGGTGACCGTGGTAAACTTGCTTTTGGCATCGGTCATTTTTTCGATCCGGCCATTGGCGTTGTACGCATACTGAACTTGGCTGCCCCAGGTGTCGGTTTGACTGGTCAGTTGATCAAGATTGTTGTAAACGGCATCAAAGCCGACTCCATTGGCATCGCGCGCCTGGACAATGTTTCCACGGGCATCGTATTGGGCCGTGGAAACATTGCTTTCTTCATCGATCACTTCCAGAATCCGTCCGGCAGCATCCATCCGACTTTTGGCAATTTTTCCTGCTGCATCGATCGAGTGAATCTCGGTACAGGTACCAAAGCCCGTAACGGTGACGGTGTGGTCGTAACTGGCGCAGGCCCAGGAGATGAGGGCGTTGGGGGTGGTGCCGAAGTGGGGTTCGATTTGAGCGACCATCACGGTGCGGCCGAGGGCGTCGACGATGGTGATTGAAAGCTCTTCTTCGGCGTTGATCGATACGGCGGCTGCGCCGGAGCTGATGTTGTTGGTAAATGAAATGTTGGCGCCACCGTTGGCGTTGGTGTCGGCCAGTTTGGTCAGGCAGGTGGAAAGGCTGATGTTGTAGGTGCCACCGCCCAGCTTGTTGACGGTTACGCCTGTGGCATTGTCCAGACCGACGCCGTCGGCCAGATTGGTGTCGTAGATGATTTGGGACGTGCTGCCTTCGGTTTTGGCGATTCCATCTAAACCGGCAATTGGTGCATCGTTGGGGTCGATCGTGCCGCGGGCATTGAGCCAGGCGGTGGATGCGATCGGACGACCGAGGATGTCGTAACGGGCCGTGGTTTCGGCCAGTGTTTTCGAGTTGGTTGGGTCGAGCTTGTTGGTGTGGCTGCTGTAGTCCGAAACGATGGCACGATGAGTCGTGCGGTCGGCGTCATCGGTGTTGACGATCGCGCCGTGGCCTGCAGGGTCTTTGCTGCCTTGAACTGTTCCAAAATTCCAGAACACTTCCCAATCAATTCCGCGGCCATCGGTCACTTTGTTGGTCGTACCGTCCAGGTTGTAGGCCACGGTTTGCGTCGATGCGATCGCTGTGCCAGGAGCCGAGTTGGTGGTGGTGCGAATGTTGCGACCGCTGTACCCAAAGGTCATTTTGGACAGGTTGTAGCCGTTGGTATCCGATGAGTCGAAATAGCGGGGCATGCGGACTTCGGAGACGTTACTGGCCGAGTCATAGTCGATTTCCGATTTTGTCTCGTCCGACGTACCGACCGCGGCAATGCTGCGGAACACGCGACCGTGCGAGTCGAAAAATCGTTCGCTGGTGATACCGCGTTGATCGATCGTTTGAATTTTGTGATTGTCGTAATCGCGGATGAAATCCACGATCGTAAATGTGGCATTGTTGGTCAGGTCGCGGGTTTGGTTCAAAACGGCCGAGTTGTCCGCTAATGTCTGACCGGGGATCAGAAACGCAACCGTGCGGATCTTGGTGCCGTTGAGATTAAACGTTTGTGTCAGGTCGTATCCGTAGTAGGTACGTCGTCCAAACGGATCTTCTTCGTAGAATACGCGGTCGCCGTCGTAGACGGTCTTGCTGATCAGTATCGTTCCGGTGTTGGGAAAGGCACGTGTTTCGGTCGGACGGAATTTGTAGTCGTAGTCATATTCGACTTTTTTGCCATTGCTGATCGTGTGGCTGAGATTGCCGCTATTGCTGTCGTAAAAATATTCGGTCACCGATTGGGTCAAGACATCGGTGTTGACCGTTTCACTGCCCGATGAGTTGATCATCGAGTAACCGCCGATGACTTTGTTGACGCGACCGACACTGTCGTAAAAGATTTTGACGACGCTGCCGTCGGTGGCCCGTTGTCGCTCAGGCATGCCTTCGCTGCCGGTTCCGGCAAACAGGATTTCGCTGAACGTGCTGTCCGGATAGGTAACTTTGGTGCGTCGGCCCAACGTGTCGTAGGTGTAT
>JANQLU010000058.1 GCA_028280445.1 Pirellulaceae bacterium | reverse complement strand
CCAAGGTTTTCGTCAGGCTCCCTCGAGCCTGATCCCGTGAGCGGCAAGGCGCTAGGCAGCGTTGATTAAATCGGAAAGCTGTGAGTTTAATGTGAGCGGGAAGGCGCTAGCCGCCTGTATTTGAGGGTTCACCGGCGGCTAGCGCCTTGCCGCTCACATTTAATCAACACTACCTAGCGGCACGAAGCACTAACAAACCGACGGCTATAGCTTTCCAACATTACAGCAAAACAAATTTGAACATAATCAGCACTAGAATTTGGTAGATCTTGTTGCTACCGCAACCTAAGCAACAAAAACCTTCTCCGTCCTGACCTCTGTGTCTCTGAGGCTCTGCGTGAGCCTTGCACTAAACGTATGGCATTGCAAGGTTACTATAGAAAGCGGTCGGACTACGCTATCCTATTCGGATTCACGTTTTCGCAAAAAAACACGCTTTCAACATGACGATTGTTTTTCAAATTGATCGAACCGACGCCATTCCAATTGATGTGCGGGACATACTGCCGGAAACGCTACGCGGAAAAAATCTCGATGAAATCCGAAAGCTTCCGATTTTACGAGGCAACCAGCAAGTGACATGCGGTGAATGTTTTGAGATTTCGGAAACTCAGCAAGATTGTGACATTGTTTGGCGCGGCCAACTGACTGCTGTTGGCGGTCTTTGCCAAGCAATGAAATCGGGAACGGTTTACATTGATGGCGACGTCGGGAATCTGGTCGGTGCTACCATGCAGGGCGGCGAAATCGAAATTCGAGGTTCGGCTGGTGATTACCTCGGATGTGAAATGACTGGAGGTCTGATCCGCGTTCGGGGCAATGTAGGTAACCAGGTCGGTGGTGCTTTGGCAGGCAGCGCCCGTGGCATGCGCGGTGGTGAAATCCTAGTTCACGGAAATGCCGGACGCGAAACGGGCTGCCGGATGCGCCGCGGATTGATCGTCGTTGCAGGCAGTGTGGGGGAATTTGCTGGTTACGGGATGTTAGCAGGAACCATTCTCGTTTTCGGAGATTGCGACAAGTACATTGGTTCGGACATGGTTCGCGGAACGATTGGTTGCCTGGGAAACGCGGATCGCGAAACGTTGTTGTCAGCTTTTCGACGCGGCAACCACGTCGATTCAGTCATCTTCGAATTGTTGGGCCAGCGGCTTCGAACTTTGGGATTTGAGCCCCATTTGACGATGTCCGAATCCCTCAGGATTTATCACGGAGATTGTCTCAACGGATGCCGCGGCGAAGTTCTGTTACACGATCATTGAAATCGAGATTTTTCGGCTCGGCGCCTGATTGTGTAAGCGCTTTGGGTGGCACTCGGGCGCCGGATTGGGTGGCACTGGCTCCAGCCAGTGGTTGCGGTTTCCTTGGCTTCAAGCACTTAAGACCGAATTCAGTTCATGACGTTGCTGCAGTGGGGTGGCAGCCTTGCACTGGCTGGGGCCAGTGGCACCCGTAGCGCCTTGCCGCTCACAGGTGGCACAAACCTTTTCCATCCTGGCCTCTGCGTCTCCGCGTCTCTGCGTGAGCCTATCAGACTATCCGTGGCTCGGCGGGAGCCTCGCCCTCCCGATTTTGCCTGCAAACCTTACCAGGTTTTCCTAACAATCCAGAACATGCCAATCCGATTCACCCGGCGCCTCTCGCTTTCTGGAACGACCCGAACGAAATTTCCCAACAATCGTTTCAATCGCACCTCACATTTCAGCCATCCGCCAGATTATCGCGATAGTAACAACTGAAACGCAAAATATCGTTCGCAACAGCTCTGGCTATCAAAAAAACAACCCTCATGAAGTCACGTCGCAATCCCAATGGTAAATCGGGACAGTCGCTTCCGATTGTGAAACAAGTACCTGAAACAGAACAACAACCCATGAACCGCCGTGCTGCGCTCAAGGCAATGGCGACAGCAGCCGCTGCAGCGACAACGATACCCGCCAAAAAATCGTATGCCAATGATTTTGGCTACGCCGTCAACCAAACACAAAACATTCCCCAGAATTCTTGTCAAACCGATTTAAAACGGCGCGCATCGAACGACTACACCGCAAGTCTGGCACGTTACGGAGGACGATTGTCAAACAGCATCGATGGGCTGTTCGACCAACACACAACCTGTCCTCACTTCAGCGTTTTGATCATTGGCTCGGGCTATGGTGCTTCGATCTGCGCCGCGCGTCTGGCGCCCCACCTCAATCAAGGTCACCGTTTAGCCGTGATTGAACGCGGTCGCGAATGGATACCTGGAACATTTCCCGACACCTTCAAAGGGCTTTCAGACAACGCTATGAATGCGCCCTGGGGCAGAAAACGTGGCCAACGAATCAACCCATTGGGTCTTTTTAATTTGTCGCTGAGCGGCGAAGTAAATACGTTATCCGCCAATGCCCTTGGCGGCACATCGATTCTCAACGCCAGTGTCGCCTTGAAGCCCGATTCGGCCGTTTTTGCTCAAAAAAAATGGCCGGCGGCGCTGCGTGATCGACGGGTGTTAGATCCGTATTTTGAAATTGCCGCTCGCTCGCTTAACTTGCAACGCACTCCACACGATCAAACCTCCAAAGTTCGCGTTCGCCGCCAAGCCGCCGCGCGTATCTCGCGACGGCCCGGGTTTTTTGATCGTTCGCCATTGGCCGTGACTTATGATCATCGATACCTGGATGATCAAATGCAAAATCAATATGGCATGATCCAGCAAACGTGTAATCTCTGTGGAGATTGTATTACCGGATGTAACGTTGGCGCAAAAAACACGCTGGTCACCAACTATCTGCCACTAGCAAAATCGTATGGCGCCGAAATCTACACGCAGACCGAGGTTAAAGCCATTCGTCCCTGCAACGGTGGCTACGAGGTTTTGTTGAACCATCACGACGACTCGACCGGACAGCTTCAGTGCATTCCATTGACGGTCACCGCCGACATTGTCATTCTCGGATGTGGATCGCCGGGCAGCTCACACGTCTTGAAACAATCGGAAAACGCCCAGTTTCGGTTTTCGCCGGCACTCGGTCAGGGTTGGTCGGCCAACGGAGACGCGATTGGCTTTGTGATCGATGGGAAATTCCGCTGCCAAATCGCAGGAGTTGGAGCTTATCCCACATCGCATCCAGGACCGGGTCCAACCGTCCAAACCTCGATGATATTCGAACGACGAAAACAGTTGACCGAGCGAATTTTGATTCAAGAAGCTGCAGTGCCACGAGCCGTTCGCAATCTTTTCAAAATCTTGCTGAATGATCGGCAACTCGACAATTCGATGGTGATGCTCGGGATGGGGCTCGACGAAGCGGCGGGCAAAGTGGTCTGGAAAGATGATCGATGGCAAATTTCATGGCCAGGCTTAAAACAAAGCAAGTTCCGGAAAATGATGTTTGGCGAATTTGATCGAGCGGCTCGAGCACATGGCGGTTGGTATAAACGGCTCAAAGCGTTTGGGGATAATCTTGTTTCAGTACACCCGCTGGGTGCCTGCAACATGTCGGATGATCCTTGCGGTGGCGTCGTCAACCATCTCGGACAGGTCTATGTCGGTCGAACTGATCAATGCTGCTACGGCTCAACTCCGGCCCATGTTTACCCAGGATTGTATGTCGCTGATGGATCGATCGTTCCAACAGCCATTGGGGTGAATCCCCTGATGACTATTAGTGCCTTGGCCGAACGCATCGCGCATCACATTGCCCAAAACCCCAACCACAGAAATATCTTTCGACAATCGGGCTCAACTCGCGGGTAAAATGTGCACTCAGGATAAATCAGCATACCGCTTGCCAAAAAATTGACTCCCCACTCTTTTGCGCAAAGCGACCTCATTTGCGCAAAGTTTCCAAAATAGGCTCAGGTAGCATTGATTAAATTGGAAAGCGGTGAATCTGAACTGAGCGGCAAGGCGCTAGCCGCCGGTATTCGAGGGTTCACCGGCGGCTAGCGCCTTGCCGCTCATATTTAATCAACGCCACCACCAAATGTCCATTTGACTTTCCGCCGAGACATTTATAAAACAGTTGATCCATTCAAATAATCAATTATGGCACTGTCGGTCAGTGGATCTCGCGAGGGGGATCCGTGAACCAGGTCAGGGTGTAACAGCAGCAGCCTTAAGCGGGGTACTCTTGTGCGAGATCCGCTCACCGACAGAATGCCTTCTACCTGCCATTCCGTTTTGCAAAGCCTCAATTTGGTTGGCGAACGCTGCCGTTGGCAACTTCTGAAATCAACTTGCGAATCGACCCGCTGGGATTACCCCATCAATCCTATAAAATATTGGTATGACCGATTCGCAAAGCCAAAATTATACCGTTGTCGCCCGGCGCTACCGTCCGATGAACTTTGACCAGCTCATTGGGCAATCGCAAGTTGCCACCGCGCTGACCAATGCCATTAAACAAAATCGCGTCGGCCATGCGTATTTGTTTACCGGTGCCCGAGGTGTCGGCAAAACATCTTCTGCTCGAATTTTTGCAAAATGCCTTAATTGTAAAAACGGTCCCACCGTCGAACCTTGCAACAAATGTGATCAATGCACGAGCATTAGTTCGGGCGAAGACGTCGATGTCATCGAAATTGACGGTGCCAGCAATCGTGGAATCGACAACATCCGCGAATTGCGTTCGAACGCCAACATTCGACCCAGCCGTTCCAGTTTCAAAATTTACATCATTGACGAAGTGCACATGCTGTCGCGCGAGGCATTCAACGCACTGTTGAAAACGCTTGAGGAACCGCCGGGCCACGTCAAATTTATTTTCTGCACGACTGATCCCGAAAAAATTCCGATCACCGTACTTTCGCGTTGCCAACGTTTTGATTTTATTCCCGTTCAAACCGACCAAATCAAAAACCGGTTGTCTGAAATATGTCAAAACGAAAATGTTCAAGCCGATGACGCAGCGCTAACGGTTCTCGCCCAACGGGCAAAAGGTTCGTTGCGGGACAGCCAGTCGTTGCTCGAACAATTGTTGTCGTTTACATCGGGTACGATTTCCGTCGCCGATGTCCATCAATTACTCGGCACCGCCGATACCGGCGTGATTTTTGAGATTGCACAAAACTTGATCCACGCGAATTCCAAACCGTCACTCGACGCAATTGACGTAGCGATCCAGTCGGGTGTTGATGCCGGTCAGTTAACAGAACAGTTGTTAGGATTGTTCCGCGATGTCATGACGTTCAAGGCGGGATGTGGTGCTGAAATTTTTCAGCAGGTCAGCCCTGACGATTTATCAAAAATCGAAGCGTTAGCCGGCGCGATTGAAATGGAACCGTTACTGACGGTCTTGCAAATTTTGGACAAAACGCTGGTTTCGATGCGCCAAACGGCCCATGGGCGAACATTGTTGGAAATGGCATGCGTGCGTATTTGCAACCTGTCAAATCTGCAAAGTGTCGCGACGTTTTTGACAGCGTTTCAATCCGGAAAACTCGACACCGAAAAACTGGCCGGTTTGCTCGCGGCCATTCCGACCAACAGCGCGCCAATCCCAAGTGTCCCGTCTCCGGCGACGGCCGAACAACCGACGTTGCAAAAAAAAAATGAAGTAAACAACAACGAGCAAGCCGCCGAATCGAATGTGTCAACAACGACTCAATCGGCCCCTGTTCCTGCCGCTCCATCGGAAAACCGCAACACTCGCGTTGACCCGGCGAACCTCGAAAAAATCTGGCGACAGGCCATGGAATCGATCGGCGATACAACGGCTGTCATGGCAGCCAATTTTGAAAAGCTAGCGGTGGTGGGAGAAAATCAACTGGTCGTCACGTTGGCAGATTCATATAACAAACAAGCCTGTGAGCGGCCCGAAAAAAAACAGCGTATCGAAGAAGCGTTTGCAACTTTCGCCGGCCGCACATTTCGCGTTGATTTCGAGGTGAGTGAACCTGCCGCGGAATCCGAACAAACACAACCGGCCAAACAATCGCGTCGTCAAATAATTCGCCAACTCCATCAGCACCCAGTGTTGCAAAAAGCGATCGAGGAATTTGACGGCGAAATCATCGAATTTCGGCCAAACAAACCAAAATAACAACGGCACACTCGCTAACGAGACACTGCCGGGATCAACAAACAAACCATAGCTCGAATAACAACGAGAAACGGAGGACCCTTTCAATGTTCAAGGAACTAGGCAGTATCGCGTCTCTGATGAAAAACATGGGCAACATCCAAGGCAAAATGGGTGAAATGTCCGAAGAACTCAAATCCAAACAAGTTGTCGGAATTGCTGGAGGCGGCATGGTCGAAGTCACCGCCAATGGACTTGGACAAATTCTGTCCGTCAAAATCGACCCCACGCTTGTGGAAAAAAATGAACTCGAAATGATTCAAGATCTGCTGCCGGCCGCCATCAACGACGCCATCGTGAAAGGAAAACAGCTGCATGTTGAATCCATGCAAGACATCACCGGTGCCATACCGGGGCTCGACAAAGCGATGGCTCAAATGACCGGCGCCGCTGAAAACGACGACACCAAGGATGAATAAAACCACGCCCCTTGAGCTCGAGTCTCATGCCACAAATCTCTGAATCCGTCAGCAACGTCATCGAGCAGTTTTCACGTCTGCCAGGGATCGGTCGGAAATCCGCCGAGCGTCTGGCCTATCACATTTTGCGTGTGAACAAAGAAGAAGCCTTGGCACTGGCCGACGCGATTCGCGCTGTCCGCGAAAACGTTCGATATTGCGAAGACTGCTTTAATTTGGCGGAAAGTGAAAAATGTTCGATTTGCAGTGATTCTCGTCGAGACCAAACACAATTGTGCGTTGTCGAACAACCGCGCGACCTGATGGCGTTGGAACAATCGGGACACTATCAGGGACTGTATCATGTTTTGCTGGGCCGCATCGCACCGCTGGAAAACGTTGGCGCCGATCAACTGACGATCGATGCCCTGGTTCAACGTGTACGCGAGGGAAATTTCTCGGAAGTTATCATGGCGACCAACCCGACTGTCGAAGGAGACGGTACAGCACTCTACATTTCCAATGTTCTTGCGGAGTTTGATATTTCGCTCACGCGGCTTGCCAGGGGAATTACGACAGGTAGCATCTTGGAACATACCAACAAAGAGATATTGTCGGACGCAATTACGGGCCGACAACCATTTTAATTTTCTATGGAAAGCCAGCATTTTGACAGCCAACGCCTTAAACGTTCTCATTTTGTCAACTTGAAAATTCCACGAAACTAAATTTTTTCGCATCCAATCCTGTCGAACTTAACGTCATTTTTTGATCGCGATGCTCGAAAAAAAATTGTGAACGTTATAAAATCAATTTGGCGGTTCATCAAACGATAGCACTCGCTTACAAAATCGGCACATTCGGTTCGAGGCCAGTTTTGAAAACCGATCCACGCAAAAATCCTGGAACTCATATTCAGTAGCAAGTTATTTTTTAGTAGTCTCCGTCGTTTTCCATTTCCGCGATCACGCCATGAAAATGTCATTTGGACAATATCAGCAGCAAAAGCAAGTGCAGACACTTGCGCCGCGGATGATCCAATCGATGGAAATATTGCAACTGCCGCTGGCGGCACTTGAGGAGCGCATCGAACAGGAAGTCAGCGAGAACCCTGTCCTCGAACTTCGCGCCGATGACCCTGATAAACCGTCGGACGACGCAGAAACCAACGCGGCCACGGATGTCGAACAAAAAGAGTTGGTGGTTGACGAAACCAACAATGCTGATGATTTCGAACGACTGCTGAACCTCGACCGCGAACTCCCTGATCATTTTGATGAACGGCCACGAACATCCGCCAACCGCGTGCAGGAATTTTCGGATCGCCAGCACGACATGATCCAAAACATCGTGGATCGATCGGAAACGCTCCAGGATCATTTGTTAACGCAAGTCGGTGAATTGGATCTCGAACCAGAAATGCTGAAAATGTGCGAACGCATTATTTCAGCGTTGAATGCCGAGGATGGCGGTTATCTCAAAGCCAGCTTGATTGATTTGCTTCCTCCAGGAGCCGGCGAAAACGAAATCCAAATGGCCGAAGCTGCTTTGTCGATTATTCAGCGATTGGATCCTCTCGGTGTCGGCGCACGCGATTTACGTGAATGCCTGTTGATTCAAGTCACCGATAAAATGCCGATGGTCGACGAAGTCAAAACGTTGATCAACGACCACCTCGAAGATCTCCGCGACAATCGCATCCCGCAAATTCAAAAAGCGACTGGTTATACCGTCGAGCAAATTCAGGAAGCCTGGGAACAATTGCGGACGCTCGATCCGCGACCAGCATCGCGATTTGTCGAACGATTTGTTCCCACGGTCACCCCCGATCTGTGGATCGAAATTGATGACAATGGTAAATACGTTGTCAAAATGGACGAAGGCCCCACCCGCAGCCTGTTCATCAGCAATTACTATCGGCAACGCATCGCCAGCGGTCAGGCCACCGACGAAGAAAAAGAATACATCAAACGCAAAATCAATGCGGCTCAATGGTTGATCGAATCAATCGAACAACGCCGTTCGACTTTGACTCGCGTCGCGCAAGCGATTATCGAACATCAAGAAGCCTTTCTAAAAGAAGGCCCGCACGCGATTGTCCCACTCAAAATGCAGGAAATCGCCGATGTTGTAAAAGTACACGTGACAACAGTCAGCCGTGCCGTCGATGACAAATGGATTGATACACCGCGCGGCATCTTTGCACTGCGTAAATTTTTCGTTGGTGGCACGCAAACCGACGACGGTGAAGATGTTGCCTGGGACCGCGTTCGTATCAAACTTCAAGAACTCGTCGACAACGAAAACAAAGCCAAACCGTTGAGTGATGACGAGTTGGTCAAACGCCTCAAAGCGATGGGATTCAACGTCGCGCGGCGAACGGTTAACAAGTACCGACAAAAACTTGGCATCCCCAGTTCGCGGCAACGTCGAGACTGGTCAAAGAAAAAATAATCTCAATCGTCAAATCCTGACGAATTTTTTTCATGGCAAACCAAATCGATGACGGCGATCGTTGCCAGAATTGAAATATCATCCTCTCCGGAAACAATGTCCACGCCGTAGACATCGCGCCAGCTCCAGAATTTTTTGGACACTTCCGCAACCACCTGTCCTGATCGCCGAAACAAATATTCGTAATCCCAAAAACTGCCTTCGATCAAATAATCGTTGGGGCCCGGAACATCCAGCTCGAATTTGTTTTTGAACCAAGTGAATTTCTTGGTAATCGAGGCAAAAAACTGATCATTCCGATACAACTCATAATGCGGCAGCAGCGTCAACAGTTTCTGGTTGATTCGGGCGACTTCCCGTCCGCCAGCGTCTCGCATCGTCAATTTGTCGCCAATCGAAAAAAACTTTCCTTCAACGGTGTAAGCCAGATTTCCCGACGCATCGTTAATGGTGTATTGATCGGTCAAGGAAAAAAATTTTTCTCGCAACTGATACTTCATGGTTGCTCCGACAGTGGATAGTGGGCTAATTTGGGTGCGTAAAAGGGGTCGGGAGTCTTTTCAGTCAGCTGCATCATTTTGTTCCAAACGTCGAAACGTGTTTGAACACTTACCAGCATCGACTGGTTTCTGAAAAGACTCCCGACCCCTTTTACGCATGGTTGCTCCGGCGATGACGCGCCTTGATTGAATGAACGTTTGGTATCTACAATTCGAAATTCAAGTCGTGTGTGATTAGGGCGTAGGTGTAAAATCGCAACCCGAAACGTAAGTGAGGGACCGCCTATTACTGCCCACTTGTGTTGTTCTGGTCCCTCGCTCACGCTTCGGGTTATGATTGCAGGAAGTAGGGTACGTTCCCACCGGCCTTTATTCGGATTGGCCGGTAGGAACCGGCCCTACTTAATCACACGACCGAAATTCAGTTTAACAGTTTTTTACTCCACAATATGCCAGCGGACTACTACAAAACACTCGGTGTCGATCGAAGTGCTTCGACGGAGGACATTCAGAAAGCATATCGAAAACTCGCGCGCAAACATCATCCCGACCTGGCCGACGACAAAGAGGCTGCAAAACAGAAATTCCAGGAGATCCAACAAGCTTACGATGTATTGAGCGACGAAGAAAAACGTTCGCTGTATGATCGCTTCGGACCTGATTTCGAAAAAATGGCCGGAGCGGGCGCGGGCCCATTTGGCGGTGGTGGCGGACAGATGGACATCGATTTGAATGATCTGTTTGGTTCCGGTGGGCCGTTCGCCGGAGGGGGCAGTCCGTTTGGCGGCGCTGGTGGTCAAGGCGCCGGGCTCGAAGATATCCTGCGTCAGTTTGGTGGAGGATTTGGACAAGCGGGACCACAAACTCAGGCGCAACCGCAACCCCAGCAAAATCTGGATCTCGAAGAATCGGTCACGATCTCGTTTCACAACTCGGTGGTCGGCGGACAACGTCAAATTTCCGTAAAACGTGGCAGCGGAAAAGTCGAAGAGTTCACTTTCAAAATTCCAGCGGGAATTGAAAACGGAAAAAAAATCCGACTACGCGGACAAGGGCAAACCGATCCACGCACCGGCAAACAAGGTGACTTGCTGATCAAAATCAATGTCGCCTCGCATCCGCACTACTGGCGCAAAGACAAAAATCTCCATGTCAAACTTCCCATCACCATTGCCGAAGCAACACTGGGTGGAAAAATTGATTTGCCAACCCCGCACGGAACGATTGCTGTCACCATTCCTCCCGGCAGCGCCAGCGGCAAAACGCTGCGTCTGAAAGGCATGGGAATCAAAACCAGCAGCGGTGACGGCGATTTGATAATCGATTTGGAAATTGTCGTCCCAACATCATTGACCGACGAGCAAAAACAATCGCTTCGCGAAATCGCGGAAACCATGGACAACCCGCGCGCCGATCTGAGCTGGTAAATAGGGAGCCGGTGCCCATGTCCGACAAACCATCCCATCCACCTGCCGATCAAACGTTTCCTCCCAAAATACGCATACGCAAACAAGCGGATTTTGATCACGTCTATCAATCTGAAATATTCGCGGCGGATCAAGTTTTGGTTGTCCGCGGCGTCCAAACCGAGCTTGATTGCTGCCGTTTAGGGCTTTCGGTTTCACGCAAAGTGGGCAATGCGGTCGTTCGCAATCGCTGGAAACGAATGATTCGTGAAGCTTTTCGAAAAAACAAAGCTAAAATGCCGGTGGGTGTTGATATTGTTGTTCGGCCACGAAAAGGGGCAACTTGCAATCAGGAAGCCATCGCTCGATCACTTCCGAAACTTGCCAAACTGATCCAGAAACGGCTCAAGCAACAATCCGACAAAAATCAAAACGACCAGGCCACCGGGCGGCAACAGAAAAAATGAAGTCCTTTCTTCGAATCATCGTTTCCCTGCCCGGCGGCTTTCTGATTCTCCTGGTCCGCTTTTACCAAAAAGCCATTAGCCCAATGCTCGGTTCGAATTGTCGATTCACACCAACCTGCAGCAACTACTTTATCGAGGCCGTGCAAAAATATGGAGCGATTCGCGGAACACTCAAAGGTTGCTACCGAATCCTACGCTGCAATCCTTGGAACTCTGGCGGCCACGACCCACCGTGACATATTCGATCGGCCATTTCACACTCCGGGAGAGTTTCGGGAGGGCGAGGCTCCCGCCGAGCCTAATTTCAGAATAGCCAAAATGCCAGTCACAATTCAAAAATGAATTTCGCACGAACCGTCATCGCACGACGCGTCCATTTTCTGACTGATTTTATAACGACGCTTGGCAACCTGTTTATAACCCCACTGCCAAATCGGAAGCGAAAATGGGATGTGCAACCAAGGCATCAACCACCACATCCGCGGCAACTTGCGCGACAAGTAACGAATCGCCGCAGCACCGCCCAATCGCAACCCAGACGTGTTCACAACATACAGCTGTTCCATCATTTGATCATGCGTCAAATCAGGAAAATGCTCGGCCACATACGGATCATGAAGCGACACAAATGAAAGTTGCCCTTTTGAATCCCAACGTTTCAAGCGCTGGACCTGTTGATGACAAAATTTGCAATTGCCATCGAAAATGACGATATCCGAATCCGACTGTTCCGCCGGATGCTGCAGATCAGGTGCTGCGCGACGCGAAACCGTTTCGTCTTGGGGATCGGTTGGAGGATTGGCAACTTGAGTCATCGGATATTCTTGTCAAAAACGGTAGGTAATGTTGATTCAATGTGAGCGGCAAGGCGCTAGCCGCCGGTATTCAAGAGTTCACCGGCGGCTAGCGCCTTCCCCCTCACATTGAATCCGCATCTTTCTGATTTAATCAACGCTACCTAGCGGCCACAACTGTTGCAGTCAAAATCACAACCCGAAGCGTGAGCGAGGGACCAAGATAGCCTCGAAATCTAAAACCATTCTGGTCACTTGCTCACGCTTCACACTTGCGAAGTCTCACACCAACACTTGTGGCACCACAACCTCGAAAACAAACTGGGCGACCGAATTTCGAATTACACCCGCCCCGTTACTAAATACCGTACAAAACGGCACATTTAAACAGCGAAATGAGCCTGCGACCTCGAATCTGGTTAAAATCCCGTGGTATTGGTAAAGATCACACCAAATTGGAACGAATCTACCGATAAAGTTGTCGAAAATTCAAAATTGAAATCACTTCAACTTGGGTGATTCAACTGGTCTAATCGCGTCTCGAACGCGTATAATCGTATTATCAAAAACCGCAACCAACATTGGGCAAAATCGATGAACGAAATCAAGAAACGTGTCAAAAGTGCTCAGCAGCGACTTTGGATTGGTCGACTTGGACGCAATTTGATCTGGTCGCTGGTGATTTGTTTCTCGATTTGCTTGATCGCCATCGTTGTTCCCAAAATCTGGGCGATCGATTTTCTGGCTGACGAAACGCTGGCTTCCGACTGGACGCTGTATTGGTTAATCGGATCGGGCGCTGCCGCAATCGTCGGCGCTGTTTTATGGACTTGGCTCAAACGACCCGACCAAATGGATGCGGCTATCGAAGTCGATTTGCGTTTTAATCTCAAAGAACGTTTGTCCAGCGCGTTGGTCCTGGATCACCGTCAACGCGAAACCGAAGCCGGACAGGCATTGTTGGGCGATGCACAACGCCGTGCCGAAACACTCGACATTCGTGACCAATTTGGATTCCGCGTCAACCGCTGGGTTTTGGTCCCGATCTGTTTGATTCTCGTGACGATCGGTTTGTCGTTTTTAAACAACTCGGTCAGCGAAGCGGTTGCTAACGAGAAAAAAAATAAACTGGCCGAACGCAAGATCGTCAAAACATCGATCGAAGAAGCCAAGAAAAAAATCGCCGAGCAGATGAAAAAATTCGATCAAAAAGGACTCGAAGAACTTAAACCCACCGCCGAGTTCATTGAACGCAAACTCGACAAACTGCAACGCAACGATTTGTCGAAAAAGGATGCATTGATCGAAATCAATAACATTCAAAAAGAGATCGAAGAACGACAGAAAAAATTAGGGGATACCAAATCGCTGAGAAAACAGATGGGCAAACTGTCTGCGCCCAACGATGGTGTAGCCAAAGATTTTGCCGAGTCGATGAAAAAAGGCGATTTCAAAAAAGCTCAGGATGCACTCAAAAAAATCGCCGACAAACTCGCCAAAGGCAAACTTAGCGAAAAACAACAAAAGCAATTGGCCAAACAAATGAATCAAATGGCCAAGCAGATGAAACAAATCAACGCGCAGCAACAACAGAAAAAACAAGACCTCCAGCGCAAACTCGATCAAGCCACCAAGAATGGCAATCTCGACAAAGCGGCACAGTTGCAGCAACAGCTGGATCAAATGAACAAACAGAGCAAACAAAGTCAACAAATGCAGAAAATGGCCCAGAACCTGCAAAACTGCGCGAATTGCATGAATGGCAATAAACAGCAGCAATCCAAAAACGGCCAAAAACAATCTCAAAACGGCAAACAGGGCAACCAGTCACAACAAGCGCAAAACAACAACAATCAACAAAAAAACGGAAACCAATCCAGTAACAACCAACAACAATCACAATCGAGCCAACAAACGCAAGGTCAGCAGATGACCCAACAGCAGATGCAGCAAATGCAACAACAAATGCAACAAATGCAGCAGATGCTCCAGCAAATGTCCCAACAAATGCAGCAAAGTCAGGCGCTGCAGGATCTGGCCCAACAAATGAGCCAATGCAAAGGCCAGTGTCAGGGCCAAGGACAAGGACAGGGAAAAGCTGGCAAAAAACCAGGCAATTCGGATTTTGCCAAAGGTCGCGGACCCGGTGGTGGTCAGCGAGGCCTGGAAAAAGACAAAACGGGAACGTTTAAATCGCAAGTGAAAACCAACACTCAAAAAGGCGAAACGGTCGTAACCGGCGCCGTCGATGGACCCAACCGAGCGGGCCCCTCGCGAATGCAGGCCAAGGAAATGATCAAGAAAAACATGAAACGGAATTTCGATTCGCTGGAAAATCAACAGATCCCCAAAGAAGACGAAACGCACGTCAAAGAGTATATGAATCGACTGCGTGGCGGAAAATAAAACGATTCCCATGCCCAAAAAAATTCTCAGAAATGTCACGATCCTCGTTTGCTTTCTCATCGCCCTGGGAGGCATGATTCAATTCGGCAAATGGCTGCTCAACAGAAAAGCGGACGTCGACGATTTTGATGCCACCGTAGTCGCCTTGGAAACCGGGCAAGAATACATGGAAACCGGCAATCCCGATCTGGCCATCGAACAATTCGATCGCGTCATCAAAGACGACCGGTACAACGGTTACGCGGCCTATGCTCGTGCCGTCGCCCACCGCCAGCTCTACTACCGGCTCGCCAAACGACCGAACTCCGATCCCAAACTTCAACAGCAGGCCGCCGACAAAGCGGTCGAAGCATTTAAAAAATGTCTTGACTTTCCGCGATTTCGCAACAGAGCGTTGCACAGCATGTCCCGTGTTTATGCGCGACAAAAAGATCGTGATCGAGCGGTCGAATATATCGAACGAGCCATCAACGACGGCTACGTTTCCGAAAACGGTTCGTTCATGGCGAAGAACTACGACAATTTCTACTACGAATTTCTCCGCAACGATCCAAAACTCCGCGAACTCCAGGACCGCGAAGCCATCAGCTACTCCCTTCGCAAAAACAACGTCGCCCCACCAAGCATGATGGGCGGCAAAAAAAATCGCTCTAAAAGAAGATCTTCGCAGCCTAAGAAACGTTGATGGTTGGACTGCTAAATCAACGCTAAACCTCCAACGTTTCTCCTCCGGGAGGGCGAGGCTCCCGCCGAGCCGGTATTTCATTTTGCATCGCCAAAATCTCGACTTCCCAAATTCGCACGAGGCAGCACCAATTTCCATTCCCGTCCCATCAGCAATTGATCGCCACTTCGCCGCCAAGCCTGCCAGTCATTTCGGTATTGGCCAGACTTCAAATCAGCAACGCAAAGAAAAAAATTGCTTCGGTTTCAACGGTGACAAGATCGCCATTCTCTAAGAAACCGCATCGGATTTCGCATCACCAGAATCAATCAACGAACAAAACACTGAAAAACAGCAACAGTTCAAGTTCCGCCTCGCCCACGCGAGGTTGCTTCGGTGTGTCGATATTGGAAAGTAGTTTTTTGGATAAATTGTAGAAAACAAGATTTTTCAGGTACTCGGTTTAATCCGACATTCATTCTGAATGGAATGCAATCCCAACTGGACTCTGCCCGAAAATCCCTTCAATGAGGCCAAGACCTTAACGACCTTGTGCGTCATAGATCCAAAATTCCTGTGTTTGTGGCGCTAATCAACCTAAGACCCATGAAACGCTTTGGCAAATTCAATTAAAGCTTTTGCGACCTAAAAACCTAATTTAGAGAAGGCAGAAAATACGTATTACTTAAATCTCCAATCGTTTTCTATGTACCCTGATTTGTGCTAACTGGTGTCTAGGTGTAGGGACTGCTGAATGCGTGCTAGAAATCCGCGGATGCGATAAGCGACCCAAGGAACCGAATTATCAGCTATATAATTGAGCCGATCTTCCCACAACTTGGCAAAGTTCAAAAACTCACTTTTCTGTTCCGAGGATAATAAACGTTCGATCGGACTTGAAATGTCAATGTTGATAGATGATCGCAAACAAAGCTCGAACAAAAAAGCTTTGCGGTTCTGGTCGTCACAAGTTTCGGCAAGGGATGCGAAAATGTGCGCCAAACGAACTCGCCATTCGTTACGTCGTGCCAGTTGCCACTCGCCAAGAAACGCTGCCAAAAGGGCAAGGTTTGAGTCTGTACTACGCAGGAATGCTGCTTCCCTCCAAGTTGAATCTCGCAAAAACTCAACCGGAACAGTTCCCGCATCCGACCCAGCAAATTGCCTCGCCTGCAATGCAAAGCCAACAACAAATCCAACCTTTGGATCATCCGAAACGAAGTCCGCCAACAGCTTGCGAACCCCCTCAACTTGGTTGAGGGTTTCGGATACTGTCACCAACTGGGCAAGACCATCGGACTCTTCATTGGCACCGCAATCTTTCGCAATGTCCCTGATCAAATCAAATGGCACATCGTCAACAAGATAAGATATAGAATCGTCTTCAGCAGAGTTAAATCGATTGAGGACCATGATGTTGTTTAGAGCAACCAATACATTTTGTCGAAAATCGTTGCTCACGTGTTTACGCCATGCTTTCCAGTTTTTGACAATTACACTAATTAAGGAATCGCTCCAAATTGAACTTGTCGAAATCGTGTCTTTGCGGAGGGTTGATGGGTTTGAATACGATCGAGATACTGACCATTTTTGAGATGAATGATTCAGTTCTTCGTTGATGACTTTTTTCGTTATCGAAAACATTCGGCCGTTGTAGAAAAAGAAGCGAGAAACGGCTTGTTCTGCCAACCAACACGCAAACGAAACTGTCACCTGAGAATCGACTGCTGGTATAGATGATTCCAGATGCGCGACAAAGTGTTGAGTAAGTTTGTAAAAGGCATCCCACCTGCTGAACTTTTCCGATTCTTGGTTGAGCTTCGCAACAGTAATCTGTTCGGCAATCAAGGATTCAAAATCTTCTACAGTTTTAGTTGTGACGAGTTGTGGGTTGTCGCTAAATAATAAAGCAGCGTAGTACTTTACTTTGTATTCATTGGTCATACCTACCATTTTCCACAATGATTTCGCAAGAGCCTTGTTCGTTTTCTCAGATCCGGCTTTATCAATCAATGAAAGGACAGAAATAACATTTGATGGAGGAAGGTATCCCCATTTCGTATTGAATTCTTGGATTGTGCTCACAAGGTCCATTCCTTTACGTTCCGCAAACCACGAATTCAACTGAGGTATCTGGTCTACCAATTGAGGAGCAAATGCGTTTAGTGATTGAACGGATGGGCGAAATACACGCCGATAAAATTTATCGTAGTCGTCAAACTGAAATTCAATGCATTTTCGCAGGCCAATTAGGTTTAGCCAGTAATCATTGTTTAACGCGTCGTGAACAAGAAGTCCTGAATGTAATCTTTGCTTTTCGTTGTTCGATGAAATTGCTTCCTTGTGGTCTGAGAATTTCGCAGCGGTTTGTGGCAGCATTTGGCCTTTTATGCGGTCTAGTGCTTTGAGAGCTGCATGCCTTATTTGGTCATCAGGTTCAAGGATGTGATCAGCGAGATCGATCACACCAGCTTTTCCATCGTCAACTGGGTCTTTGACAAAGATTAATGTTCCATCTTCTTTTCCTATACGTCTGATATGCGATGCATCCGAAATTAATTCAGCTGTGTCAGGTGGATTTTCACGTGTGAGAGCAGAATCAAACGTGCCTGCAGCCTTGAACCGAAAAGCATCAATTCCATCTATGGAACCACCAATTCTATGGAAAATAGAGATAGATTGCATTCGTTTTCTTATTGCGAAATCTAGTTCTTCATCATCGACGTCGACTGGTTCAAATGGCTCGTTCACTTGCCGCCTCCGACGCATATAGCAGAAATTCTGATTCAGTAATTGGCAACGACTCCCAGATGGTCTTGATCGCCAAATTCGCACGTTCAAGTGACTCGATTGCAATTAGCGATGACAGGCTTAACTGAACGATTGTCTTTGACATTGCAGCAGCCATGTTCTTACCGATTTGGTGGTGCAGCAGATAGTTTGGAATTGATGGAATTAGCGATTTGATTGTCCATCGTACGATTGTTTCGAAAGTCTCATCTTCATACTCACAGTCGTCTACAATCATCGTTACGAATTGGATGACGTTTGAAATCCATCGATACTGTTGTTTGAAACCCAACGGCATTGGTGGGTCTGTTTTCTCTAGGCCACAAAACAATCCTGGGTCCTGCATGCAATCGTGAAGATAAGTAGCGACGTAGGAAAGGTCAGGACCGGGCAAGTTGCTGCGACTCCGATCCGCCAAGTTTTTTAAGTAATCGGGTTCAGGTGTTAGAAATCGGTATCGCCATTTGATCAATTTCAGAAAGTCATTGGTCGCTTGTTTCAAGGTGATGCGATTCGTTCTCCAAAGAGCTGCCAAAACCTTGTCCGTGCCAAATGCTACCTGACCCGACGAGGCTTCTGCCAATCTATATTGTTGACATACTCTATCATCGGCGACTAAAGGAAGGTCATTCTCTACGGACACAATTGCTGCATCCAAATGAGGTATAGTTCTGAAATCGTCCTCGATTTCAGTGTCAATGTAAACTGGCAGGGCCGATATTTTATCGCTCATGCTCCCAAGCCATTTCCAAAACACATCGTGGTCAGAAGCAATCTCATGTATGTTTACGTGACCACCCAACTCAGAGACTAATCGGGAATAATCCTTGCTACTAATTGTTAAACTCAATGCGTCAACAAGGCGACTTATCCAACCGAGTCTTGTCAGAGTTCCTAACGTCATCAACTCGATTTGAAGCGAAGTATTACCAAGTATGAAGTCATCAGCTCGTTTTTCGCGAGTTGCGATCTTCGATAACTCATTTAAGTTTTCGGTAGTGAATTGAGAGGATGCTTCAAGCAAACGTTGAAGGTCCAATAGCGAAAATGTGCTTTCTTGGTTGTCACCGTATTCGTCGACAACCGGCTGAGATGAATCACCGTTGGCGATTTTTATTTTGCCGTTGTCAATAAATTGCCGAATCGCCTTTAATTCTCGTTCACGAGAAGGCTGAGGGTGAGTGATTGTCTTGCCTTCATCCATTCCTAGCTCCTCAATAGAACCAGGAATGTAAATTTTCGCAAAATAGTCGACGAATTCTTTAAGTCGATCAAGTTTGAAGAGAGTCAAAAGAGCTGAAAGATCAACAACGCAGCTCGATTGTTCGTCGGCAACATCAATTGGTTCGATTGTAGACACGCCGTTTTTTGGACTCAGAATTGCAAACCCATTTGTGGAATACACAGTATTCTGCCCGCGTACATTTCTTTCCTCTGACAGCCAATCTACAGTTGCAGTACGAAAATACCAGCTTTTCATTGCCGGATAGCCGAACATCGCATCTGCATAGAGCCAGGGCATTTTCCCCGTCGCAATCATTTCGCTGAGCTGGTCCATGCTTTTGCGGCGCTGACTCCCAAATTCAATCAACTCATCGATAGAATGTGGATGCAACCAAGTTACACCAGATTTGTTTGTCTCCTGAAGTTCAAGTAGTCTAGTCATTGCTGCCGATGCTTCAGGATCATTGCCTGAGCGATATGACGTATCCATATAGGATGCTACAAATTCAGGATTATCCCAGAACTTTTTTTTGTACTCCCGAAAAATCTCCATCGCAGCATCTGGTTGATCGACTGAGTTAAGCACGTAGCTCCTTGTCAATACTGTTCGAAGACTTTGAGATTCTGGTTCTTTGATCGAATCAAGCGCTTTTATGGCATTTTCGAGTTGGTTGCTTCTGGCCAAACAAATTGCGTAGTTCAGCTTGTGCAGTTCGTTTCCGGAGTCAACTTCGGCCAGCCGCTTAAATTTGTCAGCTGCATTCCTATGATCTCGCACGGCGACGTAGGTCGTAGCAAGTCTATACAAAGCTTCGGGATCATTTGGGGTTTTCTCTAGAGCCTTTTCAAGCGCACTGATCGCAGATGAACGATCATTGCATCTAAGGCTTAACCACGCGTACTCATTTAGCAGACTCGGATGCGGCATCAACTTACACGCCCTTGCCATTGCTTCAGCAGCGTCCGCGTGCTCCCCTAGGTACCAATAACAAGAGGAACGGATTTGCCACCAAAGGGAATCTTCCTCGCGCTGCTCGTTATCAAGTCGCGAAATCGCTTCTCTATATTTACCTAAACTAATTTGTGCAAGTGTGTCGTAATAGAGTCCAAACTCATTCGGCGTTCCCAAAAATGAATCGGTTACTTGTCTAGCATCACTGGCTAATTGCCCATTCTCTCGCGATGCAATCTCAAAGAGAAGCTGGCAATACTTTACCTTCTCTTCATCTTGTAAATCGGGAAACTCGTCTTTGATTCTGACCATTGTATGAAATGCAGCTGAATTTTTTCGAAGAAGTTCGTACTCACATATTGCGGATTGGAGCTGTGCTTCGAAATTCCTTGGATGCTCAGTTCGAATCCTTTCAACAAGATCCGATGGGATTTCTGCCATCGCACCGGAAAGGGCTAGTTGGCCCAATACCAATGGAATCGGTCTATAATTTAGCAGCGGTGTTATAAGTGAACTAATTTCTGGCAAGCGACCCAGCAAGCTTAAACATGTTGCCAATGCATTTATCACGTGCTCTTGGATCTTTGATGTGACTGCACCGTTGATCCTTACCTTTTGTGCGACCGGCCATAGCAACTCCGCTGCGCTCTCCAGTAACTGTCGCTGTACATCATCAAGCAACCCGAAATCTGCGTGTTTTGGGTTTAATTTGGAGTGACATTTCTCGGTAAGGATAGCGTCTACAAAACCAAGGCGAAACTTGTCAATCGTTTCAGGTTCAAGCATTGCTTTCGCAGATTCAATTTTTTGAATAGCCAATTCGGGATTTCCACTAGCAACGCAAACATAAACGGAAAATTCACCCCATGCTTCGTGCAACACTTTGTCCTTGATCAGTTCAAAGGCTTCCGAGAATTCCTTGTGGCGTATTAATGTTGACAACCTAGCACGAAAACGAATTGGATCATCATTTCCTTTGAGGATATCCAACGCACCGGTAGCACCCTCATTGCGTTCAGCAATAAATGCTTTTAGAGAGTCAAGGCGAGCTTGAATGTCTTCGTTTTTGTAATTACTTGACATTGTCAATCTCACTCAGTAACGATTTGAGTTTGTTGAAATCTTCTGCGTTTGATTCGATGGTTGTTATTCTATTGCGAACTGTTTCAGAAATTGTTACCAGCACTTTCTTTTTCAATTCAATGTCCCAGTTATTTCCGCTTGTGCGATAATGGTCTTCCAGTTCCTTAGTTTTCAATTCTGCCGATTCCGTGTCTAGCTTGCTTCTATATTCTCGAATCTGATCGACTAACAAATCTGCTACTGGGTCGGTGTCTACCTTGTTAATTGTCAATTGGGAAACCAACTCGGACAGCGACTTGAGGTTTTCATTCAATGCTTCAACTTGATGAGCGATCGGTTCAGTAATCTCGCTTGCATCAGTGTCGGTAACAGAAACGGTTGAAGTTTCAACAGCTTTCGCAACAGAAACGGCTCCGGCGTTTTGGTCTCCAATTGGCACGTGCGATGATTGAACGATCGCCCCAATACCATGCACGACTCCACCCGCGGCAATTGTCTGGATAACAAACTCTGCCGCGTTTCGAGCCGCAATCTGCTGGTTATGTGATTTGGCCTTGCCTTTGTTACCGTCAGCCCAATCGCATATTGCCTTTACAACAATCCAATCTTTCTTAGCTCTGTGACATCCAATATAGAAACCGTTTCCCTCCATTTCCCCACCTATGGCCTCAGGAACGAGTTCGCGAATGTGTTCTCGGTAGTCGTAGTTGTCAATCAGTTTTTCTCCAGACAGAACAAGTCCGAAATGTACATCGGCCTGATTCTCCCATTCAAGCTCGTAAGTTCTCATTCTATCAAGCAGCCGTTCAGAAGCAGGGATACAGTCTCCGCGAAGAATTATTTCTGGAGCGCCTTCTTCAGATGTGCCAACACGTTGTAAATCGTAGTTTTGAATTTGTTTCGAAACCAATACATCGCCAATTTGATGCGAGTCGGATTCTACCCCAAATGCAATTCCAACCATTATCGCGATCGTTGGTCGCGTTTCCGCTATTGCTTCAATAATCGTCGGCAATGAACCGCCGACAGTAGCTGATCCCATTTCAGATCGAACTGCAAAGACTCGTGCCTCACCAATTTCGCCTAAATCGAAATAGGTTTTGTTAGTACCACGGTGCTTTGGGCATTCAGCGGCAGTCGTTCCTGAAGCGCGCAGAACTGCACTGATTTCGACCTTTGTAACGGTCAAAATAAGAATATCACATTCAGGCAAACTACTCGTAGTCAAACCGAACGTCCATGATTAGCGACAAAAGAATGTATTTTTAAGGCTGAGTCAAAAGATCAATCTTTATTTAATTGTTGTCGAATGAGTAATGCAATGAAAAGGGAAGCAATTTTGGCATTTGTAATTCTGCAGGTCAGCCGCTGTGCTTCAATTGAACTAACGCATTTCTGCTAATTAATTCCCAAATTGACATTGATAAGCAAGCCAACACTTCTTTCCGAGTGGTTTCGTTCATGTCGCCAAAAGCAACAAGATTGAAGAAGGTGTCACTCATCGGCTAACTTCGATTCCGTTTTTTGATTCAGCGCAGCCATATCCAGAGCCCAGCACAATCTCGCAGCAGTATCCAAAGACGGTTGCCGTTCACCTCTTTCAATCAACGCGACAGCATTGGGCGTAATATCCGCCCATTCTGCCAACTCTTTTTGCGTCAACCCTTGTTTTTCTCGTTGTTTTCGTAATCTATCGGGAAACCGAGCCTGCATGCTCTTTGCCATGCCAATGAGCCACTTTTTATAAGCCTTTTTGGCAGGATCGGCTTGAGTAACGTTTTCAGCTGCTTTCAACTTGTTGTTGGCCTCCATAAGAGAAAGCCAAATCGATTCGGCAGGGCTAAGTTTTGCCATTAAAAATCACCTCAAGAATTTTGCTTTCAACTGACTATAACAATTGTTATATACGCGTCAATGCAAAAAAATCGAAATTGGTATGAATAGATGACCAATAGACAACTCAATAGCGAGCGTTGGTGAGTAGCTGAAAAACTTCACACCTTAGTGTCAATAGGTTTCCAACTGAAAAGCTAACTCAAAGGATGCATCCCCAGTTTTCCCCAGACGAGCTGCAATAAATTGTTATGTCGGTTGTATGCCAATCAATTTTTGGTTGAAAATAGAGATACAATAGCAGCGTGAGCAGTTTTTGTTTGATTCATCGGGGAAATTCAATTGGATTCTTTCACGGTGATAACTGAAAACGATGAATCCCAGTGGAATGATACGACCGGCGTGTCTTATCATTTTCCAAAGCGATACCTCAAATACCTAAGAAAAGGCACAGCTGTTGTCTACTACAAAGGAAGATTGAAAAACGCTGATTTTCGAGAATTGAGGTTATCTGATAAGCCACATTACTTTGGCTTTGCAGTAATCGGTGAAGTCTACGCAGATCCGCAAAGCTCCAAAGGAGACCACTTCGCGGAAATCCAATGTTTTCAGATGTTGAGTGAACCCGTTCTTGCAAAGCAAAATGACGAATATGTCGAGGACATACCTGATTCACTAGCTTCGAATTATTGGCGCAATGGAGTCCGACCAATAAGCCAAGAGGTTTTCAACAAGATTCAGGCTCTCGCCAAGTTTACCACTGCTCACGCTACAAATGCTCCTGTGACGGACAACCTTCAGGGCTTACCTGATTCATTGTCATCTGGAGTTGAAGGTAAGCCTTCATTACGTGTTGTTTCAACCTACGAAAGAGATCCAAAACTAAGAGAAGCTGCGATTCGGATTCATGGAACAACCTGTGTGGCTTGCGGTTTCAATTTTGCAAAAGCCTATGGCCAACATGGCGTTGGCTACATTCAGGTTCATCATTTGAATCCCCTCGGAGAGAACCCAGGAGAACGGACTGTAAACGCAGAAACAGACTTGATTGTACTTTGCGCCAATTGCCACGTGATGGTGCATAGATATCGAAACAAAACGCTGACTCTTGAAAAATTGATTGAGATTATTGAGGAAAATCAACGTAATACAATTAACTATTGATCGATGAAGACAATTATCCATATATTGGATTCTTGTTTGACTATTTGAATTCGGCACTTTTATTCAATCATCAATAGACGATCCTGCCTTGCTTACGCATTCGTGTTGATTTCATTTTTACTCACTTCTGCACTTCTGTTCACAATCTGGAAACACCATTGCATGTCGCGAACCCTTACTCGACAATAGACCTCATCATGTCAGGCTGCCGCATTGGCTTAATCACCTTTGTGGCTTGGTCGCTCGATGTTCTTTTGAGTTGACGACAAAGCTTACACTAACATTCTGACGAGTTTAAGAAATGCAAAAGCCGTTCGATACGTCGATAGTGCGCGAAGTTTTGATCCGACATCGGTCGGGGAGCAATGCCCTGTCGAGCCGGAGTTAGTGCCGGTTGATTAAGCGTGTCGGGCGGCTTTTGTGTTGGGTGATTTTGGTTTTTGATGCAAAATCGCCAAGGAGTTTTGGCCATGAGTTGTTTTGTTCCCAACTTTGAGCCGGTAGGAAACGACTTTTGTCTGTCACCAGTCGAAGTCGATGCAGCGGTTGTGATCGTTGATAACGGGATCGATTGCATTTGGTATCACCGTGCGATGGATCCTGACACTGCCGATCGATTGGCGTTCGCAATCATGCACGGCTCGAATGCCGAAGCATTTCGTGTGGACGTCAAATTGATCTTGCCGAGTGCCAATGATTTGCGTGCCGAATTGGATGCACTGGACCGATTGGTCAGTGATCCAATCCGCGCGAGATTACGCACTGGTTGACGGTTGAACAAAGTAGGGCCGGTTCCCACCGGCCGGTTTGTTGGAATGGCCGGAGGGAACCGGCCCTGCGATTCCGTTTTTTTGACAGGATGAACAGGATCGACAGGATCAGGGTGGGTGCCACTGGCCCCAGCCAGTGATTTGTCCGTCAACTTAAAGTTATTTCGTTCATTAGAAACAACTAATCACTATTTACGAAGTTCCAAAATAGATGGCAAACTGATGGCAGAGAGAATTGGAAATGAAATCGTCGAAGGACGATTCAAACAAACACTGGCTTCGCCGGCAGAGCCAGTGGCACCCAAAAGAGAAGAACAAGTAGGGCCGGTTCCGTTTTTTTGACAGGATGAACAGGATCGACAGGATCAGGGTGCGAAGGTCTTGGTTTTGGTCGTCCTGCCTTTGTAAATGTTTTGAAGCAGTTTGGTTTGGGAGTTCGGTCTCGTGCGCCGTCGAGTTGGCGGCCTGTGTTGGAATCATAACCCGAAGCGTGAGCGAGGGACATGTTCGATGCCGATTCTGCACGGTGATTGGTCCCTCGCTTACGCTTCGGGTTTCGATTTCCAATCTGTAGGAGTTGGGCACGGTTCCGCTTTTTGACAGGATGAACATGATGAACAGGATCAGCACGGGACATCCTGTTGATCCTGTAAATCCTGTCAATTGTCGTGCTGGATTACGAAGAAAAGTAGGGCCGGTTCCCACCGGCCATTCCAATAAAACGGCCGGTGGGAACCGGCCCTACTTATCTTACTTATCCAACGCCGGAAACTTGAACAACTTTGAATTGACGTGCGAATCTTTCATCGCGGCGCGGATTTTTTTGACGACTTCTGGATGGTCTTTGGCGATGTCCGTTTGTTCGCCAATGTCGCTTTCTAAATCGAACAACATCAGCGGAGCGTCTGGTTTTTTGAACAAATTTCGCCGAATGCCTTTCCATTTTCCCATGCGGACCGCTTGTTGTCCGCCGTAACTGGGAAACTCCCAATACAAATACTCGTGCTTTTTCTGCTCGCCTTTGCCTAGCAGCGTTGGCAACAGGCTGATGCCGTCGATATTCTCTGGTGTCTTGGCTCCCGACACATCGCAAAACGTTGGAAACATGTCCCACAAAGCCGAAATCAAATCCGACTCCGAACCGGGTTTAATCTTGCCTTTCCAACTGGCCACCATCGGCACTCGAATGCCGCCTTCCCACAAATCACCTTTGTAGCCGCGGAACTTGCCAGCCGAATTGAAAAATACAGAATCGCTGCCGCCCAACCGTCGATAGGTGGGACCGTTGTCCGATGAAAACATGATCAACGTGTCTTCTTCGAGTCCCAACTGTTTGACCAGCGAAACAATTTTGCCGATGTCGCGATCCAAATGGCTAATCATGGCCGCGTATCCCGCGCGCGGAAAAGGATGTTTCAGATAACCACGATGTTGGTATTTTTCTTCAGGAATTTTTCCTTTGTATTGTTTCAATGACTCGTCAGTGACCTGGATCGAAAGATGCGGAATGGCGAAAGGCATGTACAAAAAAAACGGTTCGTCCCGATTCGCTTTGATAAACTCCAAAGCCTCTTTGGTGAATTGATCTTGCGAAAAAGTTTCACCGTTGAGCGTTCGGTCATTGCCTTTCTGAAGTTGTTTTTTTCCGTTCTTCCACAGAAACCTTGGATAATGATTGTGAGCGTGGACCTGGCACAAAAACCCATAAAACAAATCGAAACCCTGTTTGTTGGGATCGCCACTGGAGCCTTCGAAACCCAACCCCCATTTGCCGATCGCCGCCGTTTTATAGCCCTGCTTTTTTAACACTTCGGCGATGGTCAATGTTTGATCAGGAATCGGATGCTGGCCAGGAAAATACAGATCTCGCGGCTTTCCCTTGCCACGACGTTCTTTTGGATTTCCATTGCCGCGAATATACGCATGCCCTTGATGCAGTCCCGTCATCAACGAACAACGACACGGCGCGCAAACCGCTTGAGCCGAATAGTGTTGTGTAAATCGAATGCCGTTTTTTGCAATCGCATCGATATTCGGTGTCTTGATCCATTTTTGACCATAACATCCCAGTTCGCCGTATCCCAAATCATCGGCGAAAAAGAAAATGATATTCGGCTTTCTCGCTTTTTTATCACTGGTCTTCGCAGAAACATCATTGCCGTCGGCCCGACACACGGCGGCGAACAAAAACAAAATTGCCAGACTCAAACGCATTGGAAAACCCATTCTCTCGATACTCATCAAACCAGTTGCTCAAAACGCTTTGCAACGCCATCGTAACTCGAAGGATCATCAAATAACAGCACTTCGTGTCAGGTTGGTGAAAAAGGGTTGAGAGAAAAAGGGGGCGGGAGTTTTTGCAGGGCTCAGGGGTGAAAAGGGGTCGGGAGTCAATTGCCGGAACGGCCCTCCGGGTGCTTACGCACAATTGACTCCCGCCCCCTTTTTCACCAACCCTTTACAACCGACCACCGTACTCCCGCCAAACCAGACTTTCCGATAAACTCGCGTTTCTCTTCCATGAACCTGAACAGAACTCCGTTGTCATTCAGCCATATAAAATGGCGACGGAATATATAAACCATTAAAAAGATGCTTGACAATGCACCCGTAAAATCGATTCACCACGACGGCCTGACGGTCGAAGGCTATTCCCGCGCCGCCGTCCAGTCCTATTGGCGGATTCCTGAGCTGCGAATGGGTTTCGATCTCGGCGCTCATCCCTGGGATTTTATGGGAACGTCAAACTGGTTTATTTCGCACACGCACTTGGATCACATTGCCGCGCTGCCGTCCTATGTTGCGCGTCGACGGATGATGAAAATGTCGCCGCCAACGGTGTATTTACCGGAGTATGCCGTCGGCAATGTCAAATCCATTTTGAGTGCGTTTACTCGGCTGGACCGCGGACGACTGCCATGCGAATTGATCGGTGTGATTCCAGGTGACGAAATTGAATTTTCACGCGAATTGATCATCGACGTCATCAAAACCCGGCACACGATCCCCAGTGTCGGTTACATTGTCTATCAACGTCGGTTCAAATTGAAAAAAGAGTATCTGGAGCTGCCCGGCGACGAAATTCGAAAACTGCGTGAAGGCGGAACGGAAATCACCGTCGAGCACCGCACTCCACTGGTCGGTTTTGTCGGTGACAGTACGCCGGAAGTGTTTGATGAATATCCAATTTTGTATCAAACCAAAATTCTGATCAGCGAACTGACTTTTGTTGACCCGCAGCACCGTAAAGAATTGATTCACAAAAACGGACACATGCATATCGACGATTATGTTGCCCGCGCTGACAAATTCGAAAACGAAATTATCATCGTGGGGCATTTGAGTACGCGTTACAACGCTCGACAAGCGAAACATCTCGTTGAAAAACGGCTTCCTGATATGCTGGGCGGACGTCTGCATGTTTGGCTGTAAGTCCAGCAGTTGCTTGTTAACAATTCAACGCAGTCCTGAAAAAACTGATCAACGATACGCCAAAACGAAACACGTCGACAACGTGAGCCAACGACAGACGACAAACGTTCCTCACTCTCAATCACGGAGCGTCTACGTTCACGTTCCGTTTTGTGCTCATCGTTGTGGCTATTGCAATTTTGCACTGATCACCGGACGTGATGACCTCGTGCAACGATACATCGAGGCATTGGCGATCGAAGTCGAACAAATTCCCGAACCCCAGACCATCGATACGATGTTTTGGGGAGGCGGAACACCATCGCATCTGTCCGGCAGCCAAATCGAAAAACTGTTCGCCATCTTGTCGAACAAATTTAAATTTGCCGATGGGTTTGAGTTTTCGATTGAAATCAATCCGAACGATATGAATGCCGAGCGCGCCCAAGCAATGCAGGAAATCGGCGTCAATCGAGCCAGCTTTGGCGTCCAGTCCTTTAACCCGTCGAAATTGAAATTCCTCGAACGAACGCATCACGTCGAACATATCTCGCGGGCGATCGAATTCGCCAGAACATTCGCCACGAGCATTTCGATCGATCTCATCTTTGGTACGGCTGGCGAAACACTGGCAGATTGGCGTGCCGAGTTGACGCAGACCGTCGACTTGGCGCCCGAGCATGTATCGACCTACGGTTTGACGATCGAAAAAGGCACACAGTTTTGGAATCGTCAAATGCATGGCCAAACACTTACGGTATCCGACGATCAATCGGCCGACATGTATGAAATGACAATCGACACGTTTTCCGAAGCTGGATTGTTGCAGTATGAAATCTCAAGTTTTGCACAAACGGGTCATCAGTGTCGGCACAATCAAGTCTACTGGAACGCAGTGCCCTATCTGGCTTTTGGCCCAGGCGCCGCCAGCTTTGATGGTGTGACTCGGCGACGAAATCATCAAAGTGTAACGACGTACATCAAATGCATGTTTCAAAATGGCGCCGCCATCGACCAAACGGAAACATTGGATCGCCAAACGCGATGGCGCGAAAGATTGATTTTTGCACTTCGCCAAACCCGCGGTTTGAACATCGATCAATTCGTTGCTGAAACAAGGGTGACACCTGACGAACTTGTCGGGTCGCAGAAATTGGAATCTTTGATCGACAACGGACTGTTGGAAATTTCTGATGGCTATCTTCGATTGACTCGCCGAGGTTTGCTCGTGAGCGATTCCATCTTCGTCGAATTACTTTAAGTGGCGATCAATGTGAGCGGCGAGGCGCTAGCCGCCGGTGAATCCTCGAATACCGGCGGCTAGCGCCTTGCTACTCACGGGATCAGGCTCGGTTTGGGTGCCACTGGCTCTGCCAGTGATTGCGTTTTCCTTGGCGCAAAGCAGGTAGATCGAAATCAATTCATGACATTGTTGCAGCGGTTGGTAGCCTCGCACTGGCTGGGGCCAGTGGCACCCCTTGCGCTAGCCGCTGGTGAACTTTAGATATACCGGCGGCTAGCGGGCTAGCGCCTTGCCGCTCGCAGAATTAGGCTCGGCAGGAGCCTCGCCCTCCCGGGTTTGCGCATTGCCGCTCATCTCATGCTCAACTTTCCGAAAAGGGGTCGGGATCAAAAGTTGTAAACGCGAAACAAAATGACTGTGCCCGAGATGACTGGCAGCTCAAACAGAAATATTCCGATCATCACGCCTTTCCAATCCCATTCTGGCAACTCGTCATTGAGACGTTGCCAAAAATATATCGACTGCGCAACAAAAGCGACAACAAAGATGATTTCAAGTTGGTCGTAGAATCTACGCATGATCATGGCGCAAACCAGCATGACCAAAAACAAAACGGTTGTCAGCATCGCAGTTTTTTCGATGGGTTGCGTTTTCAACTTCATGGTTTTTCGGGAAACAAAATGGACGAGTCCAAAAAACACGATCCCATGGAGTAACCCCCAGAACAAAAAATCAATTCCATTTGACGACTTCGGCCAAGGTGCCTTTGCCAAATCTGCTGGTAACGTACTGGAAACCGTACGCATATCTTGTGGCCCTGAATCGAACCGATAACTACGCAATACATGCTTGGTCAAATCTGCCTGCCCAAAACCCAACCCGATGGCAATCACGATTTCGAATACCAACAGCAATGAGAAATTCGCTTTTATTTTGGCGAAGCGATTCAAAACGACACCTTCAGATCGTGAGGTCCAGCCAGACAACGCAATTCGAAATTCGTCGAGCCGGTTGTCGACACAAGTACGACAACATTTTAAGTTAACCGAATGAAACAATCATCGACAAACGGGGCATTGGCTTGAAAATCAAAATTGGAATTTCGACGTGTCCCAATGATACGTTTGCGTTTCACGGACTTTTGACGGACAAGGTCGACTGCGGAGGATTCGAATTCGAGTTCGAATTGCTCGATATTCAGGAACTGAACGATCGGCTGTTCGTCGGAGATTTTGATATCGCAAAAGCCAGCTTTCATGCGGCCATTTTGTTGGCTGACCAAATGTTGGTGATGCCCAGCGGATCGGCATTGGGTTTTGGCGTTGGCCCGTTGTTATTAGCGGCCGAGCAAAACGCAGCCGCCGACAGCGTCGAATCCTTTCAGCAACGGTATGGTCGGCAGCCGATTGTCCTTTGCCCTGGTCAACATACGACAGCAACGCTGTTGTTCCAATTGTTTTACCCGTTGGATGTTCAACTGCGTCAAGTTGTTTTTTCCGAAATCATGCCCATGCTTTCGCGAGGCGAAGCGGATTTTGGCGTTTGCATTCACGAAGGACGGTTTACTTGGCGCGAAAGCAACCTGGGATGTGTCGCCGATCTAGGAACGCGATGGGAATCGGAAACAAAATGTGCCTTGCCACTGGGCGGGCTGCTGGGAAAAAAACAACTCGGCACTGATGTGTTGCAGAAAATCAATGCCGTGATTCGGTCATCGATCGAATATGGCAACGAACATCGACCAGAAACGCTGTTGTCCATGCGTCGTTATGCGCAAGAGTTTTCAGACCAGGTCTTAATGTCCCATGTCGATTTGTACGTCAACGACTGGACGATTGATCTCGGAGAAACGGGACGCCGCGCCCTGCACGAGCTTTCGACTCAGGCAAATTCGATCGGTATTGCCGCACCGGAAAATTCCGAATTGGAAATCCTGTAAACCAATTGCAAACCAATTCAACCGCCGCTGTTTTTGACCGCAATCAACACTTCTCGTTTACCTCCAACCGGCCCCGGCGTTTTTCGGACGTCAAACCCGGCACTTTGAAGTCGTCGTTGGATTTCCGATTTGACACAATAGGTGACGAGTCGTCCGTCAGGTTGCAACGCACTGTAAAGTTTTTTGAAAAACGCGGCCGTCCACAGTTCGGCATTGTTTTCCGGACTAAATGCGTCCAAGTAAACAATGTCGTAGATCGCTGATTCCAATTCGAGCGCGTCGGCCGGCGAACAGGTCGCCTGAAAATCAATGCCGTCTCGATCAACCTGAAAAACCTGGCCGACCTTGAGTAATTCGATCGATGGATACCAGGACTGCAGCCACTCAAACCCAGTATTCAATTCCGTAGAATCCGAAAACTGCAAATGGTCGATGACTTTGCCCGGCAAAAAATTGTGATCCACGGTGTGGTAGTGCAACACCGCAGAATTTTGCAAAGCGATCGATGCGGACAAGCAAAAATTCTGTCCCGTTCCAAAACCGATTTCCAAAACCCGCGTTGATTGGCCCGCCTGCAACCGCTGCCGTAAACCGCTGTTTTCAATGAACACCAATTTCGATTCGGATAACGCACCTGACTCGCTATGAAACGTTTGTTGGTACGCCGGAGAAAAAAGTGTTCGACTTCCGTCGTCGGTGACAACAACTTCGAAATCGGAATCGGCGATGGCCATGCGCGGCCTGGAGGGGCGAGCTGACGGATTCACCAAGCTCGATTTTTTATCCGGGCGCATGAGCTATCTGAATGAAAAAACTTTCAAAACGAACGATCAATGGTCCGCCGATTTGGCTTTCGGATTTTTGGGCCGCACGACATCTTTGGCCAACCCGACAATCTCAAGGCCACGGATCACCCACCAGGACATATCCATTTCCCACCAACGATGTCCATGAGCTGCTGCACGCGGCGTTGCATGATGGTTGTTGTGCCAGCCTTCGCCGTGAGTCAGCAATGCAACCAGCCATTGATTTCGGCTGTCATCTCGCGTGTCATAATTTCGATAACCGAGCACATGAGTGACCGAGTTTACCGCCCAAGTTCCATGCAACACAAAAACAGTGCGAACAAAAACTCCCCAAACCAGAAAACTCAATCCCAATTGCAATGCGCCAGCCGCACCGCCGGGCTGATTCCAAAACCAACCGACACCGAAACCGACGGCAAAGTAGGCAATCGCGTGCAGCAGATAGATCCCAAACCAAAGTCCCCGTCGTTCCAATTTCAAATAAAACGGGTCTCGCAATAAATCGCGAACGTAGCGTTCAAAGTGACTGGTTTTATCGTGATCTCGGTTTCTAAAAATGACCCAGCCAAAATGTCCCCACCAAAATCCAGCTTTGGGAGAATGGGGATCGGGTTGATCGTCACTATGTTGATGATGCATGCGATGGATCGCGACCCACCGCGCCGGGCTGTCCTGCAAATTGCAAATACCGAGGATGGCCATAAAGTGTTCGAGCCACAACGGGCATTTAAATCCACGATGGGTCAACAACCGATGATAGCCAACATTGATGCCCAGCATTCCATAAACGAAATGCCCCAAGATCGCGATGACTAATCCGGTCCAGGAAAAGAAATACGGAATGAACGCAAGCAAACATAACAAGTGGATCGATGCCAGAACAATCGTATACGATTTGTACAACACCAGCGGCTGCGTTGCCTCGGGTTTTTCGATGCGACCATGCTTGCGAACAATGTCCGCCTGATGCTCATCGGTCTCGTAGTTTTTGTGTTTTTTTTGCGGAGCGGTTTGCTTTTCTTTTGCAACTTCGGTTGACATTGAAAACCTGGAAAACGGACTAAAAAATTGATCTCTGGTGCAAAAAACAATCACCCAGTGTAGCTCTCCGACCGCACAAAACAAATAGCCAAAACGGACAGGTAGTGAGCTAATTTGAGAGTTCATTGTTAAAGGGGTCGGGAGTCGATTGCGCGGGCGGGTGAAAAAGGGGTCGGGAGTCAATTGTGCATAAGCACCCGGAGGGCCGTTCCGGCAATTGACTCCCGACCCCTTTTTCACCAACCCCAACCGATCTGAGAATTTAGGGAAACCGCATGAGCGAAAACGCACGTTTCGCAGTGGATCGTCCGAACTCTCAGATTCGCCTTGTGAGAAATCGGTGAAATAACTCAAATGTCCGAGAATGAACGGATTCGTTTTGGAGCAGAAAACAGATGCTTTCTCTAACCAAACCTTTGGTAAAACTTCATCGCAAAAATGTTTGTCGTAAAGTTCTCGCTGGCAAACAGCGGATTGTGCAATACGGACCATTTCGCGGCTATCAATTTTCTCATTCGGGGCATATCAGCGAAACCAGTTTGGCCCTCAAGTATTTTGGGTTGTACGAAGCGAATGTGATCGAATGGCTGGTCCAGTCGTTCCGCCACAAACAATTCGTCAACTTGGGCGCGGGCGACGGATTTTTTTCAATCGCCGTCGCTCGGTTTCTAAATTGCGAACGTGCGCTGTGTTTTGAAATGGAATCTGATGGCCGCGCGGCGATCGAAGAAAACGCCAAACTCAATGGCGTATCCGATCAAATTGAAATTACCGGTGCGGCCGAAGCGAATTTTCCAAGCAAGATGTTCGACAAATACACACCCGCTGAAACGCTGCTCATGTGCGATGTTGAAGGTGCCGAGTTTGAAATCTTTACGCCAGAAAATGTTCAAGCATTAGCGGGCTGCACCATGATCATTGAAATCCACGACCAACTGATGGAACCGATTCCGGATCGACAGGAATTTCATTCGCGCCTCGAACAGAGCTTTGATGTCGAACTATTGAAAGCAACGCCCCGCAACTGGGCGAACATTCCTGAATTGGAATCACTGCACGACAACGATCGAGCCTTGTTGGCTTCCGAAGGCCGCAAGGTTCTTGGTGAATGGTTTGTTTGCACACCAAAACAATCCTGAACGTCCTCCTGCTGTCATCAAAAAACGATGGACATGAAACTTTTTGGGTGCCACTGGCTCAGCCCAATATTGTCCGGGATTTTGGATGCTTACAGTTGTCTGGGTCTGGTTTTGGGTTGCTTTTTGTTTGGAAGCAGTTT
>JANQLU010000037.1 GCA_028280445.1 Pirellulaceae bacterium | reverse complement strand
GGGCCAAGGCTCATGATGCCGAATGGACGCTTGGAGTTCCCGTTTACTTCCCGCAACACCTTGACGAAGGATTCCACATGGACGCTTGCGCTTCGTGCTTGTATCAGTCGGAAATGAGTACCTCACAAGGATTCAAAATTGACGGTCCGCTTTCCACAACTTTACGACAAAGCCACATCCAGAATCATCATGAAAGTAAACCCGGCCATCAGACAACAAGTTGCCAGATCAACGTGGTTGTGTCGATGCGATCCGGGAATCAATTCCTCGACGACGACAAATACCATGGCTCCTGCTGCAAACGCCAGGGCAAACGGCAAAAACGGTGCGGCATAGGCGACGGCAACTGCCCCAATCACGGCAGCGACGGGTTCGACGACGGCCGACATTTGCCCATACCAAAAACTTTTACCAGCCGACATACCTTCGCCACGCAAAGGCATTGCGACAGCGATCCCTTCGGGAAAATTCTGGATCGCGATACCGATTGCCAGCGCGATAGCGGCCCCAAGGCTCGCTTCCGGAACTCCCGCGATAACACCACCGAAAGCAACGCCAACCGCCAACCCTTCGGGGATATTGTGCAATGTGATCGCGGTCACCAAGAGAATCGAACGATGCCATCGGGTTTGAGGTCCTTCGGCTTCTTCGATTGGTTTGTCGGGATGTAAATGAGGGATGATCCGGTCGAGTATCCAGAGGAGTATTCCCCCTGATACGAAACCGACAGACGGAATGATCCAAGACGGGAGTGAGCCATGTTTTGAAATTTCAATCGCGGGTGCCAACAACGACCAATAACTCGCAGCCAACATGACACCAGCAGCAAATCCAAGCATGGAATCCAATAACCGAGTGCTAATCGTCCGCGTGAAAAAAACCAACGCTGCCCCGATCGCTGTGATGAGCCACGTAAACAAACCGCCGAGCAGCGCCTGGTAAACCGGAGACAACGATTGAAAATATTCATACATTTTTACCCTGACAACAGCCTTTTCTAATTGCCGTTTTTCTTCATCGCCGGTCACGAATTTCGGTCTCTTTGTCAGCAATTGACTGCAACTGATTGTTGCAAGAAGCGTGCCGCGTCGTTTTCGAATCGCAAAACGGAAAATGCGACACAAGCGCGTGAGCGAATTCGCACATAACATCGCCGTCGAAGGTCTCAAAATCACGCTTAAATTCACTGGAATGCGTTTTGCAATCAAAAAAGTCCATCGGGGCAATGAGATCGCACAGTGTGCCGCAATAAGCGCGGATCAGATGGTGCGATGGGTCAGCCCAGTAACTCGTGGAGACAACAAATGAAACTCACTTTTCTGGGAGCTAACCGACAGGTCACGGGATCGAGATATTGTCTCGAAGCGGCGAATTCAAAAATCATGATTGATTGCGGCATGGTTCAGGAGCGGGAACATTTGTCGCGCAATTGGGAAACTTGCCCAATCGCACCACGCGAGATCGATGCGCTGCTGGTCACTCATGCCCATATTGACCACTGTGGTTTAATTCCCAAATTCGTCCGCGATGGGTACGACAATTTGATCTACGCTACACCGCCTTCGGTCGATTTGATCGAAATCATGTTGCGAGACGCGGCAAAAATTCAGGACGAAGATACCAAATACAAAAAACGCAGACACCAACGTGAAGGTCGTCGCGGGCCGCATCCTGTAATTCCTCTTTACACCGACAAAGATGTTGATCGAGCCCTCCCTTTGTTAACGCCTGTTGAGTATCGCACGCCGCTGACCATCGGTGACGTGTTCACGATTCAATTTCGCGACGCAGGGCATATCCTGGGTTCGGCCAGTATCGAAGTTATTGCCGAAGAAAATGGCGTTCGTCGCAAGTTTGTGTTTTCTGGCGATATCGGCCAATGGAACCGTCCGTTGATGAAAGACCCGTCGACTTTTACGGAAGCTGATTTCGTGATCATGGAATCGACTTATGGTGATCGCCTTCATCAAGCGGCTGGCGATGTCGAAAAACAGATGGAAGACATTATCAATCGGACAGTCGCCCGCGGTGGCAACGTTGTCATTCCGACATTTGCCGTCGAGCGAGCCCAGGAATTGATGTATCACATTGGCCGCTTGATCCATCAAAAACGAATTCCAAAACTGCCGGTTTACCTGGATAGCCCGATGGCCGTCGACGTCACCAACATCTTTAAAAAAAACGTCGACTACATGGATGTCGAAATCCAAAAACTAAAACAAGTCCTGGAACCTCCCATGCGACTGCCCGATTATTTTCATTTGGTTAAAAGCGTCGAAGATTCGAAAGCGATTAATCTTATTAGCGAGCCGGCGATCATCATGTCCGCATCCGGAATGTGCAACGCTGGACGAATCAAACACCACTTGCGCGCCAACATCGGTGGTCATGAAAACACCGTTTTGTTTGTCGGCTATCAGGCCCGCGGCACGTTGGGCCGTCAAATCATCGAAGGAAATCAGCAAGTGCGTATTCACGGCCAAATGCGGCGCGTGAAAGCCGAATTGGCGCAGATTTTCGGTTTTTCGGGGCACGCGGATCGCGATGAATTGCTCATTTGGCTGAAAAGTTTTGAAAAACCACCGCGCCAAATATTCTTGACCCACGGCGAGGAATCCGCTTCGCTCGCTCTGGCCGAAGAAATCGAAAACCAATTTGGCTGGAAAGTCGCTGTGCCGGCTTATGGCGAAAGCTATGAATTCGACTTCGAAGAATCGCCTGTTTTTGATCGTACGGTTGTCTCCAAAACAGCGATTGAATCTGAGCCAGTTGAAATCAAACCGGATTCTGACGTGATTGAACTCGTCAAGGATATTCAAACACGTGCCGATTTTGAATTGTTGAACTGCAAACCGATCGAATCTACAGAATTTCTTGCACAAGACCCTTGGCGCGTTTTTCGAATCCAAAGCGATGTGATTCAAGGTGTCGAGATGATGACGCGCGCATTGAGCAATTTCGATCGAGCAATCTCTGTTTTCGGAAGTGCCCGCATTGAATCAACTCATGCCAGTTATGCACTGGCGGTCGATGTCTGCCGCAAGATCGGCGAAATGGGAATCGCAATCATTACCGGAGGCGGGCCCGGAATCATGGAAGCTGCCAATCGGGGCGCGCGTGAAGCGGGTGCTCGATCGGTCGCGCTCAATATTAGTTTGCCGGTTGAACAAGACCTCAATCCGTACATCGACTTTGCCTACACCTGCCATTATTTTTTCGTTCGCAAAATGATGTTCGCAAAATACTCACAAGCGTTTGTCATTTTTCCAGGCGGGTTTGGAACACTCGACGAACTGTTCGAATCACTGACGCTGATCCAAACGGAAAAGCTCGCGGAGTTTCCCGTGATTTTGGTAGGGACCGACTACTGGAATCCACTGATTGACTGGCTCCGCAGTGAAACGTTCTACCGTGGATTCATAGACCATGTCGACATGAGCCGCTTGGTCGTCGTTGATTCAGTCGACGAAGTTGCCGAACGTTTGAAATGGAATGCAACTTGTCCAACAAATACCAAACCTAACTCGACGAGATTCGCTGAACCGCTCAATCGATTTGCAAATCACAAAAACGTTGATCAGTCTCGAAAGCTGGAGAAAAAACAATGACAAGTGAAAAATTCTGGTCGACCCGAGCACGTGACATTATGAGCCAAGTTGTCGTCACAACGCGATGCGAAGACTCGATCGAGGAAGTCGCCCAAATGATGGCGGATCAGGACATCAACGCCGTACCTGTTATTTACGAATCTGGGAAATGCGTTGGTATTTTGACCAGCCAGGACATTGTCGAATACGAGTCGATCCGCACGGAAGTCGAAAGCGAATACAAATATGGGTACTTTTTCGATCTGGCTCGTTTTGGAATCGAACCTCAACCGAGTTTTGCAAAAATTCGATTCGACGAAGTCGTTCATCACATGACTCGCAAAATTGTGACCGCCAATCCCGATGATCCCATTCGCGAACTGGCTGAGAAAATGTGCACCCATCAATGTCATCACGTCATTATCGTCGATTTATCAATGAAGCTATGTGGAATCGTTTCATCGCTCGATATTCTTGCTCATGGCGTTGATATGTCGCTGCCAAACCATGATCGCCACATTTCAACGAGCGATTCCGCACGATCTGGTCGTTGAAACTCATGGCAATGTTATTTGTGGTTCCATAATGTTGGTAACTGGAAATCGTAAGCGCGAAGCGTGAGCGAGGGACCACAACCACGCTGATGTACGGTGAAACGTGGTCCCTCACTGACGTTTCGCGCTTACGATTTGACTGGCACATAAATTGCAAACTTGACGTCTATACCGACGAGAGCTTGGTTTTTTCAAAGAACTCGTTTCAGTTCAAACGGAACGAACTCTCGCAACAACAATTCTGCTCAAAGTAAAAAAACATGACTCAATTGACGCAAAAAACAAAATCAACGTCGCTTACAAAACTGTTTCATCCACGTTCCGTTGCGATTGTTGGCGCTAGCACAAAATCCCACAAAGTCGGCAATACGGTTTTGCGAAATCTGGTTAACTCTGGATTTCAAGGCCAGCTATATCCCGTCAATCCAAAATACAATGAAATCGACGACCTTCCTTGCTTTGCGAGCATCGAAGCCATCGATCAGGAAATCGACTTGGCAATCGTTTGCACACCGGCCAACACGGTCAATTCAATCGTTTCTCAATGCGGTCAATCGAATGTCGGTGGTGTTGTTATTTTGACCGCAGGATTTCAGGAAACAGGCCAAGACGGCTGTACTCGGCAACAGGAATTGCTGCGCGTGGCAACCGAATATCCGGATCTGCGCATCATCGGACCAAACTGCGTCGGCGTGATCAACACTGCATCGAAACTCAATGCCAGTTTTGCTCGTGGAATGCCAAGCGAAGGGCGCATTAGTTTTGTTTCACAGTCCGGAGCTCTTTGCACATCCGTGCTCGACTGGGCATTGAAGGAAGATATAGGTTTTGCCAATTTTGTTTCCATCGGAAACATGCTGGATGTGGGCTGGGGAGAATTGATCGATTATTTTGCGGACGACCCGCAAACGGATGCAATTGTTTTGTACATCGAGTCGGTGAATGACGCCGAACGATTCGTCGAAGCCACCAAGCGTTTTACAACCCGCAAGCCGATCATCGCTTACAAAGCGGGGCGTTTCGGTTTATCGGCCGCCGCAGCCGCTTCGCACACCGGTGCGTTGGCAGGAGAAGACGCGGTTTACGATACAGTTTTTCGCCGAATTGGCATCGATCGAGTTTTCAGCATCGAAGAGATGTTTGACAGTGCCGAGATGTTTGCTCGCGTCTTGAAACCCAACGACATTTCGCGGGGAATTCAAAACCGACTCGCCATCGTTTCCAATGCCGGTGGTCCGGCCGTCATGGCGACTGACACGTTAATTGAGTTGGGGGGAAATGCGGCCGAATTGTCGGACGAAACACTTTCCCGTCTCGATAGCGCCCTACCGGCAAACTGGTCACGACAAAATCCCGTTGATGTAATCGGAGATGCACCACCCGAACGATTGGCCGCAGCGACCGACATCGTGTTGTCCGATGACGGCGTCGATGCCGTGCTCGTCATTGTTTCGCCACAAGCGATGACCGAACCTGCAAGTTGCGCTGAAGCAGTGCTCGAAATTGCCAAGCGGCACAACAAACCAGTTTTAACTTCCTGGATGGGCGGCGTTAGCATGGTCGACGCGATCGAGAAACTCAATACCGGTGGTTTGCCAACGTTTCCAGCGCCAGAACGTGCCGTACGCTCTTTTCTACATCTTGTCGAATACCGACAAACCCGCGAACGAGTTCGAGCACTGCCCGACATCGACGTTTCCGCGGACCAAGGAATCGCGGAGGTGAGTGGATTGGTGACCGAAGTGGATGCCAAACTGCTGTTGGCCGATTATGAAATCGAAGTCGTCCCGACGGAACTTGCCAACTCGGAAGAACAGGCCGTTGAGATTGCTCGAAAATTTGGCTTCCCAGTCGTTGCTAAAATCGCTTCGCCGGAAATCACTCACAAATCGGATATTGGTGGTGTCGTACTCAATTTGGAAAACGAACAAGCGGTCATCGAGGCCTATCGGTCGGTGATCCTGGCCGCCCATCAACACCGGCCTCAAGAAATTATTATGGGTGTTTCGATCCAACCCATGATCGATGTAACTGGCGGTTACGAATTGATTGCCGGTTTAAAACGCGACCCCGTGTTTGGACCTGTATTGATGATTGGTGCAGGAGGAATTAACGCCGAAATCATCAAAGACGTCGTTTTCGAGCTGCCACCGTTGGACCAAAATCTGGCAACGGCGATGATACAATCGCTCAAGACATGGCCGATCCTGGACGGTTTCCGAGGCCAACCAAAACTCAACACGCAAGCGGTTGCTGAAACACTCGTCAAACTTGCCAAGCTTTCTACCAGCCATCCCGAGATCAAAGAACTGGACATCAATCCGCTGCTCGTCACCCCCGAAAAAGCCATCGCCCTCGACGCTCGGATCGTTTTGAATCGGCATGGTTAGAAATAGCTAGCGAGGTTCCTGTGAGCGGCAAGGCGCTCACGGGTGGTTTTGCCCGTGGCTCAAAGGGAGGGCGAGGCTCCTGCCGAGCCGATAGAAGCTGCCAACGGAAAATGACAATGGTCGTTGTAACGGCTCGGCAGGAGCCTCGCCCTCCCGGAGCATCGCCCTCCCTGCATGCCCTCCCAAATGTGCCAGTTCAGCGAGCGTTTTCGCACAAACGAGATCATTCAATCAGCGTTGTATCGGTCAACTCCTTTTTGGCATTTCAATTGCACTATGAGATATCGCTGACATGCTGCGAAATTCGAAAAACCAATAACGAATTCGCAACAGACCAACTTGCAGCAATCGAAAAAAAGCGAGCAAGCGATGTACAAACACACACAACAATCTCCGTTACATGTTCTGCTGTATTTGCCAGCCATTTTTTTGTTTTTTGTCGCCTGGCAATTGCGGAATGATTTACCGCCGAGCCTCGTGATCAGCGTTGTCGCCATCTGCCTGCTGGTTTTGTCGTTGACATTTCAACGTTTGACCGTCAAGGATGATGACGAGTTCCTCGATATCCACTACGGTCCGCTCAACTGGTTTGGAACGCGAATTCGGTACGCGGATATTACCGACGTCAATTGCGGCAAATCGAGTTGGATCGATGGCTGGGGAATCCACTTTATTCCGTTTCGCGGTTGGACCATCAATCTTTGGGGTTTCGAATGTGTCGAAATCACGCGGGGCAATAAAATGATTCGGATCGGAACCGATGACTCCGAGAATCTTGCCGAGTTTTTACGAGAACGCTGTGGACTCGAACCGTCAGCTGAGACAGCTAACGAATCAAAGTTGCCGGTATGAGAATGTTCCCGACAATTCCAGCCAATCAATTTCAACTTTTTATCAAGCCGACTCGTTGATTCAAACTGGCAACTCTTTTACGGCGGCAGACATTCGAAACCGGAAATGATATCGCGCAACTCGGCCGTAATCTGCTGTTGCCTGGCCTGGTTATATTCGACATTTAATCGTTCCAGTCGTCGGTCAATCGTCGTTTCTGCTTGTTGCATCGCGGCGATGCGACTGGCGTTTTCACTGGCCAACGATTCAGCAACGGCCCGATAAACCTGGATAAACAACAGTTGCTGGATGATTTTTGAAAAAGCGATCGGCCACGACTCTAAACAGATAGGCAGCGCACGCGAATCCCACGGTCGACGCATCAATTGATCGAGATATGTTGGCGACAACGGCAACAGTGTATTTCGAAATACTTGCGGTGGCGACGCTTTCTGGCGTCGATGATAGACGAGTTGAATCGATTCAATTTGATGATGCTGCCGCCAATCATTGATCACGATTAAAACCTTGCGAACAACGGCGTTGATGCCAGCCGCGGAAGCCGGTACCGAGAAAAACTGATCCACATCGTCTCCACGCGATTGCAACAACGCCGTCAATTTTGCGCCAACGCAGATAAACCGTGTTTTGCGCCGCACCAAATTTTCACTTTCGTTGACGATGTCCTGAGCTGTTTTAGCGATGTTGTAGTTGAACCGCCCACAAAATCCCTGGTCCGTTCCGAGCAAGACAACTCCAATCGGTTGAGTGGGGCGCAACCCTGGATCCTTCAACGCCATCCGGTGAGGTTGTCGAAGCAACAATTGCAAAGCGGATTCCACGGATTGGAAATAGGCGTTCGTTGCATTGGCCACGGACTCAAACTGTCGGATCCTGGCGGCCGCGAGTGTTTTCATCGTCGCAACAATTGACTTCAGATCCGTCACCGTTGCCAAGCGACTGCGAAAATGTTCCAACGTATCCACTTTGTTAGCTCTCTTGAAATTCCAAATGCTCCGAACAGTTTTTGACAATGGTCGCGATCTCATCGGATGACAAATCATGGCCCGATTGGATCTTGGTATACAAACTCGGCACCTGTTGTTTGACCGTATCACAAAACTCGTTTTCCAGATTTTTGATTTGAGGCAACGGGACATTGTCAAACAGCCCTTGTGTCAAACAAACAAACGTGATGATTTGATCGGCCACGTTGCGGGCGTCTTGCAAATCCTGCCTGAGGACTTCCTGTACACGATGACCGCGAGTTAATTTCTGTTTCGTGGTCTCGTCGAGCTGACTTGTAAATCGCGCAAACTTGTTGAGTTCTTCAAATTGGGCATAAGCCAAACGTAGCGGCCCCGTAATACGACGATAGGCTTTCAATTGCGCTTTGCCACCGACTCGTGAAACCGAACGACCGACATCGACCGCTGGCAAAATACCTTTTTGAAAACGGGCATGCGACATGTATATTTGGCCGTCGGTAATCGAAATTAGATTGGTCGGGATATAAGCCGAGACGTTTTGCGATTCGGTTTCGACGATCGGCAGCGCCGTTAGCGAACCGCCTCCAAGTTCCGGGCACAGACAAGTTGATCGTTCCAAAAGTCGGGCATGAATATAAAAAACGTCGCCAGGGTAGGCTTCGCGGCCAGGGGATCGCCGCAACAACAACGACATTTCACGAAACGCTTTGGCGTGTGCCGTTAGGTCGTCAAAAATAACGAGGACGTTGCGGCCCTGTTGCATGAAAAATTCGCCAATCGACATCGCGGCGTAAGGCGCAATAAACTGCAAACCGGCTGTCGCTTGCGACTGACCAACCACCACCACACAATCGTTGATGGCTCCGGAACGGTTCAGTTGATGAATCACATTCGTCACCGCAGAATTTCGCTGACCGATGGCACAATAGATACAGATCACGTCGGTATCTTGCTGATTCAAAACGGTTTCGACTGCAACGGATGATTTTCCTGTTTGGCGATCGCCGATGATCAACTGTCGTTGCCCGCGGCCAATGGGAACCAACGCGTCGATGACTTTGATTCCGGTCTGCAATGGTTGATTGACCGGCGCGCGATCTAAAACAGCTGGTGCAGATCGTTCGACAGGCAACCGCTCGGTGGTATCAATGCGGCCTCGGCGATCGAGGGGACGACCAACGGGATCAATGACTCGTCCTAACAACTCATCGCCAACAGGAATATCCAGCGTTCGATAGGTTCGACGCACCTGTTGACCAACTTTCAAATCGTTATGGTGATCCAGTAAGACACATCCCACGGAATCGCGATCGAGATTAAACACCCAACCATATTTATCGTCAGAAAATCGCAACAGTTCGTTGTTGGTGACATCCGCCAAACCATGGACCTGAACGACACCGCGATGGATCGACGCAATCGAACCCATCTCGCGAACACCTACCTCGAAACGGTGCTGTTGGACGGCACGTTCGTAAGCGTCGAGTGATTCACGGATAGTGTCAAAATTGGTAGACATATTCGATGTCACTTACCCCATAAATGTTGGAATTCATCACTGAGTGACTCCAAAAACTCCTGTACGCTCCATCCGATTTTGACGCCGCCAACTCGCAGTTCGACACCCAAGACGATTTCCTCAGACACATCAAATTGAACATGGTCCCAACCAAATTGGGCTTGTAGTTGGCGCTGGATTTCTTGCTTCCGTTCATCAGAAATTGAAAACGCGGTAAAAATTCGTGGCGGACCGGACGCGGATGATTCACGCATCAGTTGTTCCCGTTCCGCGTCAGAGATATTTTTAATTTCGCGCAAGAAAACGGTCAGCGTTTGTTGTTCGAGATTTTGATCTGCGATTTGCCGCAGCACTTTTCCAGAAATCGAAGTGATCTGTTCACCCGCTTTTTGATTGACGAGTTTCAATAGCGATTCCTGTTCACGCCGCAAAGATTCCATCCAGTCCGTGCGGCGATGCTGCACTTCGTCTCGAACTTCTTGCATCAATCGCATTTTTGTTTGTTCAGCTTGCTCCTGAGCATCATCCAACATCGTTTGTCGGCTGATTTCCATTTCGCGATTGGAATTTTCGAATTTTTGCTGCAGCGCTTCTGCCTCGGATTCTCGCTGCGCGGCAGCCGCAAGTCGTTTGGAAATATTCGCTTCCCGATTGGCAATCGCTTCGGAAATAGGACGGTAGAGAAAATGATTCAAAAGCGCAACGAGCACGACGAAATTGACGATTTGTGCGGCAAATGTAAACCAGTCGATTGACATTTTTCAAACCTCTCCGACGAAGCGCATTTTGATCATTGGCCCGAAACATGTTGCCAAAACGGGTTTCCAAAAATGAAGATCATCGATACGACAAAACAATAAATCGCAGTCGATTCGATCATCGCCAACCCGACAAACAGCGTTCGCGTAATCGTATTGGATTCATCGGGTTGTTGGGCAATTGACGACAATGCTTGTACCACGGCGCGTCCCTCCGCGATCGCTGGGCCGATGGAGCCAACAGCGATCGTCAGTCCCGCCATGATGATCGATACCATCGATACAATTCCAGTGTTATCCATTAGCTGTTGCTCCTTGTTCGTAAATGGAATGAGGATCGTTTGTTTCAGGTCTGTCAGGTTGTTCGGTCAGTTCGTTGGGTAAGTCGACTTCCTCGGATTTCGATGACTGCTTTCTCGCTGCGCTAGCTGACGCGATGTATACCATGGCCAGAATCGCAAAAATGTAAGCTTGGATCATTCCAGTAATTAGTCCGAGCACATGCATCACGATCGGGACAAACAGTGGAACGAACAACAGCAATACGCCAGCAATGAGAGAACCACTCATCATGTTGCCGTATAACCTGACAGCCAAAGCAACTGTCCGCGAAAGCTCACCAATGATATTGAATGGCAGCATCAGCAGAGTCGGTTGAAAATACTGTCCGACGTACTGACGAAAACCGATATTGCGAATGCCAAAGTAGGGCACGGCAAAAAAAACGCAGGTTGCCAGCGCGACAGTCGTCGACAACGATGCCGTTGGCGGTCGAAACCCCGGCACAATACCTAACAAATTTGCCATCGCAATCAGCAGAAATAACGTGCCGATGAATGGCAAAAACTGTGCAGCAGATTTTTGACTGATATCGCGAATTTGATTCGTCAAAAATTCAACAACGACTTCTAACAGATGTTGAAGTTTGGGAATGGGCAGCCTGCTGGAAATCCCGCGGCGAACGAGCCATGCGATCAAGACCAATACGATCATGGTGATCCACGTATTAACAATCGTCGCGTTCAATTTGAACGGACCACTACCCCAGTAAACGATTGCGTCGGACGTAATTTGCACGTCGTTCATTGTGAGATCCCCTCGATGGATTCAGACCTCAGCGAAACTCGCGTCGCGTAAACGCGTGCGACTGTGAACCCGCACAACCCAATCAAAACGGCGATGACGCTGATCTGTAACGCCCAAATCACCAACCCAAACACCAACAGGAATCGTATCAACAAACTCGCAACATAAATGGCAATTGGATATTGCGCCGATTTAAACTGCGAAACAGCCCAACGAAGACAGCCGAAAAATAAAAGTCCGCCGACAAGTCCCACAAAAAAAATTGTTATCAATTCGAGTGCGTTCATTCGACCATTTCCTTTTGCAACCAGTATGCCGCGATCGCGCAGCCAACAATGGCTCCCAAAAATAAAAAGGTAAGTTTCCAGGAGACTCGACTTGCCCAATGCGAGTCGATCCACGACCCAACGAAAACACCGACAACCGTTGGCAGCGCGATCGACCAGCCGATGACTCCAAACATACCCAGTCCAAACCAAGGAGATTGTTTCCCGGCCTTTCGAGCACTAGCCTTGCGGCGGCTTTTGACCTCAAGTGTTTTCTCAAAATCGTCACCGCTTTGTTCTGGAGTCGATTGAGAATCGTTGGTTTCAGTCACGTCACAACCTCCCCCTGATGCAATTCCAACAGACGACGAACGAAACTCGCTTCGAGACTTGCCACGGCGGCCATGCCGGCTTTTTCACCGGCATCCATTTTCAAGAAATTTTTTTGAACCGTTGCTTGGAGGGTTTCGAGACAATCGCTTTCGATCGCACGTCGTACCGTGATCAAAACGTCGTCGTTTTTTTTGACCAAATGCCCGTGATCGATGGCAAAATATCGCTCACCGGTATCATGGGCCAAAATCAGAATGCCCGGGACCAGCACCACCAGGTAGTCGATATGTCGTGGCAAAATGCAAAAACAACCTTGTGTCCCCTCGGCGATCAATTTGTCAAATTGGCCGTGCAGTAAGACGGCTGCTGGAGTCACCAATTGGATGTTCATGGGCGCCGCACCTCATCAATATCTCCAACCATGTAAAAACTGGACTCCGGCCATTCGTGAAATTCGTCGTCCAAGATCCGTTGACAACCATCCAGTGTTTTCGAAATCGGAACTGATTTTCCTGGTAACCCCGTAAATTTCTCGGTGGTAAAAAATGGCTGCGTCAAAAATCGTTCCAGTCGGCGAGCACGATGAACCAAATTTCGATCCTGGGGAGACAGTTCTTCGATTCCCAACATCGCGATCAAGTCTTTCAACTCGTCATAGAGTGCAAGAGTTTTGCGAACCTTCGTGGCGATTTCGTAGTGATGATGGCCAACAATATGTGGAATCAGCATTTCGGAATTGGATGTCAGCGGGTCAATGGCCGGGTACAAACCATCAGCGACACGACGACGCGATAGTTTGATCGAAGCACTCAGGTGTGAAAAAGTTTGCACGGCAGCGGGATCTGTAAAATCGTCTGCCGGTACATAAATGGCTTGTACTGCGGTGATGGCTCCGGTCGTAGTTGAACAGATGCGTTCCTGAAACGCAGCCAAATCGGTTGCCAGGTTCGGTTGGTAGCCGACTCTCGAAGGCAACTCGCCAAGCAAACCCGAAACTTCCATCCCGGCCTGAACAAATCGAAAAACATTGTCAATCAACAACAACACATCGACGTGTGCCTGGTCCCGAAAATACTCGGCGATTGACAGAGCAGCATGCCCCACGCGATATCGCGCCCCGGGCGGTTCGTTCATTTGGCCAAAGATCAAAACCGTATCATCGAGTACGCCCGTTTTTTTCATATCTCGATAAATCTCTTCGGCTTCGCGACAACGCTCTCCGATGCCACAAAACAAACTAATCCCTGAATGTTGTCCAACCATGTTGTGAATCAATTCGGTGATTAAAACCGTTTTGCCAACACCCGCGCCGCCAAACAGTCCGGCTTTGCCTCCCCGTTCCAATGGAGTCAACAAATCAATGATCTTGATTCCCGTTTCAAACACTTCCGGGCGCGTCGTTGTGCGGCTGAGCGATGGTGGCGAAGCCAGAATGGCACGTGTGTTTTGAGTGTCGAGAGCTGGTCCATTATCAATCGGCTCGCCGAACACATTCAACATTCGTCCGCGCAAGCTATCACCAACGGGAATCTCCAAAGGTCGTTGATGATCGAATACACGCGTGCCGCGCGAGATGTTACTCAGAGGAACCAGAGCGATGCAACGCGCTGTTTTCAAATCCAAGTGAGAGATCACTTCGGCAATGACCGTTGGCTCATCGCCGATTTGGACCTGGTTGTGCAACTCGGGCAATTCACCGTCGAATTCAACGTCCACCACGGTTCCGCGAATTTGCACAACACGACCACAACGCAGGGCCGTATTGGGTCGAATTTGAAGGGTGGCGGGCATGGTATTTTCAAAAACATTGACAGTTTTAAATCAATTATTTTGAAAGCAATTGATGTGCCAACGAAGTTTCGAGCGACCAATTTGATGGATTGCGGGCGAATTCGCACGACCAGCTGGTTGTGCGTTTTATCAACTGATGGACATAGGTGCTGCATTCAAAATCGCAAGTGCGAAGCGTGATCGATGGAAATTTCATGGATGAACTCGAATCTTACGAGCACGAAGCGCCAGCCAGACAGAACGACTTCGCTGCAAAATTTTTCAGACTGCACCGCTGCGCTAAATGCAAACCGCGGCGATTTGAATCGGGTTGAATTCAATCGCTGGAACGAATGTTCCTGTCAACAAGATGACCAATATCAGCAAAAGAATAATGATCAGCAAAACCAGGATTTGTCGAAATTCGGATGTTTGGTTGAGCATCATCGTGAACCCCAATCGTCAGTTTGGAGGATGATATTTTGACGACTTCTAACAACCGCAATACGCATGCCAACAGGCGAAAACCACTTTGGCGTTGTTTTAATCGCAAAAATCTCGAGCAGGACGTTCAAGTCGTGCGGGTTCGCACGTCGAGACCGGTCATCGGCACAATTTTAATTTGGTGCCCGCGAAATGCGATTTGATACTGAACTCGATTTCTAATCTTCGAAATAGGCGACCGAACGAACAATGTCTGACATCGAAAGAATTCCGACGACTCGATGACTGTCATCAACGACCGGTAAATGATGAATGGAGTTTTCGAGCAATTGTTGGGCGGCCTGCTGGATGTTGGCCGTCGGCGAAATCGTTTTCACCATGTGAGTCATCAAATCACTGACCTTGCGCTCCTGATTATCTTCTGCTAACGCGTCCGTGAGTGTTTTTCTGACCTCCTCCGAAACGATTGGCAAAACCGCTACGTCACATTGCAGGTTGTAAATCAACGGCAACAGATCAGAAACCGAAATGATACCGCAAACCCGATTCTGCCGATCGAGCACAGGCAACACCGAAAGCGATTGCCTGTTTAATGTTGCGATGGCTGTGACCAAATCATCGTGTTCGTTAATCGTTTGAGTATGTCGCGTCATCAAGTCTGCGACACGTAATTTTTGAGTTGTTGTATTCATGGATTCTATCTTTCGATTTCTTGGGCAGGGCCTGGAAATGGTGATCTCAAATCCCCAACATTGCCAGCAAGTCCGTTGTCTGGGCGAGAAAGCGTTTGACACGAGGATGGTTCTGGTCGAATTCGACGACGCGGTCGAGCAAGCTTTTGCGTCCGTTGTCGATGACTTCATCACCGGCCGCAGATTTCGCTTGGTCAACCAACTCGCCAATGTCGGTAACGAGTTGCCCAAGTGCTTCGATTGTCTCTTGATCGACGTGCTCGCCTAACTCGGCGCCGAAGTTGATTCCCGACAACTCTTCGTGAAGATCCCGAAGTCGAATTAACATTTCTGTCCTGGACATAGTGTTCTCCTCGATGGCCAAACAGCTACTGCAAGCCTTATGCCATTGCGACGCCACCTCGGAATCAGAGATTTCTCTGGGTTCGACCATTGGCGAAAGTCACCGCGAATTTACGCGGAATGTTCCCGATCAAACCGAGCAGGGTATTGATTCCCGCGGTTCACCCTCGCCAGCTGCGAAAGTTCCGCATGAGCACGCTGTGCGGTGCAGCACGTTTTTCACTGGAATTTCACACTTTGGCCGCTTTCCCGACATCGGCAACCGCGCGGACAATATCTGTTGACGAAAGGATTCCAATGGATGTTCCACGAGCATCGACGACCGGAAAATGATGAATCTTACGCTGACACAGTTGTTCTGCCGCGACCACCAGTTTGGTTTCAGGTGGGATCATTTCAACTGGTGTTGTCATCACGTCCATAACCAACGTGTTGTTACCCTGTTCCATCAGCACACCAATCAAAAAATCTCGCGTTTTATCATTGACGTAATGCAAGGCACCCAAGTCAGCTTGAATTTCGTGCATCATTCCAATCAAGTCACTGTTGGAAAGAACACCGACGAGTTTTCCTTGCTCGTTCACGACGGGAACTGCAGACACACGTTTGTCATCCATCAAGCGAATTGCATCGACCAGTCGTGCGGTGTCGTCAACCACGAAAGACTGTTTCGTCATGTAATCACGAACGGTGATTTCTTCGAGCGGTTTCATCGTTTCCTCCACAAATCGTTTTCGATGTCAACTCAATTCGCAAACCGGATGCCAAAATTCAAAAGATCGACTAAAACAAATCCAGTGGAGCCTATCGACAGAAATGCTCGCTACAATATTCACAACGTTGCCCCACCACCGGCGTTGCTGCGGCGCGCGGATACGCACGGAGATTGAATGGTTTGCAGCAACGTTAATTTCTCAGCTACATGATAGCGACCAAGGCAAGTTTAATTTGATGACAAAACCAAGGTAATAACAGCATGGCTGATTCGGTCGCAAATATGGATTTTGCATCTGCTGATTGGCAACGATTGACGGCTCAAGAATCGGCCGAAAAGCTGAATACTTCGTTGGAAAACGGCCTTTCCAATGACGAAGTTCAGATGCGTTTGGCCCAATATGGCAAAAACGAAATCGATGACAGACAGCAACGAAAATGGCCTGGCATCCTCGCTGCCCAATTGAAAAGTTCACTCGTTGTTCTGCTGATGATTGCGGTCATCATTTCGATCGTCCTTGGCGAAACCACAGATGCGATTGCAATCATGGCAATTATCATCCTCAATACCATCTTGGGATTTTGGCAGGATTATTCAGCCGAAAAATCGTTGGCTGAATTAAAAAAATTATCTGTTCCCGAAGTCACCGTTCGTCGGGCAGGTAATACGGAAACGATCAACGTCGCTCAATTGGTGCCGGGCGACGTTGTGCTGTTGCAAACCGGCTACTTTGTACCAGCAGATTGTCGATTGATTAGCGCCAGCGGTTTACTTATTGACGAATCTGCTTTGACAGGCGAGTCGGTCGCTGTCGAAAAATCTGTTGAAATTTGCGTACAGGACGAGGTGGCACTTGGCGACCGATTCAACGAGGCTTTTGCCGGGACGATGGTCGTGTATGGGCATGGTTCTGCGCTGGTTACCAAAACTGGCATGCAAACCGAATTGGGAAAAGTCGCTGGTTCGTTGCGGGACGTACGCTCCGAACCAACGCCATTGCAAAAGAAAATCACTCAGTTCAGTCGAGCGTTGGCAATCGTTGCTGTCGTGGTCGTGGCACTCGTTTTTGCCGTCGGAGTGATTTCGGGCCAACCATTAAAACTCATGTTGATGACGTCGCTCAGCATGGCTGTGGCGATCGTACCCGAAGGCTTGCCAGCCGTCGTGACCGTCGCACTCGCCATCGGTGCGGGTAACATGTTTAAACGCAACGCTTTGATTCGTCAGTTACCTGCTGTCGAAACATTGGGTTCGGTCTCCGTGATTTGTAGCGATAAAACGGGCACCCTGACTCAAAACAAAATGACAGCCACCGCTTTGGACGTCGCCAATGACCACTTTGAGGTCGCAACACAGGACGATCCTAACCAGGATCTGAAAACAATGCTCCTGGCAGCTTGCCTGTGCAACGACGCCGAGTTGCAAGATTCGACGGATACAAAAACGGACAAACCTATTGTCGCTGTCGGTGAACCGACGGAACGCGCTCTGGTCGAAGTGGCTGCGAGATTCGGAATCCACCAACTCAAAGCCGTCACTCAAATGCCTCGAATTGCCGAGATTGCATTTAGCTCGGAACGAAAACGAATGACAACCGTTCATGATGTCGGACAAGTCACCGATCTGGGATTCGCCGACGGGTCGACAAAAGTTGCGTTTTGCAAAGGTGCGGTTGATCACTTGCTGGGAATCTGCAGTTGGGTCAACGTCGATGGTGAGCGACGTCCACTCGATCGTCAGCAGACAACGCGAATCCAAAATGCTCACAACCAATTGGCGTCCCGAGGCAATCGGGTTCTGGCAGTTGCCGGCCGACCGTTGGAAGACAGTTTCGACATCGAAGATGTTGAGCGGGAAATGACGTTTCTTGGGCTTATCGGACTCAATGATCCGCCTCGCCCCGAAGCGCGTGCTGCCGTCAAGCGTTGTAAATCGGCAGGAATTCGGCCGATGATGATCACCGGCGATCATCCGCTGACGGCTTTGAACATCGCCCGACAACTTTCCATGATCACCGATGACAAAGTGATTACCGGTACAGAACTGGAAACGATGTCGGCGGAAACTTTGAGCAACCAGGTTCAAACAACATCGGTGTTTGCCCGTGTCGCTCCCACCGACAAACTGAGAATCGTCGAAGCCTTGGAGCATCACGGAGAAGTCGTGGCGATGACGGGCGACGGCGTCAATGACGCTCCCGCATTGAAACAAGCAGATGTTGGCGTCGCCATGGGGATCACCGGAACAGATGTTTCCAAACAAGCGGCCAACATCGTTTTGCTTGACGATAATTTTTCGACTATTGTTGCAGCGGTCGAACAAGGGCGGACCGTCTATGACAACATTCGTAAATTCATCAAATACGCAATGTCAGGAAACATTGGCGAAGTCTTTGTCATGACCATCGGTATTTTATTGGGCATGCCACTCCCGCTGCTGCCGCTGCAAATCCTCTGGGTCAATTTAGTCACCGATGGATTGCCCGGTCTTGCACTGGCCGTTGAACCGACTGAAAAAGGAACAATGTCGCGATCGCCACTGCCGCTCAACGAACCGATTTTCAACCGCCGGATGAGAATCGATCTGGCGTGGATTGGTACACTGATATGCGCTGCGTCACTGGGAACGGCGGAAATTTTTTGGAACCAATCCAAAGGCATCGAACACTGGCGAACTTTGGTATTCACCGTGCTAACGTTGACTCAAATGGCAAACGTTTTTGCTTGCCGATCCGAATTGCCATTGTTGCGAGCCGGATATTTGTTCCGAAATCGATGGCTTTGGTTGGCCGTCGCGTCGACGTTTGTTTTGCAATTGCTGGTCATCTATTGGCCGCCGTTGCAGACAGTTTTTCACACGACGAGCTTGTCATTTACCGAATGCTGTTTTTGTGGATTAGCGAGCATTGCTGTTTTTACACTAATTGAATTGCGAAAGTACGTGATAACCAGGTAGTCCGCCGTGACGTCAATGCTACAACGCCACCTACGATGACGATGGTTGGTTGCGATTTCGAAGAAAAACAAACCAATAGACCAAACCTACCAACACAGTGCCGCCAACAATGTTTCCAAGCGTGACAGGGATTAAATTTTTAAACAAAAACGCATTGACGGTGATTTGATAGGTCTCGCCGCTTGAATTTTCGAGCAACAAAGCTGCCGGGACAAAGTACATATTTGCAATGCAGTGCTCCATTCCTGTTGCCACAAACGCAGTAATCGGAAAAACGATACAGAGCACTTTGTCCGTCACCGATCTGGCGCTCATGCACAGCCACACCGCCAGACAAACCAGTACGTTGCATCCGACTCCAGAAAAAAAAGCTTGTGGCCAACTCAGCTCACATTTGTGAGATGCAATGCTCAGCATGGTTTCACCGACAGCGCCTCCGTTTTGTTCTGAAATACCTGCCAGAAAAGCCAGCAGAGCAATTCCGATGGCCCCAACAAAATTTCCAATGTAGACAATTACCCAATTCCGCATCAACTTTGCCGTCGAGATCCGTTGACTCGCCCACGCCATCACAATCAGGTTGTTGCCGGTAAATAACTCGGCTCCTCCAACCACCACGAGAATCAGACCAACGCTAAAGGCGAGCCCTCCAACAAGTTTTTTGACACCGTAAGCGATTTCAAATCCCTCGGTCGTCACCGCCACCGAGTAAAGCAATCCCCCCAACCCAATGAACGCACCCGCCAAAACTCCCAGAACGAATGTCGATACTAGATCCAGGTTTGCTTTCTTAACTCCGATTTCCTCGCTTTTGAGTGCCATTTGCGGAGGCAGCAATGCGTCGAGTGCTGGCGTATCGTGATGAAAATGCGTCATGGATTCCTCGGGATCGGTTTCACTGGAGTTCTGCTCGACGGAGCTTGCAAAGTTTGGGCCAATGCAAACTTTCAAACGGGTAAAACTCAGCTGCGATTTCGGATCTTTCGTAATAACGTTTAATCGGCCAGATATCAAAATCAGGTATTCAGTCGTTTCGCAATAGCGCCGTTTCGCACGAGCGGATTGGCACGTTTTTGCATCGCATTCACGAAACCGCTTCGTGATTTTAAACAAAAAAACATTGGCATGGCGCTTGCAGCCAATTTTCAAGTCACCGGCCAATGATGATTTGTTTAGAACTCGTTCCGCACCTTGACGCCGGTCTTTGATCAGCACTGAGACCGCCGAAACACGGCTATGTGATTATGGGAGCATATCAATGATCTTGAAACAACTGATGCGAGAGCATTGCGAAGTATACAAGCAGACGGAAGATGCTCGAATTTCTGAAGCGGCAGATTTGATGCGTGACAAACGAGTCGGCTCGGTCGTTATTGTGGATGAATCAGATTTTGTAACGGGCATTATTACTGACCGAGATATTGCCATGGGACTTGCGCTCGGCGCTGCCACACCTGACTCGTATGTTTCAGAGGTGATGAGCCGGGATGTTGAAACCATCAGTGATTCGATGAGTCTATTTGATGTGACTCGTTTTTTCCGAAATATCAACTTCAAACGCCTGCCTGTCATCGACAAAAATCAAAAACTCGTGGGAATCGTTTCGATGGACGACGTGATGGCGCTGTTGGCTCGCGAAATGTTCGACACCTGTACTGCGTTAGAACCCAAACTTGGGCATATCGTTTAGAAACGATGATTACCTTTTTGTTGCTTTGTTTGTAAAAGGAGATCACCAATGATAGACATTCTGATCTTCGCAGCTTTTTTGTTTATTTGGTTCGCGTTGCAGCTATGGATTCTGCCACGGCTGGGTGTATCGACGTGAATCCGCGGCAAGTGTCATAAGCCGAGTTCGGCAAAAACAGATGACACGAAAAAGTAGAAGTTGAATTGTGAGCGGCAAAGCGCTCACGGGTGGCTTTGACATGGCCGGTGGGAACCGGCCCTACCTTATGCCGTTGCTGATTTTTTTGATGCCGCAATCGGTGAAACGTATCCGATTGGTTTGACAACCATCAACGCACATGGCAACTGGTCGATCACCGATTCGATCGTGCTGCCAAAGTAACGCATGAGCGGGTGATTCAACGATGCGCTGCACATGACGACAACATCGATTTCTTCATCTCGGCAAAACTGCGGAATGACCACCGCCGGTCGGCCATGCTCGAATCTCAATCCAGCGCCAAAACACGAGAGATCGTGACGTTCGCTGAAGTTTTCAAAAAGTTGCCTGTGAAGCCGCTCGTTGAAATCTAATGACTCTTTGAGCGATTTTTCTGTCATTCGTTTGCGGACTAGATCTTCGCCCCACATCGACCAGCAATAAATTCCGAACAATCGCTGTTTGTCGCCGGCCAGCCCATAAGACTCGTCGATGATCGAGTTGTTTTCTTTATCACTGTGTTCAACATCAAAACAAGCGAGAACTCGAGGCTGATCAATAGGTGTCTCTCTGACCAACAGCAAAGGTTTGGGACAGTAACGCATCAGTATTCGCGCCGTGTTGCCAAACGCACCGGTATACTTGCTATGAACCCCTTTCCGATAGCGAATGACCAGATCCGCTTCGCCGTCGACTGCTTCGAGGGTGATCGCTTCGGATGAATTTCCCAACAACACTTTGGTTTCGATTTCGATTCCAGCAGCGCGAAACTCTTCTGCAATTTTTTCCAGCCGCTCCTGTTTGTCGGCCAACACCATTTCAAACACGTCGCCAGCATTCGATGAAAACCACCGCGTTATCGCACTTGGAGGTCGCAACGTATCCACCAACGTGATGTTGGCGTTGTGTTCGCGAGCCAAATTTAAAGCCGTTTGATGGGTCGGTTCTGATGAATTTAATCCATCAGTAACAACTAAAATTCGTTGGTAATTTTTTGAGGACATATTGGTACTCTTTTTTTAATTTCTAGTTAATGTTGGTCGGCAACTGGAAATGCAAACCGCGTACCTATGAATGCTCAATTCCTAAAATTGACGCCCACCGTCGATTTGAGTGCGAATTCGCGCGCTGATCGTGTGCAAACGGTCCGAAAAACGCACGGTTGTGCCTCGGCAATTCATTCTTCTGGCTTTCGGGATTATTGGCACGTTCGTTGCGACGAATTGCCAACACGATCAAAACAATAAAATTAGGTTTAGGAGACGTCGCTGTGACCGTTTTGAAAAACATCCTCGCGCCGACCGATTTTAGTGAAAACAACCGACATGCTATTCAATACGCCTATAGTCTGGCGAAACAATCGGGCTCCACTTTGCATTTGCTCTACGTGGCAAAAGACGATTTGGAGCTCAAACGCAAGAAAAACCAGCTGGATCGACTGGCGTGGGTGTTTGACAATCGAAATGAACTCCATCAAAAAACGACTCGACAGGTTGCCATGGGAAACCCGGCAGACATCATTGTCGATTACGCTCGGCACCACGAAATTGACATGATTGTGATGGGAACACATGGCCGATCTGGACTCCTTCATTTGTTAGTCGGTAGCGTCACAGAAAAAGTCTTGCGAGAAGCACCTTGCCCAGTCACCGTATTGGGACCGCATGATGGAGAATACGCTTCACTGGCTCAGGCGTTTGAGGTGATTAAAAACAAAATCGGAAACGGTTTGAAAACCGGTGAAGAAGACGGGCGTGGTTTGCTGGCAAAAACACTGGTCGAAGAACTTCGCGTTGCCTCGACCACGGCCATCATCATGGTCGATGAATTGGAACATCGCGAAATTCTCAAATGGGAAAATGGCAATTGGATAATCTCCGAAGAATACAGGTTGCAAGGAGCTGCTGACGAGCTGTCGCAACTCGAAGTCGATTGATCAAGCAAAAAAACGCCGACCCTTTCCAATTTCGACCGGTATTGCCAAGCCACAAGTCGGACATTTTTGCAAAAACTAATCTCGTTCGGATAAAACTCGCATCAATTCAATTGAGAAACGACTGCCTTTTCCAAGTTCACTTTCGATTTTGATTGTCCCGCGATTTTTTTCGACAATCGCTTTGGTAATCGAAAGTCCCAAGCCCATCCCACGAGCTTTCGTCGTAAATAGAGGTTCGAAAATTTTGTCCAAGTTTTCAGGCGAAATTCCGCTACCGGTGTCGGCGACATGAATGGAAACCGTTTGTTCGTCGCTTGTAAAACTGATCGTCAGAACACCGCCATCGGGCATCGCATCGCGCGCATTTCTCACGAGGTTTTTGATGGCGATCACAATCTGATTGGTGTCCACCATGACTTCGGGCAGATCCGCCTCGAGATCCATTTCGAAATCGATATCGTCCGACAGTTGGATGGATTCCATGGCCGAATTGATGACCGAATTGACGTTGGTGCCAAACAATCGGGCGTCTGGCAATTTGGCCACATCTGACAACGCAGTAACCACGTTGTCGATGAAATTAACCTGACGATCAATCCTTTCCAGATGTTCCCGAACTTTTTCGTCGGTAATGTTTTTGGCGTTCAACAAGTAATACGCGGATGTTTTAATTGCATTCAACGGATTGCGAATTTCGTGGGCGATGCCACCGGCGACTTTACCGAGTGTCGCGAATTTTTCGATGCGTACCAATTCCGCTTGCGCTTCGCGAAGCTGTGAAGTTTGTTGTTCGACACGATTTTCTAGTTCGGCGTTGAGTGATTCAAGTTTGCTTTCAACGTCCTTAACGTCCGAAATATCGCGGACAAACCCGATAAACAAATTGCGATCGCCAATCGTAATCTCGCTGACCGCCAAGTGCATTGGAAACGTTGTTCCATCACTTCGTCGTCCAACCACTTCGCGGCCAATGCCGATGATTTTTTTGATACCGCTATTGTGATAATTCGCGAGATAATCGTCGTGCTGCTCACTGTACGGCGAAGGCATCAACATTTTGACATTCTCGCCCAACATCTCGTCGATGGTGTAACCGAAATGCTTTTGGGCGGCAGGGTTGGCACTGACAATCAAGCCACTTTCGTCTATGGTAATGATTGCGTCCACGGCATTTTCCAGAATAGCGGCAAGGACGGCATTTTGTATGTTCAAATCGTTCGCCATTGATTGGATTCTTCACTCCGCAAAACGCGAATTATATCCCATCGAACTTCGAACACACTAACCATCGGGGAAATGTTCCTGAATAAACTCATGGGCGGCTGCGACATCGGCTTGTCGAACAATGACTTCCACGGGCAACGCACCCGTGAAACCAGCCTGGTGCGGACCACCGACTTCGGCTTTGATACCGTGGTCCAGCAACATATTCTTGATCAGCTCTGCACGAACAGGATCGCTTACCGTACATGCAGTTACTAACTGCGATTCTGGTGTTTTAATTTTCACGCGTTTTGTCATTTTCGCTGTTCCTGCGTTGATCGAAGAATATGCTTTGTAGATGGCTGCAATTTCAATGCCAATATCGTTGGTGTCAATCAGGTCTCACGCGGAGACACAGAGTCACGGAGAAAGCATTGAGGCATGAGACATCAAACTGAAATCGATCTATCCACAAATCAAATACGTCACGAATAACTACTATCTATCCCAAACCTCTGCGCCTCTGCGTGAGACTTCTGTCTTCCGAACCGCATTGAATAATCGTGACACCCCCACACATTACTATGCGCAATCGTGCAATCGGTGATAGATGAAATTTTTCCTGTTGACTCGTATGTCAATGCGTTACATTTGGACTGCTGGAATTCGGATAAATTAAAAAAGTTGGGGCGAATGATGGCGGAGAAAATTTACCGAATTCTCATTGTTGATGATGACGAAGATATTCTCAAAAATCTCTCGGACATCTTGGGAGATATTGGCTATCAAACCGATACGGCTCGATGTGCTGAAGACGCCATCTGCAAAATCAAGCAATTCTGTACTTGTCAAGCGCAATGCCAATACGACCTTTGTCTACTTGATTTCAAAATGCCGGGCATTGATGGCGTAGAGCTATACGAGCGGATTCTCAAATTGAATCCAAATTTACGTGCCATCATGATCACGGCTTACGCTGGCGACGACGGTATCCAACGCGCGATCGAAGCTGGCGCCTGGAAAGTCATCCGCAAACCAGTCAATATCGATCGACTTTTGGGCTCGATCAAAGAAGCCGTTTCATAAATCAACTGATTTTCAATCATGACTAAAATACGGCGTTGTCGCACAAAATTGGGTATGAACGCGCGCGATTGAGCACGGATACAACCTCCACCGCCGACAGCATTTCTACTTGGAAATGAATCACGTGCGGTTATTTGATGGAGTGAATTTCGAAATCTCTAACTGACGGTGGATTGGCACGCGTCTTGCAAATATCAAACGCGTGTTTTGAGGCAAGTTGCTTTTGACAGGAACTGAAGATAAGCCAGCACGCGGCCAACTATCTACAACGATGACTCAACGAAAATCCAAGCCAGGTTCTGAGTCGCTGACGCCCATTCGCCGGCGCCAGCGGTCGAGGCAACAACGATTGGAAATTCAAGCAGCGGAGTTACTGGAGTTGCATCCCCATTTTCGAGGTCGGGGTCGACTCGTTGAATTTCGTTGTAATGAGAATTGTTTGACGATGATTGGGTGTTTGCCTTCGTACTATTTGAAACAGCTTGCACAGGAAGCGATCCGCGAAATCGGCGATGTCGAAGTTGACAATCAAATTGTTGTCTCTGGAATGATTGGAAACCTGGTTCCGCCAGAAAAAGATCAACGCGACAAAATCGACATCGAAGCGGTCAAGCGAATCCCCCGTTAAAAAAACCTTGAGCCACGTTTCTTTAAACAATTGAGGAGAATCTTAATGACTAAAACGCTTGTAAACCGTCAACCTCGTACGATGACGCCACTGCCGTTTCGTAATTTGATGTCTCGTAATCTGTTTAACGACTTCTTCAATCAATTTTTGTCGGAGACCGATGGCGAGTTGCCTCAAATGATGAGTGTGTCCATGGACGTCGCCGAAACCGACCAGGCCTTTGAAATCCAGGTTGATTTACCAGGTATCGATTTAGACGATATCGATATTCAAATCGACAACAACACGCTGACCATTCGTGGTCAACGGAATGAACAAACCGAAGAAAAGGACGAGGAAAAACAATACCATCGTGTGGAACGCTACAGCGGCAGCTTTGCACGAAGTGTAGTCTTGCCCAATTCAGTCAACGAGGATGAAACGGCAGCGGAATTCAAAGACGGCGTATTAAAAATTGTCGTTCCTAAATCCGACGAAGCGAAACCTCGAAAGATTGCAATTAATCGTTGATCTTCAACAGATGCAACTGATACCCGGCTGTGGTTTCAAGCCACAGCCTTTCTAGCTCGCCAGGATTATTGACCACGATGTCCTTAGAGGATCAAGGAAACAATGGTTTTCAGAATCTTGGCGATGGCAAATAATAAGCGGCTGGAATATTTGCTGAACAATTTCGATAGCTTTTTAGAACTAGTACCATGGTGCGTAATTTCTCGGTATTGATTGTCGAAGACGACGATGATGCCCGCAAAAACATGGAAGACATTCTGTCGCTAGACGGCTATCAGATTGAATCGGTATCACATTGTTTGCCGGCAATCAGCGCGGTTGAAAAAAAACACTTCGACACCGTCATCATTGACTGGCGCCTGCCGGACGGAAGCGGCGGCGACCTAATCGGCCCCATCAAACGAGAGCTTCCCAATTCTCCTGTCATCGTTGTCACCGGAATTCGCGAATTTGACACGGCAGTGATCGCGCTGCGCGAAGGAGCTTACGACTTTCTTTCAAAGCCGATCAATCCAAGTGCACTTCGCGGATTAATTGGGCGGCTGGTCGAAAGAAAAAAACACTTGGAAAAAATCGACGAAGCTCAACAGAAACTTGTAGCCAGCGAACGGTTAGCCGCAATTGGACAAATGGTGGCGGGATTGGCACACGAAAGTCGCAATGTTTTTCAGCGAAGTCATGCTTGCCTGGCCGAACTATCACTCGATCTGCAAGATAACCCAGAAAGTTTAAAACTCGTTCAAAAAGTTCAAAAGGCACTTGATGATTTAAACTTTCTGCTGGAGGAAGTCCGCAACTATTCTGCCCCCATCATTCTCGAACGACGCAAATGCAGTATCAAAACCTTGATCGAGGAAACCTGGCAACAAATCCTTGCCGCGAAACAATTGGAGGCGGCGCCCCTATTGGAATTGAACGTCGATGAGAATGTCCCTCGAACGTGGTTTGTTGATCGTGATCGGTTGTGCCAAGTGCTCCGCAATTTGTTGGAAAATGCAATATTCGCTTCGACCGCCGACGGCACGGTTGTTGTCGGCCTGTCATTCGACGAAAGCGACATTAAATCAAAGCAACAATTGCGATTGATCGTATCTGACGATGGCGACGGAGTACCCGAAGAAAACCGCGAAAAAATATTCAGTCCTTTTTTCACGACCAAAACAAAAGGCACAGGTCTTGGCCTGGCCATCTCACGGCGAATCATCGAAGCACATTCCGGAAAAATGTTTGTCGACGATTCCGAATCAGGCGGGGCAAAATTTACGATCGAACTCCCGTTTTATGACCCAAAGAACAATTCTCACAAATCGTCGTGAATCGCACTGTGCGTGCTGGGTCTCCCGCGCGCGAATTCGCTCACTTTGGCGCCATGAACCAGAGTTGTCATCGAGGTAATGGATCGCTCGATGATTGGCATGGTGGTTGCATTTGGCTCCCCAAAACAAGTTTTTTTCAACAAATTCATCGGAATGAGAGTGGGAGTAAAGGAAAACTCCGGTTGGGAGCGATAAACTGTTGCTCCATGGTCGAACACATTTGGTCTCGCGGAAACGGCCAGTCGATCGGCGACAAACAATGAACCTCAAATTGCAATTTACACCAACAGCGGCTGGTGCAATCTATGACGGCTGAACAAAAAACAAAAAAGCAACCCGCCCGGGGTGATCAAGCAAACGACATCGATCTATTGATCGTCGATGATGAATCTGATTTCCGAGAATCCGCTTGCCGATACCTCAAGCGATTGGGGTTTCGCGTTGACGAAGCCGAAGATGGTGAAGAAGCCATCAACGTAACAACCAACAAAAAATTTGATGTCGTGATCCTGGATCTTCACATGCCAGGCATGTCCGGTATCGATGCACTCAAACAATTAATGCAACGTGATGAACCCCCGAAAGTCATCATGCTGACCGGCGGTGGCACGATCGAAAATGCCGTGGAGTCAATCAAACTGGGGGCTTATGACTTTCTCACAAAACCCGCAAAAATGGACGACCTTGTCCGATTGGTCAAACGCGCTTGTGAAACACACGAACTGCAAAAGGAAAACAAACAACTCAAAGAGATCATTCGGCGACAATCGCCCGGCACTGAAATCATTGGAAAATCACCTGCAATGCTCGAAGTGTTTCGGTTGATCGAACGAACAGCTTCGTCGGACAAACCCGTGCTGATTCAAGGTGAAAGTGGAACCGGTAAAGAGTTGGTTTCGCGCGCGATTCACCAGGCGAGCCCGTTGTCAGACAAACCGCTGGTCGTGGTCAATTGTGCCGCGTTGCCGGAACAGTTGCTGGAAAGCGAATTGTTCGGCCATGAGAAAGGGGCGTTTACGGGAGCCGTTGCCGCGAAGCCTGGACTATTTGAAATCGCCGATGGCGGCACCCTGTTTATCGATGAATTTGGCGAAATGAGTGGCGCTCTCCAAGCCAAATTGCTTCGCGTAGTCGAGGATGGTTCGATGCGGCGCGTCGGTTCAGTTGCCGAACGAAAAGTCAAAGTTCGCGTGATCGCGGCAACCAATCGCAATTTGGAAGAGGAAGTTAAAAACAAAACGTTTCGCGAAGACCTTTACTATCGCATTAACGTGTTGGCAATCAAACTTCCACCATTGAGAAATCGGACAGGAGATATCCGACTGCTTGCCGAGCGGTTTGCCTCCGAGGATTGGGTGATTGACGACGAAGTCATGAATCGACTCGAAAGCTACAGTTGGCCGGGGAACATTCGCCAACTTCAAAACGCGATTGAGAGAGCAAAAGTGTTGGCCGACGACAACCGAATTGAACTCAAAAATCTTCCACCGGCAATTCTCGAAGCCGATGAGACGCCGCTGGATACATATTTATTGAATAAAAACGATGTCGATCTCGAATCATTAAATAAAATCCATGTCGTTCAGACTTACAATCGTTGCGGAAAAAACAAAACCAAAACCGCACAGGCTTTGGGGATCAATCGCCGTTCACTTTATCGTCTGTTGGAGAAATTTGAGATTGCCTGACCGCGGCTTGAGACATCTGAAATAAACTCAGAAACTGTGAACGAATTTGGCGAGCAACAGTTCTGCATCTCGTTGTGACGCCAGTGTTCGCTATGACATAATGCAGATTGCCAGTTTGTTTGCGGATGATCTGGCACAGGGAAAATTGACACCGCGTGTCGAAAAATTACTTGGAGCAGAAAATGAAAAACACACCCATCACATTCGTCTTTTTGATGTTACTCGCAATTCTAATCGGAGCCACCAATTCACAAGAAAAAACGAAAGATAAAGAAACTCAGCAGACCGATGCGCGGACTTGGACCGACTCGACAGGCCATTACAAAATCAAAGCTGATTTAATTGCCCGAGACGAATCTCGTGTCGTATTGCAACGTGCGGACAAAAGCCTGGTGATGGTTGAAATTTCGCAATTGAGTGATGCAGACAAAAAATATCTTCAATCGAAAGCGAAAGAAGATGAGAAAAAGCCGACAAGCAAATGGACGTTAGCCAATGGATTGACGGTCAACGGAACCATTGTCGAGTATGGCCGCCGCGACGTGACGATCAAACGTCGCAAAGCCAAAATCTATGTCAACGATCGAGTGTTCGACAACCTTCCTGAGGTTTACCAAAAAATGGTGCCAAGAATCGTTGGCCATTTTGAAAACAAAAAAATCGAAGACAAAAATTCTTTGGCAAAATGGGTTCGATTGCAAAAAGGTGTTCCTCGAACATTTGTCTGTGATGGTGTGTTACTCGAACTGGAAAACGGAGACCTGTACGGCATTCCGATTTTCTTTTTCAGCAAAAAAGATCAGGCCATCCTGAATCCTGGTCTGCAAAAATTTATTGCGAGCGTCGAAGCAAAAGATCGGGAAAATGCCCAAAGGTTAAAAGAACAGTCGGAATACAATCTGCAGCTGAAAGCTCAAGCGGCTGCCAGAGAACGCGAAAAAGCTCAGTTCAGAAACTTCGCACGCCTCCAATTGCAACTTCAAGGCTACAGCGGCGGGCTATTTGATATGTGGGAGGTTCAGTTGTATCCACCCAACCGTTACGGCTATCCGGTATATCTCGTCGTTCCCGCGCGAGATAGCCGCCAAGCGTCCAATGCAGCGCTTCGAAAATACCCGAAATTCAAAGTCGGTTCGGTGAAAAAAGTTCGGCGCAGATATTGATTCCAGCCAAAATCGGCGACAAGCTTTGCATCAACTTCCGTCTTACATAACGGGGTCGGGAGTCTTTTCATGAACAATTCGATGATAGCCAGCGTTTCAAACCGTTTTAAAGGTCGGAAACAGATGATGCAGCTGCCTGAAAAGACTCCCGACTCCCTCAAATTCGACGCGTTTGCGATTGCGCATCGGTTATTTGATGGCAGAATTCGTTAACCCAATTGGAGATGCAATTTCCTCGTGAGCGAGTCGGACATAAAAGCAGCCAGGGACATACCCGTCAGGCACAACTTCAAATACATTGTGTCCAACATCGATCAATAAATTCGGCGGAAATTGAAAATGAAAATAGTCTCGTGGAATGTCAACGGAATTCGCGCTGCCAGCAAAAAAGGCTTTTGTGAGTTTGTCGAAGACGACCGCCCGGATATTCTGTGCTTGCAGGAAACAAAAGCGCAACCGGAACAATACGATCTGGAGTGGGTCGAAAGTTTGGGGTACCACCATTTTTGGAATTCCGCTGACAAAAAAGGATACAGCGGCACAACGATTTGGTGCCAACAAGAACCAAACTCCGTTTCGCTCGGAATGGGTTCAGCGGAACATGATGGCGAAGGCCGAGTGATCGTCGCGGCGTTTGATAAATTTCAATTAGTCACCGTTTATACACCCAACTCAAAACGAGGGCTCACGCGACTGGACTATCGGCAAATCTGGGATCGCGATTTTCTAAAATTCGTCCGCAAACTCAACAAAAAACTGCCCGTGATCTTTTGCGGGGATCTCAATTGTGCGCATCAAGAAATCGATCTGGCCAACCCGAAAAGCAATCGGCGGAATGCTGGTTTCACCGACGAAGAGCGCGCTGGCCTGGATAAATTCATTGCAGCAGGTTTCATCGATTCATTTCGACAATTTGATCAAAGCCCGGGCAAGTACACTTGGTGGACAGTTCGCACGAACGCCCGTGAAAGAAACATTGGCTGGCGATTGGATTATTTTTTTGTCGCACAAGAATTCTGGAACCAAATCAAGGCATCGCGAATTCGCGAAGAAGTCATGGGATCGGATCACTGCCCTGTGGAGCTGGTATTAAAATAATCGCCCGTTCAAGAAATTTGTTATGAATGACTCACGCAGAGACGCGGAGACGCAGAGGGTAAGAATAAAATTCAAAAAAAATACGATTCACAACAAATAACAAATCGTCCTCACACACCTTCACCGCGTCACCAATTCTCCGCGTCTCCGCGTGAGCCTTTCCGAACCTACCTCAAAGCCACACAAACTTGCCTCACACGTATTCATCGATGCGAAGATCCGCTCAAGAAACTGCAATGAACGACTCACGCAGAGACGCGGAGGCGCAGAGGGTAAGAATAAAATTCAAAAAAAATACGATTCACAACAAATCGTCCACACACCTTCACCGTGTCACCAATTCTCCGCCGCTCTGCGTCTCCGCGTGAGCCTTTCCAAACCTATCTCAAGACCACACAAACCTGGTTCGCTCGTATTTTTAGATGCGCAAATCATCGTCAAAACTTCTGCGAAAAATGATACAAACCGATGCACTCGTGCGCTAGCTCGACGGTATCGCAAGCTTCAATTAAGCTGAAACATTGACGCCCATTGATTGACCCCATTTTGTTGAAGGCGAATTTGATGTTGAAACGTGCGATTCTTTTTTCGTTGACTCTGTTGTTGGTGCCAGGTTTTGCTTGGGCCGAGCCGGTCAAGTTTGTTCGTTATCCACATGTCAGCAACGACGGCAAGATCGCTTTTAGTTATCACGGCGATATTTGGATTGCCAATTCCGACGGCTCACATCCTCGGCGACTTACCGCCCATATCGCTCGCGATACGTTTCCCCGATTTTCACCCGACGGAAAATGGATTGCGTTCAACTCGGACCGCATGGGCAATTCGGATGTTTGGCTGGTTTCAGTCGACGGTGGAAAACCCAAGCAGTTGACCCACCATTCAACGGGCGACTCAGTTCAGTATTGGACCCCTGATGGAAAAGGTGTCATCGTCGCCACCAGTCGTGGCGCGGCACCTTGGGGATCGCCATTGTATATGGCACCGATCGATGGCAGCTTGCCCAAACCTTACGACATGGATCGCGGTGCAGCGGGAATGCTCCGTCAGGATGGCAAGGTAATTGCGTTCAACCGGGGAGGATTTCGATACTGGCGAAAACATTATCGCGGGAACAACAATACCGACATCTGGGTCCAGGATTTGAAAACCAAAAAAATCCGACAACTGACCGATTTGAATGTCAAAAAATTTCGGCAACACACGCAAGATGCTTATCCCATGTGGGGCGCGGACGGAAACATTTATTTCATGTCCGAACGCGATGATATCTTCAATATTTGGAGAATCTCACCCAAAGGCGGCAAACCTCAACAAATCACATTCCATAAAACGGATGGAATCCAATACCCGTCAATCAGTCCCGACGGAAAAACCATTGTTTACGAAAATGAGTTTGAGATTTGGAAGCTTTCCCTCGAAGGTGGTAAGCCGGAAAAAATCTCAATCGATCTCAGCTTTGACCCCAAAGACAACCTCATCGAAGTCGTCACCAGTGACAGCGAGGCCAGTGATTTTGCTCCCGCACCCGATGGAGAATCTGCTGCGATTGAATACCGTGGAGAGATCTTTCTGGTTCCGGTTGACCCCAAAATAGGTGAGAAAACGCGTGTCACCCAATCCGAATGGCGCGATCGCAGCATCAGCTATTCACCCGACGGAAAATTGTTGGCCTACATGTCGGACAAATCAGGTGACGAAGAAATCTGGTTGTATGATTTTAAATCTTTCAAACATCGGCAGTTGACCAAACTGGCGGCGTTGAAAAGCGAATATACATGGTCTCGTGATTCGAAAACAATCGCCTTCACAGCGGACAGCAAGATCTACACCGTCGACGTCAAATCTGGCGAATTGACAGAAGTCGCGCATAATCCCGAAGGCGGATATCGAGGCATCGCATTTTCAGCACACGGAAAATGGTTGGCCTATACGCGTTCGGACAAAAATTTGAATTCCGAAGTGTATCTGCTGGACCTGAAAAATCGCAAAGAATGGAATGTCACTCAAAGTCGCTTTTCGGAATTCGGCAACGTCTTAACTAGTGATGGCAAGTATGTAGTTTTCGCTTCCGACCGATCGGGCGATTACCAGATTTACGCCGTGTCATTGCAGAAATTGACCGAAGATCCGGATGATCCTTTAGTTCGCAAACGCAAGTCGAAAAAGAAATCTTCGAAATCACCCGAAAAGCCCGCGACGAAACCGAAAGTTCAAAAAAGCCCGTCCGATGGAGCAGCCGGCGGCGATTCAGGCGACAAATCAAAGCCGAAAACAGCGGAGAAAAAATCGGACGACAAGAAATCGGACGAGAACCTTGAGAATCTCAAAATTGACCTCGATGGGATTTTTGATCGCGCCCGTCAACTGACGTCCGGTTCTGGCAGCATCCGTGGCTTTAACACTTCGCGTGATGGCAAAACAATCTACTTCTCACGTTCTGGAGGTTTGTACGCGGTCAGCGTCACCGGTGGCAGTGCGAGAAAGATTGCCGACGGCAGCTTTTCCAGGCTCAAACTGTCGGCTGATGGCAAACATTTCTTTTACCGCAGTGGTTCGAACGTTTACCGCATGACCACCAAAGGCAGCGGCAAAAAGAAAATTGATTTTAATTTACGATTTCGCGTCGATGTCGCCAAACGTTGGGAACAAATCTTTGAGGAATCATGGCGGGTCATGAAATATCGGTTTTATGACCCGAACATGCACGGCTATGACTGGAATGCTATCAAACGACGCTATAAACCGATGCTCAAATACGTTGGTGAAAACCAGGATTTGTACGATCTGTGCAATGAGATGATCGGTGAATTGAACGCGTCACATACCGGCGTGAGCGGCCCACCAACTCGCTCGATGGAAAATGTCTATTCCACTCGAAATCTGGGTTTCGAAATGAAGCCGGGCGAAAAGTATTATCGCGTTTCGCATATCTATCCCAAAGGTCCGGCGGACAAAGAATGGCTCAGGCTAAAAGTCGGTGACATCATTCTGTCGATCGAAGGCACCAAAATCAGTGCCGGCGACAATTACTATTCGATTCTGAACAACTTGATGAATGACTATGTCGATTTGCAAGTTTCGACACCTGACGAATCGGGCGGTTCAACCGTCTTGGGCAAAGCGCGTCACCTGCGGATCCGTCACATCGGCTCAACACGATCGCTGAAGTACGACGCCTGGGTCGAAGGCAATCGAAAATATGTCGACAAAATTTCTAAGGGAAAAGTCGGATATGTTCACATTCGTTCGATGAACCAATCTTCGCTGCGAAAATTTGAACGCGAAATCAATCAATTCTGGAACAAAAACGGAATGGTCATTGATATTCGCTACAACGGTGGAGGCAACATTGACCAACAATTGATCGACATCCTTGAGCGCAAGCCTTACGAATATTGGAATTTCCGTTCGGGCGGTCGAGCTCGCGGGCGCCGCCCACGACAGGCAATTGCCGGTCCGAAAGTCATGTTGATCAATTGGCGATCGGCATCGGACAGCGAAGTCACTCCCCAAGCATTTCGCGATTTGAAACTGGGCCGAATCGTCGGCAACCCCACCTATGGCGCCGTGATTGCAACCGGTAGCTACCGGTTGATGGGTGGAGCTCGGATTCGAACTCCAGGTTCGTTGGTCGTCACTTACGATCCAAGTAAACCTAACAACTACGGAATCAATTTGGAAAACTTTGGCGTGGCGCCGGACGTCTGGGTCGAGAACTCACCGCAAGATGAACTCAACGGTTTCGACCGAGAGCTGAAAGCGGCCGTCGATGAAGCGCTGAAAATGCTCAAACAAGGCAACTGGCAATACGGTGAGGATGATTAGCCACCCGTGAGCGGCAAGGCACTAGGCGCTGGTACGAAGCGCCAATGAACCAGCTCAGGCGCATGTTGCTCCAGGATAGCATCGACGTGTTAACCAATTTTAGAGTTTTAGATTCGCGCAACCCCAAGCTAAAACGGTCAGCTTGGGATTGCAAGGCAACAGTGATTTACCGCTGTTGCCTTGCGATACTGCTCGAATTCCGGAAATTTTTGGGGTCCCATCAAAAAAAAATTGACGCTTGGATCGTCGTCGCAGTATTCTTCCAACTGATGGGATAAATGCGAATTTGCAAAACCCAACACGGGGCATGACTTCAATTGCTGATCGACCACCTGCCAGCGGTGTTCGTCAGTGCGGTGCTCCAAATGTTGCAAATCAATCGATACCTCGGCCGAAGATTTGAATCCGCCATCGCCTGTGTCCCAGTTCTTGTTATCGCAACGCTGTTCATTGGCATCAGCACCTATTGCGAACCTGGCATTGCCCAAATGTGTTTTGCACCACGGCAACCACCCGTCGCAAAAGTGGATCCCAAACAAGTCGAACAAGGTCACAAGCTGTTTGTCCATCAATGGACAAAATTCGATCGCCTGTGTGGCGAAGGCGATGGACTAGGGCCGATGTTCAACGCGAAAAGCTGCCTCGCTTGCCACTTCCAAGGCGGCGTTGGGGGAGGCGGAACCAACGACAAAAATGTTCTCATTCTATCTGCGATGTTTCCACTCAATGTTCCCAAGCAACAAATCAACCGTTTCAACGCGGCTGCTCCACGAATCCATCCTGGTTTTGTCAAAAATCGTGAAGTTATCCAGTCATTTTTGTTGCACCGAAAAAGTACGGATCAAAAATATCGAGCAAAACGCGATCAATTGTTGGGTATGGTTGCCAACCCCAAATGGCCCGAATCAAAACAACGAGCGTATCTGGAAAAAATCAAAAATGGTTTCCTGGCATCTCCGGGAACGATCGAAATTCCCTCTCAACACGGCGTTAAATTAGTGATTACGCAAAGGAATACACCTGCGCTATTTGGGATTGGGTTGATTGACCAAATACCTGATTCAACGCTGCAGGAAATTGCTAAAAATCAGAGCCGAATTCGAGATGGCGTATCCGGTCGACTTGCGTTGGGAGGCAGAGATACAGTCGGCAAACTTGGTTGGCGCGGACAGATCGACTCGACGACAAATTTTGTATTGGCCGCATGCGCCGCGGAACTCGGTCTGCATACGGGAGACCGTTCGCAAACTCCGAACCCATTGGATGTTGGCAAATGGGAAAAATATTCTGTCAAACCTATCGAGCCCAAACCCGATTTAACAGATAAACAAACCGACGCACTGATCACCTTTGTCAAAAATTTGCCACGCCCCGAACAGGTGTTGCCGAAAGATCCCAAACTGAAAACGGCGGTTCTCCAGGGCGAGCAGATTTTTAACACCATCCGCTGCAACGTTTGCCACATCAAACAGGTAGGGTCGATCGATGGGCTGTACTCCGATCTGCTACTGCACCATATGGGCCCAAAATTAAAAGACCCTGTGCCCGCTGTCGGAGTTGACTCCGTTCAACAGATCCGTCAGTCTGCCGGCGGATATTTTGGGGCGACCACAACACGACTGATCGCCAGCCAATCCGATCGCGATCGGCAAGAATGGAAAACGCCGCCTCTTTGGGGTGTTGCCGATTCGGCGCCTTACCTCCACGACGGACGAGCAGCAACTCTGCACGATGCGATTCTGCTCCACGGGGGAGAATCGAAATCGTCCGTTCATCGATATCGAGCGCTCAAGCCATCGAGTCGAAAAAAATTGATTTTGTTTTTGAAATCGTTGCGGGCACCTCAACAAAAAGTCTTTCGCAACTTCAACTTCAAACAAAATCAGTAGGAATCTAGCGCAACGGCTCGCCTCTCAACAATGTGCAAAGCCATCGTGAGCGGCAAGGCGCTAGCCGCCGGTTTGTTTTGCCTTGTAGCGTCGCCGGTTTGTTAGCGCTTCGGACCGGCGGCTAGCGCCTTGCCGCTCACAGGATCAGGCTCCCGGATTTATTAATGGCAATCTGGGAGTGTACTAGAACGGAAATGACCGATTCTCCGATTTCATTCTGGTGAATTCGTTTGGGTTATAATACGATGACGCGTCGCGTTTTCGGAGAATCTCGTTTTCATCATGGCAACAACTTCACCCAGTTTGCTCAATCGCCTCAATCATCCGTCAAACAGCTCAGTCGCCTGGAGCCGATTTGTCGAATTGTATACGCCGCTGCTAATGCACTGGGTCCGACGCATGGGCTTGGAATCCAATGAATCGGCGGACGTGGTTCAGGAAGTCATGATGTCGTTGATGGTTCGGATGCCAACGTTTCGATACGATCCGCAGCAAAGCTTTCGCAGTTGGCTGCGGACCGTCACGCTCAACCAGACGCGTGACTATTTGCGGAAAAAGAAAGTTCGTGAAAAACACGAATCGCGGCAAATCCCGGAATTGGCGGACTCCCCGGATTCAGTGTTCACCGACCAGGAATTTCATCAGGCATTGGCACAACGCGCTCTGATTTTGATGAAATCGGAATTCGAAGAAACAACTTGGCGGGCCTGTTGGGCAAGTGCCGTTGATGGTCGACGAGCCACAGAAATCGCCGACGAATTGGGCATTTCTGTCAACGCGGTTTACTTGGCAAAAGGCCGTGTTTTAAAGCGTTTGAGGAGCGAATTGGAGGGGATGATTTAAAAAAATGGCAAACCCATAACAGGTTTTGTGATCGGGACGCGTACTCCTTCATAAACGTCCATTGGCCAAAGCCGATACGTCACAATTCCGATCGATTCTCACATTTAAAAAAACCCATGATCATCGAAAAAAAACTCCTGGAAAAATACATCAGCGGCTTGGCAACAGACGACGAAGCGGCCCAATGCGAACAGTATCTACAAAATAATGATCATGCGGCTGACCTCGGGCAATTCGAGTTGGATACCGATTTCGGGCAGGACACGATTTTGAAATCGTTGCGAAATCGAATCGCGGGCCCGCCAATTTCCGCCAGTGATTACGACCAAATCACGGAAATGATTAACAACCAAGTTCAGGAAAATCTCGATACGGTGGACATTGCCAGTTTCCTGAACCCGGCTCAGTCTGACGATGAAATTGGTCGGTTGGGGCCGTATCGAATCATCGAAAAAATCGGTTCCGGCGGCATGGGAATCGTCTTTCGCGCCGAGCACTTGGAAACCGGAGAAACGGTTGCGCTCAAAGTGATGAATCCACTGATGGCGTCGAATCCTCAGACGGCCGAGAGGTTTCGTCGAGAGGTTCGCGCAGCGGCCAAACTGGAACATCCGCGAATCATCCCGATTCTGGATATCGGTTCCGACGCAGGAATTCCTTATTTTACGATGCAACTACTAGCAGGCGAATCGCTCAGCACGCTGCTCAAACGCGATGGTAAACTCGCACCCAACCGTGTGCGGGAAATCGTACTGCAAATTGTCGAGGGATTGGAATATGCCGAACAACTCGGAATTCAACATCGTGACATCAAACCCGACAATCTCTGGATAGACCAACAAGGTCAGGTTGTCATTCTCGATTTCGGCTTGGCCCGAGGAGCCGATGACACCACGGGGTTGACCAAAACCGGTGACGTGTTGGGAACGCCGCAATACATGGCGCCGGAACAGGTCACCGGGCAATCGATTGATCATCGCACAGATTTATTCAGCTTGGGCGCCGTAATGTACGAAATGCTCACGGGCACTTCAAAATTCGCCGATCAAAATGTGTTTTCGACAATGATGGCGGTCACGCATCGAGATGTTTCGATGGACGAGTTGATTGCCAAAGATTGCCCGCGACCGATGGCTGAATTGGTCCGTCAACTGCTAGAAAAATCTCCCGAAAATCGGCCGGCCAGCGCTGCGGCGGTTCGCGAGCAACTAACTACGATCAACCTGGATAACAATCAGCACAAAAGCGAATCGGACAATGGCAGAAACGGAATGAATCGCATGTGGTTAGGATTCGCAGGAGGATTTTTCGCAGCTACCGCCATGTTCCTCGTAGCAATTTTGATTCATGTCAAAACAGATCGGGGCACGTTGGTCATCGAAGCGGATGAGGGAGTCGAGGTAACGACACTCAAAGACGGCGCGATCATCCGATTGATCGATACAAAGAAAACTTATCGCGTCAAACTCGGTGAAAACAAACTGCCCAGCGGTGCCTACGAAATCATTGTCAGCGACCCCCAATCAAAAATCACTTTTTCGTCAGACCGCTTCGCTATCCGGCGGGGCGACAGAAAGATCGTCAATTTGACGTTCAAAAAACCATCGCCAGAACGCACGACGGTCATGACCGAGAAAACGCGAAAGCAAATGCAAACCGTAAAACACGCGTGCATCAGTTTTCGAAACGCGGCGGGACGTTGGCCGCGGACGATTGACGAACTTATGAAACGTCCCAACGACTTAGTCGGAAAAAAATGGCGCGGTCCCTATTTGGGTGGCGGAATGTTAGAAGACTACTGGCATTCCAAACTATCCCTGAAAACTTCAGACAAAAAACTGATCGTTTGGTCAGCAGGTCCCGACAAAAAATTTGCTACCGCCGACGATATCTACGGTGATTCGCAATCCAATGTAACCACCAGCGATTCAAACGCTGCACTTCAACCAGTTAATTTGAACCATCTATCGGCTCTACCGATTCGAGAAACCCTGGGATTAAAAAACGATCAAGTCATTTCCAAACTGAGCCTTGCGGCCCGCAAATCAACTCTAATTCCTGAAACACGATATCATCGAAAACGCATCCGCGACATGTCGCTGGATCGTCACGAAAAATTGTTGGCAGTCGGCGGCGATGATGCCGTGGTGCGGATTTGGAGTTGGCAAACAACACCCACGAATTCGCCTCGTAAACAAATCGAGAAAACTAAAGACAGCAATTCGACCCATGGTGCAACACCCAAGCGCCAGTCAGAAACCAGAAAGCTATTTCACATTCTGCCTTGTCGATACCCCGTTCAACGAGTCAGTTGGTCGCCAACCAGTAATTTGTTAGCCGTCGTGGCGTCGGACCCCTATGCCGAAATAGGTCATTTGTTGATCTGGCGCGTCAGTGAAACAAAAACCGAGTTGCTTTATCGTATCGAACAGGTTTGTCAAGAAATCTCCTTTTCTCCCAACGGCGGACTACTCGCGTTACAATCCAAAACTGGGATCCGCGTCCTCGATCTCGATCATCGCCCTCAACCAAAACTGTTACCCAATTTTGGACTCAATGGGCAAATTACCAAACGAGCCTGGTCGCCTGATAGCAAATTCTTGGCCGTGACCAGACGGAATTCGAATCAATCTGACTCAGCATCAACGTCTTTGAATTCGTTCGAGTCTGCACAACAAAATAATGTTGTCATCTGGGATGTCAACGCACGCAAAGTTCATCATCGTTTTCCTCGCTGTGCCAAAGCGGGTTATCTTAGCGACATCGACAGCACGCCATTACTGGCGATGTTGAAAGCTGACAATTCTGATGGCTTGGTATTGCAAATTGCGAACTGTCAAACATTTACCTCAGCCTTGGTGCGAACCAGTGTTGGAAAAACAACAGCGATATGGTTTTCGTCCTGTTTCAATGGATATGGTTTGGTCCGTACACAACCTCAGCGGTATTGGTCATCAAAATCAACCATCGACATTGGTTACCCGATGTCCTCGAAAGCGGAAAACCGATGGGCCGAAGCTCAATTTCGTGTCGATTTACCCAGAGGCGTTCAACCAGATGAACATGTGGTCTTTACATTCGGTGGAAAAAATCGCTTCTCAATTGCCGATGAAAAAACTTTTACCAATCGTGAAATGTTGCCCCGGGAACAATTTCGGGCAATGGCTTTGGCATTTACCGATGGACTGCCAACCGATCACTACGTCGAAATCCAATACAACAGATCGGCGCCGAAAACGACAGCGACAAAGTCCGAGGCACGCCAACAAAAAATGCGCACCGACGCTCGATTGATCAATGTGAAAGAAAAAACCGTTCATCGTTTTCTCGATTTTATGATGGAAAGCGACTACAACAAAATGCTGCAGCCACAACACATTGCAGTTTCTCCATCGAACAAATACATTGCCGTCGCCCGGATGCGTCCGACAACCGAAAATGAACATGCCGCTGTCATCGAAATCTTTGACCACAACTCACACAAAATAATTCGTACGATTCAACTGGAGCAACGGCTCAGGGCTCCGGTGCTGCGCTGGTCACCCAACGGCAAATACCTGATCGCTCACGACGATCATAGACGTCGCGTAGAGGCTTTTAAACCTGCAGACAAAGATTTCGTCGTTCAACTTTTGCCTCGACCAAGTAAAACTCGAGCAGGATTTGCACCACGAGCTGAACAACAATATTTTTTCCATGGTAAGGAATCGGGGCGAGTTGTATTGCAGCATAAATTGAACGGCGTCGGTGTTTTTGAGTTGGAGACCGGAAAAATGGTCTGTGAATGCGTCGTCGAAATCGAACCAGATCGAAGTTTTCGATCGGAACGGCGTCCAAGAAATACAACCTTCGTTGGAGGATTCGATTGGAACAGCGAATCAAAACGCTTGGCTATTTTTTACTGTGACCAACACAAACGAAAATTGCGGATCCGCATCGTTCAAATGTCCGACGATCAATTTGACGAAGGAATAACAACCTCAGTCCCGATCTTGGCCACGGCAAATGGCTGGTTGGACAAATTAAAATTTATCGCCATCAGTCCGAACAACAACGGATTGATTGTCGGCTACTCCACTCAGTATCGTAAAAAAATGATTGGTCAACCTGAAACGGAGATGGAAATCTATAAGGTTTCGTTCGACAAAACAAGTACTCAAAAAATCGCTGCCGATCTGGACCCCGACCAACAATTCCTATCACAAAACAACAAAATCGCCGGGTATAAACGTGGCAAACTTACCATGATCGATATTGAAACCGGCAAAATCACGAAACGATTTGTCGGACAAGATATCGATTTTCAAAACACTCAACTGCGCCGCACCACCGACGGCTGGGCCATCATCGCCCCGCGACAACTTCGATTTTTCGATCGCGACTTCAAATTGCTAAAAACGATTTTGAAAACCGACTGGTCGACCGATGCAGGTGTCGCAATTGTACGGCCCGACGGCATTATCCACGGCAAAAGCTTGACGACGCGAATCGAGATTTCAGGCAAAACCGTCAGGTTGACAAATGTGGCCATCGAATAATTGCCGACATGCAAACAAAAGGACGTCGATTGGAATCGACGTCCAAATTGATCTTGTTGCCTGAAAAATTAGCAAGGCGAATATCCGCCACCGGCTCCGGGACCATCTGCCAATTGGTTCGGTGAATAACCACCTCCGGCACCTGGGCCGTCCGCAAGCTGACTTGGTCGATATCCACCGCCTGCTCCAGGGCCGTCCATTTGAGTGACCGACGGCCGATAACCTCCACCGGCACCTGGGCCATCATTGGCAGCTGCGTGACTGCCAACAAAACACGCTGAACCCAAAAGCATCACGATGGCAAAAATTTTGGTGAAACGAGAATTCATCACAATCTCCTTGAAATAAAAAGGGGTAGTTTGAATCCAATACAGTGCCCGAACACTGTTGTGACACCAAGCCCACGGTTTTATGCAAAAAATAGCAACGTGAAATTTGAAATCGTCGACTGATTCTCGACGGTTCGACAACTATTTAAAAATGAATTGACAGTATTCGCTGGCGCGAAACGAACCCCGCTTTTTTTAACGCTCTTTGCGAGGCAATGTTCTCAACATCGCACAGCGCGATGGGTGTGATCCCAGTTTGGTAACAAACCTGTTTCAGTTGCGCCAAAACGTATGTGGCAATCCCTTTGCGACGGTGTTCGGGAACCACCATAATGCCCACTTCGCCGAATTGAATTTGGCCTTGATTGCGCCGACATTCGCCCGCGCCGAGCAATGCACTCCCGGAATAAAAAACAAACAACTGCTGACGATCAATGACCCCTTCGTAATACCCCTCAAACGGTGTTTCAAAATGGTCGGTAATCGTGTCGAGATCGTTCATGGTCGCATGTCGAAAACTCAAATCGTCAAACGGCGGCGCAGGAGGTTCAACACGTTGTTGATCATTCCAAAGAAAACAATGCGTCGATATTTTTTTCTGAGCATCGATACAAGCTGCCAACAAACTTGACTCAAAAGTGGCAACCAGAGCTTCCTCGACGCGATACTCATCAATCAACGTTTTGATAATTTGCGGCGCATGCCCCCATCCCTCGTCATCCAATTGCAGACGCACCAATTGTCCGGTGTCGGAAACTCCACAATGACCAACAACGCGCCCTTGTATTTCAATCTCATAAAACGGCGTCTGTCCAATGATGACAGCATCCCAAAAACTGTCGATCGGATAAGGTGAATTTTGGTTATACACCTGCTTCAACTCCGCAATCGTCGCTTCCGATTGAATTTTGTTGATCTTGATCACTCAAAAAACTCCTCTCACAAACATCTTGATTGGACAATCGCACAAAAAATCTGGTCACAACAAATCAAACGCATACTATCATTCCAACAAACCTCTGCGTCTCTGCGACTCTGCGTGAGGCAATTTTCCGAACCCTCGTTAAGAACGGGCAGGCTTGACTCGATCGTATTTAACCATGTGAATTCAATACAAAAAGTTGTTTTGAATTGCTCACGCAGAGACGCAGAGACGCAGAGGACAGGAACGAATCAAAAATATTCGATTCACAACAAATTACGAAACCATCTTACAATCCAACACCGTATCACCAAATCTCCGCGACTCCGCATGAGCAAATCCTGTTCACTCATCTAATCCATTTACAATCCGATGAATGCCGTCTTTGAGTAACGCTGCGCCAAAATTGATTAGCAATCCAACACGCAAATCTGTTAGTTTCAAATAAGTTAAAACTTGTTTCTTGTGAACATTGTGAATGGACTCGACGGATTTCAGTTCGACGAGTACTGAATGATTGACAATGATATCGGCGCGAAATCCCTCATCAATTTCTTGGCCATCCCAGCTAACTGGTACTTTGACATTAGACTCAACTACCAGTCGGGCTTTGCGCAATTCATAAACAAGTATGCGATGGTAAACTGACTCAAGTAATCCTGGTCCAAGTTTCTGGTGAATTTTGATCGAAAGATCAATTGTTTCTCTGGTGACTTCATTTATTTTCATGATTGTTCAAATCTTTGAACGCGAAATCACCATTTTATTTTCTCTTTAGGAACCTGCGCGAGTTACTAAGTAATATTTCCTTTGTTGCCCATTATCTGGATTACCAAACACGGAAAAATGCGAGATTGTAATTGGGAATTGCTCACGCAGAGACGCAGAGACTCAGAGGATAGGAATGAAATACTGAAAACAAAAACCGCACAAAACAAACTCAAAATCCACAACACTCAATCACAGGTCCAACAACCCTCCGCGTCTCTGCGCCTCTGCGTGAGCCTTTTCCACCCATTCACTTCTTCCTTCGAGATTTTGCCCAAGCCTTGTATTCCTGGTTTCCATTTTTCATACGCTCAAACGCGCGCAGTTCCGTTTCCAGCCCCTGGTCGCCTTGCGATTTCATCCAGTTTTTAAGATTCGTTTTGAGCTTGTCGACAATCGCCGCATATTTTGGGTCCGCTGCCAAATTCGACATTTCGAACGGATCTTTGCTGATGTCGTACAACTCGAATTCAGGACGTGACCGAAAACGCTTGACCATGGCTTTAGCATGCGCGTGGTTTTCAGCGCTTTTTTCCCACGATTGAAACCACGTTGTTTTGTTAATCAAATTATGAAACTTCGCGTCGGGGTCCAGATTCCAGATCAATTTGAATTGCTCATCGCGGACCGATCGAATTGGATAGTGATGAGGCCCATTAAATATGCCGCGTGTTGTTTGCAGACCATATACATGGGTTTTCAATTGATCCGTTTGGCCAAATAGAATGGGCAGCATACTTTTCCCATCAAAATCGGGATTGAGTTTACTGCCAGCTGCAGCCACCAAGGTCGGACAGATATCGACGTATTCGACCATGGCACTGGTTTCGGATTTCGGTTTGACTTTACCAGGCCACCTCACGACCATCGCCGATTGCAACCCGGAATCATAACAAGACCATTTGGCAAACGGAAAACTGTTGCCTTGCTCGCTGACAACCATGACCAACGTATTGTTTTCCAGTTGATGTTTTTTCAAAGCTTCCAGAATCATTCCGACTTCGCTGTCAAAAAACGATATCTCGGCAAGATAATCGGCGTAGCTCTTTCGCGTCTCCGGTGTATCCACCATGTACGGCCGAAGTTTTAATTCGCTTGGTTTGTACTTGCTCAAAAACTTTTTGCCGAGATTCCAGGGCGTGTGAGGCGCATTGGAACAGGCAAACAGAGCAAACGGTTTTTCGCTGGCCGCCGATTCCTGAAAAATGCGGTTGACTGCCTCAAAGTCGATAACTGATTTCGTTTTCGACTTTGCATTTTTCTTTCCTTTTTTGTTTCGGCTGTATTCAAACGGAAATACCGATTTGGGACCGATATGAGTCTTGCCCGACAGTGCGACGCGATACCCCAGCGGTTTCAAATAATGAACGATGCTTTTAACTTTGTCATAAGCAAACGTATGGTTACAAAACGCTCCGCTTTTGACAGGATACAGTCCCGTGTAAATCGTGTGCCGTGTCGGCGAACACATTGGAGATGATTGAAAGCAACGTCGAAACAGCATGCCTTGCTGCGCTAAACGATCGATATGAGGCGTGTAGGCTTGCCCGCCATAACACCCGACATCTCGAAATGTACAATCGTCGGCGATGATGAAAACGATATTGGGTTTTCTTTCAGCTTTTTGGCAACTCGCCAGTCCGGGAGCCACGATTGTTAATAGAAAAGCGACAACGAAAAGTTTGAAAAACACAGGGATCGATGACATGGCATATTCCCATGGTGAACTGTATTGAAAACTGGAAACTCTCCGCACCTCAGATCGTTCGCTGAAACGTCGCGAACTGGCCGAACTAGGCTTTGTCTTCAATTTTGGCTTTTGGCGCATTCGTGGAAACCGACTTCACTCCTTTTTTTGCGCTGGCCAAATTGTTGTAGGCTTCACTCGTTCCAATGACCTGATGATTTTTTGCCTTGAGCACAAAATAGTGCTTGCCGGACTTGTTGGTTTTTAGTTCAAACTGGTCCGTCGACCCAGCGTTGCTTTGGACTGCGGCAATTCCTTTTTTAGCGGTCGCCTTGGAAGCGTACATTTGGCTGGTCAGAATCACTTCGCTGTTGGCAGCCAAAAGATTGAAAAACAACTTTCCGTTTTTTGCTTTTTTCAACTCAAATTTGCTTGGCATGAAATATTCTCTCTACAGGATCATCTTGAGAAGTAAGGAAGATTATTTTTTATGTCGAACATGAATCAAAATGCAATACACCGTTATTCAATTCGCCTAAAAAACAGAAGGATTTTAGTGAAAACCGACCAACTCGGGATTGCTCATTGAGCCAAGTTTTGTCTGGTCTTAAGGTAGTTTCGGAAAAGGCTCACGCGGAGACGCAAAGACACAGAGAATTGATGACACAGTGGAGGCGTGTAAGGAAGTTTTTATTGTTTATTGCAATTCATGTTTTTTGCTGAAATTCACTCACACCCTCTGCGTCTCAGCGGCACTGCATGAGTAATTCAAAACAATTTTTTATCATAACAATTCTTTTCGCGGATCTTCGTATCGATGAATATGAGCGAGTCAAGTTTGTTCAGCAGAGATTTCGTGACAAAGAATCTGTTTTGTCTGCAATGAAAGGTCGTGTTTTACACACTATGAGTTGTCAAACAATCGTCAAAAATTTGACACCTTTGTCAAAAAAAAGCGACTTGAATTATTGATTGCAAAACAACCGAAAACATGATTGATTTGATTTTGATCGACGCAATAATGATTTGCATCCGCTCAAAACTAGCTTGGGAGTAAATCTATGGAAGCCTGAACTCTCGTTCCTGTCGATTGACTAGCTCACAACCCACCTCCGTCCCATCCATTTCCGACGCACTAATTGTTGCGACCACACTAGTCCTTTTCGAAAATTTCAATCCCATCGTTTCACATCAAAGTAGTCCCATCATCAATGAATACTGAAGTTCGAGCCATTGTTGCTTATATCGCCGGTTTGTTGCTTACCGGAAAAAAATCGACATCCGTCCTTGATCACACTTCTGGTAAACAACGCCATGTCAGTAGTGAATTGTCAGAAAACACGGTGAATGTCTTTGACCACGACTTGGGGTGCTATATCGGCGGAGACATTAAAGGGACCACGTTCTCTTTGTTTCATCATGGTCATTTACACCATATCGATTTGAACATCGATGTGGATCAGGACATTTTCGAAGGGTTTGATTACGGAGCATCTTGTCATTTTAGCGGCACCGTTTCAAACGACTCCATCAAGATCTTTGACTTTGCCGAAGGAAACTATTTTGAATATTCCATCTAGAGCATTTTCCAACGCTCAAGATGGTTGAGTTCCGGGAGGGCAATGTTCCGGGAGGGCGAGGCTCCTGCCGAGCCAGATCCTGTGAGCGGCAAGGCGCTAGCCGCCGGTCCGTTAGCGCATTCAAACCGGCGGCTAGCGCCTTGCCGCTCATTTTTGTTCACCTAATTCCCGCTAATATCATGCAGTCTTTTTTGCAGAAATGTCGGGTTGGGCAACAACTCGATTTTGCGTTTCGCATTTTCCAGATAAGTCTTCGCCTCGGCATCCAGACCCTGTCGCATTAACGCATCCGCCAGCGAAAGCATTGTCTGAATACGTTGGACACCGTTGGGTTCGATTTCCGTACGGATAAACAGGCTTTCGCGAAAATATTTTGCCGCCTGTACAGCATCGCGTTTTTCCAGCTCTTTTTTACCGAGCATGTCCAGGGTTTTCGCAATCAGCAAATCAGACGTTCCAAATTCTTTCCGCTGTTCGTCCAGGATCAATTCCAGCAAGGCGATATCGCCGTTTTGTTGAAACGAATTTGTCGACGAAGCCAGTAAATCGGCAACTCGAAAATCTAGTTCGCTGCGCAACCAATGAGAAATATAGTACCGACGACGGGCCGAATTTTGATTCTGCGGCAACTTGTTAAACCGGCTGATGGCGCGCAGACAAGCACCTTCGTTGCGAAAACGGCGATTTTGAGTGTTGTACTGTCGTTCGATCGTTTGAGATTTTAGCCTTTCGATTTCTGCCTTGACACGTGCCGAGTTCGCCTCGCGAAGCCGCTCATTCGCCAATGTTTCTGCTGCGGATGCCTTTTCAGCAAAATCGTTGGCCTTGAATGCTGACACTAGGCTAAACGCCGACAACGCAATCAAAAACACTGCGATGGCGGCGGTCGCGACAAACGACTTGGTTCGACGCTTCGCCAAACTTCTAATTTGCGACAACCAATTGTGTTTGACCGCAGCGATGGTTTGATTACTTAAATGGCGTCTCAAATCATTTGCCAAATCAGCAACGGTTGAATAACGTTCAGCACGGTCTTTTTTGAGACACTTCAGAATGATTGCGTCCAGATCTCCACGAAGCCTGGCCACTAATTCTTTTTTACTCGACTTTCGGTCTCGATAAATCTGTGGTTTGACATCCTCTAAACGGGAAACTCGCAGAGAAGGGTTCTCGACCGAACGCGTTTGAATGATCTCGCGAATCGAAATCAGGTTTTTTTTACCGAAATCCTCGTTCTCGAAAATCGTCGTTCCCGTGACCAACTCGAACAGAATCGCGCCCAGCGAATAGACATCGGTGCGAATATCTTGATCGTTTCCCTGCGTATCCGTCTGCTCGGGACTCATGTAATGAGGTGTACCAATCATCAATGCGAGCTTGGTCAAATCGGTTTGTCCCGGCTTGCGTCCGTGAGTCGCTTTGGCGACACCAAAATCGATCACTTTTGAAATAAAATCGCCGTCCTGTTTGGTCACAATAATGTTCGACGGCTTCAAATCGCGATGGATCAGACCTTTTTGATGCGCGTGTTGAATCGCTTTACAAAGCTCCAGGAAAACGCTGAGTCGTTGTTTGATATCGAGCCGATTTTCGTCGCAAAAAACCGTGATTGGCTCGCCAGACACCAACTCCATGACAAAATACGGACGGCCGGTTTTCGTTGCTCCGGCATCGTAGACCTTGGTGATACCGGGATGATCCATCAAAGCCAACGCTTGCCGCTCGGCATTGAAACGAGCGACAAAATTCTTGGTGTCCATCCCGAGTTTGACAACTTTGACGGCCACCCGCCGACGGATTGGCTCGGTTTGCTCGGCGAGATACACATCGCCCATTCCCCCAGAACCGATTTGCCGCACCAAGTGATAATTCCCGAGTGTGACCCCGGTCAAATCATGGACTTCCTCGGTAACCGTGGAAATGTCACCCTCGGGACTCATCGAAACTTTTTTGTCGAGAATAAACGAATCGTTCTCGTGCAACTTGAGCAATGTTTCGATACGTTCGCGCAAACGCGTGTTAGTCCCGCATTGCTGGTAGATGTAATCCAAACGTTTGACTGCCGACTGGATCTCAAGCGCGTTGAGAAAAATTTCCTGTTCTCGGATGTCGACGGTTCGCATGGTTTATGGTTCTTGATTCTGTTCGGAGATATGCCGTTGCAGCCAGGCCCTGGCGTAAGCCCAATAGCGGTCTGCTGAACGCGATGAAATACCGAGCAGCTTTCCAGCGTCATGCAATTTCATTCCGCCAAAAAACCGCAGCTTCACCAACTCTGCCTTCTGTTTATCTAACAACTCCAACTCCGAGATGGCCTCATCGAGCATCAACAATTCATCGGTATCCTGATGTTCGGGGTCCGAAATATCGACCAGATAGACTTTTTTTGCATCGCCACCGCGTTTGATTCTTTTTTTCCTGCGCGCATGATCGATCAAGATCCGCCGCATGGCTTCGGTCGCGGCACCAAAAAAATGAGCTCGATTTTCCCAAGTATCTGACTTGGACCCCACCAAACGCATATAAGCTTCGTGGACCAACGCCGTGGGCTGGAGCGTATGATTCACCGATTCGTTAGCCAGTTTCAAATTGGCAATTCGCTTGAGATCTTCATAAATCAAAGGCAGAAGATCGTCAGTCGCGCTGGCCTGGCCTGCTGCGACTGCCTCAATTATTCTCGTGACGTCAGACATGGATTGTTGCATTCCTTGGCAGGGTATTCCTCAAGTGTTACCAACTTGACGGCATTCTTCTTCAGTATTTTGCCAAATCCTTGAAAACATCGCCAAAATTATGGCTGATTGTAGCGACAAAGGCAAAAATTGAGCGTTTCGTCGATAAACTGGAATCATACGTGTCAGACGCCAAGATTGTGCATTTTTTTGGCGTTTTTTTGTAAAACACGTCGCATTAAGACGTATGGATCGACCCCTGTGCAAAATACAATCCAAGTCTGAGGAACAAATTAAGTGGCAACGGTAACTGAAAACATGAAAATGGCATCCGATGATGTCGCTGCAATCGACCAACTAGGCACGGTATATCAGCAACTCAAATCAGAACTTGGAAAAATCATTGTTGGACAACAAGAGGTCATTGAAAGATTGGCGATCTGCCTGTTCGCTCGCGGTCACGCGTTGCTGATGGGCGTTCCCGGTTTGGCGAAAACATTGCTGATCAGCCGCCTGGCCGAAACCATGTCACTCGACTTTTCGCGGATTCAGTTCACACCCGACCTGATGCCCATGGATATCACCGGAACAGATATCCTCCAGGACTCCGCAGGTGGAAAACGAGAATTCGAATTCGTGAAAGGTCCAGTGTTCGCCAATATCGTTTTGGCCGACGAGATTAACCGGGCGCCGGCAAAAACCCAGGCCGCAATGCTCGAGGCTATGCAGGAACACAAAGTTACGGTGGTCGGTAAAACGTTCATGCTGAGCCAACCTTTCTTTGTCCTGGCGACACAAAACCCAGTCGAACAAGAAGGAACTTACCCGCTGCCCGAAGCACAACTCGACCGGTTCATGTTTTTGATCGAAGTCGATTACCCGCATCGCGACGAAGAAATTCAAATTGCTCGCACAACCACCGGCGGAGTTTTCCCAAATCTGGAAACCATCATCACCGGTGAGCAAGTCATGCAGTTTCAAGATCTGGTGCGACGCGTACCAGTACCGGATCACATTTATGAATTTGCGGTTGATCTGACCCGTCGTTCACGTCCTAATTCAGACGAGGCTCCTGAGTGGTTGAAACCATTGGTAGGTTGGGGAGCTGGCCCTCGTGCGGTCCAATACCTGATCCTCGGAGCAAAAGCACGAGCGGCATTGCACGGTAGCTATATGGTTCGACTCGAAGATATCCTGGAAGTCGCCGAGCCCGTCCTGACACACCGAGTTCTGACCACATTTGCCGCAGAATCCGAAGGATTGAGCAGTCGTGATGTTGTGCGTCGTTTGGTCAATGATTTGAGTAAAGAAGGTTAGGCAAAGCGAACACGGTTTTCGCCTGAAACTCGTCGCAATTGAACGTAGGCCCAAATGTCATCACGCGATTTTCTCGAACCCAAAGTCCTGGCCCGCCTGCGAGGTTTGCCACTGTTTGCCCGCCACGCAATGCTGGGAAGTGTGACTGGGTTGCACCGTAGCCCCCATCGCGGTTCGAGTCTTGAATTTGCCGAGTATCGAAAATACGTCCCCGGCGACGACACCCGTCGGCTCGATTGGCGCGCCTATGGCCGCAGCGATCGCTACTACATCAAAGAGTTCGAAGCCGATACCAATTTACGATTGTGCTTGATCGTCGACACCAGCGGCTCCATGCGATTTGGAAACGGGACCGATACCAAAATTGAATACGCTCGCAAACTTGCAGGCACCTTGGCCTATCTGGCTTCGCAACAAGGTGATGCCGTTGGTCTCTACTGTGCGGGCAAAAAATTCCAAAAAGAGATTGTTGCTAAACGAAATGCGACTCATCTGCGCGTGGTTCTGGACGAATTGGCTACCATGAAAGCCACCGGCGAAACCGGCCTGGTAGAAGCACTTCACGAGGCAGCTGAAAAAATCCGCCAGCGGGCATTAGTCGTTTTGATCTCTGACCTGTTCGTCCAGCCCCATGAACTCAACAAATGTTTTCAACACTTGCGCTATCGAAAACACGATGTTGTTGTTTTTCATCTGCTGGAACAACGTGAAATCGCGTTTGAATTTGATCGCCCCATGAGATTTGTGGACCTCGAAGGCGGCGCACCGACATTGGCCGATCCCAGCATCGTCGCCAATGAATACCGCAAAGCGGTCAAACAATATCTGAGTCAACTCAAAGAAGTCGTTCGGGATGCCGCCGTTGATTACAACCGCCTCAGCATCGAACAACCCTATGATGATGCACTGGCAAGCTTCCTGTTAGAGCGAGCTCCAAAGAAAAAATAATGACGTTTGTCCAACCACTACTGCTGTACGCGTTGCCCCTGATGGCCCTGCCGATTTTGATCCACTTGATCAATCAGCGTCGACATCGGACCATCGAATGGGGCGCCATGCAATTCCTGCTTTCGGCAAAAAAAATGAGCAAGGGGATGGCGCGGCTGCGACATATCTTGATCATGACCGCTCGCGTTCTGGCCATTGCCACCCTGTTGTTCGCGATCTGTCGACCGCTGGCAACCGGTTGGCTCGGCGCGCTGGCAGGAGGTAAACCGGAAACCGTCATCATTTTGCTCGACCGCTCGGCGAGTATGAAACAGCAAAATGTGCAAACCGGCCAAACCAAAATCACCGACGGAATCGAAAAAATTGCGTCAATGTTGAAAGCCTTTGATGGCACTAAACAGGTGGTGCTGATCGAAAGTACCACGAATCAACCGATTATTCTCGAATCGACCAACGACCTGTTGAATTTACCCGAAGCGACCGGCACCGATGCGTCAGCCGACATTCCCGCCATGTTGGACCGCGCATTGAAATTTGTTCGCGATACGCAAACGGGCAGAACCGATATCTGGGTTTGCTCCGACGCTCGGGAAAACGATTGGAAATCGGAAAGTACGGAATGGGCTGGAATCGTCAACGGTTTCCAGGAACTGGAAGGTGTACGATTCCATGTTCTCAACTATTCCAATATTCCAACGGAAAATCTTTCGGTTTCGGTCGACAAAGTGGAACAGTTTCAATCCAAAGACAAAACCGAAATCATCCTCGATGTTCGCATCCGGCGCAGTCCCGACATGCGGGATCGTCAAAAGGTTAACCTGAAATTTACCGTGGGCAATGTACCAACGGTCGTTCCCGTCGTGATTGAACACAGCGAATTTCTCCTCAGCGGCCACCGCATCGTCATCGACAAAGGGACCAAACTCGGTTGGGGGAAAGTTGAAATACCGACGGATTCCAACGAAAGCGACAATGCTTTTTACTTTTCCTTTGCCGACCCACCGGTTTATAAAACGGTGATCGTCTCGGAAAACCCCAAATATGTTGACGCGATGAAAATCGCTGCGTCGAGCGCGTTTGGAGGAATGCAAAAAGTCGAAACGACAGTGCTCGATCCGACCGAAATTAACGAACTCGATTGGGAACAAACGGCGCTTCTGCTGTGGCATGCTCCGCTGCCGACCGACACGATTGCCAAACAAGTCAACAATTTCATCAACGCCGGCCGCATTGTTTTGTTTTTCCCCAGTGCCACGCCATCGGATATCGAATTTGCAGGAGCCAGTTGGGGAAACTGGGAAAAAGTCAAAGAGGAAAATGGAATCGGTATCCAAAACCTTGGCGTTAACGATGATATCCTGCAAAAAACACTCAATGGAAAAAAACTGAAAGATGATGACATTCGAGTGTATGAATACTGCTCGATCAAAGCTCAACATCAAACGCTGGCAACGTTGATGGGCAAGGAAAATATCTCGCTTTTGACACGTGCCTACACCGATGTCGGCGGCGCGTATTTTTGTACAACATTGCCGGAAAAAACGCATTCCAGTTTCTGGCTCAACGGTATTGTCATGTACGCCATCGTCCAGCGGGCTTTGACCAAAGGCGCTTCGTCGATCGGAGCCGCCAAAATGCTGACTGCCGGAACCTCGCTGGCTCAACGAGCAAAAGAACTCAAAGCGAAATCGGAATTGAATCAAGCCGTTTATTCAGATTCATTTCCGTATGTGTCAGGTGTTTACGGTGACGACAAACAGATCGTTGCACTCAATCGCCCGCTGATCGAAGAAATTTCAAGCACGTTAGACGAGAAAAAAATCGAAGGCCTGTTCCAAGGGCTCGACGTTAATGTCATCAAAGACGAATTGGGCAGCAAAAAATCACTGGCCAGTGAAATTTGGAGAATTTTTATCGCAGTCATGGGACTGATGCTGGTTGCCGAAGTCATTTTATGCCTGCCACCGCGGCCTGAACCCGCTGCGACCGCTGCTGTAGCACCCCCCGCGACCGAAGGAGTTGCTGCATGATTGAGTCACAATGGTTTGCGATGCAGGCGACAGCCGCGACGGTCTTTATTGCGATCGCGCTGTTTATTATTACAGCCATTTTTTCATTCATCACGATGCAGCGAAACAATTTTGCTAAAAACATCGTGGCGCTTGAATTGCTAAGGCTGTTGCTGGTTGCCATGGTCGGCATCACATTCAATCAGCCCGAATGGATGCAAAAATATCTGCCCAAGGAAGAACCTGTTTTGGCCGTTCTGTGGGATGACTCCGACAGTATGAAAACCAAGGACGTCAAGAATCCCAAGTTTCCTAACGAAGAACCGGTCACACGCTCACAATGGGTCGAAGATCATCGCAAAAGTGATGCGATCTGGGATTCAACGACCATCGGCGATGCAATCAAAATCGTCAAAGAACCGTTTAACTCAAATCTCAAAGAACCGGGCAAAGGCTCCGATCTCAACGCTGCCTTGAATCGTGCATTGGAACAATATCCTAATCTCCGCGGTGTCGTCATGTTTTCCGACGGAGACTGGAACATCGGTAATTCTCCGATGGAAGCCGCCAAAAAATACAGCCGCAAAGGCATTCCGATTTTCACCGTGGGTGTCGGTGGTAGCGTTTCGCTGCCTGACGTTTCCGTCGTTTCGCTGAATGCCGATGTCAAAGGCCAGGTTAACAAGCCGATGCGGATTCCGTTTACGATCGAATCAACATTGGGCAAAAAAACAACGGTCATGGCAACATTCGAAACGACCGCTGGAGACTCGATCACCAAAAGCATCGACATTCCCGAAAATGGAGCCGTCAGCGACGTAATCGTCTGGCGTCCTAAGCGTATCGGCGACTATACCGTCACCCTCAGCATCCCAACCGACGCTGACGAAATCACCAAGAAAAACAATTCGCTGTCGGTGCCGATCAAAATCCAAAACAAACCTTACAAAATTCTGCTCGTCGAATCGTATCCACGGTGGGAATACCGGTACTTCCGCAATGCACTCGAACGAGACCCGGGCGTCGAAGTCAATTGCGTGCTGTTCCATCCCGATCTCGAAGGCGTTGGCGGAGGAAAAGGATATCTCGAAAAATTCCCAACGACGCTTCGAGAGTTGAAGGAATACGATGTCGTCTTTTTGGGTGACGTCGGTGTCCAGGCAGGACAGCTGACATTGGAAGATTGCAAGAACATCAAAGGAATGGTGAAAGACCAGAAAAGCGGCTTGATTCTGATGCCCGGTTTTCGTGGCAACCAGTTTTCACTTCAACAAACCGAACTCAACGAATTAATCCCCGTCGTGTACGACGAAACACAACCGCGTGGTCGCGGTTCCCAAATCCCCGCGAAATTTGAACTTACTGAGTCGGGACGAAAAAGCCTGCTGACAAAACTCGCCGACACTCCTGAAGCCAACGCGTCCGTCTGGCGAAGTCTGCCAGGGTTCCAATGGTGTGCTCCGGTAATCCGCGCGAAAGCGGGTTCACAAGTATTGGCGGTTCACGGAACCGACCGCTCGTCGGACGGCGTCCGGATTCCTTTGCTTGTCACCAAAACTTATGGACTTGGCAAAATCCTGTTCATGGGAACCGACGGTGCTTGGCGATGGCGTGAAGGGGTCGAAGACAAATATCACTATCGATTCTGGGGACAGGTCGCCCGCTGGATGGCCTACCAACGTCAGATGGCAGACGGCGACGGGATCAAACTGTCCTACAATCCAAGTCGCCCCAAAGTTGGCAGCACAATCACACTCGACGCCAATGTCGAAGGCATCGGCGGTGAACCACTCCAAAAAGGCAACGTCAACCTGCAAATCATCGCTCCCTCAGGAGCCACCAAAAAAATCAAACTCAATCCTCCGAGTGACGATCAACAATGGGGACTATTCACCGGTCAGTTTATTCCCAAGGAACATGGGCCTCACCAGGCCATCGTCACTTGCCGGGAAACCGGCGCAACGTTGGAAACGATTATCGACGTTCTGGAAACAGAAATAGAAAAACTTGGCAAACCCGCCAGGTTTTCTATCCTGCGTGATATCTCGCGTAACACGCAAGGAAAAATGGTCATGACCAGCCAGATCAACGACCTGTTTGCCGCGATTGACAGAATTCCAGACCCGAAACCACGTGTTAAACCAATTCGACTTTGGGCAAATCCGTTTTGGGCCGGTTTGATTATCCTCTTACTAGGCGTTTTTTGGATGGGCCGAAAGTTTGCTGGCAAAATCTAAGCTGTCGTTTGGAACCGAACATTCGCTCGATCGTCAAACAGATGATTCGAATGAGTCGCGTTTCGCGATTGTCGACCCGATGCACTGTAAATTGCACCGCTATCCGAGCAACTTTCTCAACGCTGCTTGGATGCATTTCAATCGATTGAATTTGATTATTTTGCCCAACGTTGCTCAAATTGAGCAAGGAATTTTTGTGCGTGGCAACGATTGTTAGCCAAATCCGTTTCTTCAAAGGAAAAAACATGAAAACCAGGCTTCTCCCAGCGGTCTGCCTCCTGACCATTTTTTGTTTGCCGTTGTTAGCTCATGGGCAGCAAGACAGAAGAATTGTGGCAGCCAAAAAGCGCGTCGAACGCTATGTCTCTCAGCAGAAAAAAACATCAGAAAGTCGTCTTTTGGCGCTGATCGACGACATGGATCGCATCTGCCAACTCGATCAATCGCAACTTAAAAAACTTCGCTTTGCGGCCAAAGGGGCGGTAAGCTCATACGTCGGCAAAATCGAAAAACAACAAAATGACGTCTATCGACGGCAATTTGGCGATGCCTGGGACAAAGATGAAACCGAGGACAATGACAAAGAGAAAGTAAAACCGGTGGATGGGGCGGCTAATCAATTCCAACGTGCCGTCATGGTTGAAAACATTGTCTTTGCAGGCAGGAATACTTCCTCGTACGCAATCGAAAATGAAAAAATCTGGAAAGACAATTTTTCAAAAATATTGACCGACGAACAATCGTCAAAATACAAAACGGCGCTGGCCGAAAGACACAAATTTCATCGTTCTGCTGCCGTGAACTCGTTCATCGCCCGAATTGACAAACAACTGTTGTTGTCGACAAAACAACGGGACGCCATCACAAAAGTAATCGATGAAAAATTCGGCGACAAAATTGCAAATCGAGGAAATCAAGTCGGCATTGCCGGGTTCGTCCGAGGAGGCAATCAAAACAACGATCCACCAATCAAATACGAATTGCTCGGCGATCTGTCGCCCAATCAGTTGAAAATTTGGAAAAGTTCGGTCGAACCACAACTTCGCAACATGAAAAACATGATTTTCCGTGGCGCGATGCCTGCGGCCGCCAATTGGCAGTTTGCTGCGCCACAAGTTGTCGTGGATGTCTTGGAGCCTGCAGTTGCTCCTCCTGCCGTTCGCGGTGCAGTAAAAGCGAAAGCCGATCCCAAGCAAAACGCCAAAAAACCGAAGGCCGCAAAAGACGAAAAACCTAAAAAAGACGACAAATAGGTCAATTGAAGCGAATATTTAAACACATTTTCGTAAGACATCGTAAAAACCCGCTCTTTCAGCGGGTTTTTCTGCATTTCTCGTGGCGCAAGTCGCGGCGAATTGTCGCATAATAAACCGCTGGCAAATCACATTTAACCTTGGACAACAAAATGAGTTTAGTTGACCATCAACAAAAAATTGAGCTCCCAGATCGCATGAGATCCAAACTGGAATCTTTCCAGAAACGGGTTTGGATGATCAAGCTGGCCGAAGGCATCCTGGCGGCTTTATTTGGACTACTTATTTCGTACCTGTTAGTTTTTGCTCTCGACCGATTCATGGATACTTCGGCGCTGCTCCGTGGCGCGATCCTGCTGGTCGGATCTCTTGGCTTGGGAATCTGGTTTCCACTTGTCTGTCACAAATGGATCTGGAAAAGTCGTCAACTGGTACAAGTTGCTCGACTGCTCAAACACAAATTTCCTCGCTTGGGTGACCACCTGCTGGGCATCATCGAACTGGTCAACAACCCCGACGAGCACAATCGCAGCCAACAACTCTGCCGTGCGGCTCTGGCCCAGGTCGACGAGGAAACAAAAGACAAAGACTTTGACAATGCCGTTCCTCGACCCAAACATCGACGTTGGGCATTGATCGCCGGCGTTCCGGCTGCCATCGTCGTTTTGGCATTGTTGCTCGTACCGTCGGCCGGTTTCAATGCACTGGCACGTTGGATCATGCCGTGGAAACATACCGAGCGATACACGTTTGCTCAAATGAAACCGCTGCCTGAAAAAATTGTTGTCCCCGTTTCTGAAAAATCAGAATTCAAAACCGAGCTTGCTGAATCAACCAAATGGTCTCCGAAACAGGGCAAAGCGAAAATCAACGGCGTGGGCCTGGTGGCTGACAATAACGATGGAAAATATGAATTTACACTTCCACCGGTTAGCAAGCCGTCGAAACTGAAAGTCTCTATTGGCGACGCGCGGCACAAAATCAAAATTGACCCGCAACCGCGTCCCGAGATTTCATCGATTGCCGCGGAAATCCAATTACCTGCCTATCTCGAACGAGTTGAAAATTTGATCCAGGATGTCCGAGGCGGGTCAGTCTCTTTGGTCGAAGGTGCAAAAGTCTCCTTTCAGGCAAAAGCGAGCCGAGATATTGTCGCGGCAACCGTCGATGGCCAACCTATTCAAACCGACGGTCACTGGATCAAGACTCCGATGACCGGTTTCCCACAATCAAAAGTCTTGGAATTCAATTGGCAAGATACGTTGCGGCTGACACCGAAAAACCCACTCAATCTCAAAGTTCGTGTCGAGCCAGACGCAGCACCATCACTGGTTTGTAACAAAATCACCAAGGACCAAGTTGTTCTGGAAAAAGACGTGTTGGTCTTCAACGTCATCGCGGAAGACGATTTTGGCATCAAGACCATTGGCATGGAGTGGAAAGGCGTTCCCCAAGAAGGCGACATCCGCGAACCCATCGTCGGCAGCAAAATTGTTTCTGCCGGTGCACCCAATGCCACGGACTTGGAAGCGGTTGCCACGTTTTCTCCCACACGAGAAGGCGTGAAACCTCAAGTCATCGAGCTCCGCCTGTTCACAACCGATTATCTACCCAATCGTGAAAAAACATATTCGCCAACCTATCGGCTTTATATTTTGTCAGAAGAGGAACACGCAGTCTGGTTGACTCGTCGCCTCGACAAATGGTTTAAACAATCGCTCGAAACCTACGAAGCTGAGCAACGATTGTTCAAAGACAACGTTCGTTTGCGAAACTTGCCTGCGAGCGAATTGGACACCAAAAAAATTCGCGAACAAATCAGAAAACAAGCGGCTCTCGAAGCCATGCAGGCACGGCGACTCGACGCTCTGACCCAGGTCGGAGAACAGATTGCCAAAGAAGCGACGCGAAATGATCAATTCAATGTCGCGACTTTGGAAAAACTTGCCGAAATGTTGCAAGCGTTGAAAGACATTTCGGGCAAACGAATGCCTTCGATCGAGGACCTGCTGAAAAAGGCTGCGAATGCAAAAACCGCCGGCAGTGGTTCTCCTCAAAAAGGACAAAAAACCCCACCGCACATCGATGCCAGTAAAGGCGAAGCGGCCAAGGGCAAAGGAAAAGGCGAGTCTTCAAAACTACCTTCTATCAATATGCAAGAGTCCAGCATGGACAGCAAAAAACCTGATGATGAAGGAAAAACAGACGAAGACGATCAGAAAAGTAAAGGAGGTGGCAAATTCACTTTGCCAAGCACCACGCTCAAAGACAACTCTCCTGACAAACCGCAGCCGAGTTCACCTGCCCAAGAACAAATGGAAGAAGTGGTCGATGAACACGAAGAACTGCTCGCTGAATTCCAAAAGGTCGCCGAAGAACTCAAGAAAATCCTGAATAACCTTGAGGGCAGCACTTTTGTAAAACGCTTGAAAGCGATGTCGCGACGACAAAACGAACTCGCCCAGGACCTCAATGATTCTTCGCTGGGCAGCTTTGGTGAATCGCTGGGCAGCGTCAAACCGGCCAGCAAAAAACGGTTTGAATTGTTGTCCAAACGACAAAACAAACACAGTACGACAACCACGCACATTCAGGACGACCTCGAAGCCTACTCCAATCGTGTCAACGAAGGCAAATTCAAAACCGTCCTGAATGAAATGAAAAAAGAAGATGTCATCAAACAACTGCAGGACGTCTCGAACAAAATTGTCACCAACGAATCGGGAGCATCCATCGCTCACTCCGAATACCTGGCCGATACGCTCGACCGGTGGGCCGAGCAGTTAGTAGGCCCTGGCTGACCGGGCGGCACGTGACCGGGAGGTCCCAGTGGCAGTTTGCCACCTTCGATCGTTTTGGAAGTTATGAAAATTTTGGAAAAAGAAATCGCACTTCGCGAAGAAACGAGAGCACTACAACAAGCAAAACCACAAATCAAAAAAGAAGAATTTGAAAAACGAGTCAAATCTCTGCAGAAAACGCAATCCAAACTCGCGGGTCGCACCGAAGATGTCATCATCGATATCAAAGACCTGCCGGATGGTGAGCAACAATTTGCTAAAGAGATCCAGCAACTGACCCGAGCCTCTGAAGCGATGTGGGATGCCGAAGAGATTCTCGGAAACAAAGACTCCGGCCCCAAAGCCATTGCAGCGGAAACCGAAGCCATTGAATGGCTGCTGCGTGCTAAACGCTCCAAAGGCGGCGGTGGCGGTGGTGGCAGCAGCCCGGGCGAAGGAAATCGAACCGGTAAAGACACCGGAGTCGCGGCGCTGGCTCTGATGGGTGAATCCCAAGAGAAAAACGCAAACACCGTCGAACGTGAAGTCACTCAGGCAACCGGCCAAACCGGCGACGAATTGCCTGCCGAATTCCGTGCCGGCCTCGATAAATACTTCGAAGCGATCGAAAAACGCAACAAGAAGTAAACCGGTTATATTTTTTCAATCAAAGCACCACGCGGCAAACCCTGCAGTGTGGTGCTTTTTCACAACTTACTGCAACGAAGACACGGCCATGTACAGCTTTCCCTCGCCATCCATTGCTAAGCGCATTGCCACTTGGGTCGCCGTTTTGGCAGTTTGTCAATCGCACGCCGCGGCACAAGATACGCTTGCGGTCGATGTCGATTTCCAAAATGCCATGATCGAGCAAGACGCCTTGATGGAATTGCCCTTCAAGCTGACCGACAAAATGAAAAAACAGGTCATTACCAATTCCAAAAAACGAACCATGCAAACTTTGGGATTACAGATCGATTACATCCACCGTGTTTGTGGTATCGATCCGAAACAAAAACTGAAACTGGAAATTGCCGCTAAGGGAACCGCGGAAGAAATTTCCAATCAGCTCATCACGAGGCTCGAGAAAAGTCAAAAACGATTCAACGAAGCCGCTGAGAAAAATGCCGACCGTAAAGACGGCGACGGCAAAAAAAATAATAAACAATGGAATAAGGGTCAACAAAAAAAAGGGCAGGAAATCGAAGACGAAGCCGAGTTCAATCCAGCCGAGGTGCAATTCATGCTGGTCGACATGCTCGCTACCAATTCGATGACTTCCAACCCGACGCAAAACAAACGCTGGAAATTGAGCCTTCAAAAAGTCTTGACGCAACCCCAGCAAAAAAAGCTCGCCGTTGCGGACAAAACCCGCATCGACAAATACCGTGCGGCGGCCATCACATATGCTTCCAATTCATTGCGCAACAAATTGATGCTGTCCGACGAGCAAACCCGAAAAGTCGAAACCGTCATCGGTCAAAGAATTGGAAATAGAATTCTTCAAAACGCCAAATTACCTGTCGGTTACACTCAAGATGTTCGACAGATGGTTTACTCGATTCCTCCCAAAAAATTCGAATCCATTTTGTCTGCAAGACAATTAGCGGTCTGGAAAGCGACTTATAACACTGGAGGAGCAGCTTTCATTTTTGATAACCGACTCGGCGTCGTCGATGATCAAGGCAAGGAAGACCAACAGGATAAAGATAAGTAGTCGAAGGCAAAGAAAAAGCAAAACAGGATGATGGCCCAAAGGCAATCAGGAATCACCATGAAACTTTTAAATACCGCAATCGCATTTGTCATTGTCACGACGCTGTTGGTCAACGTAGGCAGCGGACAGGTTCTCGACATTCGTGAAGAATCCGGATTTCCGCCTGAGGTCCGCTCCATTTACAACAAAGGGGCGGATTACCTGGCAAAAACTCAACAGGACAATGGCAGCTGGAGCAAAGGCCAGTCGTTTCATGGGTCCGAAGAAGCGGGCGTCGCGGCGCTCTGCGTCATGGCGTTTCTGTCCACCGGCGAAGACCCCAATTTTGGAAAATATGCCAATAACATTCGCAAAGCAGTTCGCTTTATCATCCGGCAACAAAACCCGAGATCAGGTTATATCCCCGGCAATATGTACGTTCACGGATTTGCCATGCTCGCACTCTCCGAAGCGTACGGTGCCGTCGACGAAGAAATGTTGTGGGCCGGTCAAAAACGCGACAATAAAACCCGATCTATCGCCAAAGCACTTGAATTGGCAGTTCGACTGGCAGTCGATGCGCAGAAAAAAAATCCCACCAAAGGTTGGCGTTATTCACCGACCGATCGTAGCGCGGACACTTCGGTCGTCGGCGCTGTGCTGATGGGACTGCTTGCCGCTCGAAACGCTGGCATCAAAGTTCCCGATAAAACGATCGACGACGCTCTGAAATATATGAAAAGCATGACTTCCGATAGCTCGGGACAAGTGGGTTACAGCGGACTCGGCGGATTCGGCGAATCCAACGCGCGTTCCTCAATCGCTTGCCTCGTTTACGCCATCGGGAAACGAAAAAAATGGAAAGAGTTCGGCGCAACCAAAAAATACATCGCTGGAAACATCCAAAACTCCGGCATGTCCGCCAGTTGGCCGTTTTACACTCGATACTACAAAGCCCAAGCGTTGTTCCAAGCGGACTACGATGCCTGGAAAAAATGGAACCGTGACACGATTCGAAAACTTCGGGAAATGCAACTCGATAGTGGACAAATCGGCAAAGGCCAACACGGCCCCGCATACTGCACGGCAATGTCCTTGCTGGCACTGGCACTCAACTACAAATTCTTGCCAATTTACGAACGATAACAAGCATTACTATGATCTATCAAAAACGGCTGCTCGTTCTTGCATTTTTTGCAATATCCGTGAGCTCGACCTTCGGTCAGTCCAATAAAAATTACATCACCTGGAACAACGGAGACGCGCTCACCGGAAAATTAACCGGTGCGAAACAGGAAAGTCTGTTTTGGGAATCCGACCTGTTCAAAGGCCAACTTGAACTGCGGCTCGACGTCCTCAACAACATCCGGTTTGCAACCAAAAACCTCCCCAAAATCTCGTCCGAAAAATATTTCGTACGCATGGTTGATGGGAACCGCGTCTTTGGCGACATCACGAAAATTGACGATCAATTCGTTTACATCGCATCGCCGCGCCACAAAAACCTCAAGATCTCGAAATCATCCGTTCATAACATTGTTCACCTCAAAAACGCTGGCTTCGTCATGTTGGGTCCCAACAACCTGGAAAGTTGGGGGTCGATCAGTAACTCGAAAAGATATTGGAAAATCAACGATACAGGACAACTGTCAGCCAGCCGCAACGACGCCAACATTTTTTATGAAACCAAATTACCCGATGCCGTCCAAATCGAACTCGAAGTTTCCTGGAAAAAGAAACTGGACTTCATTTTCGGTTTCGGTGTCCCCGCCAGCAAACGGTCCATTCAAAACTTGGCCCGTATCGAATCTTGGGAAGATTCCATCGTCTTGGTTCATCCCGATGACTTCGAACCGGTCATTGAATCACTCAGCCGCAAACAAAAACGCCTGAAGCTGTTGATCAATTGGGATCGAAAAAACAACCAGATCTTTGTAAATGACGAAGATGGCAAACAGCTTTGCAAAGCGAAACTTCCCGCGATGGATCATCGTGTGAAATCAGGTTTCTACATCGAAAACAAAAAAGACTATCTGACCGTCGAAACGATGCGCGTCAGCAAAGCGGCCGCTGGATTCAACCCGTCATCACTCGGTGTCCAGTCAACCGACGGCAAAGTTGTCACCGGTGGCATCGAGTCATTTGATGGAAAAACATGGACGATGAAATCGGGAGACGAAACAGAATTGCCCGACACTAAATTTCGTTCCGCAAATTTGAACCCGATGAAAAAAGCGACCAGTCCCAAAAACGAAGTCGTCGTGCGATACCTCGATGGCACGCTTGTCAAAGGGACTTTGGATTCGATTCAGTCCAATATCGCCAAATTGAAAACAACGTTCTCAAATGAACTCGTTTCAGCAGACCTCAAAGAAGCGATTCAAATCCGCATTGGCACTCAACCCGTCGCATCATCCACAAAATCGGTCAACGCCAAACAAGTGTTGTTCCTCGAAGGCGCTACAATTCAAGGCGAGTTGGTTGGCGGCACGGGAAAAATCGGCGACGTGCTGCGCTGGCAACCGGTGGGCTCCAAAACCGCTCTGCCGTTGGGCGATGGAAACCTGAAAATCCGCTTCAATCAAACAAAGCACACCACGAAACCAGCGTCGGAATGGCCCGACACCATCTATTTTGTCAATCGCGATGTGATTCCATGTCGCATCGTTTCCATCGACGAACACGAAGTACGTTTTGAATCATTTACAGAAAACAAAATCGTACCGGCCGACACGGTCAAAGCTATCGATTTCTCGCCGCTTCGAACTTTTGCAAAAATCAACTGCGATGATCCTGGTTGGTTTTTCTCCGAACGCGGTAAAAACAAAACCGACATCGGCAAAAATGAAATGACCGTCCGCGATTCCTGTCAATTTGGACATGGGCAATTGTCATCGGCCAAATTGTTGACGTTTGAAATGCAATGGAAATCGAACTCCTATTCACGGCTCCAATGCAAACTGTTTGTCGGCAATGTCAAAAACCCCCGGGGCGGCATCCCAGTCCACATGATGCTGTACAACAGCCGAATTTATTTCATGGAACAAAATAATCGATTCGGCGGACGAACCCAGCAAATTCAAGTGCCAAATAACAAAGCGAAAATGTCGTTCGAAATCGACCGGCAGAATCTGAAAATCAAAGTCAACGGGACGTTGGCCAAAACAATCAAACTCGACGGCAAACTGATTCGCGGCCGCGGAATGACGTTCAGCGTTACCGCGTTTGCCGGTAATCGCAAACCTCACCTCACCTTGAAAGACTTTGTCGTCAACAATCAATCGGCAGGCGCAACGCCGATCATCGTCGATGAAACAAAACGCGATCTACTACTGACGATTCCGCGGATTCGCAAAGACAACCCGTCAACTCATATCCTGTGTGCAAAAAATGGCGATCTGCTCCGCGGACGTTTGAAAATCCTCGATAAAAACCTGGTTAAATTCGAATCGCGTCTCGATGATTTTTCTTTTAAACGTGAGATCGTTTCCAGCCTCGTTTGGATCCACGCTCCGAAAAAACAAGACGGCGACGAAGAACCACCGGAAATCGATCTGTCGCCTAAAAAATCGATCAGTGATGCAGATCAAATTGTTCAAGTCGTCCTCAATGGCGGTCAACGAATCACACTTGCCGCCAAAGCGTGGAAAGATCAAAAACTCGAAGGCGTTTCCGAAACACTTGGAAAATGCTCCATTCCACTTTCGGAAATCCTGGAAATCCGGCAAGGCAAATTGGCGGTCGAAGCCAAAGACATCGCCTACGCCGATTGGGTCGCAACGCACGCCAAAGAACCTAAACTCGACGATGGCACGCAAACCGAAACTGAGTCGCCGTTGGTCGGAACGGCTGCAGCCGATTTCGAACTCAAATTGTTGGACGGTTCAAAATTCAAACTATCCGATCATCGTGGCAAAGTTGTCGTGCTCGATTTCTGGGCCAGCTGGTGCGGTCCTTGTATCCGCGGAATGCCCGAAGTGATTACGGCCACTGGTTCGTTCAAACCCGAAGAAGTCGTGTTCGTGGCGGTAAACCTGCTCGAAAAACCGGAAAATATTAAACCGTTTGTGAAATCCCAAAAATGGGATGCGACGATTGCGCTGGACGCCGACGGCTCGATCAGCGAAAAATACGGTGCCAGCGACATTCCTCACACGGTGATCATTGATAAAAAAGGAAAGATCGTTTTTGTAAAAACCGGCGGCAGCAACGATCTCAGAAACATCTTGATCAACAACATCCGCAAGGCCCTCGGCAAAGAGCCCATCGAACTCAAAAAACCCGACAAAAAGAAAGTCGATATTTAGCGAATTATTCCGACAGGGATGGCGCAAATCTGGAGGGCGCAAATCTGGAGGGCGCAAATCTGGAGGGCGCAAATCCGGGAGGGCGAGGCTCCTGCCGAGCCGTATCGGGACGAGCCCCCATCCATGGGCGAAACCACCGTGAGCAGCAAGGCGCTCATAGGATCAATATCCCTACTTCTTCTCAACCGGCAACTGGAAACACGCGGCTTCCTTGGAATTGCGCAAATACAATCGATCCCCGACAATCACCGGGTGGTTCCATGTCTTGCCTTCCAAAGCTTTAAACCGCACGAGTTCCCGATGAGATTGCGGGTCGGCTGACAACAAAACAACTTCTCCGGATTCGGTGACGACAAGCAGCTGTCCTGAATCGAGGCCCAACACTTGGCCTTTACCGTATCGACCAGCACGCCACTTACGACTTCCATCTTTGACGTCGATACAAGTAAAAAACCTGCCGTCGAAACCATAAGCATAATTGTCGATGACAACGAAATCGTTGAAATCCGGCTTCAATCGCTTTGAAACCCACGCTTCTTCGGCCGACCATTTTCCGCCTTCGAATTTAAAATCGATGCGGTGTGTTCCGACTCCCATTCCGGTGACCATCAATACCGAACGGCCATCGACAACTTGGGGCTGCAACGCTCGGTAACCTGGCGATTCACATTCGTAATTAAAAACGACCTTGCCGGACTGGGGATCGATCAATGCCAATTCCATATTCGTCAGCATTGCCACTACGACCTGGTTGGCCAGTTTTACCAGCGTTGGAGAACAATACGAATGATCGCCTGCCGCGACCGACCATTTTAAATCTCCCGTCGCAACATCAAATGCAATCGTACCTAACTCGTCGTCGCCACCGGCATGAACAATGACATGTTTGCCGACGACCAGCGGCGAACCGCTGAATCCCCAAGTCGGTGGTTTGCGAGACGCGACCTCTTGTAAATCTTTGTTCCAAACCATCTTTCCAGTCTTGGGCTCGAGGCACACTAAATTTCCATTTGCACCCAAAGCAAACAACTTTCCATCGGCAATCGTCGGCGTCGCTCGGGGTCCTGGGCCGCCCAACGGATCATCGAATCGAGTTTTAATCTCGTGTTTCCAGACTTCGCCACCCGAATTGGCGTCGTAGCAAACAACCGCTTCGACTTCACCTCGTTGCTCCTGAGTGAAAATCAACCCGCCAGCAACCGCAAACGATGCCCATCCAGGCCCCACGTTGACCTTCCACAATGGCTTGGGAGTATCATCACCCCAGGACGCTGAAATTTTGGTTCCCGATTGCACACCGTCGCGACGCGGACCTCGGAATCCGGACCAATCGGGGACTGTCAATTTTTGATCGATGGAAACCAGTGACAACTCGTCCAATGTTTTCTTCGGCGCCTTTCCTTGACCTGCCAAAAATTGTTCTTCGGCAGTCGGAATCCACCGCCACCGCAAAGCAAACTCGTTGTTGCCCCACATCCCTTCAGACCGCAGCAAAATAGAAAAACCAAATCCCACGATTGCGAAAACAGCCGCCGACATCGCTCGTTTCATGATCCCGCAACGCGAACACAAAATCGCGCCCAGACCAAACATACCGAACCCCATCGGCACCGTTACGAAAATCATCGTCGGTCCGCGCATTGACGGATGAGCCAACACGGCAGTCGCTGCCGCTGCCACAACAATACCCACCAGACCAACCATTTTCTCCTTGATCGTGGCGCGGCTCGCTGCCAGCCACCAGATCACTAACAACAGGCAACATACCAAAGGTCCAAATACCGCTGGCATGATCAAAACCGGATTTTCGCCGAAAACATGGAGGCTAAATCGCAAGCAGATCATCACGACCAGCAATATCATGGGAATCCAGATTCGCAATGGACGAACCCCAACTGACTCTTGGGATTGTTTTGGCAAACTCGAGGATTTGGCATCGGCATCGGTAGACATATCTGTTGGCCCTTAAAAAACAGACTCTGGTTTCAATCGTTCAAAATCTCGATTCGGAACACGTCGAGAAACAACCATCAACGACCGTCATTCACAATGCGGTGCGTTTATTTTTTAACGTGGCGCGTCATTCGTCAAATCGTGAACGTCTTTCTATCGATTTAGCTAGAAGCGGCGATTAAATGTGAGCGGCGAGGCGCTACCGCCGGTGAACCCTCGAATACTGGCGGCTAGCGCCTCGCCGCTCAACTCAAATTCACAGCTTTCCAAATTAATCAACGCGACCTGGTACAAACTTACACTAAATCGTTAGCAACTCATTCAGCCAATCCATGACATGGGGATAAACTTCCAAATGTTCGTAATCCTTGGCCAACGTCCATTCACGCGACGATTCAACTTCGTATCGTAGAAACTGGGTTTGTTTTGAATTCACAATCGCTTGCGTTCTGCGAATCAACTGGTGAATTAGTTCTTCGAACTTGGGCTCGCCACATTCGGCTAAAAATTTCTCGATTTGCAAAATATGCGCAAATCGCGGTTCCCATATCAAACCATCACCCAGTGCAATTTGTTGAAAAATCAAGTACTCGGATTTGTTTTGATAGCGTTTCAGAAATCCATTCAGGCTCGGATGCAGGAAATAGTATTCGGAAATCGGCAATTCACAACGATCCGACGATAACAAATGATGCGGTTGTCGAAAACGTTGAAAACTCAATCCGATCACCGGATCTTTTTCGATCACTCCCAACAGACCGGCCAAATACAGGTCGCGAAACGGATGAAACAGTGATTCGGAATCGTGATCCGACGGGGCAATATTTCCTGGTTGGAGTCCATTAAATTTTTCGCAAACGCTCACTGCTTCGTGATAGTCGAGAATATTTTGATTGATCTCACGAAACAGATGCGTTCGTTGATCTTCCTCACGCAAACAATCCAATAACACGCCGACCTCATCAAAAATGTTATTGACCAATGCCGTTGCGCTGGTCTGGCGAACAATGTCACGAAACCGAGTTTCCGTCAAAGTTTTTCGCTGCGCTGAAACTTCCGATGCAATCAAAACCAAATCGCGGGGACGGCCAAATGAATGCCGCCTCACAAACTGGTAACAATCTTCTGGAGCCGGACGTTTTGGGTGTTTGACCACGTTAAACCCGACAAACTGATTGAATTTCCGATTGCCTTCGTAACAAGCCGCCAATTGATCGAGCATCTCAGCCAGGTCTTCTTCGGAATATTGCAAACTGGTGGTTGCCCCGTACAAATTGGTTTTGATATCGGAGCGATAATTGGCGAACGCCTCTTGACGAATTGTCGCAAAAATTTTGACATGGCGATTTGAATTCATCATATCCCATGCCGCTTCGATCAAACCAGCTTGGACATGAATCCACGCTTCGCGGGACAACATCGACATTGCCTGATCCACTTTGTCGATGAAAAAATAGGTGGGTCCGTGTATTGACCGCATCTTTTTCGCCAGGAAATTTTCCGTATTGTTGATCAACTGATTTAAATTGCTGAGTGTCAAACCGGTCAACTCTTTGAACACAACGGTCGGCTCGACTTTTTCGCCACGCAGCCAGTCTTGCAGGGTTGCAGGAAATTTTTTCAGCTCTTTTTCGTCATTCTCTCCAATCAAATCGGCATGGTGTGAAATGGCTGAAATTCTGAGTGCAGCGCTCCAAAATCTTTTGGTGTTGTTCAACAACGATAACGGTTTGTCATAATTTCCTGGCAGCTGCCGCAACTCATCCATTAAATCCAAATACGGTCGGCCCTCGGGAACCATCGTAATCGTCTGACTACTTTCCGAACTGGATTCTCCCAACAGAAACCGCTTGTAAGTCAACAACAGCGTTTTCCCCAGCCCTTTGGTGGCCGCCAAAAAATACTTGTTTTTCAGCCGCAAAAAATCATCAATCAAATCGTTGCGGAAAATTACATGAGGCAAATCCGCGATATCAATCTGGATTGCGTCCGTGGCCCATGCTTGATCTTTGATCTTGGGTTCAATCGCATTGTCGCTTTTATCGGATGGCCGCGACTCCAGTCCCATCGCGCTGGCCGATGCAGCAATCCGCTCGACCGTGCTGTCGACGTCGATTAACCGTCGACATTCGACCATCGGCGTCGATGCCAACATCACGCGCCAACTCGGCTTGGCTGTTTCAAATTCTTCGGGGGTCATATCGACTAATACGGGCAGGATCGGGCAACTCAGCTTGTAAGCTTCCTCAATTTCGCGCGACAGATCGATGGATAACAAACCGCGGCGCGAAATCAACAACACCATCGCTTCGGAACGTGACAACGCGGCGGCAACCTGCGACGCAAAATAGATTCCCGGTAATGCATCTCGTTCGTAATACCAGCAGCGAAACCCGGTTTCCTCCAGTTTTTCAGCGATTCGCCGTGCGAACAAGGAATCCTCGCCGATGTGACTGACAAAAAAAGCGACACGGTCATCTTCGGAAACACTGACAACGTGTTTGTTTGCCGCCTGAAACCCTTCGAATCCCAATGCCGCGGCAAACTCCTGACAAGTCGCAAATCGGTCTGCCGGTTTTTTGCTCAATGCCCGTAAGATCGCGGCATCGATATCATCCGATAAATCCTGCCGCGCGGTCGACGGGGCAGGGGGTTGCTCACTGATTTGCTTGTTCAACAACCTGACCCGATCAACATCTCGAAACGGGCGTTCGCCCGTCAACATTTCAAACGCAATCAGCCCCAACGCATATTGATCTGATTTCCCATCAATCGGCTTGCACTGCGCCTGCTCGGGCGACGAATAGGCTGGCGTTCCCGAATAGTAACTCGGTTCGGCACTCCCTTTATAAATATCGTGAGCGATCCCCAAATCCAAAATCTTGATTTCGCCGTTCTGCGAAACGCTGACATTCTCTGGCTTTAAATCGCGGTGCACGATCCCTTTGCTGTGAGCGAAATCCAATGCACGTGCCAATGCCCCAATGGTCCGTAACGTCTCGTCGATTGGGATCACGCCTCGGCGATCCAATACCTCCCGTAGCGGCTTGCCTTCGACGAATTCAAAAACGGTATACGATTTTTTCTCGTGAAAACCAAAATCAAAAACGGTTGCGATTCCAGGATGGCTCAAGTTGGCGCCGAGTTTAGCTTCTCGTTGCAGCTCTTCTTCGATCGTCGACTCGTTGGAAATGTAATCGTGTTTGACAACTTTGATCGCAACGAGCCGATCCAGCCGCTGATCAGCCCCCAAAAACACTTTGCCCATTCCGCCAGCGCCCAGAACTTCTTTGAGCAGATAGCGATTGTCAATCAACGATCCAACATCAAATACCGACTCCGCAAGCTCGTCCAGCGGAAGAAATTCGTCGCCGATTCCCCTCCCGGTACTCCTGCAAAACAACCGGGTTTCGGCTTCTGGATCGCTCGACGAAAAACTCATTAACGACTTTCAAACTTTCTTAACAACGTGCCATCACATTATGACAAATCTTGTTTCTTCTCGCACCGCTGGATTTTGATTAATCGATGCCGATCCCCCAATCTCGAAGTGCGAGGCTCCGGCCAGGCCGTAGGCACGGATGTATTAGGAGGACAAGGCCATCTGTGAGCGGCAAGGCGCTAGCCGCCGGTTCGTTGGCAGTTCTTACCGGCGGCTAGCGCCTTGCCGCTCACAGGATCAGGCTCGGCAGCAGAATCGGGAAATAAAACCATGAATGCCTGCCGTAGACGGCTTGAATTTAAAACAGAATTTGCAACGCTCTTGTTGATAAATTTCTGCCCACAACATTGATTTCGGACCCGATTCACATGATTGAATTTTGCCAAAAAACGCAAGATGCTTCCTGGTTCAAAAACGTGATTCTCGCATTCATTTTGTTAGCCGCTGTCGGCGTTGGATTAGAAACCTACCCCAACATTGTCGAGCAGTATGGAAATCTGTTGTCGATCGTCAATTGGGTCATCATCGCGGTATTTGTCGTCGAAATCATAATTAAAATGGCAGCGCACGGCCGCCATTGGTATCGATATTTCTATGACCCGTGGAACGTCTTTGATTTTTTGATTGTTGCCGTTTGCTTTTTGCCGGGCGACACGTCGTTTGCGGCGGTGTTACGTCTGGCGCGGGTGCTGCGAGCATTGCGATTGATGACGGCGCTGCCCCAATTGCAATTGATTGTTGGTGCGCTCATCAAAAGTATTCCGTCATTGGGATTTGTCGGAGTTCTGCTGTTTCTCAATTTCTATGTCTATGCCGTCATGGGCGTATTTCTCTTTCGCGAAAACGACCCAACCCATTTTCAAGATCTTCCCACGGCGATGCTGTCTCTGTTTCGAATCGCGACACTCGAAGACTGGACGGACATCATGTACATCAATATGTACGGATCGAGCAACTATCCGGGACCCGACCTGCAAGCGTACATGGATTCCAGCAATGCCAGTATCGACCCGAATCCCGACGCGCAAGTCTCGCCACTGGTCGGAGCATTGTTCTTTGGTTCATTTGTGATGATTGGCACCATGATCATGTTGAATCTGTTCATAGGTGTTATTTTGAACAGCATGGATGAAACCGCCAACGAACGTAAAAAAGAAGCGTTGTTGGCTCGCCGCGAATCGGGACAGGCACCATCGTTTGCCGAAGACGTCGATGATCTGCATGACCAGATCGAAAAACTGAGCGAAGGTCTGACAAAATTAAAGCTGCGTATCGAGTTGGCTCAAAACAATGGCATTGAACGTTGATCAGCGTTCGATGCCATATTCATCGACCTTGCGATAGAGCGTCGCGCGGCTGACGCCCAACAGTTTGGTGGCTTTTGGAATACTGCCGCCGGTTCGCTTCAATGCTTCTTTGATCAACTTGCGTTCCCAATGATCAATCAACAAACAATCCAATTCGTCTTTGGAATTGTCAATCGAATCGCGAATTCCGAGATCTTTGACTTCGATGGCATCCGACTCGGCCATCACGACAGCACTGTCGATGACATTTCGGAGCTGGCGAACATTTCCGGGCCAATGGTAAGTTAATAACCGATCGTTGGCATCGGACGACAGCAACAACTCGGGGCGACCATGTTGGCGCCTGAAATGTTCAAAGAAATGATCAATCAATCTTTGGATATCATCATCTCGTTCGCGAAGCGGCGGAATGTTGAGTTCGAAAACACTCAATCGGTAATATAGATCTTCGCGAAATTTTTTCTCCTGAACAAACTCGCCCAAATCGCGGTTCGTCGCGCAAATCACGCGAACATCGACAGTCACTTCCTTGGAACCTCCAACCGGCAAAAACGGGTGTCCCTCGAGAATACGTAACAGCTTGGCTTGGCCCTCAAGTGTCAGCTCTCCGATCTCATCGAGAAACAATGTTCCCAAATCCGCTTGCTGAAACCAGCCAATATGATCAGCGTCGGCGCTGGTAAACGCACCTTTTTTATGGCCAAACAATTGGCTTTCCATCAACTCTCGCGGGATGGCGGCACAATTGACACTGAGCATTGGTCGTTCGGCTCTCGGTCCTGCACGATGCAGCGCTCGCGCAACTAACTCCTTACCTGCGCCACTTTCTCCCCGCACCAAAACACAACCCGACGCTTGAGCAACGCGTTTTATTTTCGCATGCAGACGCTGCATTGGCTCGCTTTCACCAATCAACTCATCCGAATCGGCAGATTTTTCACTTAACCGATCTCGTTCGGCAGTAATCGTCGCTTGCCGATTGGCTCGATCCAATGATTTGGCCATGATATTGGCCATCGCACACGCCAATTTGAAATGATCGTTGTGAAATTTCTCGCGGGCCCGATACAAATGAATGGCACCAATCACAATCTCATTGGAGATCAACGGCACGCAGATCGAATCTGCAAAATCCTTTTCCGAACCGATCGTATCGTGCTCGACTCGAATCGCCTGTTTTTCACGAACGACCTTTTTTGTTAGCGCCTTGTTGAGGCTGACGAGCTCGGCTTCGGACTCGGGAAAAATTGTTTTGGGTTTTAATTTGCCGTCGTCATTTAACCACAGAAAACCAGTGATCGACGCATCGGTTCGTTTATGCAGACGTCGCATACAAACCTGGATCACTCGGTCGGGGCTGTCAATTTCCAGAAGTTTGACACTTAACTGGAACAGGAAAAAAAAATCTTCTCCCCAAGTATGTCCGCGAAGAAAATCCATCGTGTATTGACCCGTCTCCGCAGGACTCAACGAATGATCCAAAACGACCGTCTGATTTGTTTCCTCGGTGTGACTGGGCGCCGCCTCGAGATTTGACAACTCGGTCACGAACGTAAAAGTATTCGATCCCAGACGGATCTCCGTTCCATCCATCAACCGAGCATCTTTGATCACTTGCCCGTTGACATATGTCCCGTTGCTGCTCTTGCGATCTTCGACCCACCAACCTTCATCGCGAAAAAAAACGGATGCGTGAACTCTCGAACACTGAGGATCATTGAGCGCGATCTGGCATTGCCAATCACGGCCAATCAAATTTTCTTCGTTTTTTTGCAACTCAAACCGTGCCCCAACCTTGGAACCGATTTTCATTAATAAATATGCGCTCACAGTCGATGTGTCCAAACTGCTGGATTTGCAGTCCATTTAATGGTGAAAAAACTTACGTTGATAGCTATTGTAAATCGCAAGACCGAATCGGTCGATTCGCGGGATGCGTTGACGAAAGGTAAAAATGGGATTTGAAGCGAATGTCCCGAAGTTTCCTTCGGGCGATTTGCAAGAAATTGCCATCATATACAACAATATCTTGTGGCGGAATCAAGAACTTTTTTCGTTCGAAATCGTCAAAAATACGAATCGCTCGCCTCCGCTGTTAAAACCGAGGTAGCCTTTACCTGAGTGAATCGCGAAGCGACAATTAAACTGATAATTCGCACAATTTGTGAACGATGGTAACCCCCAAATGGCAAAATGGTAATCGATATTGCCCGTTTGTGGGTTTAGTCCTACGATTCGCTTTGCAATTAGGGTTGTGACCCAGAACCACCAAAGGAACAACACATGTCAAAAGCTTTCGTCACGCAAGCAACTGCATTTCTTGTATTTGCTGCGTTGGTCATTGGAAATTGCCAGCAGGCCTGCTGCCAGCAAGATAAAAACGATACCAGCAAACTCAAAAAGCCCACCGCTCGTGATCGTGAAGTTGGCAAGTTGATTTCTCGTTTGATGCAAACCCAGCATCTGTCAAAACGCAAAATTGACGACGAAACGGCCAAACGTGGTTTTGAACTTTTCGTCAAACGCCTCGACCCCATCAAAGTCTATTTCACCCAAGCCGATATTGCGGAATTCAAAAAACGCAGCTCGAACCTCGATGACGAAATGCTCAAAGGGGAATACACAACCGCTTTTGATATCTTTAAACGCTTCATGCAACGAATCGATGAACGTGTCAAAGTCGCACACGAATTGATCGACGCAAAACACGATTTCACGATCCAGGAAACAATGCAAACCGATCCGGATAATTACGATTTCCCCAAAGGTGCATCCGAAGCTCGTGATCGCTGGCGCAAACGGATTAAATACAATCTGCTGCTCGAAAACAACAAAAGCCAATCCGACAAAGAAAAAGCGAACGATCGTCGCAAACCCAAACAAATCCTCAAAGATCGCTACACTGCGTTTTCCAAACGTATGCGTCAATATGACAACGAGGATGTTGTTGAATTGTTTATCAGCGCCATGACAGGCGGATTCGATCCCCACACATCATTCATGTCGCGTGCAACCTATGAAAACTTTCTGATCAACTTCGGCCTGCAACTCGAAGGAATCGGCGCAACGCTGCAATCGACCGATGACGGTTTGACTCAAATCAAACGCGTTGTCAAAGGCGGCCCGCTTTCGAAACATGGCAAAGTCAAAGTCGACGACAAAATTGTTGCGGTCGGTCAAGCCGAAGGCGATATGGTCGACATCACTTGGATGAAACTCGATGACGTCGTCAAAATGATCCGCGGGAAAAAAGGAACTGAGGTACGACTGAGTGTTCTCAAACCCAACGACAATGAAATTAAAACTTATACGATCACACGTGATCGCGTCGAACTGAAAGATCAAGCCGCGCAAGGCAAAATTTTCGAAGCCGGTAAAAAATTGGATGGGAAACCATTCAAAGTTGGCGTGATTGACCTGCCCAGTTTCTACGCGGGAATGAGAAGCGAAGTTGATGGTCAGGAAGTCAGCACGACCAAAGACTTGCGTCGAATCCTCGAAGATTTCAACAGTAAAGGTGTAGATAGCCTGGTGTTGGATTTGCGTTCCAACGGCGGTGGCTCGCTCCTCGAAGCGATCAATGCCACGGGATTGTTCATTGAACAAGGACCCGTTGTTCAAGTCAAAGATCCGTTTGGCCGCGTCGATAAATACGACGATACCAATCGCAGCATTACATGGAAAAAACCCATGGTCGTCCTGACCAGTAAATTCAGTGCCAGCGCCAGTGAGATCCTTGCGGGTGCCATCAAGGACTACAACCGAGGAATCATCGTTGGTGACACATCAACCCACGGCAAAGGTACAGTTCAAAGTCTCGTGAACCTGGCTCGGATCATTTACCGAACTCAGGACGCTCCGAACGACTTTGGTGCGTTGAAAATCACTCTGCAACAATTCTATCGTCCCAATGGTGACAGCACGCAAAAACGCGGAGTTCTCTCTGACATCGTGCTGCCGTCAGTCACGGACCACATGGACATTGCAGAGTCAGACCTCGAATACCCTGTTGAGTTCGATAAAGTGCCGCCGGCCGATTACACCAAAGTTGGCAAGGTGAACAAGCAGTGGATTGAAAGTCTTCGTAAAACTTCTGCGAAACGCATCAAAGAATCGAAACGATTCCAAAAAGAGTTGCATCGCATCAAACTTTACAAACAGCAAAAAGAGTCCAAAGTTGTTTCTTTGAACGAAGAGAAATTCAAAAATCGTCGCAAAGAATTCAGCGCCGAAGAAGAAGACAAGAAAACCATCGAAGATCAAGTCAATGGTGCCAGTGACGAAATCAAACGTGACTACTACCTGGACGAAGTTTTCAATATCGCTCGCGACTATTTCAATCTTCTGCAAAAATCGGAAAAAGAGAAAAACGCTCGCAAGTAATCACCATCTTCGAAAAACAACAAAACGACGCTTTAACGAGCGTCGTTTTTTTATGCGCCGGGAGGAAGGTTTTGGGAGCGCGAGGCTTGGAAGGCGAGGCCGGGAGGGCGAGGCTCCTGCCGAGCCACGGACATGTGAGATCAACAGCCGCGAATTTAAGGCTCACGCGGAGTCGCAGAGACGCAGAGACGCAGAGAAAGATTGCAATACAAATCGAACATGTGACCAAAGACAACGAATTAAATCTTGAAACTATTCTTAGCCATTCCACCAAACCTCCGCGTCTCTGCGTCTCCGCGTGAGCCTCCTCTCATCCCAGCAAGCCATCATGAAACTGCGAGCACTTGCTCAAACATTCAAATCGATAGCCAACCCGTCGTAGGCAATATTGACATTGTCCGGCAACTCTCGGTCCTCTGTTTCGTAATCCACCTTGCAGGAACAATGGGTGTAGTAAGTTTGTTGTGGTTTTAGAATTTCTAACACTTCTGCCGCTTCGTCAAAATTCATGTGCGTCGGATGTTCTTCGCGGCGCAATACACCTAAAACCAGCACTCGTAAATCTTGCAACAACTCCAGCGACGCTTCGGGAATCGATTTGACGTCGGTGCAATAAGCCACATCGCCAAACCGGAATCCTAACACTTCGAAACGTGGCCCGTGGTTCAGCGGAACAGGTTGCACTTCGGCACCCAAAACCTGAAATCGATTATCGTTGATCTCATGGATGGACAATGCGGGCACGGCCCCCAAATGAGTTTGTTCGACCTGCGAAAACGCGTAGTCAAATGACTTTCGCAGTCGATCTTCGACCTGGCGATTACAATACAGTGGAACTGGATGCCCTAAATAAAACTGGAACAACCGCAGATCATCCAAGCCAAAAATGTGATCGGCGTGCTCGTGGGTGAACAAAACGCTGTGGACGATCCCGATTCCTTCGCGAATCAGCTGGTGACGCATATCGGGGGACGTATCAATCAACAAATTTCCCTCGGGCAATCCGAGAATGGCACTGCATCGCGTCCGCTGATTGCGGGGGTGATCACTGGCACAAACGGCGCAGAAACACCCCAGTGCCGGGACGCCGACACTGGTCCCGGTACCCAGCAATATCATCTTGCCAGAAATATCGATCGTTTTAGGTTCTTTTTTCAACTTGGAGCAATTCGATAAGTACTTTGTTAGCAACTATTTCGGACAATACGACGGCCCGTTTGGCATGACAATTGCCTCCTGTTGTCCGTCAAAAATCCGTACACTGACATTCCGGCGGTCAGCTGATTTTGGTGACAATCGTAGCACTTGCAATAACCGAGTGTCCATTCTCCGTTGACCCGATTTCCTGAGGACTGTAAGCTGTTTTGCTGAAAAGACTTACGTATTCTCGTGCGAGCTTGGTACAACTCAACCGGTAACGGGTTAAAACAATTCTACTTTATCTAATTTGAGATTCTTGGCGACAAGCTGACATGGAAATACTGGAACGAATTTGGGATTTCATCACCCTGTTTTTCACAGGGATCCTTCGTGGATTCGAGCGAACCATCACATCGATGTTCGGCTCGTCGAATGCACGCCAAATCAAAAAATTTCAAACTCGCGTTGACGCCATCGGTGCCTTGGAGCCCAAGTACGAGGCGATGTCGGACGCCGAGCTCAAAGAACAAACCGTAAAATTTCGCGAACGATTACAGGCGGGAGAAACCGAAGACGACATTTTGGTCGAGGCGTTTGCCGTTTGCCGGGAGGCCGGACGACGCCATCTCAACATGCGCCACTACGATGTCCAGCTGATCGGCGGCATGGTGTTGCACAATGGCTCTGTCGCCGAGATGGTCACCGGTGAAGGTAAAACGCTTGTCGCCACCCTGCCAGCTTATTTGAATGCCATCAGCGCCCGCGGCGTTCACGTCGTTACGGTAAACGATTACCTCGCACGTCGTGACATGGAATGGATGGCACCGCTGTATATGAACCTTGGGCTAACCGTGGGCGCCATCCAAAGCGATATGCCCGCAAGTGAACGGCAGAAAGCTTACGCCTGCAACATCACTTATGGAACGAACAACGAATTTGGCTTTGATTATTTGCGCGATAACATGCGTCCAGCGGCTCGCGACGACGATCGTTTTCCAAAACGCATGCAGCAATCTCAAGGCAAACTCAATTTCGCGATTATCGACGAAGTTGACAATATTTTGATCGACGAAGCGCGAACGCCGTTGATCATCTCCGGTCCAGCACATCAAGACATCTCGAAATACACCGAAGCCGACAAAATCGCGCGGTCGTTGAAAAAAGAGAAACATTACACGGTCAATGAAAAAGACCACAATGTTGCATTGACCGACGAAGGGGTTCGGGAAGCTGAACGCCTGGCCGGTGTCGACACATTCTATACGGCCAGCAATATGGACTGGCCCCATTTGATCGACAATGCACTCAAAGCTCACAACCTCTACAAAAAAGATGTGAACTACGTCATCGAAGAGGGCAAAATTGTCATCGTTGACGAATTCACCGGTCGAAAAATGGAAGGCCGCCAGTGGAGTGATGGCTTACACCAGGCTGTCGAGGCCAAAGAAAACTGCAAAATCAAAGAAGAAACGCAAACACTCGCGACCATCACGCTGCAAAACTATTTCAAACTGTACGAAAAAATCTGCGGGATGACCGGTACGGCGATGACCGAGGCAAACGAGTTCTGGAAAATCTACGAACTCGATGTGGTCGCGATTCCAACCAACCGCGTTCTCCAACGAATCGAACATGCCGACACGATTTACAGCAGTGAAAAATACAAATGGCAGGCCGTCACCGAAGAAATTGAAAACATTTACAAATACGACTGCGTGACCGACAACAAAGGTGAAGAGCACTATGGACTCATTAAATCTGAAACCGATTCAGAAGTCATTCTCCAAAACCCTGTCAACGGTCAAAAATCAACTTTCAGTCAATCGAAAATCGAAAAAGTCACACGGGCAGGTCGTCCGATTTTGGTGGGTACAACCTCGATTGAAAAAAGTGAACTGCTGTCCAATCTGTTAGAGCGACGTGGAATCAAACACGAAGTTCTGAATGCTAAAAATCATAAACGTGAAGCGGAAATTGTTGCTCAAGCGGGGCGGCTCAAATCCGTCACGATCGCGACCAATATGGCAGGTCGGGGTACCGACATCGTGCTCGGTGGTAACCCGGAAACTGCCGCCTGGGCTCAACTCCAAAGTGAATATGAAACGCGTCTCGATGTTCCCGACGAAACCTGGAATGAACTCGTCGAAGAAATCGACAAACGCGAAAACATGAGTGAGATGGGAGAGGAAGTCAAAGAAATTGGCGGCCTGCACGTGATCGGAACCGAACGTCACGAAGCCCGTCGAATTGACTTGCAGCTGCGCGGACGTTGTGGTCGACAAGGGGACCCCGGCAGCAGCAAATTTTTCCTCAGCCTCGACGATGACCTGATGCGAATTTTTGCCGGTGATTTTGTCAAACGGATGCTGGAGTTTGGCGGATTCAAAGAAGATGTGCCGCTGCAAAGCACAATGGTCTCACGCCGGATCGATGGCGCCCAGAAAAAACGTGAAGAATTCAACTTTGAGATTCGGAAAAACCTGCTCGAGTATGACGAAGTCATGGATGAGCAGCGAAAACGAGTCTACAAATTCCGCCAGCAAATTCTCGACGGTTATAGTTGCCGTGAAATCATTTTGGAAATGATTCGGGACGAAGTGGAAACGAATGTCGGCACGTTGCTTTCGATCACCTACGGCATCGAGTCGTTCTCCAGATTCGCCAGTAGCCGCCTGTCAACGTCGCTCGAAGCCCGCGCCTTCAAAAACATGGATGCGAAAACAGCGGATGAAATCGCCAAAGACGAAGCCCAACGAAACGCGGAATCAGAAATCCTCGACTTGATTGAGGAAAATCTGCCCCTGAACGAAGAAGGCGGAGAGGTCGACTGGAACTGGGACGCACTGGCCAAAGTCGTCAACGGTCGCTGGGATCTCAATTTACGCGATCGTGATTTGAAAAAAGTGGGGCGTGATCGCGTCGACGAATTCTTGATCGAAAAAGCCAGAGTGGCCATCGACGACATCGATTTGACCGAAGGCCATCCAATGCTCGCCGAAGACTTCGGACGCAACATGACATCCGCATGGATCGCCGCGAAATTCGGTATCAAAATGGAACCTGATCTATTTCGGGACAAAGAACCCCACGAAGTTTTCGATGCCGTCGTCGACGCAGCAACCGAACAATACAATCGCAAAGAGGCCGAGTATCCGGTCATGGCGGGCATGATCAAATTTGCCCAAGACGGACCGAATTCCGGAATCGATCGCGAAGGTCTCGTCGAGTGGGCGAGCCAACGTTTTGAGAACGAAATCACGATGAACGAATTCCGTTCAAAACAGCGTGATGAAATTCGCCAACTGCTCGTCGATCGCAGTGTGGCCTATCAGAGCGTCGCCAAAAATAAAGTCGAAGAAGTTCATCAAAAAGTCGCTTCACTGGCACAATCCGGCGAAGTTCCACTTGCGGGAGGAAACGGCGGAGGAGCCTCGCTGCAAAATTGGTTCTCTGACGCGTTTGACCATGATTTGGAATTGAAACAAATCGAAGAACTTAATTCCGAAGAACTCGAACAGAAACTCGAATCCATTGTCGAAGACCATTACCATCCTGAAATGCGGCGGATGGAACGAATGGTGTTGCTGGAGATTGTCGACTCCGCTTGGAAAGACCATTTGTTGGCGATGGACCATTTGCGAAGCGCCGTCAGCCAACGTGGAATGGCGCAGCTCGATCCCAAGGTTGAATACAAACGCGAAGGGATGCGAATGTTTGAAAGCCTGTGGACATCGATCGGCGAACGAGTGACCGATTTGATTTTCCGCATGGAACAATTAGACGAAGGCTTTGTCAGCGAAACATTCCCGCAAACCACCGAACGCCACGACTCCGCTCCGTCCAGCGACATCGCGCGCGAACAAGAAGCGGCAATTGCCGGTTCCCACCAAAACAAAGTTGAAACAATACGAAACCGTGGCCAGAAAATTGGACGAAATGATCCATGTCATTGCGGAAGCGGTAAAAAATATAAAGCTTGCCACATGCGTATCGATAGAAATTCGGACTGACTCAAAACCGCAAATTCAGGGAACGGAATCCCGTGAAATACTTGCTCAATACAATCTATCTCTGTTTCCTGGTCGTAGCGCTGCCCTGCGTCGCTATCTTGCGAATCGTTCAACGAAAAAGCCTACGCAGTTGGCCGGCCAAATTTTTCGGTTCAACTCCACTGCCACCCAACAAAAAAAACGGGATTTGGTTTCACGCGGTCAGCGTGGGTGAAGTCAATTTGCTGGTAACCATCGTCAAACGATATCGCCACGAATTTCCTGCCACACCGATTTGCATTTCGGCAACCACTGACACCGGATTTGAATTGGCGAAATCTAAATTTCCAGATTGCCACGTGTTTTATTTCCCGTGGGATTTTTCGTGGGCGATCAAACGTGTCATTCGCGCGCTCAATCCCCGATGCCTGATTCTCACCGAACTTGAAATCTGGCCGAACCTGATCGGGATTGCCAACGCCCGTCAAATACCGGTCGTCGTCGTCAACGCCAGGCACAGCAAAAACAGCTTTGCGGGTTATCGACGATTTTCGTTTTTTACCCGACCCGTTTTTAATCAACTCCAACACGTTGCAGCGCAAAATTCAACCTACGCAAAGCGGTTTCAAAAACTGGGTGTTCCTGCCGATCGAGTGACGGTCACGGGCTCAATTAAATTTGACGGAGCCAGCCTCATCCGTGATACCCAACGAACTTTGGAATTCAGACAACTCGCCGACGTTCAAGAAAATGAAATCGTCCTGATGGCCGGCAGTACTCAAGACGGTGAAGATGCGATCATCATCGACGCATTCAAAACGGCAAAACGATCACACCCCCATCTTCGTTTGATTATCGCACCACGCCACCCTCACCGCGCGCCGCAAATCTCAAACCTGTTGAAATCCGCAAACTTGAATCCCGTTCGCCGTTCTGAAATCGATTCGCCTTGCAAAACCGATGATGTGTTGATCATTGATACGATCGGTGAACTTTCAGATTGGTGGGGAGTCGCCGACATCGCGTTTGTCGGTGGCAGTTTAGGAAACCGGGGAGGTCAAAACATGATCGAACCGGCTGCCAAGGGTTGTGCCGTATGCTTTGGCCCCAACACAAAAAATTTTAAACAAGTCGTCGAGTTGTTCCTAGAAAAACAAATCGCGACGGTTGTGTACGATGCCGACGATATCGCAAATTTCATTCAAATTTCAATCGATTCACCGACAAAAACAAAAACCAATCGGCAAAATGCCCGTGAATTGATCGTCCAGCAACAAGGTGCAACTCAAAAAACAGTTTCAGTCATTGCGACGATATTGGCAGATCGAGATCCCGCTATTGACGATCGACAAACACCTTTCGCTGCCTAAAAATACAGCCATGAGTTCACGCAAGAAAATCCTGACGATCATCGGCACGCGGCCAGAAGCGATCAAACTATGTCCGCTGGTTCTCGAATTTCAACGGCGAGCGGAGTTTGAGTCCCTGGTTTGCTCGACCGGCCAACATCGCGAAATGTTGGCGCAAGTGTTTTCCACGTTCGATATCTCGGCAGATCATGATCTCGACCTGATGGCACCCAACCAGACGCTGGCGATGGTCACGGCCCGTGCGACAACGGGGCTCGACCAGGTCTTTGCAACCGAACAACCAGATCTCTGCATTGTTCAAGGTGATACAACGACTGCTTTTACCGGTGCACTAGTCGGCCACTATCACAAAACACCCATCGGGCATGTCGAAGCGGGTTTGCGAACCGGAAACAAATTTTCACCCTTTCCCGAAGAAATGAACCGGCGTCTTGTCGGGCGAATGGCTGATCTCCATTTTGCTCCCACCGAGCACGCACAACAATCGCTGCTCAACGAAGGGGTCGATCCACAAACCGTTTTTGTCACTGGTAACACGGTGATCGACGCGCTACTGTGGACGCGCGACCGCGTGATTAAAAATCCTCCCAACGACACGGCAGAAATTCAAAAATTGATTGACGATCGGGAAATGGTTCTCATCACGGGCCATCGGCGCGAAAGTTTCGGCACCGGGTTCGAAAATATGTGCCAGGCGATTCGGACGGTGGCTGACCAACACCCAGACGTTGAGTTTGTGTACCCCGTACACCTCAATCCAAACGTTCAACAACCAGTCAATGCAATCCTTGGAAACCACCCCCGGATTCATCTGATCGCACCGTTGTCTTACGAACCGTTTGTTTGGCTGATGAATCGTGCGACCGTTGTCTTGACCGACTCGGGCGGAATTCAAGAAGAGGCACCGTCGCTCGGCAAACCGGTGTTGGTCATGCGTGAAAACACCGAACGGCCAGAAGGGGTCGAAGCGGGAAATGCGAAATTGGTCGGCACATCTCAAGAGAAAATCATCTCGGAACTTACGACGCTGTTACAGGACCCCGCTCTCCGTGACATCATGGCCAACGTCGCCAATCCCTACGGCGACGGAAACGCTTGTCAAAAAATCGCCGACATCATTAGCGGAAAAATCAAGTAGGGCCGATTCCCACTGATCTTTGCTGAGATCGTGGTGCCGCTGACTCCGCCGGCTCTGCCGTTGGTTCCGGGAGGGTGAGGCTCCTGCCGAACCAATTCCTGTGAGCGGCAAGGCGCTAGCCGCCGGTTCGATGCGCTGGCATACCGGCGGCTAGCGCCTTGCCGCGTCGGGTGCCACTGGCTCCGCCAGTGATGAGGTTGGATGGCGGTTGAGCGGTTGTAAAGTACTCCAATTGAAAAACGTGGACCAATGTGCGCATCACTGGCAGAGCCAGTGGTACCCCACGATCAAAATACTATTAAGAGTAGGGCCGGTTCCCACCGGCCGTTTTCTTGGATCGGCCGGTGGGAACCGGCCCTACATTCCAATTCAATATGGAACGCGACCTTAAGCCAAAATCTGTTTAGACGCTGCGCCCGGTGTTTCGACCACCAAACGCGGAACCAAATAACCGGAAACTCGTGACCGCATCGCATCGATCAACTCAACAGCTTTTTCGCGCGGCACTTTAAAATGTCTTGTGCCGAGTACGGGATCCAGTTCGTGCAAGTAGTAGGGCAAAACTCCGATGTCAACAAGCCGCTGGCTCAATTGAATCAACGCATCAACGTTGTCGTTAATCCCTTGCAACAGAACGGTCTGATTAAGAAGTTGCACTCCGGCGTCCCGCAACCGTTTGACGGCGGCCGCAACGTCATCATCAATTTCATTGCCATGATTACAGTGAATTACGCAAATCGTTTTTGCCGTCAAACCTGAAAACAGTCCAACCAAAGCTCCGTTGACGCGACTTGGAATCATAATTGGCAAACGGGTATGGATTCGAATGCGCCGGATATGATCCATTTGGTTCAGCCGCAAAATCAGTTCGGCCAACACCCGATCCACCAGCATCAACGGATCGCCGCCACTCAAGATAATTTCGTCCAACTGCCGATCGCGTTCGATCATATTGATGGCCGATTGCCACTGGCCAATCGACTTTGGAGCATCGCTGTAAGGATAAAATCGTCGGAAACAATAGCGGCAATGGATGGCACAAGCTCCCGTTGTGATCAGCAGCGCTCGTCCGTCGTATTTTTTTAACAACCCGGGACTGATCTCGAATTCAGCTTCGTCCAGCGGGTCGCCAGATTGATCTGAGAAAGAATGTGATTCTTGCTCTCGCGGCAACACCTGAAGCAACAACGGATCATTCGCATCGCCGACCGTCATCCGCTCCACGAACGCCTGGGGACAAAATATTTCAAATTCTCCTTGCGCTGCGCGAGCTTGCTGGGCCAATTCCTCGGGCAGTTCCAATCGACGACACAGCGCAAACGGATCGCGAATGGCTTGTTTCAGTTCTACTTGCCACGGCTCGATAGCGGCGCGGACAAAATCACGATTTGCGGCTACAATTTCCATGAATTCAACATATCCAACCTGACCAGATGATCTAGTGGGGAATAAGACCAGTGGCGACAATTAAGACCAATGAGTTTCGAAAAGGTTTAAAAATTCAAATCGATGGCGAACCCTATCTCGTCGTTGAATCAAAATTTCGCAAACCCGGAAAGGGAAACGCGATTTACACATTGCGCATGAAAAATTTGATCCGGGGAACGGTCATTGAAAAAAACTATCGTGGCGGCGAATCGGTCGAATTGGCAGATGTCGAAGAAATCGACTCACAGTTTTTGTATCGACAGGGTGAAACATTCGTATTCATGCACACGACAAACTACGAACAATACGAATTGACCGCCGAGCAAGTGGGAGATTTTTGGAAGTACCTTAAGGATGGAATGGGATGCTCGATGGTGTTGTGGAATGGCAATCCAATTACCGTGACTCCTCCGAACCATGTTGATTTGGAAATTATCGAATGTGAACCGGGCGCCAAAGGCGATACGGCAACCAACGTGACCAAACCCGCCAAAGTTGAAACCGGCGCTGAATTCAATGTGCCCATTTTCATCAAACAGGGAAATGTGATCCGCATCGACACCCGAACGGGTGACTACGTCGAACGCGTCAAATCATAGTCCGCTCAAAACCTCCTTCCTGATTGCCGCTCAAAAATTGGAATTTCTATGAAAGTTGAATTCTGGGGTGCTGCTCAAACCGTAACTGGCTCAATGCACTTGATCCATTGGCGCGGCAAACAATTGTTACTTGACTGTGGTTTGTACCAGGGAAAACGAAAAGAAGCGTTCAAACGCAACCGCGATTTTCCACTCGACCCCAAATCCATTGATGCGGTCATCTTGTCACATGCCCACATCGACCACTCGGGCAATTTACCCACGCTCATCAAACGCGGTTATCGCGGACCAATCTTTGCCACCGATGCGACGCGCGATCTGGCCGTCTGCCTGCTGATTGATGCGGCCAAGATCCAGGAGTCGGATATCAAGTATGTGAACAAAAAGCGCAAGAAAAAAAACCAATCTTCCTTCGAACCGCTTTACGTTCACGACGACGCCATTCAAACCATTCGTCAATTTCATTCGAAAAACTATCGCGAGTCGTTCGAACCGATCCCACATGTGTCGGTGAAATTTCACGAAGCTGGCCACATGCTCGGCGCGGCGGTCAGCGAAATTGACCTCGAAGACGAAAACGGCAATGTCACTAAATTGGTCTTCAGCGGCGACATTGGACGTTCGGATATGCCTATTCTGAAAGATCCCAAAACGGTCGCCGGCGCGGATTTCGTGATCATGGAAGGCACGTATGGAAACCGCAACCATCCCGTCGCCGAAGATGCCAAGGCCGTGTTGTTAGAGTTGGCAAAAAAAACTTACGAATCAAAAGGCAAATTAATTATTCCCGCTTTTTCGGTCGGGCGAACCCAGGAAGTCGTCTACCGACTCAATCTCCTCAAAGAACAAGGCGTGCTGCCAGACATTCCGGTTTTTGTCGATAGTCCACTGGCGGTCGATGCCACGACAGTCTTTCGCGACAAAGAGCATATCGAATGTTTCGATGAAGAAATGATCCGGCAGATTATTAAACAAGAAGACGATGATCCGTTGGCGTTTGACAATTTGCACTATATCCGCAAAGCGGAAATGTCGATCCAATTGAACTCCTTCAAAGGGGCCGCCATTATCATCAGTGCGTCTGGCATGTGTGAATCAGGTCGAATTTTGCACCACCTGAAAAACCACGTCGGTTACAAAAATACAACCGTGCTGTTTACTGGCTATCAGGCTCCTTACACCTTGGGACGTCGTTTGCTGGATGGCTACGATGAAGTTCGGATTTATGGCGAGGAAGTCAAAGTTCGTGCCAATATCGAAAAATTGCAATCCAGTAGCGGCCACGCCGATCAACAAGGGTTATTGGATTGGGCAAAATCTGTGGCAGAGCAGGGCAGTGTTTCTAAAATTGCATTGGTCCACTGCGAACTCGAAAGTGGAACCGAATTCAAAGAACTGCTCGAACAAAATGACATCTCCGCTTTCCTCCCCGAGCGGGGCGAAAGCATGTCTCTAAAAAAATAACGGATCAATGGTCGTGAGATCTGATTGCCAAACGCGGCGAACGTCTCAATCGAAAAACCAACAACCAATAAAAGACAACGATAACAACACCTGCTGGTTCGGGTATCGCGGTCGCATTCAAAACCACATCGTCAAAATCAACTTCCAAATCTGGTGACGTTGCCTGGATGAAACCTGCGGGAATTTGATTCAGGTTCACCAGCCGAATCCCCAACGACTGTCCCAATTGTGCATGCGAATTTCCAGTCGTGAACTCAACAATCGATGTCCCCCATTGCCGCTCGGGAATCGTCAGCGAATTCAAATCCTGGGCAATCACCACTCCGCCGGCCAACAATTCAACGCGATAGCCGGGAAACTCACTCAAGTCAAAAAAATCTCCGTTTTGGGCAAATCCGGATCCGATGTTTCCGACCTCGACACTCAAGGTGTAATGAGTGTTGGCTTGCAAAGTTTCGATCAGTGTTTGTTCGAATCCGTATTCGCCGTCGCCTTCGCGCGTGCTGTTAAACAAAATCCCGACTTTCACCCCCTCGGGAGCCGTCGTATCGAAAAAATCAACGCCGTTTGGTTCCAACGTTCCAACGAAAACACCGGCCGATCCGGTAATTGAATTCGGATCGTGAATTGCCCAACCATTGGGGGTCCCAAAAGTAAACTCGTTGAAAACCGTCTGCCCCGACGTATCTTCGAAGCTCGGATTGACGACATTTAAAATGTCTGCTGAAACATGTTGCTCGATCACCACGCTCAGCCCCAAACCAAGTACCAGTCGCCAAAAACGCGTCGTCATTTTCCCCCTGACAAAAAAGTGTGTACACTCAAATGTCACGCGGACGCGGTCGTCTTACAAAAATTCTGAAAAAATCAGAATTGCCGGAAATTGCAGACTCCAACCTGAGAGATAACGCCAACACATCATGGACACCAGCGCAACGTTACTCGAGTCTTTGCAAAGTCCGGATGAATCGGAGTCCTGGCTCATACTGAACCAGCTGTACGGCCCACTAATTCGCAACTGGCTGCAGCGCAACCATGTCAGATTGGACGACCACGACGATGTGGTTCAAGAAGTTCTCGTGCAGGTCTCCAAAAAGATCGATCAATTTCAACATTCGGGCCGCGTAGGAGCTTTTCGCAACTGGTTGAAGCAAATTACGATCAACTGCCTGCGGAACTACGGTCGCAAACGTGCCAATAAACAAATTCCCGTTGGCGGCTCGGATTTCGAAGAATTTGTCAATCAGTGGGCCGATCCCAACAGCCAAATCTCACGCGTTTGGCGCGTTGAATACCAACAAAGTGTTGTGGCCTATTTACTGCACGTCGCCCAACAGAAATTTTCTCAGAAAACTTATCAAGCGTTCTACGAAACCGCCGTTCTCAATCGCGAGGCCAACGAAGTCGCTGAACAGCTAGATATGTCGGTTGCTGCAATCTACACCGCCCGCTCACGCGTACTCAAAGAGCTGCGCAACCTCAAGCATGGAATCTGCGACGACTAATGTAGGGCCGGTTCCCACCGGCCGTTTTTTCGGATTTGCCCGGTGGGAACCGGCCCTACTTTCCACCTATACATGCACAAGCGCTGGGCGAGTGGATCGATGAGCGGCAAGGCGCTAGGTCGTGTTGATTAAATATGAGCGCCTTGTCGCTCAGTTCAAATTCACAGCGTTCCAACTTAATCAACGCTACCTCGGACAACTCAACGATTTTTGAGAATCTCGACCAATTTTTTTGCGAACGCTTCTGCGTCATCCCACATCGAGCAAGTTAATACTTTCGAGTTCTCGACAACATGCACACGCTGCTGGACCATCACGGCTTTTGAGTTTTGTCGCGCGCGATCATCGATATACTGGCTTTCACAAACTTCGATGTCGTTATACAGTCCATACTCCAAGGGAACTTCGCTGCCTTTGCCGACACTTGTAATCCACTTGCCTTGTTTTCGCATCTCATTGAGCAACTGTCGCACGCTTTGACCAACCTGATCTTGACCCCGAAACTCCAACGTATCGGTACCGATAAACACAACGGCATCGACTTCGTCGTAGATTTTCTCGGCAACAAGTTGCGTAACCGATTTTTCGATTTCAACGGCTCGCTTGTTGGGAGCCTTGTCCAACGGCAAAGGGTTGAAGTTGGCGGTTCCTGCTCGATCCGCAGTCACGATTAACGAAACATCGTTTTCCGACAACACCCTTGCCAACGGTTCGTAGTCCGAAAACCAAAAATTTTTCGAACTCATCACCAACAACACTTTGAGCTGTTTCTGAGCCGGCCCCGTTTTCGAACCATGGTCATCCTCATTTTTGTTCAACAAGGTCGCCAGCAAAAACCAGACCAGCGGAATCAACATGCAAAGTGAGCCAACGAACAAAGCCACAGGCTTCCAGACCGCTGGCCGCAGATTTCCCGTTGTCGTATCCGCGATCGTACCGACGGCTGGAACAGGCGCATCCGTTTTGGAACCCAAACTGGTTTCTGCCGGTTCATCAGACGCAAGCCGTGGATTTCCCGACTCGATCGTTGTTTGAGTTTCCGGTTTGGGTTTACCCAACGGCGCCAGATCATCAATCAACTCGCGTGGCGTTTGGTAACGCTCGTCAGGATCTTTGGCCGTCAGTTTCGAGATGATTCGCGAAACTTCTTCGGGAATATCATCGCGCATGTTCGCCACGTTGGGAAATTCGGTCGAACAATGCGCCATGATCTTGTCGACTTTCGTTTCCGCGCGAAATGGCGGCTCGCCGGTCAACAAAAAATAAAACGTACAACCCAAACTATATAAATCGCTTCGAATATCGGCTGTTTTTGCATCCCTGGCCTGTTCCGGCGCAATATAGTCGGCCGTTCCCATCATGATACCGGTCGTCGTGATCGCCGAATTTTCATCAATATCCGTGACCCGCGCGAGCCCGAAATCCAAAATCTTGATCACACCTCGCGGAGTTCTCATTAAATTCGCAGGTTTGATGTCGCGATGTACCATCTGGTGTTCGTGCGCATGATTGAGGCCATGTGCGGTCTGCCAAATAAAATTACAAGCGTGTTTGACCGGCAACGGACCTTTTCGACGCACCAACTGCGACAAAGACTCACCGGGCACGTGTTCCATGACGAGAAAGTGGATATCGTCGACCTGTTCAGCGTCGTGTGCCGTCACAATATTTCGATGTGACAAACGAGCCGCATTGCGAACTTCGTTTTTGAATCGGGCGACGGCATCGGGATTCGCAACGAACTCCTTTCGAATCACTTTGACGGCCACTTTGCGATGCATCACCAAATGTTCCGCCAAATAAACCGAACCCATCCCGCCCGATCCGAGTTGTTCGATCACTCGGTATTTGGATTGTCGTTCGATCGCCTCGCGCATCATGTCGGGACTCAGCGGCCCGTGCTCGACAACTTCGAAATTTCCGCTCGAACCGACTTCTCGCAAATCTTCTAGCAACGTGTCATTTTTGATCGACAACTGTTCAACCTGTTTGAGACAGGATTCACAGCTTGCGATATGAGAGGCAATCTGGTCCAGCGCGATTCCATCCAACCGCCCGGTGGCAAACGCTTGCAGCTGTTGCTCATCGGGATGTTCGTCACTTGAATTTGCGATGTCGACCAAAACTCAACCTCCTGTTACACCATATCCTACGTCAAAAAAGTCAATTTCGCATCGCATTTATGCCGCATTTGTATTGGCGACGGGCTGGTTTGCGGCAAGTTGGGGTTAAAGGGGGTCGGGAGTCGATTGTGCAGATGTACCTGAAGGGGCGTTTCGACAATTGACACTCCGACCCCACCAACCTCGTATTCGGTCGGTTGCCATTTCGACGCGAGGTTTGGACAATGAGCAAAAAACTCAAGAAATGAGACCATATAAAAATGTCTTTTTTTAATTGGAAATCGATCGGACTTTCTGAGTCTCAAACAGAACTGGTCCAATCGCTGGGCAACCTGAAATCGAACGAAGATTCCGCCGAATACTGGCGACGGTTTTGCGCAATTCTGGCTGACGATTTTCCTTCGCCAGACGTGACCCGAACAGCTTGGAGCATGATTTTTGAAAATTGGGATGAATCGCAATCCCCCAAACCAGTTTGGTCACCCGATCTGAAACAAATTCAAAATGCCAATATTTCTCATTGGGCCGCCGATCGAGGAATCCACGATTTTTTTGAATTTCATCGGTGGTCAACAGGATCGCCCGAAGAGTTTTGGGCCGCGGCCGTCGATCGGCTTGATATCCAATTTGAAAAACGTGGTGACGTCGTTCTCGAAAATGGAGATGACCCGGCTCACGCGACCTGGTTCTCCGACTCCACGTTGAATATCGTCAACAGCTGTTTCCTGGCCGATCCCGCGGACACAGCCATCGTTGCGCAAAAACCAGGTGAACCCTTGCGCCAAATCTCGTATGGATCACTGGCCGATCAAGTTTGCCGCGTTGCCAACGGTTTGTTGGCATCCGGCTTCAAAACCGGAGACGCGATTGCCGTTGTTTTGCCAATGACTGCCGAATCGGTCGCTATCTATCTCGGGATTGTGGCCGCCGGCATGGCGGTCGTTTCGATCGCCGATAGTTTCGCAGCAAACGAGATTGCAAATCGACTTCGGATTGCCGACGCTAAAGCGGTTTTTACTTACGACGCCATGTCTCGAGGAGGCAAACGAATCGACCTGGTCGACCGCATTCAACAAGCGACGGAATTGCCAGCCATTGTGATTGCACTCGATGGCGATGAGCCGGATTGCCAGTTACGTGACCAGGATCTTGCATATTCAAGTTTCCTTTCAAACCAAACCGAATTCACGCCCGTGGTTTGTGCGGCGAATGTGCCCATCAACATCTTATTTTCATCAGGCACGACGGGAGACCCCAAAGCGATCCCATGGACACATCTGACGCCAATCAAATGTGCATTGGATGGTTATATCCATCAAAACATTCGGTCGCAGACCGTTGCCGCTTGGCCGACGAATTTGGGCTGGATGATGGGACCGTGGCTGATTTTTGCGTCGCTGATCAACCGCGGCACGATCGCGTTGTACGAAGATATCCCGATGGGGCAGGGGTTCGGACAATTTGTTGCCGATGCGAAAGTCAATATGCTGGGTGTTGTCCCCACGATCGTCAAAACCTGGCGAACACAACGTACGATGGAACCGTTTGACTGGTCGTCGATTGAATGTTTCAGTTCGACCGGCGAAGCGTCACAGGCCGACGATATGTTTTATCTGTCCGCGTTAGCCAATATCAAACCCATTATCGAATATTGCGGGGGAACGGAAATCGGTGGCGGATACATTACGGCGACGGTTGTTCAACCCAATGTCGCGGCCGCATTTTCAACGCCAGCCATTGGATTGGATTTCGAATTGATCGACGAACAGGGGCAAGCGATTGACGATGGCCAAATCTACTTGCGGGGCCCGTCGATCGGATTATCAGAACGTCTGTTAAACCGCGATCACTTTGAAACTTACTATGCGAACACTCCCGAGTCGTCGGACGGTTTACGACTGAGACGCCACGGTGATCACATCAAACGCTTGCCGGGCGGCTATTATGTTGCCGGTGGTCGAGCAGATGATACGATGAACCTGGGCGGCATCAAAATCAGCAGCGCAGAAATCGAACGTGTATTGAACAAGATTGACGGCATCAAAGAAACAGCCGCCGTCGCGTCGAACACCGGCGGTCCAGACCGGTTGATTGTGTTTGCCGTGTTGGATTCAAACGACGAACCGAACGATCTATTGTCACAAATGAATGTTCAAATCAAAGCACAACTGAATCCGTTGTTCAAAATTTCAGATATTCATGTTATTGAATCAATGCCTCGAACAGCATCCAACAAAGTCATGCGCCGAAAATTGCGTGATCAATTAAGTAAACCATAATCCGATGTCAGAGGACATTTCATGGATCAGAGTAGGGCCGGGTCCTACCGGCCAATCCAACCAATCGGCCGGTAGGAACCGGCCCTATTTGTAATCTTTACGAGCACGAAGCGCGGGGCGAGTGGTTCGGCCGAACAAAACCGCTCGCCCCGCGCGTCGTGCTTGTATCACTGAAAAAGAAATTGTCGAATATCTACTCAACCAAAAACACTGGCGGAGCCAGTGGCACCCACAAAATATGTGATCAGTTGAGTAAATCGCAAGCACGAAGCGTGAGCGAGGGACCACAACCACACAAAAGTGCAGTTAAACGTCGTCCCTCACTCACGTTTCGCACTTGCGATTTTTGTTTAACGCAAAATCCTAGTACGCGAGGGACAACGTTCGATTCCAAAAACGCCATCGAAAGTCTACCATCCTCACCATTGTTTAATTGGCGGCACACCTTACACTCCAACACCATCAATGAATCTGAAACTCAAACAACTCGGCGGTTTGTTTAAAATCGTCAAATTCAAACCTGACTCTGTCGTTGACTACCAACGTTACCCCAAACCGCTGTTTGTGACTCATAGCAACGACGAACTGTCAATCATTGTTGACCAATCGTTTGAGTTTCAATCCCAAACCGACCTCCAAGTCGAACCGGATTGGGTCGGTTTTGTAGTCGACCAACCGCTGCAGTTTGACATGATTGGAATTATTGCTGGCATTTCCAAAATCATGGCAGAATCGCAAATTAGTATCATGGCGATTTCGAGCTACGATACGGACTACTTTTTCGTTAAAAAATCCAACCTTCAACGTGCTATCGATTCGCTACGACTTGCCGGCTTTAACATCTGAAACATACCGGCAAAAACAGGCCTTTGGAGTTGGCCGCCAAAATGATCAAGCGGAATTCCGAACAGATTCCTTGCAACGATTCGATAAACCATTATTCTTAATCAAATGTCAGGCGAACTTACCAAACGTCAGAAACAGATCTTCCAATTCATTGCCGACTATATCGAGCGGCACGCTTATGGGCCGACAGTGCGAGAGATCGGCGACAAATTCGAGATCAGCTCACTCAATGGTGTGGTCGGGCATCTTCGGGCTTTGGAACGAAAGGGGATGATTGTTCGCCAGGCCAATAAATCGCGGACGATCGAGCTTTCGCCAGAATATCAATTGGAAAACAAAGGATTGCCGGTCGCCGGTCGTGTTGCGGCGGGAGCGATGACCGAAGCCATTGCACAAGACGAACGCATCGATTTCGCAGAGATCTTTGGAAAACGCGGAACCTATGTCCTCGAAGTCGCCGGCGACTCGATGATCGAAGCCAATATTTCCGACGGTGACTATGTCGTCGTTGAACCGCGCCGGACTGCCAGCCGTGGTGAAATTGTCGTCGCCCAAACCGACGAAGGTGATGCGACTGTCAAATACTATTATCCAGAAAAAAATCGTATTCGTCTGGAACCGGCCAACGCGGAAATGAAACCGATCTTTTGTCGCAATATCAAAATCAAAGGCGTCGTCGTCGGCGTGGTGCGCAAGTTTTAAACGCTTGTGAGATGGTGTGATAAAAGAACGACGAGCAAGCGAGAAATTTCAAGAGGAGTTGTCACAATCACAACCCGAAGCGTGAGCGAGGGACCACGATCCGCAACACGTCAGCATGGTTTGTGGTCCCTCGCTCACGCTTCGGGTTACGATTCTGTATTGATGAAATTTCCCTGCCGCTTCATGTTGTAAAGCCAACCAACCCTGAATCCAATTCCGTTTATTTCGCCGAAATCTGCACGGCGCAAAACTTGAGTTCGGGAATTTTTCCATAAGGATCCAGCGCCGAGTTCGTCAATAAATTTGCGGCCGCTTCTTGAAAACAAAACGGAATAAAAATATCACCGCGACTCATGGCGTCATCCGCACGTGCATAACAACTGATTTCACCGCGGCGCGATCGAATCGTCATCATATCGCCGTCGGCAACACCGGCCGTTGCCAGATCGTCAGGATGAACGGAAACCACCGCAACCGGTTCGAGCGCATCGAGCACGGTGGCGCGTCGAGTCATCGATCCCGTATGCCAATGCTCCAATTGTCGACCGGTAATCAATACGAATGGATATTCATCATCAGGCAATTCATCAGCCGTTGTAAATTCCGCTGGAACCATCCGACCACGCCCCGACTCCGTTGGAAAATCTTCCGTAAACACGACGCCCACACCGGGCTGATCTTCTTCGGCACACGGATAAGTTACAGAGTCTTCCTGAGTCAGTCGCTCCCAGGAAATCCCTTTGATACTGGTCATGGCTCCGCGCATTTCCTCGTAAATCTCAGCGACGGATGCGTAATTCCAATCGAGGCCCATGCGTTTTCCGATTTCTTGCGTGATCCACCAATCCTGCTTGACCCCCTCTGGCATCTCGACAGCGACCCTGCCCAATTGCACACGTCGATCGGTGTTCGTCACCGTACCTTCTTTTTCGGGCCAAACACTGGCGGGCAGAACAACATCCGCAAACGAGCATGTTTCGGTCAAGAAAATATCTTGAACTACCAAATGTTTCAGAGCCGCTAATCCGCCGCGAGCGTGAGACAGATCGGGATCGGACATTGCCGGGTTTTCACCCATGATGTACATCCCCTGAATCTTGCCATCCAACGCCCCGTGAACGATCTCAACGACCGTCAAACCGGGTTCGGGATCAAGTTTTGTGTTCCAATAGTCTTCGAACCAGGCCTGCGCTTTTTCGTCATTGACGGCCTGATAGTTGGGATAAACCATCGGAATTAAACCCGCATCAGATGCACCTTGAACATTGTTTTGTCCGCGGAGCGGATGCAGCCCGGCACCGGGTCGTCCAATTTGGCCGGTGCACAGCGATAATGCGATGAGACAGCGAACATTGTCTGTGCCGTGAATATGCTGCGAAATTCCCATCCCCCACAAGATCATTGACGAACCAGCCGTCGCGTAAATACGGGCCACGGTCCGTATCGTTTCCGCATCGATCCCACAGATCGGCGCCATTTTTTCGGGTGTTGTATCGGCGACAGTTTTTTTGATCAAATCAAAATCTTCGGTGCGCTGATCAATAAACTTCTGATCGACCAACCCTTCACTAATGATCACATTGAGCATCGCGTTAAACAGCGCCACATCGGTGTCGGGTTGGAATTGCAAAAAGTGTTTTGCGTGTCGAGCAAGATCGGTTCGCCGCGGATCCATCACGATCAATGTCGCACCGTCTTTGGCAGCATTTTTAATAAAAGTCGCCGCCACCGGATGATTGTCAGTCGTGTTGGAGCCGACAACAACAATCACATCCGAAACCAACACATCTTCGACTTGATTCGATACGGCACCAGAGCCGATCCCTTCGAGCAATGCAGCGACGCTCGACGCGTGACACAACCTCGTACAGTGGTCGACATTATTGGTTCGAAAACCGGTTCGCACCAATTTCTGGAACAGATACGCTTCCTCGTTCGAACATTTCGCCGAACCAAATCCTGCCAGCGCCGACGGTCCAGCGGTTTCGCGGACTTCTATCAACCCATTGGCAGCAACGTCGAGCGCCTCGTCCCAAGTTGCCTCGCGAAACATGGTCGACCAATCAGACGGATCGAAATGCTCGTTCAACCCTTTGGGAATTCCATCTTTGCGAATTAACGGAGTCGTCAGCCGATCGGGGTGATTCGCATAATCAAATCCATAACGACCTTTGACACACAACCGATACTGGTTCGCAGGCCCGTCGCGACCCTCGACTTTGACAATCCGGTTGTCAGCAACGTGATATTGCAACAGGCAACCGACGCCGCAATACGGACATACTGAATCGACTTTTTTGTCGATCTGGATCAGTGCCAAATCGTTGGCGGGCGTCAACGCACCGGTCGGACAAGCTTGAACACATTCTCCGCAACCCACACAGGAACTTTCGCCCAGCGGATCGCTCAGATCGAAAGTGATCTCGGCGTGTGGTCCTCGAAAAGCCATTCCAATCACATCGTTGACTTGCGATTCGCGACAGGCGCGAACACACCTCGTACATTGAATACAAGCGTCGAGATTAACAGAAATCGCCGCATGCGATGAATCGGCCGCCGGTTGATGGCGACAATCAAACCGCGGTTGGCCAATGGCCATTTTTTCCGACCAATAATCGAGTTCGGATTCCGTTGTGCGGCGTGTCGGATCGACATCGGATGCCAACAATTCCAGAACGAGTTTTTGGCTTTTGGTCGCCCGTTCCGAATTCGATTTCACGACCATACCGTCGGCCGGTCTTCGGCAACAGGACGGTGCCAGAACGCGCTCACCTTCGATTTCAACGACACACGCGCGGCAATTACCGTCGGGACGGAGATTTTCGTTGTAACACAAATACGGGATTTCGATGCCGTGTCGCATCGCTGTTTGCAGCAATGTTTCGCCTGGTAGCGAATTCACCTGTTGGTCGTCGAGTGTAAAGGTGACGCCTTGTTGTTCTTCAGAAGCTTTGAGCATCGTCTTGTCAGTCTTCTAGTTCATTCGGAAAGTATTTAAAAACACATTGCATCGGATTCGGTGCCGCCTGTCCCAGACCACAAATGGATGCATCTCGCATCACATCTGTCAAATCGTCGAGCAACTCTCGATCCCACTTTTTACCGATTTGCATCAGTCCGGCCGCTTTTTCCGCGCCCACACGGCAAGGCGTGCATTGACCACATGACTCATGCGCAAAAAATTTCATGGCGTTTAGTGCCGTGGATTTGGCCGAGTCCTGATCACTCAAAATGATGACTGCGGCCGAGCCAATAAAGCAGCCGTATTCTTCCAACGTTCCAAAGTCCAGTGGAAGATCGCCTAGGCTCTCCGGCAAAATTCCGCCGGATGCTCCGCCGGGAAAGTAACCGTAAAACTGATGGCCATCGAGCATCCCGCCACAATACTCGTCAATCAATTCTCGGACACTGATACCCGCGGGTGCCAAATGAACACCAGGTTTTTTGACCCGCCCGCTGACGGAAAACGAACGCAAGCCCGTTCGCTCGCGACGCCCATGCCCGGCAAACCATTCAGCACCTTGCTCCAAAATATCGCGAACCCAATGCAACGTTTCACAGTTGTGCTCCAACGTCGGCAATCCAAACAAACCGACTTCGGCGATATACGGCGGACGTTGCCGCGGCAGTCCACGTTTGCCTTCGATCGATTCGATCATCGCCGACTCTTCGCCGCAGATATAGGCGCCGGCACCGCGCCGCAAGTGAAACACTGGACAGTCGTCGCCTAACGCTGATCTCAACTCGTCCAAACAACGCTGGAAGATTTCAATAATATGCGGATATTCGTCGCGGACGTACAAATAACACTCATCGATCCCGACGACCTGCATGGCAACCAAACAGCCTTCGAGTGTCCGATGAGGATCGCGTTCGAGATAATAACGGTCTTTAAATGTCCCCGGTTCACCTTCGTCAATATTGACCGCCAACAAACGCGGACCTTCGTATCCGCTAACAATCCGCCATTTGCGTCCTGCCGGAAAACCGGCACCACCGAGTCCGCGGAGCCCCGCGTGTTCCAGCGTTTCAATAACCGATTCAGCCGATCGCTCGCCTGACGCAATCTGGCGGAAAATCTGGTATCCGCCATCGGCAACATAATCTTGGTAGTAAACAGTGTTTTCGGGCAACGGACATTTGCGCTGGTCGTTGTCGATACATTTTTGGACACTTTCAACCGTAGCAAATTCGACAGGGTTTTGATCGACGACTGCGACTGGAGCTGCCGCGCAACGACCCACACAGGGAACTCGCTGAATTCTCACGTCTTCGCCGTGTTTTTCCTGCAGCATCGAAATCAACGCCTCACAGTTTGCCAATTCACAACTGATCGAGTCACAAACTCGAACAGTCAGTTCCGGTGGCGGGCTTTCATCGTCTTTGATCACATCAAAATGGTGATAGAACGTTGCAACTTCGTACACCTCGACTGGTGCCAGTTTCATGATATCAGCCAATGCAACGATATGTCGGCTGTGAATATGTTTAAATTTGTCTTGAATTCGATGCAAATATTCAATGAGCAAATCTCGCTGCAAAGGCATATCGGCGATCAATGCACTGATTTCCTCACGAGCGGTGGAATCGACCACACGGCCTTTGGGTTTTCCACGTCGTTTGCGAGTCGTTTTATCGACGGAATCGACGTTCTTGATCGGGGTGACAGGATCTGACATCGGCGTAGTTTCGTTTTCCAATTTGGACTTTCAATTCGTTTGGTCTCCACCGGCATTTTAACAGGGGTTGGCGGATTGACTTAGCCCTGTTTAACTATTTGGGAGCCCTGCATTCCGTAACAGAGATTTTGCGACCTGCATTTTACCCGAAAGTGAGTTCGAGCTCCAAAATGGCATCTGATATTGAAATCGCCCAACAAGTTGAATTATCACCCATTGTAGAAATTTCTCCCAAGTTAGGCGTCGACGCCGATCAGCTGGAACTTTACGGAAAATACAAAGCCAAATTGCCTTTGTCTTTGATTGATCAGAAAAAAATCGATCAATGCAATCTCATCTTGGTCACTGCCATTTCACCGACGCCAGCTGGCGAAGGAAAAACGACCATGTCGATTGGTTTGTCTCAAGGGATGAATCGAATTGGCAAACAGACGACTGTTGTACTGCGTGAACCGTCGCTGGGTCCGGTGTTTGGGATCAAAGGTGGCGCCGCTGGCGGTGGTCATTCGCAAGTTTTGCCGATGGAAGAAATCAATTTGCATTTCACCGGCGATTTTGCGGCGGTCGAAAAAGCACACAATTTATTGGCTGCATTGATTGACAACAATTTGCAAAGCAAAAAACGTTCACTGGGCATCGATCCGCGAACCGTACTGTGGAAACGTGTGTTCGATATGAATGATCGCGCTCTGCGAGACATTGTGGTCGGCCTCGGCGGGACCGGGAACGGCGTTCCGCGTGAAACAGGATTTGATATCACCGCGGCTTCTGAGATTATGGCAATTCTATGTTTGTCAAATGATCTTTCTGATTTGAAACGCCGTCTTGGCAACATTTTTGTCGGCTTTACTTATGATCGCACACCCGTTTACGCCCGCGACCTCAATGCCAACGGCGCGATGGCTGCGCTGCTCAAGGAGGCGGTCAAACCCAACCTTGTCCAAACGATCGAAAAAACACCCGCCATCATTCACGGCGGTCCGTTCGCTAATATCGCTCAAGGAACCAACACCGTCATTGCAACCCGGATGGGAATGTCGTTGTCCGACTATGTCGTGACCGAAGCCGGTTTTGGTTGTGATTTGGGCGCCGAAAAATTCTTGGACATCAAATGCATCAGCGCGGGACTTTCGCCAAAAGCGATCTGCCTGGTTGCCACCATTCGCGCATTGAAGTATCACGGCGGCGCCAATTTGCGTGAATTGACCGAGCCCAATGTCGATGCGGTTCGAGCGGGTTTGTGCAACCTCGAAAAACATTTGGAAAACGTGGCACAGTTTGGTTTGGAATGTGTCGTTGCCATTAACCAGTTTGTTTCTGACACAGACGAAGAAATTCAGGTCGTCGTTGATCGCTGCAGCGAATTGGGTGTCAAAGCGGTGGTTGCCAAAGTCTGGGCCGACGGAGGCGCCGGCGCTGAAGATTTGGCCCGCGAGATGGTTCGCGTAATCGAGAATTCCGACAAGAAATTCACGCCCATTTACGATTGGAATTCCAGTGTCGAAGATAAAATCACGACGATCGCGAAAAAAATCTATGGGGCCGATGACGTAACATTTACCGCTCGCGCCAAAAAAGATTTGCGTCGCATTGTAAAACTTGGCTTGGAGGATTTGCCTGTCTGCATCGCCAAAACACAAAAGTCACTTTCGGACGATCCGAATCTGATTGGTCGACCCACCGGATTTACGATTACAGTTCGCGAAATCGAAATCGCCGCCGGAGCCGGGTTCCTGGTCCCGATCACTGGCGACATGATGCGAATGCCCGGATTGCCGGCGACACCCAGTGCCGAAGCCATCGACATTGACGACAATGGCGTCATTAGCGGACTGTTTTAAAATAAACTCCTCAATCGACCAGTTCAGCATGTAGTGATGGCGACGACGATCCAAAATGACTAACTCGGTCGCTCCATGCGCTGACGTTGGAAACGTCGTCGCTGGTCCTGATGAACATGGCAGCGATTGATTTTCGTTTCAATCCTTACATCCGGACCAAAATCAGTCGTTTCGAAAGGATTCAATTCGTTTAGCGTCAAAGCGCAACCTAGACTTTTCCAACCCTTCAATCCTGAAGCCTACCTATCATCACGAAACTCGTGATCCCGTCGTTTTACCCGTCACGGAATTCTCATGTCGAATACGCACACGAATTTTGTTGATTTCTATGAAATCATGGAAATCAGTCCCCGCGCTACGGCGGAGACCATCGAAAACGTCTTTCGATATTTAGCCAGAAAACACCATCCCGACGTTTCCCAAGATGAATCGGGGGCACGATTCAAGCTCGTTTTGCAAGCCTACGAAATTCTGCGCGATCCGGAGAAACGTGCAACCTTTGACATCGACCGTGAACAACATAAACGCGAAAACGCCGTCATAATCAAAGGTGCCGAGACAGCTGTGGACGATTATTCCGAACGCGCCAATTTGCTTTCGGTGTTTTACGCACGGCGTCGAGCGGATATGAAACAACCTGGTGTCAGCGTCAGTCGATTGATGGAACTGACAACCTGTCCTGAAGAAATACTCGAATTTCATCTCTGGTATTTCAAACAAAAAGGCTGGGTCGAACGGGAGGAAAGCGGCCTGTTGTCGATCACCGCCGAAGGTGTCGATCAGGTTGAAAACTATTCTGGGAATTTGAGTCGTAATCTCAAGAAAATCGAACATCACAGTAGCCGGGCCACCGCCTGAACAAAAACGCATGTAGGACCGGCTCCCACCGGCCAATCTGTTTGTTGGCATCGTCACCCAGCCGTTAACATCGGCTGTGCCATTTTGATTGGCCGGTGGGAACCGGCCCTACTTTGCGAATTTTCAATGCTTGATTTTCGGCGTGTGGGATTTGTGCGAAAATCGAGGCATGGTAACCGAGTTAGTGAAAAACTTGAACGCATCACTCGCCAACTCATCGGCACGCGATCGAAAATTCTGGGCTCAGCAAGTCATTGACCAAGATGTGTCTCTGGAAAGCTTGATGTCGTTGCTGCATCGTGGGGATAAAACGTCACAGCGGTTTATGTGGTTCATCGGTGACCTGTGTGAGATCGATCCCGACCGAGTTGCCGCTTGTCTCGAACCACTGTTCGAATTGAGAAACCAGATGCCGTTTCCTGGAATGCAGCGAAGTGTTTCTAAATGGCTGATGCTGACCAACGTTCCTGAAAAAATGGAAAAACGCGCGATTTCACAACTGTTTGCTTGGCTCCAAAGTGACGATGCCTGTATTGCGAGCAAGTCGTATTCGGCCAAAACACTTCATAATTTGGTGCAGCAAAATCGCGCCTCTAAAAAAAGACTGGCCTCCGCCTTGACCCAACAGGCGAAACATACCAACCGCGCTTACGCATGCCGGATGAAAAAATTGTTAGACCAACTGGATTAAACAACAGCGTTCGGAACAACGGACGACGAGAAAGCGAATCGGGCACTTCGCTCGTTCAAACAGCAACAAACCGTACTGACTCAATTCACCTGAGATTTATTTGGTCAAAATCAACTTGCCCTGTTTGGTGCGGCGCAAACGATAAATCTGACCGTTGTTTTCGATCCAGATTTCATCGCCACATCGGGCCAAAGTATCAAAATTGATAATTTTGGGAAAAGCGTCAGCGGGCGCAGCAGGCATCGACGTCGACGACCATTGCTCTCCTGAATTTTCCGGATTCGACTCGGGATTATTTTCGTTCATGTTTTGGAGATTTGTGGGTTTTCTGCCCTTGTTTATGCCGCGATCGAACACTAAACTCAATTGAGACTGAATCTCAATAACGAAAATCCAGTCTTCAATTTACGTATTTCCGAGAACTTAGCAAGCCATGCAGGGTCGATTCGTTTCGACCTTTCTCAGCCAGCCACATCTCGGGCTGTTAGCGCGCCGCTAACAGCGTTCTTTGCTGGATTTTAGGACAAGGAGCATTCTATGCTGACAAAAAAACTGCGCAATTCAGGTACGGCGCAACCAGGATTTACTTTGGTCGAACTATTGGTCGTGATCGCCGTGATTGCAATTTTGATTGGGTTGCTGATTCCGGCGGTTCAACAAGTTCGAGCGGCTGCCCGCCGGGTTCAATGCCGCAATAATTTGCACCAATTGGGTATCGCAACACTCAATTACGAATCAAATTACCGCAAACTTCCTACTGCTTGGCTGGCATCAGGTGATTTAGATTCGGGAAACATTTCGGGCTGGTCCGTCCAGGCTCAGCTGCTTCCATTTTTGGAAAAAGCGAATTTGCATGATGCCATCAACTTTAATATTGGGTACGGCTCCCATCCGCCGGTCGATCTGGGAGGAGAATTGCATCGGTTGCCGGCACTCCGCATCGGAACCTATCTATGCCCCAGCGAACCTCTGGACGAAATGCGTTTAAAAAACGGTGACCCGTATCACTACCCGTTAAACTACGCGGGCAATGCTGGAACCTGGTTTGTGTTTGACCCCAATTCCAACCAGGTATCAAACGGCGCGTTTGCCACCAATCGACATTTGCGATTGGGCTCATTTACTGACGGACAAAGCAACACGTTGTTGTTCGGTGAAGTCAAAGCGTATACCCCCTATTTGCGAAATGCAGGTATCGAAGGAACCATCGCGATGCCCATCGATCGCTATGAGATTACGGGTTTGGGAGGCGATTTCAAAAGTAACTCCGGCCATACGGAATGGGTGGATGGTCGCGCGCACCAAACAAGTTTTACTTCGACATTTCCACCTAACACCGTTGTTCCGCATATTGTGGACGGCGTCCAATTCGATGTCGATTGGAATAATCAACAGGAAGGCAAATCGTTAACCGCACGAACCTACGCTGCCGTCACTTCACGCAGTCATCACCCAGCAGGCGTCAATATCTGCCGAGCCGACGGTTCGGTCGATTTTGTTTCGAATTCAATTGACTCCACCGTCTGGCAAGCGCTGTCAACACGCAATGGACACGAAGTTTTAGTTGACTAGCGGAGAGGGAGGGCGAGGGGGGAGGGCGAAGTGGGAGGGCGAGGCTCCCGCCGAGCCAGTTCCACGTGAGCGGCAACGGCGTTGATCAAATCGGAAAGATGCGGTTAGTGAGCGGCAAGGCGCTCACATTTAGACAAAACGACAGAAAAACCTCGATCAATTTTCGTTGATCCTGAACCCGCTACCTGCTTTGATTCCAAAAACCGATTTAAAAATTTCTTCGACCGTTTTCGTTGCTTCAGAAACGGATTCGTATTCGACGTTAAATGTAAAAATGGAATCCACTGCAACGCCATCTGGCTCACTGAGTAACTCGTGTTCTTGGCCAACGACACCGCGTTGTTCAAAAAACTGTGTCGCTTTTTCGAATTCCGTCTCCGTCAGCGCGACAGCCGGAAGATCGAGCAGCAGCAGTCCGTCGTCGGTTCGAGCAAACTGCACAAATTTGTTCGTCCGTGAATCCTCGATAATCACAAACGCATCTTCGTTCTGGCGCTGGAGCAGCGCCGATAGCGCATCCGAAATTTTGTGTTGATGGTTCATGCAACTACTTTCTGGCGAAAAATCAAACGCTACAGGTTAAACCAAAACGGAACGATCGTACGTATTATCGCATTCAATTCACGAAAGAAAAATCCGCCGACAAACCCAATCAGCGATATCGGGATCGCCAACACAAATGCAAGCGCTATTTGAGAACGACTTGATCAGGCGGATTTATTCAGCACCCAACGACCGCCGACAAAAATGAATGCGATACTGAGAATCATTGCCGGCAGGGGACTCCCTGTGGCTTCGGGCTGTCGTTCAATCAGCAAATTGTAGCCAATCCAGGCTGCCAGACTGATTCCCATCAGCAGTATCAGCGCACCGAATACGCGCCGCATAATATCCTCCTCGTTTCATAGATTACTTTTTTTTCAAAATTCGCGCCAGAATGGCAATCGCCAGAATGACGATAAAGGCAATTCCAACATACTGGCCGATCTTGTACGCCGTTGAGTTATCTTGAGCCTGAGCCAACAGGATGATTTGCAGGGTTACGAATTGCATTGCAGCACCCTTTGAAAGTTTGGAAGAAAAATTGACGAAGTAACCGTCAGGAGTTTCTGACAATTGCAAGTCAACTCATCGTACAACCCTTTTTCATCACATTCCAACAAATTGTGGCTCGACAACGGTTTTCGCCCCACTTCTATTGGCATGTGAACATCAGCCGATTCCCTTCAGCTCACGCTAGAACTGCAAAACAACTGCCGCTCACGGCGAAACATGGCTCAGTCGGCAAAAGTCGTCGAGTTTTGAACGGTGTGTTCCGCCTCTGCCAAGCTTTCACCAATTACTTCGTGAACCGCCCGAATGCATTGCTCGAAAGTCGCTTTCTGATTTCGCAGAATTTTCAAAGAAACATCCAACGAACTGCCCGAACCCAATGATTGACGCAACATTTCGGTAAAGTCGATACCCGTTTCCTTGATTTCACACGCCCAATAATGTTGATGGTGGTGGTGTGATTCAAATTCGGCGACCTTGGCATCGGCTTGTTCTTTCGACAGATTTTTTTCGACCACAAATTCGTTGCCGGTAAAGTCTTGTCGAAATACAGCCCAATTGTTTTTCGTCACGCTTTGCTTCCAAGTGTTTTAGATTGCCGTTGGCGTCTCCATCGATTCGAAATCTGCGCGATGCTGCCGCACAAGTTGCTGCAACTCGACTCCCACCCAAAACTCATCGGGAATTTCTTCATCCAGATCGGCCATCGGACTTTCGTCGAAATGTTCGAAAACATCTCCGATAGATGGTTCCTCGGTAAACCCTTTTTCAAGATGCGTTTTCAACTCCGCGGGCAACATCGAATTCGCACGGCGACACAACTCGGCTGCCGCAGGACGTTTGAGAAATTGAAAAGCTTGTTCGGCAATCAGAAACAACTCGGGCACGTTGTAAGCAGCCTGGGCAAACCCGCCAGCGCCCACTTGGAAATTTAAATCATAACAAGCGAAAAAATATTGAACGCTTTGCGGCCATTGATCCATTTCTGGCAAATCTTCATATCGTTCGTAGATCGCGCTGGCGACCTGCTCAATCAATTCACAATCCTCCGGATCATCCGGTTTGTCTCCATGCTCAGCCAAAATCTGCACAAGACTATAAGAGTAGGCACTCATCAAAACCCCCAATTAACGATGGATTCAAAAGAGGCCGGAGCCTTTTTCTGATGTCATGTCAAAATATCGCAATTGAATTTCCAAGCTTAGAAAAAAGACTCCCGACACTGTTCAATCAATCTTCAAACTCGATTGCCCCTTCGGCAATTTGCTTTTTCGCGGCGGCGACTATCTGATGATACAACTGCCGATGACGGTCGGGCAGGGTAGCAACGTTGATCGGCGTCAATGTTTTTAACGCACGGCTCGGCAGCCCTTTTTCGACCACGTAAATCTTGGCCAAATTAATTCGAATCGTATTGACGGTCGTCGTTAGAGTCGGGTCAGATTCGAATTTTTCCAGAAATTGATTCGAGTAGACAACGACCGACTCCCACTGTTTTTCACTGCCAAAATACGAAATCAACTTTGCCATCTGGCCCGCCGTCCAACTTGCGTTGGGAGCGACTCGGTGAAGTTGCTTCATCAAATTCATGGCAGCAGGAAAGTTTCCGGCATCGATATGCATTTGGATCGATTTGCGGATCGTTTCAATGCGTTGGCGACGCTGTTCTTCGGCGGTTTCTTTCGCTTTGAGATCTTTTTTCGTGGGCTTCCGCGGTTTCGTTTTTCGTTTTTTGCCTGCCGCTTCGTAAACCATCGAAAATATATCGCGATCGTCGCAATCGACCCATTGAAATGTCAAAAACACAATACCAACACCGATCCCGACAACACCGCCCATCACATGCAGCAAACCCGTTCCCATCCCGAATCCCGCGGCCAGACATGCGCCAAAATCAATCAGGAAATAAATTGCCGCCAGAATCAAAATCGGAATCGAAAAAAAGAAGGGGCGATAAAAAAGCATGATAAAGATTCTCATGTTGTCTTGCGGCGCCCACAGCATGGCCAACATCATCACCGCGTAGATAGCGCTCGACGCACCCAACGACGGCATTGCCTCAAACGGCAGAAAAATCAATTGCTCGGTGATGTTTTGGAAAATACCCATGCCCATATAGAGCACGGTAAACAAAAATGGCCCCACCCGACCTTCGACCACCAAACCAAACGCCCAGAGAAAAATCATGTTACCCACCAGGTGCATGATTCCCCCGTGGATAAAAAACGACGTGAGCCACTGAATTGGACGCAATCCGTCGCCGTGTGACAAAGCATAAGGCCACCAACCGGGCAATTCTTCGACCTCATTGCCACCCGCACGATTCTGCAGCATTGCGATTAATTCGTCTTCCTCAGAAATCTCCGTTTCCGATGGGTCCGAGTGTACGGGAATCGGCGGCAAGGCGATTTGCACCATGAATGCAAACACGTTGATCACGATCAAAACGATCGTTGCAAATGGCCAGTGTTTGAGTTCAGCGTCCGTCCAATACGGGAACAACATGTTCGATAGCGTGTCTGTGTCGAATAAAGTGGTAAGACGTTTGGCAATCTCGCCATTTTAATCGCACATCGATGATGATTGCGTTAGGCATTCATTTTTTTTCGCAAATCCGTGATGATCTGGCGAGGGACAAAACTGGCCAATTTTTCATCATCTGCCAGCGGTGCGACCTGCTTGATCAACGTACTCGAGACGTGCGCGTAATTAGCATCGGCCATCAGAAAGACCGTTTCGATTTCCGGGTCCAGTTTTTTATTCGCAATAGTCATCGTAAATTCGGCAGCGATATCCGTCAGCGGACGAACACCGCGAATCATCACTTTGGCGCCGACACTGCGAACAAACTCGACCGCCAAACCGTCGAAGATATGAACTTCGATGTTGTCCAAATCCGATGTGACGCGTTGCACCAATTCCATCCGTTCGGACGGGTCAAACAACGGCATTTTTTCAATGTTCATTCCGATGCCAATAATCAACCGATTACAAATTTTGCTGCTTCGCTGAATAACATTCAAATGCCCCAAAGTAATGGGGTCAAACGAACCGGTGTAAACAGCGGCATCAAATGGTCGGGGGGCGGATTCGGCCATGGAAAGTGTCCTCGCCGGGATTCAGATGACGAATATTCAACGACAAACTCTATTTGAGTTCGTTGACGGCATCAATTACCCGTGCGATGTCCGAATCGTCGTTGTAACAATGGATACTGGCCCGCAATTTCCCGCCGCGGAAACTGGTCACGATTTTCCGCTTGAGAAACTCTTGCCGCATTTGATCCGAGGGTTTGCCGGGAATCTCAAACGAGACGATTCCAGACCCGCAATCGGCGTCGGCCGTACTAAACACGTTGGCTCCGGCATTGATCAATTGTTCATGCAACTTGCGAGAATTTTCCAACACGCGATCGCCGACCGCCGATTGATCTTTGGCCAAACCAAATTGTTTCAACAAATCGAGGCTGCCGCCTAAGCCAAAATTGCCGACCATATTGGGCGAGCCGCCTTCGTAGCGCAACGCCGAGTCACGGATATCGAGTTTCACATTCGAAAAATCGTTGCCTTGCTTGACGCTATTCCAACCGACATTCATCGGTCGAAGTTTATCGAGATGTTCCTGGGCCACATAAAACAATCCGGCGCCTTCGGGACCCAGCATCCATTTGTGGCCGTCTGCTGCCAGAAAATCAACGTTGGACGCTTTGACATCGATGGGAAAAACACCCATGCCTTGAATCGCATCGAGAAAAAACAAAGCTCCCGCTTGATGCGCGACTTCCGCCAACTCGGCGACATCAATTCGATAGCCGCTGGCGTAGCCAACCCAACTAGCCGCGACAATCCGGGTGCGATCATCGCACGCATCCGCGATCCGCTGGGGACAGATTTTGTCGCCATCGAGTTCGACAATGCGGACTTCGACCCCGCGTTTTTCCAATGCCATCCAAGGATAAACATTGGACGGAAATTCATGATCCGGCAAGACGATATTGTCGCCCTCATTCCAGCAAAAACCGTCGGAAACCAGATTAATGCCAAAAGTCGTATTGGCGACAAAGGCCATTTCGGTTGTGTCAGCACCGATAATTTCGGCGGCCGTCGCCCGAATTTCTTCCAGTCGTGCTGCCCAACTGCCCCAGACGACGTCCCCCTCAGTCAAGCTTTCCGTCATCCATTTGTTAATCCAAGCGGCCGATGGTTGGGGCAGCGGAGCCACTGCCGCATGGTCGAGATAGGACCATTTTTCGGTGACTGGCATGGACTTACGAAACGAATTCCAGTCTTTTGATTGATCTGAGGTAGAATTAGAAGTAGCCTCGGAGGCCGAAATCGTCATGAATATGTCCTCATAATTGGGATGGCTCGGCGGTTTAAATCACTGGAAAAACCGCTACAATCAGCAATTTCACGAACTCGTCACTTCCCGCCACGTTAGAACCCGAATTGATTTAGTGGATTTTGAAATACATGCGAAATTGTCTGATTACATCGGCGTGACATCGTATATCGGCCAATTATACTACCTTAGATACCGCTTGGATCATATGAGCGAATCACAGGCAGTCAACAGAGCCCAAGGAACAGTCTGAATGCCCAAGGCACTTTGTATTACCGCATTGGTAATATCATTTATCGTCCTGTTGTTTTTTGCACTCGATCTTGTATTGGGATCGATGGAAGCAACGCGGACCCTCGCGCCGTTTCGTGGCGCCAACAAAATCATGGATTTGATCTTTGCCGTTTGCGCATTCGGGTTAGGCTTGATGAGCTGGAAAACTTATCGGGAGCAAGTCTAATTTTTTGGACGTGTTCCATTGATTTTTACGATCCTTTCTTTGCCACTATGCAATAAATCAAATACGTGGAATCTGTGACGAAATACGCTCCCCCTTGCGATCCTAAAACCACGTGTCGATTTTGAAATCGTTTTCCTGGCTCGCTGTGGCTCAGTGTGCCCGGCCACACCCTTCGGGAAGTAATGTTATACAGATCCCCCGTAATTCCTGGTTTACCACCAGATCCAGACTTTCCAATGTACTTTTGCAAACCTGATTTGCTAAAATATCTGTAAGCTTTTTGCATTGTTTTTGAGAATCGAGTCGTGATGTCTTCCATGAATCGTCGAGACGCTTTGGTCCGTTGTTCCCTTGGTGCAACCGCTTTCTGCGGTGCGGTTGCCAGTTTCGGTTTGGCCGATGCAGCCGGTGCCGAATATGCTCCTGCAGACAAATGGGACAAAACGATTGACAAAGGACTGAAATGGCTGGCGGGCAAACAAAATAAAAATGGTTATTGGCCACAGAAAAGTTATCCCACGGCAATCACCGCGCTGGCCGGGACCGCGCTGATTTGTTCCGGGTCGACGACCACCCAGGGTCCCTACTCAAAAAACATTCGACGAACCGTGGACTACCTCATCGCTCGCCAAGACAAAAAGTCCGGCTTGATTGGCGATAAAAATCGAGACGATCGCTATACCTACGGTCACGGATTTTCCATGCTGTTTCTGTCTCAGGTATTGGGCGAAGAAGAAGATTCGGACCGCCGCGAAGAATTGGTGGAATGTTTGGAGAAAGCGGTCAAGTTCAGCGTCGATGCGCAAACAAAAGCTGGCGGCTGGGGATATGTCAGCGCGAAAGACAACAGCACGTTTGACGAAGGGTCAACTACGATCACTCAAGTTCAAGGTTTACGTGGTTGCCGTAACGCCGGACTGAAGGTACCCAAAAAAGCAATCGAAGCCGCCAAAAACTATATCTACAAATGTAAAAACAAAGATGGAGGTATTTCCTACAGTTCGCGAAACCGCGGTTCATCGCGCCCGGCCATCACCGCCGCCGCTTTGGCAGCGCTCTACAACGCTGGGGACTACAAAAGCAAACACATCCCCGAAATGTGGAAATATTGCAAGAAAAAAATGCACAACCTGACGTCGCATTCCGGACATTGGCAGTACACCTATTTGTACTACTCTCAGGTGGTCTATCGACAAGGCGACAAGGTTTGGCATCCGTTTCGCGATAAACTTTATGCGAAATTGGCCAAAGAACAACAGGCCAACGGTTCGTGGACCGGTAACATTTCGCCGACATATACAACGGCCTGTAATTTGATCATCATGCAAATCGACAAAGGCTATTTGCCGATTTATCAAAAATAGCGTCGATGGTCTTGTTCTAAATTCAGCTTGCCACCAATCACTTGCACAAATGCGTCGTTCGACGGAAATTTGGCAAGCTGTTCGACCAGTTGCTCGATCGCGGTTTTAGGATTAAGGGTCGACAAAGTTCTGCGCAGTGCCGTGGCGACGCGGTGTGTCGCTGCATCATGAATCAGTTCGATTCGACGCGTCGCCGATGAAGTAATGTCCACCGCCGGCCAAATTCGATGTTCAGCAATCGTTTGATCCAGAACCAGATCCAGATTTCCAGTTCCTTTGAACTCACGAAAAATCACATCATCCATTCGATTTTGCGTTTCGATCAATACCGATGCGACAATCGTCAGAGATCCGCCTTCGCGAAAATTGCGAGCCGAGGCAAAGATGTTTTTAGGAATGTCGAGTGCTCGAATGTTCAAACCGCCAGTTCCAACTGGACCAACATTTCGTTGCAGTTTGTTGAAAGCCCGCGCCATCCGCGTCAGTGAATCGACCAGCAAGAAAACATCTCTTCCAGCCTCGGCCATCCGTTGGCAACGTTTCATCACGAACTGGGACAGTCTCGCATGACTCTCAACGGTTTGGTCGATGCTGCTGGCAAAAACTTGACCATTCAATTCGCTCCTGATTTCAGTCACCTCTTCGGGGCGTTCATCGACCAACAATCCGATCAGTTCGACTTCGGGATGATTTCTGGAAATACTGGCGCCGATTTGTTTGAGCAAAGTTGTCTTTCCAGCGCGGGGCGGCGAGGCAATTAGCGCCCGCTGGCCTTTGGCAATCGGACACAACAGATCGAGGACTCGCATCGCCAACGGGCCATCGTCATGTTCCAACCTCAACCACTGGTCGGGGTTTTGCGGCGTTCGCTCATCAAAACTTATACCGCTCCGATAGAATTCGGGCGATTGCGATTCGATTTCGATAATGCGTTTGAGCCGGGAACCTGATCCTCGTCGCTGTTCAGCCAAGCCAGAAATCAATGCGCCCTCCTTTAATTCGAACTCTGCGACCATCTGTCGGGAAACGTACACATCGTCAGACGATCGCGCTAAACCTTTTTCCGCTCGGCGGAGAAAGCCATATCCGTTCGGATGCAATTCGAGCACACCGGTACAGCCACAAGTTCGTGGCGTCGAATGAGCCTTGGAAAACTGATTCTGGCTGGAGTTGCGACCTTGCGAACGTTGATGAATAAATTTTTTTCGGGACATAAAATCTCCTCGTGGGTAAAAAAAGTAGGGCCGGTTCCCACCGGCCGGTTATTGGATTGGCCGTGAGGCCTGACCAAACAAACACCACATTGCGGCACGGTGAGAGCTGGTCCTGTGAGCGGCAAGGCGCTAGCCGCCGGTTCACGATTGCTTCGCCCACCCAGGTAGGGCCGGTTCCCACCGGCCAATCCACAAACCGTTTCACGAACGGCCAAATTCGAGAAAGGCCAATCACAAACGGCCGGTGGGAACCGGCCCTACGATTGGTCACGAAATTGGGCAGCAACGATGGCGGGGTCGAGCGAACACGTGGCGGCTCTGACCAGAGAAATGGCAGAGGTAGAAACTCGCCACAAAATCGAAATGTGGGGTTCTAGAGAGCCGTTATCGTTACAGAGGTGTAGGAATCCAAAAGGTTCACTTTATTTGAATTTCGGGACATAGCACCAAAGTAGGGCCGGTTCCCACCGGCCAATCCAACGAACGGCCGGTGGGAACCGGCCCTACCAGATTTCGAGCTAAAAAACTCCGCAAAAACTCACAATCTGCCCAGGTGAATCGGTTCATTAGTCCGCAAATCGGCAGCCGAGCAAAACCAGTGAAAAACTTCGCGATTCGTCCCCCGATGTTTTCCAAATTAAGCCTAGACAATGAGGGCCAAATCCTGGATATTATTCGATTCGCAACTTTTCCAGAATTTAGAATTTGTATCGAAAAACATAATGCCAAACACTGCCAGTGCCAAAAAGCGACTCCGTCAAAATGTTGTTCGTCGCACTCATAATCGATCGTTGAAATCTGCGGTCAGAACCCAGATGAAAAAAGTTATTTCCGCAGCAGAATCTGGCGACATTGCAACGGCAGAAGAGGAATACAAGATTGCCGCCAAAAAACTGGATCAGGCTGGCAGTAAAGGGGTTCTTCACAAAAACTCGACGGCACGCAAAAAATCACGCTTGCAACGGATCATCAAAAAAGCCAAAGCGGCCGGATCATAAGATCCTGAGAATCAAACATTAACGCCTACCGCGAGATTTTCGTTGTGGGCGTTTTTTATTGGCCTTGGTCGAACGCTGTTTCGTAACCCGACCGGCACCGCGACGGGAATTTGGAGACGACGCACCGCCTGCCGCATCAGAACTGCGTTTGGACTTCTTTTTGGAACGAGAGCTGGAAGTCGAAAGTTTGCCGCGAACCGTTTTTTTCTTTTTGCGGTTTCCCGACGCACCGCTGCGAGATCCAAAAGATTTCTTCTTCGCCCCAAAAGATTTCTTTTTTTCTCTTTCCGCAGGTTTTCGCTTTTTCGAACCCTGTTTGGTTCGGCCTCGATATTGATCGCGATCGGTTTCCACATTATCTCGCGATTTTGCTCGCACATTTTTTCGATGTCGTTGATGAGACGAGCCGGCTGAGTTCAAAGCGGTCTCGCGCAGCATTTCGATTTCATCGCGCGTCAATCGACGATGAGCACCGACAGGAATCTCGCCCAATTTAAATGGACCAATGGCAACGCGTCTGAGTCGAAGCACTTTGTGGCCGATACGAGCTAACAGCCGACGGATTTCACGATTGCGGCCTTCGTCCAGAACCATCTCCAACTCAGTATAGTTCTTGCGGCGTTTGCGGATCTTGATCCGCTCAACTTTGGCAAACCCTTCGGCCAGATAGACTCCATCTCGCAACATTTTCAAATCGGCCATCTGCGGATTTCCCGCCACGTGGACGTGATAGGTTTTTTCCACTCCGTATCGCGGATGCATTAGCAAATTTGCAAAATCACCGTCGTTGGTAACGATGATCAAACCTTCACTCGCTTTGTCGAGACGACCAACAGTAAAAATGCGTTGATCGGTTTGAATCAAATCGATAGCCTTGGTGCGTCCCGAAGGGTCTTTACTGGTCGACAGAACGCCCGGTGGTTTGTTGAGTGCAAAATACTGCCGACGTGCGAATTTGACTTTCTGACCATCAACGAAAATCTTTTGCGTGTCTGGATTCGCCGACGCGCCGAGTGTCTGAACAACTTTGTCGTCGACTTGGACGCGTCCTTCTGTGATCAACTCTTCACATTCGCGGCGACTGCCGAACCCGGCGTTGGCCAAAATGCGCTGCAGACGCACCGGTTTGGACAACGAATCCGGTTGGTCTGATTCGGTCGACAACTTTCGTTTCGATTTGTTTTTTTTCTTCAAGCGTGTTGGTGTAGGACGCTGCTTGAACGGGCGTTTTTTGGCCACGATGGATTCTTTCTGAGATAAAACGCCGAATTGTGACGTCGTTTGGGAGAGCCTGAGGCGACCGCAGGTTCGCAGGCAATTGAGTATTGGTTATCCGATCAACTCAATTCTAGTCGGAAATCCAAACAGCGGCAGGGGCGCGTTGCCGATTAACGCTCACAACAGTCTTGAATTCGATTGAAAATATTCTTCGCAATTCTCTGTTCCAGTGAGAAATCGCGGCCCAACGGAACCCATCCCGGGTTAACTGGCTGGCTGGGATCTTCACCTTCGTAAAAATCCAAAGTATTGTCGTGACGCAAAAAATTGCCGGAAACGTTTGAATTTTGAGGCTGCGGCAAATCTTCGAGCTCTTTGTAAACTTTGACGTCGACGTTGTAGCCATTGGCCACCGGGATCACGCGGACTTTGGCAAATCGCCGGACCGTCTGTAACGTACTAAAGAGTTTTTCATAACCGGGCGTTGAATCCCGTCGCCAAGGTTCAATCAATGAAGATCCAATTTGAGGATACGTTTTAATCCAGCCTTCGGTCAAAATGTTATCAGCCAGCCGAATACGTTGTTCATGCTTGATTCGGAAATAGTCGTCCAGTTCATCGGACACCTGGTCCATGATGACGTTGCGGTCGACATAGGGAACAAAAATTGGGTTGTTGGTCGGAAGATTCATTGACGCATAGTCGGGTGTCCGCGCACGAAACCACTGGCAACCGGTAACGGCTGACAAAGCAATCACGATTACAAAACAACCAATTCGTCGCATCCCGCTCAAACTCCATGCTGGGGCCTGCAGAGTGTGGCGAAAAGATCCGATTGCATCAATAGAAATCAGAGAGTGCTAGCTATCCGTAGGGCCGGTTCCCACCGGCCAATCTAACAAAACGGCCGGTAGGAACCGGCCCTACTGCCAGGTTATGAAACCTCAAGCACCATACTTGGTCATGCGTTTTGCATTGCCCAACGCCAATGACATCAAATATTTTGCTTCGAATTGGCCCAGACCACCGGTAACACATTGCTGCTCACCAAACGTAGTTGCCGCATCCGTTCGACACACATCGGAAACCAATAACGTTGGAACCGGATGCCAACTGTGCGCGGCCAGATGCGCCGGAGTGCTGTGGTCTCCTGTCACGATCATCACATCCGGCCTTAGTTGGTTGATTGCTGGAATCACAGCGTCCAATCGTTCGATCTGTTTCACTTTCTCATCGAAATTGCCATCTTCTCCGGTACTGTCCGTGTACTTGAAATGAATAAAGAAAAAATCGAAATCGTCCCAATGTGACTGGAGCGCTTCAATTTGTTCGTCCAACGTTTTCGCTTGACCCACCAACTGCATGCCAACCAAACGAGCGAGCCCTTTGTACATCGGGTAGACGGCGATAGCTGCGGCACTCAATCCATAGACTTCGTCGTAAGTCGGCAATTTGGGTTTTTCAGCAAACCCGCGCATCGTCAAACCGTTGGCAGCCGGTTGTTCGCGGAGAATCTCGGCGGCTTGTCGAATAAACTCGTTGGCGATAGCCGCTGTTTTCCGCGAAGCGTCATCGTTGGCTTGAGCAGCCAAAGGCGGCACCCCCGTCTGCTGCGGGTCCGTATCATCAACATTGCCTGCCAGTCCAGGCGCTCGAAAGACGACGACAAACCGATGCTCTTTGACAGGTTCAACAAAAATCTCGACCCCATCAATCGAAACAGCGCGAAGCGATTCCGCAATCGGCGCACTTTGCTCGGTTGGGATACGACCGGCGCGACGATCAGAAATCAGTCCGTTTTCATCAAGTGTGCAAAAATTGCATCGCACAGCAACATCGCCATCGGCCAACTCGAATCCAATACCCGTCGCTTCGAGCGCACCGCGGCCGATGCGATATTTAATCGGGTCGTAACCAAACAACGCCAAATGGCCTGGTCCGCTACCCGGTGCGATGCCTGGAAATACCGGAATCGATCCGCCGCAAACTCCTCGCGTCGCCAACGCATCCAGGTGTGGCGTCGCTGCCGTTTCCAATTCCGTTTTCCCGCCGGGCGATTGTGGTAAACCGCCGAGACCATCGGCGACCAACATCACGATCTTTGAATCATTCTTAACAAACAGGTCGCGGGTCAACTCATGAATATCCATTTATTAGTGCCTTTCATTCGGTTTAGTTGGCATGGTACGTCGGCCATGCGTTCTCCGATAGTGGTTGAATGAGCAGCGGGAATGTCGACAATGAGCCGGGAAGATTTGAACACTTACGGAACGACGATGAAGATAGAGCCAATAAGATTCGATTTCACTGGCGCGTTGAATCCCGAGTTTGGATTGACGCAGCAGGATTTGGATGAAATTAACGATCGGATACTTGCCGCAAGAAGAGAAATTTTGGAAGTCGATATACCGTTGTTCCATTCCGACGGCGACATTCCAGAAGAAAAACAACCGTTGGATGCCGGGTTTATCGAATTGCCCGAGCGTTTGCTGGACGATTACACACGCGATGGACAATTGAGCGAATTGGGTCAAATTTTGGCAACGGCAAAAAGAATTCGCGAAAATAATGACCGCGTTGTTGTTCTCGGAATCGGCGGTTCATACATGGGTGCCAGAGCGCTGATGGACGGATGTTGCCAACCGTATTTCAATTACTGGACGCGCGGCGAACGAGGCGGCCGACCGCGAATGTTCTTCGAAGGAAACAATGTTGACAATGACGCATCCAATGCTCTGTTGAAATTGCTGGCCTCGGAAAAAGACGACGAATTCAAATGGTCGATTGTAGTCATCAGCAAAAGCGGCGGGACGATCGAAACGGCAGTCGCTTTCAGACAATTCCTGCGAGCCCTGACGGAACAATTCGGGCCTGACGCCGCTGCTGAACAAGTTGTCCCGATCACTGGCGAGGTCGGTAAATTGGCGAGCTTGGCTGACGAGTTGGGATGTCGAGATCGTTTCCCGGTCCCTGATGGAGTCGGTGGACGATTTTCTGTTTTCTCCGCAGTTGGATTACTACCAGCCGCAATTTTGGGCATCGACATCGTTAAACTACTAAACGGTGCCATGTTGATGAACGAACATTTTCGTGAAGCGGCTCTGGGTGAAAATGTCGTGCTGGATTATGTCGCCGTGAATCAGGCGATGGAACAAAAACGTGGTGTGAACCTGCGCTTGCTGTCGGTTTGGAGCAAAGCACTGGAGTCTCTCGGATTATGGTACGATCAATTGTTTGCTGAAAGTATTGGCAAACAGGAACTCGGCTCAACTCCGTTGACGGTCGTTAACACGCGGGATCTGCATTCGAGAGCGCAACAGCATCAGGAAGGAAAACGAGATAAACTGATCAACAACGTGATCGTTGATCATTGGCGTTACGATCATCTACCGGTCGGCTCCAATCCAAGTAATCTCGACCAACTCAACGATTTGGCGGAAAAAACTTTGCCCGATCTGATGAACGCTGCTATCGAAGGAACCAATCAGGCCTATCGAGAGGACCGCCGAGCGACGACCGATATCCATTTCCCACAATGCGACGAAGCGGCCATCGGGCAGTTTATGCAAATGATGATGTTGGCAACGGTGGTCGAAGGCCGGATGATGGGGATCAATCCTTACGGACAGCCGGGTGTGGAAAAATACAAAACAAACATGAACAGAATTTTGCGTGGATAAAAAACATGGGAATTGAAATTACCTGGTTTGGGCACAACACTTGGACAATCAAAACGGGCAATCACAACCTGGTCTTGGATCCGTTTTTTAACGACAATCCGAGCACTGATGTTTCAGCGGATGATGTCGAGGCCGATTTTGTCTTGGTTTCCCATGGTCACTTCGACCATATCGCCGACGCCGCGGCCATTGCCAACCGAACCGGGGCCACGTGTATTGCGATCTACGAAATTGCCCAATGGTTGGCAGAAAAAAATTCGGTCCAAAACACGGTTGGCATGAATATTGGCGGCTGGGTCGAACAATCGTTCGGTAAAATGCAACTCACACACGCGATTCACAGCTCGCAATTGCCTGATGGTTCTTATGGAGGCGTTGCGGCTGGAATTTTGTTGGAAATCAATGGTCAAAAGATTTATTTTGCATGCGACACAGCGCTGTTTTCGGATATGGAACTGATTGGACATCAAGATATCGACTTGGCTGTCGTACCGATTGGTGATTTGTTTACGATGGGGCCAGCCGACAGTATTCAGGCGATTCAACTGCTGCATCCGAACGTAGTATTGCCGTGTCACTACAACACTTGGCCTCCGATCGAACAGGACGCCGCCGCGTGGGCCTCGGAGGTCGAAACGAACACCGAGGCAGAAGCGGTCGTATTGAAACCAGGTGAAACTTACACGCTCTCTTCGGTATGATCAAATTCGTACAGGGGCGTTGGCGAATTGGAATAATCTCATGCTTCGATTTGTAAATCTTGTTTGTGTTTTGTGTATCGTGCTGACCGCTCAATTTTCGGCAGCCCAGGAACTGAAATGGAAATTTCAAAAGGGTGACAAATTTCGCGTCAAGTTTGATCAGCTGTCCAATTCCAACACGGATGTTTTGGATCGCAAAGTTGTCATCAAGAACTTTGTCGAAATGGAAGTTTTGTGGCAAGTCGCCGAGGTGGATAGCAAAGGTACAGCAACGATGGTCCAAGTGATTAATTGGGCCAGGATGGAAATGACCAGCACCGATCCCGACGGCGGTACCAAATCGATCAAAGTTGACACGCGCGAAGAACCCGAAGGAAAAGTCGCCACGCAGATGCTCAAAGATATCGCTCCAGTAGTCGGCATGGACAAAACAATCAAATTCAAAATGAGCGCTGCGGGAGAGATCTCCGATTTTGAGATTCCCAAATCAACGATGGAATCAATTCGCAAGGCTCCCAGTTCGATGTCGATTCGAAAGATTTTTTCAGCCGACGGAATGAAATCGGTATTTGGCCCCGCATCAATCAAATTACCTGACGGAAAACTCGAGGCAGGAAAAACATGGGATTCCGATCGAGAACTGACCAGTGACATGGGAAAATTCAAACAAAAATTCGTCTACAAATTGTCTGATTCGTCCAATGCCAACACGGCAATGATCGATATCAACTGTGAAACAAAACGGATTGGCGAAAACAAATCGAAAATCGAAATCAAATCTCAATCGGGCACTGGCACCATCAAATTTGACGTTGCCAATGGTTATCTGAGCGACAGCAAATTCAAAACCGAAGTTGAAACAGAAACTCCTTATCGCGATTTCAAAATCCAAATCAAAACGCGCGACGAAGCAACCGTCGAAATCCGCAAAGTTGGCAGCTAGTAGGGGTGGCTTAATCTGTGAGCGGCAAGGCGCTAGCCGCCGGTTCGTCCCTGCTTCGATACCGGCGGCTAGCGCCTTGCCGCTCACAATTCATCAACACTACTTATCGCCTTGCCACTCACTAATGCCTATTTACCTCGATCCATCCGATCTTGAGCCTCGGTAATGTAAACCACCACCTGTTCCAAAGCCTCGTCTGTATCAATGAATTGAATATCACCGCCTTTCGTCCAAACTTTTTCGTTCGATATCGGATTCTCACATCGCCTTAAAACACGAGTCCCATTCGCCTTGAACTCGTCACGAACTCGCTTGATTCCATCCGCTGCTCGATTGTCATGGTTGCCTGTATTTGGCACGACGGTGACCGCAACATGAACATGATTTGATCGGACCGAAACCGCGTGCAACTCCCAGCCGCGATATACGGAATGCTCACAAATGACGTCTTCAACAACTTGTCGTTGCTGCACATCTAACACAACAGCCTTCTCTTTCATTCGCCCCTTGCACCAATCCTCTAGCCTTGGTTGCAACTGTTGTTCACCTTTCTTCCACTTCTTCCAGCCGCGTGAGTCTCCCGGAAGCCATGAACCATATGCAGTCCATGTAATGAAGAGCGTTATCGGATCGTTGAAATCGTTAGCCATCTCGACATCGTAACAGTGGCAACGAACCGGCGGCTAGCGCCATTACCGCTCACAGGGTCAGTATGTGGACAATGCCGTGCAGATACAAATTCATCACGCTCAGCCGAGTCGTCTTCGTGAGCGGCAAGGAGCTAACCGCCGGTATCGAAGCAGGGCGAACCGGCGGCTAGCGCCTTGCCGCTCACGAAGACGGCTCACTCGTCGATTGACAATACCACCTCAAAAAAACGACATTCGTCACTGTTTCTTAGTTGGCATCGTCGATACAAAAATCTCTCCGTCAACCACACGGACTTCGAATGCGTTAATCTTGACGCGACGATTGTCACACCAGGTGCCGTCTCGTGTATCGAACCGCCAGCCATGCCAGGGGCAAGCAACTTCTGAATTTTCGAGGTGCCCGGCAGACAACGATGCTCCCATGTGTGGACACATATCGTCGATCGCTCGAAAAACTCCGTCGTCGTTGAAAACTGCGATCACGTACTCGCCAACTTCGAACGAAAGTCCTTCCCCCACGGGAATATCATCTGTTTTGCACACGGCAACGAACTCCGGTTCGCTACTCGTATTTTCTTTATCAGTCATTGCAATCGAATCGTCGTTGAACAGGATCCGCTTTTAATTTAGCGAGCGGCCGCCAGGATGGGGAGTTGGTTAGTCGTGCTGTTGTGGCAAAATAGAATGGACCGCAGAAACAAACTCATGGGTGTCAGGTATCAAAATGGAAGTTTCATTGAGCGAGTTGCAAACGCTGATCCGGAATATGTACTACGAAAAAGATTTGGCGCGTGGGATCCCTGGTACGTTCATGTGGCTGATGGAAGAAATGGGTGAATTATCGACGGCCCTGCGTTCTGACAATCCCGAAAATCTGGCCGAAGAGTTCGCCGACGTGTTGGCCTGGCTGGCAACCATCGCCAATGTTGCCAACGTCGATCTAAACCAGGCGATCATCGACAAATATGGCTCGGGTTGTCCGGGATGCTCAAAACTGGTTTGCGTCTGCCCCGATCAGGAAAAACCTTAACCAAAAAAATACAGCCGAATCGTGTTTTTTCGTGATCTCCTCTGGCGGCTTGGACGTAATACGATATGTATGCGTCAACAGTCACTTGGGTTATGCTGTAGTTTTGTCCAATCCTGCCATCACATGTACCAGCTGAACTACCTCAATCGCCCAGAAAAAACTAACAAGTTGATGGCGCGCTTTACGTTTGTTTTACTGATATTTGCCATTGCTTGTTGCGCCAATGACCTGCCTGCTCACGCCCAAACGGAGCGAGACGCCACCATTAACTCGGTCGAAATTGGTTTCTCAGGTCGATGGTGTTTGGGACGCTGGGTACCGCTTCGAATTTTCCATTCCGGCAATGGAATCCAAACCGTTGTTTTGGAAACCGCCGATGGCGATGGCGTCCCCATCCAGTACCGATTCCCTGCAATCAGCACCCGATTCCAGGATTCACAATTCACGGAAACATTGGTCCGAATCGGGAGATATCGTTCCTATCTGAACGTGTCATTGCGCGACGCCGATGACAACATTGTTGCCGAAAAAAAATTACGCATTGGTGCTGCCGATGGCCTCCCAGAACCTCAACCCTCGACCGCCAGTCTGACATTGAGTTTAGGCGCGGACTTAGGACTCGATTCATTTATTGCTGCCGGCAAACGAGAGCGCATCGCATTGTACTTGGACAATTTGAATCAACTGCCAACGCAATTAGCTGGTCTGGACAGCGTTGAACGAATGTTGATGACAACCGAAGAGATTGACCTGGCGTCCTGGACCGATGCGCACTCTCAAGTGATCCATCAGTGGGTCTTTAACGGCGGACATCTGATTATCAGCACTGGAAAAACAGCCGACCAATGGTTTGGCGCGCAGGGAAAGCTGAAGTCCATTTTGAATGGCGAGATGTCAGGTCCGTTTGACCTCCAGCGATCCGATGCTTTGGAGATTTATGCAACACCGGCCGATCGCCTCATCCAGGACCAAGAGGATCCGTTGGCGATCAGTCTCCTGAAATTGAACGAAACTGCAAAAGACGATGTGACGCAGAACCAAAAACTGCTGATTGGCCGTCGGGCATTTGGATTTGGGCAAATCACGTTTGTCACTTTCGATTTGAACAATCCAAAAATCGCGCAATGGAATGGACGCAATCAATTGGTCAGTCGGCTGCTGTCTGATGCGGCAAGTTCGAATTCAAGCAGCCAATCAGAAACTCAAGTGGCTCAGGAAGTCGCCGGAGTGGGCTACACTGATTTGAGCGGACAATTGCGTGTTCCATTGGATCAGTTCGAAGGTGTCGGTTTTATCAATTTTACGACCGTCGCGTTGTTGGTAGCCGCTTTCATTTTATTGGTCGGCCCCGGTGACTATTTTTTGAACAAATACGTATTCAAACGCATGCAAATGACCTGGATTACGTTTCCTGCAATCACCCTTTTGTTTTGTGGCATCGCGTATTGGATTTATTCCGCCAGCAAACCGGAAGAATTCAGAATCAATCACGTCGAAGTCGTCGATTTGGATGCCACGTCGGGTCACGTGCGGGGTTGGGTTTGGGCACAAATCTATAGCCCGCAAACCGATACGCGTGACGTTCGTCTGCCCAATAAAAACACATTGGACATTGAACTCAGCGGCGACCGGCTCGGCTGGCAAGGATTACCGGGAACGGGTCTGGGCGGAATGCAAACACGGGCGAGAAGCAGTTTGATTCAACAATCTTATTCCGCCACTCAAACCGACAATCGTATGGAGTTAAAAAACGTTCCAATTCAGGTTGCTTCGTCCAAGCCACTGTTTGCCAGCTACCAGGGACAGTTAAAAAATCCTGTGATCAGCGAACTAACTTACGATGTCGGGGTCAGCGAATTCAGTGGTTCGATTACCAACCCGTTGAATGTGGAGCTTACGAACTGCGCCATTTTCTACAAAAATTTTCTGATTCCTTTGAATAACAGTCTCGGACCCGGTGAAACATTTGACGTCGAATTCGCACGCACCCAGAGTTTTGAATCTTTTATCAAACGTCGGACGGGCAGCGTCAAAACCGAAAATGGGAGTGAAGGTGAAGTCAACTCACGATGGGACAAGAAAAACACCAACATTCCCCGCATTCTGTTGATGATGATGTTCTATAACGCAACGGGCGATTACTCGGAACTCACCAACGGATATATGAACAAAATCGATTTGAGTTCGCATCTCGATTTGAATCGTGCAATCCTGATCGGACGTGTGAAATCCGCGGCGACGCCTTTACAGATCGACAATCAACCGGCCAACAATCAACTTGATACGACGTGGACAATGGTACGGATCGTTTACCCTGTGAAAGAAGTGTCCAACTGACAGTTTTCAAACCCAAAATCAACCCGACAAGACGGCATATCAATTGTGATCAAAACTGAAAACCTGACCAAGAAATACGGCGAACTTTACGCCATCAACGCGATCGATATCAAACTCGACGAAGGGGATTTGTTTGGATTTATCGGTCCCAATGGCGCTGGCAAAACGACTACGATGCGAATCATCGCCACGCTGCTCGAACCAACGTATGGCGAAGCGAGCGTTTGTGGCCACTCGATTTACAAAAGCCCCAAGGAAATTCGTCGACTCGTCGGTTACATGCCCGATTTTTTTGGTGTTTACGACGATATGCGGGTGATCGAATATCTGGAGTTTTTCGCAGCAGCTTATCGAATCAAAGGCAAAGCGCGTCGCGATCGCTGCAACGAAATGTTGGAAATAGTCGACCTCGATTTCAAACGCGATGCCTACGCCAACACGCTGTCTCGTGGACAAACTCAGCGATTGGGTCTGGCTCGCGTGATGCTTCATGATCCACAAGTGCTGCTGTTAGACGAGCCACTCAGTGGCCTGGACCCCCGCGCTCGAATTGAAATGCGCAATCTGCTGCGACGGCTGGGGCAAACGGGAAAAACGATCATCGTTTCCAGTCATATTTTGCCGGAATTGGCGGACGTCTGTAACAAAGTTGGAATTATCGACCGTGGCGTAATGAGCCATTGTGCCGAAGTTACCGAAGTCATGAAATTGGTGCGTCAACGCATTGTCCTGCATATTGGCGTCGATGGCGATCAGAAACAGGCAGAAGATATTTTGTCGGCCGAAGACATAGTCGCATCGGTGACCGAAGGAGACGGATTTTTGGTTGTCACATTAGCCGAAGACGCAGCTGAATACAGCCACCTGTCAGGCAAACTCGCCGCCGCAGGGTTGGCCATCACGTTGTTCAAAGAAGAAGAGGTCAACCTCGAATCAGCCTTCATGGCATTGACCAAAGGCGTCGGAGCAAAGATTTGATTCCGACTGTCATTTGTCTGTGCAATTTTTTTTAGACAGGATTTACAGGACAAATACAAAAAAACATCCTGTTCATCCTGTAAATCCTGTCAAAAAAACAATCACTGACACCTAGATCGCATCAGACCCACGTTCGCCAGTCCGAATTCGCACGCAATCATCCAATGGCACGACAAAGATTTTGCCGTCACCGATTTCGCCGTGGTCTCCGGTTCGACCCGCTTTGACAATCGCCGAAATCGTCGGTTCAACGAATTCCTCGTTGACCGCAATTTGCAATTGCACTTTTCGCCGCAAATCGGCCAGAGAGCTGTCATCGCCGTACAACTCCGTTTTACCTTTTTGACGTCCAAATCCCTGACAGTCGAGAATGGTTAATCGAAAAACGTCGACCGCCGACAGTTCGTTTTTGACGGATTCCAATTGGTGCGGCTGAATAATGGCGATAATGAGTTTCATGAGCAGGTTCAACGACTTGAGATAGACACCGATTTTAGCGGCCTGTGTTCAACTCATCCAGTAATGTTAGTTGACGGAACCAATTAAGTGTTGCAGCTAAAATCGTAACCCGAAGCGTAGGGGAAATTTCATGGATCCGTTGTCATGAGGATTTTATGATTTAATTTTCGGGTGCCACTGGCTTCGCCAGTGCTGTGGTTGGGTAGTGGATGTTGTGTACGTCAATAGAAAAAAAATCGTGTGTTAATACGCAATCACTGGCAAAGCCAGTGGCACCCGACTTGTGTAATTCACCTATTGAAAACACCAACCCAAGTAATTTCTGGTCGCGCAGCGAAATTGTCGTTGCATTCAACATCCTGAACGCACGCCCAAACATTCAGGGCATCGAAAAGCGAACGTCGCCATTTAGAACATAAAAATGGCGTCAGCCGCAAAGATCGCTTTGCCAGTCGTAGGAGCGCCGGGCCCCCAATCAAGGCGGACTTCGGGACGAACGATGACGTTTTGATGTGGTCGGAGGTTGATTCCGTTAGTCCAACCCCAAGTGGAACGGTCACCACCGCCAAATCGATCGCTACGATAGTACTCCAACCGCGTTCCCAGTCCCAAGCAGCGATTCAATCGTAAAATCGTTTGACTGGTGATACCGAAATCATCAAACGCGTCGGATTCATAAAAATCCAGATCGAGTCGATGTGACAGTTTTTCGCCCAATGGAGTTGTGATCGATGTCGTCGAACCGTACATGCTACCGAACACTCCGGATTCACCGATAGTAAACGTGCTCAACAATCGCGATCCGTTGGGAAGATTACGTCGAACACCGCCAACAAAACTCCATGCATCGCCAATATTTTCGAACGCGGAATTCCAACCTGCAGTGGCTCCGCCAAACAAAGTTCCCATCCCCGTGTCAACTTCTGAGATCACACCCGACATTGATCGTGGGCGAGTGAAAAAACGCGCGAATGTTCGACTGTAAAAGAAATTGTCGACGGCCATCAAAGATTCTTCGCCAAACGGAGCATAGAAATATCCGGCTTTGGTCAGAATGGCGCCTGTGGCAATTTCCAGGTAGGCTTGAGGCAGTGCCCATCCATAAACTCCGTGGTCAAATCCATTATCCCAATCGTCGGGAGCACCTGGCGGCGAGTTGCCGAACGCTTGGAGGTCGATTCCGTCGACGCCGTAAATCGCGTCAAAACGAAATCCCCAATCAAACCCGTTGTTGCGTTGTGCAAATTTCTCAACGTGAACATACGCTTGATGTAAAAACAGGTGGTTGGGATGCTGGTTGAACAAACCGTTGGAATTGGAGTGGTATCCCAGATCAAACCAACCGCCAACGCAAATCCCTTGAGGACTGCAACCAAAGATGCGATCGGGAGTACATTTGATGGAACACCAATTGTTATTTCTACGGTAGCAGCGCTCGTCAATAAACTCGGCGTTGCTTTGCACTTCGAGACCAGGTTGGTCCGGTTTTTCGGCTCCGGCTGATGGCGGCGTGGGCACCTTAAGCAAGCCATTTTTTTTGTCTTGGTCTTGTTTACCTTGTTCTTGGATGATCGGAGGCAGACCAATCGAATTGTTCTCGTGATCACCAATCACAAAATTTTTCAAATTGCCTCCGCCACCGGGCAACGTGGAACGAAAGTATGTCTCGTTTTGCGCAAACCCGACGTTCGAAATTGTGATGCTTGCAATCAAACAAACAGTCAAAATTGAGATCCGCACAACAACACCCTCTAATCGAATGAATCAAATACGCCCATTCATGAACGCGGCAAGTGAGAGATCTAACTATTAGCGCATTAAATCTCCGAATATCCGTTGTATCGGTTAACCGGAAAGCCCCAAATGACCGATTGCGCGCAAACGTCGTGTCGCGTTGATGAGCGAAAGTTTTACGATTGCGTTGACATTTGCAATTAGCAAAAGAATGCGTTTTGAAAACAATCAGATTTCTTCGGAATCGAACAGGGCATCGACATATTTATTGACGTCGAATTCTGCAAAATCATCGGGTTTTTCGCCGAGCCCGATAAACTTCACCGGCAAATTGAACTCTTGACGAATCGGAATAGCAACGCCGCCCTTAGCCGTGCCATCAAGTTTTGCTAACACGATTCCCGTGCAGCCAGCAGCGTCAGAAAACCCACGCGCTTGACTGATAGCGTTTTGGCCAGCCGTTGCATCCAAAACCAGAAGCACTTCGTGAGGACCGTCCGGCAACACTTTTTGGATAACGCGGCGGATCTTGCCAAGTTGGTCCATCAGATTGGTTTGCGTCTGCAATCGTCCCGCGGTGTCAACGATACAAATATCGGTGTTGTTTTTGGCCGCAAATTCAGCTGCCTTGTATGCGACACTTGCCGGATCGCCCCCTTGGTCGCCACTGACAAATTCGGCGCCAAGTCGTTCAGACCAGATTCGCAACTGCTCAACCGCCGCTGCGCGAAACGTGTCGCCAGCCCCGAGAACGACCGATTTTCCGTCTTTGATGTATTTGTTGGCCAGTTTCGCAATCGAAGTTGTTTTGCCCGAACCGTTGACACCAACGACCATAATGACCGTTGGTCCCGAATCGGCAAACGTAACACCATCGTTGTCTTGGGCCATAATCTCGGAGATGGTCTTTTTCGCGGTTCCGACCAGATCTTCCATATAAACTTTACGAGCCCGGTATTCGCGACCAATATCGTCACGAATTTTGCCCGCCGGTCCGGCTCCCATGTCTGTTTTGATCAGCGATGCGAATAGTTCATCGAGAAACTCTTCGTCGACCAAACGACCTTCTTTGACGAGGTCGCGAATATCGGTGTTCAACACGCGATAGGTTTTGACCATCGCCTGTTTGAAACTGCCAAAGAGCCCTTTTTTCTTTTTGGGCTGCTCCGGTTCTGGTTCATCGGCTACGACCGGGGCAGGAGACTCAGCCGGGGCAGGGGATTCGGCAGCCGGTTGGCTCTCGGCGATTTCCGTCGTTGTTGACGACGGCGTTTCATCTGCTGGTTGAGACGGGTCTTGTTTCTTCTTTTTGCCAAACGGGTTCCAGATCGCCATTTTTACTGTCTATCGGGGTTGAGTCGCCAACGATTAAAAAAACAATCGTAACTCAACGAGCGGATTCTGTCTTGGGCGCGTTTTCGATCAACAAATGTCTGGGCAATTCAACGCGTAATTCAGCGAAAAAATCAAGTCGTCGCGTTGCCAGCCAACGTCAACTGGTCACTTACATATTGCAACAACGCTTCCCGATTCGCATCAATGGCCACTTCCAGGTTGTTGATCGTATCGGGCAAACCCCGACGGTCAAAAATCGTCATTCCCCGGGTCAATTCACCGGCGGTTTCCACATTGCCCGACATTTCTTGGAATTGGAATAATTCAGGCTCCAACAGAGCCATCAACCCAATCGCATCATTGAGGGTAATCGCTTCCAGTCCAAAATGCCGTCGAAACGTCCGATAAGCGTTCGGCAAAATCTGCCGCAAAAACCAGCCGACGCGACTCGATTCATCGGGCAACTGGTCGTGAAAATCGAGCCCAAAAGTAACGCGGCGCGTGACATCCAACGGAATAATCGATTTGGTAGTCCGCGACTGAAAAACTTGTTGGGCACTTTGCGGATCAAAATACATGTTAAATTCAGCAGCCGCCGTAATGTTGCCGATTCCATTGAGGCTACCGCCAGTAATGATCAATCGGCTGACAAGCTCTTCGAGGGTTGGGTCTCGCTGAAACGCGCGTGCCACATTCGTCAATGGACCGAGGCACACAATCGTCACATCATTCGGATTCGCTTTGATGCAATCATGCAGCAGTTTTTCGGACGGATGAGCGTGTTGCAAACGAGAGACTTCGAAACCAGAATTTCCTAAACCGTCATCACCATATAAAAAACGCGAATCGATAGGCGGAGCATTTTCGGCGTTGGTCGCACATCCGAGCCGGGGGTATTTATCGGGGTCGACAAGACCGATAATGGCTTGCAGATTTTGGTTGGCCTGCTCGGTCGTGACACTGCCCTCACATGCGGTAATGGCAATCACGTCGAGGCGGGGGTCAAACAGGGCCAGACAGATCGCGACGGCATCGTCAGTCCCCATGTCGCTATCGATAATTACTTTTCGTGCCATTTAATTTGGTGGAAAGAGGATTCTAATAAATTGACAACGAAGACATAGAAAAGGTTGTCGAAGTGGGAATACAAACTGATATCGGATAACGCTGTCGGATTTTAAGGGCGAATTTCAAGATAAACAAGCGAAATCCTCCGGGATACCGCGTTCCTAGCCTTTTCATTCAATAGACTGTGTGATTTGGGTAAAACGTAACAAATAAGCCATTGATGGAGATCCTGTTGCTTTCTTCTGCAATCGAACAACTCAACCGAGGACAAGCGTTCAGCCAACAGCAAATGGCTGAAATTGTCGACAAAATCATGCAAGGCGTCTGCGAAAACGACCAGATTGCCGCGTTGTTGACCCGTCTGCACGAAAAAGGCGAAACGGTTGATGAATTGACTGGCGCCGCACAGGCGATGCGATCTCACATGAAAGTCATCGATTGTGTCCACGATCGGGCGGTAGACACTTGTGGTACCGGCGGCAGCGGCAAAGGTTTTTTCAATGTGAGCACGGCCGCCGCGTTTGTCGCCTCGGCCTGTGGCACGGTTGTCGCAAAACATGGAAATCGGGCGGCAACCAGTAACAGTGGATCGACCGATGTCCTTGCCGAATTGGGGGTTGCGGTCGATCAAAGCATTGACGATGCACAACGCTGTTTGAATGAACTGGGTATTTGCTTTTGTCACGCTCCATTGTTTCACCCATCGGTCCGACACGTGATTCCGGTCCGGAAAAATTTGCCGCACCCAACGATTTTCAATTTGTTGGGTCCGTTGTGTAATCCCGCCAATGCACCGCATCAAGTGTTGGGAGCTGGCCGCAGCGAAACGCAAAAATTAATTGCCGAGGCTTTGAGTCAACTTGGAACGCAACATTCGGTAGTGATCCATGGATGTGACGGAGCAGGGGAAGTCACTTGCGCAGGCGACACCCGAGTATTCGACATTCGCGGCGAGGTTGTCGCCGAAACCACTTGGCACCCCAAAGATTTCGGATTGGAAACGAGCAATTCCGACGACCTCGTTGCCCGAGATCCCGCTCACAGCGCTGAGATCATCAAAGCGGTGTTCGATGGACAACACGGCCCCGCTCGGGATGTTGTCGTCATGAATGCGGCAGCCGCCGTTTGGATCTCGGGCCAAGCCGATTCGCTGCAAGCAGCCGCCGAAAAATGTGCCAACGCCATCGACGACGGCTCCGTGAACAAACGACTGAATCAACTCAGAGAACTCACGAACAAGAATTGAATATGAAAGGGGATCGATGCATTTCGGCCACATGGTTTACTTCAAATTAAAAGACAACTCTGACGAATCCGCTGAACAACTTGTCAACTCGTGCCAAGAGTTTTTGGCAAGCCACGAAGGAATTGTCTATTTTTCAGCAGGAACATTGGCGGAAACAGATCGCAGCGTCAACGTTCGCGATTTCGACGTCGCGTTGCATTTGGTATTCGAAAACCGTCTAGCACACGACGAATACCAAGTCTCGGAACGCCATGAACAGTTCATTGCCGCCAATCAACAAAATTGGGACCACGTTCGTGTGTTTGATGCCAATGTGAAATGTTAGTCAGCTGTTGCTAACACATAACAATGTGAGCGGCGAGGCGCTAGCCGCCGGTACTCGGCGCGTCGAACCGGCGGCTAGCGCCTTGCCGCTCAGGTCAAATTCACAGACTTCCGATCTAATCAACACTGCCTTGCCGCCGGTACGTCAGCGCGTCGAACCGGCGGCTAGCGCCTTGCCGCTCACAAGATTTGGTTCGGCAGGAGCCTCACCCTCCCGAAACCAACGGCAGGATGGCACCAACCGTGCGATTGTTACATCGCTGACATCATCGCCCGATGGATTGTTTAAAAACTCACGGTCGCACCGGTTTTTGAATCCTGATCCGTGACATTATTCGCCAGTTGATTAACAATAGTTTCGGCAAGGCTTTCATTATATCCCGTTTGGGAACGCATTGGAGAAATCATGGTGTTTGGACGTTTCCTATTATCCCTGTCCTGCATTTTATTATTTTTATGCACGACAGTTTATTCGCAGCCAGCGAATTCCAAAGTGGCTGCCGTTGTTCAAAAGGCTCAAGCGCAAATGGGCCAAGGTAATTTTTCAGCAGCGGAAAAAACGTTGCGTGATGGTATCAAACAGTTTGGCGATCTGCCGGGCCCGAATTATTTGTTGGGCTACACGTTACATGCCCAAAAAAAATATAACGAGGCGTTGGCGGCCTACGAAAAATCCAAAAAATCGCCCAATATCAGATCGAACACGCTGTACAACATGGCTTGTATCTACTCGATGCAGGGAAAAACGGATAAAGCATTTGCCACATTGGATCTGGCCGTCAAAGCCGGGTTTAAAAACTTCAGCCACCTCCAAGGCGACGCGGAACTGGCTTCACTCAAGAAAGACCCGCGATTCAAAAAATACAAAGTCCAATGGTTGAGCGACGACCAATTGTTTATCGAGAAAACCCGAATCATCCACAAATGGGTGGGCGAAGCCGCTGGAGATCAATTTGGCTGGACCGCACGTCGTGTGGGCGATATCGACAAAGATGGTGTGATGGATTTCATCACGACGGCACCAACGTTCAAACAAGGTGCCGGTAAAGTTTATATTTACTCGAGCAAAACGGGAAAATTGCTCCATCAAGTTACCGGAAAACCCGGTTTTCGTCTGGGCAATAGCGCGGTCGGCGTTGGTGATGTCAATGGCGATCAGGTTCCTGATTTTGTTGCGGGTGCACCCCAGGCGGCTGGCAAAGGCGCGGTGTTTGTTTATTCGGGCAAAGACGCCAAACTCATTCATTCGATTTCCGGCTCGACTGCGGCAGGCCAATTTGGCTACGAGGTCAGCGAAATCGGCGATTTCAATGGTGATGGGACTCCCGATTTTCTCGTCGGCGAAATGGTGGGCAACGGAACGGTGCCCAAAAGCGGCCGTGCAATCGTCTATTCGGGTAAAGACGCCAAGATGATCTTTGAACTTGGCGGCGAACGTGCGGGAGATAATTTCGGCAATGCTGCTGCGGCTGCCAAAGTTGCCGACGGCGAATTTCTACTGGCCATTGGCGCACAAAACGCCGGTCCCAATCGACGCGGACGAGTCTACGTTTATTCGGTCAAAAACGCCAAGCCGAAATTGAAGTTCAAAATCGAAGGCGACAAAAACAGTGTCAATCTCGGGCAAATGTTCATATCATTCCCAGGTGATTTGAATCGCGACGGTACGCCCGATGTCTATGCATCGGATTTCAGCGACAGTACCCGCGCACGTGGTGGTGGAAAAATCGTCGTTCACAGCGGTGCCGATGGCAAAGAGCTGTTGGCCATTCATGGAACCGTTGCTGGCGAAGGACTAGGGACTTCGCCCAGTGACGCTGGCGATGTCGATGGCGATGGCGTGGGCGACCTCGTGATAGGCGCCTGGCAGAATCGCGAAGGGTCGCCGTCGGGCGGCAAAGTTTATTTGTACAGCGCTGCTGGAAAAGGCAAACTTCTGCGCAGCTGGACTTGTAAACAAGGTGGCGATACGTTGGGATTCGACGCCTGTGGAATTGGCGATGTAGACGGCGATGGCTTTGTCGATTTTCTGTTGACGTCGGCCTGGAGCAATCAGCGAGGACAAAAAACGGGACGCGTGTTCATCGTCGCTGGAGAAGATTTTTCCAAAACAAAAAGCGATTCGAAAAAATCGGAAAGCGTGCCATTTCGGGCCGGCAAAGTTTCAACGGTACTCGACGACATTACCGCTGGAACTGGAGGACTGAACATCGACAAAGATGGCAATCTCTACACCGCCGATTTCGGCTGGCATTTGGGAGGACGTGGCGGAAAGGGTGGAAATCTCCTGTATAAAGTCACGCCCGATGGAAAATCTTCCGTGTTTTACAAAGCCCTCCGCGGCGGTTCAGGGAACACGTTCGATTCAAAAGGGAATCTCTATCAATCCAACATCCGTGGAAATTTTATCACCAAAATTACGCCTGACGGGAAAGGGACCGTTTTCTGTCGACAAGGGCTCAGGAGTCCGGTTGGACTGGCGTTTAATCAGGACGGAGATTTGTTTGCCTGCAACTGCGGTAGCAACACGATACAGCGCATCACACCAGATGGAAAATCAACCACGTTTTGTAAAAGCAAATTGTTGAAGTGCCCCAACGGGATTACAGTCGGTTCCGATGGAACGTTGTACGTTTGCAATTTTTCAAATGGAGACATTGTCCAGATCGATCGCACTGGCAATGCTTCGAAACTGGCGACTTTACCCAAACAAAATAATGGGCATTTGATATTCCACAAAGGCTATCTGTACGTCATTGCTCGCAAAGACTGTCGTGTCTACCGAGTCGATTTGGCAGGTCGCGTCGTACCGTTTGTCGGCAGCGGAAAGCGCGGCAAAGTCGATGGGCAGCCGATGACCAGTTCGTTCTCGCTGCCCAACAGTTTGATCATCAGCCCGGACGAAAAATGGATGTACATCAACGAAACTTCACCGACATCCGGTGATCACCGCATTTTGGTCCCGACGCGGATCCGTCGAGTTGAATTGAAACGCGATCAATAAAATCGATTAACGCGCGCGTTTCTCGATTACTTTTTTGATCGAATCTTCGATAAAGTGATGGGGAAACGCGTAGTCGTAATTAATTTTTTGAGCAAATTTCAAAAACTCATCCTGGTAGCTTTTGGAAAACACCAGAATCGCCAGTGCATAGCAACGTTTCACATTAATCGAGACCGAGTATTTTTTAACCTCTTCGGCAAGAATTTCACGCTGAGTGCATTCCTTCAAAAGCTGTAGGAGTTGAACCTCCTCCGCTTCGTAGAATTTCGTGGCCCGTTTGAGCGAGTTGATGATTTCCTCGGCCTGTTTGTCGTGTCCCTCTAATTTCAAAGCCGCGGCAATTAACACTTGCAAATGCGTTTGGGGCGGAACGGTGGGTAAAAATCGATTCAGGGCAGCAAGGGATTTCCGGCTGTCCGTTCGCAGATTGAGTTGAAATTCAAAGAAATCGTAGTACTGCGGGCTGACACTGTTTTTCGGCACGACACATTTTGCTTCGTCGCGATTGAGCACCGCCCAGTGAACCATCGCAACCACCCTGGAAATCTCGTCTTTGTAGAGATCAAATGATCCGCGTGCGCGATCGTATCGCTGCTTCGCCTCGGCGACCTTGCCACGCGCCATCAGCGCCTCGGAATTCTGAACATAGCCTTGCAGGAATTCATTGGGCGATCTCGATCGGTAACGTCCATTAGCTTTATCGATTTCCTTTGGCGTTCCGACCGCCAAAACGATGTCGCGATACAACTCGTTGAACATCGTGTTGTCTGCCTGCGATTTTTTAACACGTTCCATCAACGTCTTGCCCTCTGAAAATTCGCCACGCGTCAAATGGCAATACGCCTTGGCAAACAACGAATACAGATGGTCGGGATCAATTTTCAATGCGCGATCCGAATATTCGTTGATTTGATCGGTGGTGTCTGCCAGACGGCCACGCAGATACAGCAAATCCGGGTTTTGCGATTCTTTAGCAAGCAACTCATCGTACTCCTTTTCCAGAACCGCTTCATTTTTCACGTAGTTCCGAGTCATTTCACGCTGATAGGCGCGATGAATCTGGATTTCCACCGGTCGAACTTTTCGGCGTTCATTTAGAAATTCGACGAATTGACGTTCCCGTTTGTACATCGATGAGAAACGGCTAAACTGCGCCAAAAACAGGATATCGTCTGGTTGCAACTCGACACGTCGCCTAAAAATTTTGTCTTTTTCTTCGATCGAAATTGTAAGTTGCTCAGCCATCAGCACTTCGGGAGCCGATTCAAAAAACGCTACACGTTTCTTTTTCAGAGTTTTCGTCTCCATGTCAATTTCGTGTGGAAGCTCGTCGAACTCGTAGTGAATTCCTGACAATTCGTGAAACACTTGAGCCGGCAGATATTCATATTGATCGGGAACGTTTGGTAAAGCGGGCTTGCGGACATAAGTCGCGGTTTGAACGTAGACCAAGCTCGTTTCCGTCGGATCGAGGACGTAAGTTTTGTTGAACAAAAACCGCTGGAACCATCCGCGTTTAAAAGTAAACGATTTCTCCGCCAACTTGGTGGGCTTCAGAATCGTGACCGAATGACTTCCCTCGGGAATCGTGATACTGGCACGTCCCATCGAACGTATCTTGATCAGTTCTCCATCATCAATCGCGAATTCGATGGGAAACGAATTTCCATTGACGATATAAACCGTCGTGTTGTTGGCGATGTACCAGTTCCAGACCAATGCGCTAATGAGCAACACGGCGGCAATGGCAGCGGCCCAAGCCAATTTCGATTTAAAAATGGACTGGCGTGGCAAAATCGATTGGCCACTGGATTGGCCAAGCATTTTCTCGGAGTGACGTACCGCCTGTCGAAACCATTTTTCGCGCCCAAATTGAGGCGTCGTGTTCGAAATCATTTCAAAAATTTCCATCGCACCCGCGTGGTCATTTTTCTCTTGAAATGCACTGGCCAGCATGAAAAATACTGCCGGATCATAGTCTTGCGATGGAGGTTCCAATGGTTGAAGTGTCGCTTTCGCTTGATCAACTTCGCCTTTTTCGATCAGACCGATCCCATGAGCCCTGAGACAGCCGGGATGATTGGGGTCCAATTTGAACGCTTGTTCAAAACAACGATCGGCGTCTTGTCGGTCTCCATACAGATCGTGCCAGGAACCAAGAAACAATTGAACATCAACGTCGCCACCATGGGTTCCTTCGATTGCGCTGGTCAACTGGCGAGCTTCGTCAATTTGATGAAATGCCGTCAGGGTTTGCAGATGCTCGATCGCAGCGTCTGCATTTTCCATGTTGGCAGCCAGTTTGGTCGTACTTTGTTCAATGACTTGTTGTTTGAGAGCTTTCCACTCCTCGACCGGCATGACACGATGGTGGCTGCACGCAGGACAAAAATCGAGAACCTGCTTTCGCCCCAGTGGAATCAGCGGGATATACAAAAACACAAAATAGTAACCCGTTTCATAGGACAGCATTTCACCCTGGTAACCACACGATTCGCAAGCGGCAATTTCAGTTTCCAGGTTTTTTTTGCCGTAGTAGGTCGTCCCAATTCCATTGATCGTTTGTGGCACTGCTGCCTCCCACCATAAACCGTTTTTGCGTGAATTCGAATTATAAGGCTTTGAAAAAGGTCGTGTTGTGGCTACGGAAAACAAGTAGGGCCGGTTCCCACCGGCCAATCCAATAAAACGGCCGGTGGGAACGGACCCTACGTCTGTTACAACTTGGAGCCTCAAAAATTGAGACTTTTCGTCGAACGCCTTGCGCGGTATCATTTTCTGTTTGAAAATCAGCAAAAAATAAACCCAGGGATAGATCAAATGGCAAAACCAGGTCGCAAAGTTAAAAAGGCCAATCACGGCAAACGCCCGGCCAATGCAAAAGCTCGTAAGGGCAAACGAAAAAAAATCAAAACACCATAAGCAAATCGCTTATTAACGAATGACGTTTCCCGCAGCTTTTGGCCGCGGGTTTTTTAATTGACTGTTGACGACGATAAACGATGGGCCGACGAGCACTTCCCAAAATTGATCCCACGATCAAATTCGATCACCTGATCTGCCATGTCGAAGATCTGCAGGCCGATTTTGACGTCGATCAGTTTTTTGGTCGTCACGCACCGCTGGAAATCGAGGTTGGCAGCGGCAAGGGATTGTTTCTCATGAATGCGTCCCGCAACAACCCGGACACGAATTATCTGGGTAACGAAATTTCGCGCAAGTACGCAAATTTTTGTGCTTATCGTTTCGCTAAATATCAATGCGACAATGCTCGCATGATCGCTGGAGACGGTCTCCGGTTGTTTCGTGAGTTTTTGTCAGACGAAATCGCTCGGGCCGTTCATGTCTATTTCCCGGACCCCTGGTGGAAAGCTGGCCATCGCCGCCGACGCGTCATGACGCCAGAATTTGTCAGTGATGTGCAACGTGTGTTACAGCCCGGCGGCATATTTCATTTTTGGACCGATGTCGAAGAATATTTTGAGTCGACCATCGAATTATTAGCCGACGTCTCGGATTTGTCCAATCCGATCGACGTTCCTGTCAAACAGGCGGAACACTCCATGGATTATCGAACGCATTTCGAACGCCGCATGCGTTTGAACGATCATCCTGTCTTTCGGGCGCAGTTCGAGAAAACGTAATTGTCTTGCGGTAAAGTTATTGGACAAAGTGAGAATGGCTCACGCAGAGTCGCAGAGCCGCAGAGAAGAAAATATTTCTACTAATCTTTTTTAGATAAATTCAACCTAAAAAATTAACTTACTAACATACACATCAACGCTTGCATCACCGATCCCCAAAACCTCTGCGTCTCAGCGCCTCTGCGTGAGCCCTTTTTCTTCCATTCTCAAAGCCATGACCTGCAGAGGCGACGTCTAAGAAACCGGTTTACTACCGCAGGCGATATCGTACAGTTCTTGGCCGTTGGCAGTCGGATATTTCCCATTCAAACAGGCTTGGCACAGCTGATGTTCTGAAAACCCAATAGACGATGCTACGGATTCCAACGGCAAATATCGCAGCGAATCACAACCGAGTTCCAGGGCCATTTTCGCCTCGATTTCCGGTGTCAATGATTCGCCAGTTTTGAGGAAATTCGGTCCAAACAGCTCGCTTTTGGTCGGAATATCAATTCCATAAAAACATGGAGCCATGATCGGTGGACACGCGACGCGAACGTGAATCTCTCGGGCTCCTCCTTCATCGCGAATCCGATCCAACAAGACCCGCATGGTTGTCGACCGCACGATTGAATCCTCGACCAAAATGATTCGCTTGCCTTCGAGCACTTCGCGCAACGGCGTGTATTTCGATTTCGCTTTTTCGACTCGTCGATCTTGTGAATTTTCGATAAAAGTTCGGCCACTGTAGCGGTTCCGAATCAAACCTTCGCGTGATGGAATTTTTAACTCAAACGCCATTGAATCGGCAGCAGCTTTGCTGGTATCCGGAACCGGAACGACAATGGTGTCATCGTCGAACTCAAACATCGGATTTTCCTTTTCGATGCGAGCCAACTCTGCACCCAATCGGGTTCGACTAACATAGACACTGACATCATCCAACGTGCTGCCAACATTGGCAAAATAAATCCATTCAAAAAAACAATGGGCGCGTCCCGGCTCGGCAAAATTCTCGATTTCGATGTTGCCATCGACAATTGAAATCATCTGACCGGGTTCCAATGATTTAATTTGTTTCCGATCAAATCCCAGATTCCGTAACGCGACTGATTCACTAGCCGCCGCAAACAATGAATCCGTTTGGGCGTAACACATCGGTTTGATTCCGAGTGGGTCACGCGCAACCAACATTTCACCGTGGGCATTCAAATAAGCCAAACTGTAAGCACCGTCCAACTTGGCAGCCAGTGTTTGCATGATTTCAACAAACGATCGTTTGGGCGTTGCCGAAAGTTGCTCACTGACCAGATGCATAATGATTTCGGTATCCGACTCACGCGCGAGGTGGTGTTCGTGGTCTTGAACCAGTTCCTCGGCCAATTGGCGATAATTGGCCAGTTGCCCGTTGAATCCAAAACTGAACCATTTTCGTTTCTGCAAATGGTGTCGTTCGAACGGTTGGGCGAAACTGCGATCGTCCTTGCCAAATGTCGCGTAGCGAACGTGGCCAATCGCGGCAACACCTTCGTAACGATTCATCAAGCTTTGAAATTCTTCGGTGTGTGACAATCGAAACACTTCGGAAACGGCACCGATATCTTTGTGAGTATCGATCAGTTGTCCGCGGTCGGGATTATAACTGGTCAATCCAGCAGCCAGCTGTCCGCGATTCTGCATATCCTGCAACATGCGAACCGTCATTTTTGCGGCTTGATTTCCCGGTTTTTGTATTGAATTCGCATCCTTGGTCGCTGCCAATTGATAAACAGCCGCGACACCACATTCATGATGGAGTTGGCCCATAGATGGTGTTGGATTCCGTCTAAAAGAAGGTGAGCATCGACAAATTATTGCCGTAAAGTCGGATTTTAAGATCGATCCCGCATTCCCTCAACCTGTAAAAAACAGGAACCACCACGAATAAAACAATTTGTTGTTCGATATGCAGTATCGGTCCATAGGCCATCGCTTTCGAATTCGTTAAGATGCGATTTTAGCGGGAAAATCGAATCATCTTTGGAGCGGTTAATGCTGGGTGAACAAGTTGCAACGCAAGTCGATCAGTGGATTGCCGAACGGACAAAATCGTTTGACAGTAGCGGGATTCGCAAAGTTTTCAGTTTGGCAAAAAAATTAAAAGATCCCGTCAATTTGTCGATCGGCCAACCTGATTTTGATGTCCCGGATTCGGTCAAAGCGTCTCTCATCGATGCCGTCAATTCCGGCAAAAACGGCTACGCGCAAACACAAGGAATCGCACCGCTGCGATCCAAGCTACAGGCTGAAATTGATGCAAATTTTGGACACGATGATCGCGAAGTGTTTGTCTGTTCGGGAACCAGCGGCGGACTCGTTCTGACAATCATGTCGATAATCAACGACGGTGACGAAGTTATTTTCTTCGATCCATTTTTCGTGATGTACGACTCGTTGATCCAGTTGATGGGCGGCGTTCCCGTGCCGATTTCAAATTACCCCGATTTCCGACTGGATCTCGAAAAAGTCAAAGCGGCAGTGACCGACAAAACCAAGATGATTTTGCTCAATAGCCCCAGCAATCCCACCGGTATCTGCGCCGACCCAGCGGACTTGAAAGCAATTGCCGAGTTTGCAGCCGAAAAAGGCATCTGCCTGGTCAGCGACGAAATCTACAGCAAATTTGTCTACGATCACCAGCACGTCTCTCCCGCCCAGTGGAATCCCAACACAATCGTGATCGACGGATTTTCCAAAAGCTATGCCATGACGGGGTTGCGCGTTGCCTATGTTCATGGACCGGCGGCTTTGATCAACACGATGCTCAAAGTTCAACAGTACACGTTTGTTTGCGCACCACAACCAGCTCAATGGGCCGCAGTCGACGCGTTGGATTTTGACGTGACGCCACTGGTTGATCAATATCGTGCAAAACGTGACATGATGATCGACGGGTTGAAAAACGATTACGAAATAGCGACACCTGGCGGAGCGTTTTACATTTTCCCGAAACTGCCTTGGGGAACCGGCGAAGAGTTTATTGCTCGGGCCATCGAAAACAATTTACTTGTGATCCCGGGAAATATTTTTAGTTATTCCGACACGCACTTCCGCATTTCGTACGCCGCATCCGAGCAAAAATTGGAGCAGGGAATCGAAATCCTCAAACGCATCGCCAAACCATAAGCGTCAAGTGAACACTTGAAGTATCTACAAATCTATCGCCTACGATCTACAACCTACCGCCTACAACCTACCAGCCGCTCTGCTGCTGCCGCGGATTGAGCGTTTGCGTGCTCGTTGTTTCGTCCAGGGGTCGCATATAACCAAATGGTCTTCCCCCTTCGATATTTGGCCCAACGTTCACGACAGGAAATGGATCGTGAACGACCGCACGGTTTCGTTGCACTTCCTTGGTACCAGGAATCGCCAAACCATTACGCAGGTAGCAGCCAGACGCAGCAACCATGATAAAAACCAGCAGCATCACGTGCGAAATTGATTTCCTAAGCATTCCCATTAATTCCCCGGTATTAGAGCCGCGGACACGTTAGAGAAATTGCTCCCCGAGTTCAACGGATCAATAGACGAACGCTAGCGGAGGATTAGGTTTTTGGGCGAGGTATTTTGGGAGGGCGAGGCTCCTGCCGAGCCGCAGGTGCTGTTTTGGCTTGGCGGGAGCCCGATACTGTGAGTGGCAAGGCGCTCACGATGGCATTGCCCATGGCTGGGAACCGGCTCAATACGGCTCGGCGGGAGCCTCGCCCTCCCGAATTTCGCACTCCATTATTTCATTGGTAAACCGGGAACCGGCTCGCCGTTGGTTGTCAAAATCTGAAAATGATGGGCATGGTGACCGGTGTATTTCCAAACAACTTTTTTGTCGCGCGTGACTTCAAAGATTTTGACGGCGCCCTTTTTTCGCTGGCCGTAACTTGTGACAACGGTGTTCCCATTGGGTAAACGTTGAACGCCGCAAGCGTCTTTGATAATTCCGCCAACATCTTTGTTGGTCAATTCCCAAACCACTTTTCCTGAGGCGTCAAATTCAACCACACGATTCCCATAAGTGCATCCGACAAGCGTATTGCCATTTTTCAGGCGAATTGCAGTAAACGGCCAATTCTTTGCATCCTTGCCGCCGAAATGTTTGGTATCGGTCTTGAAGTCGGCAACCACTTTTCCACTTGAATCGTATTCGCGGACTGAATATCCAAACAAATGGGGCGCGAGATAATTGCCATTGTCCAATTTTCTGGCCATGCGCGTTTGCATGTGATGATTTTTTATTTGCTCGGGATCGACCGGAATCGTTTTTGCGACTTTGCCAGACGAATCCACTTCGATCAGCCGCGGTTTGTTTCCTAAAACCGTGATCAGTGTTTTTCCGTCCTTTAAACGCCAAGCGCTGACAAGTTCTGAATCTGATTTTTCTTTTTGATACTTCCAGGCTAATTTCTTATTCGCGTCAAACTCGACCACGTGATCGCGATAAGTAATCAGAATATGTCCGTTGGCCATGCGAGTTGCGTCTTTCGCACCCCCTTTGGTTTTCCAAACTTCTCGACCCTCTTCGTCAACGATTCCGGTAAACCCTCCGGCAATCAAAATCGCGTGGCGAATCTTAGGCGACTCTTGGCTATTGCACGAGTTGACCAACCCAAACGAAAGCGTAATCAAAACAGAAAAAGCGGCTAAAAATGTTTTCATGAAAATGTTCTTTTGGAGTTACGAGTTTTTTAATCTGACTTCCATTGCTCGGGCAAGACATCACGAATATTTTCGTATAAACCCAAAGCAATGAGTTCTTCTTGAATTCGATTGGGGTCTGATTGTTCGAGTCCTTGAGCGATTTCTTCGACCAGGAACTCGGCAAACCGAATACGCGCCCGGCGCAGTTGTTGGCGCGTGGTGTCCGCACGGTAAGTTTTACCGGTGACCTCCGACAGTTTTCCGGCTAACGATTCTGAATCAACCGTCGGATGCTCGGCGCGCAATTTCAAAACTGTATAGGCAATTCGCCCCTCGCGCTGTTCCTCATAATTTTTCAGCGCTGCCCACGCCAATTCGAGCACGTTGTACCGCCAACTATCGAGCCACGGGTCTTCTTGAGTATGTTCCTCGCCCACTTCGTCAGTATGAACCTGATCAATATCGACAGGACGTCGACGATTTTCCTTGGCCCAATGGTTGCGAACCATATTTCTAACAGCCACCTTCAGCAAATCGCGAAACCGCCCGCGATTGGGATCGGCTCCGGCAAAATCGCCTTTGAGAATACGTATCACAACTTCCTGCGACAGCTCGTCGGCTTCGGTGTCGCTGCCGGTCATCGCTCGGATGTAGCTTCGCACCGCGGGCGAGTAACGCATGATCAGCGCATTTTTGGCTTCGCCACCGGTTGTCATGGTCCCCTGATGCGCTCGGCGAACCATACTCCATTGCGTTTCAATGGCGTCGATCCGTGGTGAAAATCGATCGGCAGATTCGGTCATCTACAAACACCCTGTTCATTGAATATCAACTTGTTGCAGCGACGAATGTTCTCAAGATTTGCACCGCATGCAGATACTATCTTAGCATTTCAGCGAAACGATCCAATCAAGGCGTCGGACAACGTGGCCAGGAACCGATCATTATCCTGATTTTCATCGGCAACGTATTCCAACAAACTGGAGCCGACGACGTTGAAGCTGGCGGAAAGTTCATGGATCAGCTGCACGGCATTTTGTTGAGGTGTGTGTTCATTGATCGTAGGGCCGGTTCCCACCGGCCCTATTATTGAATTGGACGGTTTGTTGTTTGGCCGGTGGGAACCGGCCCTACGTGGTTTGATCGCAAAAGTGACAACGCCAACTATTCAAATTCCGCAATACTTTGTCGGCGTCGATTGACGACCAACCGCGTTACATCCGGTCTCGAATAATGTCCCGCTGGATCAAAATTTTGCCGCTCTCGTCGAACGAAAGCTGGATCGAGTTCACAGTAACGAACCCCTGGTTCGCCGACTAACGGTGGCAATACCCAGCTGCCATCGGGCGCGGCAACACAACTGCCACCGTCCGCTTGGCAATCGTCCAATGACGCACGAATCTCTTCAGCATACGGAACATCATCACGAACATCACTTCGACGCATCAGCGCGGAAACTGAAATGCAATAACTGCGCCCTTCTTTGGCCAACACAGGAGTTAAATCTTCGGTGTTTCGCAGGCACCCTGGCCAACATGCAACATGCACGTCTTCACCTTGAGCATAGAGAGCCGCGCGTGACAGCGGCATCCAGTTTTCCCAACAATTTAACCCACCGACGGTAAACTCACCGAGCTTGTGAGTCTGCAGCCCAGCTCCGTCGCCCGGCGACCATGCCAGACGTTCTTCGAATGTGGGTTGCAATTTACGATGAACGGATTGAATGGTTCCCGAATTGTCGATGTAGACATAGCTGCAATACAGTGAGTGGCCGCTTCGATCCGCAGCGCGTTCGATGATACCGAGATAACAAGCCATTTTGTTTTCGCCAAGGATCTGGCAAACACCCGCCAAGTCGCCGCGCTCGATCGTTACAGCTTGATCGGAATAGTGCGCAAAAATCTCTTTTTGTTTTTCTGAATTGAATTCTGCACCACCGGTGCCCGACAGCCAAAAAGGATAACCCGGTACAAACGCTTCGCTAAAAACGATCAATTCCGAGTTCTCACGAGCAGCGATAACAATAGTGTCGGCAACAATTTCAAGCCCACCATCACGGTTGAGCCAACTGGGTGCCAATTGTGGAAGAGCAAGTTTGAGCATACGACTGTCAACGGTTTGCCAAGGAATCTAAAGTCAACAATCGTAACAAATGAGCGACCAGTTTTGATATGAGATTGCGAACATAATCTTGAGAACGCAATCCAACCGTGCGACAACATCGCAACCCGAAGCGTGAGCGAGGGACTGGCAACGCTACAAAAACACGTCGAACGTGTTCCCTCGCTCACGCTTCGTGCTTGTATTAATGGGCTACCGCAGGCAGAGTAGGGCCGGTTCCTACCGGCCGGTTTTGTTGGATTGGCCGGTGGGAACCGGCCCTACATTCCAACGCCTCTATCGGGAACCAAACAATCCGATACTGCCGACCAGCAAAATGGCAACCACGATGATCAAAACAATGATGGCAATCAGGGTGATAATTTTTTTCCAGGAAACGGGTGCAGTACCGCTGTGGCGACCGGTTTGGCCATTGGCCAAAAACCGATACACCTCGCCTTTGTAGCGATACGCTAATATCCAGACGGGGAACAACACGGGACGTCCAATCAACTCTTCGAGTCGCACATTGACATTAACATTGCGGGCGCGGCCAGGCACATATTTTCGACAAGATTCTCGTTCGAGCGCTTCGATGTGTGCGCGGGCAAGCGGTCGGGCATATTTTCGTTGAACGCGAAACTGTTCCACGACATTGTTTTCGAGATTCACTTGACCCGGCTCGCGGGCAACATCGAGATTAAACGGACAGATCGACGAAGTTTCCAATTGTGTCAAAACGCTGCTCGCGCCCACGATGACACCGTGGTAGTTCGCGCGATGGTGTCCGGTGACCGGCATCCAGTCGCCTCGGGCTCCCCAAGGCACATTGCTGGAATCCGCCGTCCAATACGTATAAGTGTTCGCGCTAAAAATCCAATAGGGAACATAAACCGGTGTGACATTGGTAATCACCGCCGAAGACACTAAATCGCTTGGCCGCCAGTAGCTTTTGCCCATCCAATTTTGCAACGCCGCCATAATATCTTGTTGCGTCGTGTTAAATGGAATAATGTACTTGGCCTTTAACGTTTTGTTATGCGACTCGTCCTCTTTCAAATTATCCGACCCGCAAAACGGGCAGCGCAACGCGCGGGCCGACGCATCGTAACTCATCGATGCTCCGCAGCCACCACAGGCAAAATTGTGCGTCGTCGTCTGCCGTTCATCCGAGATCACAACCGGTCTTGTTTCAGCCTCGGCGCCACAGTTAGAGCAAAACAGATCTTCGACATCGATATACGCGCGGCAAACGTTACAGCGATCAGTTCGTTCGGCAGCAAAAGTATCAACCATCGTATTAATGTCCAAAGATATTACCGAGAATGATGACAATCAAAACGATCAATGCCAGAAGCCCGACAAGCCCCAGGATAAATCCCCAAACTCGTTTTTGTGACACAGGTTTGGTTCCCCAAATACGACCGGTTTGGCCATTAAGTAAAAATCGATAAAGTTTCGATTTGTAATGGTAGGTCAGCAGATAGTAGGGCATCAAACACAAATCAGAATTGATCTGGCTAAAATAGGTTTGCACTCCCAGGTTTTTTTGCCGATCGCCGGGCATGAATCTGGAAACGTTCTGTTCCTGAAGTTGATGATAATAATGTTTGCTGTGTTCCAAAGCTGTTTCGCGGGCGACGGTGTATTCTTCGCTTTCCCAACCGGCGAGGAAGTACGGTTCATAACGTTTCAAAGCCGGCAAATCGAACGGCCAGACTTTCGTCGCAAGTTCCTGTGGTAGCCCCTGGCTCGCAGAAACCAGGTAACCGCTGTAGTAATGATGAAATCGACCCGCCAAAGGCCACCATTCCGTTTCGGTCACTGTTCGTGTTCGTCGAACTTGTTTTCCGTTGGCATCGGTCGTCCAATAACTTTCCTGCCGATACCAATACTCTCCGATTTGCGCATTCCACTGACTTTCGGCCAACATTGAAAATGACCAAAACGGAAGATAGATCCCAGTGATCTTTTGTGGCAAGTCGACAAATCTCAAATCCGCTGGACGAAACCAACCGTTGGAACGAATCCAATTGGCAAATTTTTCACGGGCCAGTTCCGGTGAAATGGCAAACCCAATAATGAACTCGGGATTTTGACGTCCGGTGAGTTCCGGTTCGTAGTCGACCACATAAGTCGAATCGCAAAAACCACAACGGTACGAACGTTTGTCCGGATCGGTGGCCATGGTGCTGCCACAGCTTTTGCATTGAATATATTTGCGAAGCCCCTTGTCCGCCTGTTCGGCAGGGCGAGTTTCTGATTCGATTCCACAACCGGGACAATAGCGATCACCCGGATCCAACGGACTGCCACAACCGCTGCACGATGGAGCGGTTGGCACGTTGAATTCCGCGTCAACAATTTCCGGTTCGATGATTTCGATCTGTTGGTCATCGATGATGTGAATCGGGTCTTCTTGACTCAAAATATCTGCCTCAAACTAATGTCGTTCGTTTTACGATCCCGATGTCGTCTGGTACACCGCAGACAGCAAGCTTTCGACGTCTTTAAATTTCTTTTTGGTCGACAACGAATCGTCCAGCAATTTACGCGCATCGGATTCGCTGTGTCCCAACGAACAAAGAATTTGAAAAGTCTCTTCGACAACGTCCCGTTCGATGCTGGATTCGGGCGAGTCGTCGCGCGGCACCATCAAAGCAAATTTGGGCATTTTGCGGCGAAGTTTCGCAATGATTCGCTCCGAAGTTGCTGCGCCAATTCCGGGCAATGTCGATACCGCTTTTGCATCTTGTTGTTCGATCGAGCGAGCGACATCTTGGACGGGACGCACCATCGCTCGCAACGCTTTTTTGACGCCAACGCCGTCGACGCTGCAAAAGTGTTCAAAAAATTCCAATTCCACTTCGCTGATAAAACCGATCATTCGTGGCGTCAGCCTGCCCCCGCGAGCAATGTTGCCGTCAATGTATTGAATCGTATGCAAACTGATCACCTGGCCAACTTGGATTTGGATCTGTCGGCGTGTGAATTCCGGAATCAAAACCTGATACTCAAACGGAGGGATTTCAATGATCGCTTGATCGTCATCCACCCGAACCAATTTGCCTGTTATTTTTGTAATCACGCGAAGTCGCTCAATGAGATGATTTTAAAAATGAAGTTTTACCGGAGGTCGATTCCAGCGTCCATCACCGAACATCGCCCTGTGCTGTCAATCGTTGTTTTGAAGTTGCCGTTTTAAATTTTCTAATTTCCTTCGCACCAAGCCGCCAGAACAAAACGGCGTCTAGCTCGGCATGATCGTCGAACGGTTGGTGAAATGGTAACAAGTCGCAATTGCGATCGCATCCGCGACATCGGGTGGATCCGGCGGCTCGGCCAAATGAAACTGCCGCATCACGGCCAGCTGAATCTGATTTTTGGGTGCGCGGCCGTTGCCCGTGAGAACTTTTTTGATTTGTGTCGCGGAATAATTATGCACGTCGATTCCGTGCTGAGCTGCTGCTAAGCAATAGATCCCTCGCGCGTGCCCCATCAATATCGCCGTTTTCGGCATTTGGTAATGCGAATAAAGTTCTTCGATTGCAAATACCGTGGGGTTGTGTTGCTCGACGACTTCGACAAGTCCCTGATAGAGTTGGTAAAGTCGCTGGCTCATAGATTGTTCGCGTTTGCTACGCAGCACACCGGCTTCGAGCAACGACAATTGACTCCCGTTGCTTTGCAACACCGCGTAGCCGGTAATATTGAGTCCAGGATCAATTCCCACGATCGTGACAGGCGATTCAGTCATCATGAAATCCCGCCTTGTGCATCACCAGTTGATCGCGTTTGGTCGGCGCGACAGAGCAGGGCGACGCATTGAGCCTGGATCGCTTGTTCGGTGCCTACCGCATCCACCCATTCGCCCGTTTTCGCTTTGAAACCAATTTGCGCTGCATCGACTCGGAGAATATCGGCAATCCGATTTTGGATCGCCTCTCGATAAGGAGCCATTTTGGGTCGTTGGGCGAACACGATGCAATCGAGGTTTATTAATTGCCAACCCGACTGTTGAACTTGCCCCCAGGCAATCGAAAGCATTTCTGCTGAATCTCGATCTTCGTTTTCCACATCGGTATTGGGAAACATTTGACCGATATCACCGAGAGACGCCGCTCCCAATACCGCGTCGGTGATTGCGTGCAACAGCACGTCGGCATCGCTATGTCCTTCAGCGTGTTTGTCATGGTCGATCGTAATGCCGCCGACAATCAATGGCCCGCCATCGGCGAGTCGATGAGTATCATGGCCAATGCCAACACGGAGTTGATTCAAATTCAATTTCGTCTCTTTTTTTGATAGTGAAAATCAAATTGCGAGTTTAGGTAGCGTTGATTAAATATGAGCGGCGAGGCGCTAGCCGCCGGTGAACTCTCAAATGCCGGCGGCTAGCGCCTCCCCGCTCAGCTCAAATTCACAGTTTCCGATTCAAACAACACTACCTAGGCTTGTTACCAGGATTTTACACCATAACTCGTCACCGCGAAGTGTCAGAGGAATTGATGTAGGGCCGGTTCCCACCGGCCAATCTAACTAAACGGCTGGTGGGAAACGGCCCTACTTATTTTCAATTGAGCGATTCTCGATAGTTTCGAAAGGGATGCTGCATCACTTTGGGTTGACGCGCGATTTGACTGCCAATGAGCTGAAAATATTTTTTTGGTGTCAGGTCGCTGAGACCATCGATGGCACCCAAGCGAATCAACGTATTGATCGCGTCGTTGATATCGAAATCGACGTCAATTTCAAATTTGCGACTCAGATAATTTTCGATTCCCGTTGTCATATCACTGATGCTGGGCGAATTTTTCCAGCGGCTCGCTCCGCGAGAAAGTTTACATCCAAACGCGTAAGCCAGATAAGCTTCTTTTAACTCTTCCTGCTTGACCATCGATACTAACCATTGCAGTGCGCTGGCATTGTTGGCCAGGTTTTGGAAATAGAGATGTTGGACCCGTTGTCCACGACGATTGATCCGGGCGTTTCGATATCCTGAAAACGTCTTTAACATCATCGTGACCAACCCAAACAACAGGATCAAAATCAATTTTCCCAAGGCAGCAAAACTGATCGCAATCGTCATCAATTTGGCGAGCGTTGCACCCAATGCTCCCGCCCCACTACCAATGAGTTGAACGCGATCGAGCAAAGTCATGGTTGCTTGGGCGTGGGGCAGCAAGGCTTCGACATCCGATTCAGGAATGTCTTTGAACAATTTGACGACGATATACGGTTCTTCCTTGAGGCGTGCGACAATGACCATCCGCCGAAAAACTTCTTTCTCGATTTCAACACCAGCGAAAGGATGCCGCCAGGTAATTTTCCGCGACGTCGTTTTGCCACGGCCGCGCACCCAGATTTCGAGATGTTGCACCGCGTCGCTTTTTACGCGAACAGTGATCCGTCGTGAATTCGCACGACGAATCGCTTGTTCGATTTGCACATCAGACAGTTTTTCGAAATTCGCCTTGTCCAACAAATACGTGAATCGCCGCAACATGTTGGCATAATCTTCAGGCGTGCGACTGGTTTCCAGATCCGTCAGTGATTTTGTATCGCGGTCGGGATCAAACGGCGCGTATTCTCGTTCGATGAGTCTGCGAAACGAACAAGCTTCCAGATCAATTTGTTCACGAAAATGAGCGCAGGTTTTTTTGAGCTCGTCTGGATCACATCCCAGCGACGCAGCATCGTCGATCAACACTCGCTCCAAATCATCGGCGCGCAATGGAATAAAACGGTCGTCCAGTCGATGCCATTGAGATGCATGTTCGTCGTCGTTAATCGTTGTGTCTTTAGGTGGCGCACTGTCGGCGCGCAAGTTTCTCTCTGTCATTTCCTCAAATATCCACACTCGCGGCTTAGAGATCCGCGAAGTCCCGAAAAAAGATGTTTTTGCCGACCGTAATTCGCACAAACCATGCGAATATTGTGGAAATTCCTGCTCAGTTGGCAACCGAATATTGCAAATGTGAATGATTGATTAAGGTGACTGCGAAAAAATGGGATTCAGTTAACATTTAGTTTTGCCTGGCAGGACAATTTTTAATTTGTAAACCGATGCAATATTTGAGTGCATTTCTGGACGTCGTTCACCAAAGCGGTTTGATTGATCGCCACGTCCTCAATCAAGCCGTCGATGAATTCAAGGTGGAAAATGTATCGGGCGACGCCAATGCATTTGCCAAATCGCTGGTCCAGAAAAAAATCCTCACGCGCTGGCAAAGCAAGCATTTGCTCAAAGGGAAACACCGCGGTTTTTTTGTCGGCCAATACAAAATTTTAAATATTCTCGGTCGAGGCGGACACAGCAACGTCTACCTGGCAGAACACATCACGTTGAAACAAAAACGCGTGGTCAAAGTTCTGACTAAAGATAAAATCAACGGCAAAACAAGTTTAGCTCAACGTTTTTTACGCGAGGCGCAAGCAACCGCTCGGTTGGATCATCCCAACGTGATCAAATGTTACGACGTTGTGATGGAAAACGACCTGTCTTACCTCGTGCTGGAATATATCTCGGGCCAAGACCTTTACAAATTGGTAAAGGAAAAAGGCCCGCTGCGTTTTATTGAATGTGTCGACTACATCATTCAAGTTGCACAAGGCTTAAAATACACGCAAGAGCAGGGCATGATCCACCGCGACATGAAGCCTTCGAATTTGCTACTGACTGACGATGGCCATGTCAAAATTCTGGACTTGGGCCTGGCCATGCTCGAACGCGATGGTCATGAAGACGGCTCGCTGACCGAAATGTATAACGACAATTTGGGAACCGCTGATTATGTCGCGCCGGAACAGGCACTGAGTTCTCACGATGTTGACTTTCGCGCGGACATCTATTCGTTGGGCTGCACGTTGTATTATTTGATCGTCGGGCGACCGCCGTTCGACCAGGGCTCCATCATGCAGCGGGTTGCCCAACATCAAACCCAGATGCCAGAGACGATTTCTGCCCAGCGTCCGAAATGCCCCAAACTATTGGAGCAGATCTGCTGGAAGATGATGCAAAAATCACCTGATCAGCGGTTTCAATCTTACGATGCGTTGATCTCGGCACTGCAGAATTTGTTGAAAAAGGCGCGACCTCGGAAAACTCTTGCCACGGTTCCCGTTGTCGATCCTGTCGACCATTTGATCGAGTTGCCAGATTCCGTCGAAGTTCTGGACGATGACGAAGTTCTGGATGATGCGTTAGGGACACCTTTGGCAGAAGTTCCCATTGTCGAGGTTGCGCCGCAACCGGTTGATACATCCAGCATGAGCGCCGCCGGTTCGGCCACAGCTCCGCCATTTGCGCAGCCGACTGATTCGTCGATCACGTCGGGATCAACCAGCAATTTACCTCCGTTTGATCCCAATGCCGGATTTGACATTTCGAATGTTGATCTGGGAACAGTGACCAAACCTACACCTGCCACTTCAAGTATCGCTCAACCCGCTACAACTCACCCCCACACGGCAACAGCATCTTCACAAAAACGTGCCGAGGACGACGCCTATCAAAAATTCGTCAGTCGCGAACGGCTCAAAATGGTTTGGGTTGGAATTGGTTTAACCGTGGGCATTGGCATCGCCGTAGCAGCATTTTTGTTGATGAGTACGATGAGCAAAATCCAGGAAGACAAACGGCCGCCAGCCGCGACTCAGTTCGAGGAACAGTAGTTGTTGTGAGCGGCAAGGCGGGAGCCGTCGGTTCGATGCGCTGACAAACCGGCGGCTAGCGCCTTGCCGCTCACGAGTGGCTTTGCCCGAGTTCCTACAGAGCCAAACAGCGCGTCTGCGGCTCGGCGGGAGCCTCGCCCTCCCGAAAAGCAAGCGCATAAAAAAAGGGTTTCCATCCCTCGCCGATGAAAACCCCATTCCGCTTTATAAAAGTCGGAATATGTTATCTGCGATCACTTCGATCGCGACGATTTTTCTGGCTCATTTCTTGCATCTGTTTTTGCATTTGCTGCATTTGACGCATCATGTTTTGCATGTTGCGCTCCAGACGCTGCATGCGATCGACTTCTCGTTTGATCGTTTCATCGTTCGATCGTGAGCTTCGACGTCGGTCTTCGACTTTTTTGCGTTCAGTGCGCTCACGCATTGCTTTGCTAAAATCGTCTTGTGCTCGTTGACGTTCACGTTGAACTCGTTCGCGATCACGACTTCGAGAATCTTGCTCTCGCTTCATGCGCTCGGTTCGTTCACGAACAATATCAGCTTCTCGCTTGTCTCGGTTGACTTGCACTCGTTTCAACTCGAACTGAATTTGGCTGAGTTGTTTACGCAACGTTGCCTCTTTTTGCTTGGAAGCACGCAATGCTGCTTGGAGATCTTTCATCATTTGGTTGGCGCGATCGCGCTCTTTTGCGACCTGCTGAAGTGCTTGTTTGAGCTGTTCCTGCAGATCGCCACGATCGCGACTTTGATCTCGTTCGCGGTCTCGGCCGCGTCGTTCTTGATCTTGCTCACGTCGGCGGCGTTCCTGAAAACGATCTGATTGTTCTCGCTCGCGACGTTCTCGCCAACGATCATCATCACGTTCGCGGTCGCGGCGTCGTTCCTGGAAGCGGTCCGACTCAACTTTTTCTCGGCGAATGACGCGTCGTTTCTTTTCTTCTTTTTCCTGATTGATCGCTGATTTAATAACCTGTTCGATTTTCAGGTCTTTCAAAAATTGCTTGGCAATATCCGATTTGCCGTCGGCAAAATTCAGATCGATGTCGATTTTTTTCAACGCTTGTTTGAGTTCGCCAGGCAGTTGATCAAATTGATCTTTCAATTCGATTTTGACTTTACCCATGTCTTTCTGCAAAGCGTCAGCAATTTTCTTGACGTTGTTTTTGATTTGAACTTTGACATCCGTTTTCAGTTTGTCGAGTTCCTGTTTATTGAGTTCACCTTTAATCTCTGATTCATCGATGGCATCGGCAACATCACCGATGATTTTGTCGATTTTGACTTCGTCGACAAACATTTTGGCGATTTTGGGAATGTCTTTGGTCGATTCACCAATTATTTTTTCGACATCGATTTTGGCGATTGCTTTTTTGACTTGCGGCGGAATTTCGTCGAGATGTTCTTCGAGATGTTCGCGAACGTCTTCGATCATTTCCTGCAAATGTTCGTCGAGTTCACCGATTTCTTCGGCTAGTTCTTCGACGATCTCTTCGACCTCTTCCTGAATTTCTTCATTGCGGTCGTCATCGCGATCCTGTTTCTGTTTTTTGTCGTTGTCGCGCTTTTGAACGCCCGGCGCCGTACTGGCGGTTGCCAATGTCGGCGAAAGCGGCAATCCAAACGACAAGATGGCAATTAAGACCAACCATCCCGTCAGAGAGAGCCTCGGTTTTGTTTGACCGTGCATAATCATAGTGATTCTCCGTTTCAAGAATTCAAAGTGGTTCATGCCCATCGCTGTCGACGGGATCGGTGTCGACGGCGTGAGCGGAAATTGTGAAAGATAGTCGGCCGTATCTAACAATGTTTTTGCGTAGTCCTCTGCGTAGTCGGGCATGGTGTCGACGACACAGGCATCGCAGATTTCTTCTTCGGTTTCGCGCAGTTTTTTTCGCGCCATCCAAAGAACCGGGCACCACCAAAACAGCATGGTTACGACAATTTCAAACCAGCGAACATAGTGGTGTCGGCAATAGAGATGCGCGATTTCGTGCGCGATTAACGAATCCAATTGGGCTGGGGCAATCCGCTTGATCAATTTCCGCGGCAGCACCAAAGTTTTGCTCAAAGGCGTGGCCCAAACTAACGGAACAAATCGTCCCGGAGCGACAATCAATCTCGGTTTTTGCTTGATGCCGAATCGATCGGCCACTTGATCGAGTCGCGCTTGGATCGGTTGTTGATCATCGTTTTTCGTGCCACTGGCCAGACGAATGGTTTGGTAAAATTTTCGTTGTCGCCTGACAAAGTTGACAACCCAAACAACACTCAACGCTATCCAAACCAGACACAAAACAGTTGGCAGGTAGGCCAGAATCGATGTCTTTGATGGTGGCCCCGCGGCAGTGGTTGTGGGACGAGATTCTGACAACAGTGTACTGTGAACTTCGAAATGGCCATCAGAAATTTGGGGCGTCCCCGCACCAAAACCCAACTGCTCGTCGTTAAATTCTGAGAATTCCTGCGAGTACAAAACTGTTTCGTCGTTGTCGCGCATCGGCTCATCGGAGCCATCGGCGATTTGAGGAAAATCAGATCGTTCGGCAAGCGACTGCTGAGCGGGATGAAAATAGAGCTCCGGTATTGAAAGTTGAAATTCAAAACGATCTCGATGCGACGAATCATCAGCGGGCACGTCGATTCGTGGCTGGTTAGTAACTTGGGCCGTTGAGCTCGGTTGAAACCCGTCGATTGAATAAATCGGCAACTGGATCACCGGAGGTGTGACGAGTTTTATCAACACGATCAACCAGATCGCATGAAGCAAGGCAGGTTTTTTGCAGTATCGTCCAACCACCAAAGCCAAACCGGCAATGATGGCCGCAACGATGATGTTGCTCAGCACTGCGGACAAAATCATAGCAGAAGTCATTTTTTCTGCCCCCGTTTTTTGGTCGACGATTTGTTCGATGAAATTTCATCAATCAGATCGCGAAGTTTTTGCTGTTGTTGTGGTGTAATCTGCTCGCTGGAAATCAAATGCATCAGCAAAGGTGTTTGTGAGCCGTCACATAGGTTGTCTGCCAGAACCCGGAGTCGACGTCCCACGAGATCGTCCCGTGATATGATGGCTTCGAATTGATGTGCCAAATGTTGTCGGTTTCTTGCAACGAATTTTTTGTTTTCCAATCGGGACAACAATTTTTTGACCGTTGCATAGTCCGATTCCGAGTTGTCGGGATAAATCTCGGCAGTGATATCCCGAATCGTCGAAGACCCATGGTCCCACAGCACGCGTAGTACCGAGAGTTCCGCGTCGGTAACATCTTGTGAATTTCTGGCCATCACAACATTCCTTTCCGAAGGAGACAGTTTGTCTCGCAACACAACCCATCATGAGACAAACTGTCTCAAGAGTCAATAGAATTTTCTCAAACGTTCAAAAAAATAATGTTTGGAATTTTTGTGCTTTTCGAGTTTTTTTGGCGCCATGGCAATGAGTGCCGGTATCTAAATAAACAACCGGTCGCGGTGGTGTTGCAAATCGCAAACGCGAGCGAATTTCATGGACAACTTGCTTTCTTACGAGCACAAAGCGCGGGGCTCGGTCGAACCACTCGCTTCGTGCTTGTACCAGTCGCAAATAATTACAACACTCTGCTCCGAAACATCAATCATATTCACAGAATTTAAACATGCGTTTGATTGCGACTGCTGCAAAATACATCAATCACCGGTCACGAACGCGTGCACAGAAAATATCGTGCAAAGATCAATAAGTTTCAAAAAAACTGCAAGAAAAAAAAATTTTCTACCGTTAAAATCGAACAAACAAACGTCGACAACGTAAGAGTCAGGTTTCGTCGAAGATTTTCAGTTCTCAATTTGCGAAACAAAATAATGAGGGGCCAGCATCAAGCTATGAGTAGGATCTGTTTTGGAATATCTGTGTTTTTTCTGTTGGCACTGATGTTTGATAGCAATCAAATCGTCGCTCAACAAAAACTGATCACGCTGGGTCCCAACAACGACGGCGAAAAGCAATTCAAGGACCTCATCGACGATCTACGAGACAGTTCGTTGTTTCAGTTGAATGGACGAATCAAAGATATCGAACGAAGCTGCGACTTGAGCGAAAAACAGCGGCAGAAGTTACGAGTTGCTGCCAAAGGCGCTGTTGCTGAATTTGTCGGTGCCGAAGAACGACAAAAACGTGAGCAACTCCGTCGATATCAACAACAGGCCGGCATTGACCCCGATAAAAAAGACAAGGGGGATGACGATGGCGGCGGAGGCGTGGTTCGCAATTTTTCATTTGTCTTTCGGATGAAACCCAGCATCTTGATTGATACATCCGATCGCTGGAAGAAATCGTTGAAGTCGATTTTGACAGACGAACAAATGCAGCGTTATCGGGCATCTCAAGCGGAGCGACAAAAATTTATTCGCAAAGCGGCCGTTGATCAATTTGTTGCTGAAATCGACCTCAAACTTTTTTTGCACGCGGACCAACGTGAGGGAATTACCAAAATTATTGACAAAAAATTTGGTGACAAACTCGTCGACGCACTTCGATTTTTTGAATTGAATCGCAACCGCGGGTTTGTGGTCAACAACGGTCCGAGAAAACCCAAATACGATAAATTAGTCAAGGACATTTTGAGCGCAGACCAATTACAGGAATGGAATCGCTCGGTTGAACCGCGTTTAGAAGAACTGGGAAGAATCCAACGGCGCTAGGATTGTCAAGCACAAATCTTTGCGGCAGCGTCTAATGCAGCGTTTGCTGGCAATCACATCAGGATTCGCAGCAGGCAATTTTTGCCAAGTGGCCGTTTTTGAATGAAACGACTTTTAAATATGGAGCTCATTTTGGTTCCGCCAACCTTATGAGTAAATGAAATCGTTTCTATAATCGCGGTATGGCCATAATCGAAATTGAAAATCTGAAAAAATCGTATCGCGTCTACCAGAAAAAAGAAGGAATACTGGCATCACTGGGTGGTTTGTTCAAACGGGAATATCGAGAAATCCATGCCGTTGCCGGAATTGATTTGCAAGTCGAACAAGGCGAATTTGTCGCCTTTCTAGGTCCCAATGGAGCGGGCAAAACGACGACTTTGAAATTGCTGTCGGGTGTGATCAACCCTTCGTCCGGCTCTGCCAAAGTCATGGGGTTTACTCCGTGGCGGCGTGAAAACGCTTATCGCCGAAAATTTGCTTTGGTCATGGGACAGAAAAATCAGCTTTGGTGGGATTTGCCGGCCAATGAATCGTTTCGATTGCATCAACACATTTATGGTGTTGACCCGACCGAATTTAAACGCACGCAAGACGAAATCACCGAACTATTAAACGTTCAACATCTGCTCGGACAACCTGTTCGCGAATTATCGTTGGGTGAGCGGATGAAAATGGAACTGATTGCAGCATTGCTCCACCGGCCCGAAGTCCTGTTTCTCGACGAACCGACGATTGGTTTGGATGTTGTCGCGCAACATAACATCCAGCAATTTTTAAAACATTATCAGCAAGAAAGAAAAATCACGATTTTGCTGACCAGCCATTACATGAAAGATGTCGCAGCATTGTGCAAACGTGTGGTGATCATCGCCGATGGTTTGATTCAATATGATGGTTCGCTCGAAGGAATTGTCGATCGATTCAGCAGTGACAAAATCATCACGCTTCAATTAGCCGAAACAGAATCGTTCGACGATTTTCAAAACCTGGACGATGTTATCGAGATCGAGCCACCGAAAGTCAAATTTCGAGTTCAGCGTGATGACGTCCCCAAGCTGTTAAGTCGAATTCTGGCTTCGCGAAATGTAGAAGACATCATAGTCGAAGATCCCCCGTTAGAAGATGTGATTGCCAGCGCATTTTCGCAGGTCGAACAGAATCGATCGGATGCCGATTCGCTGCATGCGGAGGCGGTTAGTTGATGGAATCGTTAGGCTTGACTGTTCGACCGGTGACCTGGTGGCATTTTTTTCAAGTGTCCGTCAACGAGCGCCTGGTCTATCGAGGCGATTTTATTTTGGGCACGCTGATGCGGTTTTTGCCGACACTGACCCAGATTTTTTTGTGGTGGGCGATTTACGATTCGGTCGCGACCAACCCAACCGCTGTTGGAGATGCGCCGGATACTCAAATCGCCGGTTTTCGGTACGGCGACATGGTTGCCTATTACTTGTTGGTGACGATCAGTCGAGCGTTTTCCAGCATGCCCGGTCTGTCGTCAGGCATCGCATTACAAGTCCGTGAAGGTGAAATCAAAAAGTTTTTGATTCAACCTGTCGACATGTTGGGTTGCCTGTTGCTGCAACGGATTGCTCATAAATTGGTTTATTACCTGATGGCGACGCTGCCATTTGCGTTGGTGTTTTTCCTGTGCCGCGGGTTTTTCATTGACGGCTGGCCTGATGCTGAAATCTTGGCCGTATTTTTTGTTTCACTGATACTCGGATTTTTGCTCGGATTCTTTTTAGAAGCCTGCATTGGATTGGTGTCGTTCTGGTTTCTCGAAGTCACTTCGCTGATGTTCATCTACATGTTGATGAATTTCTTTTTGTCGGGGCACATGTTCCCCTTGGATCTGCTGCCGACTGATCTTCAAATTCTGGGAATCGGTCCACTCAATTTGCGAATCGTTGTCGATTTCGTACCGTTTAAATATCTGGCTTATTTTCCGGCCGCCGTTTTTCTCGGCAAAGTCGAAGGGGCTGAGATGTACCAGGGGCTGGCGGTCCTGGTGTTTTGGGTCATGTTTTTTATTGTGCTTTCACGAATCATGTGGTGGCGCGGCGTCAAACGCTATAGCGGGTTTGGAGGTTAGACTCGCATGCAGCCATCTTATCTAAAAGTGTTTTTGACATTCGCACGCAATTCGCTGGTCCGCGATATGTCATTCCGCGCAAATTTTATTTTCACTTGCATTTCATCGATGGCTTGGGCGGGAATGAATTTCGGCCTGTTCAAAGTCGTCTATCAGTTTACGAATTCGATTGGCCGCGACAGCGGTTGGGGCGAAAACGAATTCTTCATTTTCTTAGGCACCGTGTGGCTGATCAATAGTTTGATTCAAACTTTCTGTATGGCCAATATGGAACGGTTCAGCGAAATGATTCGGATGGGATCGCTGGATTTCGCCTTACTGAAACCGATTGATACGCAATTTTTGATCTCGTTTCCGCGTATGAATTGGGCTCAATTGCCAAACGGAATGTTGGGCATATTATTAATCATCGTTTCGCTCAACGCTTTGGCGGCTGAACGTGGCGACAATTTGTATCTGTCGATTTGGAACGTGTTGGCGTTTGTGTTTTTTATCGCCTGTGGCCTGTGTGTGATGTACAGCGTGATGATCACCCTGGCATCCACCAGTATTTGGTTGGGGCGCAACCAACAGCTATATAATTTCTGGTTCTACATTACCAATTTCTATCGATACCCGATGGAAATTTATCAGTCCGGCACGATTGGTTGGACGCTGTGGGGAACGTTTACATTTGTTATTCCGATATTGGTCGTCTCCAACGTTCCAGCCCGAGTATTGGCGCAACCGCTAGGCACACCGTGGCAACGCTGGGAATGGGGATTCGCCAGCCTGGCCGTCATCTTTGCAATCGTCAGCTTGTTGGTCAGTCGATTCGTTTTCCGTTCGGCGTTGAAAAGTTATCGCAGTGCCAGTAGTTAAGCGGCGATTGTGATTATAAGTAGGGCCGGTTCCCACCGGCCGTTTTTTGGATTGTCCGGTGGGAACCGGCCCTACGGTGAAAAAAAAAAAACGGAAAGCGTTTTTCAGCTTTCCGTTTACATAACTGCTTAAGATACGTCTGCCACAATTGACTTTTTGTTTAGTCAACGTTGATTTCAATTTTGCGTGGCATCGCTTTTTCAGATTTCGGTACGAGAACCGTCAAGACACCATCGGTCAAATTGGCTGAGATCTTTTCAAGATCAACAGGTTGAGAGAATTCAAAAACGCGTTTGAAAGCACCTGTTGTTCGTTCGACGCGTAACCATGACGTGTCTTCGTTTTTCTCAACTTTCTTTTCGCCGGAAATCTCCAAACGTCCATCATGAATTTCGACATTGATGTTTTCGTTTGAAACACCTGGCAATTCCAGGCTCAACGCGTAACCAATTTCGGTTTCACCGACATCCGCACGCGGCGTAAAATCGGCCGACCGTTCGTCGCCAAAAACGGTTGTCAAAACGTCTTCCAAATCTGCGAATGCGCCAAACGGTCCGAATATGCGGTTGGAGCCACAGCGATTTCCACGTCGATCTTTGTTGTGAGCTTTCATCTTTTGTCTCCTTTGATTTCCAAGTTCCTCGAACGCTGACTGACAGTTTGTCATGCATGTCGTTCGAACACTGGGATAGTAACGCAACAGCCGTGCCAAAACCCAAATTCCAAAGTAACTCCAATTCAGTGAAACGCTCCGATGGCAATGTCCATGATGTAATGTGGAATGGCGATCCAGATGATGTCTCGAGCCCGCAGCGCCGTTGTAAATGCCATCGCCGCGACCGCTGTATTGAAACCAACGAATATGGCGACGGCGAGCAACGATTGATCCGTTTCGGTAAATCGCGGAATGTGGGCTGCCGCAAATAGTAGACTGGGAATCAGGATCGCCAACCAATTTGGAGCGACCCAGCGCAGACGAACAAATACAAAAGCGATCGCCACGCCTTCCATGAAAACGGGCATCGCGTGTGCCAGCGAATGCAGTGTCACGGAATCTCTCGCAATTTCCCCCAAACGTTCCCACTGGTTACCGATCGTCAGCCACGTTGCCAAACCGACAATGGCTGACAAAATTCCGGTTGCCAATTTCCAATGAATCGCTCGCCAGGATATCCAGATCGTCAAAAAAGATTGACGTCGAACGAGCAAAACAAAAAACAAGGGTAAAAACGGAATGCACAAATTGATGGCCACGGTCAAGTATTGCCAAGACTGAGGTAAATCGGGAATCCGTAGTCCTGCACGATACGCTTGGCCAGCCGCAAACACACCAACAATTCCAACAAACATCATTAGTAAATCTAACCACCGGTGATCGGTCTCAGGCTTTTCTTCGCTCTCCCATTTTTCACCCGCCAAATATTTGCTCACCCACCAAGTGATGCAAACGACCAGGTAAGCCGCCGCGACGGGAACCATAAACTCGGTGTCGGTTTGCTGGATGGTTTCGTTTTTTTCCGGCACGATATTTCACCTCAATCGATCAATAATTGTTTGTCAAATAGCCGAGCCACATTCGCGCCAGTTCTCGTGTCAAATCCCGTTCTTTCACATCCAACGAATTTGCCGACGTATTGGGATACAAACAAACTTCACGAACAGTCGACAAAACTGCCAACAATCCCAACTTGGCTGCCAGCCGCGGTCGCGGATGCGAAATTTCAGAACCAAATTCAGCCACGATTTTTGCCAATTCCGGAAGCACTTGCGTCATTTTGTGATTTCGTTCGGGAGAACCCGTGGGATGACAGTGGGCTCGCAACACCAGCGCTCGCATCAAACCTCGTTGTTGTTGATTGAGTTGGATGATCGCTTTGACGAGATACTCAACCACATTTACCAGACTCTCTTGAGTTGCCCGAAATCGCTTTCGTGTTTTTTCGAGTTCATCCAACAGTTTCTCGCAGTGGTTGCGATACAGATGGGGCAGCAGGGCGTTTTTGTCGTCAAACAGGTTGTAAAACGAACCGACCGTGGCACCAGCTTCGTTGACAATCGCCGCGACCGAAATTTCATCAAACAGTTTTTGTTCCAACAGCCGCTCGGTGGCTTCGACAATTTGCGCAAACGTTTGACGACTTCGTTCTTGTTTTGCCGTTTTCATCATCACCCGCATGTTTGATCCAGTGTTTCAAAATTAGAATGATTATTCTAATTTATAGCAATGCGGATCTCGCGGCAAGTTTTTTTGAGCTTCAGTTGAGAAACCGACATGTTTTTAAGGCTCCTTTTCGAGCATAATCCTGCCTGGGACGTGCCACGCGGAGTTTCTACGCCTGAACCGGAAAAGAAATCCGGCAAATTTATGGCAGTAACTGTTTGTTAGTTTGTTGCTTCCGAACTAAGATGAGCGTTGTCAGCGAGCATGCCAGAATTTGAATGCTTCCTTGCGGTATCACCTCGTCATACTTGCGAAAGGTTCAACCATGACTTACGTGCTGAGGCCGAGATCGGCAATTGCTGCGATCGTGATTTTTCTGCCAGCTTTGCTACAAGCGGACATGGTGACCCTGGACGCCACAGACTCCGGTTTTGTAACGGCGCTAGGGGGCAGTTCCAAAGGGGACGGCACGCTGACTGCTCCAGCCACGTTCAACTACTCCGTGGGTCAAGCCGAACATTTTGACGATGGTGCACTCGGCAGTCCGCTCGCATTTACGCTTCGCAAAAACTACTTCGTTTTCGATTTAACGACCGTCACCGTTCCTATTACGTCAGCGTCGCTGATGGTTTATATGGGACCAGACACACCACCTGATTTTCCCGGCGGTGAACACGGGTATGAAAGCCTGGATCCGTTCGAAGATTTTGCAATTCTGGAAACCACGGACCCTGGAGCGTCGCTTGGAATTATTGCCGATTTACTGACCGGTAATTTGAGTGTCGGTCCATCGGCTTTCGATGATGCATCGGACCCGTTGGTATTGGCAGCGAAAGACCTCTATGGAATCCTCGGAGACGGTGTCCCACTGGCGTTGATCACGACCACGCCAGATGACGACGACACATTTTTGTCGATCGATTTTTCTCCTGCAGGGCTCACGTATTTGAATATGTTTCTCGGCGGTCCCGTCGTGCTTGCCGGTGAGTTACCAACGGTTGGCGCGTCGGACACCACCGAATTGATTTTCGGATTTACTGGCCCCGATCTGCTCGGCGGCACTACGCCCACGCTGGTTCCCAAACTCAAACTGACCACAGTTCCCGAGCCCTCGGGATGTTTGATCGTGTTTGTTTTGGCCCTGGTTGGTTTTGTTTTTCAACGGCGCCGTGCGGGCAAGGCTCTGCCGTGCTGTATTGGGACAAGCCCTCATCCATGGCAAGGCCACCCGTGAGCGGCAAGTCCACCCGTGAGCGGCAAGGCGCTAGCCGCCGGTACGAAGCGCTAACGAACCGGCGGCTAGCGCCTTGCCGCTCACATTTAATCAACACACCCCTATGTTCGGCAGGAGCCTCGCCATCGCGAACAACAGTGCGCAAAACGGCGCCATGTTTTGCTCGGGTGTCTTAGAAAATCCCATAACTGAATCCAGGTCGTTCACGGTGTCGTTTTGGTACACAGCTGCTGTGGTTGTCAATGGTGTCGTCGACATTTTTTTAAAGTTTTGGCACGCCGTTTGGGGTCTTGAAACCAATTCCTTGGCAAAACAAGAATTGCAAATCCAAGTCGTTTTCAGATAATGAACAACGATTCCTTAACCTCGCCTGGAATAAAACACGGATAAAAAACGATGAACCAATTCTTGCGTTCGACGTCGCTGGTCATTACGACGATTTGGGTTGGCGGTTTGATTTGGATTGGACTTGTTTTCGCGCCTTACCTGTTTGGACTTGCTGCCCAAAAAACAGAAACTGTTCCCAACACAAGTGTCGCTGCGGATTTGATTGGCCCGATGCTCTATGGTTCGGATGTTGTTGGATTGATCGCAGTCGCAATGATCGGTTCGATTCTGATGGTGCTTCGACTCCGCCGCTGTGTTTCTCTCGGCGGTCGGTTTTATCTGCCAGAAATTCTGCTCGCCATTGCTGCGATTTGTGCGGCGTTGAATTACTTTAAATTCACACCCGCACTAAAACAGGTTCAGTTGCAATTGCATGAGACCTATGGCGGATTTCATTTGGCGGATCGCACGGACCCGCTGTACGCCGAGTTTACTAATTTGCACCAAACGTCGACCGTCATTTTTTTACTTGGCCTGCTCGTCGCTTTTGTGATCCTCATTTGCCAATCGCGATTTCGAGATACTTCGCCCAAGCCACAAATCTCAGCGTAACGACGGCTATTTGACATCGCCCATCATCCGTTTCTGAATGATCGGCGTGAACACCAACAAGACAACTCCGGTAACGCCAACGACCAGCGCGACAACCTGGAATATCGCGCGATGCGGATAGTTTGCGGTCAAACCGCCTACTTGGCCGGCGATCAGATTGCCCAGCGCCGCAGCGATAAACCAGATCCCCATCATTTGACTTGTGAATTTCGCTGGAGCTAGTTTGGTAATGGTCGACAAACCGACGGGGCTGATACAAAGCTCGCCCGTCGTCAGCAGCAAATAAGTCAGACAGAGCCAAGTCGGTAACACCTGACCTTGCTCTCCCGAAAAATTGGTATCGACGGCGGCGCCTCCCGCTAATCCAGCTGCAATCATCAACACGAGAAATGCCAATGAAATTTGCAACATGCCGAGCGCGAATTTGAGTGGAATATTGGGATTGAGATTTTTTGCTGCCAAGCGGATCCAGAGCGCACCAAACACGGGTGCCAGCGCGATAATAAACAACGGATTGACCGCTTGTAGAAACTCAGTCGGCAACTGATATCCCAGAACATATCGGTTTGTAAAATCGCGGGCAAACACGTTGAGGGATGTGGATGATTGTTCGAAAGCGGACCAGAACAACGCCGTCACGACAAACAAAATTCCGATCGCCAGAACTTTTTTAGTTCCTGCCCAATCCAATCCGGTAAAAAACGCAACATAACCGAGAAAAACAGCGACAACAGCCAGTATGAAATAACCCATAATTTGAGCGACCCAGACCCAAGTCAGCACCAGGATTCCGGCAAAATGAAGCGCCGCAAACAGACCGATAAACACAATCGTTGCCAAACCTGTGATCACGGCAACTTTTTTTGCGGCGACTTGTTCGTCGGGCGTTGATCGCGGGTGTCTGCCTATTTCTCCAAGATTTTGTTGGCCAAATACATACCACACCACGCCAATTGACATTCCAATGCCGGCTAGTCCAAATGCGTAATGCCACCCCCAAGATTGTCTCACCGCACCACAAGCTAACGGTGCAGCAAAACCGCCGATGTTGATCGCCATGTAAAAAATTGAAAATCCGGCATCGCGCCTGGCACCGGCATCATCTTGGTAGAGATCGCCAACCATCGTGCTGATATTCGGTTTGAGCAATCCCGTTCCAATGATGATCAATAACAATCCGTTGAAGAAAAATCCGATATGGACCTCGGTGGCCACCATGCTGAAATGGCCGAGGGCAATAATGATACCGCCCCACAACACGGCCACGCGTTGACCGATCAAGCGGTCGGCCAACCAACCGCCTGGCAGCGCCAATAGATAAACGCCCGAGTTGTACAGACCTGCAATGGCGCCGCCAGTTTGTGCATCAATCCCTAAACCCGATTGTGGCCCTTCGGAAACTTCCTGAACGATGAACAGGAACAACATGGCTTTCATGCCATAGAACGAAAACCGTTCCCAGACTTCTGTAAAAAACAAAGTGCTGAGAGCTTTGGGATGTCCGAGAAAGCCGTTTTCTTGCAAATTTTTGTTCATCGAATTCGAGGATCAAGTGACATTTCGTATTTTGCGATTGTGCCCGGTGAGTTATCGGTGGACGATTTCGGTGAATGATTTCGGTGAATGACTTAGGTATCGTTCTGTTTTTTGATTCGCTCAAAATATGCTTGGAATTCACGGATAACCTTGCGAGCAAATAACAAAGTGATGGGTACGTTGACCCACAACATGACGCCGGTTCCAAGGTTCGCCAAATGCCTCAGTTCCGTTTGGCTTCTGACAATACCAGCACAAGCGAAAACAATGCCCAAGCAAAACAAGACACGGTACGGTGTCACGGCGCGCATCCCAAATAAATACTGCACTCCTTGTTGCCCATAGTAACTCCACGAAATCATCGTCGAGATGCCAAACAACCACGTCGCTAAAGTTACCAGCCAACGCCCCAATCCCGGTTGAGCTTGATCAAAAGCCAGCGCCGTTAACGAAGCCCCCGCATAAGTTTCAAAAATTCCGGCAGACTCGATCGTTGGACGGGCATCCGATTCAAACGGTTGCCATTGAATCACCCATCCGTCCGACCCATCGGCAATCGTTCCGGCAACCGACTGCAGTCGTTCCGAACCTGAATCCGATGCTGGAATGCGAACAATACAAGAGACTGCATTGCCCACCGCCCATTGCCCCTCGGTGCGCGTCGGGACAGCCGTGTCGTCAATTTTCCAGTTTTGATCGACCTGTTGGATCGCAGGCACCTCTGTGAACGCATAATCGATGTCACGTTTCCAAACACCGCTCAATAAAATGACAAAACCTGTGAGCGTGCAAACGACGATGGTATCAATAAACGGCTCCAACCCGGCGACAACGCCTTCGCGTACGGGTTCATCAGTTTTTGCGGCGGAGTGAACGATCGGAGACGAACCTTGGCCCGCTTCGTTGGAAAAAAACGCCTGTTGCATTCCAATTGAAAACACGGCGCCTATCGTGCCGCCGACAAACGCTCCTTGGGCCTGGCTCGTCGAAAACGCAGATTGAAAAATCATTTGAATCAGTTCAGGAACTGCCGTGGCGTTCATCAAGATGACGTAGATTCCCGACAGCAAGTAGATCCCGCACATAAATGGAACGATGCGTGAAGCGACGGTACCGATACGTCGAATGCCGCCCAAAATGACTAGCCCCACAATCGTCGCCAAAATCACGCCGACGATGATCGCGGGTATTCCAAAAAATTGCTGCGTGACGTTGGATGCATTCCAAGCTTGAAAAAACAAGCCGCCCGTAAAGGTTGCAATCAACAACGTCACGCAAAAGGTTCCCGCAATCACCTTTGTCATAGAACCCAACCACGGTGCATTTTCTTTCAAACCTCGATCGACCACCCACATCGGTCCGCCTTGGACGGTCGCCCCATCGGTCGAACGGTACAGCATCGACAACGTGACTTCCATCGTCTTGAGGACCATTCCCAATAGACCGACAATCCACATCCAGAATAGCGCTCCAGGACCGCCAACGGCGATCGCCAATGCAGTCCCCCCAATGTTGCCGGTTCCGACCGTTGCGGAGAGCGCCGCGGAAAGTGCTTGAAAGTGGCTGATGGCGCCGGGATCGTCGTGTTTGTCGTAGCGCCCCAAAATAATGGCGACACCATGCGTCAGCGAACGGAACTGGGCAAACCGCGTCCAGACTGTAAATACGACGCCGACGCACAACAGACCCAGGATGATCCACGCATGCCATATCACGCCGTTAATCCCGGCAAGTGATTGATTAAAAATCTGCTGCACAACAAATCCCATTTAAAATCAACGGTACGTTGAACAGCAGGGTAGTTAGAGAGCCAGTCGAGAGTCTATTCCGTAACCTTCGTAGCGTCGAACCGTTTTCCGAAGGTGCTCGGAGGTTGCAGTTTTATCGCCTGTTTTTTCCGGCTTACGTACTGGTTTTCCATTACGAATTCGACGAAACGATACCGACTGACAACTCGTTGGCCAATCGATATTGACCTTGAATCGTTACGATACTCTGCGGATTCGCGAGTCGTTTTCGCAACGAGTGAATATGTCGCGCTGCAGCATTGGTCACTTCGGCGCGGAGCGCACCCGCCGGTGCGACGCGTTGGCCGACGGTCTGGACATCGACGCCTTCGTTCCCATCGAGGTGCGACTCGATCAACGTTTTCCAGCTTTCGTATTCATTGCTATCGACTTGCAATTGGACTGGCGATTTTCGTTCTGGGCATAATGCTCGCCCGCCAAGTTCGACCGCCTGATCTTTTGCTGGCCACAACACCAAATCCAACTCGGATTCCACTTCACGTTTTTCCAGCTCATCCGAATTGACGCTACAAAATTGCAAATCGGCTGCTGGATTTTTCCAATTCATTTGCCAGGGAAAATGTTTTTTTACATAGCGTTGCAGGAAAGGAACGACGACACGTTCCATTTCGTATTTATTTAAAACGTCGCGAGGATCGTGTCCGGCTGCCAAAAGTTCAGCACCAAACGTCGCTTCGTAACCTCGCTTGTTGGAAATAAAGGCGCATTTTGGCGCTCTTTCACCAACGATCCCGCGAACCGTGCTGGACAACATCGTTGTTTCCCACCAACGATCTCGCGGAATGAACTCAAGTGTCTCCAGATCAATATCTTGCAACAGCATTCCACGTTTGCGAATTTTGCGAGCAATCGAGCGACAATAATCATTTTGATTGCGAAAGATATTGTCGTCCAGTTGTTCGACCCGGTTGGCGAACAATTCGAAGCCGCCGGGATCAGCGAATCGCGATGCCACCTGGATCTGGGGATAGTCATGACACCACTCTCGCACAGCGGCATCCGTGTCTGGTCCGGCACGATCCAAACATACCACTGTTAAACTTCTCAGCAATTCCGGTGCAGTTCGCTGTATCACTCGCAGCAACTCAGAAATATGATAGACATGGTCCTCCACGGCCACCAAAGGGCGCTGAGTGAATTCGTTGTTGCGTAGCCAGTTCACGTCTCGTCCGTTCACGTTATTTAACCATCTAGAATTTCGATGATAAACAAGAACGTTTCAGATCGAAACCGATTCATTAATGGAATTCTCTTTGTTGCAGTGATTGCGTTGTTGGCAACATCGGTATATTCCGTTTACTCGGCGTGGCGCGTGGGTTTGGCGCAAAGCCGCGCAGAAACGGCTTCCCGATTGATGGCCATTCGAACTTCGCCGCGGTCAACGGAAACTCCTGGAATCAACGCCTGGGTGTCCTGGTCGCTACTAAATAGCCAGTTCAATGGCGATCATGACGAAAGTCAACGACTCAAGCAGCTGGTTTTGCCAAAAACCGATGGGCAGTTTCCACAAGAATTTCGGTCGTTGCTCCGAGCATTGAGAACTGCGAAACCGCAACAAAATGACACCGTCGAGATTTTGTCTGATGAAAATCTGGGAGGTTCGACTCCTCCGTCGACACTCGAATTTCGGCGGGTGGATTACGTCAAAAACAAACAGCAATTGTTGGTGTTAACCGCCCGAGCCGAGCGAAAAGTTCAAGACACCATCAAAGATTTTGCTTCCCGATCGTCGACTCATTTGATCGAAATCAACAAACGTTGGCAAAACCAACCCGGGTTTTCCGATTTCCCTGAGTTTCCCGGTCTGCGGTCACCGCGCGTTGCCCGATTCTATGTTTTGAACGAAGACGAATCACTGATTTCTTTGCCGCTGAGCCACGATGGTTTAACGTCAGAGAACAATCGTTTGTATTTGTCCGAGGGCGAAGAGTTTCGAAAAAACCCGCGCTCACCTTCGTTCGTATCGAACAATTTTTTCTTTAATTTCCAGTTCCGTCAGCCGTTGGAATCGCAAGCCGTATTTTCAGGACTCTATCTCGATCTGGGCGGGCTTGGACTGGTTGCATCGGTGATCACTCCCGTGATTTACAACGGGAAACGTTGCGCGCTGGGCGCCGACGTTGCTTTTGACATGGATTGGGAACAATTTGCCAAAGGCTTGTCTCCCAACTTGATCAGCCACGTAGCACACATTGGCAATAGTGATTCGGCAAGCTGGAATCCGTGGACTGAATTCCTGGACAATATCCCAGACTCATCGTCCAAATTAAAACGGGCGATTCGAGAACTGGACGAACGCACGTCGTTGGACAACGAATCGTTGACCAGAAAATCGATTTATCTTGCCAAAACCAGTCGCGGCGAGGACGTCATCGCCATCCAGGTCAATCGTTCGACCTGGCTGTTGTTGTTGGTTTCGGCAACTGAAATTGCGTTGCCTTGGACCACGATGTTGCTGACAAGCCTGGTGTTTTTAACACTCGTATTTCGAATTGAACACAGTCGTCGCAAAGCGGTTCGGGCCCAGCGTTCGGCGACGGGTCAATTGCAGGAAAAACAAAATCTGCTGGATACGATGCAGGTTCCGTTGATGGTCGTGGACCCCAATACCGACCAGGTCGTTTATTGCAACAAAGCGGCAGAAGCGATTGGCATGTCGCAAGGAACTTTTTTTGGCAAAGACATTGTTGCTCCTGATCACGATTCACAAGAACAGTATCGACAGACACAAACCTTGGGAGAGGCTCATCGCCGCGCCTATGGCATCCCAATCCGCGTGCCAGGTGCGGGCGATGAAACGACGCAACACGCCATTGTTCGATCCGTCGCTGTGACGGCCCCGATCGCCGCGCTCCAAGCGGACCAGCGACATCGTTTGGGAATATTGTTTTTGTTGGACGAAAATGCCGATTTGGCTTTGCTACTAAAACAACGACTGTTCGAAACGCGACAAGATGAGAAACGTCGACTCTCGGGTTTGTTGAATCATGGCGTCGACTCGTTGGCGCGGGTCTTGTGCCAACAGGCCGACGCTCTCTGCGATAATGCAACCGACCAATCGCGCATTCATTTCGTACAATGGCTTAGTGTTTATTTGTCAGAACGTGTTCAACTGCTGTCGTGGACCTTGGAAAACTGGGACCGAGAAAAAGTTTCCGGACAGCAGCGGATCATCGAACGCAACACGGTTGAGCAAACGCTTGAAAAATACAACCAGGTTTTTCAGATCGCGCGTCGAGACCGTCAATTGCGAGAACGCCTGCATTGGAACAACGGACCGATTTCCGATGCAACTGATCAGCAACCGGCAGAATCGCCGATCGCTTCTCATATTGATTGGGACGACGAAAGTTGTTTTTCTGTTCCACGAGACGGTGTGTTTGGTTTCTTTTTGGGCGAAACGTTGATCAATGCAGTTCGCCATGGGAAATCCAGTTCGCGAATCGATTTCGCAGTGAACGAACTTCGCAACCGCAACGAGTTGGAATTCGTAGTTGCAAATGACGTCGACCAGGGCAGGGCAGTCACCCCGCAATTAAAACCATTTGGAGGCCTGGCCATTTTGAAAGAGCTGGCGCGACTGAGTGGCTGGTCTGAACCGAATATCGAAATGCACTCGGGAAGGTTTACAATATCGTGGCGCATCCCATCGATACGTCGCAAGCATGATGGCGAAGCTGATTGATAAATTCGGCGTCCGAATTTGCCGCTGTTGAAAACGGATTGGTTAATTGTGTATTTGGTTTCACCTGCGGGCCTTTTGGCGTTGAATATGGCCGAGAAAATTTGTCTCCAGTGAAAAAGTTAGCAAGTGTTTTGAATCCAACGACGGTCAAAATCTGTTATTGTTACAGTGAGAAAGTCATTTTAATTAATATAAAAATCCTGAAGTTCATTGGAGAATTTGATGGCCCGTTCGTTCAACCCAACGATCAACCGACGCAAATTTTTGGCTCAATCGGGCTGCGGCGCTTACGTTTTTGGTTTGGCGGCAGCTTGCCCCGCCATGACACGCCGTGTTTTTACACCCCAGGAAAAAGACAAAGTCGTCGCCAAAGATAAATTTGCCAGAATTGAAAAAATCTCCGACGGGTTTTGGGCCGTCATTTCAACGCCGTTTGACAACCGGGATTTTACTACGGTCTGCAACGGCGGAATCATCGCTGGCAAAGACCGCGTTTTGATTGTCGAATCATTCATGAATGCCAAAGGGGCGAAGTGGGTCGCTGAATGGGCTCAAAAACTGACCGGCAAATGGCCGACCGACATTGTTGTGACACATTATCATGCCGATCACTCTTCCGGCTCGGCCGGCTTTTTCTCCGATGCGGAGAAACCTAATTTGTGGGTGACGAAAGATTCTCAGTCGAGAATCGCAAAAAATCTGGAGCAAGCTAAAGCACGCGCGGTAAAAAACAAAACAGCGGCTCCCAAGAAATACCCTGACGTGAAAACGTTGGCTGCGGACAAAACAACAGCGCTCGACTTGGGCGGCAAAAAAGTCAAACTTGTCCCGCGGGTTGGCCATACCTCCAGCGATGTGACCATCGAATTGCCCGATCCCAACATTGTGTACTGTGGCGATTTATTTTTTAATCGCATGATCCCAAACTTCTCGGATGCAAACCCCGTCAAATTAAAAAAGCATGTGCGAGATTTTCAACGAGAAAAAGAAACGGTTTATGTTCCCGGACATGGTCCGATCGCGGACAACAAAGCGGTCGATCTGTACGTCGAGATGTTGGATTTCGTCGAAGAACACGCGCGCTCGGCGATCAAAGCTGGTAAGACCGCTGACGAAGCCGCCAAGTCTTTCAAATTGAACAAGAAATTTGCCGACTGGTACATCTTTTCACCGCGGGTTATCCCACGTGCGATGAACGCCTGGTACCGAGTGCTCAAGCCGAAAAAGAAATAACGGCATGTAGTCTTACGAGCACGAAGCGCGAGCGAGTGGTGCCTCTGGCTCCGCCAGTGAAAAACACCGTTACCGCCGTCACCATACTTGCCAAATCAAGCACCGCGATGCAAGCCAATGACTCTTTCCAAAACTGGTGAACTTCGACAACGTCAAATTCGGGTTTGAGACTCGTTGTTTTGTTCATCGTGTTTGGCACTCGCAAATTTGGGAAATCGAGGCTCACGCATCGCAAAGCCATGGTGAGCGGCAAGGCGCAAGCCGAACAACAAATGAAAACGTTCTTGAGCATTGAATTCGCTAACAAACGCGATTTTTGAGTGTTGGCAGGCTAGTCAAAAAATTTGGCAGTGGTGCAGTCTAAATCACAACCCGAAGCGTGAGCGAGGGACCAAGATAACCTGGAAAACTAAGACAATTCTGGTCCCTCGCTCACGATTTGCACTTACGAAAAGTCCCATCACCAACACTTATGCCACTACCAATATTTTTTTGTCCGGATTTTTCTTGCCGCAGGAATCTCTGACTGTCCAAGTGACATTTGAACCTTTCAAAAAAGCAAAAAACAAGGATATATCCGATGAAAACCTTTGCAAAAATCATGTTTGCTCTCACTCTCGGAGTGATCGCAATGAAACTGGCGACCAACGCCCAGGCACAAAGCGTCCCCAGGCAACAATACGAAAATTACGACCACGAGCGGGCTCAATACCAATACGAATTGCGGTTGTATGACCGAGGCACGAAACTCCGACAACAATACTCGGATCTTTATCGATATCACAGCCAGTTGAGCAACTATTACCGCTACAACCGAACATGGGAAACCTACGATCGGCTGGTTGAAATCGACCGTCAGTTGAGATCGATTGACGAACAAATTCGATCCATTGATCGGTATATTCACCAGCAAAATTTGCGGAGACAACAAAACCGGCGAACGGTCAATCGCACCCGCAGCGGCACGGTCAACTCGAACCTGATTCGAATTCTCAACGAAAATCGAAATCGAACCGTACGCGTTCCGGGAGGCGGCCCAACGTCTGTCGCCCGATCGCGACAGGAAAGTTTACGTGGGGGCCGTTAGAGTTAGTCAACATTCAGGGAACGCCATCGAACAATCGGTGGCGTTTTTTATTGCGTCAGCGAGTGGTTTGACCACGCAAGTCGGGTGCCCCTCAGCACTGGTAACGAAAATTTCATGCATTAAAAATAAGGCGTCTTGATGCAGAACTTCGTGCGTGCCACTGGCCTCTGCCAGTGCTGTTGGGTACCAAGCCACCGGCAACGTCATGAATTGAATTTGATCTCAGTGCTTGATGCCAAGGAAACCGCAATCACTGGCCTCTGCCAGTGATTGGCACATTGACACACGGTTTTTTTGCTCAAGTGAAGTACATTACAACCACTTTCGGGCCACATCACTGGCTGGGGCCAGTGGCACCCGCACGCACTGCGATGGCATGGAGTGCCGAGCGGATTTTTTCCAACACGTTTGCGTCTTGCGCTGCCTGCGACAAGGCAACTCGCAATCCACCCGCTTCGATCACCTCGCTGACATTCGTGTCATCAATTCCGCCAATGGCAAACGCGGGAATTGAAAATTGTTCTGCGACCGTGCGGACAAAATTTGTGCCTGCAAATTCTGTGAATGATTTTGTTTGGGACGTAAACGTTGGCCCAACGCCAATGTAACTCGCACCGTCCATCACTGCCTGTTCGACCTGAGCAACATGATGGGTGGAAACTCCAATCAGTTTCCGCGGGCCAACAATCCGTCTCGCATCACTGACAGTTAAATCGTCTTGTCCGAGGTGGACTCCATCGGCGCTACATGCCACTGCTAAATCCGCGCGATCATTCATTATCCAGATCGAATCGCTGTTTCGGGTCAGCTGAGTTAAAGTTTTTCCACGCTCGACCAATGTTGCATCATCAGCATCTTTGTCACGCAGCTGAATCATTTTTGGCCAGTCGCCCAGCCCGGTAATAAACTCGATAAACTCGTCATTCGATTTTTTTGCGTCAACCAAGATACAGATGTGAATCTTTTCCAGTAAGTTTTTGTTACGAATCGCCAACTCACTGGCCTTTTGTAAATCGTAGATTCGATAACGAATCGATTCACACCTGGTTGCAACGTCTGGCTGTACAAGCTTGGAGAATTCTTCCAGAACTCGAGCCGCCTCAGCCGCACGACTGAAACTGGCGTTGAGAACGTTACTCAAATGATCGCGTGACATTTCCTGTGAACCGACAATTTCACGTCCAACATCCAAGTGCCCGTCTCGCGACTGGATCAGATCGATCCGTGAAAATTCTTTCCCGACCTCTGCTAGCAAATGCCGAGTGTCCTTTAATTGGCGGGCCAGAAAATGATCGGTTTGAACAAATCGAAAAACTTCCTCCGCCACGCGCAACCCTTCGATACAACGATTTAAATTTGCATCAATCGCTTGAAAAATGCCTGACAAGTTTTCCACAGGATTTTGATCTGGCTCTGACATTATGGCACGGCAGTATGATTGAGTCGTTCTCATGTCCTGTCGTGCCAAAATATCGCAAGTCGTTTGCTGAGAACAGGTTTTGAAATCCGACAGATTCTGAAAGTTTTGGCATCGGACATGCATTAGAGAATAGATCTTACCAAAAAGACTGAATCTTTTGATTGCATCGATGGGTCGGATCCATTGGAACTTTCCTACCGCTGGTTGCGAACTTACGCGGATTGCAACGATCGTTTTTTAGAGCGTTTGTATTTTGTTGGACAGCAAAACAGACGGTAAAAAACAGCGCAAGTCCAATTGCCATCAGTATTTGCCTTGTCGCGTGATCTGGTCAGAGCTAGAATCGCCCGAACCACCATTGTGCAATCAGGTGGTATCTTTTTGGTAAGGATGCCAATTAAGACGAGACCCCATGGTCACAGGAAGTATGACCACGCAATACACGACTCAACGATGGCTTTGTTTATGGCCAGGTTTGGCAAAACTGTGGTTGCGTGGAGACTTTTTTGCCCTTGTTTTGGCCATCGGCTTTACGGTTCTTTTCAATTTGGCCCTCCTGTCCACGTTTGTCTGGCCCCAATGGTTGGGGAATTCGTTTCCCATGGTCGCCTGGCCAATCGTTGGAATTGTCTGGCTTTCGCATTGGTTTATTTCCAGTCGTATGCTGGATGAAATGATCGACCCAGGTGTCCAGTACGACAAACGATCCGACGCCTTGTTTATCTTGGCTCAAACGGAATACTTAAATAGTAACTGGCACGAAGCTGAAGCATTAATCGTGCGTCAGCTTCGTTTCAGACCACGCGATGTTGAATCCCGTTTGTTGTTGGCGACTTTGCATCGCCATACGGGAAATTATGACAACGCGTTAGATGAAATTGAGCAGCTTTTGAAATTCGACGAATCCAGCCGTTGGCAAGTCGAGATTGAAAGGCTGCAACAACAGGTCGAAGAAGAGATGGAATATGAACGTTCTGCATCTTCCGAGGCAAACCACCAAGACCCAACTGTTCCATTAACCATTAACCCATCTCCAACTGAACCCAACACAACCAAACCCGACGTTGCCGAGTCGTTTTCTGATCAACAACGTGCTGCTTAACGACAACGCAACCGACACCCGACACAGGGGGTAGAAAATGTACGAACGATTTACTGATCGCGCCCGCAAGGTAATGCAGCTGGCCAACCAGGAGGCCCAGCGATTCAATCACGAATATATCGGCACCGAGCACATGCTGCTGGGACTGGTCAAAGAAGGCACCGGAGTCGCCGCCAACGTTTTGAAAAACCTGGACGTTGATTTGCGGAAAATTCGCCTGGAAGTGGAAAAGTTGGTCCAAAGTGGTCCCGAAATGATCACGATGGGCAAACTGCCTCAAACTCCACGCGCCAAAAAAGTCATCGAGTTTTCGATGGAAGAAGCGCGCAACCTGAATCACAGCTTTGTCGGTACCGAGCATTTGCTGCTGGGTCTGCTCCGTGAGCAGGAAGGCGTGGCAGCGCAAGTGCTATTGAACCTGGATATCAAACTCGAAGATGTTCGCGAAGAAGTTCTCAATTTGTTGGGAAGCGGACTCGAAGGTGCCGAAAGCGGCGAACGTGGCGGTCGCGAAATGGGCGGCAACAGTGGAGAAGGCGCCGCAGCCAAAGGTGGCAAATCCAAAACACCGGCACTGGATAGTTTTGGCCGCGACCTGACCGAGCTGGCCAAACAACAAAAACTCGACCCGGTCATCGGTCGACAACGCGAAATCGAACGCGCCATTCAAATCCTTTGCCGCCGTACCAAAAATAATCCGGTCCTCCTTGGCGAAGCGGGCGTTGGTAAAACCGCCATCGTCGAAGGATTCGCGCAACGAGTCATTGCAAGCGAAGTTCCGGAAATCCTGGCCGACAAACGCATTGTTGTTTTGGATTTGGCAATGATGGTCGCCGGTACCAAATACCGAGGCCAATTCGAGGAACGCATCAAAGCGGTTATGAACGAAGTCCGCCGCGCCAAAAACACAATTTTGTTCATCGACGAACTCCACACACTCGTCGGAGCCGGGGGTGCCGAAGGCGCGATTGACGCGGCTAATGTGTTAAAACCTGCTCTGTCACGAGGTGAAATTCAGTGCATCGGTGCGACCACTCTCGATGAATATCGAAAATACATCGAAAAAGACAACGCTTTGGCGCGACGATTCCAGGAAATCATTGTTGATCCAACGTCGATGGACGAAACTGTTCAAATCCTTCAGGGATTGCGGGGACGTTACGAAGAACACCATCGCGTTCAAATCACCGATGATGCAATTGAATCCGCCGTTGATTTGTCCAGTCGCTATATCACTGGCCGTTGCCTGCCGGACAAAGCCATCGACGTCATTGACGAGGCCGGTGCTCGTGTGCGATTGCGTACGATGACTCGTCCACCAGATTTGAAGGAGATCGACGAAGATATCGAGCAATTGAACAAAGACAAAGAAGACGCGGTCGCGAATCAGGATTTCGAGAAAGCGGCTTCGCTACGTGATCAGGCCGATAAACTTCGCAAGAAAAAAGATCAGATCAAACGACAATGGCGCGAAAAATCGCAACAAACCGATGGCGTCGTTGACGAAGAGGTCATTGCTGAAGTGATCTCGAAGATGACGGGGATTCCGTTAACGCGATTGTCGACCGAAGACAGTCTGCGTTTGATGCGGATGGAAGATGAGCTGCACGAACGTGTGATCAGCCAGGATGCCGCGATCAAATCCATTTCCAAAGCCGTTCGACGAAGTCGTTCCGGCCTGAAAGATCCGAAACGTCCGATTGGTTGTTTTATGTTTGCCGGCCCCACCGGTGTCGGTAAAACACTGTTGGCCAAGGCGTTGGCGGAATTCATGTTCGGCGACGAAGACGCGTTGGTCACGATCGACATGTCTGAGTACATGGAAAAACATAACCTCAGCCGTTTGATCGGTGCCCCTCCGGGATACGTGGGTTATGAAGAAGGTGGACAGTTGACCGAAAAAATTCGACGCCGACCTTATTCGGTCGTGCTGCTCGATGAAATCGAAAAAGCCCACCCCGATATTTTCAACATGTTGTTGCAAGTGATGGAAGAAGGGCGTTTGACGGACAGTTTTGGACGCAACGTCGATTTCCGCAACGTGATTTTGATCATGACGACCAACGTCGGTGCTCATGCGATCAAAAATGAATCGGCATTCGGTTTGCCAGGTGCCGGTGACGATGCAACGTTTGAAAGTATGAAAGAACGTGTGTTTGACGAAATCAATCGCGCTTTCCGACCTGAGTTTCTCAACCGTCTGTCAGAGGATCCCGTGATTTTCCGACATCTTGAGAAAAAGGACCTCAAGGAGGTCATCGAACTCGAATTGGGCAAAATTCGCCAACGGCTCGGAGAGCGAGGATACAAAATCGAACTTTCCAACGATGCCAAAGAGTTCATTATCAGGAAAGGTACCAACCTCGATATGGGCGCTCGTCCGTTGCGTCGGGCATTGGAGAATTTTGTCGAAGATCCTTTGGCCGAAGAACTCTTGCAAGGTCGTTTTGAAGGCAAGAATTTGATCAAAGTCGACGCGGTTCGTGAAACCTATACCGAAGATGGCGTCGAAAAATCAAAAATCAAGCATCTGAAGTTCGAAGGGGAATACGTCGAGCCACCGGCACCCGAAGAACCAGAGGAACCCGTTGGTGTTGGCGCCGGTGAAAATCCAGCCGACGACAACAACGGCGGAGAGTCTGAAAACGATACGGTTTAAACGACCGCACCAAACCGTGAATGAATTAACAAAAGCTCGGGTTAGTCCCGAGCTTTTTTCGTAGGGCCGGTTCCCACCGGCCAAAAAAATCATAACCCGAAACGTAAGTGAGGGACCAAGTTCCACAGCATATCCGTGTAGCTTTCAGTCCCTTGCTCACGCGTCGGGTTGTGATGTGGTAGCGTATAACAAATACCTGCAATACGTATTTTCGAGTTCCTCATGAAACGAATATCTTTGCTGTTGCCGCTCTGCCTGCTGTTGGCTTGTAATTCTGGGAATTCCACGAATTCCGAAAACAATTCTTCGAACATGAAAGCGCCGGTCGCCGAAAGCAAACAACGCCGACTACCGACCATCGACCAGAAAATTCTCAAATTGGCCGACGGCGAAAACTTGCGTTACACCATTCGACTTCCAGGTGAATACTCCTCAGACAAACCGGTTCCTCTGATCGTCGCGCTGCACTATGGCTATCGTGGAAGAACGCCGCAACCTTGGTACGGACGCGGCATGATCGAGGCGCTGGTCGAACCCGCTCTGTCGGAACTCGACGCGATTGTCATTGCACCCGATTCACTGGGCGGTGGCTGGAACACAAAACGAAATGACTCGGCAGTGATCGAATTGATGGATCACATCGAGAAAAATTATTCGATCGATAAACAACGGACATTGCTGATGGGATTCAGCATGGGAGGCCACGGTACGTTTCATTTTGGGGGTCACCATCAGGATCGATTCCGCGCTGCGATTCCGATTGCCGCACGTCCGTCAACGACAACCGAGTGGAAAATCCCGCTGTACGTCATTCACTCGAAAGCGGACGAAGTTGTCAAAATTGGCCCCACCCAAGCTTATGTTGAAAAAATCAAAGCGGCCGGTGCGGATGTGACATTTGCGGTCGTCGACGATCTGCCCCATTTTCAAACGCCGCGATTTGCCGAACCGCTCAAAGAAGCCATTCCCTGGATCAAAAAAGTCTGGGCGCGATAAACAAATCTGTTCGAATTTCGGATCGTCGCGACAATATCCATTTTTGTTTCAGTTTTCGCGTTTGTATCCATGACAAAAATACTTTATGGATTTTCTGGCGAAGGGAGCGGGCATTCATCGCGCACGCGCGAAATGGCCCGCTGTTTGATCGAGGCGGGGCACGAAGTTCGCTTGGCCAGCTATGATCGTGGCTACCAAAACCTCTGCGATGATTTTGACATTCTGGAAATCGAAGGACTTTCGATCTCGGTTGACGACAACCGTGTTTCCAAGCTGAAAACGATAACCAAAAATTTGAAAAAATTGCCGGCTGGCCGGCGCGGTTTGCGCAATCTCCGTGATCTGTTTCGCGATTTCCAACCTGATGTTGTGATTACCGATTTCGAACCTATGACCGCCTACCTTGCCGAACATTACCACGTGCCATTGATCACGGTCGACAACCAACATCGCATGCGTTATGTCGACTACAAATCTCCACCCAAACGGAAAAAGGAAGCGAAACGCATCCGTCGGCTGATCCGGCTGATGATTCCTTGGCCCAGCGTCTCGTTGGTGATCGCGCTTAACTCAGGAAAAATAAAAAACGATCGTACGTTTCTATTTTCGCCAATTGTCAGCCACGATGTTTTGCGGTTGAAACCCGAGCAAAACGATCACACATTGGTTTATCTGACCAGCGGGTACGATTCACTGCTGCCTGTTTTGAAAACCTACGGGCGTGAGAAATTTCTGGTTTACGGGTACGATCGCGACGTAGTCGATAACAATTTGCATTTCAAAAAAGCTTCGCGTGACGGGTTTATTCACGATCTGGCATCGGCTAAATCAGTGATTGCAACGGCCGGTTTTACCCTGATCAGTGAATCACTTCATTTGCAAAAACCTTATCTCGCCATGCCGATGAACGGACAATTTGAACAGGAGCTCAATGCTTTCCAATTGGAGGAAATGAAATACGGAATGTCGATGCCGTCGGTTTCCAGTTCCCAAATTGGTGAATTTTTTTATCGGTTGCCCGAATATCGCGATGCGTTGAGTGAATATCAATCCGACGATTCGTCAGCGATCAAAAACAAATTGCTGGAACTGGTTGCCGATGATGGACGAATCGCCAAAGTGTTCAAGTCGCGACGATGATTGCAAAATTTCCGCGCAGCCAGCTGCTCCAATTTTGTTTTGTCTTGTGAGCGGCAAGGCGCTAGCCGCCGGTGAACGAACCCTCGAATACCGGCGGCTAGCGCCTTCCCGCTCAGTTCACCAATGTGACGTCGCAACGGGTGCCACTGGCCCCAGCCAGTGTACGGCAGCAAAAGTCCACTTTGTTATCGAATGACCCGCCTGAACAAAACTGGCGCTCGGCATTACATTTAATCGAAAACCATGAGTTGAACGCAACGCACTGGCAGAGCCAGTGGCACGCAAAGCACTTCGACCGGCGGCTAGTGCCTTGCCGCTCAAGATGCGACGGATGCCAGTTGCATGCCAACCAATGTAGACTCAAATGTGACGTCGCTAAGTTTCCGCAGCAGGCTCACCACCACCGGCCGTTGCGGCTTCTTCGTCATCGAGTGTAGACAATTCACGTTGCAAAATTTTGAGGAGCGTTTGTAGAAAAACGACGATCATGGGTCCGACCAAAATTCCAATCGGACCGAGTGTCGAAACTCCGCCCAAAACACTGAGCAATGCCAACAGCGGATGGATGTTGGATTGTCCGTGCAAAATAAACGGCTTGATAACATTGTCAGCCGTCGAAACCACCGCTGCCCCATAGATGCCGAGAATGATGGCATACACCGGACTACCGTCAATGAAATAGAGCCACAACGCCGCGGGAAGCCATATCGCAGTCGCACCCACGAACGGGATTAGCGCAAAAACCGTGGTCAGCAACGTCAACAAAAATACTGAGCCGACACCGCAAAAATAGTATCCCAACCCGGCCAGGAACCCTTGAACCACCGCTGACAACAACGTTGCAATGACAACTGCACGACTCACCTTGTTGAATTCCGCCAACAATTCATCTTCGTGCGCATCATCCATCGGCGACAAAAACTTGATCGATTCGATCATTTTCCGACCATCGAGAAAAAAGAAATAGGTCGAAATGATCATGATGGAAATGCCAAAGATCAATCGACCGACTAGTGACGTCGTTGCACTGCCCAAAGCCAGAACCCATTTCGTCAACAACGCTTGAATTTTGGCGTTGTACTCTGCCGATTCTTCGGGTGTTGGGTTGGCAAGTTCACGGACCGTTGCCCAAAATCTTCCGCCCAGGATTTTTGTTTTAAGGTCACGATAGGACTGATTCATTGCTTCCAACGACGTGCGGTAGTCCGATTCAGCCGCAACTTTTTTTTCCGTGTCAGAGCTATCCGACACCAGAATGATGAGTTGTTTGTTACAGTTCTCAAGCTGCTTTTGATATTTTTCGATGAGCCCTGCGACTGCATTTTTCGTTTGGCGATCTTCGTCACGATTTGGGTCTTGCTCCCAATGATCAATAAAATTTTTACTCGCTCGCTCGAGATAGGTCAGCTCGAGCTGTTTTTGCTGCCAGGTATCGGGATTCACGCCACTGGTTAATTTATCCAAATGCGCTTCGACGTTTTCAAAATCATCCTTGTATGGCAAATCTAGTTTCAGGCTAGTGCGAACTTTTTCCGCTTTGCCCTTGATGGTATTCGCGTCGAGTTTTGAAACGATCTCTCGACTTTCGAAAATGGCCAACGTGATCAAAATTACCATGGGAACCAAAACGACCAACATGATCGTTCCTGTGGTCAGCAATGCCGCTGTTTTTGGCCGCTGTCCCACTTTTTTATAAATCCAGACGTGTATCGGGCCAAACATGACGCATAAAATTGCAGCCAGAAACATGGGGATCAAAAAACTGGCCATGACGCGCAAAAACACGATCGCCAACAAAAAAATTACGCCAAGTAGAATCCAAAAAGAAATTTTTCGAGACATGTTGGTTTACAAGTGATAATTCAATACGTTGGAAACTCGATCTGAGACTGGTTTCATTGTGATGCGCAGCGACAACCGAAGCTAGATGACAAACACGAAACGAAACAAAACTTCAACTCGAATGTGTTCGCTCGCAATCACGCCAAGATTGCGAAAAAAATCAAAACAACGGAACCCCGCCCATCAAATAGTTTACGGCTTTTGAAAAAAGTGATAGTTGTATGACGCGAAAAAAAATTCCGCTATTTCCGTTGCCAGACACAATTTTGTTTCCGGGGCAGATTATGCCCCTGCATATTTTCGAGCCTCGCTATCGCCAAATGACACAAGATTTATTGGACGGCCGCGGCGAACTGGTGATCGGAACCGTCCTCGGCGAGGACAAAAATAAATTGAGCGGTGTCGCTCCCGTTTGTCCAATTGGTGGAGTGGGGCAACTGGAAAAATACGAACCGTTGGATGATGGCCGGTTCATGATCGTGTTACTGGGGCTGAAACGTGTTCAAATATTTCCGATTCCCGATCATCCAGCTCCATACCCTGTCGCAGAGATCGAAGATTTTGACGACGAAATTGAACATTGCTCGGCCAATGAACTTGAATCAATTCGCGATGAGCTAATGGACGCGCTGTCGCGCCGCGGAATTTCTGAAGATACGATCCCCGAACAGGTGTCGTTGGAGCAAATGGCAGATTTGGTGTTAATGGCTGTTTCATTGGACGCCGAGCAACGGTACCAAATTTATTCAACACCGTCAGTGCTCGAACGAATTAAGTTGATCTTGGATGCAGAATCCATTGACACATAAACAACGGTGTTAATTCATCAATTGATGCTGGATTACGTGAAACGTTCTAAAACGCTAAAATAGAATGTGATCGTGTTCAACAACTCGTCGTTTTATTTCGCTGCTGGCGGAAATAATTGTGGCCGCCGAAATTGATAATTCTGGATCTTTAGAAACGTCTCAAAGCGATTTTTCAAGCCACCTCTCACAAACGCAGCGCAAATCCAATTTCCTGACCCTGGTTGCCTATCAGGTCATCGTTCGCACTGGCTGGATTTTCAAAACGGAAAGTATCATTATGCCAGCCGTGATGGACGCGATGGGCGGTACAGGTTGGCTCCGTGCATGCCTCCCGATGTTGAACCGGTTTGGCCAAAGTGTTCCTCCGCTGATGGCTTCGTCGTTTGTGACTCATCGACCTATCAAAAAATGGATTTTGGCAACCTGCACAGGCATCATGGGGTTGGTGTTTGTGTTACTGGCGCTGTTTTGGCAAATGAACGAAGGGCAGGGGAGTTGGTTTCTGCCAACAATTTTTCTGATTCTCTATGCCATTTTCTTCTCTGCCGTCGGTGTCAACCAACTTTCGCTGGCAACGACTATTGGAAAACTGATTCCGACACGCCGCCGCGGGTTGTTAATGCTCTGTGCAACATCACTCGGCTCGATCAGCGCCATCACCGCCGCCTGGTTTTTGTTGAGAATCTGGCTGTATTCAGAAGTTGCGAATTTTACTGCCATATTTTTGTTTGCTGGTATCGCATTTCTGATCGCGGCCCTGATTACTACTAACCTCCGTGAACAACGGGACGTTACCGACGGAAACCCAGTTTCCCTTGGAGAAATATTCAAATCCGTTTTTTCAACGCTTCGCGATCAGAAAAATTTTCGACAATTGTCTATCGTGGCAGCACTGTTTGGAATGTCGATGACGCTGTTTCCTCACTACCAGGCGTTGGGACGGGAACGACTGGGAATGCAAAACCAAGATTTGTTAACGTTCGTCATCGCCCAAAATATTGGCATGGCACTGTTCAGCATTCCCGCCGGCCGCTTGGCGGATCAATTTGGTAATCGCCTGGTATTGAGAATTGTGATGTTGGCCATTTGCGCTGGTCCGATTCTGGCAATCGTGTTGTCACACTTTCCCGCCGTTGGCGCAACCTGGTTTTTCTTGGTGTTTGTCATTATCGGATTGACCCCGGTGACAATGCGGATTTTTTCAAATTTTGCTTTAGAACTGACAACGCGCGATCAACAACCGAAACTCCTGGGAGTTCTCAGCCTTTGTATGGCCGGGCCGGCAATTTTTACTTCAACCGCTCTCGGCTTGTTGTTGGATTTTGTAGGATTTGAAACTGTTTTTTGTCTGGTGACAGCTTTGCTGTTCGTCGGTTGGCTAATGACCTTCCGTTTGAAAGAGCCGCGCAAATCTTGAGGTGTTGTGGGAAAAACGTTAGCAACGATACGATCGAGACAACAATTTCTTTTAAGATTCCTTGAATCCCGTGGGGGGATAGCATCCGATGAGATTGGGAAACTTTCGAAAATTTTCGATCATTGAGAATTTCTGCGATACATTTCACTGTCCGTTTCGTACAGAATCAGTTGAATAGTTTCTTGTATCGCCAAGCGGATATGCGATAATCGAACCGCAATGCTCAGCTAGTTTTTAAACAATTTTTTTGAATCCATAGGGGTGTAAAATGGCAAAATTTGCAATCTGTTGTTTGTTGGCAACCAGTTTTCTGTTCGTTACCGATGACGAAGAGAAAAAAGACGACAAAGTGAAACTCAAAGACGTCAAATGTGTCGTCATGGGCAAAGCAAAAGCGAAAGCCAGTAAAGTTGTCAAAACCAAACAAGGCAATCTTTACATGTGCTGCGGCAATTGCGTCAAAGCATACAAAAAGAATCCGGAAAAATTCACAGCAGCAGCCAACAAGCAAATGGTTCAAACCGGACAATACGTCCAAAAAGGTTGCCCTTTCTCCGGCGGCAAACTGAATGACGAAGCGGTCGTGAAAATCGGCAAGATGGAAGTCAAGATGTGCTGTGGCGGCTGTGCGAAAAAAGTGAATAGCGCTGAATCAGACAAAGACAAAATCGCCATGGTCTTCAACAAAAAAGCATTCGAAAAAGGATTCGCAAAAGCGAAAAAAGAAAAGAAAAACTAGCAACAAATTTTGTTGACTCGAATTCAAGAAAGCGGCACTACTGGGTGTCGCTTTTTTGTTTGTCCCGCCCCACGCGCTGGCGAATTTTTTCTGCCCAATCCAAATCATCGGGCAGCACCTGGACGATTTCGAATCCGTATTCTTGGGATTCCAATAACACACCGCCGCATTCGTCGATCAACAAATCAATTCCAAATGCCGGCGGGAATTTAGTGCAGCGACTGTAGGCGTGACCCATTTTCTCCATCATTCGATCGTGTTCCGAATTGTTGATCACCCGGCCAACACGTGTTCCGTAAGCCCAGAACATTAACTTCGTCCAAAACGGATCGCGATACGACGTCGTGTAAACCCAGACCTCGTGCCCATCAGCACGCAGTTCGTTGATCAATTCAACGCAATCGACCCGCAGCGGCTCGCGACAAAGCCATCGGCGAATGGGGTTGCGCGGTCGAGGATAAACCGGAAATGGGATTCGACCTGGAATGATCGTATCGTCCAAATCAAAAGCGATTCGCATAGATTCCTTACGAAATCGGCCGATAACCAGTTCAATCTGCACGGAATCGGCGACGAGTTGATATTCATCGAACTTCGGCGATTTGCAACAATAGAGCCTGCGTTTCGAGATGGATTTCAATCAACGTAAAACGTGGCAAGGATGAAGATCTTTTTTTCTGTCGGCGAACCGAGTGGAGATTTGCACGCTGCGAATCTCATTCGTGAACTGAAAAAACACGACCCGCAAATCGAGTGTGTCGGTTTTGGCGGCCCCAAAATGAGTACAACTGGCTGTCAGCTGCTATTTGACCTCACGCAGCTATCGCTGATGTTGTTTTCACTGACGCTGATTAAAACACTGCCGCAGTTTTTTGCACTCAAGAAACAGGCCGCAAAATATTTTGATGAACATTCTCCGGACGCCGTCGTCCTGGTCGATTTTCCTGGATTCAATTGGCACATCGCGCGTTTGGCCAAACAACGCGGGATCCCGGTTTTCTATTACGGCGTTCCCCAAATGTGGGCCTGGGCGTCGCATCGGGTCAAAAAATTGAAACGTGATGTGGATCACGTCTTGTGCAAATTGCCGTTTGAGCCAAAGTGGTTCGCCGAACGCGGCTGCCAGGCGGTTTACGTTGGCCATCCCTATTTCGATGAGTTACATCAACGCCAATTGGATCAAACGTTCATTCGTTCAAATTTTCAAACTCAGGCACCGGTTTTGACGCTGCTGCCTGGCAGTCGAAAACAGGAAGTCACCAGCAATATCGGCATGATGCTCGACGCCGCATCGCGGATCCAGAGGGAAACGCCGGGACTCCGTGTTGCGATTGCCAGTTTTAATCTCCAGCAGGCCAACATCGCTCAACAACAGGTTACAGCAAAAAATATCGATGCCGAAATCTACATTGGAAAAACACCGGAACTCATCGAGGCTGCAACGGCTTGTATTGCCTGTAGCGGCTCGGTGTCGTTGGAACTGATGTTTCATAAAAAACCGAGTGTCATTTCATATCGCGTCAGCCATCGCAACAAATTCCTGGGCAGGCTTGTCTTGCGGTGCAAATACATCACGCTGCCCAACTTGATGGCGGTATCCGAAATTGAAAAACCAGCCTGGCGTTTGTTGGACCCCGATTCACCTCAACCAGAACCCATTCCATTTCCAGAATATTTTTCAACCAAAAACGAATCGGTAAAAATTGCCGCCTGGATTCGACGATGGTTGAACGAGCCGGAGGAGCGTCAGAAAGTGATCGATCAATTGGCCGAACTCAACCAAAACTTTGCGACACCGGGCGCCTCCGTCAAAGCCGCAGAATATATTCTGCAACAACTTGCAAAGATTTCCGCGCCAAATCCGAATACTGCTTACGCAGCATAACGCTCCCTGTTGAATCTTGATAAACTGAGGTTCAGGAAATCATTTTTCGCCACAAGTTTTGTTTTAACAATGTTATTTCAAGAGCCACGCCAAACTCCTTACGATCTTAGTTTCAAAATTTCAGGGATTCCCGTCCGCGTGCATCCTTTGTTCTGGTTGGTCAGCATTATCATGGGATCCCGCCTGGGCGATCCGATTACGATTGTCATCTGGACGGTGGTGGTGTTCATTTCCATTCTCGTCCATGAATTGGGGCACGCGTTCGTCATGCGATGGTATGGCGAAGTTCCGCGGATCAGTCTTTACTTTGGTGGCGGGTTGGCGATCAGCGGCGGCGATCAGGCTGCTTGGAGTCCGCGACAGAAATTTGGGCGTACCACAGCCGAACAAGTCATCATTAGTTTTGCCGGACCTGCAGCGGGTTTTATTCTGGCGGGACTGGTAGTGGGTTTGGTCTATTTGAATGGTGGAAAAATTATCATCCCCGAAGGCGGCTATTTTTTTCAACCAGTCTTTAGTTTTCAAATCAATCCAAATCTCTGGTACTTCATTTTCTTTATGCTGTTGATCAATACGTTCTGGGGACTGGTCAATCTGATTCCTGTTTTCCCGCTCGATGGAGGACAGATTTCACGCGCCATCTTTACGCACGCCAATCCGTCGGATGGCGTTCGACAATCGCTTTGGGTATCGGTCATTGCCGGCGCTCTGGCCGCATTTGCAGGAGTCGTTGTGTTTCGACAGGTCTTTATGGCGATTCTGTTTGGCATGTTGGCGTTTTCCAGTTTTCAATCACTCCAGATGATTGATCGAGGTGGATTCGGTGGTGGCAGACCTTGGTGACCATTGATGTTTTGATTTAAATTTCTTTGTTGAAACCCGAAATTGGTGTTTCAAAACAAAAAAAACAAAAAAATTTTGAATTTTTTTTGGTGCTCAACAACAGCCATTCACAATCGCGTTCTATTTTGCAAAACAAAACGCGTCGTGCCTTTGTTGAAAACAAAATCAGCGCAAAACGCTTGTAAAAAAAGTGCGCGTTTTTTTCGATCTGCGGTTTGCAAAGCCGTTTCTCAATTTGAAACAAATATTTGCACGCTGAATCGAACAAAAACCATCGCGACAACGACAGTCGAACTGTTTTTGCGCCCAACAAACGGGTCCGATGCAAAAATTGTTCGAGATTGCTTGTTTTTCAGGAGTTTTTTACGTCATCTGCATGTCTCGCGAATCAATTTCGCAACCGCGAAACGATGTTACGTGGATCGAACATTGTGGAAAACTGTTTTTTCAACAACTGATTGCGTTACAAACGCTCACAAATTGGGCAGCTCCACCATCATCACACGCTTGAATCGGCCAAAAATAAAATAACAAATCAATGCATCCAAAAAATCATGCAATTAGAAACGTTAATCGGTGTCTCATCCTGTAATTTTTACAAAGCGCTGCGAATTTGAATTGTTGATCAGCGTTATGCGCGCCAAAATATTTGCGAAATAACCAAAAATAATGTTGAAAAAATGTCGAGGTTGCTTACAAATTACGCCAAGGACTTAACCTAATTTAGTTTTTTTGCCGACAAACAAATTGGTTAGAGAAAAATCAAATTGGTTTAGATCTTATCAGCGTTTAACCCCTTTAGGGATTTGTGGTTTAAATTTGGTTGGTGAGTTTCAATCGTTTTGGCAAACGGAAGTCAGAACAAGATCGGCTCGCCACGGCTTAACTAACGGAGGACGTTACTGTGGCCAAAAAGAAAAAAGCTGCTAAAAAGAAAGCGGCAAAAAAATCAACGAAGAAAAAAGTAGCTAAGAAGAAAAAAGCTACGAAAAAGAAAGCTAAGAAAAAAGTAGCTAAGAAAAAGAAAAAAGCTACCAAGAAAAAAGCGAAGAAAAAAGCAACTAAAAAGAAAGCGAAGAAAAAAGCCACCAAAAAGAAAGCTAAGAAAAAAGCTACCAAGAAAAAAGCCGTCCGCAAGAAAAAATAACTCTTCCGCGGTTTTCGAAAAAGCTCTTTGGAAAATAACAAAGGCTGTGGAGCCTACCACAGCCTTTTTTATTGCGCCTGAAGAGCATCTTCCGGGAGAGCATCTTCCGGGAGGGCGAGGCTCCTGCCGAGCCAGTAAGAGGGAAGGCGCTGCCGCCAGTACAAAGAACGAACCGGCGGCTAGCGCCTTGCCGCTCACTGAACTCGCCTTCTCAACCCAACACTGGCAACGATGGTTTTGCCGGTTTACTAATCGCACGGTCGGCCATCGACCGACAAAGCTGGTAGGCGATCTTCGTCAGAAACGGCTCGATCGCCGGGTCTTCCAGATTCAACAACGTCTGCCCCGCATCACCGCGCTCGCGCATTTGAATATTGATCGGGATTTCACCCAAAAACGGCAGCTTCGCTTGTTCCGCATATTCTCGGGCACCGCCTTTACCAAAGATGTCATATCGTTTGCCGTTGTCCGGACAAATAAAACTGCTCATGTTTTCGACGATTCCCAGCAACGGAATTTTAACCTTCTGGAACATCGAAACCGCTTTGATCGCATCGATCAAAGCAACTTCTTGAGGCGTGCAAACAACGACCGCGCCCGTCAACGGCAACAGCTGAGATAGCGTCAGCGCCACATCGCCCGTACCCGGTGGCATGTCAATAATCAGAAAATCGAGTTCGCCCCAATTTGTGTCGCGAAGAAATCGAGTCACACAGGAATGCAGCATGGGCCCGCGCCAAATCACCGCTTCATCAACAGGAACCATAAACCCGATCGACAGAACCGGCATCCCGTTGTAATCAATCGGTTGAATTTTTTCATCGACAACTTCCGGACTTCCCGAAGCACCCAACAAATGTGGAACACTCGGTCCATACACATCGGCATCCAACAGGCCGACCTTGCAGCCCGCGTTCTTGAGCGTCAAAGCCAGACTAGTGGCAACCGTGCTTTTGCCGACGCCGCCTTTTCCAGAACCGACGGCGATGACTGATTTACAACGCAACCCGACCTGTCCCAAAGCTGAATGCGTGCGTTGATGTTCAACGATTTCGACTTTGAGCGAATCCTCTTTTGCCGACGCGTCTGGAAACCGTTTTGCGTAAGCTTCACGTAGATTCTCGATAAAATCGCCATGCAACATGGTTGTGTAAGTTGTCAATCCAATTTTGACCGCCACGGTTTCATCGGCGATCGTAATATCCTGAACCTGCTTGTCGCTCAGATCGCGGCCATTTTCCGGATCTTTGAGACGGGTAAAGAAATCGGTTAGCTCTTCGACAGTTGGCAGCATCGTTGGATTCCCACAAAAAAATATGACTTAAAATTTTGGCAGCTCTTGCAGAATTCGGTCCACGGTTGAGGTCGGCAGTTCATTGGACAAAAAACCGACATGTTTTGATACCAACTCAAAATGGACTTCGGCCAGCCGAACCAGAGATTGTACGTCGACCAACGAAAAAAAACATGCGGATATCCCGGCGCTCAAAAAGACCGACTCTGCCTCTTTGAGAACCGCATCACACAAGCCGACAAAACGGTGCTGCCCACCAAAATCGGATAATTCGGCAATCCGCCGCATCGCTTCCATGGCATTTTGTCGGGTCAAACTCACGGCGACCACACAACCTCGTCCGCGGATCACATCTCGCTCCGCTGAGGCAAGGTTCGTCCAACGAACAACAGAGAACCCACCATTAGCACTGTAACGGCGGATCAGTTTGGTCCATTGGTCAATTGGCTCACAAACCACAATTTTGCGTTCCACGATTAGTCAGCCCCGCCGGATGATTGATTCAATTTTCGAATAAGTCTGGCGCGGTTAATTCCCAGCAATTCGGCCGCCTTGCTTTTATTTCCTTTTGTTTTCTTCATCGCTCGCTCGATTAATTCCGATTCGATCTGCCGCAAAAATTCATCGAGATCGATTTTGGTTTCAACCATTTCCGGATGTTCCTCTTTGAGGAGCGCGTGTGGAATTTTTTTGGGTAAACTTTCCACATCAATTTTGTTTCCTTTGGCATGTTCACAAGCGAATCGCACGACTTCGGATAATTCATCAACATTGCCTGGCCAATAATATTGAATCAAATGCTCAATGGCGGTCTCGGTAAATCCGGAAAACTGTTGGCCATTTTTTGCGTTGTGACGCTCAAGAAAAAATTGAGCCAGAATCGGGATATCTTCTAGCCGTTGCGATAAAGCGGGGATCTCGATTTCGACGGTCGACAACATTGCAGCGAGAGTTGGTTCGAAACGGCTGTTTTGGTTGAGACTGCTCGTCGCAGTCGCCAAAACGCCAATGTCAAAATCTCGCAAATTCAGAATGCCTAGCAACTCATGCTGAGCGTTCGTTTCCAAACGTTCGGCATGCAACAACAAAATGCGAGCATTGGTTCTGTCCAAAGTCGTTTCCGGCGTTTGGAACAGACTGCGAATTGTTGTCTGCACTGTTTCTGCATCAGCGACAGCACCATCAATCGTAATCAGTGGACTTGATTCCTGGCTAATCCCATTTTTCGACCGCCAAGCTCGATGAATCGAACGGGCCAAATGTTCGCGCCCACAGCCGACCGGCCCAAACACAACAACATTTGCGCCACTGGAAATCGCGGCTTCGGATTTCGATAAAATCTGCCTGGTCGCAGCACTAGCGCCGATAAAATGCTCCAACGAAAACTGGTTTTCACGAAACTGCTGAATTTCGCTCAGTGCTTGAGCCAACTGACCGCCAAAATCATTGGTGTCTCCAGACGGCTGCTCACCGCCGACAACGATTCCCATCACGATCATTCCATCGTCACCCTGGTTGAGCGTAAAAAACTCGATCAGAATTTCTTGCTCGTTTGAATTTGGCAGGAAAATCTGGCGAGACGATCGAGCTATCTTGCTGGAAAACATCTCGGGCGGCGGACAAATCCGAGAGACGACATCCGCGACCTCGTTGTCGGTGGTCACGTGATGAAAACTAGCCGTCACCGACGACAATTGCTCGATCGAAAATCCCAGCAGTTTTTCAGCTGCGGGATTGGCAAAAACGACCTGGCGCTGGGCGTCGAACAGCACAATGGCTGACTCGCTCCGCGCAAATGATCGATTCAAGATAGCTTTGGCGGTACGACTGCTTGTCATGAAACAAATTTTCCTGCGAACTCAATACAATTCCATTATGATTCGTCGATACATTTGCCCCTAGTGGCGGTATTTCGGTTTTATCAATTACCTTGTTTTGCTATAAAACCTAAACAATCCAGCTTTCAAACACGACTGAACACGATGTCGCGTGAACCTTTGATCGGCCCCGAATCCGATCCGCAAAATGACGATCTTCGACTCCGGCCCAAACGCATTGCCGAAATGGTTGGCCAACGCGACGTCATTGAACGGCTGGAGATTGCAATCGAAGCAGCACAACGACGTGGCGAAGTCCTGGGGCATGTCCTGTTTGACGGACCACCGGGACTTGGCAAAACAACATTTGCATTGTGCATTCCCGAGGAACTCGGTGTGCCGGTCGAATTGCTCAGCGGGCCAAGTTTAAAGGCACCGAAAGATCTCGTTCCCAGTTTGACCAATTTGCAAAAGCGTCAAGTGTTGTTTATCGACGAGATCCACCGCGTTCCCAAAGCGGTCGAAGAATATTTGTACACAGCGATGGAAGATTTTCGTATCGACTTGATTTTGGGTGAAGGGATTAGTGCTCGCACACACAGTTTCCGATTACAACCATTTACACTCATTGGAGCTACAACTCGCAGCGGGATGCTCACAGGTCCGCTGCGCGACCGATTCCAGATTCACGAACATTTGGGTTTTTATACGATCTCGGAGTTGACGGAAATCGTCACCCGCAACGCGTCAAAATTAAAAATCGAAATCGAACCCGAAGCGGCAGCGGAACTGGCGCGTCGCAGTCGCAGCACACCACGAATCGCCAACAATCGCTTGCGCTGGGTCCGCGACTACGCGGAAAGCCGCGCCGACGGCGTGATCACCATGTCGGTCGCTCATGACGCTCTCGCAATGGCGGAAATTGACGAACTCGGACTCGATCGGCAAGACCGTCACTACCTCGACACGCTGATCCGCGTTTGTGGCGGCGGCCCGACCGGAGTCGAAACAATTGCCGCAACCATGAACACCTCCAGCGATACGTTGACCGACGAAGTTGAACCATTTCTGCTCCGCAGTGAATTGATCCTGCGAACTCCACGCGGTCGTCGCGCAACCTCACGCGCCTTTCAGCACCTCGATCTGCAACCGCCACCAAGCGGTTACGACGGCCCGACGCTGTTTGATTGAATCAGTTTGCTAGGTCGTGTCGATTAATTGTGAGCGGCAAGGCGCTAGCCGCCGGTAAAACTTCGGATACCGGCGGGTAGCGCCTTGCCGCTCAGTTCAAATTCACATCTTTCCGATTTAATCAACGCGACCTGCCGCCTTGTCGCTCACAAATACTAGCCAATCAACATCTGTTTTTCGCGTTTCCAATAATTGTTATCTTGAACGCTGTTTTAAACATCACGTTGCACTGAATCCTGTTCTCAAATTCCCGATGCAAGACGTCTTCGTTGAAAAACCTTACCAATTCATGCCGCGAATAAAATCGAGCTGGCAACAAAGATTGTTGTTGAAATGGCCTGGCTTGTTTGAACGAACACTGCGAAAACGCGAAGGAGTTATCGACCACGAGCTGCGCAATGTCGATCGGCTTCAGGCATCGATAGACGCCGGCCACGGCATTATCCTGACTCCCAACCATCCTCGCACAGCCGACCCGATGGCCATGTACCACTTGAGCCGCGCGACGCGAACACCGTTGTACACCATGGCGAGTTGGCACCTGTTCAACCAAGGCTGGTTGTCGCGCCGAATCATGCGCTGGATGGGAGCGTTTAGTGTGAATCGCGAAGGCCTTGATCGGCAGGCCATCGACGAAGCTATTGAAATCCTGGTCAATGCAGAACGTCCGCTCGTTGTTTTCGCCGAAGGAACAACAAGCCGCACGAACGACCAACTGATGGCTTTGATGGAAGGCCCAGCGTTTATTGCCCGCACTGCCGCAAAACGACGCGCAAAAAAAACGGGCGGCAAAGTCATCGCACATCCGGTCACCATCAAATATTTCTACGACGGCGACATCCTGCAAACTGCCGACACGGTCCTCAGCGACATTGAACAAAGATTGACCTGGCAACCGCAATCGGAATTACCACTAGTCGAACGGCTGTCCAAAATTGGAGACGCACTGTTGCGTCTCAAAGAGCTGCAATACGAAATCGATGTTCCAGCGGATGCCACGATTCGTCAACGACAAACCAATTTGGTCAACCATCTGCTGTTTCCTTTGGAGCGTGAATGGCTCTCAGGCGAACGACCTGATGACGGCGTTGCTGTCCGCATCAAAAACTTGCGTTCACAAATATTTCCGGAAATCAGCCGAGCCGAACTGAGCTGTGAAGAAAACAATCGCCGTTGGCAACAAATGCAAGACTCTTACCTGGCTCAGCAAATTGACTGCTATCCCGATCAGTACGTCGCCCAATATCCGACGGTGGACCGCGTTTTGGAAACGTGTGAAAAATTCGAAGAAGACGTCACCGACCAGGCTCGAATTCATGGTCAATTAAAAGTGGTGCTGGATGTCTGTGAACCGATCGAAGTTGAAACAAAACGAGACAAAACTGCCACCGAAGATCCGTTGATCACGCAAATTCGACAATCCCTCGAAACGGTCTTGGACAAACTTCGGACGGAATCCCGCATGCTCGATGAAAAAGCCCAATAATCGATGATTTTTCTCGAATGGTAAACAATGAACAACGAATCTGAACCTCGCGAACCTGACTGTCGCTCCGTTTACGACTACCTGTTGTATGGATTGTCGATTCCCGAGCGAACACTCCGCTCATCCTCCGCCATGATCGGCGGAGCCATTCGAGAAACGACCGAGTTGGTCGTTCCCCAAGCGTTCAAGACCTCGCGATCCTACACAGTTTTTATTGGGCAAATGCTCGATTTTCTAGCACGTGATGTGGGTGGCGTTCAGCGGCCCAGCGATCAACAGGCCGATGATAAAACCAAACAAATGGAATCCTTTGTCGCCCGAAAAGCTGTCGGCAATTTTCTCGAACTCGCCGGTCTGGCAGCCGTGCATGTTTCTCCATTGGTCGTCCTGGCTGTGTTCAGCGATGTTGCGTACGGTTCGAAAACCTACCTGAACGAATTGAACGAGGAATTGAAGCGCGAAGGCATTGTTGACGAGTCGACCACGATTACCAATTCTGCCGAGTTGCTCGATGCCGTGGGTAAAGTATCGGAGACAACTTCCGAGGCATTCAACATGCCGCCTCTGTCGGTCGAAGGGATTAAAGAAACGATTGAACAAACGAAAGCTGCGGTTCAAAAAATCGACCCCTCGAAAATGATTCCTCAACACGAGATCGATCGACTCTGGCTCGATATGCATCAAATGGCCAAAAAGGAAAATCTAAACCTGTTTCAGATGTCCAGTGCCATGACGTTGTACACGCTGAATCGGATGGCCACGGTCGGCAAAACAGCGCTGTCAACCGTGCGGGTTGCTGGCAACATGATCGACCAACACATCATGGATTACTATCGCAAAAGTTTGGATGAATTTGCCGAGCAAGGGTTTTACAAAACCGTTTCCCGCGTCAGTGAGCCGCATCTGTCTGCCGTTTGGAACAATTTTTCGTTCGAACGTCACACGATCACCGAAGATGTCGTCAGCGGCAAAATGGCCGGACGCGTCTGGGACGGACTCCGTGGTTGGTTCATTGACAAACAAGCAGAAGCCAAAAAATCAAACGACGACAACGCCATCGAAATCCTTGAACCATTCGATTAACAAGTAGGGCCGGTTCCTACCGGCCGATCTAAATAAAACGTGAATCTTACAAGCACGACGCGCGAGCGAGTGGTTTTGTGCGGTCAAACCACTCGCTCGCGCTTCGTGCTTGTATCAGTGGAAGTAGGGTCAGTTGCCACCGGCCAAATCCAATAAAACGGCCGGTGGGAACCGGCCCTACTTTTGATCAATCAAATTGTATTTTTCGTAATTGATCGTCACCCGAAACAGCGCGGCAATCACGATCAGGATCAAAAACGCGGCGGGAAATCCGCCAAGGGTCGAAATTATCTTGATCCCATTGATATCGGCAAAACTGATCATCACCCATGCCACCAGTCCTACGGTCACTCCCCAAGCGATCTTGGTCCCGATACCGCCTTCGGAATTGTCAGGGGAAATACCTGTTGAGCTAATCGCGGCCATTGCCGTGGTATTCGAATCGGCCGACGTCACAAAGCAAATAAACGTGCTGCAGACATAAAACACAACCAACACAACAGTCAACGGAAAATGGCCGAACATTCCGATCGTTACCGTTTCTAGATGTTGTTTGCCATTTTCATCGGCCACCAAATGGCTCGAAAGTTCCGCATTTTCAAACAATTCCAGGTGAATCGCCGTTCCACTGAAAATTGCCATCCACACGGCACCAAACAACGAAGGCAAAATAAAATTAACCAACATAAATTGTCGCACCGTGCGACCGTAGGCAATGCGTCCAAGAAAACAGGCCGTCACCGGCGTCCACGCCATCCAGACCGCCCAATAAAAAATGGTCCAGCTTTGCGACCAGGATTTCAACGGTTTGCCAGATTCGTCCGTTTGCAAACCTGCCAGTGAGTCCGCGAACAAATTCGATTTGAAAAAATCGGTGATGTAACAACCGAACGCTTCCAAACCAAAACTCAAAATAAAAACGGTTGGCCCAAACAACAAAATAAAAATCGCCAGCGCGAACAAAGCATATGTGTTAATCGATGACAAAATTCGAATCCCACGCATCAACCCACTGGCACTTGAGATTACAAATGTGGCAATGATGACCGCGGCAATGATCGCCCAGACCACTGGCGATTTGGACGGAATCGTGGGAAACAGATGGCCAAGGCCGCCAGCCAAAATCAAAATCCCTCCGCCTAACGAAGCGGCCATTCCGGCAACCAGTGAATACAGACAAATCGCATCGATCAGATTTCCAGTAGCTTTGGCCCCAGTATCTCCAATTACGGGAGTCAGCGGCGAGCCGAGGCTAAAGGGTTTTTTCATGTTGTAAAACGCAAACCCAAACATCAGCGACGCAACCGCGTAAATGGCGTACGGCGTGAACGTCCAGTGCAAATACATTGATGACATCGCAAACCTTGCCGCATCGGCGCTGCGCGGCTCCAGGCCCTTTGAAGCTGGCGGTTTTGTCAAATGCGTCAATGGTTCGGCGGTGGCCCACAATAAAATCCCCACCGCGATCGTCGTACAAACGGTGATGGCAAACCAATTCCACATCGGCATCAACGGTTCGGCATGTTCGCCGCCAATCCGTACCGATGCGAATTTCGAAAAACAGATCACCAGGCACAACAAAACCGCCAGAAAACCAACGACCAAAAAGAACCAGCCAAAATTGGCCAGGATCCAGTCGTTTAATCCAGTTGTGAACTGGTTGAACCGAGTCGGAGCGACAAAATTCAAAACAACAGCTGCGATCAGCAACAAAAATGGCGGCCAAAATACCCCATGATTCAACCCGCCACGGCGCTTCTGCTGGCTATTTTGCTCGACCATCATCTTTCGCTTTGTCTAAACCGGTTATCCGAACGTCAATCGCGTAAAACGCCTCAAAATTTGGCTGGAATATCTGGAAATTCGCACTTTCGACCGCCTCGTCGAAATTGAATGTATTTGTTCTAATACTCGATTCCAATCAGACACCAACAGAAATCACGAGAACACCGAACAACGTGACCAAAACGGCTTTCCTATTTCCCGGACAAGGCGCCCAGACCGTCGGCATGGGTAAACAGCTCTACGAGACGCTGCCTGCTGCCAAATCGCTGTTTGATTCAGCCAACGAGATTTTAGGCTATGATTTGGCCAAAATCTGCTTCGAAGGGCCTGCTGAGGAAATCAACCTGACCAATCGAAGCCAACCCGGTTTGTTCGTCAGTTCGCTCGCGGCGCTCGAGTCATTGAAACAATCGTCTCCGGAAATCGTCGAAAGCGCCCAATTCGCTGCAGGTTTGAGCCTGGGCGAGTACACGGCCATGGTTTTCGCAGACGCCATGAGTTTCGAAGACGGATTGCGACTCGTCCAGCAGCGCGGTGATGCGATGCAAGCCGCCGCCGATGAAGTGCCCAGTTCGATGGTCAGCATTCTCGGGCTGGACGTCGACGCCATCAACCAGATATGCGACGTGGTTCGCCAGGACGGCGAGGTACTTCAAATTGCCAATCTGCTGTGTCCCGGTAACATTGTGGTTTCCGGTCATAAAACGGCTTGTGCCCGAGTCGATGGTCCTGCCACCGAAGCGGGTGCCATGCGAACCATCGAATTGACGGTGGCCGGCGCGTTTCACACTTCGCTGATGGGTTCGGCGGTTGAAAAATTAACGGCGGCTTTGGCTGATGTCGAAATCAAACCACCTCGCATTCCCGTGATTTCAAATGTCGATGCACAACCTCATCAAGCGCCTGATGAAATTCGAGAAATTTTAATTCAGCAAGTTTGTTCGCCGGTTCAGTGGCACCCATCGATGGATTACCTGATCGAACAGGGTGTTGAAACGTTTTACGAAATTGGGACGGGCAAAGTACTCAAAGGATTACTCAAACGTATTAATCGCAAAATTCCTTGCGAAAACGTCTTTGCATAAACAATCATAGAAAGCGATATGTCAGATTACGAAACACTGAAAGTTGATTTGAGCGGGCAAAACGCCATCGTCACCGGAGCGTCGCAAGGTCTGGGGAAAGAGATCGCGATTGCGCTGGGCAAAGCGGGTGCCAAAGTATTTTGCGTCGCGCGCAACGCTGACAAACTGGCCGATACCGTTTCGCAAATTGAATCCGCTGGCGGCCAAGCCCAGGCACATGCGATCAGCGTGACCGATGGGGATCAAGTGAATGAGTTTTTCGATTCGATCACGGAAAACGACAAAATCCATATCGTCGTCAACAACGCCGGGATTACACGTGACACGTTGCTCCCGGTCATGAGTGATGAACAATGGGACGACGTCATCGCAACTAATTTGCGCGGGACGTTCCTGTTTAGTCGAGCCGCTGCCAAAGCGATGATGCGGGCGCGTTACGGGCGAATCATCAATATCTCCAGCGTCAGCGGGCTGATTGGCAACGCCGGTCAGACCAACTACTCCGCCTCCAAAGCCGGAATGATCGGGCTCACCCGCAGTTTGAGTAAAGAACTTGCAAAGCGAAAAGTGACGGTCAACGCTGTTGCCCCAGGGTTTATCGAAACCGATATGACATCTGGGTTGGTCGAGGCGGCTGGCGATGAGATCAAAAAACGCATTCCGGCAAATCGGCTGGGAGCACCCGAAGATGTCGCCGCATGTGTATTGTTTTTGGCAAGTCCGGCGGCAAAGTATGTCACGGGACAGGTTTTGGCGGTCGATGGAGGCATGACAGGGTAGACACTTAGACGGATTTAAGGCCGATTTAGACGCCTTTGATCACTTGACCCGTTTTATGGAAATGCTCTATCTTGTTTCGTTTGTGCTTTACGCGTTTATGGAAACAATCAAGAATTGGTTCGTTTTTACGAATCAAATTATCGAATTAAAAAAATAATATTGGGAGGACGATTTTAATGGCATCAATCGAAGAACGTGTCATTGACATCGTCGCCGAGCAACTCGGTGTCGAAAAAGAAAAAATCAAACGTGAATCTCATTTTGTAAATGATCTTGGCGCTGATTCTCTGGATACAGTTGAATTGGTCATGGAACTCGAAGAAGAGTTCGAGATCAGCATTCCTGATGACGTGGCCGAAGGCATTCAAACTGTCGGCGAAGCCATCGATCATATCGAAAAAGCATCTGAGTAGGTTTTACCTTTTGCGGTAAACGAGGGTGACAATGGAACGGCGTGTTGTCGTCACCGGTTTGGGAGTCGTTTCACCACTTGGCTGCGATGTTGACCAGTGCTTTCAACGCGCATGCGCCGGTGAAAGCGGCATTCATAATGTGACGCTTTTTGATGTTTCGGATTTCAAGGTAACCGTTGCCGGTGATATCCCAGATTGGGATGCATCAAAACATATTGATGCAAAAGAAATCAAACGGATTGACCGTTTTTCTCAATTCGCTGTCTACGCGGCAGCCGAAGCGGTCGATGATTCCGGAATCGATTTTTCCAATTTGCCAGACCCACGACGAGGTTCGTGCATTTTGGGTTCTGGCATCGGCGGTTTGGGAACGATTGAGGAACAGTTGATCCGACTGGTCACGCGGAGTCCCGATCGTGTTTCGCCGTTGACCATTCCAAAAATCATGCTCAACGCGGCGGGAGGAAATGTCGCAATTCGATACGGCCTCAAAGGCCCTTGCTATTCTGTCGCAACCGCCTGCGCCAGCGCGACCAACGCCATCGGCGACAGTTTCAATATGATTCGAAACGGCATGTGCGATGTCGTGATCACCGGTGGCGCCGAGGCTGCCTTGACCCGCATGGGCTTGGCCGCGTTTCAAAACATGAGAGCACTCAGTCGCAACCCGGAAGCTTCCAAGGCCAGCCGTCCGTTTGACCAAGATCGCGATGGATTCGTATTTTCCGAAGGCGCCGGAATCCTCGTATTCGAATCGCTGGAATCTGCCAAATCCCGTGGTGCCAAAATATATGCCGAGGTCGTCGGATTTGGATCCAGCTGTGATGCCGGACATATCACGCAACCTGACGAACAGGGCACCGGTGCCGCTCGCGCCATGCAGGTGGCGCTCGATGATTCTGGGTTACAGCCAACGGAAATCGATTACATCAACGCTCACGGCACCAGTACGCCACTGGGAGACGTTGCCGAAACGCGGGCAGTCAAACAGGTGTTCGGGCAACATGCGTTTGACGTCGCCATCAGCAGCACCAAAAGCCAGTTGGGGCATTCCCTCGGAGCCAGCGGCGGAATTGAACTGGTTTTGTCGATCAAGGCGATGGAAAAAGGCATTGTTCCTCCGACCATCAACATCGATAACCAGGACCCCGAATGTGACCTCAATTACACACCCAACACAGCGGTCGAAAAAGCAATTCAATCGGCGATGAGCAACAGTTTTGGCTTTGGTGGACACAATGCCAGTATCGTTGTCAAAAAATTTGTCGATTAAGCTAACGATCAGTCATCGTTCATCCGCGATTCTGGTAAATCGATCATCGTGAAATTCTTCAGGATTTTTTCTTTTGAACCGATCAGCAAAAGCGCTTCGGCACAATTCCTCTACTGTCCAACTTGTCAGACGGAGCGGACGATCGAATTTCGCAACGAACGGACCTATTTTGCCTTTCTGCGAATGCCGATCTGGCCGGTTACCGACGAGAGTATCGTTCCGCGTTGTTTGAGCTGCCGCAACGAGTTTTACCCCAACGACCTCAAAAAAGCGGCGGTGCAACACGAATCCGAAGTCCAGCGACGCATTATCGAAATTGTCGGAGGATTTTTGAGATTCTATGAATTCACCGACGACGCGTCACTCAATTTGATTTCAACCGAACTCGTAGCCGAAAACGCGGATTTGTTTCAACAGTCGCTTCGAGAATTCGTCATGCAATCTGAACAAGGAGAATGGCTGCTGTTCGTTTCGCGGCGCAGCGATCCATTGCCCGTCGAAAAACGCACTGCAATCTTGGAAGCCACCAGCAAACTCCGCCGCGACGGCGAAAACGCCGCAGACGTGCAGTTTCGCATTCAGCAATTCGCAAACGCCATCGGATTTGGACAAGACGACGTTCAGTCGTTGATCGAACGGTTGTGTTGAATTAGTAGGGCCGGTTCCCACCGGCCATTTTTTCATTGGCCGGTGGGAACCGGCCCTACCACAAGCACGAAGCACCCATTTTTTTGAACAGCGATTGACGCGGACAGCCACCACTCTAGGATGCAATATGTCGTTCGCAATTTCTCTTACAACGCCCCATTTCAAAAACAGGTAACAGCTCTCATGTCCAACTCGGTGGTCGAATTTTTTTTAGACGGTTTGATGCGACGGTATCAACAACGCGTTCCCGATGTCGGGCGAGTGATCGAAAAAATGATTGCCGCCCGAATCATTTCAAACGCGTCCGAAATCGAAAATGATCACATTGCTTTTCGCACACTGGGAGTCCCGCATCTGGGAATAGCATCCCTCGAAAAAATATTTTTGCACCACGGGTTCGAAAAACGGGATTCGTATGACTTCGCGAAAAAAAAATTGAACGCATTTTGGTACTCGCCGCCGACCGATCTTTTGCCCAGGGTCTTCATCAGCGAATTGAGGGTCGATGACCTGAGCCAGGCATCCCAGGATATCGTTCGAAAATATACGGACCAGGTGGACAGCGACCCCGTCGATCACATCGATTTGAATGATGGCCGTGCCATTGACACCTTTCTCCACCAACCGCTTTGGTCAACACCCAACTGGGCTGAATACGCGCAACTGCAAACTGAAAGTGAATACGCTGGCTGGGCAATTTACAATCGCTACTACCTCAATCACTTTACGGTCAGCATTCATAATTTGCCCGAACCCTGGAATTCGATCGATAAATTTAATCAGTTCCTGATCGACAGTGGATTTCATCTCAATGATTCAGGAGGAGAAATCAAGCAAAGTGCCGATGGGTTGCTGTTGCAAAGTTCGACCGTCGCAGAAATGGTTTCAGCTGAATTTCCTGACAGCGCAGGTTCGGTCATCACTAAAGAAATCTCAGGGTCGTATGTCGAATTCGCCGAACGACGGGTTTTACCAGAATTTCGCAATCTACCCGCCAACGAAATTCGGCGCGAACATCGCCGCGAAGGCTTCGAGGCAGACAACGCCGACAAAATTTTTGAGAGTACGTATTCTCATCAAACTCGGTAGGTGCTGGCGGTAGGCGTAGGGCCGGTTCCCACCGGCCAATCAGCCGAAACTTCCTGCAATCATAACCCGACGTGTGAGCGAGGGACGGGAAATAGCGCGAACATGCGATATCGTGGGCCCCGCTAATATGTCGCCCAGATCGGTAGGCGTAGGGCCGGTTCCCACCGGCCTGTCTAACCAAATGGCCGGTAGGAACCGGCCCTACTCCGCTAGCACCGTCTCCATGCGACCGCCATAAACTTTTGGTAATCGTCAAAAATTACCTGAACGTTTCATTTTGAACTGACGAATAAAGATGATGTGCGAATATTTGCGACCGATATGCGCAAACCGGGAGGGCGAGGCTCCCGCCGAGCCACGGAAACAGATTTTGCGTTACCAATTTCAACCGCGCCGCGACCGCAACATTTTTAATACGAGTTGCCAAGTAAAAAGATGTCTTCCATTCCTGCAGCTGACGAACAACGACGCCCGGGCCTTTTCGGTTTCCTGTTCGATTTTATCGCAGATTGGGGCAAAGTCGTCATCAATGGCGTTTTGGCGACTGGGGCGTTTGCCTTGTTTTGTTGGCAGACGACAGTCTGGATGTTCACAAGACTGCCGCGGCGTGACACCCTATTTCCAAATTTTTACCAGGTCGGAGTTTCTAGCCTGCCTGTGATCGCACTCACGGGAACTTTTATTGGAATGGTTTTGGCCGTACAAAGTCATTTTCAATTCCGTCAACTTGGATTGGAAACGCGATTGGGCGCGGTCATCAACATGACATTGGTTCGCGAACTGGGACCCGTTTTAGCAGCGACAATGCTGGCGGGCCGTGTAGGCAGCGCCATGGCCGCCGAATTGGGTACCATGCGGGTTACCGAACAGATCGATGCGTTGTCGAGTATGGGTGCCAATCCCATTCGCTACCTGGTCGTTCCCAGATTTTTGGCCTGCATCTTTATGATCCCAATGCTGACGATTATGGCCGATTTTATGGGAGTGGCTGGCGGACATTTTTACAGCGTGAACATTCTGGGCATCGACATTCACCATTATTGGGCAAACACGGCTCAATTTGTCGGACCTTTTGATTTGTTTTCTGGGTTGATCAAAAGTGTTTTCTTTGGCGGTGCCATTGCCATGGTCGCATGTTACCAAGGGTTTAATTGCCAACCGGGTGCCGAAGGTGTTGGTCGCGCTTCGACGGCATCGTTCGTTTATTCATTCGTATTGATTTTGAACATTGATTTGTTCCTCGGTATCGCCCTCGATTCCCTGTATTACACGCTCTACCCGGCAGGAGCACAGTTGTTCTAATGAGTCTAGATGCCACGACTGTCGAAAGCCTTCTGGAGCAGCCTCCGCTGATTGAGGTCCGCGATGTGTCCGTTTCGTTTGGGACACAAGATATCTTGCGTGACATCAACCTGACGATCCCGGCCGGTCAAACGCTGGTCATTCTCGGTGAAAGCGGCTGTGGCAAAACAGTTTTGATGAAAACTTTGATTGGATTGATTCGTCCAACGGAGGGTCAAATCATTTTTGACGGTCGCGATATTCACCGTCTCGGCGAAAGACAACTGAGCCAGGAACGAACGCGATTCGGATTTGTTTTTCAAAACGCGGCACTGTTTGACAGCATGACGATCGGGCAAAACGTTGCATTCCCACTGAAACAATCAGGAGAAAATCACCCGCAAAGTGAAATCGAAGACATTGTGCTATCGAGACTGGCCGAAGTCGGACTGCCGGACGATGTCGTTTACAAAAAACCGGTTGAGATCTCTGGTGGAATGCGAAAACGTGTCGGTTTGGCTAGAGCATTGATCATGAATCCCGAAATCGTTCTCTACGACGAACCCACCACGGGACTCGATCCCATCATGAGCGACGTGATCAACGAACTGATCATTCGAACACGCCGTCGAAATCCGGTCACCAGTGTTGTGGTGACGCATGATATGAATACCGCCCGAAAAGTAGCAGATCGCATTGTGATGCTGTTTCCATTGAGGCGTTTAACAGACGATGAACCGCAAATCCTGTATGATGGACCTCCAGACGGTTTGGACGATTGTCCAGATCGTCGCGTCCGACAGTTTGTCAACGGAGAGGCCGGGCAGCGACTTATGGAATTGCGTGCGACAGGAGCCTAAACCAACGAGGCATTACCAATGGACGAAAGAATTATTCAATTACGTGTCGGCATCGTAGTCATCTGCGCCGCCTGCATCGTTGGCATTCTGATATTCCTGTTTAGTGAAGGTTGGTCATCCCAGTACACTATCTATGTTCAGCCCAAAACTGCTCCCGGTGTCACCAAAAACACGCCGATCCGAAAAAATGGAATCCTGATCGGTCGAGTTTCCAAAGTCGAGTCGTTGGACAACGCCGTCAAATTGACTTTGAGAATCAATTCGAAAGAAAAACTCTACGAAAACGACATCTGTAAAATCGGAACGGCTTCCCTGCTGGGCGATGCTGTCATCGATTTCCTACCGGGAGTCGAAGATCGAGGAAACCAAGTTCAGGATGGAACGATGTTGGCGACCAAAAATGTCAAGGTCGAAAGAAATCCAATCGAAATGATCGAAATGGGAATTCGATTGGAGGAATCCATCGAAGAAACTTTGACATCGATCAAAAAAGCGGGCGATACGGTTGCATCGGTTGGCCAGGACATCAAAGGATTTACCGGAGCGCTCAAGGACGCATTCAATCAGGAAGATGGCGATGCCAAAAAGTTCTTTAAGCGATTTGCAGAACTTTCGACCAAGGCAGAAACGGCGTTGACCAAATTCAACCGCACGATGGACTCCGTCGAAAAAATTGTTGGCAATCAAGCCAATCAGCAAAACATTGCCCAAACGATCGAAAACGTCAACAAAACAGCCGAGGCGTTGCCAAAACTGATCGACGAAGCCACCAAAGTAATGGAAGAGGCCAGCGAAACAGTCGCCAGTTTTCGAGATGTCAGCAAAGAGGTTGAATCCAATATGAAAAACCTCAAACCATTTACCGAGGCGCTCGGCAAAGATGGTCCGGCAATTACCAAACAACTCTCCGACAGCATGAAAAATGTAGATGGACTGATTCGCGAAATCGACACGCTCGTTGGTGAAGTGAACGAGTTTGTAAAATCTGTCACCAACAGTGATGGATCAATCTCTCGACTGATCAAGGATCCAAGTTTATACAACAACATCAATCAAACGGTTAAAAACGTTCGCGACATCAGCACACAACTCCGTCCGTTGATCAACGATCTACGGTATGTTGCCGATGGTGCTGCCAGAGACCCGGGGCAATTTGGAATCCGCGGCGCTCTCAATCGCCGCCCACCCAACACCGGCTACAAAGGTTCAACGATCGGAAACGGACGGGTCAGATACGGACAGTAGAAATCGAGAACGTAAAAGGGGTCGGGAGTCTTTTTTCTAACAAGGACGTCGAAACACTCTTGTCGACGTTCATTGAAAAAAGACTCCCGACCCCTTTTACTGCAAAAAATTTGACTGTGCTACTGTCTCGGAGAAATAATTGTGTCGCGGTGCACATCTTGTCGAAGTTGATTGGCGCTTTGGATCAATTGGTCTTCGTTGGTTTGCACCTTTGGAGTCATGGCAATGTCTACCTCGCGAGTGTCGCGAATTTCACGAAAGGCGAGGTTGTCGGCGAAAAAACTGAACGGTGGATATTGGTACCACGGCGCCCGTACCTGCTGTTTAACCTCCGTCGTTTGGTACCCGTCCTTTTCCAGCTTGACTAGGCGTGTGCCGTAATAAGTAAACGGCAACGAGTAAGGAGTATGCCCTACCGGGCGTCCATCGACCGTGACCAGTGCTCCCTCCGGGTTGCTTCGAATCAGCAACCGCCGTTGGACGCATCCCCATTGTGTGGTCATTGCGCCGGTGAGCAAAACTAAGCATAGCATTCTGAAAATTTTTTTGGAAAGCAATTTCGTGACGGCTCCGTTTCGAAAGATTCCTGACCCCGTGAGAGGCAAAAAGCGAAGGAGTATAGCCTGAGTGTCGATAATCTTAAAATGTCAATCTAGCGATAAAGATTGCAGTGTTGGATTCAAAACATGATGCTTGCAAGGTAAGATACATAAACTGGAGACGGGTTTCGCTAGCTTGTTTCCTTGAAATAGTCTCTCGCTGTTTCAATCGATTGGCTCGCGCAACAAATATGTCAAATACTGAAAACTACTGGAATCAACATTTAGAGATTTCGTCGGAATCCGATGTTGGTATGCGCCGTGCCACCAATCAGGACAATTTTGCGATCTCCCTGGCAAACGATTTTGACGTTTGGCAGCGCCGTGGACATTTGTTTTTGGTCGCCGACGGCATGGGAGCTCATGCTGCGGGAGAACTGGCCAGTAAAATTGCAGTCGATACGATTCCCCATATCTACCGAAAACTCGGCGACAACACGTCAGCTCCCGAAGCGCTCAAAAAATCGGTAATCGAGGCAAATGCGGAAATTCATCGCCGCGGACAAGCCAACGAAGATTTCTACAACATGGGAACCACCTGCAGCTGTTTGCTCATGCTGCCGCAAGGGGTTGTTGTTGCCCATATTGGCGACAGCCGTATTTATCGGATGCGAAAAGGCCGATTGGAACAACTGACTTTTGATCACAGTCTGTCGTGGGAAATGCGGGCAAGTGGACAACTTGGCGAAGATGCTGCCAATGTCGTTCCCAAAAATGTCATTACTCGATCGCTCGGACCATATCCGGATGTCAAAGTCGACATGGAAGGTCCGTTTCCTATTGAAATCAATGACGTCTATTTGATCTGCAGTGACGGACTTTCAGGGCAAATCACGGACGATGAAATCGGACCCATCCTGGAAAGCCTGTCTCCTGACGAAGCGGCTCGCGTATTGGTCGATCTTTCCAATCTACGCGGAGGTCCCGACAACATCACACTCGTCATTGCCAAAGTAACCAGTCAGAAACTGGCATCCGGAACCAGTGTTGCCAATCCGATCAAAATCAATGCAAATCCTCAAGGCGGCAAAATTCATCCGCTGTTCTGGGCCGTTCTCGCAGCCAGCCTGATTGGCACGATTATTTGCTTGTTCGCCAGCCCCTACACGGCAATCGTTTTTGGATTGGTCACTTTGTTTTGTTGTGCCTACTTGATTTATCAACTCAGTGGCTTGGCCAGTGGCGGAACGGTTGTAACCGGAGAAAAACGGTTTGGCAAAGGCCCTTACGTTCGAGTCGAATGTGCTTCAAACAAAGAATTCGGCGAAAACCTCGAATCCGTCCTGAATCAACTGCGCGACGAATCTGTCAAACACGAACTGCTATCGGCCGACGACACCCAAATCGATGAATTCATCGAAGCCGCTCATCAAGCTTACGAGGCCGATGATTTTGGCAGAGCTATCCAATGTTACGGTCGAGGAATATCCTACCTCATGCAACGACTACGCAATCAAAGCTCTCAACAAAGCTCAGATTCCAGAATCGATCTGTAAATCGATTTTGGAATGGTACATCCGGTGTTCCCACAACGGCCAGACTGAAAAACATTGGATCCTTCTTTCATCCAATCGCAACAATTGTTGTGGGCGAAATCGCACGCTAGAGCGCTTTTTAAGTTGTTGTTCGGGAGGGCGAGGCTCCTGCCGAGCCGCGGGTGTGTTGTATCGGCTCGGCGGGAGCCTCGCCCCCGACTACAAACCGTAGCAACAATAACGGTTCTCATCGATTTTTTCGCAACAGCATGTGGCACATGAATTGCGGGCAACTAGAATTCAGCAAGAAAAACAATTCACCAGCGAATCTTCTGCTACCTATGAGACGATCAACCTTACAAGCCAAATGATCGAATGACCGAGCCAAGCGAATCTGACAATACATCTTCGATTTTAGATGCGATTCAGGCCAGTGATCCTGCGACAGCCGAGCAACTTTTGCCGCGCGTGTATGCTGAACTTCGACGCCTGGCCGCTGCCAAGATGTCGAGTGAATCGCCCGATCATAGTCTCGAACCGACGGCGCTCGTTCACGAGGTTTATCTTCGTCTCGAAAAAAATGGCCCCGTCGACTGGCAGAGTCGCGCTCAATTTTTTTCGGCTGCGGCGACAGCGATGAGACGAATCCTGATTGAAAACGCCCGGCGAAAGAAACGTCTCAAGCGTGCAGGTGATCGGCAGCGACTCGATTTAAAAAACCTGGACATCGCCGCTGATGCGTCAACGACGGAGTTGGAGTCGCTCGACGAAGCTCTTGAAAAACTCAAATTAGAAGATCCGGTCAAGGCCGAGTTGGTGATGCTCCGTTTTTTTGCTGGCCTGACGATTGAGCAGGCCGCCAACATTCTACGGATTTCGCGTGCCACAGCATCGCGCTATTGGACTTATGCACGGGCTTGGCTTTATCAGCAGATGACACGTGGAAACGGCGACTCGACCGTCTAGCCCATCTTGAGGCTGATGGTCCATGTTTGCAAATCATCGAATTCCGGCAAATGGTGCAGCGGCTGCTGACTAATAAATTTTCTGAAATCCCTGAGGCGCGCCAGTGTCAAACGGCGCACTACTAATTGGAGCACCAGTGATGCAGATCAAAAACAACACCAAAAACAGTCAAGTCGAATCGATCTTTGATGCAGCCATTGCATTGGAGAACGAGAATGAACGAGAAAATTATTTGCTCGACGCATGCGGTGCCGACCCGGAGCTGTATTCGAGAGTTGAGGCCCTGATTCGCGCTCATCAGGAAGCGGGGAATTTTCTAAACTCCGAAACTGTCGAGCGCCCCATCGAAGGTCCGGGAGTTGTGATTGACCGATACAAAATCCTTCAAGAGATTGGCGAAGGGGGATTTGGAACGGTCTATATGGCCGAGCAACAACGGCCTGTGCGACGAAAAGTCGCGATCAAGATCATCAAACTTGGAATGGACACCAAACAGGTCATCGCTCGTTTCGAAGCGGAACGGCAAGCATTGGCGTTAATGGACCATCCCAACGTTGCCAAAGTCTTTGACGCCGGGGCGACCGAATCGGGCCGCCTGTATTTTGTCATGGAACTGGTTCGAGGCGTCTCAATTACCCAATATTGCGATAGCCGTAATCTGAATCTCCGTGCGCGACTGGAATTGTTTCTGGATGTCTGTCACGCAGTCCAACATGCGCACCGCAAAGGGATCATTCATCGCGATATCAAACCTACGAACATTATGGTCACGCTTCACGACGGCCGCCCCGTTCCCAAAATCATCGACTTTGGAGTTTCCAAAGCAACCAACCAGAGGCTCACCGAGCGAACGTTGTTCACAGAATATCATCAGTTTATTGGCACTCCGCAGTATATGAGTCCCGAACAGGCTGAAATGAGCGGGCTGGACATCGACACGCGCAGCGATCTGTATTCGCTGGGGTGCGTGTTGTACGAATTGCTAACCGGGGCACCTCCGTTTGATCGCCAGCGATTAAAAGAGGCAGGTTATGTGGAATTGCAGAAAATCATCTGCAATGAAGACCCGCTCAAACCATCAACGCGAGTCGCGACACTGTTGCAGCAGGATACTTTGGTCGCCAAGCACCACGGTGTGCAGCCAAACATGTTCTCTAAAACGCTCCAAGGCGAACTCGATTGCATCGTCATGAAAGCGATGGACAAAGATCGTACGCGTCGATATGACTCGGCCAGCGAACTGGCGGCAGACATTACCCGCTATTTGAACGACGAACCCGTCATTGCCGCGCCGCCGGGCATGTTGTACTCGATGAGCAAATTTGTGCGTCGCCATCGAGTGGGCGTACTGACCAGCTGTCTGGTGGCATTGTCCTTGCTGGTCGGTAGTGTACTCGCAGTCTCGGGACTGGTTCGTGCCAATCATGAAATGAAACGAACGCAAGAGATCGCGGATTATCTGCACAACGTACTAGTGGTTTCGGACAACCAGCAAGGTCCGGGAGGCCGGACTTACAACATTGAAAGCGTTGCCGATGAGGCTCGACAGTTGTTCAGCGATGATCCGGCAACTGTGGCCGCCGTGCTAAACAGCATTTCGATTCAATTGCAATCTGCGGGAGATTATTCAGAATCTGAATATCTGTTGCACGAGTCGATCGCAATCTGGAAACAGACTCAAGGACCGCAGGATTCCAACATCAGTGTCGCGCTTTCCCGTTTGGGCAGTTTGTTGGCACTCAAAGGCGATGAATCAGGTGCGGAAAAAGCATTTCGTGAAGCGATTTCGATTTGTGAAAATCGCAGTGATGAAACTCCCTACCTCGCTAAAGCGTATTCGGGCTTGGCAGAAATACTTCAGGGACGCGCAAAATACGACGAAGCGGAAAAAGCACTTCGCCGAGCACTGGCAATTCGCCGCAAAGTTGCCCCTCATCAAAAAATCGAAATCGCGCTGACGATGAATCGACTGGCCAATGTCCTGTCTCTGGGGGGCAAAGCCGACAAACTCAACGCTATCCTGGATGAATGTATCCAGGCGTTTCGCGAAGCTTTACCCGCCAATCAACCTGCGATCGCCAAAGTGCTGACTCAAACTGCTGCCTTTTATGTTGACCAAAAAGAATTTGAGAAAGCCCAACAGCACTTGCGCGAAGCGCTGGATATTTATCAAAAATACCCATCAACATCACAGTTTTACAGTGAAGTCGCGCTGCGGTATCTGAGCATTACCGTCAACCAACTCGACGATGACTCATTGCAATACGTTCCCAAACGCCGTGAATACCTCAACCTCGCTCGCAAAATCCTTGGTGAAAATCATCCCCGCATCGGTATCTTTTTGTCCGAATACGCGCGGTACATGGCAGATCATGACCAATTCATCGAAGCCATTGATTTAGCTACCGCGTCCCTGACGAAACTCGATCGAACCGTCGGCTTGGAGACATTCATCCAAGGAGCCCACGATGCAATTGAGGCGGCAACTCGCGAAATATCCCTCGATCCCCAGCGGGCACCCAAAGACTATGCGCTGGCACTCAAGGCCGTCGACACCCTGATCGCAAGACAACCCAAGCAGGATCGGTTCGTTGTGATTCGGGCAGCATTACTCTATCGACAAAAAAAATACGTTGATGCTTTGGACATCCTGAAAGCGTGGAAACCGCCAGTTGAAAAAACAACGCAGGAATCGCTGATGGCTCTCGGATTCAAAGCAATGTTGTTTTCTCAACTGGGACAGTCAGACGAGGCCCAAAAACAACATAAGCGTTTCAAAGAACTGCTGGTTCCGTCAGAGTTCGCGCGCCATGCGAAAGCAAAATCATTATCCCAGGAAATTGAATCCTTGTTGAACGAATGAAACCCAATAGCCGGACAAAAAAATGAGCAACAAAATTTTAAGCGTCACGATTTTCATAGCACTGACATGCCTCGTTGCAGTGCCTGTTGACATCTCGGCACAACAACAATCCAAATCAAACCAACGTCTCACCGCCGAACAACGGAAGAAAAATGTTGAATCTTTTGACTACATTTGGAAAACGGTTCGCGATCACTACTGGGACCCCAAATTGGGAGGTGTCGATTGGGAAGCTCAGAAAAAACGACTTCGACCTCAAATTGAGAAAGCCCAAACGATGGAAGCGAGCCGAACGATCATGCGACGGTTGCTCAACAGCATGAAAGTTTCTCATTTTGGAATCATCCCAAGCGACGCCTACAAAAAACTGGATTCGGACCGACCACGTGGTCAACAGACAACGGGAATGAATGTTCGAATCGTCGACGGCCAAGTATTGGTGACAGAAATAGTCAAAGGTTCATCCGCCGACAAACAGGGCGTAAAAACTGGCTGGCAAATCATCAAAATTGGCGATACCGATATTCCCAAACGCTACCGTGAGATCTCGCGAGAACTGGCAAATCATCGACATCGGCGGACGATTCTGGTCGATGCCGTCCAGGGGCGACTGCGAGGGAAACAAGGAGAAAGCGTCGACATCGTATTTTTGAATGGAGAAGACAAACAAACCCAAGTCACAATTCCCTTTGATCAACCAAAAGGCAAACCGGCACAGTTTGGGCACATCCCAAATTTCCATATTTGGATCGAGACATCCAAGATCAAAGACAACGTGGGATACATCCGTTTCAACGCTTTCATGGACCCCGCATCGTTGATGCCGAAATTCAATCAAGCCATGAAAGATTTTCGAGAAATGGATGGCATTATTATTGACGTTCGTGGCAATGGAGGTGGCATGGGTGAAATGGCAACTGCCATGATGGGGTGGCTGCTACCAGAAAATAAACAACAAATGGGTACAGTCATCTTGCGCGATACCAAATTGAAAATGATTGTGCGTCCCCGAGCCGAACCGTATCGCGGAAAAGTCGTCGTGCTGATCGACGAAATGTCTATTTCTGCCGCCGAGTTTTTTGCCAGTGGAATGAAAGACCTCAAGCTCGGACATTTGATTGGAACGAGAACAGCAGGAGCCGTACTCGGTAGCTTCATTGAAAAATTGCCCAACGGCGACGGATTTCAATATGCCCGGGCAAACTACATTTCCAAATCAACGGGTAAAACCCTCGAAGGTATCGGTGTTCCGCCTCACCAGGAAATTCAACATCGCCGAGATGCGTTGCTCCAAGGCCGAGATCTGCAGCTCGAATCCGCACTTGACTGGATAAAAAAGAACGCCAAATGACAACACTTTAATTTCAGGAGCTATTCACATGTTAATCGATTCAATCAAACCATGCTTCATCCTCGCGTTAGCCATCACTGTTTCACTGTTCAGCGGTGAACTCGTCACAGCGCAAGTCACCAAAAAAACCAAACTGCCAACGGGAGAGCAGGTCTTACAAAAACATATTGCGGCCAGCGGCAAACAAGCTGCTTTCGACAAAATCAAAAACCGTTATTTCAAATCGACCATTGAAATCAAAGGGGCCGGAATCACTCTCAATGCTGAAACTTATGCGACAAAACCAAACAAGGTGATTTCAACGATCAAAGCCGATGCCATCGGTACCATCACGAAAGGTTGCAACGGCCAGGCTGCCTGGTCAATGTCAGAAATGCAGGGACCAGTTGTTGAATCGGGTGCCGCATTGGAAAACCAATTGCGAGATTCTACGTTTGACCGCTTGATTTATTGGAAACGTGCCTACGAATCCGCCAAATGTGTTTCGATCGAAAAAGTAAACAGCAAAGAGTGCTACAAAGTTGTCTTGACACCACATCCGTATAAAAGCAAAAACGCCAGCCGTATGAAACGATCATTGCTAACCGCCTACTTCGACAAAAATACATTCCTGGTCAGCAAGATTGAATCGACGGTAGTCTCCGACGCCGGCAGCATTGACGTAACCGCTTATCTGTCCGACTACAAAACAGTGGACGGGATCAAAATTGCGCATCGCACCGAGTTAAATCTCGTGGGACAGAAACGAGTGATTCAAATTCAATCGATGAAACACAACGTGAAATTGGCAGACAATCAATTCACACCACCCGCTGAAATTCAAAAATTGCTCAAAAAGTCCAAAGTCAAACGATAATCGCTAATCAGATGGAAACACCGATCTCAGGTCAATCGAAACGAACGAGGGAAATGCTGCGATGTCAAATGTGGAAACGAGATGCGAACAGGGCATCGATGCATTCCCTGTTTGGAACGATGGACTGCTCGATGTCCTTTCGGGAATCGGCGTTTTGGCTATCGGAATTGCGTGGCAAGCAGATCTGGTACCGTTAGGTGCAATCGCACCGACAGTTCTTGTTCCGTTTTGGAGTTGGTTGCGGAAACATATCACTGAACCGCGTGTTGGAAAGATACATATTTCGCAACAGCAACGCCAAAAAAACCGAACACTGCTACTGGCTGCTATCGCGTTAGGAATTGTCACTTTTGTGATTGCCATTTCGCTTTATTGGATTGTCGTTCGTGGTGAGGCTGCAATCTTGAGTTTCATGATTGCGGGTGTGCCAGCGGCCTTGGTCGGTTTGATGGCGTTGATCACTGCTGCTTTGACATCGTCGAAACGATTCATTTTCTATGCCTTCATTCTGGTTGCCTGCGGGATTTTCGTGGTGACTTTTGATCTGGGACCAGGCTGGGCATTAATTGGTGGAGGGTTGTTGGTTGTTGTCAGCGGCATCATTGTTATCGTTCGGTTTCTGAACGAATATCCCAAAGTCTGAACCAATCTCGGTGTTGATGGGGCCTTGCTGCCGCCATTCCGTGCATCGGCTGCAAATCACATCACAAACTACTCCCTACTACCTACCACCTGTTCCCTGCTAGCTCCCCAGATTGTTGTTTCCGCTATTGAAAACTCCTGTTACAGTGCCGACTTGAATTAAATTGCCAGAACGAATGGAATCGTTGGGCTGATCGTGGTTTACCCCAAAAAATTGAGCCGTTACGTCATCACCGAGTTCACCAAAGTTTTTTTGGTGTCGCTCACTTGTATGGCAGTCTTGATGGTTTTGGTAGGCATTGTTCAAGAGGCGATTCGCGAAGGCTTGACACCACTAACAATTCTCAAGCTCATCCCTTACGCCATTCCCAACGCCTTGTGTTTTGCCATCCCGGGAACCATTTTGTTTTCTGTCTGCAACGTCTTGGGACGGATGTCTGGTTCCAACGAAATAGTTGCCATCAAATCGCTCGGTATTTCACCGATGGTTGTCGTATGGCCAATATTAGTTTTCTCTTTTGTCCTTTCACTGCTGACCGTCGTGTTGAACGATTACGCTGTGTCGTGGGGACGGCAAGGGATCTATCGAGTTGTTTTGCATAGTGTTCAAAACACGATCTATGCGAAACTCAACGCTGACAAAAGCTACCGACGAGGCAATGTGTCCATTGCAGTGAGCGACGTGCAAGGGCAAACGCTGAAGCAGTTGTTCGTCGAAATTCACGCCAAAAACGTCAAAAAACCAATCTTGCTGACCGCCGAAGAAGCTCGATTGGAATGTGATACTCAAAAAAATGTTCTCGTCATCACGACCAAAAACGGATTTGTCAAAAATGATGGTATGACATTGTCGATCGATGAGGATCGGTTCGAGTTGCCGTTGGAAAATGTCACTAAAAAACGCGACAAATCCAAAAGCCCGTCGAATTTGCCGATGCGACTCATTTCGGCCGAACTCAAATCTCAAAAACTCAACATTGAAAAACAGAAAAACGAACTGGCGGTTATCGCAACCTTTCAAACACTGGGCGGAGACGTCATCGGTTTGACAGACGCCAACTGGGTGTTAGCAAAAAAAGATTTGGAAAACGCAATCTATCGCAAACACCGCTTGCGCGCTGAACCGTGGCGCCGCTGGGCCAATGGATTCAGCTGCCTGTTTTTTGCCTTGGTTGGCGCACCGCTGGCAATCCGACTCCATCGTTCGGATTTTTGGACCATTTTTGCATTGGCGTTTGTACCCATTTTGTTGCTGTATTACCCAGTTCTCATGCTTGGCGTCGAACAAGCGAAATCGGGCCGGATGCCGCCATACTCAGTTTGGCTAGGCAACATCGTCATGCTCATCATCGGCCTCCGCCTGCTCTACCTCGTCAAAAGGCATTGACGGGAGGGACGAGGAAAGAGGTTCGAGGGGAGAGGGCCTTTTTCTCGCCACGTCTTGCACCGCTACCAAAACGTCCCTTCCGCCCAAACCTCTCCACTTCACCCAAACCACCTCTTCCCTCACACCTCGTCCCTCGCGTCTCAACTAACTCTCCCCTCTCCCCCTCGTCCCTCGCGCCTCAACTGCCATTGCTGTAAAATCTACAAAAGTGATAAAGTCCCGTTTCCATCCGGGTTTCAAAGGAAAACGGATTTTCCCAACGATGTACCAGGTTTGGCGACAAGGAGGTCGCGGTGATTTCGCTGAAGCGGAATACAGCAGAACAACTCGGTAAAACTCGCGCTCGATTCAAAAACTGGGGACTAAAAAACCAGATGTATTTTGGATCGATCACGTTGATGATCGTCGTTGCGCTATTGGCTGTCGCGGGGATTCAAGGGGTTCTCAATTTCCGCGCTTTGACGAAAAACATTCGCCATCGTGCGACCGAATTGCCTCTCACAGCAGATCTGAATCAACGTGTCAGTGACTTACGTGTTTCCTACGCTCTCCTGGCGTCGTATCAAGACAAACAGAACTACCTGAGTGGTTTGCGGAAAGACCGGCTGTGGCTGATCGATGACTTTAAACACAACATCGGTTTAGTCAAAAGCGCTTTGCAAAAATATGAGATCCAATTGGATACGGCGCTGGAGATCGACTCTCACATTCACGACATTACCAATGAGAAAGCGACGGTTGTCAAACTTCGCGACGACCTCCGTGAAATCGACAGAATCACACATCAATGTGATTTGGTCTTTCACAATAGCCATCAACACATGGAAATCGAAGAACTTCTGGAAGATCTGCAATACGAAGTCCAGTTGTTGCCAACCTTCATGAAAAACCGGATGGATTCGTTTGCCGAAGTGGCCAGGTCCAAATATCACGCCTGGCTGGCATTCAGCATCATCCTCGTGACGGTCGCGTTTGTTTTGATCGTCTTTCTTTGGGTGTTGTTTCGAAAATGGATTTTCAAACCACTGGGGACTTTGATCGCCGGTTCACGTCAAGTTGCATCGGGAAATTATGATTTTCGCATCAAACTGGAAACTCAGGACGAAGTTGCCGAATTGGCCGACGCGCTCAACGCGATGACTGCCAATTTCCAGGCGATCCAAACGGAACTTCGCGACAAAGTTCGACAACGTAGTAAAGAAGTCATTCGTAGCGACCAAATGGCCAGCGTCGGTTTTCTGGCCGCTGGCGTGGCGCACGAAATTAACAATCCCTTGGCAGCTATCGCCTGGTCGGCCGAGTCGCTGGAAATGCGAATCCACGAAATCCTGGCGCAACTCGACGGTCCGCTGGAATCCAATGGCGATGTCGACGAAATGAAAAAATATCTTCGCCGGATTCAGGACGAAGCGTTTCGTTGTAAAGGGATCACGTCCAGTTTGCTCGATTTCTCACGGCTGGGCGAGGCCACCAAACGTCCAACCGAGTTGGTCGAAATCGTCCAGGGCGTCATCGATATGGTTCGTCCGCTCAGCAAATACCGTCGCAAAAAAATTCACTTCGAACATGACACCACGGTTGTGGCCAATGTCATTGGTCACGAAATGAAACAGGTCATCCTGAACCTGTTGACCAATGCTCTGGATAGCGTCGAGGAGCAGGGACACGTACACATTCAACTGCGATCCAATTCAGCGATGACTCAGTTGACCGTCACCGACGACGGCTGTGGCATGACGGACGAAGTTATGGAACATCTGTTCGAACCTTTCTTTACACGCCGAAACGATGGTAAAGGAACCGGACTGGGACTATCGATCACTTATCGAATCATTGACGAGCATGGTGGAACCATCGAGCCGTTCAGTGAAGGTTCTGGCAAAGGTTCGACATTCGTTGTGAAATTACCCATGGTGAAAAATGACGAAATCACAAGAAAAGCAGCCTAAAAATTTGAAAATCCTGTTTGCCGATGACGAACCGCATTTGCAGGAAGTCATGCGGGCCGAGCTCCCGCGGATGGGACACGAGGTGACTGTGTGCCCGGACGGCCTCACGGCTGTCGCGGCACTTGAAAAAAACAACTACGACTGCGTGTTGGTCGATCTCGACATGCCCGGCCTCAACGGTATCGAAGTTATCGGCAAAACCAAAGAGCTCTCGCCGTTGACGGAATGTGTCGTGTTAACCGGCAAAGGAACAACCGACAGCGCCATTGCGGCACTTCGCTACGGTGCGTTCGACTATTTGCAAAAACCTTGCAAGTTGATCGAACTCCAATCGTTGTTCCAACGCGTGGCAGAAAAACGCGAATTGACAATGAAATGCCATGCGCTTCAGTCACGTGTTACCCGCGCCGAAGGTGATATGAAAATGGTTGGCAGCCACCGGGCGATGGACGACGTACGACGGATGATTACCAAGGTCGCTCCGTCTCCATCCACCGTTTTGATTTTGGGTGAAACGGGAACTGGAAAAGAACTCGCGGCGCGAGCCGTCCACGATCAAAGCCAACGAGCCGAAGCGCCGTTTGTCGCGGTCAATTGCGGCGCATTGCCAGAAAACTTGATTGAAAGCGAATTGTTTGGACACCGCAAAGGTGCTTTTACAGGTGCCGACGCCAATCGAGTTGGTTTGTTCGAAGTGGCCGACGGAGGAACTTTGTTCCTGGATGAAATCGGTGAACTTCCTAAATCGCTCCAAGCGAAATTGTTACGCGTATTAGAATCGGGCGAAATTCGCCGTGTCGGTGACAACCAATCGTTCGCCGTCGATGTTCGAATCGTTTGCGCCACCCATCGTGATTTGCCGCAAATGGTCGCCGAAGGCGATTTCCGCGAAGACTTGATGTATCGCATCAATACCTTTGAAATTCACCTGCCGCCGCTTCGCGACCGTCTCTCGGACGTTCCCGAATTGGCAAAACACTTGCTCGCTCGCAATCGGCCCGAAGCGAACCATTCGGATCAGCCGTTTTCGGACGACGCCATCGACGCCATGTTGGCCTACACTTGGCCCGGCAACGTTCGCGAAATGGCCAATGTGATTGAACACGCGTCAATCCTGTGCGATGGTCTGCCGATCACGGCGGCTGATTTGCCTCGACAATTCGGAACTCGTACGGTGACTAATAGCAAATTCGATATGGGTGGTATGTCCATGCGGCAAATCGAAACACTTGCCATCGATGCTGCAATGGAACGCCACAACGGAAACAAAACCGCAGTCTCCGAAGAATTGGGCATCAGCCTCAAAACGCTGTACAACAAACTCAATCAAGCCATGGAATCCAAAAAAGCGGCTTGATGTAGGGCCGGTTCCTACCGGCCAATCTGATAAAACGGCCAGTGGGAACCGGCCCTACGTTCCGTTTTTTTTGACAGGATGAACATGATTAACAGGATCTGCACGGGACATCCTGTCAAAAGTCGCCAAGATTACGAAGCAAAAGCAACTCATTTCTTCTTGTTTTTAAAAGGCCATTTTTGGACACCGACACGGTCCGCCCAAGTTTGCCATTTGTCGACCAGATCTTTTAATTTGTCAGGATGCGCGCCACTCAAATCGTTGGTCTCAGTTCGATCCGCTTCCATGTCAAACAACTGCCATTTGCGTTTCTGATTTTTGCGATAGATCGACACAATTTTCCAGCGACCATCTCGCAGCGCCAGATTTCCGTGATGTTCAAATCCCAACGGTGCTCGACGTTGGATCGATTGCTTTGAAAACACTGGCCGTAAACTGACACCTTCCATCGGTTTAATTTTTTCCTCGGCAAATGTTTTCGGATACTTTGCACCAGCCAACTCGACCAACGTGGGCATGATGTCAATTAAATGGCAGGGGTCATTGTTGACGGAGTGAACTGCGTCGCGTTTTGTGCCAGCCGGCCAATGCATGATCAACGGAGTACTAATCCCGCCTTCCCAACCATCGTGCTTGTAACCGCGAAACGGAGTGTTTGACACATTCGCCCAACCAACACCGTAACCGATGAAGGTATCTTCGCCGCCTGCCATGACTTCCGGCCCCGTTCGCACTGGTCGGCCATCACGTGTTTGCATTGGTGGCCAGATTTTTGTCTGCAATCCATCGCGTCCCAAAGGTTTGAATTTCACACCTTTTATTTTTTCGGCATTGGACCTGCGTCCGAATCCTTCGGCACAACCACCGTTATCTTGTAAGTAAATAATCAACGTATTTTTCAGAGCATCATTTTTTTTCAACTCGTCGACGATCCAGCCGATCCCCTGATCCATGCGATCGACCATTGCCGCATAGACTTCCATATTGCGAATATCCCATTTTTTGTTTTTCCAGTTTTCCCAATTGGCACCCGGTTTTGAAAGTTTCCATTTCGCGTCCAAAACTCCGGCTGCGATGGCGTTTTTGTGTCGTGCCGCGCGAATGGCATCAAATCCATCGTCATAGACTCCGCGGTACTTAGCGATATCTACTTCGCGCGCATGCATCGGCCAATGCGCGGAAGTGTAGGAGACATACATGAAAAACGGTTTGTCTGATGGTTCGGCAAAATGATCCTTGAGGAACATGACGGCATTTTCGCTGATCGCATCGCTGTAATAGTATTTTTCAGGTTGATAGGCGGTGTCATTTTCCGGAGTAATAAATTGATTACCGCGACACAAGGTTGCTGGATCGTAAAAACTGCCTGCACCGATGATCGTCCCGTAAAATTTGTCAAAACCTCGTTGCAAAGGCCAATTATGTTTCGGACCGTTTGGCCGAATATGTTTGGTTACGTGCCATTTGCCCGACATGTAGTTTGCGTACCCCGCAGATTTGAGCACTTCAGCCAACGTGACACATTGTTTGTTCAAATCGCCACGATAGGCATCGTAGCCTCGATCACCGGTCATCAATCCAATTCCAGCTTGATGAGAATACAAACCGGTTAACAGCGCCGCGCGCGTCGGGCAACATCTCGACGTGTTGTAAAACTGTGTGAATCGAATTCCTCGTTTGGCCAACTGATCCAGGCGCGGCGTTTTGATTTCAGAACCGTAACATCCGATATCGGTGTATCCCATATCGTCGGCCATGATCAGCAAGATATTGGGACGATCCGTCATGCCTGGAAGAACACGGAGAGGAAGAAAGGTCAGAAAGACCAGAACCATCATTCGAACAAAAATTGACATCACATTTCCTCCCGATATGAATGATTCCCATCATAACCCGAAACGTAAGTGAGGGACCAGAATACCTCCCCAGCCTACAATGCCGTTATCAATCGCCCATTTCGAGTGCCACTGGCTTTGCCATAAAAAGAGTTAAAGGGGTCGGGAGTCTTTTCATACAGCTGCGTCACTTGATTCCAATCTCCCACACGATTCGAAGTGCTGGCCATCGTTGGTTAGCTTATGAAAAGACTCCCGACCCCGTGATACTGGACATTGATGAGATTTCAAGCAGTAATATTCTCACATCAGCAATTCGACACTAAGAGAATTGCCCCGACGCTCGCAACTCGGCAGCAAAGGCTTTGAACTGTTGTTTTTTGTGATCTGGTATGTTGCGCCAATCGACGTCGTGAATCGCACCGTAGATGGCATACAAATAAGCGGCGTTACAGCACTTTGTACTGCCGCCTTGCTGTTTTCGTCCGAGCAACATTTTCAAGAATGCATCCTCGGGTCCCAGGCGGATCAATTGTTCGGCGGTCATGATGCCAACCGAATTGAAATCCTGTTCACAAGCGGGACCCAAGTTTCTCATTTCCGAGATTTTGCGATTGTCTTGAGTCATTTCAAATTCGAATAGTCAGCCCAGGTTTTTGGAGTTTCATAAACACGAACATTGGCCAATTGCGATGACACAAATTTTCCATCCAACAAATCCCAGATCACACCGGCGATGTTTTCGACAGTCGGATTTAAACTTGCAAATTGCTCAACTTCGACATTCAGGTTTTTGTGATCAAATCGATCGATCACTTCGGACATAACCGCCGTTTCGAGTTCGACCATGACATTGATATCCTGCTGTTGATCGTCGACATCAACGGTAACTTCAACGACATAATTGTGTCCATGCCCGTTGGGGTTGTTGCATTTGCCAAAGATCCTCCGATTCTCTTCGTCCGACAAATGCTCACAATGCAATCGGTGCGTTGCCGAAAACTCAAATTGCTGGGTGACACGTGACATTTTTTCGTCTTCCGATTTTTTTGAGTATTTCAAATAGGGAGTCAAAACCAACTCCACATTTTCCAATTTGACTTCTTCGGGTAATTTTTCGCTTAGCGCCGCAAACGCAATCGCGGTCAACTCACTGGCCTGTTTTCCGCGGCTCGCATGCATGGACAAAGTTTCGACAACCGTTTCCTGGACCAGGTCGTCAACCAATTTGATGTTACACAAATAACCTGTCGACGGGTTCAGCTCGCCGGACAACGTCACCCGCAATCTGACGTAAGGCCGAACACCCACCATCCTTGGCCAGCACGACCAACGATTGTGACGACCGTCCCGAGCCAAATCGGAACCTGGCATTTCATTCAGAGCAAAACGTACCTCGCGCGTCAAACGAATCATCTATATTGTCGCCTAAACCTGGTTCGAAACCTCAAACGCTTGACCCGACTGATCCAACGAAAATTGATCGCAAACTTTCCAGACTTTTTCGGCGACTTGTTGTGGAGAAACCGCTTGGTCGGCTGGAAAATCGGGAAACAATCGGCGGAGCAGGGGAGTTTCAACCGCACCCGGCCGGATGGAGTATACGCGAATTTGGTGTTCCCGTCCTTCGGCTGCCAACGCATGGGTCAACAAATCAATCCAAGCTTTGCTGGCACCATAGATACTGAATCCTGGAAAAGGATCAACCGCCGCTAAAGAGGAAATATTAACCACGATGCCGTTTTGCTGCTGCAAAAAAATCGGCCACGCCGCCTGTGTCAAATACAAAACAGCGCGATGATTGAGATTAATCGTTGTTTCGATCTGTTCGGCCGTTAAATCGGCAAACGGCGCCAAGGGAGCCACCGCAGCGTTGTTGACCAACACATCCAACCGTCCAAACGCATCCATCGTTTGCTCGACCAACCGGCCTGCCTGATCCGCTTCGGCCGCCAGATCCATCGCAACCGTTTCACAGCGGCCGCCATGGGATTGAATCGAAGTCTGCGCGGCGCTCAGTCGTTGGGAATCCCGCCCGCCAATGCACACATCAAATCCTCGTTGGGCAAATAGTTCTGCAGTCGCCAGTCCAACGCCACTGGTTCCACCCGTGATCAGGCAAACCTGCCGATTGTTTTCTTCACCCATTGAGCATCATTCCGATTGACTATTTTTCAGCCGTCAAGAAAGATTCGAGATCCAATTTGCTGATCGCCGGTTCTCCTTTGGCAAGATTGTCCATTTTCCCTTGCTCGATCCACGTGTGGAGTTCATCGACGAGGTCGAACAGGTGGTCAAATGAATCGACAATAAATAGCAATTCCTGGAAATGATCGATTTCGAAATACTGGTTGATAACCCACTCAATTTGAATCGGGTATCGTTGCACAATCGGCGATACGATGCTGTGCTCGATTTCTCCGATCGAACTGAGCAAGCCACTGCCATAGACGCACAAATCTTGGCTGCCCGGCGTTTTCCGCATCAATCCAAATTCGACCGTGTACCAGAAAAATCGAGCCAGCCCTTTGATGTTGCTTTCGACAATTGCCAAACGTTGTTCTTCAGAATCACATTTCATATCCTGGGCGCGATGAGCGGCGCCCCGGGCAACTTCACCGAATTGCACCAACACATCGGCAAACCGCCGGTCCGTGTGCATCGGAACATGCCCGGCAATGTCGTGAAAAATATCAGGTTCGGGGAGATAATCCAGTTTTTGTCCGTCGCGAATCGTGATCGTGGTTGGAAACTCGCGGTTGCGAATGCAGTCAAAAAAGATGTAAGCAGGAATATAGCCTGAAACGGGTTTCGCTTTAAAAGCGGTCAGCGGCTCCAAAAATTTGTTGACTTCCTCCAGCCGCGGAATGGCGTCCGGGCTGAGCATCAAATTCGACACGCCTTCCATAAACCGCGGATTGGCATATTTTTCCCATAAAGGCAACATCGTTGCGTACAGTCGTCGCCAAGTGTCCTGATTGTCTTCGTTGTACAACTCATACGGCTGCTCGATAAATCGCTGGCCATTTTGCTGAGCTTGTTCAATAAATGGGGCTTTGGTGGTCGTTAGACCGTAATCTACTGTCGACATACTGGACCTCGAAAATTTGCAAATGCCGCACAAAGCGGCCGGATCAAGCAAACGGAACGTTGAGCCTGTCACACAAAATTTATATCATTATTTTATCGGTTTTGCCGCAGGATTTCAGCCGGTTAATTCGTCCACCCCTGACCAAAACTCCTAATCAAAGTTTTCCGATCGGAAAATTGATGGGAATGACACATAACGACATTTGAAAAATAGAAAACAGGGAACCTCATGCCCAATTATCGCTCGCTCGGAATTTTACCACCCAAACGCCATATTCATCTGGAAGCCAATGGAGACAGCTTTTTGGGTGAAAATATGTACTACGAGCATCTCATCACGACGTGTGGATTTGATCGTGCGTACTCCATTCTCTACCACAAACGTCCACCCACGCGAAATACGAAAATCGAACGAGTCGGTACGACCAAAATCGAAGAGGCGCCAGACGTTCCTTTGCAGCACTTGCATTTGAAATCTGGCGAACTCGGGCGTGGCGGCGATCCGATTAGCGGGCGGATTCCGATGATGTTCAATGACGATCTCGTCTGCTGGCGGTGCCGGCCCGAAAAAGAGCAAACAGAACTCTACCGCAACGGTGCGGCGGACGAAGTCATCTTTATTCAGCACGGCAGCGGATATTTCGACACGCTGTTTGGCAAATTACCCTACCAACGCGGCGATTACGTCATCATGCCTCGGACCACAACCTATCGAATGGTCAGTGATGATATCGATCGTGAAGACCACATGATTCTGGAAACTTTCAGTTCGGTTCGCATTCCTGAACGTTATCAAAACGCCGATGGCCAGATGTACCTGGGAGTGCCCTATTACGAACGAGATTTTCATGGCCCCACGGAATTGAATACTGTTGACGAAGAGGTCGAAACGACCATCCTGATCAAGGATCATGAGCGCTGGACACGTGTGACGATGCCACATCACCCCTTTGATGTGGTCGGCTGGGACGGGTTCAGTTATCCCTACACGTTCAACGCCTGGGATTTCGAACCGCTAACCGGAACCACCCATCTGCCCCCGCCGTTTCAACAAACGTTCGAAGCGCGCGGTTTCGTAATTTGTACATTTGCACCTCGTCACCTCGATCATCACCCCAAAGCCATCAAGGTGCCTTATGTTCACTCCAACGTCGAAGCGGACGAAGTCTTGTTTTATGTCGATGGCGAATTCGGTTCTCGCAAAGGGGTCGATCTTGGTTCATTTACGTTGCACCCAGGCGGCATCCCGCATGGCCCGCACCCTGGGACGATCATGAAATCGATGGACATGGCAAAAACGGAAGAAATGGCAGTCATGTTCGACACCGACCGCAAGCTTTATCTGACACCGCAGGCGTTGGAGCTGAACGATCCTCATTATCCGTTGAGTTGGATGGAAGAGGCTCAGACGGTTTAACAATACGACAGTAGGGCCGGTTCCCACCGGCCGTTTTTTGGATTGGCCGGTGGGAACCGGCCATACTTCCTATTTTCTAAACTTCTTGCGGGTCGAACGTTCCGCCAGTTGGTCTTGATATTGTTTGGAGATTTTCAACACACGTTTAATGTGTTTGTCCTCCTCGCGCCCCCAGACATCCTTGGCCTTGTCAGCTCCTTTTTTCAATTGCGACAACGCTTTGGGATTGTTGCTTTGGTTTGAAAACTTGGCTGCCTTCATCAGCGAATTAGCAACCAATGCAATCGCGTAATTGCGACGCACTGATTCTGTTGCATCTTTTGTCGGTTTCTCTTGGCGAAATTCTTTTTTGAGTTTTGCTGGTTTTCCTGTCACCGCATCGACATAACTCAATTGAACTCGGCATGACTTTTTTTCGGTTTCAGGGACTCGAACCATGACGACTTGGGTTGCCCCACAATTGAGGTCATCCAATCGCATGTGGATCATGTCGTCCTGTTTTTCCGCACGTCGAATCGCATTTTCATACCCGAAAATTTTGGCCTTGGACGTGGCGGCGCCAAAATTCAAAGACAATTTGACTTGGCGTGCCGCGGGCATCATCAGGCTTTCAAAGTCTTTATGAAAGATTTTTTTGATATCCTTGGCATCGCCGACGTAATGCATCATCCCTCGGCCGGAATCGGCAATTTCTCGCAACAGTCCATGGTTGAAATCGACGCCAAGCCCGATGGTGACCAAAGAAATCCCTTTTTTGATACAACGAGTCGACTCTGCCGCAATTTCCTTGGACTGCGTCACCCCGACATTGGCATTTCCATCAGTCAAAAAGATCAATCGATTGGTTCGTTCGGCATCAAAATGTTTTAAAGCCATCTCGTAACCGCACATCAGGCCGGCATGTAAATTGGTGCTACCGCCCGCGTGAATATTGTCGATCGCGCGGATGATTTTTTCCGGATTGGTTTTGTCGCACGCTTCTAAAATGACACGTGCCTGATGCTCAAATCCGACGATGGTGACACGGTCGTTTTTACGAATCCGTTTAACGAACGTGCGCAACGATTGTTTCAAATTGCTAATCTTGTCACCGCTCATCGAGCCGCTCTCATCAATCACCAACACCAGATTGAGCGGTGGAATCTTTTCAACGTCCAGCGATGTCGGAGTTGCCAGACCAATTTGAAAAACAGACTTTCCGTTTTCGAGTTTCAGACGCCGAATATCCAAATTGATTTTCTGTTCTTTCGGATCGGGCGCTACAATCGCATGCCGATGGTAATTCACAAACTCTTCGACGCGAAACATCTCAGGCTTGGGCATCAGGTATCGCCCTTGGGAATCATAGCGATGCATTCCCGAACGCCCGACACCCATCGAAGAGCTGGACACGCCACGCTGCGCTTCCAAGGGGTTTTGTGTCAACAATACGATGAGCATCGAGACAGCCACGATGGATCGAGTCATTTTCAACCTCGCTAGGTTTTGGGGGTTGCGTTTGAGGGCATTGCGTAACAACCGTTTTCGTTATTTGTCTTTTTTCGCTTTTTCGAGTTCATCCAACAGTCGGTCCAAATCAGCTTTCCTAAGCTCGACCTTGTTCGCGAGATTTTTTCTCGCGCCTTTCAAATCGGTCAATTCATGTTCCAGGTTGTCAATTTTGGCCATGATATCGATTGCCGGCACAACCGCTTTGAGCATCGATTCGGTTTTTGAAAGCCGCGCTTTCTTTTCCGCCAGCTCTAACGCTGTGTCCAAAAGCGCTTGACCGGATTCCGATCGAGCACTGTTGGACTTCGCTTGCGCCAATCGAATTTTTGCTTCGAGAACCGCTCGTTGCGCCTTACGCAATTCGGCTTGTGAAATCGCACCGGCCTTGTGCAGTTTCTCGATTTCCTGTTGCTCGTTCTCGAGAATGGAAAGCAGTTTTTCTAACGGCACTACGACCTCGTGTTTGTCCCGCACTCGCGATTTTTTCTGATTGGCCAAAATCGCTTCCTGCTTTGCCTCAAGACCGGCAATATCAATAGCCAATTGGATTTTTTGAGACTGCAACGATTTCATGATTTCGGCAAATGAACTTTTCGACACACCGATCTTGGTTTGTGCACCAACCAGTTCTTTTTTTTCCGATTGGAGCTTTTCCGATTTTTTCTCGATCGCAACAATTCGCACTTCAAGTGTTTCGAGGATACTTCTTTGCTTGGCGATTTGCGCTTGAATTGCGACAACTTTGGGTGGCACGCGTGGCACGGTTTGGCCTTGAACAACACTTTCAACACCCAGTACCAGCAACACAGCAAACAACGAAATTGGAATTCTTGATTTCATCTATTTCTTCCTTTATTCAAAAAGGGGGGATTCAATTTGTTAAAAATACGATTAGTCGTTATTCATACGCTCCAGAATTTGCTTGGCGATTTTCGCGCCACGCGTTCCAGGGTAACGCTCTACGATCGATGTCACCTCTGCCTTGACCTCGGATGATTCTCGGCCCAACGGCAACGAATATTCCGGAACCAATACCAACACCAGCGACTGAACCTCTTCGGCATCGAGACGCTGTGAACTTTGTCGATTCAACGTATCGAGTCGATCCTCCAGTTGAGCAATTTCGTTCGAATCAATTTGAGCCTGGAGAGCCCGACGAGACTCGGACAATTGGGCAAGTCGATTCTGAACCGCTGTAGTTCGATTTTTCGCAATATCGGTAGAAGATTTGTCTTTTTCATTTTTGATTGTCTTGCCAGCAGTCCGGCCAGCCGGATCACCCGTCTCCCAATCGAACCAAATCAATGCCGCAACTGCAAACAAACTGGCCGCTAAAACACTGATGAACGCCAATCGCCGCAACCAAATTTTGGAATCGGGTTCGACGCCATTAAATTTTTTGGGAATCGATTGATCAGGCATCGACGAAGCGATTTTTTGCAAATCACTTTTCAGCGACGCTGGCATTTCAACATCGCGCAGCAATTCGTCCAACTGCTGATCGACTGATTGATTTTCACGTTTCTCGTTCATCGTTTTTGGGACTCGACTCGCAATTGAAGATCGCTTTCCAAAATCCGCTTCAATGTTTCCCGGGCCCGATGCAATCGGGACAGCACCGTACCTTTTGGCAAATCCAACATCTGGGCAGCCTCGTTGACCGGAAACCCTTCCATCGAAACCAGCAGAACCACCATTTTTTGTGGTTCCTTCAATTTGGACAGGGCCTGGTTAACTCGATCAGAAACTGACGATTGATCTTCAGAAGGTTGTGAAATATCTGAAAGTTCACCCGTCACGTTGACCGCTTTTTTTTCGACTCGCAGGAGCTTGGTATATTGATTCCGCAAAATCGAAAACATCCATGCCCGCATCCGATCCTCCGATTTCAATTTCCCAATGCTTTGCCAGGCATTTAAATACGTTTCCTGAACAAGTTCGCTCGCCAACGTTTGATTGCCGGTCAAACGAAACGCCACGCGATATATGGAATCGGCGCATTGCGCAACGCAATTCTCAAATAACTGCTTGCGTTTGGGATCATTTTCCATCGGTGCGATCGATTGCGTTTGACATGGAAGTACCAGATGAAACCAATTGGATTCCACAAATCCACGTTCAACTCGAAAATATCACAAGTTTTTGCCCCATCTGACTGCCTGGCTCAAACCGGATTGTATTGAAATCCCCTCGTTTTTTGCATGTTTCATTCTCATCGCGATTTCAAAAATCTGGTAAAATGAATTCTGAAGGAAAATTGTCACACGAATCTTATGCCTAAGTTCCTGCATTTGTTGGTCGCTATCAGTGCTTTCTCAGCATCACTCAATGCTCAGGGTCCGATTGTGCTGCGTGATATGTCCGTGCTGAAAAATCGGTCAATTGCCAAATTTGATGCTGACTCTGTTCAACTGGACGATGGCAAAACGCTGACCTGGGATCAAATCCACTCGACGAAATCCTCCGACGAGAAATTCAATAAATGGCATTCCACGCTGTCGCTGCCCTTGTTTCGAATGAAACATCGTATCGATGCCGGTGATTTTTCAGGCGCGTTGGAACCCGCCAACCAACTGCGACAAATCTTCAAAAACAAGCAAGATACGGAAACGTTTGGCCTGGTCGCTGCAACGCAACTTGCCGGCCGGTTGCAAAACGCAAAACGTGAATCGGCCTTATTGGCACTGCTGGAGTTTCTCGACTCGCCATTAGCAAAATCAGATCACTCCAACTCACCATTTGCCAAAACGCTTCGCCGGCTCAATCTCAAATGCGATTTACAGTCCGGTTATTGTGCTCATCTGCTGCCGATTTTTTTTGATGCGGAGGCTGCAAAAGCGACGTTGGCGGCACTGCCGACACCGAAAGCCAAACCGAAACAATTCTACTTCGTTTACGTTGCCGCGTTGGCCGAAGCAGCCAACGACGACAAACGAAAGCAATCAGCGATCAAATCGTTGACCGAGCAATTTCCGCAATCTCCCTGGCTGGCATTGTTTCGCGACAGCGCGGATTTCCAAGGTGATCTGGAATTGCCTGCCCACAATAAATTGAGACAACAAATACCATCGCTCTGGGCAATCCGCCAATACCGTGTTGGGGTTTGGCAAATCGCAAACAAATCAGCTGAAATTCAAAAACAAGGTGCCATCCATTTGCTAAAAATCCCGGCACTGACCGATAGTCGCTTCCAAGAACTGTCAGCCGCCAGTTTACATCGGGTTGCAATCTGGTATGACAAACACAACCTCGCGAATCCATCTGCCACGTTAAAATCTGAAATTTTAACGCGCTACCCGGCAACGCAATTCGGTCAAAAGTTATCCAACAAAAAATAAGAGACGAAATTGAAACACTTGTCGCCCAACATCCTTCGACTTTCCATACTGCTGCTTGCATTTTCCGTCATTTCGGTCCTGGCTGTAAATTCGTTTTCCGCCGTTCAAACCGACACCCCCGATTCCGGCAAAACGTCCGCAGCGGACGATACCAAATCGGAAACAACCAGCGGTGAAAAAAAGAAACCGACGCTGCTCCGAATGCTGTTTGACGGCAATATTTTCGGCGTGCTCGTTGTCGGCTTGATTTTGATCCTGTCGGTCGTCGCCACTTACTACATCATTGAACACGCCATTACGATTACCCACGGCAAACTCATGCCGGAACACGTGCTGTCGGATCTCGAACAACACATCTCGCGCGGCGAAATCATTCAAGCCATCGATATTTGCCATCGCAAAGAAAATTACTCATTGGCCACCGAGGTAATTTTGTCCGGACTGGAACGCTTTCAAAGCAGTGAATTCGGGTTCGCAGAATATCGCTCGGCGGTCGAGGAAGCCGGTGAAGATCATACTGGCAAACTTTATCGAAAAACGGAAATCCTGAATGTGATCGGCTCCATCTCGCCAATGCTCGGCCTAACGGGAACCGTTCTCGGAATGATCGAGGCATTCAACACAATCGCTTCGCGCGATGGCATGGCGCGTCCCGAAGAACTGGCTGGCGGCATCGGCCAGGCGTTGATCACAACACTGCTGGGTCTGGTCGTTGCGATCCCGACCATGGTCGCGTTTAGTTTTTTCCGCAACAAAATTGACTCACTGGTTGCCGAAGCAGGAAAACGAATCGAACGAGTCATGATGCCGCTGGGCCGAAAAAAACAGAAAAAATAAAAATCAAATAACAAACGCGCGAAACAACGATGAGATTGAGCAAAACACGAACGCCGAGTGACATGGGGATCAACATGACTCCCATGATCGACATCGTGTTTTTGCTGATCATTTTTTTCATGACCGTGTCTCAAATTACACGCGTGGTCGCTCATCCTGTCGAGCTTCCGACTGTTGCCGATGGTGGCACACCGAGCGATCCGATCGCCATGACGGTCAACATTGATCAAACCGGAACTTTGATTGTGGCTGAAAAACAATACGAGCTGCCAGAATTTCTGGTCTTCGTTGGCCAACAACTCGCCGAGGTAAACAACGACCCTGGCTTGCTGAACGTTCGTATCCGGTGTGACAAACGCTGCCCGTCAAAATATCCCAACCAGATCATGACGGAACTCACACAACTCAACGTGACCCAAGTTCGCATTGCGGTTCGAGGCGAAAGGTAAAACGATGAAACTTTCAAATCGACAACGTGATAAATCAAAAAAAATCGAACTGTCGATGACGAGTATGATCGACGTCGTTTTTCTCCTGTTGATTTTCTTTCTCGTCACGACCACTTTCGTCACTCCTGAACGGCAAATCAAATCCAACATCAAAGTTCAAAACCAAAGTACGGCAACTCGCCCTAGTGATCTCGATCCAGCGGTCATCGACGTCGTTCAATTGAACGGAAAATCCGTCTATAAATTGGGAGCCATCACAACCAACGACATCGATGAACTCAAAAAAACCTTGGAAGCGTTTGAAAACAAATTTGACGGTGCGTTCGTTCGCGTCAGCGACGATGTCGAATTTGGCAAAGCGGCATTGGCCGTCAACGCTTGTAAACAAGCCGGTTTTTCACTGGTTTCTTATATTCCATTAAAAGAAAACGAGTGATAATGTTCCGGGAATTCGCATATCGAGCGTTCAAGTTTTTGCTCCTGGTAACAACGATCATTCCAGTTGCCCATCGATTGAACGCACAAACGGACTCTCGCAATCTGGAAGTCAACAAACTGCAAAATTATTTGACCCGTCTGGGTCTCGACGATTTGAGTATCGTTGTTCTTCGCCAACAACTAGACAAACAGCCTGGCAAATCGGCTCAGTTGAACATCGCAACCAAGCTGGCCAATTATTACACCAAACAAATTCAGCAAAACAAAAACAACATCGATGGGCAACTCGAAGCGCGGCAGCAACTTTCCAAACTTCAACAGCGATTTGCGGAACTGAAACATCCCAAATTTGCCGTCGCCGTGCTGTCCGCCGATTTCAGCCACGCGCAATCACAGTTTTTTTCTTGGGTGACAAGTCAACAAACCAACAAAACCGTCCACGATCAGTTAGCAAAAAAATTTGCCGCCCTCAATCGACAGTGGACCGTCATTATGACGGCGGCCAAGACAGAGCTGGATCGCCAAAATGCAGTCAAAGCCGCCGCCAAAACTCCAGAATTGCATGAAATCGACGACGAGCTCGTCGCCATCATCTCTCAATTGGAATTCATCGGAGGTTGGCAAAAATATTACTTGAGCATTTTGACAACCGACCAGCGCGATCGATATCTGGCAGAATCTCGCAACAACTTCTTAAGTCTGATTGGAGTCGAGTCCCTCGACGAACTTACAAAACTGAAACCCGAGGAACTCGAATTGGAGATCTCTTGGGTGTCGCGAAGTGTCCTTGGACTCGCCATGGTTTCGTCCGCGGAATCGAATCGTTTCACTTCAAAATTGTTCGAATTCCTGTCTGATGCTCGTGTGCCGTCGGCGATTCGTAGCGACGTTGACTGGTGGGAATTCCAAAGCGCCGCACTTGCGCGTCAATGGAAAAAATCAACAGAAATTTTGCGGCGGAAATTGCAGGCGGACAGTCAATCCCGTGACAATCCGCGGCTTTGGCTTTCGGGATTGCAATGTGTCAAACTTGCTGATGATCCTGCGGAGGTCAGTGAACTCGTCAGGTACGGCCTCCAAGGGTTGGCCCGAGAAAATCAATTTCAAACCACTCAAAAATTCTGCGATGAAAACCCCAGCTTGATTGACGATACCAAATTTGTTTTTCAATGGCTCAGCGCGCAACGAGAATACGAACAGGGCGAAAAAAATACGCGACAAATTCATTTTGCCAATTGCAAAAAACTGATTGAAAAAGCGATCAAGTCAAACGAGCCGACGGTTCGAAAAATTGATCTTGCGCGGTGTCGATACTTGCTCGGCTGGACGGAATTTCGATTGGGAAATTACGAACGATCGACCAAACTGTTTCGCCAGGCCTCACTCGGTTTGAGGTCTCGCGATCCCGATTCAGCCGCGAAAGCGCTGTGGATTCGCATCGTCGCCATTCGAAACTCTTCAAAACGGACGGAAAGCGATTCACGGAAAATCGTTTCGGCACTCAATGAAATTCGCCGCCTGTTTCCAGGAACAACCTATGACGAAAAAGCGGCGTTTGAATTGTCGAAATTGCGCACGGCTAGTGGTTCGATCAGGGATACCATCCAAAAACTGCAAAAAATTCCGCCAGACAATTCCGCTTTTGCTCAAGCCCAATTGGAAATCTCGCGGCTGTATTTCGAATCTCTCAAGGATCCCAAACTCTCGGAGGACCAACGCTCAAATTTGCTTTCGGAATTTTGCACTACCGTCGATCAGATGCTGAAAAAAAACATAGTCGATCAGACGACCAAATCCAAATCGGCGGCGCTGGTGATCGAATCTCTGTTGGCCGAACAGCCTCCCAACATTGCCGAAGCTAACAAGTGGATCCAACGAGCTGACGATGCAATCGGCAAAAGTTATTCGAAAAGTGCTGATTTGGCGTTTCAAAAATTCCGCATCGCAAAAATGTCAAATAAAACGTCACAAGCTGTCCAGCACGCCCAGTGGCTTGCATCGACTGACAACACCAATCGCAGCTACAAAATTGCCGCGCTGATCTTTTTGGCCAAACATCACGATCAACTGCTGGCACAAACATCGTTTGATAGCTATCAGGCCGTCGCGCTAAAAACTGAAAAAATCTACGAAGCGCTGTCCGGATTGCTGGGCAACGATTCACAAACATTGAAAACAAAACCCAACGCTCGAACCGCGTTTGCTCGCCTGGCGGATCTCCGTTCACAAAACGGCAAAACCGATCAAGCGATTCAGAATTACGAAAAACTGCGTCAAGCGTTGCCGAATTATCAACGTTATATTCTCCGACTGGCGCAACTCAAAACAGATTCAGGGCAAACTGACAACGCTCTGGAGCTGTGGAGAAAATTGGCATCGGGAACAAAACCCGGCTCTGAATCATGGTATGAATCGAAATTCAACGTTATAAAAATAGTTGGTAAAAATGATCCCCCAGCTGCGCGATCCATTTTGAACCAGACTCAACGCCTCAGTCCGAACATGCCTGACGCCTGGAAAGCCAAATTCGACAAATTGGCAACGACGCTGAAAAATCGGTAGCCGCATTGAATAATTCATCTGAATCTCCAAAACGTGAACCACTCGATCCACGCCTGCGCAGATTCCTCCATCGCGCCTTTCCCGTCATCGCCGTCGAACGTGGACTCAATGAAAATTCGATGATCAAACTTCGTGCAATCGCCGATGATTTGAAACTGCCCACAGAACTGTATGAGGACGGTCTCCGCAAACTCAAAAAAGTCAGTGTGGGCAAAAAACTGACGCGGTACGAACGGGAATTCAATCGCTTTCTCAACAAGCAGTTTCGACGACTGGCTGGCGGTATCCTGACCGTCAAAATGGAGCGCAAAGCTATTGAAATCGGCAAGGCCCAATATCAAATACCGGCCGAACGCGCGGCGCAGATCATCGCGGAAAACTGTATCAAGCACAATGTTGGCAGGATTTCACGAACCGAAGCCGAGCACCACGTCGAAATCATGATCAACGAGCGGATCAAGAACGCTTCCTTTATCGACGCTGAAACTCGAAAACGACTGTACCTGTTTGGTAAAGAATGGGGAATCGAATCGACCCGAGTGGATTCGATGATTGAACAAACGCTCATTCAAAACCGACAGGAAGAAAAAATCCAAGGACAAACATCCCGTTCATGGATGTTCCCGGTTGGCCTGGCCGTGGTCGGTACCGCTTTGTTATTTGGGTATTACTTTTTTATCCATAAAAAATCAGCTGCCCCCGATGAGAACCAAACGGCCAAAGTTGAAGAAGTAAAAATTCAATTTCCTTCCTGGTGGCCCGAGTCCACACAACTCAGTGCAGCAAAAATCCGCAATTCCAATGCAACATTCGGGCAATTGTTTGACGGGCTGATTGCCAATTCTCCCCAACAACGAAAAACCGCTTGCCGGGAACTGATTCTGTTTTTACTCGAATCGTCACCCGACACTTCCGGCGACTACTCAACCATTTGGGATATCGCGCTGGATGTGTTTAGTCTTGAACCCGTCGAAGAAATTCAAAACGAAATATCTGAGTTTTTGACCGACAAAATCGTTGTTGACCGAAATCCCGTCGACGCAAAGGAAATCGATCACTCGTTTCGCACCAATGAGCTGGGTTACCAGTTGGTCAACGAATTGAGGCCTTCGTCAAAAATTGTTGAGCTTTTGACCACACAAATTGAATCCAAAACAGGTCACTATCCGCAAAACAACACGCAATATCTCAAAAAATCCCAGGCCGCGATCGCCCGTGCCATCTGGCGCAATTTCGAAACTGCGGTTTGGAACGATACGCCCAAAGCGTTGAAATTATTGTCGCCGATCGCAAACAGTACTAAATCAAAATTGTCAGAACCGGTTTATGACGCGCAGCTGTCCGACGGAGTCACCGCCGCTCTCGAGGCCGCGCCCGATCAATGGCAAAACCACGGTATTCAAAAGTGGATTGCGCAAGTGATTCAAAAAACAGATAAATCGGAACTAATTCGCTGGATCGATATTTCCGAAACCACTTCCAATCAAGCCTTGGCGGCATCGCTTCGAATGCAATTAGCCGATCGTTTGGGCCTCAAGAAATTGCCAAAGGACGCAGTCGCTGCTGTAAAAGCGCTCCGCAAACTGGCCACCGGCACCGAGTCTCTCGATTCAAAAATTGCCAGCCGCTGGCAAAACTGGGATATCGCGCTCAATCGAAATATTTCCGTTCACCGCGTCACCGCCAATACTCAAGTGACACCGCAAGAGATCGCTAACACCGCCTATTTCACAACCTTGGGGATGTTGCTCCGCAGTCAACAACATGAACAGATTCTCAAATTCGAACAACTCCTCGATGCGGGCCCGCCTAAGTTGCGCGAAGCGGCACTGGCACTCGACGGGGGAGTGCTCTATCGCAACGCATCTGGCGGATCACCACGCAGCTGGGACGTCAAATCACTTGCGGATTTGATTGAGAAACTGAAACCGGATTCCGGATCCAGCGACATCGTCCGGCGGGCCAGTTTTGAACAAATCGCGAAACTTGCTGACCGATTCAAAGATATTAGTCTGCCACAGGCCACCGTTCTGACAGATTTCTGCCTTGCCGCAACCGACGATGATCATTTGTTGACGGTTCAACAAAATCTGCCCCAAATGATTCATTGGTTGAATTTGTCTCTCGTTTTTGCTGACAAATTAAAACTGGCCAAACTTCCCAAAGACCGATTATTGGCAATTGCGGAAACACTGTCCGGTACATCGTTTCGACTGTCAGGCAACGATTGGAAAAATCAGTTGCATCATGATTTCCTGAAACACATTCAAAAATCTCTCGAATATTCCGTTCGCCAAAACAAATCGGACCAGCGCGGCAGCTGGGAACTGTTGGCTTATGCGATGTCAAATCAATACAACCAACGCCTCGAAGCATTGGGCGCCAGTCGACAGATGCAGCTCAAATGGACGACCTTGCAAGAAAAGCAATTGTTGGCGATTCACCTTGTGTTACATCCCGAGGATGAGGACGACGCGATTTCAAAAAAAATCACCAACGACCTTTTGGCACTGGAACAATTGGCAACGTCGCAATTTCGCCAAGCGGTTTTGCTCGAACATCGTTTAGCAATCGAATACATCAAACAAAACCAAGGGGCGGAATCATCGGAAACGGCAAAAGACTTGACGCGACGAATCGCGGGACTGCCACAAGCCGCTCAAAAATTACTGTACACTCAGAAAGCATTGATCAAATTTTTTGACGAACGCAACCAACAATGAACCTGCGAAACGCTTTTTTTATCGTGTTGATTTTACTGTCGCTGTTGGCCGGCATCTCGAATTTCAGTGTGCCCTGTGCCGCCGACATTCTGTATCGCCACGACGGCTCGCCAGCCATGGTTGGAAAATTCATCCAGGAAACAGATCGACAAATCATCTTTCTCGAACATTTCAAATCGGGCGCGACAAAAAAACAAACGCTATTTAAAGCCGACGTATTACAGTTGGTTCGGACCATCGATGACGAAAAACTGGCGCAACTCAAACCGGAGTCGCCGCGCGCCTATTTTGAATACGCCGAAGAGCTGTCGGCTTATAAACTTGATTTTGTCGCACAACAACTTGCTATTCGGCTTTTTCTGATTGCCGCTAAAAATTCGAAAAATCAACTCCGACAAAGTAGTCTGTTGGCTTTGCACGCGTTGTTTTCGAGCGAAACACAAAAACGTCGGACGCGCGCGTTGGCCTTTTTGACACTTCAACCGCGCTACCACCGCCCGTTCGTGGTCAATCAACGCCCTAATCAATTGAAACCCGAGGAGCGGGACAAGCTGCTGGAAATCGTTAGAAAAATTCGAAACGGAAAACAATCCGAAGCAGCCCAGGCGTTGAAAACCGACGAAATGAGATCCGCCATGAATCGGCTCTCCCGATTTGCGACCTGGAACAGCCTGTACAAAATCGCCATTTCCAAACAACCCAAACTGGATCAAATCCTGTTTCTGGTCAAACTGGAAATTGCCATTATCGAAATCGATACCGAACAAGTGGAACCGGTCGGCTTTCGCTGGTTTCTCGATGCCAAACGAACCGACGACTTCCAGACTGAGTGGATCACTTTTTCCAATCTCACAAAATTCGACCCTGATTTATCGGTCTTCAAAGATGGCAAATGGGTAAAACCAACAACCCGCTGAACAGTAGGGCCGGTTTGTTTAGATCGGCCGGTGGAACCGGCCCTACTTAAATCGCACTCATCGGCGGGTGCCACTCGCCCAGCGCGTCGTGCTGGTATCTGTCGCAGACGATTACGGCACAAAAAAAGCGCGAGTGGTTTACCATCTCGCGCTGATCGTTATTTAAATTCGAATCGTCGCCGCGTTGAATTAATCTTCGGATTCGCTTGTGTTCTCGGAGTCTTCTTCGGCGCCTTGATCATCGGCTTCGTCTTCAACCGCCTCGTCGGCTTGATCGTCTTCGACGGCAGCTTCAGGCTCTGTTGCTGTTGGTTCGTCGCTGACAAACTCAGGCTTGGCTGATTCTGCACGGACACGATCATTTTTCCCAACGAACTCCAAAATGGCTTGCATTCCTGCGTCGCCCAGCCGAGGTTTTGCCAGTTTCAAAATTCGCGTGTATCCGCCCGGACGATCGGTAAATCGTGGAGCGACTTCTTCGAACAAAATTTCGACCGCTTCTTTGTCACGCAGAATCGAAAAAACACGACGTCGAGCGGCAACCGCTGGAGCCATGGCCTCGTTCCATTTCTGGTAGTCGTCACTTTTTCGCCAAGTATGCCATCCATCAGAATTGCGATCTTCGTCGGTCGCAAACTCGGCAGCCCGATCTTCGTGGGGCAAAGCTTTTTTGGCAATCGTGATACATTTCTCCACCAAAGGACGTACTTCCTTGGCTTTATGGAGAGTCGTTACGATTCGCCCTTTGTGCTTGGGCGGGTTAACCTGCGTTTTGCCGTCGGCCTGAAACAGCCCATCGTAAAAATCGCTATCTCTTTCAGTCAACAACAAACTGCAAGCCAGATTTCGCAACATGGCTTTGCGATGGCTTGATGAACGTCCCAAATGTCGTCCGCGTCGTCTGTGCCTCATAATCGCACCAATTTCAAAAATGTTTCCCGAACTAATTAACTGATCGCTGGAGCAGGCGGAACTCGCATTCCTAAATGCAGTCCCAGCTCCGACAGTTTTTCCCGAACTTCTGTCAACGTGGTGTCACCGAAATTTCGCAACTCCATCAACTGGTCTTCGGTGTATTGGACCAATTCGCGAATCGTCAAAATATTCGCTTGCTCCAAACAATTGTTTGCTCGGACTGACATATTCAAATCCGAGATATAAATGTTCAACTTTGCTTCCATTCCGGCATTCAACCCGCTCGAACTGCGAGGCTGAGAATGCACTTGAGCACCCAAACTCGACAGTTGAACAAACGGATTCAAATGCTTCCGCATGATCTTGGCTGCTTCGACCAAAGCCATATCTGGAGCTATCGAGCCATCCGTCCAGATTTCCAAGGTCAATCGATCGTAGTTTGTTTTTTGACCAACACGCGTCTCGTCGATGTGATAACGCACTCGAGTCACTGGGCTGTAAACGGCATCGATCGGAATGATTCCAATCTCTTTCTCGCTGCTGGTGTGTTCACTGGCTGGAACATAACCACGACCGTTTTGCACAACCATTTCCATCAAAAACGGAACATCGTCGGTCAACGTCGCCAACAAATGGCCTGGATTGATGATTTCGACTTCGCCGCCTGTTTGAATGTCGGCGCCGGTAATCGGACCCGCGGCATTTTTTTCAACGGTGATCACTTTCATCTGGTCGGAATTGTTTTTCACGACCAGCGATTTCACGTTCAGCACGATCTCGGTTACATCTTCCAAGACGCCTGGAATCGATGAAAATTCGTGATTCGCACCCCGAATTTTGATTTGATAAACCGCGCATCCTTCCAAACTGGAAAGCAAAATTCGACGCAGACTATTGCCGATTGTGGTACCAAAACCGCGCTCAAACGGCTCCGCGATGAATTTACCATAGGTCGGGGTAAGAGTTTCACGTTCGCATTCGACAGAACTGGGTAATTCTAAATTGCGCCAGCGAATATGCATGGACATTCTCCGTTTCGATGATCCCTGAAAACTAACCGAACAACGGCTAGAAACGATGATGCGCAAAAACGCATACGGTGTTAAAAAAGACGACTAGACTCGACGCTTTTTAGGTGGCCGACAACCATTGTGAGGAATGGGAGTACAATCTTCGATCGATTTGACCTTCAAGCCAGCCTGTTGCAAGGCAGTAATCGCACTTTCACGACCACTTCCCGGACCTTTGACTCGAACGTCAACTTCTTTCATCCCGAATTTGATTGCTTTTTCAGCCGCTTGCTGTGCTGCACTTTGTCCCGCAAACGGAGTACTTTTTCGACTCCCCTTGAATTGACAAGTGCCTGCACTGGCCCAACACAACACATCACCTTTATTATCCGTAATGGTTACTGTCGTGTTGTTAAAAGTCGCGTTGATATGCGCCACACCATGGGTGACGTTACGACGGACTCTTCGTTTTTTTTGCTTTTGTTTAGCCACAATAAATACCTATTAATGATCGCTTCTGTTCACAAATGTGATTAACGCAAATCTTTAACACCTTTTTTGCCCGCAACCGTTTTCTTGGGACCTTTACGGGTACGTGCATTTGTTTTCGTTCGTTGTCCTCGTACAGGCAGACCAACCCGATGGCGAATGCCTCGATAGCATTTAATATCTCGCAGCCGGTTGATACTTTGCTGAACTTGACGACGCAGGGGTCCTTCGACCGTATAGTCACGTTCAAGAATGTTGGCCAAACGACTCAGTTCTTCGTCAGTCAAATCGCGCGCTTTTTTGTCCTGATCGACTCCTGCTTTGTGGCAGAGATCGCGCGCTGTCTTGTGACCAACACCGAACAAATAGGTCAGTGAAACGACAGCCTTTTTCTCGTTTGGAATGTCAACACCCAATAAACGTGGCATTCATTAGTCTCCGATTTGCTCGCTTCAGATGCGGTTCTGAAACTAGCCTTGACGTTGTTTATGACGCGGATTGCTGCAAACGATATAAACGCGACCTTTTCGTCGAACGACCTTGCAGTTTTCACAAATTCTTTTGACGCTAGCGCGGACTTTCATCGTAGCAATCCGGGAAAAATTTTGATTTTGAAAGCCCAACAGTATAAAGCTTTCGCTGGCATCGCGACAAGGGCCAAAAACCGCCCAAAACACGAATTTTTCTGCGGGTTCGCTAATTTAAGGAGGCAACAAAGCTAGCTACCGCTCTGTTAGCAACTCCACCGTATTATCTTCAATTGCTTCCGCGTCGGCAAGTTTTGTTGGTTTTTCGGGTAATTCCTGTTCGATAAACCTTTCTGAGTCTGCATGTGCAGAAGATCCCGCTTTTCTGCTAGACCCATTCCCACGGAAACCCAGCATGATTTCCAAAACAACCTGCGTTATTTTGACATCCAGCGTGGTTTTCGCAATTTACGTCGTATTCTGCGCCCAAAAACCACCAGACGAGATTGCCGACCGATTTAAACCGGTCACAACACACCAGTTCCACGGCAACGATCAGCAAGCGGAACCCAATCCCACAAGTTCCGTTGCTCAACGGTCGATCGCCCAAAATCAGCAGCCAAGTCCGCACGGCAAGCCGCAGCGTCTGACCGTCAATCCCAGGCTGACTCCCAAACAGTTACAAGCCCTCCGTGAATTGCCACCGGTATGCATTTCAGATCTGCCCGGACTCTACGACGGAGAAATCCCAGCGACAGAAGGACACACGAAACCAACCCAAGTTCGCCTGACGAGCGCTCGCGAAGTAATTACACAGCAAGACCCGGTTCGAAACGCCCAACCTCACTACACGATTCGGCAATCCAACCCACCACAAAATCACCGAAATCATTACTCGGCGAACAACACGTCCGGCAATCAACATTACTCACAAATCCCGAGAGCCAACAACAATCACCGTTCGGCAACTCCTCAATTGACCCCCGCAACATTGGCCAATTACAACCCCCATCGAAAAGCCACCTTGCAAAATCGCAAAGCGCGGGCCAAGGCTCGAAATGCGGCGTATGTCAAAAAAGTACAAACGGAACTCGAGAAAAAAATCGCCGCTGGCGAAGATCCCCACCTCGGTGCGTTCTCACGAACCCGTTTCCCATCAGCGGATGAATGTCGCGTTTGTCATCAACAAATCTACGAAGAATGGGCCGGTTCCAGTCACGCATACGCGGCAATTTCACCCATGTTTCACCGCTTCGAAGATACCATCAATCGCCTCGCCCAAGGAACATTGGGCTATTTTTGCCTGCGTTGCCATGCCCCCGTTGCAACCACCATGGAACTGCGTCGTGATCAGGCCATTTGGGATGGCCCCAAGGTGTTTCGCGAAGGCGTAACTTGCGTTGCCTGTCACCGAGTCAAAGAAAACTACAACAAAGCCGATGGCGAGCGGCGAATTGAACCGGGAGATATATACGAACCCGTTTACGGTGGTACCGATGGTACTGGGGTTGAAAAAGCCATCAAATACGGCGGCTATTTCAAAACAAAAGACAACCCGAAATCCAAAGGACTCGGTCAACCCATTCACCGCCGAGCCATAAAATTCGAGCAGTTGTCAAAAAGCTCGTTCTGCATGTCTTGTCATCAGGTTGCCGTCAAACCCGGCATTAAATTAGAGGTGGTCTGGGAACAATACCGCGCCAGTCCCGCCTTCCGACAAGGGATAACTTGCCAGGACTGCCACATGGGCAAAGTACCTGGACGCAACGAAGGATACACCGTCGGTCCGGCAGCCGTCATTGCGGGCAAAGTCGTCAATGCCGATCGAAAACATTCCAACCATCTGTTTTATGGGCCCGGGTACTCGATTGCGCATCCCGGTATTTTCCCGCAAACGATCGAAAGCAATCGCTGGACGGTTAACGAATGGTTGCAATTCGATTGGAGGGCAGGGTGGGGCACCGATGCGTTCGAAGACGCTTTGGCAGCCGGGAAATTCACTTGCTATTTTCCTCCCGCTTGGCGCGAAGTCGATGATCGCTACGACGCCCGCGATATTGTCGACAGCAACCTGAAAAAACTGGCTTACAAAAAAGAAATTCGTCGTCAGTTGTTTGAGAACAGTTCGAGAATCGATGGACCATTTTTCACTGGTCCGCGAAACGTCGGCAAGAAACTCAAATTCTATTATTGCCTGACCAACCTGAACAACGGCCATAACATGCCCAGCGGTTCGCTCGGTGCCCAACCCCAGCTGTGGTTGAACGTTACGCTGTTTGGACCCGATCTTCAACAACTTTGGGAATCCGGCTATCTCGACTCCAACGGTGACCTGGCCGATCTCCAATCACTCGATGTTCAAAAGAGAAAAATTGCGTTCGACAAGCAGTTGTTTAATTTGCAAACCAAGTTTCTGACAACGAACGTCAAGGGAACTGATCGTGAAATGCCTCTGCCGATCAACGTCGACTTTGACCAACTACCGTTCATCCGACCTGCTGCACAGCCAACCTCGGTCATCAACCATCCGCCTTTTATTCGCATGGAAGGCCATTCGCTACCTCCACTGGGGAAACGAAAGGCAAAGTACGTTGTCCCGTCCCATTTAATTCGAAAACCTGGCATCTACTATCTGCGGATCCGTATGCGAAGCCGCGCTGAACCCATTTACTTTATGCGTTTTGTCAAAGCCACCGCTGAAATGGAACGCATGATGAACGAGTGGATCTGCGATTCTCACGATTACACGGTCAGGTTCGAAGTGAAATAAGTTTTGCTCGCATGGACGTGATTAACAAATACGGTTTCGAACGTTTCGTCGCAATCTTGATTGCTACGCTAGTGACCGGTGCGCCGTGTTTTTGCCTCGGACAAACAACGAGTCGACCAAATCAACCTCGACGGTATCCTGTTCAAACGGTCGCCTACACCTTTCCCAATGACATAACGGATATCGATGCTGTATTGATCAACGCACAACAACGCCAACCCCCGGTGGCACACCCTCGTCGCCAAACTCCCGACCCATTCGCGGCATTGGGAATCGACGAAGATCTGTTTGTCGGTCCAGCCAGTTTACCTCACCAACGCTACCGCCGGCCTGCAAACCAGTCGAAACCATTCGTGGCTCAGCGCAATATGTCTCCGCGTCCGATGCCACCGCACAATGTGTCTCCGAACCTCGCATCTCCGCGCCTCGCGTCTCCACTGCCCGCGCGTCCACAATCCGTGTCTCCGCGCCCGATGCGCGTCGCGCGGCAAGAGCTGCCAGTTCCCGAAAATCAGCGCCCAGTACTACTGCCGACTCCTCGAAACACGGCCATCACCAACAACTACCCCGCATCTCAACGGAATCAACTGCCGACCCCAACACCGGCGCGACCAGCCTCATTTCCCCGGCCTGCGCAAGAAGGAACGATCGGCGCATCCAGCAATTACACATTGGCAGGACAACCCAAATTCGGCGAACAGTTTTTACACAAACATCCACAAACCGGACCGGGCGTCGAAACGCTTTCCAGTAATCCATTTGATTTTCCAGCCGACCCGATTGATTACACCATGCCGTATGACCCGGGATCGGAGATGGAGGTCTATCAAGGCAAAACACTCAACGCCAATCAACGACCGTTGGTCGAGATCGGGCGACCATGGTACCAACTCGGACAATTGAGCCCCGCATTCAATTTTCTGGGTCCAAAAAATCCCGTGGTTCCCCAATTCATCGTCCACGGTGATTTTCGCACAGCGGTTTCTTCGGCCACTCAAAACGGTGACAACCAAAGTTTCTGGTCGTTCGAAGCCAACCTGTTTTTTGATTTTAAATTTACTTCGACCGAACGAATCGTGTTCAACATGACGCCGTTTGACGATGGAGTGAACAATTCAAAATACCTGCTGGATCGCAATTTTGATTTCGACAATCGATTAAACGGCAACGTCAATTTCGGATATCTCGAAGGCGATTTGGGTGCATTGTGGGGCGGCCTGGTTGGTGAAAACCTGCCATTTGACGCCCCGTTTGCCGCAGGCCTCATGCCGTTGTTATTCCAAAACGGGGTCTGGCTCGAAGACGCATTTCTTGGTGTCGCCTACACGATCCCCGCCCGCAATAGCCGTTTGCTCGACATTTCCAACATGGACATCACTTTTTTCTATGCCTGGGACGACGTCACCTCGCCAGCGTTTCCGGATGACGATGTCGATTTGTTTGGAATCGCGACGTTTATCGAAGCGGCCGGGGGTTACTTTGAAATCGACTACGCATTTCTCGAAGATCAAAACCAGATTCGCGATTTGAGTTATCACAATATTTCGCTGGCCTATTCCAGACGATACGGTCGTTTTATCTCCAACTCAGTTCGTGTGATTGCCAACGCAGGACAAAAATCACCCAACCAACGACAGACGGCCGACGGAGTTTTGTTGTTGATTGAAAACTCTTTTACCACCGCCAACCCGTTAACGTTCGTTCCGTATTTCAACATGTTCGCCGGTTTTGATCGTCCACAATCCGCCGCTCGTGCGGGTTTCGCTGGCGGCGTGCTCCGCAACACTGGTATCCTGTTTGAAACTGACGGGATGACCGGGTTTCCAACATTGGATGACACCGGAAACGACACTTATGGCTGTGCGGTTGGATTCAACATTTTGGCAACCGATTTTAGTCAACAGTTGATTCTCGAAGCGGCTTACATTGGAGTACACGGAGACGATGCCAACCGCAACGCCCGAGGCGATCAATACGGACTCGGCTTCCGCTACCAATTGCCCATCAGCAATGCGGATATCATTCGTGTGGATGGGATGATCGGATTTTTTGATCTCGACAATGACGTCAACGGGATTCGCGTTGAGTATCGACACAAATGGTAATGTAGATTTTCAAGTGATCCGATATCGAACCAATCACTCGGAGCTTTGTTCACCCGCATCATTTTTGATTTCTCGTGAAATCAATTCACGCTTGATAACCCATGGCAAACAGACACCGATCATAACGGCCAAGATCAACGTCGTGATCAAACTTCCTTCGGGTCCCAATCCACTGCCCGTCACGATATTGTCAATTTCGGGTCGGACATTCAAGATCCAGGCTTTGGATTCTCCACCGCCATTGGGCATGCCAAACACGTTGTTTTGAAACAGGTTCCAGGCAAAATGAGCCATGATCGGAACTAGCAGATTTCCTGACCCCAGATAAAGTACTCCAAACCAAACACCAACCGCAGCCAGATTTATCAAAGCCAGAGGTGTCAAATCGGGGTTCCCCAAATGTAGCAAACTGAAAATTACCGATGACACCAGAATCGCCGTCAAATTTCTTTGCCAGGCTTTTTCCCACGGCAATCGGGTCAACAACAAATAAAACAAAAATCCACGGGCCACCGTCTCTTCAAAAAAACTACCACTGATGTAGCGAATGGCTTGCCCGATCAAGGCAACGGTTAAGGGCACATCTGTAAAGTCCGTCCCCGATTGGTCCGTGATCGATAGCGCGCCAAAACCCCATCCCGCGGCAACAAACACGTAAATCGGCACAGCGCCGGCGGCCAATCCCAACAAGACTCCAACCCACCATCGCTGCAGTCGCCCGAATCCAAAATCCGCCGCGCCGTAGATACTCAAACGACAGATCACGACGATGGCAACCATCACGGCGATGGCAACGCACAGATTTTTCAACGAATTCTCCAGTACCGGAACGTTCGTCGCATCCAGCGCCAACACCAGGGGATTGGCCACGATTCCAATCGTGCCAATCAGAATCAATACCGACCATACCGCCCTCAAATCACCCGATCGATTACGCCAAATTGAGGAATTTTGCACTTCAGCCGCTCCAAGATTATTCATCGTCAAACAAAACAGTGCGGGAAAAAACCTCCCTCACACATTTTGCCAGATAGTGCATTCGAATCCCGTTGGACAACATTGGGATAAATGAGGGAAGAGGGGCGAGAGAAGAGGACAGAGGTGAAATTCAGCAATTCCCCTGCGGCTCTGCGTGAGCCAATTCCAAACTTTTTCGCAGCGTCGCCATTTGGTCCCAACCTTTTTCCCGTCTCACTTGCCGCCAAACAACCGCGGAAAGAGCCGACCTGTTTTCCGCATGTATGCTCGATAATCTTCTCCAAAGAAATCCAACATCATTGTTTCTTCTTGAGGCACGCGCCGGAAATAGAGACAGGCGAACATTATCCAGGCGGACCAACCGGCCAACCAATTGTTGAGAATTAATCCCTGGGCCAAAGCAAACAGAAAAATCGAAGCGTACATCGGATGCCGCACCCGCTTGTAAACACCTCGATCAACAACCTTGTGCTCCGCTTGAATCTCCAGCGTTACCGACCAATTCGAACCGAGGTCAGCATGAGATCGCCAAAACAACCACAACGCAAACACCAAAATCGGTACACCGGCGGCACGGACCCAAATCGGCAATTCGTAATTGGCAAACGAGAAAACGGGAGTCACCAAGTACACCGCGGGGAATAGCAAACTCGTGGTAATCACGCCCACCAACAAAATCTTTTCCACCGTATCGATACACCGTATTTGCGGCTGGTTAGCACGAGTCTGCAGCACAAAATACCTGCGGATCAAGGTATAGACCAAAAAACCAATCAGAAAAACTACGTTCCATGGATCGAGAATTCCCACCGTCGGTCGCTCCAAATGTTCGGAACATGATTCAACATTGCAGCTCAAAACCGCCACAAACCGCTTGACAAATAGTTTAACAATTATTTAACTATTATCAATACGAGAAACTATTTTCACAAGGCAATAGAAAATGAAATCGACTCCTGCAGGATGGCCGCGAATATCTTCGGCTCTGTATTACGACGACGCAGCGGCCGCCATTGATTGGATTTGCAACGTTTTTGGATTCGAGATTCGCCTCAAGATCGAGGGCGACCAAGGCGAGATTGTGCATTCCGAATTGACGTTTGGAGATGGACTGGTCATGGTTTCCGACGCGCGACTCAGGTCTGCTGAACCTTATCCATTGCCGAGTAAAAGTCCCCAATCCATTGGCGGCACCAATACGCAATCGTTGTGTATCTATGTCGACGACGCCGATGCCCATTACGAACACGCGCGTGCGGCGGGCGCCCAAATCATCGATCAACCCGCAACACATGACTATGGCGAAGATTTCTAGGCGGATCGTTCCTACCGCGCGGTGGATCTCGAAGGTCATCATTGGTGGTTTATGCAACGCGTTCGCTAGGAATTCCCGATGCAACAACAGCTTCATCAAGTTTTTGCGGCGCTCGGCGAGCCCAATCGTCTGGCCGTCATCCATCTGTTGCGCGACCAACCGCGACGACCGGCGGATATCGCCGACGCATTGTCGCTGAGTCGTCCGCTAACCAGTCGTCATCTGCGAGTCCTCCGCAAATCGGGGCTGATCGAAGAAAAAACGTTGGAGGACGACGCGCGAGGTCGCGTTTATCAACTTCAGCAAGAAACGTTTTCGCAATTGCATGATTGGATAGAACAGTTGGAATCATTTTGGAACGACCAATTGCAGGCGTTCAAACAACATGCGGAAACAAAGTCGAAAAAAGCCAACAAGAAAAAGAAATCGGCTCGGAGAACTCGCAAGTGAATCGTGGATCCGATGAGCAACCCGGTGGTGGCAAAGGGGACCAGGTACGCGTCACGATCCAGGTCGCCGTCGAGCCCAACGTCGCATTTCAAGTCTTCACCGAAGAAATTGATCAATGGTGGCGACGCGGCATCAAGTTTCGCGCATCCGGCAAACGCTCCGGCATCATGAAAATCGAACCTTGGATCGGCGGCCGTCTGTATGAAGCGGTAGAAACCGATACAGAAGTCCGTGAAATTGTGACGGGCCAGGTCACCGCTTGGGAACCACCCGAGCGACTTGTATTTTGGTGGCAAGGAATCAATTTTGCTCCGCACGAAAAGACCGAGGTAGAAGTCCAGTTTGCCAGCGTTCCCAGTGGCACATTGGTCACACTCACACACCGTGGCTGGAGTCAAATCCGCGATGACCATCCCGCCCGCCACGGACTCTCGACCCAAGCTTTTTGCCGAATGCTCGGAATGTGGTGGGCCGATCTCTTGAAATCGCTCGATGCGAGGGCAGGGGAGAGAGAAGAGGGGAGAGGCGCGAGGGACGAGGGAAGAGACGAGTAATTCTCGCAATGGAAATCCAATGTGAGCGGGAAGGCGCTGGCCGCCGGTGATGGACTACCGCAACGAACCGGCGGCTAGCGCCTTGCCGCTCACAGGATCAAGCTCGCCCCTCGCATCTCGCGACTCACCATGGTACCTTGGTAACATTAACCTAGGAGCCCCCATGGCCAAGAAATCTAAAAAGCGATTTGTGGTCGAGCGTGTCCAAACCGGCGTTCGAATGGAAAAACGTCTCGTCAAAGTTCTCAAGGCACTTGCCGAATATCACGACATGTCGCTCGGTGATTTGCTCGAAGGCATTGTCCTGCACGCGTTCGAAGGCAAGTCCGCGCTTTCCAAAAAATCGCTTCACGTCGTCGCCGAGTTTAAAAAGCTCTATGGGCTAGAACTCAATTCGGCCGACAGCCATCAATTTGTCGAAAAGTGACCCACGGTTTTACGTCTGTCATCACAAACTTAATCAGCAAAACAGCAGGTGCATCATGACCACGGATCATCAAGTCGATCGGGAAGATCAGGAACTCCGACGCCAATTCGAATCATTCACAATTTCGCCCGACGAATTTAGCCACGCGATTCATGTTCGACTGGCCTACGTTTACCTGGTCGACAACGATGTTGACACGGTTTACCGACAGTTCCGACAAGTCACTTTGGATTACTTGAAACACCATGACATTGACCCATCCAAATACAACGAGACCCTGACGCGAGCCTGGATCCTGGCAATTCGACATTTTATGATGTGCAGTTCACCCACCAAATGTTCGTCAGAATTTGTCGACTCCAACCCACGGCTTTTGAACAGTCGAATTATGCAGCTTCATTATTCGAAACAGTTGCTGTTTTCTGATGAGGCCCGCCTGTCGTTTATCGAGCCGGACCTCGCCCCGATTCCACGATATTAAAAAAACTCAAAGCCGGTTTTTTCGCACCTTCGCACGCGCGACGTGTGAAAATCATCCGACGCACAAGAGGAAATTTCGTGGATTACGAACACGAAGCGTCAACGAGTGGTTTTTTTGCAAGGTCAAACCACTCGCTGGCGCGTCGTGCTTGTATCAGCTGAATTGGCCGGTGGGAACGGGCCCTACGAAAAAATCTCAATTCGTCACTTGACGGCACATGGCAACATGATAACATGCAACCAAACAGTTGCATATTAATTTCACACCAATCGGGAGAAATCATGACTCAAACCAGTACTGATCGAATCGAAAAACAGATTGAATTGAATGCGTCGGTCAGCCGTGTTTGGCGGGCGATTACAGATTACCAAGAATTCAGCCAATGGTTTGGAGTTGACTTGGAATTACCGTTTGTCGTCGGCCAGCCGACACACGGCAGAATTACTTGCGAGGGGTACGATCATTTGATCATGGAGGTAACGGTCGTCGACATGGTCAGTGAAAAACTGTTTTCGTTTAATTGGCATCCCTACGCGGTCGATCCGAATGTCGATTACTCGAGCGAACCGGCGACACTGGTCGAGTTTCGTCTAGAACCTGCCGAACAAGGCACGTTGTTGACGGTTGTAGAATCAGGTTTTGATGCACTGCCCAAACATCGTCGAGACGAGGCCTATCGAATGAATGATGGTGGATGGACGGCACAAATGACGAATATTGAAAAATATGTCCAAAACAACTAACACCCGAATCTTTAAAAGCATTCGACGGCGAGTGCCTTTGTTTGCAGCGTTGGGTGATGAAACTCGGGTCACGCTGTTGATCCGACTGGCCGATGGCCAATTGCTGTCGATCACCCAGCTGACCGACGAAACTCAAATGTCGCGGCAAGCGGTCACCAAACATTTGCGAATCTTGGAGGACGCGGGGCTCGTGCGCGGCAAGCGACAGGGGCGACAGCAGTTGTTTCAAATCGAACCTAAATCGATTGACGACGCGAAAGATGCACTGGATCTGATCTCGCGCCAGTGGGACGACGCCCTGGCCCGGTTGAAATCGTTTGTCGAGGACTAGCTACCGCATCAAATCGGAAAGCTGTGATTTGAACTGAGCGGCGAGGCGCTCATATTTGATCAACACTACCTGACGGCCCGGTCAAATCGGACGAAAAACGGTAAATATCCGAAAAAACGACCGACCGTGTGAGATACCATGGAATTTCACGTTATACCTTATGAACACAAGGTAAATCATGAATTCCACCCCCGATACGCGATACTCCCTGATCGGCAAACTGCAAGATTCGCAAGACGCTGAAGCTTGGGAAGAATTCACCAACATCTATCAGCCGTTGATCTTTCGTTTATGTATCTCGAAAGGCCTGCAATACGCCGATGCGACGGATGTGACTCAAGAAGTACTCGCCCGCGTCGCGGACACGATCGGTAGATTTGATGGTGGAAAAAAAAGCTCGTCGTTTCGCGGCTGGTTGTACCGTATCACCCGAAACCTGGTCATCGATTTTTTTCGCCACCGCCAAAAAAACTTGCTGTTGCAATCGGACCGCTCGACTCATTTTGCGTTAGAGATGGAACCGACACCTGAAGAGTCGGCGGAGTTTTATCTTGAGTTTCAACAGCAAGTGTTCCGGGCCGCAGTGCAAGCGGTCCAGTCCCAAGTCCAGCCGGCGACCTGGCAAGCTTTCTGGCAAACAGAAATTGAGCAACGACCGGTAACCGATGTCGCTCGGGAACTCGACATGAATCACGGCGCTGTGTACATGGCCCGCTCCCGAGTCTTTACGCGTTTGAAAAATGCGGTTGAACAACGATTACATGAAACTCACGAGGGATAGCAAATTCGATGATTGAACATCCCGCCCAATATTTTGTCTGAATCTAAAATCGCCATGAACAGAACATCTCATATTTCCGATGCCGAGTTGCAACTTGTTGCAACCGAGCAAATTACGGATACGCCAATCGCGGCCATTGAAAATCACATTGCCGATTGCCAACAGTGTCAGGCCAGATTGTTGGAATTATCGGCAGCGTCGACATGGCGCGAAGAGTTTACCGATCAACTGAAAAACATCTTTCAGTCCTCACCGACTTTGGGGACAACTCCAACGAGTTCGTTCATTTCTGAATTCAACGAATCATGCACAACACCGTCGGGGGATGAATTTGATTTACATACCGTTGACCAAATGTTGCGCGAAATTCTCCAGCCTCCGACCCATCCTGAAATGTTGGGACGCCTGGGCCGCTATGAAATCGAAGGCGTGATCGGCTGCGGTGGCATGGGCGTGGTGATGCGAGGGTTTGATCGAGAACTTCATCGTCCCGTCGCGATCAAAATGGTATTGCCGCGATTGGCAAAAAACGGCACTGCCAAACAACGTTTTCTGAGAGAAGCTCGCGCTGCGGCGACGATTTTGCACCCCAATGTCATAAGCATTCACGATATCAGCCAGTCAAGCGATGTGCCCTGGTTTGTTATGCCGCTGGTGATTGGACCATCGCTGAAAACCTTGGTCGAAAAAAACGGTGCGCTAAACGAACGTGATGTCGTTCGCATCGGACTTCAAATCGCTGGCGGATTGTCTGCCGCCCATTCCAAAGGGCTCGTTCATCGGGATATCAAACCGGAAAACATTTTGGTTGACAATCAAGTCAACCGAGTGGTGATCACCGATTTTGGGTTGGCCAGGCGCGAATCCGAAGAGGCGATGACGCAAACAGGAATGTTAGCGGGGACGTTGAACTACATGTCACCCGAGCAAAGCTGCGGCGCGGACATCGACATCCGCAGCGATTTGTTCAGCCTCGGTAGCGTTTTGTATTTCCTGGCCACCGGCGTCGCGCCGTTTTATTCCAATGTTGGAATGCGCGTGCTCCACAAAATTCGCACGGAACAACACGCCAGCGTCCAAAGTTTGAATCCAGAGATTTCTGCAACATTGAGCGCAGTCGTCGATCGTTTGTTAGCGAAATCACCTAACGACCGATTTCAAACCGCCGCAGAACTCGAAGCGTTTCTCAATGATTACCTGGCGTACCTCCATCACCCGACGCAAATGCCGGTACCGAAAATTCCTGGGGACCGAAACAAACGTCCGATTACATTTAAGCCGAACCGGAAATTGACGCTGCCGATGGTAACCAGTATTTGTTTTGCTTTGTTTGCGTGGTGGACGATTGCCAATTGGAAAAATCTGACTTCACCGGGGCCGGGACCGCGATCTCCCAACGCGCAAAATCAATGGGACCAGGTTAAATCACGTTACCAACTGGACGACCAAGGCATTTTTTTATCCGAGATCGAATCGCTTGAGCGAGACGTTCGTCGGGCCGAATCGATGATCGAGGGCTCCGAACAAAACGCTGGCATTTCGATTTCGAACTTGCCGGACGAAAGTAAAAATCTCGAGTCGGACATGTCGCGCCTCGCGCAACAAATCAACTCGCTCGAAAGTTTTAAAAAACCGCGATCAAACTCGCCAAGCGACAATCGATTGAAGCCTGGCGCAGCGAGATAACGCAATATTACAGTCACCACAAATTCTAAAAGCAAAAAATTAACTTTATTATCAGGAGTCAACAAATGTTGAAAATGGTTTTTGCCGCAACGCTTGTTTTGGGAATGTTCGCTGCGGTTCAAGAAGGAGACCCCGTCACGTCCAACCAGGAAAAACGCCGCGCCAATCCGCTGAATAGTTTGCCTGGTGATGAATCTCCATCAACGGTCAACGAGAAAATTAGTAATTTACTGGATCCGCAACCTCAGGATCAATCGGAATTCCGAAAGATTCAATCAAAGATCAAAACAGCGACGCAGAAATTGAAAAATGCAAAATCCAGTATCGACCAAAGCGCTGCAAAATCGGAACTCAAAAAAGCGCTCGCCGAAGATTACAAATACCGCTTGGACAAATACGAAGTCTACCTCGACGGACTTGAGAAACGCCTGGCAACCATGCGAGAAAAATTGAAACGCCGGCGCGAGGCCAAAAATGAAATGATCGATCTTCGCATTAAAGTTCTCGAAGCGGAAATCAAAGATCTCGGTTGGCCCAAAATGCGAAGCAACTCGAGATTCGGCTTGCCAACACCCAATTCGAACCCTCTCAGTCAGATGCCGGCCGACAGATAGTCGCGTACTCCGTTGACCATCAGTCGATCGCTTTTTTCTAACCGATGGCTTTTTCCGGAAAGCCATCGCGCGGAAAGCCGCCCAAGACACAAATCACAGGCCAAAAATTCCATGTTTAAAACATCTGTCGTATGGTTCGCGGTTCTCATGCTCAATGTCGAGTTGTGTGCCCAACAAAAAAAAATCGAAAATCACTCGCTAAACGAAAAAGTGCTCCAGCGATTGATCGACCGAGCTAAAAAATCAGAATCCGACGCGCTGATCATTTGGCAAAATGGTAAACCTGTCAAAGAGTCGTATTTTGGTAAAAAACGTGGACGCATCGAATCGATGTCGGCGACAAAATCAGTCGTCGCTTTAGCCTTTGGTTTGCTTATTGCCGATGGCAAACTCAAATCGTTGGACGAGCCGGTTTACAAGTTCTACCCCGAATGGAATCAGGGCCAGAAATCGCAGATCACGATCTTTCATCTGCTGACGCAACGCTCCGGCCTGCAATCCGCTCGCCGCACAACTGCCATTTATCGGTCACCGAACTTCGTGCAACTGGCATTGTGCGCGGAGTTAACCGACAAGCCGGGAAGCAAATGGCGTTACAACAACAAAGGTTGCAATTTGCTGCCCGGAATTGTCCAAAAGATCAGCGGCCAGCGCATGGACAAACTGATTGGCGAGCGAATATTCAAACCGCTGGGGATCTCCGATTGGAGTTGGTCGTTGGACAAATCTGGCAACCCTCACGGGATGTCGGGGCTGCAAATTCGTCCAGAAGATTTGGTAAAAATTGGCCAACTGATGATGGACGGCGGTCAATGGAAAGGCCAGCAGATCCTGCCCAAAGAGTTTGTTTCGCGGTGCATTTCAGATCAAAACTCTCCGGGAAAAAAACCTAAGGACACGAAATCTGTTGATTTTCAAAAAACAAAACCGGAGGAACTTGCTAAAGCGCTTGGCTACGGCTCCAGTTTCGGGCCCTCCTATGGATTGCTTTGGTGGATCAACGTTGAACCGCAAGTTGCCGTCACCGATCGTCTCCTGGCACTTTGGAAATCAAACGATGTCGACCCGGCGTTTTTGAAAAAAATGGCCAAACTCAAAGGGTTCACCGGTGACGCACTTTGGAAACAAGTTGAAAAAGCAAACATTTCCGAACGTGAGTTCATGTCCAATATTGTCGAAAAAGGCCAGCTCGATTGGGATGTCCTCGGTTGGCAAGATCATGGCTATAGTGCCGAAGGCTATTTGGGCCAATACCTGGTCGTCGTTCCCAAACACCGGATTGTCGCCGTACGCATGCGACGATCTCCACGTGGCAAATTCGACGAACGAAAAATCGATTCCTTCAAAGATTTTAAAAAGCTGGTAGCGCAATTAGGGAAGAGGGAAGAGTAAAGAGAGAAGAGTAAAGAGGGAAGAGGCGCGAAAAATAGCCGTGCATTTCTTGGACGCGGCCAATACTCGATTGACCTGTCGCTGTAACAAACCACCCGTCCACCCCAACTCTTCTCTCGCACCTCTTCCCTCGCGCCTCAAAAAACATATCCTTCTTCGCCGTGTGTCGCGATATCCAAGCCTTGAATTTCGTCGGCTTCTGAAACTCGCAATCCGATCGTGAGATCGATTAATTTGAGAATGGCGAAGGAGATTGAGGCAGCAACGATGGCGGTTACGGCGACGGCCGCCAGTTGTGCAAAGATCAATTTGATGGATCCGCCATAAAATAACCCATTGGTGCCATCCGGATTCACATCCAGCGATGCAAATATTCCGGTCATCAACGCGCCGACGATTCCGCCAATACCGTGAACGCCAAACACGTCCAACGAATCATCGTATTTCAAGATTTGTTTGAGTTTACCGCATGTTACGAAACAAGTGACACCGGCAACGGCGCCGAACAACAGTGCAGGCATTGGTTGGACAAATCCCGAAGCCGGTGTAATGCAAACAAGTCCGGCAACCGCCCCAGATGCCGTACCGAACACCGATGGGTTACCGCGCGTCAACCATTCGATAGTCGCCCACGAAACGGCGCCAGCTGCAGCCGACAAATGGGTGACAACAAAGGCGTTGGCAGCGAGATCATTGGCTGCCACAGCACTTCCCGCATTAAAACCAAACCAGCCCACCCACAGCATCGCAGCCCCGATGGCTGTATAAGTCAAATTGTGCGGGCGCATATCTTTTTCACCGAGACCGATCCGTCGACCAAGTACCATAGCGCAGACCAATGCGGAAACTCCCGAGCTGATATGAACCACCGTTCCGCCAGCAAAATCGAGCGCCCCACCCAACAAGGCACCATCGCTGCCATAAAACAAAAACCCTTCGCCCCAAACCCAGTGGCAAAGCGGGCAATAAACCAATGTTCCCCAGGCGACCATAAAAATTACCATCGCGCTGAATTTCATCCGTTCAGCGAATGCACCACAAATCAGCGCCGGAGTAATCACGAAAAACATTCCTTGAAAGATCATGAAAACCAGATCCGGCACCGCGCCTCCCGGCAATTTCCCGTCGACCATGGTTAATCCACTGAGAAACAAATTTTCGGTGTTGCCAATCCAGATCGAACCTTTGCCAAAAGCCAACGAATATCCCCACATCGCCCAGATGACAGACATCAATCCCATCAGGAACAAACATTGCATCATGACACCGATGACATTTTTCCGACGCACCAATCCGCTATAAAACATGGCCAAACCAGGCGCTGTCATAAACAGAACTAGCGCCGAAGAAACCAACATCCAGGTCAAATCTGCCGAGTCCGTTCGCTCCTCGATGATGTCAACGTTGGTCGGCGGAGTCGGTGAATTGACCAAGGTTGTCGACGAACTTTCTTCGGCAAAAACGTTGGTCGTATAGCTAATCGAACAAAACAAAATAAATGCAGAAAACCCAACAAGAACTTTTTTCATTTTTATTTGTCTACCATGACGTGAGAAATATAAATCGTGATTACGTTCGCTTGTTCAGCAACTGGATCAGTCATCGCAACCAACATGCCGAAAAAAATGTCGTTGCCGTTGACTTGTTATTTTCCACCTGAATACCAGCGGAAAATTTTCCAAAAATTTTTTCATGCAAAAGGCAGCCGGTTGCATAAGAGGCATTGGCATCGCCGAGAAACTTGCGATATCAAACTAGAGATGTTCGAAACATCGTTAACCGACAGTTGAGGTTGTATTTTCATCGCAAACGAACGATTCTTGGCTGCCCGAAAATTAAGCAATAGAATTTATCGTCGCGCAACGAGAAATGCGCAGTCCTCAACACCTTTTTTACGGTACGATCATCACCCAACCATTTTCGAGCAATTTGTTTGTTGTCTTGTTTTTAGACAACGATTCAGAAACTCTTGATTGTCCCAAAACGATCTTCAAATCGACAAAGAGCAATCCATGCGAACAAAAAAAATTGAATTCAATGCAGCGATTGAAAACCACCTTGGTGCAAAAACCGCTGATTCGCCTATTGTGAGGCACGTCTTCGAAGTATTCGAAAGACCGAACCTGCACTTGGCAATCGAAGAACTCCTGGAATCACAGAAAAATAATCTTGTGCTGCTCGGAATTGTCGAACGGGATTATGGGGCGAGTTTGGCACGCCTCTCCAGCGAATCTTCGTCCAAAGATTTTGAAACAGGACCTGTAGAATACTTGGATATTGAGTTGTCGGGCAACCAACATCTCGCCTGTGTCAAAACAGGTTTGTATCTATTCGATGACGATGGTGCATCCCTGGTCATGCTCATTTGCAAAGAACCAGATACCTACCCTCCAAAAATCCTGGTCGAAGTCATGGCCGGTAAAAAAGACGCTGCTCAAAAATTTATCAGTAAACTTGTTCGGATGACGAAATTTGGCAAAGCGTACCGCGGCAAGGTGTTTTCACTGGAACAAGATTGCTACGGTAAAATGTCTGTGAAATTTCACAGGCTTCCAAGTATCGACCGGAATCAAATCGTACTACCGAACGACCTGCTTCAACGAGTCGAAAGACATACTTTCAATTTTAGCGCTCATGTCGACAAACTACGATCCGCCCGGCGCCACATCAAACGAGGGATGTTGTTGCACGGGCCACCGGGAACTGGAAAAACACTGCTGGCAATGTATGTTGCCTCAAAGATGGAAGGGCGAACAGTTTTGATGCTGACCGGAGCTGGAATGGGCTCCATCGAACCGGCATGTAATCTCGCCCGCATGTTACAGCCATCGACGGTGATCCTGGAAGACGTTGACCTTATCGGAACGCAACGTCATCAACAAACGATTGGCGCAAATGCTTTGCTGTTTGAGTTGTTGAATCAAATGGATGGATTCTCCGAAGACAGCGATGTGCTGTTTGTTTTGACAACCAACCGGCCCGATATCCTGGAGCCCGCTCTTGCTGCTCGCCCCGGAAGAATCGATCAGGCATTGGAAGTACCGTTGCCCGACAAAGAATGTCGCAAACGACTGTTTGAACTTTATTCAGACGGCTTGACGCTCCAGGTTAACAACCTGGATGCGATGATCGAACGGACCGAAGGCGTAAGCGCAGCCTTTATCCGCGAAGTGCTCAGGAAATCAGCGGTGATTGCTGCAGAAGAATCGAAAGACGATTCAATCACCGTGACGGAAACCCATCTCAACGACGCATTGTCCGAACTCTCGTTAGCCGGGGGAAAACTGACCAGGAGCTTGTTAGGTGCGGCCGAATTGGAATAAATCTGGCTGCCGCAGAACCAATCCACCCGCGGCATCATTTTTGGCTACACCGATTGAGCGATGCAGAACATCTATTTTTTGACCCGCTCAAACACCAACCCCAGCAACCGAAACGACTTGGCTTGCTCGCCATCTCCGAAATCAAACTGGACAACTTGACCAGAGCCAGTCAATTCGACTCGCAGCATGTTTCGTTTGCCATCGAAGACTTCGACGGCACTCCAGAGCGGGCCCATGGTTGATTCCAGTTTACCGTTGACAACTTTAAACGTAACATCGCCAAATTGTTCGTTACGAAACGTCCCAGAGTAAGCTTTTTTGGGATGTGGCAAGACTTGGGAGCGTGCAGCGCGGCGATCGCGGTCCGCTTTGATACGTTTGCGGAGCTTGGCCATTTGCGACGAAAGTTTTTCAATGGTCTGCTTGGAGTACTGTTTTTCGACTTCTGGTTTTTCGAGCAACAGATCGTAAGCCAATCGCGCCATTTGATCTGCAAACCTTGCGCCTGCCGAAGTGTTGATCAGGATCGCGACACCAATTTTTTTCTTGGGCATAAAACTAATGTGGCAATGAAATCCGCTGAATCCACCAAAATGGTGAATCATCTCTTCCTTGCCATAGCTGCCGGTTTGCCAGCCAAGTCCATAACCCGTACGACTGAAACTCATATATTGGCTGTCTTGTTTGATGTATGAACGGTGAGCGTTTTGAAACGCGGCTTCGGCAATCAACTGCTTGCCATCGATTTTTCCACGATTGATGTTCACTTTGAGCCATTGGGCCAAATCGCTGGTCGTCGTGACCAGACCTCCGGCCGCGTGCATATTGGCGTCAGATTTTGCGTAATGAGTTCGTTTGAAACCGTTGGGCTCGATCGAATAGGGCATCGCCAAACGATTTCGATCAATTTTGGAAACGTAACCCGTTGTTGAATTCATTTTCAGCGGATCAAAGATTTCGCGTTTCAATAATTCTTTCCAACTGATGCCAAATTTGTTTTGGATCGCCAACCCCGCGACGTTGTACCCAATATTGCTATATCGATACTTTTTGCCGTTGGCGGCAACGCCATGAAACCTCATCAGGTCTTTGAGTATTTCATCGGTATGCTGCCCCGAATATGCGGACCGAAATGAAACCGGTCCATTGTTGTTGATCCCATGCGTATGCGTCAGCAAATCTCGGAAACGAATGTTGGACGGATCCAGTTGCTGGTGAAAATTGGTTTTGGGCAACAGTTTGTCCAACGTCGTGTCCAAATCCAGTTCGCGTCGATTTTCACAAATCGCTGCAGCAAGTCCGGTAAACGATTTCGTCGATGAAGCAATATAAAAAACCGTGTCCTTGGTCACTTTGCGCTTTGCACCGATATCCGCCATGCCAAATCCGGCCTGAAACACTGTTTTGTCACCCTGAACGACCACCATGGCGGCCCCAGGCACCATTTCCAAAGCCATCAATTCGTTGGCATACGAATTCAAACGATCCGCAAATTTTTTATTGGCTTGTTGGGCAGCAACAGGCGATCCCCCAAGACTGCCGATCAGGATCATGGAAAAAACAAATTGCATACTGCGACGAGTGAACTGGAACGACTGCATAACGATACCTCGATATTCAAATTCATTGCCGGGCCGACGGCATTTCAATCCAGATTATTGGAATTCCGGCTCGAACTATTGAACAAATGAAACATCGTGCGTTTTTTTTGTTGGGCTCGTTCCCGTCGGCCGATCCAAAAAAAAGCCGGTGCAGAACCGGCTCTACCATCGCAAATGTTACCCATCACACTGTAACGACTGTCGGTATTTTCCAGGCGTCAAACCGGTGTGAATTTTGAAAACGCGACTCAAATGGCTTTGATCGGCAAATCCACAACACTGAGAAATGGCGGGTGTTGATAATTTGTTTTCGGCCAACATTCCGGCCGCCATTTTGACTCGCAACTGTTGAATCCGTTGCTTAATCGAGACGCCAAAATGCTCTCGGAATGCGCGCGCAACGGAAACCGGATGTTTGTGTTGCTCTCGAGCCAGTTCTCGCACCGACAGGGGTTCAAAAAAATGCGCCTCAACACGTTCGGAGATGGCCTCCAGCCACATCGGTTTTGTCCGCACAACTTTTTTTCTTTGCCGAGCCAATTCGTTGAGAAATCCAGCAATGTTTTTGCCAAATCTCGAGATACCTTTTTCACGAATTTCGATCGCTTCTGAAAAGCACTGCAAAAATCGAAAGCAGATCGCCTGGCTCACCACCACGTTGTATTCAACCAACTTTTCGGTCGGCGCCACAATCGACTCGAGCCATCGCTGATTGACCGACAATTGCAAAGTGTACGCCCCGGCATGTCCGAATTGGTCAGCGTGTCTGAGACCGCCGGGTTTGACGACAAGGTCCATCGGGCCAATAACATTTCGCTGATCTCCGACCCACTCTTCGACTTCACCAGACAAAAACAGTGTTATCTGTGTTTCTTCGTGCGAGTGTTCTTCGTAACAGGCACCCGATTTGTAGTGCAGCCAGTTAATAACAGGTTCATGCATCATTTCGATATCGGCGGTAACGCTTTTTGCAGGAAATTTCACAGGGGTAATAGGCAGTAACTATCTGTGAAGTTTCATTTTCCTATTTTTCGCGCCTAAATTCCACCGTTCTGCGACTTGCATCACAACGTTTTGCGGGCGATGCTCCCGTGAACCTGATCCTGTGAGCGGCAAGGCGCTAGCCGCCGGTTCGTTAGTGCATCGTACTGTGTTTCGTATCGGCGGCTAGCGCCTTGCCGCTCACGGTGTCTTTGCTCACCAATTTCCCGAAAATTTCTAAATAGTCTACCGCTAATGAAAAGCGATCGACGTTCAGACACTCACCACGCTAATAAACAAAGCGAACAGCGCGCCATGATTTATTATTTTTCGTAGTACTCATAGGACCCGAGCATCATTTCTTGCCACGTTTGTTCACCCCACTGAACACGCGCCTTGGGGTCCGGATTGAATGGGTTGTGTTTTGAATTGTCAAAAACCGCCGTACACACGATGCGCGATCCTTTGGAAATATGGATCGGTTTTGCCAGCGTATACGTTGACTGCCATTCAAAATTGTACCTTGGCACATTGAGCAGCAGCGAACGTTTGCCCGACGGATCAATCGACTCATATTTGAACGATTTGCCACGATAGTGCATGTGCGGATTCATCGACAGCAACACAATATCGCGTTTCAATTTGCGGCTCCTGGCCATCACCCGATGATTCTCAACGCCTGGCGGTATCGAAAACATGTAGTTCAGAACTGCATCGTCAAACACTTCATGCCGAGGCGGTTTTTTTGCAAAAACGAGACCGACTTCGGTGCGATCGACAGCCTTTTTGCCAACCGGCGTATAGTGCATTTCAAAGATCAACCTCGCACCTTTGGGAATACGCTTGGCCAGGCCTTGGGGATGCACAAAAGCGTTATCACCAGGAACAAATGAAACGAGATGCGGCAATTCGGCCGTTGGTGAAAACAACTCACTCACATTGCTCGGACGCTCGTCGTTTTCTAATTTGATCTCAACTCCCTTGGGCACAATATAAACACTGGCATGGTGAACGACCTCGGTTGCACCCGGACGCACTTCGGCAGCCTTGACCCACGTCTCTTTCTCGAACGGTTTGCCAGCCCAAATATATTTGTAAGGAACACCTAATTTTGGAGTTTCTGCCGGCACCTCGACGCTCTTGTCCATTTTGGCGACCAGATCTGGTTTACCTATACTCCAAGAATTTGAGAACGTTCGAGGTTTGGGAAGTTTGCTTTTGTCACCTTCGATCGCCCCGTCATCGATCCAGTCCAACAACGTTTTGTATTCTTGGTCAGTCAGGCTTCGGTCATTTACAAAATGGCCGTGCGGCGCGTCGGCATGCCAGGGCGGCATCAGATTTTGAGTAATCACCTCGCGGATCGACTGCGACCAATTTTTTGCGTCAGCGTAGTTCATTAACTTGAACGGTCCGACGCCTTTGGGACGATGGCAAGACTGACACCGTCGCTGGATGATCGCCGCCACATGTTCTGAATAGGTCACTTTCTCTAGTCGAGTCTGGCTTTTGCTTTTTTCTTTTGCCAAATTCAAAGGACACGCTGTCACATCGGTGATCGATGTTTTGACCGGGCGACCGTTTAACACAGCCGTCAATGCCTCTTCTAAATAGGCGCGCGTCGCTTTTGGTTTGGTAATTCCGCGTTCATACCGATCATCAATCACCCCGCGGAATCGGACTTTCATATCAGCGTCGAGCACAATCGCCTCGCCCGTACGTTTGGCACCAAGCATGCGAGCGACGACTCCCTGAGCATCGCTCAACACTGGAATTTCGAGCGAATACTCTTTCGCGTGCTGTTTGATTTCTTTGACTGTGTCCTGCACATTGCTGTTAATCGCCACGACGACGACTTTCTGTTTCGCAAACTTCGCCTGGATTTTGCTCAGGGCAGGGGTATAGCGATTGGTGACCGGACACTCCGTACTGAGAAAATAAAAAACAACGGCTCGCGCTTTGCCTTTCTGAAGACTTAATTGCCACGGTTTCCCGGAAACCGCATCATCGAGTTTGAAATCGTCGACCTTTCTTCCCAGCAACCGCTGACGGAATTTGTCCTCAAGATTTGGATTTGACGTGCTTTGAGTTTGACTCGAATCTACGGGAACATCAGCGGGTTCGAACCCAACAGATCCCACAACAATCAACAAACCTGCAATGGCTGCAAGAGCTCCGATTTTTCCTGGATGAATAAAAGTCATCGTTTTCTCCGTCTCTCCTTTTTCTTCGTTGGTTTTGCTTCGATTCCGGCAAACAGTGTTCGAACTGCAAGCTTGCCTGCATCGTTGACTGCGATATCTCCGGAACGCGATGTAGTGAGCGCCGCATAAACGACAGACACGATCGAAGCGATAATCCAGGCCGTAGGAATGTCCGCAGCAATCGATCCTTCTGCTTTCGCCATCTCAATCAACTCCTCAAGCTCCTTGTCTTGGCGAGCTGTCTGCTTGGCGACACTTGGCTCTTCCCAGACATCCGATTGCTCCCAGAGGAAATAGCATCGATCGCCAACGGGGACCAAAGCCTCGACAATTGCGCGGAGGGCATCTAAAGCGGATTTTGTTCCTTCCACCGCCTTTTCACACGCGTGGTCCATCTCTGCCAAAGATCGAATCGCGATTTCCTTGAGCAACTCTTCTCGAGTGCCAAACAATCGGTGTAACGTTACGCGCTTGACCCCCGCCGCTTCTGCTACCTCCGCCAAGGTTGCCGTCGGTTTGGCGGCAAACACTTGAATCGCCGCCTCAATCAGGGAGTCTCTGGTTGTATTTGTTGGTGCTGCCATGATACATTAGTGTATCATTTGATTCTCACGTGTCAATAGCTAAAAAATGACTGAAAAAAACTTTCAATTGCCCCCGCATGATTTTTCACTGCGAAAATTGTTTCTCCGTTATCGATGGCGGATCACGATAACCTGGACATTGGTGTTGGGCGAAGCAGCAACCATGCTCTCTTTTCCGTTGTTCATGGGAATCGCGATTGACGATTTGCTGAACCAGCGATATTTCGGCCTGTATCAACTCTGTGGAATCGGGTTGGCCACGGTCATCCTGGGAGGCGTTCGCCGGTTTTACGATACGCGCGTGTACTCGCGAATTTATGCGCAAGTGTCAAATGACATTGTTGCTCAAGAGTCGTCCCGCAATTCTGAAGTGACCGTCACGGCGGCCCGAACCAAGATGGCAGGAGAATTCGTCGATTTTTTTGAAGACTCGTTTCCGGAAATCATCAACAGCATGATCGGTTTGTTTGGAACTCTTGCCATCATTTTCTTTCTGCAAACCAAGTCGTTTTTTGCCTGCCTGGTGGGTACGGCCATCATCTTGATCCTGTATGTCGCCACGAGTCGCTTAACATTTCGTTTCAACAAAGGTGCGAATGACCAGTCCGAACGCCATGTCGATGTCCTTAGCCGCAATGATCCACCTGAAATCGCTGATCATTTCAACAAGATCATTCGTTGGAATATTCGCTTGTCAGATTTGGAAACGGTGACATTTTCATTGAGCTGGATGGTCATGATCGGTGTGCTCGCCTACTCAATTTTTTCGACCGTTCAAGACGGCGTCACATCGTACGGCAAAGTCTTGTCGATTTTGATGTACGTCTTTGGATATATCGAAAGCGTGATTGTGATGCCGTTGTTTTACCAACAATTGGTTCGGCTCAAAGAGATTTCACAGCGGTTTCGCACGTAGTTGTGGTTGGAAAAAGAATACAAGCACGACGCGCCAGCGAGTGGTTCTCCCATCAAACCACTCGCTGGCGCATCGTGCTGGTATAGTAACCGCCGGGCGGCACAGTTTGACAGTTTTCATGCAGACTACAACGCCCGTTGTGAAACCGCTATTTATGCTCCTTGGAAAATATAGTAGGCAGGTTCTATCGACTTCAATTGGCTGCGAACTAACTTGTGCCTGGCCGTTTTGCTATTTCAAACATTGAATATTATGAAAAACATTGCAATTGTTACCCTTATCTCATTCGTTGCTTGTCACACCATCAAAGCACAAGAAACTCAACTACCAATCATGGTCAGTGGTGTTGCATTTCCGAGCCGACCTGTCGATCGCTATGTCTCTAATACTGGCTTGTTGCTGACCATTATTAACTCATCGAGAATTCAAAAGGAGTTGAAGCTAACCAAAAGTAAAAGCAAGCAGATTGGTGAGTTGCACAAAAAACGCCAGAACGAACTGGCCGAGTTATACCGAGTCATTGATCGTCAACAGCTGAACGAATTAGAAATTGCTAAAGCAGGTGATGAGATTTCATCATTACATCAACAATATGAGCAACAAGCCTTGGATATTCTCACTGAAAGACAGAGAAAAAGACTTGTGCAATTGGTCATTTGGGAAAAAATCTGGCGGCATGGCTTTGCTAATTTGTTGTTGAACTCAAAACTTGGCAAAACACTCAATGTCACAGAGCAGCAAAAAGCAAATATAAGAAAAATTGCTAAAGAATTGGTGACCGAGATCGAAGCTTTGGATGAGTGGTGCCAAAGTTTAATTCACGATGAACTGCTTAAAAAGCTAAATCCCAAACAACGCGTCATGTTAAAAAAGATCATTGGCAAAAATGAAAAGGCCAAATCGTGGAAGCCAATGACTTCCACTTTCCAACTAGCATGGCTTACTCAACATTGGGATCAAAAGCTTAAAGAAAAAATATTGGGGGTTCAGCCCAATGACAATTTGCGTCCATCGTCAACTTCTGCATCGACTGTCAGTGCCTCGCAAAATACCCCGTTGCAGTTTGTGATGTTTCTAAAGGTCAATGGCATCGCAAACGAGCTGGATTTAGTTCGTCGGCAACAAAATGAGCTACAACAAGCAGAAACCACATATCGAAAAAAAATCAACAAACTTATAGCTGAAAACAAACAGCTTCGAAAAACCGACCTCAAGACATTTAGAGAAATTATCAAGAAAGCTGAGCAGGCGTACTGCGATCATGTGTTGCAGAAAATCCTTGTGTCGCATCAAGCCATCTTGCTCAAGCGGCTTTACTATAACAACGATATCCGACGTAATGGTCTGCTGCATTGCCTACTAGACAACAATGAACTGTCGCTTGGCAAAACGCTCAAGGTAACAGGCGCTCAAAGAATATCGCTAAAAGACACGTTAGATATTGTTCAGCGAATTCTCAAAAAACAAAAGAAGCTGCAACGCGGAAGTGTATATGCGTTTGTCGAATCGTTGCAGCAAGAACAACGAGAAATGGTGGACACACACATTGGCGATGCTCCTAAAACGCAACCCTATACAACACTGGACTCTGTCGCGATTCAACTGAAATACGCCATCGGCCAGACGCGGCCGAAGCGTTAAGAATCTGGTATTAGGTGAAGTAACCGAATTCTCGCCGTGTTCTGTTTGAATTAGACGAACGTCACGCGCAATGCCTAATCAGTCGAGACCGATTTTTGTAACAAATCGATCCACGCTCCGACATAATGTCCGTTGTCGTGATAGGTTCGCCCGCTGACCAGATTGCCGTCAATCACGCACGGCTGGTCGACAAAGATTCCGCCGCAAACTTCCAGATCGAATTTGCATTTCGAAACGGTGGCCATGCGGCGACCGCGGACGCAATCCGCATATGCGGGAATTTCAACGCCGTGACAAACACTGGCAATCGGTTTGTTTTCTGCAAAGAAATATTTAGTGATGCGGACCAGATCTTCGTCGTAGCGAATATATTCTGGAGCTCGCCCACCCGAAAACAAAATCCCGGCATATTCGTCGGGCTCGATTTCCTGAAATGACAGGTCTGCGTCGATGGTATAACCTTCCCATTCCTTGGTGATCGTCCAGCCCGGTTTGACCTCATGCATCACCATTTCGTATTTCCGTTTTTCCGGAGCCGCGATCAAAGGCATAAATCCCGCTTCGATCAAACGGTAGTAGGGATACATCGTATCGAGCACTTCCGCAGCGTCGCCAATAACAATCAAAACTTTCGGTTTGTCAGCCATCAATAAATTTTTTTTATCGTTCGTCGAACTACATTTTCAGCGTGAACAACAATCACACCACATCATACAACAGAAAAACCCCACGGACATCAGCCTCCTCCCTACCACCTACTCCCTACTACCTACCACTTACTACCTACCAACTTCTTCCAACTTTTTCGTCCCTTTTGCTCCAGGCCATTCGTCATTCGAGTAAAACTTGAATTGCCTTGGCTGATGATTCACATCAAAGTATGACAAAAAAAGGGGAATCGTATGCACGAAGCTGACGAAGCACTAGTTCAGCGTATCCGACCATTGATGAAACGCCGCAAGGGCTACTCGGAACAAAAAATGTTTGGTGGTGTGGCGTTTATGATCAACGGCAACATGTGTGTTGGTCCGTGGAAAGGCTCACTCGTCGTGCGTTTGGATAAAGAAAAACACGACCAAACCCAATCAGAACCACATGTGAAACCGATGGATATCACCGGTCGAGTGATGAAAGGTTGGGCGTTGATCGAACCCGCAGGCATCGAATCTGACGATGATTTAAAGGCTTGGATTGAACGGGGCGTCAAATTTGCACGTTCGCTGCCGCCTAAATAACTTGCTCCAGTTTTTCCTAAAGTTTTGATTTCACGAAAAACCGGTCAAAAATCATGCCCCATTGTCACTCGCATTTTGCCCTAAAAAGAAAAAGTGGTAGTCCAAATGAACTTCCCTTGATTTGCGGAAAAGTTTTAGACCACCACTTTGGCATTTGCCGCACTTCGATCAGGAGGTTCCCAACAGCAAATGGCCAGCGACGAGAATCGCCACCATCACGAACTCGAGAACAAGTGGTGGAACGACAGATTTGTCGACGCCGTCAAAGGCAACACCAACCAAGCGTCCTACGGCCACTGCACCCAACAGGACAGCAACCACGAGGAACCATATTGTCTCGCCAGTAGCGAAACCAGCGAGCAACATCGCGAGGCTACCGATAAACAGTCCCCCGATCACGCCGCGAATGGTATTGAGTCCCGCAGACCCCACAGGTTCAATCGAGAAATTCCCGATCATCTTTTTCGGGGCAAACATGGACATCATCCCCAAGCCAAACATCATCAGGCTAATCACGCCGATCAATACTTTAATCGTTATTTCCATCAAACTACCTCCTTCATCACATTGATACCAATGTGAGAGCTTTTCAGTTCTGTTTTGTTGCAAGTGTTCATTTTGTTTCTTTGTAAGTTGCTTCGTGTTGTCGCCGTTATGCAAACCGATGTACGGCTTGTTTGGCGTTGTCCTCGATGGCCGGATTGTTCAGACCGTCGTAGAGCGTGGCCTGGTCGACTACCGGTCCCGTCGGAAGCCCGCCTTTACTGGCGTAGAACCGTCCCGTTTCGAATTTTGGATCCGTGAGTCCATCGACGTAGCGTTTCGCACCCACGTCGACCCCGTGCATCATTCCAAACCGGGGCATCAGCAATCCACCGATATACTTGAACATGACTTTTTTCAAAAACGGAAGATCGTCCATACCGTTGGTTCCTGTCGTCCCACCTGGACTCATGGTGACAAAGCGGATTTGCGGATGCTGACGCGCCATCGACGCCATCCATAACGTAGCAGTCAGTTTTATTGCAGCGTAAACATCGAGCGGGTCGCTGTTTTTTGCGCCAAACTTCGAACCGTCGGCAATCGAGGCGAATTCCTCAACCGAAGAGGTTTCGAGAATGGGGCGAGCAATGCCCATTCGTGGAATGCCTCGTGCTGCTTCGGAGCCCGCGTAGAGCACGACTGACGTCAGCAAATCTCGCTTTGTCAATTCGTCGACGAGTACAGCGTGCCCCAGAACATTGACAGCAAAAATATTTGTTACGCCATCAGAGGTCAGGGCGTTGGGCGTTTTACCGCCTGTCCCGCCTGCGTTGAGTACGACAGCATCGATGGGATGATCCAGTGTTGCCACTGCAGCGCGCACCGAATCGAGGTCCATCATATCCATCAACACAATTTCAAAGATCGAACGTCCAGTCCTGGATTCGAGTTCGGCTTTGGCGGCGAGCGCCTTCGTTTCATTACGGCAGACCAGGTAAATTTTCTGAACACCGTCTTGCAGGGCCAATTGCCGAGCGGCTTCCAAACCCAGACCCGCATTGGCGCCAGTAATCAGGACAGATTTGATGTCGTTCATCGTTCGCTCCTTTCTGGTCGACTCGGATGTTGTCCAAGATCGATCGTCGTTAGATCCGGTTGGTTTCTCCGGCTGGTTTGATGTGTTCGTTTCGATTGTTTCTGTTGTCATCTCGTTACCTTTCTAGTTAAGTGGTTCTGTTTGTTCATTTCGTTTCCCGGCCGATTAAAGACCAAATGGTCTGCAACCGTCTAAAAAATTTTGTTATTGCTGCAAGGACTCTATCGTGACGTCAGCCACTTGCTTCAAAGCCTCTTTAGACGCACCACTTTTGCCCATCGGCCCCAACCCATGCAGCACTGTCAGCACGTACTTTGCCAACGCTCGCGGGTCTCTTTCGCGGCGAACCTCACCTGTTTCCTGGGCTCGTTTGATACATCTGACAATGCCATTTTCGACGCGTTTGAAATACTTTTTTGCGAGTTCCACTGCGTCTTCGCTCCCACACTCGACACCACTGATGATGGTATTGGACGCCAGACATCCGAGCCCCTTACTGTCATTTCTCCGGCGCATCTCAAATATTTTGCGAATACTTTCCAGACCAGCGTTGTCCCCTTCGAGCAGATTCCACAAAGAGGCAGACATCTGGAAATAATTCTCGATGGCTACCTGAAACAGACCTTCCATATCCCCGAACTCTTTATACAGACTGTGACGATTAAACTCAGTCTCAACAAGGACATCCCGCAATGTCGTTCCGGCATATCCATGACGCCAAAACAAAGCCATCACCTTGTTTAACACCTCTTGCCGGTCGTATTCTAAAGGTCGTGCCATCGCGATTTCTCGTTTGCAGTCCGATCGGTCTGTAATGAGTGTAGAGAAACGAAGTCGCAGGGTCAATTGTGCACCCAAAGCCTTGGGAAAAGCGTTTTTTGCGACTTCTTATTTGCGAATCAAAATCGCGATTCACATTACGCGTGATAAAAACGCTCATGAATCACTTTGCCGTCCTTCCATTTGCGGCGGGTGACTTGAGGATTAGCGACGCGGTTGCCATCGCTGAATGTCACATCGAACGTCCACTCGGAAAACGAAGTGTCCCCAGTGACGGCGACGTCGCCCAACGTAGCCCCATGAAATTCTTGGATTGATGCAAAGAACTGCTCTTCAAATTCCCGGTTGGCAGCTTTACCAACGCGCGGCGGTTCGGCGTTTTCCTGCATCACGATGTCGTCGGCATAAAATTTCTCAAAAGCTTCGATGGCCTGACCTTGCAGAATCATGTCGTTGAGTTCTTGTTCGAGGGTTGCGATATCGCTCATTTTTCTGTCCTTTCCAAATGAAGTAGAAAACCAATTTTGTGTGAAGGTTGAATCGGGCGGATTACCTGCGGTTATTTAGATCGACGGGCGACTGTCTCGTTCATTACGCCGATTTATCTGTTGCAACACATATTTTGCCAAAAAAATTTCAGAGTGCCGCCGCCTAAAGTCCATTTATATGTTTCAACACATATTGTGTCAACATGTTTTTTCAATCGAAAGGCTGTATTGCATCAATCGTGATTGATCCGCACGTCATTCGGAAACGGTTGGCCTACTCCGGTCTCCAGGAAATTCTTTAAGCTGAGCAGAAAAGTTGGCCATTTTGTATTGAAATACAGGTATGCGTCACTGTCAGGATCGACATTACTATGGATCAAGGTGACAAATACTTGCGACTCGGTTTCGTGCAATTCAAATCGCAGCTCGGAATCGACCCACGGGCCAGGGCCTTGTTGGCAACGCAAGTGCACGATTTGACAATCGTGCAATTCGTTCAATTCCCAAACGTGCGATGGGTAACCAGGAAATTCGAGAAGCAACTTCTCACCTTGTTGCGGAGTTCCAGATGCACTTGTCGACCACCAACCGGTCAGTTTCTCTGGATGATGAACCGCCTCGTAAACTTCTCGAACTGCCGCCTTGATCCCAACTCGATGTCGAATCTGTCCCATTTTTCAACTTTTTTACTTGCTTCTACTTCTTACTTACGATTCCGGTTGCCACGTTTCAGTAGATAAATCGCCCAAGGCGCCACCGTTGTTTCAGACTTCCACGCTGTTTCGTTGTCCACAGCCAGAGGCCGCAGCACTTGAACAACTTCGAGATTGGACTCTTGGTAAACCCGTAAATAATCTTCGTGTGGCCAGAAGATATCTTCCACCGGTCGAGCGTCGGAATAATCGGTTGTGATGATGCGTACGACGTCGTTGCAACGCGCGCGGCGATTCTCGGGATAGTCACGCGTAGAAAAAGTCACCCATTCGTGAGTATACATTTCGGGGGTCGATACAATATTTGCGATAAATCCTCCCGTCTCGAGCAAGTTACCAAGTCCGAGAAAGAGTCTTACCTTTCGATCAAAACCCGGAATATTGTCAAAAGTGAATGCCGATTGCACAAGATCAAAACCATGTTGTGGCAAATCCGAGAAATTGCCGTCTTCGATGACCTGGTAAATACCTGCTGGGTCGCGCTGGCGCGCGATGTTGACCATCTCATTCGAAATATCCAGACCGATAGTTGAAAATCCCAACCGTTGCAAAAATCTTGTGGATCGCCCAGTGCCACAGCCAAAATCAACAGCGCGATTTCCTTTAACCTGTTTTTTGAACAGTTCAGGTAAGTTTCGAAAAACGAGATCGTAAGTACCGCCGAGATCCAGTTCGTCGTATGCAGCGGCGCGGCGACTGTCTTCGTAATTGTTGTGAAATTCCATGGCAATTTTCGTTCTAGTCAACGTGAAACTACCTGCAATGATTGCTCATTTTGGAATCCAGCAAAAGATGCCAATTTTCAAATAAATGACAGTACCAATCGTGCAGCTCTTGAACTTGTTAGCTTTCCAACTGCCTGACCGCAAAATCACCCAACGTAGCAGTGCGATCGATTTTCTCGTTCTGCAGGACAAACCGAACAACGGATTCGGAAGCAATAGCCACGGCCAACAAGACCAAGTTTCGCGCCAACGGATAATCGCAAACATCACCCTCGACATCACCAGGTACTCGATACGCTTCGTCCCAAATCACTTCGCAATAATCCGCAAATAGTCCGACATGCAAACAATTCAGATTTTCACTGCGACAATGATCCTGAGCCAATTGCCGTGAAGCCGAGTTGTCGAACGTATCGATCACTAGATCGGAGCCCTTCAATTGCTTTTTGACAGAACGTTCCTCCAATTTTTTGCTGATCGCGTCGATCTCTATTTCCACCGAGCGGAACAATTGGTTTTTTAACGCATCAACTTTCAACGCCCCAACGTCACCCAAACCGTAAATCTGGGTATTCACATTGTGTTCCTCGACCCGATCAAAATCGATCACGCGCAACTGCTGAAAACCTTGACGAGCAAGATTGTCCGCCAAATGAGAACCCAGTGCACCGGCGCCACAAAGTGTAATTAGTGTTGTCCGAATTCATCTCTTGTTGAAAAAAGTGTAGTGATGATCTTGGGCGCATTTACTCGGGTTTGGTCAACACCGCCTGAATCGTATTGCACTCGACGCTGGTAATACCCCGACTGGTGATCGTTTTCAAACAAGCGTCCTTGACGCGCGCAGCGGCTTCGCGGCCAAGTCGATCGACCGTCCACCGGAACCCCGAGCCCATTACCATCGGCCACCAATCCTCGGGACACGTCAGCGGTTGGCAATCATTGGTTTCGTAAAGTGTTGGTGCGGAAAGTCCTGCGTCGACAAACAGATTGCCTAGCGTATCGGATTGGCTGATTGTTTCCCAAGGTCGAAATTCCTCAATTAATTCCGGTTGCTCGTCGGCGACAGCGCGCCACCAGATATCGGCGGCAGGCTCCAACACCCGTGGCCCCCAAGTTGTTATTGACATTTTGCCGCCTGGTGCGACCATCCTCCACCATTCGCGCATCATCTGTTGCATATCGTCAACAAAGAACAGCGAAAAAACGGATATCACGGCATCAAACGATTCGTTGGGCAGTTCGAGGTGCCGCATATCGTTTAACTGAAATCTTACATGCCCCAAACCGTTGTCGGCGGCTTTTGTTCGCGCCAACTCGAGCAGCGGTTCGGCTAAATCGATACCGAGCACCGATCCCGTTGGACCGACCGCTTGGCCAGCCGGAATTGCCGATGCGCCAGTACCGCAACCAACATCCAAAACTCGCGCACCACCAGAAAGCTCAAGTTTTTGGACCGTTCGTTTTCCAGCGCGATCCCAAAAAGCAAGCTGAGGAGCGTCAAAGTAATCGGCCGCCGCCTCGTACGTCAGCCTCGTTTTAACCGTACATTCGTCCTCGGCATCGGACGGTTGGATTTCCGAACAAACAGATTCCACGGCTGACGCAGGGAAACCCACAAGTTCAGAATGGCGACGCACCGTTTCAGCATCTTTGGCAAAATACTCACAATAAGCGGTGTCGTCGCAAATGACACTTCGCACCCAAACAATATCGGGACTAAGCTGCGCGATGGCGTGATTGGCACGCGCCGCGTTGCACGCCCACTGGTTGCGATTCGTGGTACCGATCCCGGCAATATCCCGCCGGACAATGAATTTTTTCATAATGGTCTCCTGTGCAGTAGTATGATGTCTGCCTGAACGATATGCCATGCACCGCTGTCAACAAGTTGACTTGAAGTGAACTTTTGGTTGACTTGTCGTCAACTTGGTCGTAACCTCGACGATTATGGCCAGACAAGCGACCCGCAGCAGAATGATCGAAGCCGCGAGCAAGCGGTTCTATCGAGACGGTTTCCGAGACGTCGGGCTCGATCAGATACTCTCGGATGTTGGCATCAGCAAAACCGCTTTTTACAAACATTTCTCCAGCAAAGAAGATTTGATGCTGGCCGTGATCGAAGCCCAAGATCACTGGCTGCAAAATCATTTTCAATCGATGGTCGACCAGCGCGGTGGTTCCGATCCGCGGGCACGCCTGTTGGCGGTTTTTGATGTGGTTGACGATATCGTGAATCTCGATGAATTCCGTGGGTGTTTTTTCGTAAAAGTTGCCATGGAATTCCCTTTGCAACACGATCCTGCACATCGTGCCGCCGCAAAAAACAAACGCGCGATGTTCGATGTCGTCGAGAAATTGTCGCAACAAGCGGGTGCGGACGATCCCGAAACTTTGGCCAAGCAGTTGATGGTTTTGATGGAAGGTGCCTTTGTGACCCGTCATGTCACCGGCGACCACGACGCAATTTCGATCGCCCGCCAGGTGGGTGAATTACTGGTCGACCGATCCTTGACGACCAGTCGAACGACATCCTCCGATTGAACGACGTTCCACCAGTCGAATTCTCTAATCGCGTGTCACGGTATTTGTAATGATGTTGCAAAAACGTGCCAATTAAAACTTGCGAGTCAGCTTGATCTCACGTTTGATCGTTTTATCTCCGCGTTTAACAGTAATGCGAAAGACACCGTTGTGAACGCGTGCCAGTTTTCGGAGTCGGGGAATGGACAATTGCTTGGGTTTGATTCCATTGACTTCAACCAGTTTGTCGTCCACTTGGATACCCGCCTGAAAGGCAGCCGAGTCTTCGAGAACGCCGGACACCGAAAACGATTTGAAATCGCCGCGGCCGCCGGTTTTCCAGCGGAGTCCTAGCATGTCGAATTCATAAGGTGAATCAAAATCTGGATTGGGTCGCAAAATCATCCGCTTTCGCTTGAAGTCAAAAACGACATTGCACCGCTTCAATAAACCACCGCCGATAATTCCAGCAACGGCCGCGTTTGCTCCAGCTCCTTTTTTCGCCTGACTCAAATGAATCACGGGTTGTTTGAATTTCAATCCGCCGAATTCGAACGATTCGACTCGCCCGATGATACTGGTGGATCGTCCACCGATACCGTAACCGTCTTTTGACTCGATGGATTTGGTCAATGATTTTGTCAAATCGTGTTCGACGACATACGGCTGGTTGAGTCGCACTGAAATGTTGGCTCCGGTGTCGATGACGAAATTGCCTTCGAGCGGTTTGCGTCCTGGAAAAACGACCGTGGCTTTTGCGCGACAGCGCCGCGACTGGACGGAAACAGGAACGGATTTGCCGCGACCGTCATATCGAAATGTTTCGTTGTCGTAGACGCGAAGGCGACTGGCTGCGTAATCGATCTCCACAACAAAGTTCAGGAACAAATCGATTCCCAAAATTCCGTCGATCTTGCGACCCAAGATGGGTTCAAAATCTTCGAGCGACAGTGCAACCATGGTCTGGTTGGCGAGATTGACACCGGGCAATCCCAAATTTACGTTATTGGCAAATTGAGCCTTCCGAACTTTTTCGCCTGACCCGCCGGCGTCTACGCTGCCGGTAAGTTTCAATTTCGTTTGCTTGGCAGCTCGAGAATCAATGGCCGAATATGGAGCGCCCGTGTCGAGGGCAAACGAATAAGGGCCTTTTCCGTTGACCATAACATCCACAAAGATATGGGCGGTATTTAAATGGATGGGGATGCTGACTGCCTTGGAGGTGTCGGTGATTTTGGTAGCTTGTGACTCTTGCGACAGCTGCTTGGCAGAGCAGGGCAGGCCAATTGGAAATACGGCGATCGTGGCGAAGAACAATGCAATGATGCAGGAATTCAGCGGCGAAGTTCTCATGATGGGTAACCCCCTTTTTTTTGGTTTAGTTTGGGTCGAACGGGCGATTTGTTTTAACTGGCCAATGCGCTGTTTTTACTAATCGAAAAAGTAACTAAATGTGATTCCTTGGCGTTCGAATCCTGGTTGTCTTTGATAAATTCTTTGAGCTCATCAAATCGGCGTGCTACTTCTCGTGCAACACTTGGTCGCAAGCGAACTTTGATCTGGGTCAACGAAAATTCATGATCGACACTTTCGGTCAATTGCCGGCTGAGCTCGCGATCCGCAATTCGAAAACAGGCGCCGTAGACCTCGGCCAACAGCGAGCGATATTGCGGGCACTTACTTTTTTTGTCTGCCGTCAACGCCGCCGCCACCAATTGATAGAGCGTTTCCGTCCGATTGTTGGCGTATCGTTTGCCGGAGATTTTCACCAACCCGACGTCGAGCAGTTTTTTGATGTGAAATTGCAACGACTCTTGCGAACAATTCAATTGCTGGGCAAGTTCACTTGCCGAACACTCTTTAAGAATCGCCAATTCCGTAACGATGTACTGCCGCATCGGTGCTTTCAACGCACGCAGTTGATTCATATCGCGGACGACATGTACTTTCTTCATTGCCAAAGGGGCCCCATTTTTGTTAATAAAAATATTTTATTATATTTATTAACAAGAATCAAGCGAATTCCGCAGAATTGGGTAATGTTGATGGCAGGAATCACAGTTGCGAAGCGTGAGAGTTATGTAATTATTGCGATTGATACGAGTACGAAGCGCAGATCGAGTGCCACAGGCTCCGTCAGTGACTTGCACATTGCCTCACGGTTTTGCATTCAATTGAAGAACTTAACAACCACTATCCAGCCACATCACTGGCGGAGCCAGTGGCACTCGACGCCTGACTTGTACGACATGAAATCGCAACCCGAAGCGTGAGCGAGGGACTACAACCACGCCGACGGGTAGCAAAAACATCGTCCCTCGCTCATGCTTCGCACTTATGATTGCGGTGAAAAACAACAGGCTGCGTTTTGTGAAACGGCGCCGATCCCGTTAACGAATGGATTGAATGTAAAAGAACGCTTCGCCGGAGTTGTCGTGCATCATCACTCGCTCGCCTTCGTCAAAAATGACGTTTCCACCATTTTTGATGATTTGCTGTTTTGCGCGATTTAAATCGTCAACGCCAAACGTGCACACCCAATATTCATACTTGCCTTTGATTTCATTCGGGATGACCGTGATGTCAGCGACGTGTTCACGTTCCGAATTGAACATGTGATATTTGTCCGTTGTTTGACTTGGGTTGATCTTCCAGCCTAAAAGCCGCTCGTAAAATGGAATCACTCGTGTGACATCGGAAACATGCAGCTCGTTCCAAATGAGATGCCCCGTTTTGATCTTTTTGCTGTCGAGTTTGCCGCCATCGTAGACGGTAAATCCAGCTCCTTGTGGATCGCGGATCAACGCGATTTTGCCACCGTAGAAATCATCCGTCAGTTCCACTTTGGCATCGTCAAATTCTCGGGCGATTTCGGCTGTCTTGAGCGCATCAGCGACCGTGATATAACTCATCCAAAAGTGAGGCATGTTGATTTTTTTGAAAAAATCGGGCGTCTCAAACAGGCCAGCGATTTCCGCCGCGCCCTGCATGGCCACAAAGTAACCGCCAGAGTCATAAAATTTCCAACCAAAAACTTGTTCGTAAAAGGTCTTCGATTTTCGCGTGTCATAAGTCGACAGGTCAGCCCAAACAAAATGGTTCATCGTTGCATGCCAAAAAAAAAGAATCGAGAAAAGGTGTTTTGCCCCCTCTCATGTATCGGTCGTGTGATTCGTGGAGTCAACAGCTGTCAAGAAAAATGGATGCGAATCAACGAAAGGGCAGGGCAGTAAAAATTAGGTCACGACCTGTTTTTCCGCCAAATTTCCACATGGCCTGCTCCAATCGTCGTGTTCGTGTTGCGAGGAAAAGGCGATTAGTTAATTGGAAATTGCCGATTCATATACTTCGATTGACAATCGCCGAAATACCAGCCGCCAAATTATTGACGACGGATTTCACTCGATTTATCATCTAGCCTGTTCGAATTTGGGGGAGAGGTGACCATCGTGTCGACATCGTTGTTTTGCAGCCGGTCAATCAGATTTTTGATTTTTGTCGTCGTCACCTTGGTGACTCCGGTGATTTTCCGCGGAGATATTATTTATCGCATTGTTTCCAATTCAGATTTCAATTCTGCAAACTGGGAACTGATTGGCGGAACGATTACGACCGATGGGACGATCGGGGAATTGATCGCTACCAACATCATCGACTGGTCGATCGACTACAAATCAAATGAACGAACTTTTAATCTGAACCCCGGCAATAGTGTCCGTGGTTTTATTTCCGGAACCAATGTTGCGCAAGGATTCATGGCTTCGGCTACGGAAATTTTTATGACCGGTACTCCTGATGCAGCAGGGGTCAACGAACAGTTTGTTTTTTTAGAGCCGACACCGAGTTTTGATTACGGCGTCATGTTTACGTCGTCGGAACCTTCATCGGTCGGAGGCATCACTTTATTGGACAGCGGGTCTAATCCATTCCGAGCAGACCACATCATCAGCGGTGGAAATTCGTTTGTGATTGGCGTCGCCATACCAGAACCGGCCAGTGGGCTCTTGATCTGCGTGGGAATGTTGACAATTCTGGCCAGGCGTCGACGATGTCGGCCCTCCGCTTAACAATCAAGACAACACACTACGACTTACATCGCGAGCGTGCGCTTCGTTGTCGGAATCATTCGCTGTTTCGTTGTCATCCGGATCGGTTGAATCCAAACAACGACGAAGGATATCGATCGACGGAGTTGCCAAACCTGATTGACGAATCAATGTTTCAAACTCGCCAGCGATTACTTTCATCTCGTGGCGTGCAGCCATCGCGTGTCCGATTTTGATTTGCATCGATGGGTCGTTCATCTTCCGTTTCGCCAGGAACAGCAACAAAGACTCTGGCAACCATCGGAAGACTCTATGGCTCCGCGGTGTGATCGGAATACCGAGTTTCGACAAAACACCGTGGCCTTCACGAACCGCGCGAAGCATGAGCTTCAACGCTTCGGGTGTCCGAGCAAGTTTTTGGATATCGCCGCCGCACATATATAACGCGCATGCAGTCGGGCTGATTTCTGCAACGTGAGTCTTGAGCCAAGCGTCAATGTTGGTAGAAATCGACATGGGAAACCCCGCCAAGCGGAATATTGAACAGAATTCGAGAATTCGTTTCGATTTTGAACCATCGATTTCGCCAATCGTTGTTGGTTGTTCTCGCCCCGACAGAATCAAGAATTGAATCGTTTCATCGTTGTTGATCGCTGCTGCTCCTGGAAAACCCAGCATTACCCGCTCGCGGCCCAGCGCTTCAATCATCGCTGCACTGCCAGACGCGTTGTTTCCAAAAAACATTACATTTGGAGTTTGGCGATTGGCGGCCAAGATTGGCAAGACTTCCTCAACATGCTGTTTGGGTAAGACGACCAGGACCAGATCATACGCGTCTCGGAGATTGAGTCGACCGACAACTTTGACTTTCGTCGTTGTCGTCGTTCCACTTTGAAACTCACGCAAAACAATTCCGCGTTCGCCAATCTCCATCAGGCGCTTTCCTCGCGCCAGGATTGCAACGTCATGTCCGGTGCGATTCAGCATCGCGGCATAGATACATCCAATATTGCCCGCCCCATAAACCAGAATCTTCATGCTGCCACCCCCTTTTTCGATGCTCGTTGCTCCAGGCTGTCAAACGATCGAGACGTCTGATACATCCAGCAATTGGCAATGTCCAAACCCTTTTGAGTAGTCGAGCAGTGAAATGACGACCGGTTCCAAACGGAAGAAGGCAACGTTGTTGATGTCGACGCTGTTTTCAAATTCCGCGGCTTCAGGAAATTTCTTTAACAGCAACTGTCCGATCTTTTCCATCTCGACAGGATCGGCTACTCGATGAGCCAAAGCGCCCATAGACAGGCCTTCGATCTCGTTCCAGTTGTCATATTCACGGTTGATGGTCAACGACACTTTGTTATTCCGCTCAATGTTCTCTGCCTTTTGCGAATCAGCACCGGCCATAAAATAGATGTTCAAACTGTCGTTCATATAGCTGACCGTTGTTGCCTGCGGAAAACCATCTGAGCGCACGGTGGCAATCGTCATGTCGTTGACATTGTCAATAATAGAAACAATTTGATTGAGCAATTCCTGGTTCATCGCTTACGCCCTCTACTTTTTTTTGAATTTGTGAAAACAATTCGTCGGCTGTGTCCAACTGCCGCTGGGTTGCAAATGATGTTGGTTGCAAGCGGCGTGCCAAAGCTGGGCGGGGCGCGCATTGCTCATCTACATTGTTTGCTGCACTCTCAATGTGCGGTTTTGACACGTGACAATCCGTGCTAAATGGTGCTGGCAGGCGCAACACAACAATGTCTCCAAGCATCCGGATTGGCAACCAACAGCGAATCTGAAACGCTATTGACAAACAATGTGTTATAACATATAAATAGCGTATGGTTTCTCCCAAGAAAAATTCGAAGGGCTCAGTAGCTGGGCTGAGCGGTGAATTGCAAAAACGCCAGGGTTTTGACAATCCACAACAGGAAGCTTTTTTGAACCTGGTTCGAACTCACAGTCTGTTGACAGGGGAATTTGCCAAACTGTTCAAAGAACACGGAATCTCAGACGCTCAATACAACGCGTTGAGGATCTTGCGCGGCCACGGCAAACCCATGCATATTCATCAGATTGCCGAGCGAATGGTCACCGAGCAAACCGACATTTCGCGACTGATCGTGCGGCTGGACAAGGCGGGATTGGTCAAACGGGAACAATGTGCCGCAGATCGAAGGGTTGTCTGGATTACTTTGACGCCGACCGGCAAAGCACTGCTGAGAAAACTGGACAAACCCGTAATTCGGCTGCATCAATCGCAATTTCAACAGCTCACAAAAAAAGAACTCAAGCTTTTAAATGAACTTTTATTCAAATCGCGGCAATGAGCCACGAATTTTTTTGCTTAATTATATGTTGCAACATATTTTCAGCGTAATGACACGCCCGGGCCAACGTCCGTTATTTGAATTCAAGAAAAAAAAATAGTTTTTTGAATCCGATCACACTTCAAAACACGAATTGCACGGAGAACAAAATGAACGAACCAGTCAAATCTGTCATCACCATCGTCGGCCGAGTCATGTTGGCAACCATTTTTTTGATGAGTGCGCTCGGTAAAAAAATCCCGGATTACGGCGGAACCGTCGAGTACATGACCGCCAACGGAGTGCCGATGCCCAACATCCTACTTGCCGGGGCGATCGCTTTTTTGTTGGCAGGCGGAATTTCTGTTGTACTTGGCTATCGGGCTCGGATTGGCGCGGGGCTGCTGGTCGTGTTTTTGATTTTAGCAACCTACTTCTTTCACGATTTCTGGACATACGATCCTGATTCGCAAGACTTTCAAATGCAAATGATTCAGTTCATGAAAAACCTTGGGCTGATGGGTGCGATGTTGATGATTGTCGCCAACGGATCGGGGTCGGGAAGTTTGGATAACCGAAATTCGTCGACGAAAAACAATGGAGAATAGGAATGATTACCGTTCGAAAGGCAGCCGATCGTGGCCACGCCGACCACGGTTGGCTGGATACCAACCACACGTTTTCGTTTGCGGGATATCGCGATCCCCAACAAATGGGATTCCGTAGTTTGCGTGTGATGAACGAAGACCGCGTCGCCCCAGCCAAAGGATTCGGGACTCACGCTCACGACAATATGGAGATTATTTCCTACGTCCTGTCGGGTGCTCTGGAGCACAAGGACAGCATGGGAAATGGCGCAGTGCTGCGTCCGGGCGAATTCCAACGAATCTCGGCTGGCCGGGGGATCACTCATAGTGAATTCAACCCATCAGAAAACGAATCCGTTCACTTTTACCAGATTTGGCTGGTTCCAAACGAACGAGACATCGAACCGAGTTACGAGCAGCGCGAATTTGACGACCGTGAAAAAGCAAATCGTCTGCGACTCGTTGCTTCACCGAATGGTGCTGAAGGTTCCTTGATGATAAACGCAGACGCCAAAGTTTATTTGTCAAAACTTTCTGCAGACGGTGAAGTCCGTTTTGAACTGAAAAACGGTCGATACGGTTGGCTACAAGTATTTTCTGGAAACGTTGCGGTCAACGGAAATTCACTTGGCCCCAGCGACGGTGCCGCGATTTCCAATGAACGGACGCTGTCCATTGTCGCTTCGCAAGACGCAGAAATCATGCTGTTCGATTTAGCTTGACGGCAATGCATCAAAACCTAACTGATACAAGCACGAAGCGCCAGCGAATGGTTTGACCGCGCAAAACTACTCGCATTTAACACCGAGTTCAAATGCACGGCCCGGGAGGTCGACGTGCCATGGATTCAAAGTCTTTGCTTGAGATTTGATTCAGCTTGAGTTAAGTTTTCAGTTCAGTCTTTGGAGAAAATCTTCTTTTGCCGGGGTCCGTGATGTTGCGATTGACCAGTGTTGTTGTTTTGGCGATCTCTTTTGTTTTTGTTTCAGACACGTTTGAGGAATCGTCCCGGATTTTCGCACAGAAAACGGAGTCGAAAAAAACTGAAGCGAAACACAAACAATCCACCAGTTCCTCACCAAAACATCAAACAGAAATGGTTGAAATTGAATTGTTTGATCGCGAAAAATTGAAAGGTCAACTTTATTTGCCAGGGACCAAGCGTGATCAATCGATCAAAACATTGATTCTGTTTGTGCATGGAACAGGGCCCGGCACCTATCTGAACAAACGTCAATTCGGCTCGAAAAAATTCAACTATTTTGATTTGTTTGGCAAACGCTTTAATGATCGCGGCGTCGCCATGTTTTCGTACAACAAACGGGGTGTTACGATTGGCGATTCGCCTCCTTATTTTGACAAAATCGACAAACAGAAATATGCCAAAGTGCTGCCGAGCATCGAAGTTCGCGATTTGATCGGGACGATCAAGTATTTCAAAAAAGACAAACGCTTCAAAAACGCTTCGATTGTTTTGTTTGGTTGGAGCGAAGGAACGATGATCGCTTCGCTGGTCGCCGAACAGGCACCTGGACATGTCGACGCCCTGTTACTGGCTGGATACGCTCACGAAAACTTGTTTGATATTATCAAATGGCAGTTCTCCGGAGCTTCTTCGATGACCAACATTGCTCCCTATTTTGACGCCAATGGTGACGGAGAAATTACCCAGGAAGAATACGAATCCGACAAGCAGCGACCGGCGATGTATCGAAAACGAGTGATGCAGGGCACGGCATTCAAGATATTGGATGCCAACCAGGACGGTCGTTTGGTTGCCGCCGATTTTGCCCAACGAGTCAAGCCAGTTTACGAGACGTTGTTGAAAAAAACGACCGCCAAAGATGACGCCTGGATCTGGAAGAATTATTTTCGCATCACAAGCCAGTGGCTTCGCGAACATTTTTCACTGGAATCCAACAAGACCCGTTTGACTCGATTGAAGATCCCGATTTACGTGTTTCACGGTACAGCGGACGCCAATGTCGACGTCAACGGCGTCCATGACTTAAAACGCCGGTTTGAAACGCTGGGAAAAACCAACCTCAAGACATTTGTTTTTGAAAAACACAATCACGATTTGAATTTTCTCCAGCTTGCATTAAATGACAAAATGCCGGAAGGTCTCGCAAAGATATTTGAAATCGCGAAACAACTGAACGATCAATAACAGGGAAATCAGATTCAACACAAACATGAAACACAAAGGGGTGAGCGAGTGATGCCCAAGTCCATTATTGTGAGTCGTGACGTCCGTTGGCCAGCAACGTTCGTTAGAACTATTTCAAAACGCTTCGCTTCAATGTGTACTTGTGGATCACTTTGCCATCGATTGAGACACACTTCATGACGACCTCGGGGTCTTTTTTGGTGGTATCAAATTCCATCAGGCCAAACGAGCAGGTTTTGTTGTAGCCCCAGATCAGCCCGTCTGTTTTAACGACCCGATGCGTGTGTCGATTGGTCAGCCGCGAACTCATGAATTCATAAAGATCATAGCTTTTCGGTCGACGGATTTTTCGCAGGTCCGTTCGATGTCGATCGGCAGCAACCAGAAAAACACCTTCGATCTTTTCCTTGCCAATGAATCCAAAAATTTCTTCGCGTTCTTCCGGAAAGCCATCCCAGGGATCTTTGCTGCCCGGCTTGATTTTGGGTGTAAACGGAACCGGAGAAACCAGGATTTTGAAGGTTGATTTTGAAGCTTTGAGTGTTTTCAGCAGCCATGCTTTTTGAACTGGGCCCAACATGGTTTTGCCTTCACGGTGCCGATAGTAGCGACCGTCGAGCATTATGAAATGAACGTCTCCGATTTGGAAGTCGTACCAACAGCCGGGGTTTTCCTCGCCTCCGCCGTAACCTGGATTGATCCAATTTTGCTTGAACGTGTTCCAGACTTTGGGTTTCCACGCGGGTTTATTTTTGTGTGGTCCGTTGTTGCAGTCGTTGGTTGCGAAATCGTGGTCATCCCAGATGGAATAGATCGGGACACTCGCGGTAAACCGCTTCCACTCTGGACGACATTGACGTCGGTAATAGCAGTAATGTTGGCAGAGCGAAAATTGCGGCTGGTCGATATAGACATTGTCGCCCAACATCAACATCGCATCAGGCTGATGTTTTCTGATGGTGTCCCACATGTATTCCCATTTGGGAACGTAGCCAGCTCCGCCGCCAAAAGCCACTTTGAATTTTGACGCCGTGCCATTTCGTGGGCGAGTTTTGATTGTGCCCTTGAGCGACGTATTTTCAATCTCATATTGATAAACCGTATCAGGCTTCAATTTGTCGAAGGACAAAATACCTGTATTGTCATCGCGCCCGCGAGTTACGATTTGTCGTTTGTCGGAATGACCTTCGTTTGCATTAAAGATTCGGATGTCAAATTTATCTGGCGTATTTGTGCGCAACCAAAACGAGACAGAATTGGAGGTCACCCGGCCGATCATCGGGCCGGCAATGACATTGGATACTTTGAATTGCTTTTTCCATTGGGCAAACGCCGGCAAAGCGTGCAACTTGGCCAGTTCTGCTTTTGGGCCAATCAGAAGTCTTTCAAACGGCAACCCGGCCTCGACAGCTTTTTTGGCCTCAACAAACGCCTCTTGAGTTTTGCTTTGGGCTAACCCATTGAGCATTTTGACAAAATGCAATTCAGCGTTACCAGCCAAAGGATTTTTGGGTTTGGAAAGCGTTTTTTCAACCTGCTGGTACTTGCCTGCGGCAATCAATCGCACTGCATTGCGAGCTTCATCATGTTGAGCAAAAGCGGGCGATGACAGAATCGAGATGGTGATTAAAAAAATTACGGTTCTCATGGATGATTATGCGTTGAGTGAAATTTACAAGTCGAAAAAATCTGACACATTCCAATTGTATCAGAGTTATTTTCCTATAACGTTTTGGTGAAACTTGCTATTTGGAATTTCGAGGCCGCTTTACAAAAATTGCTCTAATCTTTTGGTGGCAGCAAGACGTTACAACGGCTAGCCGACTTAAATTGGGACGCCGAAGCAAGACGCTATTTCGAACATAAACCAAACATCTACAGCCGTTTTGGATTCCAAGATCGGCGGAAAGAATATCTAATTGGCAAGTGTAAAACATCCATGGCATTTTGTATCATCGTAGATATTACTTTCCTGCGGATTTAACTTGTATTTGTTTGGTCATAGAAATGTCAGAAAAAGTTCAGGATTTACTCGATAAAGCGGAACTCCATGTCAACAACAAACAATTCGACGAAGCGTCTTTGGTGCTTGAGGAAGCCGAAGAATTGGCATTCGAAGAAAATGGCAAAAACCCAGACTCGCTTTGGAAAATATACACACTAAAAGGACGGGTTCATGTTGGTGAAGGAGACCTGGACCTGGCTGAATTAGAATTCGATTCGGCCGAAGATGAGCCAAACTGCGTCGTTGAGGAGGTGCAATTTTGGCACGGAATGGGTTGCCTTGCGTTGGGCGAAAAAGACCGTGGGATGATCAATCTCGTTTGTGCCTATGAGAATGGCGGCGAAGCTCTATTTTCGAACGTCGATAAAAAGATCTTGGCGGAAGTTATTGAAATCGTTGAAAGTGGATAGACAGATTTGAATTCAATAATTTGGCATGAGTTTTTTTTGAAGACTTCTGCTCATGAATCCGCCGAGCACTCCGTGCGAAACACCGTTGTAATGATCCTGGTGGTACTTACGACCATGCTATTCGACCCCAAGTTTTCAAACGCGGTTTCTCCAACTCAATAATACCTTGTCCTGGAGACTAGCGTCGATGTCGCGTCCCAATTTGCCAATCGCAATCCTTTGTAACAAATATGGTTCCCATCGAAATTCGGTCTCAATCAGAGCAGTTTCCGTATCTTACAAGCACGACGCGCCAGCGAGTGGTTTTGCGCGGTCGAACCACTTGCTGGCGCGTCGTGCTCGTATTTTCCAGTTTTCTATGAAGAAACTAGTTGTTATTGAATACCTGCCAACTGTTGCCGCCTTGTCATCAGAATCTATGGCGAAGCTTTGTGTTGCAAAACAAGACCTCCGAATTCAAAATAGAATGTGACGTCGTCACAGGCTCGTTGTTTGATAGCGTCCATTTCCGTATTGGGATGAGCCCCCAGCCATGTCCAAAGCCCCGTGAGCGGCAAGGCGCTAGCCGCTGGTTCGAAACACTAACGAACCGGCGGCTAGCGCCTTGCCGCTCACAGGTCAGTCAGGACGATTGACGAAATCGCCAACTGATCGAGTGAGCGAATGCCTAGATGCGATACCAAGAGTACAAACCGCCAATCGAGCTTGCTGCCTGGATCAAGTTGTTTTGGGTTTTTGAAAGTCGTTCGAACGATCCGGTTCCGGAAACAATTGTTGCCGACGGTTTTCCTGAACTTATCATTCATTTTCGTTCGCCCTTTGCGGAAGTAGATCGCAGCGGGGAATTTCTGAAACAGCCTGCGGTCGTCGCTTGTGGGCAACTGACCAGGCCGCTGGTGTTGCACAGTTCGCTCGACGCCGGAATGATCGGTATTCGATTTCAACCGAGTGGGATGGCGCCGTTTGTTTCGATTCCCATGCAATCGATTACGGATGCACGGGTTCCCGCCGAAAACCTGTTTGTTGATATCGATCAGTTTGTCGAAGAAATCATGGAATCCTCCAGTGACGCGCAGCGCGTTGCCGCTTGCAACCGATTTCTATTCCGTTCGATCGATTTTGATCACGATAACATCTGCATCCGACGGGCGCTGGAAACGATCATGCTCGCGCGTGGCAATATTTCTGTGGAATCCTTGGCCACGCTGATAGGCCGAAGCCGACGAAGTCTGGAGTTGGCATTTCAAAAAGAGGTTGGCACTTCGCCCAAGATGTATTGCCGCATTACCCGTTTTCGACACTTGTTTGATGCCTTGTCGTCAAACGATCTGCCAGTGAACTGGGTTCAAATCGCGTTGGACTCGGGCTTTTTTGATCAATCGCACCTGATTCGCGATTTTCGCCGATTTGCCGGCGACTCTCCAACTTCGTTTTTGGCTGATCAAACGTCATTCGCAAATTCAGTGAATCAGGCATAGGTAGTGTTGATTAAATGTGAGCGGCAAGGCGCTAGCCGCCGGTGAACCCTCAAATACCGGCGCGCCTTGCCGCTCACGCCAAATTCACAGCTTTCCGATTTAATCAACGCTGCCAAGCATTGCCGATTGCGCATTTTTACAAGACATTCGCCGCGGTTAATGTCAGATTTGATGAAGCGACCAATTTCATATACCCAATGAAATTACAATGGTTCGATCCCTCAAACTAATTTGAAGAAAAACGCGCCAACGGCGCATGACAATAACTCGTATGGCTGACGGGAACATAGGCAATGCCGTTACTCGTCGTTGATTGTAAATCGAAAGGTGAATCCACAATGTACTTACGCACTTGGCCCGCAACATCGCTCTTACTCCTCGCAACCCTCGCCGCGGTCTTGGTACCGTTGGAATCGAGAGAGAGTGCGGCGCAGACCAAAGGCGCGGTGCAAGACGACAAATTGCGCGAGTTGGGCGGCCAATGGCTCTACGTCAAGGATCTCACGAAGGACCGCCCTAGCGAGAAGCAAGGGCCGCCTATGAGCGTGAAGTTCGTGTTGCGCATCGAGAAGGATGCGGTCGTCCATGTGCGCCCGCGAGGCGATGAGCGCATCCCGCTCGACGGCTCAGCCACCGAAGTCACGAAACGAGGCACGATCACGCGCTACCGTGGCGGGTGGAAGGACGGCGTATTCAAATACGAGACGGACGTCGTGCGCGAGAAAGACAAATCGCGCGTCGTGCTGATCCAGAGGGAGTTTCGCATCACGCCTGACGGTTTGTTGGTGCGCGTCAGTTCCGGTTCGCCCGCAAAGCTGCACGGGGTGGCCCTCTACCGACATCCGAAGGACATTGCGCTACCCAAGCCGGCCAAGGCCACGATGGCTGACATGGAGTGGTTGGGCGGCGCGTGGATCGGACAGAAGGGCACGCGGTCGACCGAGGAGCGATGGAGTCCGCCTCGGGGTGGCGCGATGCTCGGTGTATCGCGCACGGTCTCGCGGGGCAAGATGGTCGCGTTCGAGTACCTGCGTATCGTCCAGCGCGATGGCAGCCTGGTCTATGTCGCGCAGCCCGGCGGACGTACGCCGACCGAATTTGTGCTCACTGAGCTTGGCAAGACGCGCGCGGTGTTCGATAACCCTCGCCACGACTATCCACAGCGTATCGTGTACGAATTGTCGGCTGACGGTCGTCTGAGCGCCTCGATCGGATTCGTCAACGGCGGCCGTCCCCGAGGCTTCGAGTTCAAGCGCGAGCAAAAGTAGAGCCACCGCCGCAGAATTCGATGGCAAAGCCACCTGTGAGCGGCAAGGCGCTAGCCGCCGGTTCGTTAGCGCTTCGTTGCGATTGCCCATTACCGACGGCTAGCGCCTTGCCGCTCACAGGACCAGAGTATCTTCTTGTCACTTCGATTCGAAACTTTTCAAACTCTGCTCGGCCAGCTTGATGAATTGAGCAGAATGTTTTGCGCTGTCGCGCTGTTCGACATTGGTTAAGACAACCACCAGAATTTCTTTTTTAGGAAATCGGGCAATCGTTGCAAAAAACCCTGGCAGCTTGCCATTGTGTTTCATCAAATAGCGGTCCTTCGATTTGAGAACTCGCCAACCGTACGCATATTTCTCTTTCTCAGGTGTGAGCATCCGAGATTTGGCGGACTGAGAAATTAGCTTGTTCTTTCTCAGCGCACGATCCCACAACAACAAATCTCCAGTTGTTGAATACAGACTTCCGCCGCCGTTGAGCAGCGGAGGATAGACAAACGACGAATTCTCGATCCCGTTTGCTTTTGCTGTATACCCAGCAGCGCGGCCCGTAAGGATCTTGTTCGGATAATCGATCCCTGTGTTGACCATTCCGATTTTGTCAAAGATATTTTCCTTCAAAAAACTTTCGAAAGTTGTTTTGGAAACCTCTTCAATAATTTGAGCCAACAAAAAATAACCTAGGCCGCTATAAAGAAATTTGGTTCCTGGTTTCGATTTCAGCGGCTGACTTTTGAACAGCTTGATGGCGTCTTTGGTTGTGCCTTTTGATGACGCAAGCGCTCGAAAATCGCTCAATTGCCAAGAGTGCATCAAACCCGACGTATGAGTCAGCAACTGGTGTATCGTAATTTCTGACCAACCGGATGGCACTTCGATGTACTTTGAAATCCGATCGGAAAGATTGAGCTTTCGTTGTTCGGCCAAAATCATGATTGCCATCGAAGTAAATTGTTTGGATATCGACCCAATCCTGAATTTTGTCTTCTCACTATTGGCCACTTTGAGCTCGAGATTCGCTTGTCCAAAACTGCGATGATAAACTGGCACGCCTCGAACGGCGACCAAAACGTTGCCGCTGAATCCAGAACGCGCTTCAAAAAACGAGTTGAATTTTTCGGTCAAGCGACTGGTTTCCTGCGAAACGAGCTCAGATGAGACAATGCAACCGCATAAAACAACCAGGAAAGCTCGCATCCCATTCCAAATCACAGATTTGTTGACGCCAATCATTTGGTTTTGTTCTCCTGAATCACAACGATGCAACATTTCTCATCCTGTTATTCGATGAGTATACATCAAAAATAATCCGCGTCAAATTGCTGTAGTGTGCCGTTGAAGAATGGGTGATTAGATTGGCCACACTTCCTTGCAGAGTTAAGCGGGTTTCCCAGCAAGATGCAGAAAGATTCAATCTCTCGTGACAAACTGCGTTCGAACGATGAAGCCGAACGCAGTTTCGTCCAGCTCTCAAAGGTCTTTTTCTGGAATCCAGGTGCCGTGAAAACCAAACGGCACTCGCACAGGCAACTGAATTCGGGCGATCGGCTTTGAACTGAAATCCTTAGCGTCAATCACTACAAGTTCGCTTTGGTTACTCCCGGAATCGTATACATATGAAAGGATCCAGCCGTCATTTTCTTCATTGGATTTGGCGGCTTCAACAAAGACACCTTCCTCCCCAAGTCTTCCTTTTCCATGGGAATGACGTTGCGATTTACCTTCTCGCAAATCAAAACGAACAAGGCTTTTGCGGTCGTCTGTCATCGCGTAACCGAAATCGACTTTCTGGCCAACAAATCGGTCATTGATCCTGGGGAATTCGCTTGGTCGATCATCAAGGGAGCGTTCTTTTGTTGCTCCTGTCTTTGTGTTGAATCGCCACTCATGCAGATAAGGGATATCTGGGTCTCGGCCTTTGCCTGTATGTTTATCTGTTGTCAAGCTGAATGCTGGAGCTTGTGGGAATCGCGCGTAACGGCAACCCAAAAGAACAACATCGTCGCCTTCTTCAAAAGCGCAAAGCGAATGAAATACGAAACACGATTCTGCTTCAAACCACATCAATTTCGTGTTCTTGCCCTTACGAGGAACCAATCCAAACCTCGATGGTGTGTTCTTTTCAAATTGAAACGGGCTTTTGCCGACAAACAGATTTTTTCTCTCAAAAAACATCGGCAAATTCATGAATATCGAATAATTTTCGGTAATCGCAAAATCGTGCATCATTACGGGCCGATCTATTTCAATCGGAATGGATTGCTCCATTTTGCCGTGTTTATTGAATACGCTGTAATGAATAAATGGTGGTTTTTCGTACCGGTATCCGAAACAAATCAGTTCGCCAGTCCTGACATCTATTTTGGGATGGGCAGTGAAATTGTGTTTTAACGATCCACCAAAGTCGTATTCAGATTTTGTTTTGAGTGTTTTGGGATCAACTTCATAAGGAAATCCATATTCGAAGAGCGACAGTAATCTGTCATGATGAAAAACCACTGACGTGTTGGAAGTGTTTTTGATCAATTCTGCCCCCTTGGGTGGCGTAGACTTGGCCGGCGATTCTTTGAGGCCAACCCAAAGCGCTTTTCCTGCTGCTTTTTCATGCTTCAATGCATTGGTCTCCACATACCGGTTTCGATAGCTTGCCTTTCCGTTTGCAATATGAATCCCGTGAAGCATGCCATCGCCATCAAACCAATGGTATTTGCCTTTAGGTGCAAAAAGAGGATTGGGACCATTTCTCACGAACATCCCTTGCAGCCCTGCAGGAATTTTGCCAATCACTGTGAGCCGTTCTGCAACAACTTCCTCGCTCACTGGCGCATAATTCCCCGATAGGTATCGGTTTTTGCTCTTTTTTTCTTGCTCAACGGCACCAAGGTGAGGAAGCCCAATCAATAGCGAAGTCCCACCGGCTGCAGAGACATTCAAAAATTCTCGTCGATTCATCGCAAATTCCTTGAGTTATTGTCATGAGTTGGGTTTTGATTGAGATGACTCGCAATCACTTTCGTCGATGCCGCTGTGCAGCCTATCCTTCAAGACCTTCAAGCATTTGTCACACCAACGTAGTCGTGAACGGTTATTCATGATGCCGAGCTGAAGAGTCAAATATCGATGGAGGTGCTCGTTGCTCAAATCGTCTGGGTACGAGTCAACCTGCGAAGCTTCAGCTGCATCATCTTCTTCAAGAAATTTCAATCTTGCTTTCAAGTCCGACTTAAGAGCTTCAAAGTAAGCGATTGTTACTCCTAGATCGTCCAGCTCGCCCAAGAAGTAAAGCTGAGCCAAATAGGGAAATCGGCTGTCACCAATGGCGGGAGTTTGCTCCAGCCATTCGCGCAATTGCTTTCGGCCCTTTGACGTGATCTGATATTCACATCGCTCAGGACCCTTTGCCGAATCCAACCGGCGACTCCGCAACAACTTGTTTTGCGTCAGTCGCTTTAACGTTCGATATATCTGGCTGAGATCCGCGCTCCAGAAAAAATTGATGCCGCCGTCAAACCTGGATTTCAGCTCGTAGCCGGTTGCAGGTTTCTCCGAAAGCAGGCCGAGAAGTATTTTGTCAAGCGTCATGGCACAACTATATGATTTGTCCTATAGTCATGCTATAGGAAACATTGTGTTTTTACGGTTTTTGGGCAAAAAAATTGACCCGCCCCATTTGACCTCCCCCATTAAACAAAGCCATAAGATGGTAAAGAATTAGATTTATTGGACTCTTTGATTGGAGAAAAATGGGATGGCACGTACAGTAGTAGCAGTGTCAAAAAGCTGAGCCCGCAGGGAAGCTTTGACACAAAGGCTACTTAACTGTGCAAGGCTTCCGGTGCCCGGGTGAGCGGCGATTGTTCGTTCCTAATTGTCAGCCAACTTCAGACAAGATCGTTTAAGTCACGCGGATCAAGTTTTTCTGACTAGGTGGTGGACACTTCGGCTGCACAACTTAATCCGCTCTGAACGAGCGATTCAATTGCTAGTTTGATTTGGTCTGGCAGTGAAGACCATGACTCGCAGATCGTGACAATCCGTGCTAACTCATGCTCATCAATGTCACTCAACTGCAGCCATAACGCAGCCAACTCAGGCATGCAATGGTCTATATCTCGGTTTTTGTCGAGCGATATGCAATTCAAGACGCGGGTTCGGTCCCCGCCGCCTTCAAATACACAAAGTGCATCGGTCAAAATGACCGAAGCAATATACGCATTTGGCTTCGCGACTTCGGCGTGAAACTTCGATGTACATTGAATAACGTCGCCAGAATCATACATACAAAAAGAAAGAACAGCACTATGCCACTACTCATATTCTTGCAATTTCAGCGAGACAAATAGGTTAACCTTCGGGCACAAAATACAGCAGCAACAGCTTTCCTGTTTTTGCGTCGATGCAGCCCGCAATTTCACTTCTGAATTTTCCGAATGACCGAATCTCCCAACAATCGTTGAGATTGGTTCGCAAATCTTCGATGTTGCCAGCCAATATCCAATTCTGCCATCTGGCTGGCGAAAATACGGATGTCATCTGCTGATAGTGATCTTTGCATTTTTTTCGAACGCAACTCAGATGCTTTCGGTCTTTGAGCCTGGCCAAGACAACCTTTTTCTCTTCCGCTTTCAAATCTTTGGGTAAACTGTTGAGCGCCTGTTTTTGAAATTTTTCGATGGCGATGGATGCTTGTTTGTTTGCTTGAGACAATGCTGCGATTTTCCAATTATGTGGGATCGGCCAACCTGTTTTCTCCGAACCGACAACAACAATTTCCTTGATCTGCCCGCGGGGGATTTCATCCTTGCCGTATTCCAATGGAATGAGTTTGCCCGACTCGGGATCAACAAATTTCAACAAGTTGTGTTGGAATGTACCTCCGGTTAATCGCCAAACAACGGGATGCACTCCTGTCTTAAGCAGCACTTGGTCGATTCTGTGTTTCACTCGATTGTCGCCGACGGAATTTATCTGCTGCTGACCGACCATCAGCGTATTCACGTCATGATTGACACCCCCACCGGCATGCCAGATTTCTATTTTCATATCACGCGGGACTGTCAACTTGCCGCGCAACTCCAAAACAAAATCCCCGTCAACTCGTTGACGAAGCGGCTGGGGCTTGAAAACTTTGCCGTGTACATATTTAAACACAACCGTCGTTTCACGGCCTTTCGCGTAGACACGCCCAACTAAACCTGAGCCAGATTTGAACTCGACAGATTGTTCGGCTGGCATTTGTTGCCGGTCAGTTTGATTGTCTTTGACGGCATCGATCAAACGCCGCTCGAGTTCTCGAAGTTGTTTGATTTGCGCATTGATCTCGGCGCGGATCAATGCAATTTTTTTGTTTTTCGCCTCACTTGTTTTCACCTGGCCGACAGCACTGGAAGCCCCCAACAAGGCCACACAAAATGACAAACCGACAATCATCTCCATGTGGTTTTTCATGCCAACTCCTTCACAGTTATCGTTGATCTTGATTCCTGAATATTTCCAACCATCGATTGGACTCCCCCCAACGGCAACCAGTTCCTCACAAATTCATCGACATTTAAAATTGGAAAATAAAACGCGAGAACTGCCGTTCGCAACAAAAATCCCGAATCGTTTCAAGCGTTCAATTACCGCTGCATCCGAAGTACGTATGTCCAGGTGTTGAGACTGCAAAAAAATCCATCACCAAAAACGTCCAAGACTTTTTCAAATGGCTCAAGAGAGAATGCTTGTGTCGGACAATTGACGATTAGTGCGACAGGATCGTGCCAAATTGATCAATCGCCTCGAAAACGAACTCGTCCAAGCTGCGTTCGGCGTGAAACTTCGATGTGCAGAACCATCGGGAAATAAATGATCGCGTCGGACGATGAAGCGTGTGAAACTTCGAAGGGAATTTTGGGGAAGCCATCGAACGATGAAGCCGAGGCAGATGACTCAAAGTTTGTTTCTTGGTGTGCGGCGACGCACACAGCCCGTGCACAATGAGGTAAACGAAAACCGGTTTGCATCACGAAGTTATCTTCGAGCTAAGGAAGAAGCGTAATACTGCCTCAGTTTGTTAGGCCGGGCTGTCTACGTCGTTTTATTCATCGATAGTCGTTTCCAAAAGACGCTGACTGGCGCGTTGTTTGCGTCGATTCTAAGCATCGCAAACACTAGAGTGCGCTCTAGCTATGTAATTCGTTGTAGTAGTCGGGAGGTCGTCATGCGAATCAATTCGTTACTTAGCACCGCCGTTGTTTTGCTGCTATTGTTGACCAGTTTCGGTCCGTCAAACGCGGAAGTCCGCCAAGGAGACGAAGTATCGATCGCCAAAGACGAAGTGATCGACGATGACGTCTACGTCTTTGCACAAAAAGTCACGGTCGATGGAACGATTAAAGGTGATTTGATTGTCTTCGCGCAACAAATCAACATCAACGGTTCGGTCGATGGTGACTTGATCGCGGCGGCACAACAAGTCTTGATCAACGGCAAAGTTTCAGATGACGCACGAATCGCTTGCCAAGTCTTAACACTTCAAGATGGCACGGATATCAGCGACGATTTGATCGCTGCCGGGTACAGCCTTGAATGTACCAAAGGAAGCCGAATTGGAGGTGAAGTCAAGTTTGCTGGCTACCAATCTATCTTTGCAGGGCGCGTAGAAAAGAAAGTTAAATTAGCCTCTGCAAACTGCCAACTGTCTGGAAGTTTCGGCGACGATATCGAAGCTGTCGTCGAAGGCGGCGATTATTCGGCGGCGGGACTTTGGGGAGTTGAAATTCCTACGGTCCCGAAAGGACTCACGGTTACCGAATCCACCGATATCGCCGGCAATTTAAAATACCAATCAACACGAGAAGCAGACATCAATCCAGAGTCCAAAATTGCGGGCAAAGTTGAGCATTCAAAGATCGAGTCTGATGTGGCTCAACCACCAACGATCACAAATCGGGCCATCGATTTTGCTAAACAATTTTTCGCTTTGTTTCTTATCGGTCTGCTGGTTGTCTACATCTGTCCAAAATGGACGGGGCAAGTTGTGAACAATGTCGGGCGGCGACCACTCGCCAGTTTGGGTTGGGGCGTTCTGACATTAGTCGCGGTCATTGCAGGAGCCATATTATTACTGGTCGCAACGATTGCCGTCGCTGTATTGCTGGGGATTGTTTCGTTGGACAACCTGATTCTCACCTGGCTGGGACTGGGTGTGTTAACGACTGCGGTCGTGGTTGTTGGCTTCAGCATTTTTTCCACCTGGATAGCCAAAATTATCGTCAGTGTCTGGGCCGGTAACCGAATCATCAACGGGCCAGATTGGGTTTCGAGACGACGGTTCCTGACGTTGGCTCTCGGTGTATTGATCATCGCCGCGCTCACGTGGATTCCATTCGTGGGAGGCATTATCGGCCTTGTCGTGATGCTGCTGGGCATCGGCAGTACAGCGATTTGGATGTTTACCAAATCTGAACCTTTGGTTCCCGGAAAACAAGAAGCGTGAAAAACGCTTTGCGAAACTGTGGTTGCCTATTACCGGCGTTTAATATTAAGCGAAGTGGGCGCAAAGCAAAATGCGCTAGTATGCCGGCAACGCTACCATTTTCGTCTGCGGTGTCTGGCAAGCAATCCCGCAACCAGCAACGCGACAAACGGAATACTGGTTGGCTCTGGAATAATCTGGATTTCGGTGATGTTGACACTCCATTGATTGTTTGCCGAAACAAACTGTTGAAAGGTCCAAAATTTGGTGGGATCAGAAGGATCGAGTACGGTAGCACTGTAATCACCCCATCGGTTGCGCCCACTGACAGGGCTTTCATAAGTCGATACGCCCTGGCGCAACAACATCAAATTGCCAAAGGTGACGTTTCCTTGATCATCCGTGCTTCCAACCACCGCATATGCGCTGGCAAACTGGTTTTCGCTCGTTCCTGTAAATCCAACAACGATATCTCCATTTTCGTTTGCCGAGATCGAAGCGTAGATCAGATCAAGGTCTGCGTCTGCAATCATGCCTTGGGCTTCGATCGCCAAAGTATCAGCATCCAAACGATACCACTGCAAAGCGGCGTTACCTGACACTGGATCCTCGGCCCCATGGATGCCGTAAATCTTGCCATTGATCAGAGTCAGAGCAGAGCGAGTCCGGTCTCCGCCAGATTCCAATTGCAACGCTCCATCGGGTTGATCAGCCATTGGCGGCGCACTGAAATTGGTCAAGCCAGAAACGTCCGCGATATTGTTTACGACCGGAGAGCCAACGGTGCCGCCAATTTCGATCGTCGAAAGCGAACCGGCAGCTCCGGACTCCCTGGAGAACAACCGCAAACGCCGGTTGCTGTTGTCCAGATCGATGGTGGATTGCAGCGAGAAACTGAATCCCGTGTTTGCGTACTGGGATTCAAGCAAAGTGGCGTTGGTCAACGTCGGAGCAGCCGTCAGGATATCCGCTTTGGGAATGACCAGTAAGTTGATTTGAAATGGATTGCCGCTAAGCCCAAACATATTGTTCGAGATCACGATTTGATCTCTCGAAAAACCCATTTGCGGAAAATCTGCCCATTGAGCATTATCAGAGTCCGCGTCCACGCTAAAACCGGACCAGGAACCCGTGGGATCATCGGAGTCTGAAACGGCAAACAAGATATTGTTGGGCCCACGAGCATTGTCCACGCTGGTTGCATAAAACCGATTGGCAAACGGGTCGTATTGCACTCGCGGGTCAAACGAAAAACTGCCTGCCGGATTAACGCCTGCGTTGACCCAGAACTGATCCAACGAAATGCTGCTCACCTGGCTACCATTGGATTTGTTGTACACCGCAAAACGGCCATTGATCATTTCAACGACATGGTTGTGGCCCACAGTGCCCATGTTGTCAGGTGGCCGAAAACCAGATTGGCTTTGATTGGTGCCGACGAAATTCAACCCGATTGTCTGGGCATTTGCCGGAATCTGAGCAATGCTTAACACACAGACCGCGGTCAATGAAAAACTCAATATTGCCCTGGTGACTCCCAAAGGGTTGGCTCGCATGTCAATTCCCATCAAGTTGGCGATATCAATTGGTGATCGTCCTCAGTGTAAATACCGCGCCAATGCGATCAATCAGTGACGAAAGCCGAAAGGCAATTTTCTCAGTATTTTCATTTTCCCGGAGTAGGGGAATAGAGAATGCAAGGAAGCAGCTTTGCTGACATGTTGGTAAGGTCGTAAGACCACTGCAAGGAATATTCGTCGCTACAGCGATGGATGATGAACTCACTGCAACTTGTTTGATTGCAATGAGTTGTAGTGGAATGCTGCGCAACAAAACAGGCAAACTGACACCGGTAACAAGCATGCTCACCTCCAACTCAGTACGTCCCCGAGAATTGAGCGATGGTTTGCCCGACCCGAAAATAACGTATTTTCCCGGAAAAACGCATTGACAAATTTTTTTGTCAATATAAGATGCTGTTCATGATTGACGTAGAAGTTATCGATACTCCGCAAGACGCGACGGTTGCATTAGATCCAGTCCGCAGTCGGATCTTGGCCGAATTGGCCGAGCCCGCGTCGGCAACGACGATCGCCTCCCGGCTGGGTATCGCTCGGCAAAAAGTGAACTATCACCTGCGGTTGCTTGAATCAAGCGGTCTCGCCAAGGTCGCCGAAGAACGCCGCTGGGGTGGTTTGACTGAACGCCTGCTAGTTGCGACTGCCTCTTCGTACATTGTCTCGCCCAGTGCCCTCGGTCCAGTTGCGGCTGACCCCGATCGAAGCGCCGATCGTCTCTCAGCGAGTTATCTTTTGGCATTGGCCGCACGCATTATCCGCGAAGTCAGCGCGTTGGTGCGAAAGTCGCGAGAAACCAAAAAAGGTCTCGCAACACTTTCGATCGATACCGAAATTCGGTTTCGGTCGGCTGCCGATCGCGCTGCATTCAGCGGAGAACTTACGAAATCAATAACCTCGCTCGTCGCGCGTTTTCACGACGCCAAAGCCCCCGGTGGCCGCGCACATCGTTTAGTACTGGTCGCCCATCCCGTGCCACACAATACCCCTACAAAGGAGAAAACATGAGCGTTCAGAAAGATGAATCTGGCAAGCGATGGATCCAGGTCGAAGTTGTCGTACCCGGCACACCGGAGGAAGTCTGGGAAGCGATCGCAACAGGGCATGGCATCTCATCGTGGTTCATGCCCGTCGGAACAAATGAAGATGAAACAGAACCGCGCGTCGGCGGGGACATCACGATGGGAACCGGCGAGAACAAGCAAAAGGTTGGAGAGTACACCGCATGGGATCCTCCGCATCGTTTCGTGGCGGAAGGGAAAGCCTGGGGGCCCGATGGTCCAACCGTAGCCCACGAATGGATCGTCGAGGCACAGTCCGGCGGCACGTGCCTGGTCCGCGTGGTCAACAGTTATTTTGACGATGCCGGCGACTGGGACGATCAGTTGACTGACCTCGAAAGTGGATGGCCACGATTCTTCCGCATTCTTCAGCTGTACATGACACACTTTCCCGGTCAGCCCTGCTCGGCAATTCACTTGATGGGTCCCACGACCATGACCAAGGAACAGACCTGGGAGACGTTGGCTGAAGCGTTCGGTCTCGACGGAGCAACAGAGGGCTCGCCTTGGTCATCGTCCATCTCAGGCACAGCCCAGTTGTCTGGCACCGTGGACAGAATTACCGAAACACCGGCCCGCAGCGCAGTCTTGCACCTCGAAAAACCCGTTCGCGGAATCGTCTCGCCGATTGCGATAACAGCGACGGGTGCGCCCATCATGTTCGCGGTAGGCATCTATCTCTACGGCGACACCGCAGCCGATTTCGTTGCCGAACAAGAACCAAAATTCCAGGCCTGGATGATGCAGACTTTCTTTAGCGAGAGCCAAATGACATAATCCTGATCCAACGTTGAGTTGCATGAGTCAGGTAAATAGGTGCGTTAAAATTCATCGCTAATCAGATATCATTTAACGCAAACTAGCTCGACGTCGTTACGGAAGAAATTTCTTGTTCAGTCAATCAACCATTAAATGAAAGACAAACTGATGCAAAACCCTGATCGACGAAAACTGCTTCAAACCGGAATTGCATTTACGGTTCCTTTCGGAGGCTTGTCGGTGTTCGGCGGATGTCGGCAAGTGACAAACAATGAAAAAGACGGCTCGGCCAAAGCCGGCAAAAACAATGAGTCAGGTAGCAAACCTAAACAGGAAAGCAAACCTAAACAGGAAAGCAAACCTAAACAGGAAAGCAAATCAAAGCAAGAAAGCAAATCAAATGCTTTGCAAGTTCAATACCTTGAGATTGTCACTCCGGATGTCGACGCATTGTGCGACCAATATTCAAAGATACATGGAATCACGTTTGGCAAACCGATTGCAACATTTGGAAACGCTCGTACCGCAAAACTCAGTGGCGGGGGCCTAATCGGAATTCGCGGCCCGATGCGTGAAACTGAAACACCCGTCATCAGGCCTTATACACTTGTCAAAAATTTGAAAGAAGCTGTCGCTGCCGCAAAGGAAGCGGGAGCAGAGATTGCCATTGCATCGATGAAGATTCCTGGTCATGGGACAATTGCGGTCGTCATTCAAGGCGGAATCGAATGCGGCCTCTGGCAACTTTGATGTAAAAATATTTTGCTGGCGAGTGCGAAACTTCGTCACGTGGAATTGCGAAACGAATACCACGAGCCCCTTTCGCTGCAGATCTTGCTTCAGGCAAAGATCATGGTGGATGTTCACTTTACACGCGCGGGCTGAAATACTTCTGTCGCTTCATGATTCTGCTGACTTGTTTTTGAGTTGCGTCGAACTAATTTGGTCCAGCAGGTTGACTCCTGAGTGCACACAATACGAACTTGCAATTGACCGACGCTCTCTGAAATCAACTACAGCGTGCCGTCCAATCCACGTTGATAATATTTGTGGGTGATCTTGTCCTGGTTTTCCAGTAGCCAGTCAATCGATGGCTCGTTACACATCGCCTTGTGAATCGCCTGAGTCATTGCTTTACGGTGGATTTCAAACAGCGCTTTGTGATCGAGATTTTCATCGGTAGCGGCGCCTGGGTTGAGCCAAACCGAACAAACGATGCCTAAGTCATTTGCTTTGTCTTTGGGAATATCACCAGCACGGACTGCGTCAAGCACGCCATTGGCGATCGCCGCCTGCACCGTTCCCATCAAAATGTTTGTATAGGCGCTGTTCTTGACGGTAACCTTGCTAACCATCAGTGTTACTGGACGAACCTGAATATCGGTATCTAGAATCGCGAATACCTTGGAGTGTCCTACGGATTGGTCACCGGTTAACGTTGCGATGGCTGTGCCTACTGGTCCGTCCAACTCACCGATAACAACTTCCGGCTCGGCAGCCGTATATGGGGGGCCGCCGGCGACCAGGGCCTCGCCTGTTCGCATGATGATTCGATCGCTCATGTTTTTTTATTCCTTTATCAAACAAAACTCGTTTCGAAGATCATGAAGAAATTTACGCGAGCTTATAATACTCCTCCCAGCCTTTTCGAGGCGGGTGACCTTTGAGCAGTTTGTTAGCTCGCTCATTGTTCGTAATCTGTCTGGTCTTGGCATCGAACTTGAGATTCTCTCCCAATCGCTGAGCGATGCAGCCTAGCATAAAGACTTGAGTAAGCGGACCAGAAACAGCAAACGATGAGTTACAAACTGGATCGCTCCCGACCGCAGCTTTGAGGAAATTGTCCATATGGTTGGTGGACGTTTTGCTGACGGAATCCTTGGGAAGATCAGTTGCGACTTCCTTTTGTCTGTCACCACCGACAATTTTAAGCTTTGCGCTGTGCGTACCACCGACAAACGTCAGGTCGTCACTGTAGATTGCCTTGCCACAGCTAGGAATCTTCACACCATCCTTGCTGGGCGGACGATTTTTCACACCGTCATACCAATTGATGGTCATGGCCGGCATGTTCTGGCCACGTTCGGGAAAATCAAAAGCGATCGTTGTTCCGTGAGGATAAATGAAATCGTTTGGCTTGATAATTTTTTCGGCGCGAATCGTATGAGGTAGATCCAATTTCAGGAAACGGTGAATCGTGTCGAGCGTATGCGGACCCCAATCACCGAAAGCACCGTTGCCGTAGTCGTACCAACCACGCCAGTTACCTGGGTCGTATTTGCGATTGTAAGGATGTTTTGGTGCCGTCCCGGCCCAAACGTCCCAATTCATTCCCGCGGGCATTTTTTCTCCCGCAGGAAAATCCTTGATGTCACCCCAGGGATGCCAGCGACGTCCCCGGTTCATGCAAGCATCGACGCGGCGAACATTTTTGATAACACCATTTTTTACCCAGGATTGAAACTGCAGTCTTTGGGCACTGGAGTGCCCCTGGTTTCCCATCTGACACTTCACGCCGTACTTTTTTTCCGCCGCAATTAAAAGTTCACACTCTTCAAAAGTGTGAGCAAGTGGCTTTTCAACATAAACGTGAATCCCCAGAGACATCGCTAACATGGCAATTGGAAAATGAGCGTGGTCGGGGACACCGATTGTACAAACATCGATCTTGTCACCCAACTTTTCAAACATTTGTCGGAAATCATCGAAAATTTGGGCTTTGTCGCACTGGCTCCTCATTTTGCTTTTAAATCCTTTTGCTCTTGACGGAACAACGTCACAAAGGGCGACGCATTGCGTCAAGCGATGTCGGACGGCCTCCGAGCCGATCGCGCCGCCGCGATTCGCACAGCCAATGACGGCTAGATTCAATTTGTCATTCTTGGCAACCTCGCCACTGGCAAAGCTGGGCGTGACTGCAGCTACCGCAGAAACCGCCACCGAATGTTTCAGTAATTCACGACGATTGAGTTTATTCATGTTTGATTCCTCTCGGCAAAGTACAAGGCGACTCCTAAAAATGCAGCCAATCTGTAGTTAGCAAATCTGCAGCTATGCAAACTGCGAACCACTCCCAAGTATAAACAACCTGGAGTTTCAATGTAGATACCAACGTTCATAGACGTCCCATGCTGCACCGGTGTGAAAAACATTGAAACAGTGCGAAATCGCTCAAGTTGTTCTACTCACTTCGCTCTGATTGAACAATGACACGGGTAATGCGGCTGCTATTCTTTCCGGCACGGGCTTTGCATCCAATTTTTTGAACACTGAAATCAACTGTTATCAACTGTTCAATCTGAAACACGGCGCGCCGACTTGGGAAGTTCGCACCAAATATCCGTGGAGTCCGGAGACCATTGTTCACGGAGGTGGACGTTGTGCTCGGAAGCAAAAAGCCGTTCGACGGATTCGCAAGGAGTTTTGTAATGCCGATCTTGACGCGACGCAACCTACTCAAAACGATCGGCGTGCTTGGCGTCGGAACGGCGGCGGGCGCAGGTAGCTTTGCGGTGTGGCGAAACCGCGGCCAGAACGCTTACCGCCAAGCCGTTGATGAATTCTTTCGACCGGCTGATCTGACGCTGTCCGACAACGCTAAGATCATGCGTGAGATTGCACGTTTCGCGACGATGGCTCCCAACAGCCACAACACGCAGCCGTGGCTATTCGAACTGTACGATTCCACGATGACGATTCGCGCAGACGAATCAAGGCGTTGCCCAGCCGTCGACCCTGACGACCATCATGTGTTTGTGACGCTCGGTTGTGCTGTGGAAAATGCGACGCACACCGCCAGGGCATTCGGAATGGAAACTTCGTATGCATTTGACGAGCCCAATAGTGCCGTCCGATTGGAATTCTCACCACTGACGACCGGCGGACGAGATCAACCAAACCCTCTGTTTGATGCCATCCCGCTTCGCCAATCAACTCGGGCGGCATTCGACGGGCAGCCATTGACGAACGAAGAACTGGATCTACTCAAGCAAGCTGGCAGTAGCGACAACGTCAACCTTACCTTGCTCACAGACGAGAAACAAATCGAATCCGTGATGGAGTTGGTGCTCGAGGGAAACCGCCAGCAAATGCTTGATCCAGAATTCGTCGCCGAATTGAAACACTGGATTCGCTTCAGTTATTTCGAAGCGGTCAAGCGTGGTGATGGGTTGTTTACCCTGACCACCGGGAATCCAGCATTGCCCGAGTGGGCTGGTGGTTCGATGTTCGACATGGCCTACTCCGTTGAGTCGGAAACCACAAAATACACTCAGCAATGTCGCACTTCTGCAGGGATCGCGATCTTCACTGGAAAAGACCAGAGCCAGGCAACCTGGGTGGAAGTCGGCAAGTGCTTCGAGCGATTTGCGCTGAAAGCCACTTCAATGAACGTATTGCATTCGCACATCAACCAGCCCGTTGAAGTCACCGTTCTCCGATCGCAGCTTGCCGATCTGTTGGGTGAAAAAGAAAAACTGCCGGACTTGGTCATCCGCTTCGGCCACGGAAAAAGCCTACCCAAATCGTTGCGTCGGCCGCTGGATGAGGTCATCAGTTGGAAGAGCTAATGCTGCAAGTGAAACAATCCGATGGCGATGAGTCGAAGGACTTTCCTGGCGTTCAATCCTTAATTCGGTTGTGCGAAGACCATGGTGCATCGACAAGCAATGCAAGCAGCGCCATTACAATCAAACCGAAAGTCGGTGCCCATGGTGATTGCGCGCCTGTCTCTCGATACACTGACCATGTTGCAGCAAGACATGGCAAATAGAAGATGACCGTCCCGGTCGGCAGCGCCCATCTCGCCAGCGTGCTGTTTGTCATCAGTGCGTCAAGAGCGAAGGCAATGGTAAGAAACCCCAAAGCTAACCAACCTCCGCCAGCTACCCTCATCAGCGCAAGGATCAATGTTTGCGTACCGAAGCCCACTTCCTGCCATGAAGTACCGACTGCCTGGGAATGATAGGAAAGGAACTGATCTGATGTGAAATAGATTATTCCTAAAACAAGATCTACCAGTCCGATGATAAGATAAATGGCGAGTGCTATTTTTGTGCGCATATGCGGCTTTCTCCCTTACCGGTGTCGTCCAATCTTTGGTGGTACTTCTCTGTCTTGTCCTTGGACAAAACTGCACTAACAGAGCAAGCATCGCCAGTCTCGGTTTCCAGTCGGAATTGAAGGCCAGCATTCTGGATCAGCCGCGGGATAATCCTGTCAGCGATGGCAGCAGCGGGTGTCCAGAATCCGCCAGGCAGATCGTCTTTCGACAAGTCATTTGCCAGACAGACCGCCACCTCTCCGATCATGCGACTTGAGGCACCATATCCGGGATCGCGATCGCCACTGATGATCAGTTGCAATCGATCATCTGATCGAGTTCGGGCAATAAAATGAAATTTGAAATGGCCTTGCTCACGAGTCTTTTTTGACGGACCCTCGCCCGTCTTGGGCAGCATCGTAGCGTTCAGAATCGCCCGCAAGGGACGAATTCGATACGCCCAATAGAACAACCGCGACACCGCTGAGATTAGGTTTGCGACAAACCTGCTGCTAACAGCAAAGCCTTCGACGTAGGTGAAGTTGCTCCCGTATGGATAATCCAAATGCGCATTTGTCGCGTGCACAACCCGCGTGTTCACAATCGCCATGAAGAATGGGCCCAGCCATGCCCCGGATTCGGAATGTAAAACGACATCGACGTCAGGTTGTGATATACCGCTGCGCCGTCCCAGTGGGCAAATGGCATATGGGTTGTCCAATATCGTAGCAACTTTTTCGGCAGCCGCCGCCTGGTTCCTCATGAGCCCCAGACTTAATATGGTGCCGCCGCTAAACCCTCCTTTGAAAGATTTAACTTCGTTTGTGACGTGCGAAACACCAGCGCCCAGGCGTTTGCGTGCCGCCGCATTGAGAATGTAAACTCCTAAATCTGAAGGCAGGGAATCGACGCCGCAGCAGGTCAGTATCCTTGCGCCCGAAGCTCGCGCTTGCTCGGAATACTTGTCCATCATTTCGCTGATGAAGGTGATCTCACCGGAGAGGTCGCAATAGTCGGTGCCGCTGGCTGCACATGCTTCAATGAGTTCTTTGCCATAAAGCGCGTACGGACCGACGGTTGACAGAACCACTTTGGTGTCCCTGACCATAGAATCAAGAAACGGTCGATCGCGCGCATCGCCAACCAGCAGCGAAAGCTTTTCCGCACCGGCTCCCAGCAAATCGCGCGTGGCTTCCAGTTTCTTCTCATTGCGACCGCCAATCGCCCAGCGAAGCTCGCCATCAACCCCATAGTTAGCAAACATGTATTCCGCTACGAGCTTGCCGACAAAGCTCGATCCGCCCCAGAGTATGACATCGAATTCGGTCTTGTTAGCCATTGTCAGCCCACGTCCCTTTCCTCAAGCAATTCTTCACAGGCCGCAAGTCGATCCAGCAGCGTCAGCGATTCCAACTACTAAATGAATGGCTGTTTTCAGCTGGTCTTCGGATTAAACGCCATTCATGTCTTTGAGACAAACCTTTGATGGAGGTGCTTTAAGTCAAAGCAAGGCGCGTGCCAATGTGCATCGTTCGTGACTTTAGGCATTGCTGAACCGATCGCTTCTGCATTTCGACGCGGATTCGTGCGATCTAGCGCGCTCAGAGTAGATTAGGAACTCAAGTCTAATTGCTGCTTTCAGCATCAAGTACGGCAACGGCTATGCTTGTGTCGAATAAATTCAGCCGATAAATGCGTTCGACCGACGAAACCGTTGCAGTTTCGACGATTCACTATAACTGATTCAATGCAATGACCACACAAATCAGCTCAAGCAGCAATATTAAACCTGGAAGAAATACTTTGAATAAATAACGAACGGTCGACTTCTCATTGAAACCATCAGTCTCCGCGTGCTGAATTCTTAAACGTTCAACCTCCACAGGATCAAAGGCGATTGGAAGCCTTTTTCGGATTCGTTCTGCATAACTTCGCAATTCGAGTTCGTATTCTTTCTTGTCAACTTCCGAGTCAAATCTCGCTGATGACAGATAGACGCTCTTAATTAAATTCTCCTGTGTTTTCCTTGGCTCAAACGCACACTTCCTGCACTTTTCATACAGAGTTGTTTTCTCCACTCCGCATTGAATACAGATCGCTACCATAGTCATTCCTTTTCACCATTGAGCAGTTCCTGTGGCTCGCTACCAACTTTTTAACTGACTCGCTCCACCTACTCTAATCGATTTTGTCATCGACAATTTCCAAACGTCCGACGAAAAAACGCCGCCTTCGTCGTCGGATTCGACACGCGGAAGAGGAGATTACTGGCGACCTAGTGTGCCACATCGAAATCAATTGCGTGAACGTGCTCTTTCGTCTCGCCGGGAAGCTTGATGGTAAACTGAATTTGAAACTTGCCACGGTCCTTTGGAATCACCAGATTGCCTTGAGCATAGTGGGCTGGTTCCTGTTCCGTTTTGGGTTCAAATTTCAAATCCTTTTTCTCAGCAACGACTTTTGAATCGCTGGCCAGGATTAGACAATTCTGAATTTTTGCACCTGCGATATCTTGCCCGTCTTTCGTGATCATCACAGCGGGTTCGATCTCGCCTCCATAATGGAAATGATCGCCATGGTGTCCCAGCGTAACCCGATATTGATCGATGGGAATCTCCTTCTTGACCCAAACCAGTTTGTCGTCATCGCCATGCTCGTGAGATTCCGCGTGATTATCCCCATTTGACTTGGCGTTCTTTTCTGTTTCCGATTTCGATGACTGTTGATTGCAACCCATCATGAATGCGATCAAGGAAACAAAGACAAATGCAATAGTTGATTGGTAAGACATGAGAATCGCTTTATTAAAGGTTCGAAGTGGAGAGCGTCTATTTCTGCGGTGAACTGTCAAGTGTATCAATCGGGACCTTTCCAGAACAGACTTTACCATCAAGTTTGATTTCCCGAATCCACACAACGTGAGTTGGCAGTAACAGAAAATCTTGCGGTACTGTCGTTGTATAGACACCTCTGGAACGTTTGAACTTCAAATCCATTTGCCGACGAGATTCACCCAGCAATTGAGCGTTAAATTCAGGGTGATCAGGATTTGCCGGAACCAGTTTGTCAGCACGGTTTTTCAACAATCTCAATTGGATCGAGCGTCCGTTCGATTCAGCTTTCGCCCAGTAGTAATCGATCCCCGCATCCCTGTGCTGATGGCTGATGACCGTAAAGCCCTTTGCGGCCGGGTACTGTGTTTCCCAGTCGTGATGATGTCCATGATCGTGCGGATGGGAATGAGTCACAACACCTACCAGACCGAAGTGTCGGTGTCCGTGAGCACCATCGCCCGTATGCGTGTGCTCGTGACAGTGCTGTTCCTCAGAATCGTCGTGCTGGTGGTGACCTTCGGCATACAGAGGCTTGTCTCTGAAAGCCTTCCAACCCAACCAGACGCCGCTACAAGCAACGACAAACGTGATTCCGAAAATCAGTGTTCGTGTTCGGTAGATTGTCATCCCACCTGCAACTTCAATTCAACTAAAAATCGAGGCCGGAGATGACTTCAAATCCAGCCATAGAAGCGAGTGCTCGATAGACTTCGATATCAATACTTGTGTTAAAAGTATGAACGGATCCATCCATAAATGCAAACTGTGCCAACGGGCCGTGCGGTGCTGAAACTCCTCGGTCCGCACCTGGTCCAAAGGCCCGGTTGGGAGCATACTCCGCATCGAACAGGACCATGTGGCCATGATCATCTTCAGGATCATCAATGTCCCGAATCGCAGCAAACCAGACATTTTCAAAATTTGGATGGGGAGGAACGCCCACGGGATTTCCGTTAACATCAACAATCGGCCCATTGGTTCGCTCGCCGAGACAAAGTGTTGACGAAGTTCCGTCCTTGATACTCGTGAATTTGGTACGACTATTTCTGAAAAACGGACCACGGCTCTGATCGGGAGTTGCATCGAGATTCCAATCGTCGCTTGGATCGTTTGGAGTGTCAGCCGCCCCTGAAGCGGGACCCCAGTTGGCGCAGTAGCTGGCCGCCGCATATTGCTCGATCGGATTCGAAGCTTCATTGCGAACGACTTTGTTTTTAAAAGACCAGGAGTCAGATGGACAGAGGAACACATTGATTTGCTCATTCGCCGGAGACAGGTTCACTGGATCAAACCCGGGCAGACGAAAATCAATTCGCTCGTGAACCGCATTTTGTTCGACAAATGGCAGTGAGTGTGCACCCCACGCCTGACCAAGGTGATTGGCCCCTTCGTAACCAGGCTGGACGGTGTACCCTGTGGTCGCAGCGTATTCTGCTCCAGACATATGGGAATACCCTGGCGGGAATTTTCCATAAGCACTTTCATAGTTGTGCATTGCAAGGGCAAGCTGACGCAGATTATTTTTACAGGAGGTTCTCCTGGCAGCTGCCCGGACAGCTTGAACCGCTGGAATCAACATCCCGATTAACACGCCGATGATGGCAATGACAACCAGAAGTTCCACCAATGTGAAACCTGAACGTTTTTTGTTGTGAGTCGGATGCATGGCTGGACCGTTAGAATAGAAAAAGAGCAAGTTTTTATCGTAATTTACAAATCTTACTTAGCAAACGCTTAAATCTGATGAATCCAAGGTTGAGAAACCTTCTTTGACGAAAATTCGCATCCGCTATTACCTTCGATTTATGATCTCAAGTGGTGTCAATCAATGGAGAATGCGAATCCGCGTGCCTAGCCTCTTAGAATGAAAAACCACTTCTAATGCAATTATAATGCAAGTACAATTAAATCGCACCAATAAATTTTGACAACGTTCTGTGTTGGATTTAACAACAGAGATTTGGGGATGGCTCTGTGCATCGGAGGCAGGAATTGGACTGGCGCCGCGAACGCATGTCTGACAAATTCCAGTTCTGCTGGTTTCAGACAATCGTTCAGAACCGACAATTTCCACTTCGCAATTTGAGCTCCAGGCAATCAACAGGGAATTACCATGCAGTATTATTTATCTGGAATTGTTTTACGGAGTTGTCAAATTCTCGTTGACGCTTCGATCTGGATTGCTTTTGGTTTTTTCATTGCTGCGATCTTGCGAAATATGGTGGGGCCAGCGAAGACCAAAGCTATTTTCGGTGACAACTCACGATTCGGTTTACTGATCGGTTGGGCAATAGGAATGCTTCTGCCTGTTTGCTCACTCGGCGTGTTGCCAGTTTTGGCGGAGTTGTATCGATCCCGCGTGAAGATTGGGACCATCGTTACATTTGGGTTGACGGCCCCTCTGTTTAACCCGATTTCAGTGTTGTACGGTTTGTCACTTCCAAACCCTTTTGCAATTCTTGTTTTCGCAGCTTTGGCCGTCTTGATTGTGACACTGATGGGTGCTGTCTGGGGACGATTTGTGAAACTGGATGAGAAACAAGATGTCAAAAATGACACAGTTGAGATTCCAATGACAGGCGTAAGGCGCTCGTTGGGAGTGATTTACTCAGCTTCTACCAATCTCGTCGGCTGGCCACTGTTTTTTTTAGCCATCGGCGTTTTGGCTTCGGCGACAGTTGCAGCAAGTTTTCCAGCCGGCTCACTCCAAGGAGCAACCGAACCAGATGATATTTGGGCACCGTCATTCATGGCGGTTTTTATCACGCCGATTTATTCAACTCCTTTATTGGCAATGAGTCAGATTGGGGGAATGTTTCAGCACGGCAATTCCATTGGCGCGGCGTTTTCGCTGCTGATTCTCGGAGCCGGTGTCAATCTTGGGGTTGTTATCTGGTTTGCTATCGCATTTGGTTGGCGAAAGATTTTCGCTTTTACAGGATTACTGATCGCAATCACATTGGTCCTTGCCTACAGCCTCGACAAGCCGCTTTATCCCAAAGGCGTTGAGACCGCCGGACACACTCATGCTTTCGACATTTACACCCATCCGTATCCCAAAAGCGGTGTGCAGATCTCGCAAGCCTTTGGGGACGCCCGTGAGTATCAACTAGACAACGGTTGGACGGGTCCATACCTGCTTTTGATTCTAGGACTATTAGGTCTGGTTTTTCGTGGAATTCAGTTGCGGTGGGATTTTGAGAGCTGGCTATTCAGCCGCTTGCCTGTCAAGAACAGCACGAAATGGGATTTTGTTTTACCATCATGGCTCATCGGTTTGGTCGCATGTATCTGTCTGGTTGTTGCAAGTATATACGGAACTTATATCTACTACCCGGACACGGAGTCCGTTCTAGGTGACCTCTCGGCAATCAACACAAACTGTGTTGCTGCTGCACGGAGTGGGAAATACGAGATTGTCGAGAAAACAGTTCCACAATGCGAAGACCTGTCGCGAAGGCTTGAAGTTGGTGTCTTCTTGAGGACTTGGAAAGTGAGCGATTTCAATCGAGCCAAGGCAAAAATATACCGAGAAAAACTTGACGAACTACGAGACCAGATTGAATCAGGACACACTGAAAATGTGCCCGAACTGGCTATGGACGTTCAAAAATCTTATCTTCAAATGGCTCGTGCATTCCGTGAACAGTAACGGTGCTTCGGCGTGAAACTTCGAGTTTTCGACTGCACTGAATTTTGTGTTGTGGGCGTTCGCGGAACATCGAACTTGCAGCGGATTGCCAAAATTGTGCTTGAAGGATTGCAGATAGCACGACGGAAACCACCGTTCGATTTGCCTTTGATCAAATCAAAAGCCTGATCAGACCAGTTGGTGACAAGAAACGCGAATGATCGCATCGGAGATCAGTAGATTTTCACACAAGCTACATCAGTGTGAAACGCGTGTTTAACGCCGAGGCGGTTTTGGCGATCTTTCAACTCCGATTTGACACACCAGGATGCCAAGTTGAGGGTGAGCATGGTGGGAAAAGAAAAAACCAAATCGAGGCGACTGGATTTGAATCAGCGACCTCTGCAATGATATTCAAGCTCGTGTCTGCAGCAGGGACCATCAAATTTTGAACCCATACTGAACTATGTTGCCACCATCATTCGCCAAACCGTCATGCTGATATTCCTAGTTCATTCCAACTAACTTGCGGCTAATGTCTACAAGTGTCTTTGCGTTGTCCATATCTCTGGCATTTGGATTTGGAGACGTCATGGGCCAGCCGCCTTTCCGGCACTCTTTGTCGCGATACAAGACACTGTGCTGGCTGAAATACGCGCCTGAGTGGTTTGGCGCATCGTCGGAGAGCAGGCAATGAAGCGACGTCTGAGCAGACTCTTCGTTGCTGTTAGTCCACGATGTCAAGTTATTGATGATCGGCCTCATCATTCCCATGATCATCCTCATGAAGAATCCGCCACCACTTCCAAAATTCGATCGAGCCCAACCCGGATGAACAGAGGCGGTCGTGACGCCCGTGCCTTCCAGCCGTTTTGCAAGTTCCATCGCGTATAGAACGCAGGCAACTTTGGCTTCACCATAGGCAGCGAAGTTACTGAATTTCCTCGATTTGAAGTTCAGGTCATCCAGATGCACGTCGTATCTGTTTTTCGGACTTCCAGCATGAATGACCGACGACAAAATGAGCATTCTGGACGGTGCACTCTGTTTGAGTAAATCAAGCAGTAGCTCAGTTAGCAGGAGGTGGCCGAAGAAGCTAATGCCTATCGTCGTTTCAAAACCATCCTTCGTGTATTTTGGCTGGCCGCTCATGTTGACCATACCTGCGTTACACGCCAATCCATCCAACCGATCATACTTATTGAGAAACACATCGACGAAATCACGAACAGACTGAAGATCGGCCAGGTCACAACGGATGATGTCGTAGCTTCCCGGTAAGTCAGCGAAGGCCGATGCTTCTTCTTCGGCAGCTTCAACTCGGCGACAAGCCATGACGACATGACCACCTTGCTTGATGAGTTGCCGAGTAGTTTCCAAACCGACTCCGGAATTGGCCCCAGTTACGATATAGATGTTCCCGCTCAAGTCTTTTGAAAGAGTATTTTCGTCAACGCGTAGCACGCTATCGTTGTTCATATTCATGCCCCTAACACAATTCTCTCAGCTTCACTCCGGATTTTTCTTCGAGCACCGGTTTAATCACCGTCCGCACGTCGTATTGCTGATCGCCATCATAACGCGGTGCATATTTTTCGTAGGCTCGCTTCAACATCTCAAACCGTTCGGTGATGGGTACCATGTTGTAGGCGTGACTGACCACGAAGAATTCGCCCGCTTTGAGCTGTGGCATAGCCTTGGCGATGAACTCATCGGTCGGCATGCCATGCTGCATGTTTTCTTCAGGACCCAGTTCTGAAACCACAAAGCCAGGACAAATCAGGCCGACATCAATAAAGTCAGGAAGTTCTTCGTAAAGAGATTGAGTGATAGCGAAAACACTGTGCTTGGTAGCCACATAAACTCCGTTGAGCGGCGTGCCATGAAAGAGTGAGTTTTCCGATCCGACGTTGTAGATTGCGGCTGGCGTTCCCTGCTCGAGAAAACGTCTGCCAAATATTTTTGAGCCCCAAACTACCGAGTAGAAATTCACGGCAAAGATCCGCTCGAAATCTTCAATCGGCATCTCCAGCACTGGTGCATGGTCAACCATAACCCCGGCATTGTTGATGATGACGTCAACATGTCCCTTCCAATCCCACGCATAGTCCGCCAAGGCCTCGACCTGATCGGATTGAGAAACGTCAGTCACTTTGTATGTCGCCTCGACACCGAGTTTTTCCAAGTTGGCGATCGCCTCTTGCAGTCTGTTCTCACGTCGCCCCGCCAACACGATCTTTGCCCCTTCGGCACCAAATGCTCTCGCGAATCCAAAACCTATTCCCGTTGCGCCGCCTGGAATGACGACGACTTTGTCTGTGAAGTTTTCCATGTTTCTGTTTTCTATATTCTGTGATCAATATGTAAAGCTCTGACCCACCAGATCCTCTGACACCGCCCTCAAGGAAGGACATAACATCCGAACCATTCGATGACTTTCTCAGGGTGCTCGGTTAGATCGGCGTAACCGTCGATGCGGCCTTTGCCGACATCGGTCCAAACCATCTCTTTCTCAACCTGCAGCTCGTCGTAGTATTTCTTGATGTAGTCCATATCGGCGATCGGGTCGTTCTTGTTCTGGATAAGCATTGTTGGCTTGTTGATCAGCTTCACACGGTCGATGGGCGCAATATCAAAGTTCACGCCACCGCGTTTGACGCTGTGTCTGACCGCGCCCCGAATCATAAATTCGGGTATACGCATTCGCCGGAGCCACATGCCGCTATAAAGCGGTTGGATCACAACATGAGCCTTGATGTTATCGACATGCTCAAGCCCGCCCGGGACCCCATGTGCCAGCGCCATCGCACTGGAGCCCATGCAGATGTCCAGCATACCGATGGGTGCGTCTTTGTATTCGGGGTGCGAGGTGATGAATTTGACTGCCGCTTGCACGTCTTGGTATTCCGCCTGCCCGTCACAGGACCATTGCGATGGGCCGGTATCGCTTTCTCCGTGGTTGCGCAGATCATAGGCCAGTGTGGTGTAGCCCTGTTCGGCAAACGACTTGATATGCTTGAGGAACGGGATGTCGGTTGGCCACGCCCGCATCAGACGGGGCTTCTCGTCATTCGTATATCCGGAGCGGCAGCAAAAAAGGCCAAAATGGCTTTGAATCACGACCTTGTCTTGGCCTGGATTTACAAGCCAGCCACGGAGGGTCACGGCATCTGACGTTTTGAATTCGACGTCTTCATAGGCCAAACCCCAATTTGCCGGGTTATCGAAGAGTGGCGCACGGGTTTTTGTGGCCAAGTTCGCAAGCATTCTGTAGATCATTGTCTTCTCCGTTGGCGAACCTCTTCCAGTAAATGAAGCCGCTCGGCAGGTGTTGTCTTCGCCCATTTGTTGGGACCGAGTTGTTCGATGGCTTCGTTGGATTTCTAACTTGTTCCCGTTGAAAGTTGTCTTCTACGTGTTTGCTTTTGTTCAAACGTGCAAATCAAACCATTTCATGAGTTTTTCCGGTTCACGCCCAACGTAGTCATATGCCGCAAAACGGTTCTTTTCGATGTCCAGCCACATCATTCCCTTTTCGACCGTCAGCCTCTCGTAGTACTCGTTCACCATGTCGAGATCGGTCCATGGATCGTTCTTGTTCTGCACGACCAATGTCGGAACTGTGATTCCTTCAACATCTGGCATAAATGACTTATCGTTCAAGTCAAAACCAAGGCGTTCGGTTGTTACTTTGCTCCCGGATCGCTGCAGGAATGCGGGCATTCCAAAAGCATCGACAAAGAACTTGTAGAGCAACGGCTGAATAGCAATCATCGCCTTGACGTTGGAAAACGAAGCCAAACCGTCCGGCAGTCCGTAGGCATAGGTGGATGCGCCTGCACCCATGCAGATACTCAGCAAACCTATGCGGCAACCCTTGAACTCCTCCCGGCCGTTGGCGATGTAATCCACAGCCGCAACAACGTCTTTGGCTTCCTCCGGTCCCCAACTCACCCACGGAATGGTTCCGATGTCACTTTCACCATGGCTTCGAAAATCGTACATCAATACGGAGTATCCACGATCTGCAAGGTATTTCGCTTGTCGCAGGAAAGAGATGTTTTTCTTCCAGGGTTTGATCAGACCTTTACCCTTAGGGCAATATCCGGCTCGATTGCATTGAACGCCGAAGTGGCTTTGAACGATAACCTTTTCCGTCCCGCTGTTGATCAACCATCCTCTCAGGACCACGCCGTCCTTGGTTTCGAACTCGACATTCTCGTAGGTCAGTCCGTACTCCTTTGGATCGTCAAACAACGGCGACTGAAAGGGCTTGACCATCATATTGGAAATCATCTTCCCGAACATTTTTTTGCTCCGACGGAACTTTGTGATAAACGAAGGCCGTCGGCATTGCGACGGCCCACGTGGAAAGGATTCGCGTCAAACACTTTGGTGTGTGAGGCCCGTCATTTCCTTGACACCGGCGAAGAATGTTGCGTCGTCAACACCTTCTCGTCTGGCAAGAAATTCTTCGGCACCACCTGCGGCCGGATATCGCATCTTGTCCGAGTCTTCTGTGATTGCACCAAAAATGACCTTGGCACATTCAACCGGCGGAACACCTTCACCCATTACACTCTCCATGGTGTTCATAACCGCTTGAACGACTGGCTGATATTCGCTGATTGTTTCATCGTTTCTGAAGTCAAATGAGCGTCCGCCAAAGTCCGTTGCGATCGCACCTGGCTCAATGATTTTAACCCTGATGCCTAGTGGTTCGAGTTCGTAGTGAAGTGCTTCGGAAAGTCCTTCAACCGCCCATTTAGTGCCGTGATACAGCGCGCCCAACGGGAACGTGATCTTGCCACCAACCGAAGAAACGTTTGCAATGACGCCTGATTTTCTTTCCCGCATATGAGGCAAAACAGCTTTGGTTACAGCCAACAATCCGGTCACGTTGGTGTCGACTTGACGCTGGATGTTTTCCATTGGGAATGCTTCCAAAGGTCCATAAGCCCCATAACCCGCGTTGTTGAGCAACGCGTCAATCTGACCAAACCTTTCGATAGCTGTGTCAACGGCTGAACGAATGGAATCAGCGTCCGTTACGTCCAATTGCGTAACCAGCACATCGTCCAGCTGGGTCAATTCTTCTTCCTGTTCCGGCCTCCGCATCGTCGCCACAATGTTCCAGCCGTTTTCCTGAAAGTACTTTGCAGTAGCCTTGCCGATGCCGCTGGACGCTCCAGTAATGAGAATCGTTTTCTTGCTCATATCTTGCTCCTGAGAATTAAAAGGTCTGACAATCGACTTGAAAAGCCTCAGACAACCAACTATCATTAACTACTGGCAGTAAATTATTAAACGACCAGTGGTATTGTTTTAAGCGACCACTGGTATATTGTCAACGGCTTGGCTGAAATTTCTGGAAAAAAGTTTGATGGCAAAAAAAAAGAAGAATTCTTGGAAACGAGCCCGGAAACCGGAGCAAAAAGCCGAAAGAATCGACGCGATCCTCGAGGCCGCTGGCACTTTGCTTGATGAAAACGGTCTGGAAGGAACAGGGCTTAACGCGATCGCAAGGCAAGCCGGTCTTTCAAAGCCCAATCTTTACGTGTACTTCGAAAGCCGAGAAGCAATTTTGCTTCAGCTGTTGCTGAAAGAAACAAGTTCGTGGGCAAAATCCCTCAAGAGACGGCTTGAACAAATCGAGAAGCCAGGCGATGTGGATGCTGTCGCCCAAGCATTTGCTGATTCGATTGCTCGCCGCAAACGTTTTTGTACGTTGTTTGCACAGGTTGCAGCCGTATTCGAACACAACGTTGGGCCAGAAACGGTTGCCGATTTCAAACGGGAATTTGTCTTGATTGCCGAACCGGCGATTTCAGCATTGGCAAAGGCACTTCCCCGCCTTACGGAAGAAATGGCATTTTGGGTCTTAGGCATACTGGTCATGTCAGCAACCGGCATGTGGGCTCACTGCCACCCGGCACCGGTCGTAAAAACAGTACTTGCTCAACCGGAATTTGCGATGATGAAAATGGATTTCAGGGAAACCACACAGAGACACGCTGAATTGCTACTAAGGGGATTAATTGCAAACCGGTGATAAGTATTCCCGTGCCAAGCTGTGGAAAAATTCGCGACAATCCGCCAGCCGATCTGACTTGTTTTCACACGATTTCCGAAGGCGACCACTACAGAACGTGCGCAGCGATTGCTGCGCTATTTATAATTGACACAGCGCTCACTCAACTCTGCATGTAGTCTGCAATTAACAGTTTCTAGAGATAAGCAGACGCAAGAAAAATCGAGGCGACTGGATTTGAACCAGCGACCTCTGCGTCCCGAATCTAGAATTCGATCAAGCGTTTGCCTTGCAAATACAGGCACTTCCGAAGAATTAGACTATTCTACGAATTACACATTTCCCTCCAAATCACTCTGTGCAATTTCGATTTGATGCAAAATGTTGGCGAATATTGAATCCAAAAACTCACTAACCGACAAGTGAATGGATTGACGTTCCTTTTGTTTCTGAGGCGAGTATTTGAGACCGTGTTTTCGCTGGGCTTCTCCAACGCTGAATGCTTGCCACCGAGTCGCAAAAAACGACCGGCTTATGAGACGCATGCAACACATCGACTAAGATAGACTTGCAAGCGACACATCACTAGTCGAGGTTGCAAGATGGATATTTGCGCCTTATACCGACATAGGCCTTTACCTGCTGGATATCGATTGGATATATCTATTAGTAGATCGGTGAATTACTTTCGTTATACAGCTTGGCAGAATCCCATGAATGCTCGAACTTACTTACGAACTCTAGGGTTCATCACCATCGTGGTATTCGCTGTTCTGGCATCTCCGAGGACAACCGTCAGCCAAGATTCTCGATCAACAAATGAATCTCAAATTAAATGTCATTTACTATATTTACGCAGTGACTTTTTTGACCAATTCGATTATTGGTTATCACACCCTGCTAAGGATGCATACCGGCTGAACGAAATCGAGTCATTCTTCCTGTTCAATCGCAAAAACTTACGTAACAACCCATGGACGATTCGACCGTTAACAAAGACAACTATTCGTGATCGAACAGTCGAGAACAGCAAGCAGAAATCAATCGATTTAATCTGGAAACCGATTCAAGAGTCAAAAGATATTGAGATTTTGATTGACAACTCAACAGGTTCCAAATTCAAATTACGCAAACCGATTAAAGTAAAAATCCCGCCGGGCGGTTCAGTTGTTGTCCGTTCATCGAACCCGCCAGAAAAGGGCAAATCCACTTTCTATTGGATTACTCTCAAGAGCAACAAACCGAAATGAATGCGGTATTAGCCAGAATGGCGTGGAAAGTAAGAAAACGAGGCCGAAGAAGTAAGTAGGAGTGGTGGACATGGCGTGCTAAACGACCAGAGATTTGACCTGGAAAATACTTGAGCACCAACTTGTGCGGCTGAGGGTTGCAATCACCCGATCTCCAGGAGAGTTTATCCATTGGCGAAAGGCCGGTCATCGCGACGAGGATGCAATGGATTGTTAATACGCATCCGAGTGAGTGCCACCTGACTGCTGAGGCTCCCTGCGATAACCAAAGTACGTTATGACCAATGCAATAACCAACAAGATGCCCTCGATCACCATAAAGGTTATTGAGCTTGTTCCGGCTGAGGCTTGACGGTATTGCCCAGCGGCAAACATCCGGACGAAGCCGAGGAGCAGGAAAGACCAGCCAACTACCGTGATGAGGACAGGCCAGTCGCGCACCCATAGATTATGTGCGCGCACGATGGCCAAGCCCGCAACAAACAAAAGCACGCCGGTCAGGTAAACTAATGGCGGGATTTGCTCGTCATAGAGATCTGGCTGAACGAGCGGAAACTCGGCGATCACCGCCACGAAAAGGGTAGGACCGAGCAGGCCAGCGATTTTTCGAGATGTCGCTCTACTTATGTCCATGAGTTCCATTCCTCCCAAAGGCGAACTTCGTGATCAGATTGATTTGTAATCACAACATGAAAATGAGAGTCCGGGCGGAAAATCCGAATTCCTGTCCTAGTGTTGTCACCGTGATAGTCGTTGCCGACGATCTGAATCGCTAATTTTGCTTGCGGC
>JANQLU010000151.1 GCA_028280445.1 Pirellulaceae bacterium | reverse complement strand
ACCAAAAACATGGCGTGAAAAGACACAAGATGCAAAACTTGAGCAAATACTCGCCTTGGTGGCATAGCAATTAACGTTCGTGACACTAGCCGCCGGTTTGCTACCGCCTCGTACCGGCGGTTTGTTGCCGCTTCGTACCGGCGGCTAGCGCCTTGCCGCTCACCGATGGCCATCCCGGAATTGTGCATTAGATGTGATCTGAAATACTATTCCATCACCACTACCTCACAACACCGGAATTCGCGAGATCACCCGTTTTCGTGTAACATGATCGTGTCGGAATTCCCTTCGACGCCGTTTTGTTCCATAATTGGACAATTCAATAAACTACCGCTCGGACTTTGCGATCACACAGGATCAATAAACCATGAAAAAGATGTTTTTGATGGCGCTGGCAACGACGTTCTTGCTGGCCAGCTATTCCGTGGCCCAGGAAACGGATAAAGCGAAACAAGAAGATACTCCCAAGGAGAAAAAAGGCTACGCGTTCACCGTTGAATCCAAATTGCCTTGCACCAAAGTTAAATCTCAAGACCGCACGGGAACGTGTTGGAGTTTTGCGACCGCGTCGTTTGTCGAATCAGAACTGATTCGAACAGGCCAGGGCGAACACGATCTTTCGGAAATGTTCATTGTCAAAAATACTTATAAAGACAAAGCCCGCAATTACGTGTTGCGTCAAGGAAAAGCGAATTTCAGCGAAGGCGCCTTGGCTCACGATTTGTTGAACGCCGTGAAACGCCATGGACTGGTTCCCGAGTCAAAATACAGCGGACTGGTCGACGGTAAAAAACGACATGACCACAGCGAAATGACCGCGCTGCTGACGGGCATGCTGCAAGCGGTTGTTAAACGAAAATCTCTTAGTCCCAAATGGAAACAATCGTTCAACAAAATTTTGGACGTGTATATGGGAACGGCGCCCCAACAGTTTGAATATCAAGGCAAAACTTATTCACCACAGTCATTTGCGAAAAGCCTCAAATTCAATCCTAACGACTACGTCAGCCTGACATCGTTTACTCACCATCCGTTTAACGAGTCGTTTGTCCTCGAAATTCCAGACAATTACTCCAACGGTTCATTCCACAATGTTCCCATCGATGACATCGTCAAAACCATCGATCGAGCCATCAAAAACGGTTACTCGGTTGCCTGGGACGGCGACGTCAGCGAGAAAGGTTTTGTGTCGGGTCGCGGTCTGGCCGTCTTGCCAAAAAATCCAAGTTCAAGCCGAATGTATCGAGAGCCGGTCGAAGAAATGAAAGTCACGCAAGAAATGCGTCAAAAAACATTTGAAAATTTGTCAACGACCGACGATCACTTGATGCATCTGGTAGGTATTGCCCGCGATAAAAACGGCAAAAAATACTACATCATCAAAAACTCGTGGGGCGAAATTGGTCCTCACAAAGGTTACCTGTACATGTCCGAAGCCTATGTGCGACTCAAAACGATCGCCATCCTGGTTCACAAAGACATGATGCCGAAAAAGGAAACCAAAAAGAAAGGTAAAGAAACCAAAAAAGACGGAGTCGATATTTAGGTCGATTTGGTTTTTCCGGGAGGGCGAGGCTCCCGCCGAGCCACAGGCGTAATATTTTGGCTCGGCGGTTGTTGTTTGGCTCGGCAGGAGCCTCGCCCTCCCCTCACGCCCGCCAACTATTCAGATTCGCGTTTTGGCAATTTATCCAACGACACTTTCATATCCAAAATCGAATCTACCAACGGCGTCACTGGAAATTCACTTTCCGCGTCACGCACGTGTTTGGGCAACTGACAAACCTTGACCTCCATTTCCAAAGCCGACAGCCAAGCGGGTAAATCCAGTCCGATCCCCAGCGGACGCTCACAGAGAACTCGAGCGTCATCTTTCAACAATTCAAATGCATCGTTGGCTTCTTTCGAAAATGGGACGCTCATGGACGGTTCGACCAAAGCCCGCATTCGATCGATTTGCATTGGGTGAATAAACCGCTCGGACAACCGTTCGGTGACGGTCGACATTTGAACCGAATATTTGTCTTGCAATTTTTTGAGCCGTTCCAGGTACTTTTCCGCTTCTGGTCCAACGCGTTCGGCCAGCGAGCGCCGCCACAATTTAGCCACTCCATTTTCTCGCCCGCGGACGAGATGTTCGTGGGCCCAAACCACCGGTTTGAGATGCCAGCACACGCGATCGTACCGACTCCGCAACCGCAGAAAATCCAACAAGATATAAAACAACTCGCCGCGATCGCTTTGAGTCGTCGTACCATTGTAATCCCGGTACTCGTTGTAATTTTCGATGACCGATTCGAGAATCAACGTCAGCCAGCGCGTCGCATTTTGGCGCGAAATATTTTTTTCGAGTTGCAAGATCAATTCGATATTGTCGACGTTGTGTTTTTCCAGCTGATGAAACCATTGGTCGACGCCTTGATGCAAAATGGCACGAATATTACCCAAATGCAAAAACTGTTGCGTAAATAATTCGGCGCCATAGCTTTCAATGAAATCTTTGAGCTCTTCCCAGCTCGAATTTTCGGCGACTTTTTCCATCACGCTGAGCCGAAGCGTTTTGCTGTGTTCCAACCACAACACCAACATCGACTCCGTCCACATTTCCAGGCACTGGAACAAAATGTTTTCGCGACTTTCGAGTTCCGTATCGTCGATATTGCTCGTCGCGGCGGTGGTGATCTGATAGCGAGCTGCGCAATAAATCAGCGCGCGAACTGTCGATGTGTAACCAGTTTGGAACAGCTCATCAAATTCGGTCACCGCTCCAGGACCGAGTGGGTGATTGCGTTCCATCACCAAAACGGTGTTTGTCAATTCATAGACTTCCGATACCAACCCGAGCCAAGGCAACCGCAACAACAATTCGTTGATGGCCGACTGGCGAAGCCGCGAACTGACGATGTCTTCCGGTTTGCCGGCTTTGGCCAACGGCACATACAGCAGCGGCAAATCCTGCAGATGTCCGACCAGTTCTGAAAAATATTGACGGACCAATACCGGTTCGCGAAGCACCATGGCGGCAAAAACGGCAATCAAATTTCGTTGTTCACCAGTTTCACCCGAGTTTTCATCCGGTGGGATTTGCTTTTGTAAATAATCAATCGCCGATACGACAGCCAACATCGAACGAACTGCGTCCTCGGTTTCGACACTGGCAACAATGATGCGACTGAGCAGTGTTTCTTTGAACAGCCGAAAGCGATCGTAGATGATCAACGATTCGTGATCGCCTGTCGGCACCGGCAACGGGTATTGATTCACCGAATCCAGCAGATCGGATAAATTCGTCAGATTGTTGCGAGCCTGATTGACCCAGGACGCGATCATGGATTGATGATTCGCCAGTGTTTTTTCATCCGATTCGTCATCTTCGGTGCGTTGAATGTCCTTTAAAGAGATTCCGGAAACCTGTTTCCAGAAATTGGCGACCGTCGCCAGAAACTCCAATCGTTCGGTGACCCGATTAACTTCGTCTTCGAGTTGCTCCTCAGTAAAGTTTTCCGTTTCATACACTTCACCTTCGATTCCGTCGTTCGTTGAGTCTTGATAACTCATTTCTTCGTACGCGGCTCGATACAGTCCGTTGTCGTCATCGTCGTCCACCTGGACATCGTCGTCTTCGGACAACGCTTCGACATCCAGATCGCTGGGGACTTCGATCAACTCGAAAACGGGAACTTCCCAATACTCTTCGGCATTGGCCTCGATGAAATCGTAAAACTTGCGAATCTGTTTCCAGATGTCGTTTTTTTGTTGCCAGCCGCAATCGTTTGACAACCGCTTGGTTTGTTCGACGATCCAACGATCGACAAAATCGTGAATCGAGTTTTCTCCGTCGGCCAAACCCAGGCGCTCAGCATTGCTCAACCAACGAATCATCAACGCCATCGGTGTTTTGGTATCGTCTCGCTCCATCAACGCATCGATAACCAACGAATACGCTTTGGCGGAATCAAACATTTCCGAATGATTAGCCCAAAACTCGATATCTCCGGCACTCGCTCCACCTTTTTTCCACAACGTCAGAGCTCGAGCCACCAGTTTTGACGCTTCAAAAACCTCGACGGGATTGCTCGCTTCGACCGACGGGACTTCGTGAGGGGCGAACTGAAACCACCAATCAACAATTTCTCGGTAGTAAGTCTGGATTTTTTCGCAGACCTCCGAGTGATCTGCCGCAGCGGCTTCGCTCCACACCTGAGAACAAATGGAAATCACTTGCTCGACCATTTCGACCAGCTCGTCGACTCGATGGTCACGAATCGAATCCGTCCCGGGAAACAAATTGTAGTTGCCGTCAAACCCGAGAATGTTCCAAGGGTCGACGATTGCTCCGCAGCTGATGCCACGCTGAATCAAATGCAGAATTTGCGGGACACGATCGACCACCTCCGTAAAATGCCCTTTGGACAACAACTGACGTGAGGTGGCCAGCAAACAGTCAATTTGACAAACCAATCGTGCGGCCGTCGCCGGCACCACCGACGCTTGTTCATTGGCCGCATCGAGATAACCCATACGCGCATAAATGGACGCCAGTTTGGCATGGACCAATTGTTGCGCGCGGCTACTGGACAATTTTGCATTAATATCTTGACGTGCCGCGGCGAACGCCTGGCCTCGGGCGCGTAGCTCGGCCACCAATCTGCTCTGATGGGGTTTTCCAAGTCGCGAAAGCAAATCGTCGTAAAAATGGTCTCGATAACCGGCCACTACCGGCATCAATCCCGCCAGGGAAAACTCGGAGTCAAACGCAACAGGTCCGTGCCCACAAATCCCGCAGGCCATCAAAATCGTTCCGGCAAAAACCGCGGCGGCTTCGAACAGTAATTCCTCCGGCGCGTGCTCCTGGTTTTCGTCGACCCGCGACAACAAAGCATCGATGGTTAATCGGTTGACGACAAACCGACGGTAATATCCCGATTGATCAATCAGCAATTCATCCCATTGTCCGAATTGGTGATTGGGCCGCCGATTGGCCGGATGATCAAAATCGAAAGCGCGAGGGTCGATGGCCAATTCGTCCAATTTTTCGATTTCAAATTGAGCCTGACGACTGATGGCCGGATCGGCATTAGCCAACAACTCGATGGCTTTGGATACGATCTCAAAATACTTACCTCGGGCCGCTCCCACATCGCGAATGTAGACCGGAATCGGGCGAATGAATTCGTGAGCATAAGGCTCGCAGCGGCGGTTTTCCAAAATGGCCAACGGGCGATGTCCGACAAAATCGTTCAATGACGCGATGGCACCGTGAATGATCCTGTCCGATTCGTCCCATGGGCCGCCTTGTGCCAAAACCGCTTCAAAAAATCGACCGATGAGCAACGAATTAAAGATTCGGTCGGGAGTTTGATGAAACAGCAAATCCGAGTGAAATTGAAAATATTGTTTTGGCAGTTCGATCAACGCCAATTTGATCGCCGTTTTCGCTTGATCGATATTGCGAAACGCGCCGTTTTCGATCGTAACTTCTTCGACGCGGATGCTCAGCAAATCGTGCAAATACTGGATCAACGCGCCGTCTTGGACGTCGTGTTTCTGCTCCAAATGACCAAAAATGGCGTTGAGATTTTTTAGAAACTGGAGATCTTCGGTTCCCGACGAAAAATTCAGGTAACCGAGAACTTGATCCAATTCATCACCGATGGGCAGATTTTTATTGGATCGATTCATGTTCTGATGGCATCCGTTGGTTCAAGCCAATACATCGTAAAATATTGATATAAAAACGGTCTAGGGCGGAGTAAGGCAGTTCGCCCAATTCCTCTGATGGCATTGGCGCGATCGGCTAGCGCAAGGATGAATCGATTAGCGGTAGAAACGGCTATCGAAATCGGCCCTCCGATTTGCCATTGGGTTGCTTTTTTCCGATTAAAACGGCTATCCCTGCCGAATTTGGCCTGCCAGACGGGCTATCATTCGCCGCAAAATGCATATTTTCATAGTGTATTTGTGAGTCTTAATGTAATATTGAAGGATAGAGATCATCTTTTGTACTTCCGGGAAAATTGGAAATTAGCCGATGAAACGTTCCGCTTTGCTTGTCGTCCTCTGTCTGGGCATTTTTAACAGTGGTTTCGCGCTGGCACAAAATCGGCCAGGACTCATTAACGAACGAGACGCTCAGCGAGCGGGTTTAAAAATTCAATGGACCAGCGCTGTCGAGGTCGCGCCAACGTTAGGCAAAATTTCCGGGCTCTATTTGCATATCAGCGACAAACACTCCACGACCACATTCGAGATTGAGTACGGTGGAACGGTTGAGGTCAATGCGTTGGTCGCCCAGGCCAAAGGAACGGATGCTGAAAAACAGAAAGCAGCTCTCGCACGGCTTGCCGTCATCAGCGCCAGACACTTTGGCCAACAAAACATGGAAAACCTGGACGAAAGAGCAAAATCATATGCGGACCAGGTAAAACAGCCATCGACGATTCGTGAAGTTATTTCGCAATTCGGGTACGGTCGAAATGGCCGACAGCTCGGCATTGCTGGAGCTGAACAAGCTGCGAAAGATCGACAATACGTTCTCCAAGTGGGCCGCGGCATTATCTCGACGATGAAAAAATTCGTCACCCCCAAAATTACGCTTTATGTGTCGACGTCCGATGGCGTCGTTCAATCCATCGATGGTGCAACCGGAAAAAAATTGTGGGCAACGTCGATCGGTAAACGAGAGTTTTCTACGAGTGCACCGGTGGCTAACGAAGAATTCGTTGCCGTGACCAACGGGTCGGCTGTTCATTGTCTACGAACCGATACTGGCAAATTTATTTGGAAACATACTTGCAAAGCGGCTCCCGGCGGCCCCCCGGCAATCTCCGAAGATTTTATTTTCGTGCCGTTGGTTAACGGATTCGTTGATGCGTTCCCGCTGTGGGATCAGACAGATCGTAAAGATATTGTTGAAAAACGAAAATTCGCAGAGCCCGACGAAGATAAAAGCGAATCTCGGTTGGCTTATGAAAAAGCGATCAAGGAAACACGGCTCGCTCGGTACGGCCGATTAAACCGACGCGTTTCCAAACACATGTCGATCAAGCATTTTGTTTCGGCGGGTGCAGCGATGAACCGCCCAATTGTGACAAAAAAAACGACGTCATGGCCGACTTTGCGAGGTCATTACAATGTCGGTTCGAATTCTCGAGACAATATTGGCAAAATGCGGTACCGACTGAAAACAGGCGGGCCCATCAGAGCATCCGGTGCCTATTACAAAAACCACATTTTCGTTGGCTCCACCGACGGTTTCGTTTACAAACTCGATGAACGTGATGGCAGTTTGGCTTGGAGCCTCGGGCTCGGCGAACCGATTAGCCAAACCCCGGTTCCAGTTGGTGACGCGGTTTATGCAATCTCCGATGACATGGGTTTGTTCAAAATTGATCTCCAAGATGGAAATCTCAACGCCCGTTGGCCGGCGCGTGTCGCAGACATTCGTTCGTTTATCGGTGCCAGTAAAGACCGTTTGTATTTGCTCAATAATTTGGGCCAAATGGTTATTCTCCAACAAGAGACCGGGGCCGAAGTCGCTCGTTTCTCGACCAACAGCCAGGATTTGAAACTTTACAATTTGAAAACCGATCGACTTTACGTTGGCTCCAAAGACGGCACGATTCAATGCATTCGTGAGATCAACAGCAATCATCCGTATATCCATTCCAGCTTCGGCGACAGCAAAACGACAACGCCCGCCAAACCACCTGTCAAACCTGCCGGTGAAGGCAATCCGTTTGGCGAGAAAAAAGAAAACAACCCGTTCAACAAAGGTGCGGGCAAAAAGGACGATGGCAAAAAGAAAAAAGAAGGCAACCCGTTTAAAGGCGGTTAGTTAGTTTATCCATCGGTCAATCAAAAAAAACGCTGACGTTGCACTAGCGATTCACATCAGCGTCCTCGTTCGCGAACCTTCATGGGCCCACGCATGGCAGTCATTGTGAGCGGCAAGGCGCTAGTGCTACAAACGCTAATTGTTGTTCCATGGGAGCTGAAGTCTTCCTAGTTCAACAACTCCTTACCCAGTCGTGCGGAAATG
>JANQLU010000148.1 GCA_028280445.1 Pirellulaceae bacterium | reverse complement strand
CAAAGAAAAAGGATGTAGGTCATGATCGTACCTCCATCATCAGTAACGCATATCTCTGGTTCGACCGGTAGCGGAGCATCTGAACCTGAACAAGGTTGTACTGAAGGACTTCCGTCGATAACTGGTGGAGAACGCTTTGACGGATGTGGGAGCGGTGGCGCAGGAGATGACTGCGGATCAGCAGGAGATTATCTTCTCTCTCCAGCCGGCGCAGCTCGCATTCCGAATTCTGGTGCCAATCCGAATTCGAGTTCAGACGGTTGTGGCTGTGGTGACGAAGTATGTACGATAGCCCTTAGCGCAATGGCGCCACCGATTGGAAACCAGACTTTTGAGATTTCGCTTCCGGCAGGAAGCTGCCTACAGAACAAACCTCATTTGACGTACAACGCATTGTCTACCGAGTCGAGTGCGTTTGGGTTTGGTTGGAATGATCGCAATGTTCGTTGGATCGAAGAGATCAACTCAACAACAGCTGAAGTGCATCGCGGCGATGGTCGCGTTTACAGGTATACCAACAAGGATCTTGGTGGCGACTACACGCCACCGGCTGGTGCGTCGAACAGTCTGCAACAATCTGGCAGCACCTGGGTAGAAACGCGACCCAATGGGTTCAAAATCCATTACAACTCAAGTGGCGATATCACCAAAACAGAAAACGTCGCCGGGGCTCTGTGGACTTATTCATACAGCGGCCTTCCCCCACTGCTAACCACGATTCAAGATCCAACCGGCGGTACCACAACTTATACCTATTTCAATGGAGACATTACAAAGATTACTGATCCTGCGGGGCGAGAATCTTTGTTTGAAATTGATGGAAACAGCAATCTTGTCAAACATACAACCCCCGAGCTCTGTGTCACCAGTTTCACCTACGACGGACAACATCGCGTTACTTCGGTAACCGACCCAGAAGGTAATACCTACTCGTATGGATACGATTCCGCATCGCGAGTAACCTCATACGAAGATCCATTAGGGAATCGTACTACCTACTCTTATTCGCATCCGCCGAGAAAAACAGCTCTGCAAAATGCACGTGGATATACGACAACCTTTCAATACGATTCCGACTTTAAGTTAACCGAACGCGAAGATGCGCTAGGTAATCGCTGGACTTATACCTGGTCCAACGGATTTATCCAAAGCGCCATGAATCCTCTGGGAAACGTGACAACTTACCTGCACCATAGTACCAGTAATGCAGGGCAACGGCTTAAAGCTGTGGTATCGCCAATGGGATCTAGGACTACCTATCACTACAACAGCGATAACTTAGTCGAGGCCATTGAAAACCCGCTTGGCAACCGAACAACGAATGTTTGGAACGCGAACAAACAACAAACTGCAACCGTTGATGCACTCGGGAATCGAACGTCATACGGCTACACTGCAAGAAACCAACTGGAATCAATTACGAATCCACTTGGCGCAATTTCAACAAACATTTATGACTCAACAGGGAATAACACGGCAAAAGTCAATCCATTGGGAAATCGTACAAGCTTCCATTACAACAATGCCGCACAAGTCGTGGCCGAAGAAGATGCTTTGGGCAACCGAATGACGTATACTCTGGACGATATGAACCGAGTGACGGCAGTTACCAATGCTCTCGGAAACACTACGACCAACACGTACGACAACAATGGACAGAAAATTGAAACGACCACCCCATTAGGGTTCATCAAAACGACCATTTACGATTCACGCGGCCAAACTAAGTCAACTGTCAATTCACTTAATGAACGCACGACATTTGGATATGACCGGGTAGGCAACAATGTCACATCGATGAATCCACTTGGGTTTGTATCGACGAACGTTTTTGATGAACTAGATCGAAGCACTACATCTGAGGACCCTCTTGGTAATCGAAGCACGATGATCTATGGGATAGCCGATCGGGTGAAAGCAACCGAAAACGCACTTGGCTATCGCGTTTCGTTTGTATACGACAACGATGGTCGCAACATAGCCATACAGAATCAGCTTGGCAACTTATCGACAACTGTCTATAACTCCGCAGGGCAATCCATTGCCAGCATCAATCCATTGGGATTCCGAACAACGACGGTCTTTGATGAAGCAGGTCGCACCTTTGCATCGATTAGCGCATTGGGATATCGGTCCACAAGTTTTTATGACCAGGCTTCTAATCTGGTCGCATCAGAGAATGCGCTAGGGTACTTATCCACCACAATCTACGATGCAGGCAACCAGCCCATCGCTACTGTCGATCCGTTGGGATATCGTTCGACGACCGAGTATGACGCAGCTGGTAGAACTACCACAAACATCAATCCCCTGGGATATCGGTCAACTCTCATCTACGATTCCGTCGATCAAGTTATCGCACAGGAACTGGCCAACGGCAGTCGGACTAGTTTCACATTCGATGTTGACGACAGGCAAATTCAAACGACGGACTCTTTGGGACGAATTTCTACGACAGTTTTCGATGCAGCTAATCAATTCATCGCCTACGTCGATGCACAAAACAATCGAACCACAATTGGCTACGATTCCGCAGGCCGTCAAATTTTCTCAATGAACTCAATTGGAAATACAAAAACGTTGATTTATGACGTGGCCGATAATCTTGTTGCAACAGAAAACCCGTTGGGATTCAAATCAACGACAGTTTATGATGCGACCCGGCAGAATATCGCGATAGTCGACGCTCTAGGTAATAGGTCGACAAACGTATACAACGCATCTGGGCTTGTCATCACGATGATCAACCCACTCGGTTTCCGGTCATCAGCGACTTATGATGCAGCAGACCAACAGGTAAGTACTACTGATGCCAATGGCAACACGTCTACAGTTGTTTATGATGCAGCAGGCCAACTAATCGCCAACGAAAACGCCTTAGGCAATCGAACTACTAGTGTGTTTGACGGTGCGGGGCAGGCGATTGCACTTGTCAATGCTCGCGGATACAGAACGACATTCGTGTATGATCTTCGCGGCCAAAGAGTGGAACTGATTGATCCTTTGGGACGAATCTCAACCAGTGTGTTTGACGAAGCAAACCAACAGATTCAGCGTTTGGATGCGCGAGGTGACAGAACTACGTATTCGTTTGATCCAATTGGCCGAATGACTGGCCGAGCCTATCCGGATGGAACGCTGGTTACTTTTGCATTCGATTCGGTCTCAAATCGAACTTCGATGAGAGATGCAACTGGAATCTACTCATTTGTGTATTCATCGTTAAATCGCATGACAGTGGCAAGGGTTCCATCAGGGCTTTCGACGACTTTTTCGTATGATTCATTGGGTAATCTCAACGTAATGACTGATGCAAATGGCGGCATCATGACATACAAATACGACTCAGCTAATCGTCTAGCACGCATGATTAAATTAGACGGCGGCCGGTGGACATTTACATATGATGCAGTCAATCGGCCAGTGCATAAAGATCTTGCAAATGGAACTCGAACTTCATTTACTTATGACGCTGCATCTTATTTGTTGGAAGTAGCAAACCTGAAATCCGACACGACAGTCATATCAGATTATCAATTCACATATGATTCGGATGGAAATCGACTAACCGAACTCGACAACTTAGGAAACCGTGTAACGTGGACTTATGATTCGATCTATCAATTGACTGATGAAAAGCGATCTGGTGCAAATACATACAACAAAGCATTTGAATTTGACTCGATTGGCAATCGATTGGTTCAAAACGTTGACAGTGCTTTGACAACCTCAACGTTTGATGGAGCCGATCAATTAATTAACAGCCAAGATTCAATAGGAGAAACGACTTACACGTTTGATGCCAACGGAAATCAATCGTTGACTGTTTCTCCGACAGGAGAGCGTACAACTAGAATTTGGGGATACGAAAATCAAGTTGAATTGGTAGAGTTGCCAAGTGGGCAAATAGTAACTACTACCTACAACGCAGACAAACGGCGAGTGGAAAGGACCAGTGATTCCACAACGAAGTTCGTATGGGACGAAGTCAGCGACAACGTACTACTGGAAGCTGACGAAAACAACGTGACGAGAGTGGCGTTCACACATGAACCGAGTGTGTATGGCGAACTTCTTTCTCAGGACCGTGGTGGCGCGACCAGCGATTACCATTACGGCGGTCGCCGGTCAACTCGCCAGCTAACAGATTCAAATCAAGACGTCACATTTGCTGCAACATATTCGGCATTTGGTGAGACCGTTGCCGAAACAGGAACGACGACCAATCCTTTTGGTTACAACGGTGCAGTTGGTTACTACACCAATTCTG
>JANQLU010000118.1 GCA_028280445.1 Pirellulaceae bacterium | reverse complement strand
CGCATCATCGGGATCCAATCGGCACAGCACATGCAAATGGTTATCCATGACCGCAAATCCACCGACCGAAACCGCAAAGTTTCTGGCCAGTTTTTCCAGGCGATCCTCGATCCACTGTTTTCGGTCACATGATGCATCATCACTCAGCAAAAAGGCGGAACGGACACAGCGGGAAATGCAGTGATACCAACGACTGACATTTACATCGACGAGCTCTCGACGTGCTGTAGTCATGGTCAAGGTAGGAGTGAGGGGAAAAGGAAGTCAGCGCGAACACATGCTGAGTTTGACAGGATTGTTTATCGATAACTGATTAAAAGCGATAAATCTGAACTGTCAATTAAGATTTCAGTATGTGGACAAGGATCGTCGATAAAAACGCCTGTCCTTCAAGCGGCTGTGTCCTTCAAGCGGCTGCTTGTGTCCTTCAAGCGGCTGCTTCCTGTCGATAAAAACGCCTGTCCTTCAAGCGGCTGCTTCCTCCTTCAAGCGGCTGCTTCCTCAACACCATCGTCAAAAATGGAACAACTTGGAACAATTCAGCAAGCTCCAATTGACCAAAATCAAAGACAGTCGCTGTCCTTTATGTGGCTCTCAATCCCCCACGCGGCTTAATCCTTTTTCCATTTGCCAAACGTGCGAATCAATTCCAATAGTTCGGCATTTTCATCACTCGTTAGCTCATAGCAACTTTTTTTGTTCTCTGAATTCAATACTAAAAACGTTTTGTCGTAAAAGTACAGAATGACAGATGTTTCTGACAAGTCTTTGGAAACGAAAGAAAAGCCTCCGTCTGCTTTTACCTTAGCATCACGAAATGGATTGTCATCAATCTTCTTCAGCTTCTCGACGAAAGACGAGAAAGTATCAAATAATCTGAGTGCATCTCCATCTGTTAACACTCGATCTAACAACTCACCATCAATGTGGACTTGAATACGTGCTTTATTCACCTTTGATTTAGTTTTAATATCAGACAGTTTTTTATCGCTTTGATTTTTTGCAACATTTGAATTTTCTTGTTCGCAGCCCATTCCAAAGAACAAAACAAAAAACGTTATTGCAATATTTGGTAAATAATTAGCTTTCTTAATTAAAAACATCAAAATTTCCCTTTTCTTCTTTTGTCAACGTGCCCCTCGTCAACGTGATCTGGCCCGGTTCGTCTGGGGCTCCGATTTGTTCGAGGGCTGTATGCAGGTTTTCTTACAGGTATGTACCCGTCTTGGGGGCTAAACCTCCTCCACTTTCCGGCTTGACTTCCATATTGTTCGTCAGTTTCAATGCGCGTACTTTTTCGGTAATATTTGCTTACTTTCCAATCGTCGCTGAGAAATCCACATGTTCCGTATACGACACATCCAGTTTTCTTTGCAAGTTGGAATGGCCAAGAATCTTGCCCCTTTTGGTTACCCGTATTACACCCGGCCATTATTATACTACATGGCTGACACCATTTCCGGCCAATCGCAGTATTTATTGCTGCGGCAATCCAAGTAACATTGTCTTTGTGTATATCTTTATCCGAAAACCTCCGGTTTACATACCAATCTTGCCTCTCACGTTTTTCGGTTGAAGTATCAGCGAGTTCCATCCCTTTCGGCTGTCCGTGTCCATCAAAAATCAAAGTCTTTACACATTTACAGTTATCAACACCTGATTTTTCCCGAAGGAATTCATATACATCATGAAAGTCTTTGTGATATTTTGATAATGAATGAATAATGATTTCCTTTTTCTCATCGTCATCTACCAATGTTCCTGAAGAATCTGCGTGATTGGGAACAAAATATCCTGCGTACAACGACATCCCATCGACGAACCCCAAAGGGTCTTTTGACAACCATCTGCCAATCATCGGATCGTATGTTCTCGCCCGCACATATTGGTCATTGGTTTCTTCGTTTGTGTAGTACCCAGCGGCCCCTTTATACTGAAGCGAGTTTTTGGTTGTGCCGGTTGTGGCCACTAACTCACCATAGGCAGAATACGTATACGTATTCGCAATTGCCTCCGATGCCTCGGTCAATTGCCTCGTTGATCCTTCTCCGTCGTAGAGGTACGAAAATGTTTGACTCGATTGAGTAACGGTCTGGGCTTTGCCGTAGACTTCAGGCTCCGTCTGATAGGATACCGTGATCGAACTGCTTAAATTGGTTTCGAAAGCAACGTTATCCGTGATTGGATCCCAAACAAACTTTTTTGTAGTCATTACACTAGTCTCATTCTTAAATAATTACAGGTTGTGAGAACTATGACTCTTGAATTACACGTCTCTTATCAGCATCGTAGAACGAACTGACTATCTGACCGCTGGGTAAATGCACAGTGGCAACTTGATTTTCAAAAGTCCAAGTTCTGGTGGTTCGTTCTCCATTGGGTGCAACCACCAATGCTTGGTTGCCATTGGCGTCGAATGTATATTCAGTCGTGCCAGTATCGTCTTGGCTATTTACAAGTTGATTGGCGACATCAAACGTCGACGTTGTCAATGTACCATCTAAACTACTTACCAAACGATTCCCGACAGGATCATAAGAGTATTCTCGCTCGTACGCATTAACTCCAGATCGGCTTTCACCTGTCAGTTGGTAGATCGAGTCATAGGACCAGGTCACTCGGTCGCCAGAGTTTTCCACGACGGATGTTTGGTTGCCAACTGCATCGAACTGGTATTGGTAATCTGAAATTAGACTCGAATCCGACTTCAGATTAGCAACTTCCACACGATTACCAACCGCATCGTAGGTATTAGAAGTTCTATTTCCGTTTACATGCTGTTCAAGTGTTCGTCGACCTGCTTCGTCGTACACGACAGTCGCCAATTTCCCAAGCAGATTGAGCGTCGCAAATAGCTGGCTTGCAGCGTCGTAACTGTGCGTCACCCACTGTCCAGCGCCCGAAACTGAACTCAGTCGATTGCCAACGGCATCGTAAGAGAATGTCATTTTGAATCCATCTGGATTCGTCATTGATGTCATTTGATTGAGTGTAGAATACTCATAGGAATAAACACCTGTGCTGTCTTTCATGACGGTTCGGTTGGAAACGAGATCGTAAGCGAGTGTTACAAACGATCCGTTTGGGTATTCGTGACCAGTATTTCTGCCGATTGAGTCGTACGAGTAAGACGTCGAGTTGCCCACCGCATCCAGCCTTAGTGTTTGCTGGCCATTTCCATCATAAGCATACGTAGTCAGGCGACCCAATGGATCGACCTGCTTCACCTGTTGACCACGAGCGTCATACACAAACGTTGTTCGGTAACCACGAGCACCAACCAATGCGGTTAATTGACCATCGGCGTCAAAAACACTGGTCGTTATGAACCCTTGTGAGTCTTCGTTTCCAATTGGTTGGTTACCTGAGTCATAGGCACGTGTCGTGGCGTTGCCATTTGCATCAATGAATCTGACAGGACGGCTTGCTGCGTCAAATAAAGTGCTCGATCGATATCCTAACGAATTGATCGTTGCGATTACCTGTCCGGCAGCATCAAATACTGAAGTCGAAATATTTCCCAGCGGGTTGATTAAAGCGATGACCTGTCCTGCCGCATCGTAGACATTGGTCGCTCGATTGCCGAGTGCATTCTCGTTTGCTGATACTTGATTTGCTGCATCATAGTGAGTGGACGATCTGTTGCCTAGCGCATTTGTAACCGAAGTTTGCCTTCCAGCGACGTCGTATTCGAAAGTCGTTATGAAATTCTGTGCATCAACAGTAGCGATAGCCTGTCCTGCCGCGTCGTAGACCGTCGTCGATACTCGCCCCATTTCGTCTTGCGATTGAATTTGTCTACCGACCGCGTCAAAGGCAAAGCTCATCCGACTTCCATTGGGAATCTCCTGCGCAATTATCTGATTGGCCGCGTCGTAAATGGATGTCGACCGATAGCCCAGTGGATCAGAGTTTGACAAAGTACGACCAGCAGCGTCGTATCCCGTCGTTGTTCGGAATCCCAAAGGGTCAACATAGCAAATAGCTTGGTTGATCAAATCGTAAACCAATGACGATTTGTATCCAAGTGCGTTTTGTATCGCGATGGGATTGGACATCTGGTCGTAAAAACTGGTTGATCGATAGCCGAGCGCGTCAACTTCCGCAATGGTTCTACCTGCTTCATCGAACACCGTTGTGATGCGAAAACCCATTGGGTTTTCGCTCGCGATGGTTTGGCTGGCTGCGTCATATACAGTCGTTGAAACGCGGCCAAGAGGATCTTCACTTGAAACGTTTCGTCCATCTTTGTCATACGTAAACGAAACTCTATTGCCAAGTGGGTTTTCCGTCGCTAATAAGCGATCGGCAGGTCCGTATAATGCTGTAGCTCGATTATCAAGCGGGTTCACTTCTGCGATTTGCTGATCGATCGAATCAAAAATCAAAGTTGTTACAAACCCCAGTGCGTTCGCTGATGCAATTTGATTGCCAATAGAGTCGTATGAATATGTCGTTCGCGCGTTGAGAGGATTTATCAAAGATTCAACACGACGGAGTTGGTCGTAATTGGTTGTTGATATGTCCCCAAACGCGTTGGTGGACATAATTAGATTGCCGTTGTTGTCATAAGTACTAGTTGATATGAATCCCAATGCATTGGTCGTTGCCGTGATTCGATTCATATCATCGAGTGTGTAAGTAGTTTGGTTACCGAGCGCATTTTCTTCGGCGATGGTTTTTCCAGCGGCGTTGAAGTAATAACTTGTTCGGTTGCCTAACGCATTAACAACTGCCGTGTTATTTCCTTGTGCGTCGTAGACGTTAGTCGTAATTGCTCCCAACGGGTTGGTGGTTGACTCAAGCTGATTGCGAGCAGTGTAGCTGTATGACGTCCGATTCCCCAAAGCATCGACCATTGCAGTTTGCTGTTTGCTACCATTCCAAACATTAGTTGTTCTGTTGCCAAGCGGATTTTCGATTGCCTCAACTAGATTGTCGCTGTTGTAATGATAGGTTGTTCTGAATCCCAATGGCGTTACGACAGCATTGAGGCGTTGTCCCGCATTGCTGGTGCTGTGATGCAGATAGGTCGTAACATTGCCCAAAGGATTCATTTCGCTTTGAATGAAGCCGTTGGACCAGGTATACGTCCAACGATTGCCTAACGCATCTTGCCGTTCGGTTAATTTGAAGTCGGAATCGTATTGAAAAGTTGTAGTATATCCACGTGCATTTTGAAGGGCTGTTTTTCTCGGCGGATGTGAATACGAATAGGTAGTTCGATTTCCTAGTGGATCTTCATACGAAGTCACTCTCGATGCGGAATCGTAATTGTACGAGTATGTATTGCCTTCCGGGTCAGTTACCGAAGTAACGCGATGTTGTCCATCGTAGGTGAAACTGGTAACGCAGAGTTCAGGTGTTGTATGTTTGACGAGATTGCTGTTTCCATCGACCTCAAACTGAGATTCGCGACCAGCTGGATCAGTGATCTTTGAAATATCTCCGTTGAAATAGGTATAAGTTGTGGTGCCGCCAGTTGGATCTTGAATCGTAGTTAACAGAGGTGGAAGACCACTGTACGAATATGTCCACAAAGCTCCTGCGACGTTTTCTGTCTTGGTAATATCACCACTTGCGTTGTAGTGAATTTTGAAACCGTTGGGTCGCGTTTCAATCCAGTTGCTTCCGGATTTCTGTAGACTGTTCGAGGCGCCGGCTGGTGGCTTGTAGTTTCCACCAAGATCTTTGTTGGTATACCGGTAAACTCGCCCATCACCGCGATGCACTTCAGCTGTTGTCGAGTTGATCTCTTCGATCCAGCGAACATTGCGATCATTCCAGCCGAAGCCAAATGAACTCGACTCGGTTGACAGCGCGTTGTACGTCAAATGGGGCAGGTTCCATAAGCAGTTTCCTGACGGAAGTGAAATCTCAAATGTCTGGTTGCCGATCGATGGCGACATTGCGCCAAGGGCCGTTGTACATACGTCATCACCACAACCGCAATCGTCTGAACTCGAATTCGGATTAGCGCCAGAATTTGGGATGCGAGCTGCGCCTGCAGGAGAGACAAGATAATCTCCAGCTGCTCCGCAATCGTCTCCGCCACTTTCACTTCCACATCCGTCAAAACGCTCACCACCAGTTAACGACGGAAGTCCTTCAGTACAACCTTGTTCAGGCTCTGATGCTCCGCTGCTGGTCGAACCGGAAATGTGTGTTTGTGATGGAGGTACGATCATGACCAACATCCCTTTTCAATGACAAAGATGACAAGAATTGAATTTTGAGATACTGTCCTGCGTCGACCAAATGACTCAGAAAGGAAAACAGAAAATCAAGTCGACAGATTTAGTTTTATCGATCAAAAATTCGAGAGTCAAACTTTTTTTAAGGATACAAAAATTGTTTTGAAAAAAAATTGAGCAGAAAAAACCAATGGTGAATGAAAATTTAAAAAGGCAATTGCAATGAATGCATGCAGTTGAGAAATCGTTTTCATCAAAGTTTTTAGCTGAACAAAGGATGTGATTCTTCCCAAACATTTGTTTGGCAAATTCATCAAATCGTTTAGTGACGTTTTCTTAATGTATGTGGCAATAGAGTGAATTGCGTCGTTAGACTTTTGCGTTTCTGTTGTACGCCAGATTTATTGATGGGGAACAAAATGTGTAGGGCGGAATTTTCTTGAAAGATGATGTTGGCATAAAATCAAATCACTGTCTTTGTGTTCATTAGCCACCGTTTCGAGACTCACTGAACATCGATTGTTGCCAAATAGAATCCCCAGTTGGTTCTAGTGGGTTTGGTGGCTCAGAATCGGGAAAGTCTGAGAAAGGATTTTGGCAGAACCAGAATGAAGCGAACTCGTAGCTGTCCCACAACGTGTCTCCCAATACCTGCCTATCAGAGAGTAAATCAGACAACTCAGGTGAGTTTGGCGACGATGAGCGGGCAAGCAAACAAAAAAGAAAAGCTCCGAAAAACACAGGGTTCTTCCGAGCATTTGGAGTGGGCGGGTCAGTGCTGAATGCCGAGAGTTGTACAATTGCGAAAACTCTGCGACGCCCGACGCTAAATAGGATTTTGCATCAAACAAAAATCGCAAGCGCGAAACGTGAGTGAGGGACGACGCTTAACTGCACTTTTGTGTTGTTGTGGTCCCTCGCTCACGCTTCGGGTTGTGATTGCAGGAAGTCGTTAACTCAACTGAAGTTACAACTCGTGATGCAAAATCCTATAAAGACACTGAAGACACTGCGGACGCTCTATGAAAGATGCCCGTAAAACGGTTGTAAATAGTCTTTTTGGCGAAGTTCTTGGGAAGCTTCACGCACTCGACAAGTTCATCCGGCGTAACACCGTTGTTCATACCTTCAGCGGTCTTGTCGTAGCTAAAAAATTCAACAATCTCTTTTCGTCCTAGATCGTTGATCATATTCGTGCAAGAACCACTTTTCCTAAAATCCAATTTTGTATACAATATGCAATATGAAAAATATCGAGAAAACCTCGTTGCGGAAAATGGCGGCTAAAATTCTGCGGACGGAGATCTGTCAAGGACGGATTCCAGCGGGATCAAAGATCATCGAAAGCAAGATTGCTGCGTCATTGGGGATCAGCAGAACGCCGCTGCGCGAAGCCTTAATTCAACTCGAACAAGAAGGTTTCCTGCTCGACAAAACCAATCACGGTTTCCGTGTGTCCGGTTTTCTTGAACGCGAGGCGATCGACCTGTATTCGATTCTGGCAACGCTCGAATCGCTGGCCGTTACACAGATTGAAACCATAGATGACGAAGTCGCTCAAAAATTGGAGGCGCTCAATAGAAAATTCGCGTCAGAACGGAATCCCAAAAAACTCATCCAGCTAGATGGGCAATGGCACGACACGTTGCTGAGTACATCGGAAAATCAGACCGCGCGTTCGATCCTGGCAACGCTGCGACATCGTGTTCAACGATACGAATTCGCGTTTATGGCAGCTCGAGATAACGTGGCAGGTTCTGCCGATGGACACACGACGATCCTGGAGTTGGTCCTCAATCAAAAACAGAAAAAAGCGGCACAAGTCATACATGCACAATGGATCGATTCGTTAGGAATCTTGAAACCCCTGATTCAAACAACTCCGAGCCAGTAAAAAATGCCAGATGAATATGTCTTGATTCGTCAGATCCAAGAGTTTTTCGGTGAAGGTGCAAAACCCATTTTCGGGTTTTTCAACACGCTGTGGGGTCTTGGCATTGCCCAGATACTGCCAGCCATCATCTTCTGGCTGGGCGGTCGAAAAATCGGCTATCGGGCTGGCCTCTTCACGGATATCAGTGGCAGCGCGGGGACTTACGCGAAATGGATATTCACGGATCCTCGTCCCTTTTACGTGAGTGACGCGTTTACACCTTTCAAGGTTTCGACGGGTTTCGGAATGCCATCGGGGAACGCACAGGGAATTGCCAGCTTGATGGTTTCCATCTCGATCTACGGGCGAAGATACTGGTTGTGGATTACTGCCGCAGTGCTGATTTTTTTTGTCGGCTTGGCGCGTGTTTACTACGGTGTCCACAGTCCGGCTCAAGTCGTGGTGGGCTGGTTGGCCGGGATCGCAATCGCCTTGGCACTTTTCAAATTCGCAGACCCGTTTGTCACCTGGTTCCACAAGCGTTCGTTTTATTTTCAAGCTTCATTCGTTCTGGGGCTTTCTATATTGGTGACACTCATCGGTCTCGTTATCAACCAACTAGTCCTTCAAAACTTTGTGGTTCCTGAAGCCTGGATCGAGCGTTACAACGAAATTGCAGTAGCAACGGACGAGGAAGATCCGTTCTCATTGTTTGACCCGAACGACAGTTACGCCATCGGCGCATATTTGTTCGGATTCGGAATTTCCGGAATCCTATTACTCAGAAACCTCATTCCCGAAATCAAGACTGGACGTGGAAAAGCCCTGAATCTGTTCGTTGGATTGTTGCTTTTGTATGCCATCAGAAACAGCCCCGGCATCATCGTAAAACCGCTGCGCGAAACAATTTTATTCTGGCCTTGTCTTCTGTTAGTTCTGGCAGCCATTCCACTGGTGATTTATGCAGTCACGCCCCTGGTAACCGCGCGGATCTTGGCATTCACAAAATCAAATCGTGCGAACTGAGTCCATCACGGAACTGATCAATCGCCCAGTCGGCTGCAGCTTTTTTGAAATCCTGGAGATTTGCACCATTGGTCAGTTGCCGCATGATTCAGCGGATCTTCGCTGGGTCTTGGACTGATTTTTTTTGAGGCTTCCATTGAGGGACTGGATTGGCTTCCGGCGCCATCAACGACAACATTGCCATCGCCGTACTATAACTCCTATTGCGAGAGATTTTCGTCTCATTCCAGCTTCCGTCGACTCGCGTTTTCCAGAGTACTTGTTGCATCTTCCGACGGAATTCTGGTCGGTCTTTCTCCGGTAACGCCTCAATTGCCATCGCAGCATACCGATGGGCGAACATAAAATAATACGAAGCAATATTGTAAGGTCCCCCGTGTCCTTTCGTGCCCGTTCGTTTCATGAGTTCGTCCCAGTGATCAAAAAAGCCCTCAATCACTGCGCGTAAGCGTCGATGATTACTGCGGCCAGCCTGCAATAAGCTGAGTTCGGAAACACAGGCCCGGCCGGCGCTGCCGGGCAATGAAGCCCAATGCCGCAGTTCTTTGAAAACGGCGGATTTTTCTAACGGCAAAAATCCGCCTGAGTAGGCATAGCCGCCCTCTTTTGTCCTGGTCGTTTCCAAAGTGTCTAATGCTTTCTTGATCACGTCCGCGTTGACCTTGAACCCTTGGGCGTGAGCTTGATAGAGGATCAGGAGTGCGGCACCGGTCATGAACGGCTTGCAAGGTTCAATGCCAGTATAGTTCCAACCGCCAGCAGGCCAGCCGTGAGCAGTGCTATTTAAACACTCGATCAAGTGATGCACCATTTTTTTAATCCTGACCTGGTCTTCGTCCGCAAAGATTTCTTTGCGCAACCCAAGCAAAAGAAATTCCAGCCCGTACATGTGAGCCCAAACTTGCGTTCCGCTACGCTTCTTGCCAAGTTCCGGATTGTGCTCAAACTCTTTTAGCATGAACTCGGTTGCACGCTTGACTGCCGCTTGATATTTGCGATTGTCTGAATATCCGGGCGATTGAACGAGCGCCATGCAAACAATAGCAGTGCTTCCGATGCGCATCGGCATTGAAATGTAGCCACCTGGAGCCGCGAGTTCGTAAGGCCATTCGCGTGGCTGGTCAAGCTTGGCAGAGTTCGTCGAACCCCGTTTGTTTTGATTCCGATTACTACCTGAACGAACCGGCAATTTTATTTGCTCCTTTCCGAATTTCAGCTGTGGTTTGTAGTGCTCTTGCCAACTCAACAAGTTGTCTGCCGCCGTTTTCAAAGCTTTAGCCACTGGCACTGCGACTCCACGGTTTTGTGGAACTGGCTTGGTCGTCTCTGTTTGTGCTTTGCTCGCTGGTCGCTTGTGCGGAGCACGCATGTTGGGAGCCAGCATTTTCACCATCCACTTTTCGTAGTGAGTGTAAACATCTTTAAACAACTCGATATCTTGGTCTTGCTTGGCTGCCTCCAGCAACCGCATCAACATTGGCAGACCATCAAAGCCGCTTGGAATCTTGCCAGCCTTAAAAAACTGCTTGTTCATCGCCAACAATTCGGAGTGATATCTCTCATGACTTCCACCGCGCAAGTTAGCATTAAGTTCCTCATGAAGCTCGCGATATTGCAGATCAACCAGGTTTTGTTGAACATTCTCACGGATTTCTTTGGGCATTTCACCTTTCAGCAGCTCAAACGTGAGTGAAGCTTTGGCGAATCCGTACCGCCGTGTTTTGAGATCGTCGAGAAAAACCTGCTGAGCGGCTGCTCTGTTTCCCCGCTTCGCTTTGGTGACAAGCTTCGCATAGTTCCGCCCCTTTGCGGTTGCTGTCTGCAGCGCCTTCAGGGTAAACAAACCGTTGCGAGCAAGCAGCCGCCTTTCATTGTCGATGAACGCGGAGGAAGGAAAAGAACGAACCCGGTAATTGCTGGGAAGACTTTCGTACTTCCTTCCCGGGAGCTCCGTTGTAATGTGCAGATAGAGAATAAAATCTGAAGTCCACTTGGCAAACTCTTTTGACGAGAGCAGGCTATTCTCCACTTTTGCACAGTTAAAATAACTTGGTGAACAGTGCGTAAAATAGGCGAAGACCAACTTACCACTTTGCCGAGAACGTTTCAGCGCTTGCTCGTAATCCATGATCCAATCGGCGTTCTTAATCCAGGCACCTTGCAGCTTCTTTTCCAAACGCGTTTTGAGTTCCGCCTGGTTTCGCGTTTGACCTTGCGTCGATGCAACGCCAAGTAGTGTGAAGCTGATGAACATGCCGAAACCAACGATCAGAATGACTATTCGTAAATTGCTCATGATTAGCTCTCTCGCCAGTTTTTGGTGTTTTGGAATCGAAATTTATTTTTCTTTGGAAGCGGATGTAGATATGAACGATGTCCGATTCTCGCACGACGCCTACTCCCTAAAACTTTTGCAGGACGACTGCCATTAACTAGTCTTTTGCCGTTGTACGAATGTAGCGCAATTTGGCTAAGACGAGCGAATAATATCCAAATGTTTAAATTCATCGTGTAACACAGTTTTCGAGTTGATGTTCAACCAGTTGTCTAATATGGATGCGTAGATTTGTCGGAAATCAAATTGCGATTTCAAATCGCCGTCTTCCAGGTCGCTGAGATCGGTTGTCTTGCCGTAGAAGCCTCCTTTGACGGGAGTGCCTGTCAAAAAAACGGGACCAGCCGTTCCATGATCTGTACCCCTTGATCGGTTTTCTCGGACGCGACGACCAAATTCGCTGAACGCCAGCACGATAACTCGATCATCCAAGCCGTTGCGTTTCATGTCGTCGACAAATGCTTTTAGGGAAATCGAAAGTTCCTGCAACAAATTGAGATGGGTCAGGGGCTGCGTCGAATGTGTGTCGTACCCGTCTTGTATCGTGTAGTAGACCCGGGCCGCCGAACCTGATCGGATCAACCGGGACACCAGCCGCAACTGCTGGCTCAATCGAGTGCGAGAATAACCTTCGCTGCCACCCGTTTTTTTTGCAGCTGACTCCAATCGACGTGCCGTCTTGTAAGAATCGGACACTTGCCGCTGAACAAACCCGACGATGTCTTGACGATCATTTGTTTGTGGGAGTACTTGAATCGAAGAGTCCAATTGCAAATCGCTGAAACGCGAGAGCGCTGCCACTTGCGCCCGCCGACCGATCATCGCTGCAGAAACCGCTTGCCGACCAACAAAGTATCCATCCAATTCGGTCTGCCCTTTTTTACGGGTCAAGTCCAGCGCGCGACCGATCCAACCCGCTCCGTTTTCTCGTTTCTTGTCTCGCAGACCCGAGTGCCAGATCGCCTGGCTCTCAAAATGGCTGCGATTGGGGTTGGGATAGCTGACGCCGTTGATAATGGCGAATTCGTCGTCGTCGAACTGCTCTTTCGTGTACTTCATCGACGAATGGAGTGCCATTGAGTCGGTAATTTTGTGTAATGACTTGGTGGCCAATGCCAGTTTGGGACGATATTTTCTATACAATTCATCGCGATGCGGGACCAAGGTGTTAATTCCGTCGTTGCCGCCGTTCATTTCAACAACCACCAGAATTTTTTGATCGGTGTCCGGTTGGGTTGCCGCCGCTAACTGGTTGACAAAACCAGGTACCAGTGGCGTTAGCGAAAGTAGCCCTGACGTTTTCAGAAATTGCCGTCGACTCATGACGATCTCCTTTTCTTGTAATTGGGGCAGTAATTTCGAACGTTCTTAACCTAACTGTGCCTCCGGGCTAGCCAGGATCGATGCCACCAGGAGTTTCAACATTTCGTTTCGGTCGGTCGCGAGTTTACCAATTTTTTTCAACACACTTTTTTGGAATTGCTCCTGTTTCGATCCAGTCAATAACTGACAATAGAAACTTGCAATCTCGGAGAGGTCGCCACTGTGAACGTGTTTTTTGGCCAGCGCGACAAAATCGGGACTGCGGCCACCGTGCCTCAGTTGCCCCTTGACCAATGCTGCACCAAAATTTGCGCGTGCAACAGTCGTTCGCGAGTTCAACCATGCCCGGCCTCCCGGCCAACCGCCAACGTTGGGCGGGTAAAATAGCTTGCGGCCCAGCTGCTCGATCCAGTCTGCCAGTATCATTGTGCTCGCAGGTGGGTCGAAGACCTCCAGAGAGCGCAAGTTGCCGATGACGAATGGTTCGGGATCGATGATCCTCCGCTTGATGTTTTCTTTGGAGTAGAACACTTCGCTGCGCAAAATCGTTTCCACAGCCTGGTAAACATCCAGATCTTTTTTTTGTAAAAATTCGGCCAGTTCGCTAACGCGCTGCTCGGTCGCCAATTCGCGACTGATCAATTCATCACAGAGCCTCCAAGCCAATCGTTTCGGTGTGGCTGAGTGTCCGCTGACGATCTCAATCAAATCGTCGCCGTCGAAGTTGCCTGATTGGCCGAGAATTTTTTTCTTTTTCTGGTCGTGCCAATCGTTTCGGACGTGAAACTTGTATTTGTTGACTGACCAGCCTGTCAGTGCCCTGGCGGCTTGTTTGACGTCGTCTTCGGTGTAGTTACCGACACCCAATGCAAATAACTCCAAGGTCTCGCGAGCCAGGTTTTCATTGGCGTTGCCGTCGCCAACTCGATTTTGATCACCATCCAACCAAATCAGCATTGCTGCGTGTTTGATCGTTTTGGACAACAATTTTTTGAAAGGCGCCATCGCGTGTTGGCGAAAGATATCGTTCTGCTCACGCATCAATTTCAGACTATCTACCTTGGCGTTACTGGTCGCAAAATGATTATGCCACGTGAGCGACAGTCGTTCGCGCAACGGATCCGGTGAAAAATACATTTGGTAGATCCACCAGGCAGCGATTCGTTGTGAGCGGGAAGACGAAACCGCCGAGTCCCCGATGATTTTGACAAACTGATTGTAGTTGTCAGGGATTCCATCGACCCGCGACTGTCCACTCAGCATCCGATTGACACTTTTTTCCGGACCATCGGACAAATCTCGTTGCAATTCACGCCACGTTGCCGCAAATCCAGCTCGACGGTGCAACGTCCAGACGCGTTTGAAATTCCACGGGTTGGAGTCGGTGGGTTTGTAGCGTTTCCAAGATTTCATTGCCATGCCCTTTTTGAGGTCAGCCTTTTGACTTGTTGCCAATCAAATTCTCACGCACGTCGAAGTTGGATTATTTTTTTGAACCACCTCCAGGTTTGCGAACTGGAGCCATATCTATTTCAAAATGGCACTTCACAACCGAATCATGATCTTTGATGTCGACCAACTGCAAAGCAGCTAGACTTTCGAGTCCTACCCGGTGTCGGCGAGTTACAAGTCCGTCGAGAGTCATTGGTGTTCGAAAGAAACCTTCGCCCATAACTTTCGTTATCGCCTTGGCGCCTTGCCCCATGCGAATGTCCCGGCCGTTCAATCTCAGTCCAATAATCGCCTGACCTTTCATACCGACCAAAACGCAATTACCCTTTTTGTCAGTCATGCGAACCTCGCCGGGACAACCTGGGAATACGTAGAAGATCCGATACTCCGGAAACTTGTCGTTGGTTGGATTCGAAGCGAGTGGGGCGTAAACGAGACTGGCACCAGGAATCGGGCGGCCTGTTGCCTTGTCAGTGACGTGGACTTTAATAGGGACTCCACGATGCAATTCAACGTCAAATTGAACGGGTTTGCCGTGTTCGGTTGGAGGTACTCGAAAATATCGAGCCAGATAGGGTTCGCCTTTCTCGGGAACAGCAAAAAACGCATTCCCTTCACCGATTCCAAGCCCGTCCATTGTGTATCGGCCATGCTTATCAGTTTTGGCTTTAAAAATCGACGTAATTGAAAATTTGAGAGCTGGAGAGCTTGATCCAATTAACTGGACGTTGGCCAACGGTTTTTTGGTTTCAGAATCTCTTATAATTCCGGTAACGGTCTGACCTGGTTCGCAAACGACACTACTATCGTTTGCATAAAGAACAACCTGGTCTCCAGATCGATTGGTGTACCTGATGTTCCGGTCGGTACCCGTTGCGAATGTCAAGTAATGGTTGGCAATCTTGGAGCCGTTTAGCTGCACTCGGTAGGTTCGGTTTTTCCCAAGTTGATTAAGCCGAATTTGTCCTTTCTTGTTAGCCTCCACCGCGATATGGAATCTGGTGTACAAACGACCATTTTCCGGCACTGCCTGCCGCAAGTTCTTTTCGATATTGCCACCTTTTTTGGCAATCTCGTGAAGAGGTTGTTTGTAGCGCGTGATTTCATGTATATAGGCAACCGCTTTGCCTTGAATCGGATTCCCTTCAGTATCGATAAGATTGATCACCATGTCGCTGACCTCGTCAGACATCTTGATCAAAGCTTTTTTTGAATCCCGGATCTGCCTGACATCGATCCAGTTTCTGGCAAAACCGGTTTTAGTCACTTCAATCGTTGCGTTGAACTTGTCTGGACGTAGCATCGGAAATTGTTTCATGGAATCAACCCGATATTTAACACGGAAACGGCCTTGAGCATCGGTCGTGGTTTGCTCCAGCGGTTTCGGCATCGGTCCAGTGAAGAAACGATAGCGGAGAGTAATTTTGGCGTCGGCAATCGGGTTGTTGTCCTTGTCCACGACTTGACCTTGAATCGAAATCAATTCGGACTGTTGGGCCGGTTCCTGCTGATTTGCCGAGCCCAGTTGACTAGGATCAGACAGTTGAGCCCGCTTGCCTTGGGAATCAATCGTCAACGAGTTGCCAACAGTTCTTGCTTTGTCGCTGACAAAATCTCTTTCGCTTACATATTGGTCAGCCAGATTTTTTGACTTTGCTGACGAGGCATTCCCTAGAAAACCAACGAGCGTCGTACAAACCAAAGTCAATGCTGCCACGCTCAAAACCACGGGCAGACTATTTTGTGTTGTCAACTTGCGCGTCGTATCGAGGATGCGGACGACTCGGCGCCCCAAAAGCGACCGCCCACTTCTGAACATTCCCAAGCCAGCCAGATTCGGCGGCAGCAGGTTCGACTCCATGAGTTCAACCAACTGCTGTGCGTATCCGGCGCGATCTTGACAATGACGGACAACAAAATCATCACAGACCTCTTCAGCGGTTGCTTCTAATCGAGAAACGAGCCACCACATCAACGGTTGGAAAAACAGTAGTGATAACGAAAGACGTTGAATCAGATTCCAAACAATGTCGTATCGCCGAAGATGTGCCAACTCATGAACAAGAGATTGTTCCACAAGCGCTGGATTCTTGACTTCGGACGGCAACAAGATCGTTGGCACCGCGATACCAGTCAAGCAGGGACTCGACAATAGACTCGTGTAACGAACGTCAGGCGCCTTCACTCGAATTTTCGCGGCCAGTTGGCAGCATACCGAACGTTCCGATTCACTTGCCAATGAGGATTGCTTGCGAATTCTGCCAAGTCGTCGGTAGGCGAAAGCTAACCTGCTCAACAGTACAAGTGTTCCAATCAGCCAAGTCGCTGCGCAGCTTAAGTACAGCACAACCCAAACCGTACGAGATGTCATTCGATTGTCAGACCGCGACAATACCAATGAAATTTGGGCAGTGTCAAAATCATCTGCCGACACTTTGGCTTTCTTGTGCGCCAATTCTGTTCCGACACCGCTGACCCGCTCAGGCTCATCGCTTGGCAACAAGGGCGACGACGGGACGGATAAATTTGCCATATCCAGCTCCGACTGCCCCGCAATATCTGATTTATCCGAAGACACCAGCGGTGACGTGGAACCAGAGTCCGACATCTGAGCTAACATACTAATTTGAGTCACCTCGGGGAGTTTCAACGTCCAGCCGTCATAGCCCAGCCGATCCAATAGCACAGCCGTTATTGGGCACAACAAAACCGCTACAAGCGTCGCCCGATAAACGGCCGACTGAATTGCTGAACCCCGTCGCCGCAATAGCTGAGCGATGAGTAAACCGATCAGGATCAAAGCCGATGACTGGATCAATAGATTAAGTGCGTTTTGCGACATCCATCCTGCGAATTCGACGATCGTGCTGCTCGAACTGTTCATCGATTGGCCTTTCTACTCAAATCTTCATTTGAAATGCGGGGGAATCACCTCGCGGTTGTCACCACTGCTAATCTGATTTCTCTTTTTTGGTTTTCTCGTTGATCAACTTTTTGATCTCGGCTAACTCCTGCCTGCTCACCTTTTCATTTTTCAGCAGATGAGACACGAGATCGCTGACACTGCCGGCAAATACATGACTGATTAAGTCACGAGTAGCGGTGCGGCGGAATTTGTCTTCGGCCACTGTCGCGATAAATACAAAGGTGCGGCCGCGAGTTTCATGAGCAACAGCGCCCTTTTCCATCAATCCGCGGAGCAATGTTTGCACCGTGCTATGAGCAATCGGCTCCGTTTGGTTCAACTCGTCGGTGATCTCACGTGCTGTGGCCTTGCCGCGACGCCATAACACATTCATGATTCTCAATTGCACTTTGCCCATTCGCGTGGCGGTCATTTTTACCTCGCTCGATCTCAGATCTGTCATTTGACACAACGTTTAGTTGACTAAATTTAATTGACTAAATGACTGGTGTCAAGTCAAAAATATAAAGTCGATTTCGCCCGTGTGATGGGGTCGGATGAACCCTTTCGCTTGCAAGGTCACGCAGCAATTGTTGAATGGCATGGGGAAAATGGGGAGGAATGTGATGGCAATTTCGCAGGCGTCGCGAATGGCCGAACGTGATTGGTGAAATCAGTTTGAGCCCAAGTTTCAGTATCAATGCGTTTCATTCGATGTTCGCGAAACAAGAGTTAGTGAGCAGACCGCACGAGAATACATCGCAGCTGTAAATGAAGTTCGCCCGAACATCAGTGTTTTATTTGGTAAGTACGAATGGCCAATGATAGACGACTGAACGAAAAACTCCGGCTGTTTTGGCAGTGGAAACAAACAATCAAAATGTCGGAGCTCAATTCATGAGATTTAAGATTCGACACTCGACAATTGTCATGTTCCTGTGTGATTACGCTAAGAAAACTTGCTTCGGCCGATGCAAGTTAGGTTGAAATAAGTGACACATATATGACTTTTTGCAGTAATTAATTGGACTGACTTGAGTTTCTCTTGTTCGAATTCATTCGCTGTAACTGGTGTCGATCCAAAATGAAGCAGGGTTGATACGCAAAAAAAATTGAGGCAAATGTGCGCGAAATCGTACAACGATGTGGATACTTGGTATTTGGAATTCGAGTTGCTTTTGTTTTGCCGAACAAGAACAGTGTTTTAATTCAGACTCTAAGTGGAATGATCGAAAAATCAAATTTCCCAGTGCATTAGCAAAAACGAAGAGTATAGAATTTCGTGTCGTTCGTAATGCGTTGAGGATTTACATTTTCCATCGGCGTGATTATCTACATGGATAAAGTCCATAAAAGAGCTACAAATCTTTGTTTCAGATTTTCGTTTGCAAAATCCAAACTGGGGCTTATAGATGATGACTCGCAAATTGATCGATTACTTGAAAGTCGTTTTATTTTTGGTGATTGATGTTTTGAACGTTGTGTCTGGTCAAGATCGGGCACAGCCGATTGGATATCCGACTATTCAGGTAGTTGGTGACAAAGAGGGGTTTCGAATTCGGGTCAGCTCCAACGCAATTGAGGGCACGCCACCACCCGAATTAATAAGCGAAATCACTCGAACCAACGCATTGATTTTGCTGTCTTACGAAAATTGTCGTAATCAACTAGAGCTGACAAATCAACAAATAGACTCGCTTGCTAATCTGCAGGCAAATATACAGAAAATAATTGAGCCTTTCGACAAAGTCTACTCTAAAGACGAAATTCATACTAAAGAGTTTGGCTTGATGTTGCATAGGTTGTCCAGGAGCGTCGAGAAAGAGTTTCAATCACAATCCAAGAACATAATCTTACCTTTCCAAATTGAATTGTTGAAAAGACTATCGTTTCAAGAAAAATCGCGGCTGTCATCATTCCTCGACGTGCTACTGTCAAGTGAATTTTCGCAGATCGTAGAAATTGACAAAGGCGCAAAAGTCAGCTCAAGCGCAAGCACAAGGAAATAATGCCAAAGTTCGAAGACAAAATTGCAAAAAGCGATTTGAAGATTCGAAGGTCGATTTTGAAAGCATTGCCTCAAGATTCTCAAAAGAAAATTGAGGAAATTTTCGGTTCAGATTTCTTTGATCTGGAATTTAAGCAACTAAATTCATTCGACAAGGCAGCTTGTGAAAAATATGTTGGGTTGGCTACGATTGGCTTTAAAAAAGTTCCTGGAAAAGATGCATATGAACTTACCGTTGAGCCAATGAAGATCATAAATAATCTAAAAAAAGCAAACCCTTACTCTATCTTGAGTCGAAACGATGTTCAGTCAAAACTTGAGCTTACGAAATCACAAAAAGGGAAATTTGAAAATTTTTGTCGAACCAATGAAACGAAACTTCAAAAGAAGTTAGGGCTTAGCAAAGAAGCAGCAATTGAAAAAGAAGTATTGTTGGCACTCAAAGATCTTCAAGCTAAGAGTCGTGAACTCATTGATCAAACACTGCTTGGTCATCAAAAACGGGCATTGAATAGATTTTACTTTCAGTTAGTTGCGATTGAGAATTCATTTCCCCGACTCCTAGTCGAGCGCAATGGGGTATTGAAAAAATTTGCTCAACTTGAGTTGACCGTGGACGAAAAACGGTTAGTTGAAAAAGCAACTGCAGAAGCAAACAAAAAATTCAAGTCTGAAGCGCTAAGTTTCAAATTTAAGTATCGAAATCAGTTGGTTAGCGTTCTTGACGATGAACTGGTTGAAAAAATTCAAAATGTGTTTGGAGTTTCTTTTTTTGGAAAAGAAGTTAAACAAAAATAAACAAAGAAACCAACTCATGAGGTGCGGGCTGGTCTGTCCAAAATGGTTGGATTCATGACAGTCGGGAAGGTTGGCAATTCGGCGTTGGCGAGTTGTTCTAATCGACGGCGAACATTGCGCGTCTCAAATGAATAGTTCACTGGGCGGGCGAACCAACGCGAGTGATTGTGAGCAAAACAAAAACCTTAAACGAAGCGAACGACGTGGAAAAATCAAAACGCAGTCCGCTCCAGTGCATCGTCTTGTTATGCCACCATCAGTCATTTGTTATCCTATAGTCCATCCCAAGAGCGCGGAGCTGATCGGCGGCCATTTGTTGATGGTTGTCGGC
>JANQLU010000080.1 GCA_028280445.1 Pirellulaceae bacterium | reverse complement strand
ACCAAAAACATGGCGTGAAAAGACACAAGATGCAAAACTTGAGCAAATACTCGCCTTGGTGGCATAGCAATTAACGTTCGTGACACTAGCCGCCGGTTTATCAGCGCTTAGTACCGGCGGCCAGCGCCTTGCCGCTCATGATGGGAGCTCCATACGGCTCGGCAGGAGCCTCGCCCTCCCGAATTAACAAATTACTTGACGCCAATCGGCGCGTCGATGGTCAGATCAAGTTTGAATTTTTTGCGAATCTGGAAATACGAACCTTTGGGAATCCTGGCATCTGCTGGAATTTCGATAGATCGATCGCGACCAGACAATGCGAAAAACTCGGTTTTGATTCGAAATACGATTCGACCATCGCGATAATCCAGAATTTCCACGCCGTCTTTGAATGACGACATCGAGGTCATCGGCTTGATTTCCCAGTTTTTAACTTTCAAACCCGGCGTTGGTAATTTGTCCAGCGCCGCATACTGAAACGACTTTCGAATCGATTCCAAATCCATTTTGTGGTCAAGTTTCTTATCGAAACCAAATGAAATTCGATATCCATCCTGTTGGAACTCGTAGCGCATCGCCGATTGTCCAATGATGGTGTGCCCGACGAATCCACCTTTGTCCACTCGGTGAACAAGAACCAATCCAGATTTCATTCGGCTTTCAAGCCATTTTTTGGCTTTTTGTTCAGGTGAATCAGTCGATGGGTTTCCAAGTAATACAGCAAAGACCACAAGACAGGCGATTTTCATGTTTCCCTCAAATCAGAAAGGTAGGAGTTTTGAAGAGCGTTGATGGGATGATCCAAAAACACGTGGAAACACTTGGAGAGTTCCAATGTTCGAAGAGTTCCAAATTTTTGCAAAAGAAAAATGTTAGGTCGCGCGACGGTTTTCGCGCCATTGTTGCCAAATCAACTGCGGGAAGACCCAGGCGTCTTTAGCATAACGTTTGACCAATCGTTTTGGCTCAGAGCACATCCGGTGTAGCCATTCGACACCAGATTTTTGCATCCAGCGTGGCGCCCGTTTTTTCTCTCCGGCGAGAAAATCGATCGTAGCCCCCACGCACAAAGCGACTTTGGCTCGAATTTGTTCTCGATGTCGATGAACCCACAGCTCTTGCTTTGGTGCTCCCAATCCAACGACCACGACATCAGGGCGGCACAACGCAATCCGCCCCAAAATCATTTCGTTTTCATCGTCGCATTTTTCAAATCCCATGGGAGGACTGTAGACGCCGCACACGATGACACTGGGATATTTTGCGTGAATGTTGTTCGCCGCCTGACGTCCGACGCCTGTTCCGGCTCCTAGCAAAAACACTCGGATCGGCCGGTCGGCAGCCTCAAATAATTTTGGAACGAGATCCGATCCAGGAACCCGTTCCGGCAGCGGTCGTCCCAACAATCGGCTGGCCCAAACGATGGGGTGCCCATCGGCCAGAACGAGATCCGCGTCCCGATAGACATTTTGAAATACTTCGTTGTCGCGCAGCATTACCGCATGGTCGACATTGGGGGTCACGACAAACCGGCAACCGGATGATTCATCTGATTTGACCCACTCTTGAATACGATCGATTGCTTCGGGCATCCGCAGCGCGTCAATGTTGATGCCAAATAATTTTCGTTGGTGTGCGGTAATTGCCGTATTTTTAGCCATGAGTCATCTCGATAGAAAAGAGTTTTTGCGAATATGAAGAGGTTTCGAAAACGTACTTTTTTATTTTGCAACTCAACTTTGCTAGATCACCGACAAATCAGATTGTGGACTCCGTCATGCGGAACAATCCGTCTGTATCGAATTTAACGGCTCGAACGGATGGGACCGACGATGCTCAACAACGATTCAACGGATCGACTTGCCTAAACCAAGTGATAACCGACACTTTGGAACTTTCACCGTTTTCGCGAGTTGACCTGATGAACATCCACCGCTATCTCATTCACAGTTATCGGATCTGCACGCTTCCATGGCGCCGTTGGATGTTGTCTCGGTTAAAAAGACAAGGTGCTGTTCCAGTCGGGATTTTGTTTTATCACCGCGTGGGCAATGACCATCTGAACCCGTGGACGATTACGAACCACCGTTTCGTGGAACAAATTGATTGGTTGGAGAAAAATTTTGACCTGGTTTCACTCGCCGAGGCACAAAAACGAATCCAATCTGGCGCAAACCGTCGACCGACCGTCAGCATTACGTTTGACGATGGCTATGCGGACAATTGCATCGAAGCATTACCGATGTTGATCCGCCGAGGTATTCCTGTCACCTATTTTGTGACCACGCAAAACATCATTCAGCAACAGCCGTTTCCTCACGATATTGATCGCCAACAACCGCTCGAAACCAACAGCGTTGAAATGTTGCGTTCGTTGAGCGCCGCGGGCATCGAGATTGCGGCCCATACCAAAACACATCCCGATTTGGGCGCGATTCAAGACCACGGCCGTTTGTACGACGAAGTGATTGGCGGGATTTGCCAGTTGGAACAAGCCATCAATAAAAAAGTCCGCTATTTTGCATTTCCATTTGGTCAACATGAAAATCTGAATGAAGCAGTTTTCCAGTTGTGCTACGACCACGGAATCAAAGCGGTGTGTTCGGCGTACGGAGGTTGGAATGAAATCGGCGGCGATTCGTTTCATCTGCACCGATTCCATGGCGATCCCAAAATTGCCTATATCAAAAACTGGCTGACGCTCGATCCACGAAAACGTCACGTCGATCGTTTTTCCTACACACTCAGCGACTCGTTAGACACCGTTCCGGTACTCCCGTCGATTTCGAATCAAATTGGCATCAACACCTTTTCTGCGAATCCGACCCATGAATAAATCTCCTCAACCACACCGTCCGTTCAATGTCATGTTTCTGATCACCTCGATGCCAGTCGGCGGTGCGGAAACACTGTTGGTCAACCTGGTTCGTCGCATGGACACCGATCGATTTCATCCACAGATTTGTTGTTTAAAAGAACGTGGTCCACTCGGTGAAGAAATAGCAGACGAATTCTCGGTACACTGCGGATTCACGTCCGGTAAATTTGACTTTCGCGTGCTCGGCCGACTCAAACGATTGTTCAAACAAGAAAAAATTGATGCGGTAGTTACCGTCGGAGCTGGCGACAAAATGTTTTGGGGACGCCTGGCAGCGCGACAAGCGAAAATACCGGTCGTGCTGTCGGCACTCCATTCGACCGGGTGGCCCGATGGCGTGGGACGATTGAATCGTATGTTGACTGGGATTACCGATGGATTTATCGCCGTCGCCGAACCGCACGGTCAATTTCTTGTTGAATTTGAAAAATTCCCCTCAGCCAAGGTGCATGTGATCCCAAACGGTATCGATACCGATCGATTTCGATTCGATCAGTCCCGACGCGACCATTATCGCGGTCAAATGGGAATCGATGATCAGGTACCGGTCTGTGGCATTGTTGCAGCGCTGCGTCCCGAAAAAAATCACATGCTGTTTCTGCATACGGCTGGATTAGTGTTGCGAAAAATTCCCGAGGCGCGTTTTTTGATTGTCGGCGACGGACCTCAGCGTGAAGTGCTGGAGAAAAGCACCGAGGATTTTGGACTGCAAAACAGCGTCCATTTTCTAGGGTCCTGTAGCGACGTACCGGGCGTTTTATCAGCCATGGACATGTTTGCATTGACGTCGCACAACGAAGCCAGCCCAGTTTCGATCCTCGAAGCGATGTCGGTCCAGCGTCCTGTCGTGGCAACCAATGTCGGATCGATTTCGCAGTCGGTGATCGAGGGTCAAACCGGTTTCATGGTCGAACCGGGTGATGCTGATGCGATGAGCCGGTATTGGCTCGAACTCTTGTCGGACAAAAACAAATGCCGCTCGTTTGGCCAGCGGGCTCGATCGCATGTGGAAAAAATCGGGTCGTTGCAAGTGATGGTCGAGGGCTATCAGGATTTGATTGCCAGCTTGTTCCAGACAAAGACAAACCGTGCGTCAAACCAAAATATGGAGGCATCTATGTCGCCTTCAAAATATACCGATTCGGTAACTTCTAGCCGCTAAACTTGGACAGTTCTTGATTGTTGCGACGCATTGACGCCTTGTTTTTACGCACTTTTTGAACACAATACTGCATTGCGTTCATTGTTCCAGCCTTCGTGGCAGATTCGTTATGAAAGCCTTTACCGGTCCCTGTCTGGCTGCGTTGGCCAAAGTGGTCAGTGGTGCCTCGATCCGTTGGGTTGGCTGCACTCCAGATACTTGCCAACGAGTTTATTTTGCCAACCATACCAGTCATCTCGATGCTTTAGTATTGTGGGCTTCACTGCCGCGAAAATTGCGCGCGATTACCCGCCCCGTGGCGGCCCTCGACTATTGGAATGGTGGACCAATACGACGCTATATGGCAAATTGTTTTAATGCGTTACTGATTGATCGCCAGAAAGTCAAACGCCGCAACACCCCGGTCGATATTATGATCCAGGAAATGGGCAGCGATTTTTCACTGATTGTGTTCCCCGAAGGGGGTCGTAATCCTGCTGGCGATTTACAACCGTTTAAAAGTGGCCTCTATTACCTTGGCAAAAAACGTCCGGACCTCGAGTTGATGCCGGTTTACATTCACAATTTGAACCGAGTGATGCCCAAAGGCGAAGTTTTACCGCTGCCGCTGTTGAGTTGCATTACCATTGGCGAACCGATCTGGCTGCAATCGGGCGAACACAAAAATGATTTTCTCGATCGAGCTCGAGAAGCGGTTTTGAATTTAAAAGAGGTAGGCCAGGATTAAATGTTGTCGACTAACATTTCCAATCTGCTTCTTGCGCAGGCTGAAACGCCAGAAACCGTTTCATCCGCAACCGCCAGCTGGATTTTGCTCGGAATCGCGGTCGCTATGTTGGCAACGCTAATGCTGATTGGTCGGTTTCTCTCGGGTCGAAGCGAATCGGTCATCGACCCGGCAATCGTGCGTGCCTTTAACCGCCGAGTTGCCGGCTGGATGTTGATCTGCGTCGTACTGGCAATGACCATGCTGTTCCCGCGCGGATTAACCGTTTTTCTGTTCTTCATATTGTCATTTTGGGCAATGCGCGAATTTATCACGATCACTTCTACGCGACGGGCCGATCACCGCACGTTGTTTTGGGTGTTTGTGATATTTACACCGCTTCAATATGTTTTGATCGCGCTGATGTCCGTGCAAGCGCCTGGCAACGGAACGGTGTTGCATCTGTTTGGCTTCGAATTTTCCAAATCATTCCAATTGGCGATTTCGAAAATTACCGCGTATGACGTATTTACGATTCTCATTCCGGTCTACGCGACGTTGTTTATCGCGGCACGGATTGCGTTTACGGGTGATCGCAAACGATATTTTGAACGCATTGCAAAAATCCAGTTTGCCATTTTGATCTGCGTTTACGCACTGAGCCATGCTCCCGCTTTGTTGTATCTGAAGGTTGGCAGACGTGTCGATGTATTTTCCGAACCTGAGGCCTGGTCGGGAGATCCGAGAGGATTGCTGTTCTTTTTAGTCATCCTGGTTCAATTCAGTGAGCTGATGCATTTTCTGTTTGACAAGATGTTTGGTCGTCACGTGATCGCACCGAACATCAACTCGACCAAATCTTGGGAAGGATTGATTTGTGCAGCTTGCTTGACTGCCGTGGTTGGCATGCTGATCCAATACACTCTTGCTGGAATTACTCCATTTATGCCTATCGGGGCAGCATTGATGGCATTTTTGATCTCGGTGATGGGCACGTCGGGCAGCATGACCATGTCAGCCATCAAGCGTGACCGCGGTGTTCAGGATTATGGTACGTTGGTCACGGGGCACGCCAGTATTTTAGACCGCATCGACTCGATCTGTTTTGCCGCGCCGATCTTTTTTCACATTACAAGATTTTTCTTACAGATTACCCCTTGAACGAACCAACATCAGCCAGCCAACCTTCCGCATCTTTGCAACAAGCGACCGAAAAGCTGGCCATTGATATTCCGCAGCCACAGCTGCTGCAAATCGAACGCTATTGTCGTTTGCTCTGGAAGAAAAACGAACACATCAACCTGACTCGCCACACTGACTGGGATACGTTTGCGGCTCGCGATGTGCTGGATAGTTGGCACGTTGCGAAATTGATCGAATCCGGAGAAGTGCTCGACATCGGCTCTGGTGGTGGAGTGCCGGGAATTTTGGTCGCGATTTTGAGGCCCGATGTTCATGTCACTTGTGTTGATTCGGTCGGAAAAAAAACCAAAGTGCTGGAAGAATTTGCGAATGCCCTGGATTTGGACATGCACATTTATCAATGTCGCGCCGAAGAATTGTTGGAAGACTTTCGATACGATTTCTGTATTGCCAGAGCTGTCGGCTCCCTGACAAAAATGTGTCGCTGGTTTTCGGACCATTGGCTCAACGTGGGGCGATTGCTGGCTATCAAAGGGCCGCGATTTGAAGAGGAAATTAATGAGGCCAATGAAAAAAAACTTTTGCGAAAATTGGATGTGAAAATTGCCGCAAAATATGCCATGCCAAACACGGAAAACCAAAGCGTTATTTTGGATATTTGCTTGGCGTCCATGCGAAAAAAAAATTAATAAAAAATTCCAAAAATTTGTTTTGCATGGATTATGAATTTTTTCGCAAATTGGCACGCTAGAAAATCAGCTTGTTTTTTTCAATGCCTTGAAATTTCACAAGTTCTTGCGAATATAAAACCGTCGGTAAGCCGAAAATAAACTAGGCTTGATCGCGTGTGAATGTTTCGGTATTCATCACGTTCCGATTTTGAAATAGATTCCTCCAGCAAATACGGCTGAGGGACCAATTTTAGGATAGGCCCGGTCAATCAAAGCTAGTGCTCAGCACGCCTGTATCGCGCCTTTCTTCCAGCAGCTCCCATTGCTGCGCATTCGTTGGAGGATCTAATACAACGCCGCCAAGGGCAATTTGTCCTTGGCGGTTTTTTTGTAGGGCCGGCTCCCACCGGCCGTTTTCTCGGATTGGCCGGTGGGAACGGGCCTTGCAATCGCAACCCGACGCGTGAGCGAGGGACCATGTTCTGCAGCACATCGATATGGTTTTCAGTCCCTCGCTCACGCTTCGGGTTATGATTTTTTGACAGCACGACCGGGCGCACTCAAACTAATTGACGATGTTTTGTGGCGCACCGTTCAAAAACGCTTTGATGTTTTCCGCTGAAATCGCGACAAGTCGTTGTCGTGCTTCAACGCCAGCCCAAGCCATATGAGGCGTGATCATGCATCGGGGCGCCGTTAACAACGGGTTATCATCGGTAATCGGCTCGACGTCCACGACATCGAGCGCGACGCCAGCAATCAACCCTTCGTGCAACGCAACAGCTAAATCCGCCTCGTTGATCAACCCGCCACGAGAAGCGTTTACGAGAATCGCCGTTTTCTTCATCCGCTGCAACAAACGGCGATTCACAAATTGATAGTTGCCTGGCGTTTGTGGACAATTCAAACTGATTACGTCGCTCTCGGCAAACAACTCGTCCAGCGAACACCAACGAAAGGAATCGAAATCGGGTCGAGGCTTTTCAGAAGGGTTATATGCGATCACATCCATACCAAATGCGTTTGCCAGTTCGCCAACTCGCCGACCAATCCGTCCAAAACCAACGATGCCCATCGTTTGTCCGGCAAGTTCGCGAAACGGCGAAAGCCAAAAACTAAAATCCTGACACGCACTCCATTGACCTTGCCGAATAGCCTCGTCGTGATCTCGGGGACGATGCATAAAACTCAATAGCAGTGCAAATACGTGTTGTGCGACCGAGTTGGTTCCGTAAAACGGTGCGTTCGAAACGATGACTCCTTGCTCAGCCGCAGCCTGGACATCAATCACATTAAAACCAGTTGCGAGTACCGAAATAAATTTCAAACGGGGCAACTGCTCCAGAGTTTCACGTCGCAGCGGAGTTTTGTTCGTCAACAAAATATCCGCGTCAATGGATCGGGACACGATCTGATCTTCGGGAGTTCGGTCATGTACAGTCAACTGACCAAACTGGCGGATGTCATCGAGTGGATTTTCGTCTAAACCAAGCGTGTAGCCATCGAGAATGACGATCTGCATACAGACTCCATGAAGAAAGAAATCAGTGGCCTTTTCTGCCGTTTCCGTTTTGCTTTGCCAGCTTCTTTTTTGATTTCGATTTTTTTTGTTCGCGAATCTTTTCGGGCGACAGCGTAAAGCGAATTCGATAGGCCCTGTCATCGCGAACTTCGAGAATATCGGCAATCGCTCCGTCAAACTCGACGCGATCGCCTGCCGCGAGCATTTTCTGGGCGCGCGACATCAACACGCCAGACGCCGTATCAACATCATCATCGTCCAAGTCCACGCCGATCGCATCTTCGACTTCGCGAATCGGAGTGCTTCCCAAAACGATAAATTCGCCAGGTCCGGACGGGACGACATTCGGCTCTTCGACATCGAATTCATCTTCGACAGGGCCGACAATCTCTTCCAACACGTTTTCGAGCGTTACAATTCCAATGACCGTGCCATATTCGTCGACAACCAACGCCAGTAACTGGTGGGTCGCTTGAAAATGCCGCAACACGCGGCTAATGGGCATACTTTCGGGAACTTTTTTTGGCGGCCGAGCAATCTCAGTCAAGTCGATGTCCTGGTCCGGTGATACCCCCACCAGGTCTTTCATGTGGACGACGCCCACGACCTTGTCCAGCGAACCATCGCAAAGTGGATACCGTGTATGTTTGGTCCGTTTGGCGATCTCGATACAGTCGGCAAACGGTTGATCCATCGTAAAGTAAACGACGTCGTTTCGAGGGACCATGACCAACCGGCAAATCTGATCATCGAATTCGAATACGGCGTTGAGCAAACTGTGTTCGTTTCTCGTCAGTTCACCGTGAACGTGCGCTTCACGCATGAGACTGCGAATTTCTTCTTCGCTATGTGGCTGATCGTGGCCTCCACCTCCGGTGACGCCGACCAGTTTGAGCAACCACGTTGTGCAATAGCTCAGAACAATCATAAACGGATAAAGCATTGCGTAAAAAAAACGCAATGGAATCGCACACCACAACGCCATCCGCTCGGGTTGCCGAATCGCAAAAATCTTTGGCGCTTGCTCGCCGACAACCAGATGCAAAGCCGTTACGACAGAAATTGCCACCGTATAAGATATCGCGTGAATCAAGTTCTGGTTTTCGATGCCCACCATATGCAATAGCGGTTCGAGAAATGCGGCAAATGCAGGCTCAGCGACCGATCCCAGAATCAAAGACGCAATCGTAATCCCCAGTTGGCAACAAGAAAGAGCGTTGTCGAGTCGGTCGTGTAACCAGCGTACTGTTCCAGCAAACAGCCTTTTTTCTTTGACTAATTTTTCAAGACGGCTCCTGCGAACTTTGACAAATGCAAATTCCGCTGCGACAAAAAAGCCATTCAATATTAATAAAATGATTGCGACGGTAATCGCCAGCCACGGGGGCAGCATTGAAGTCTCCGGAGGAACGGGAAAACGAATTGCCAAACCGGGTTGGGCTAACCGCAGTTCAACGATTCGCTGTCATAGTCTTTTATCATAACAACTGTCGTAAATTTGGCCAAAACCACATTTGACAGCGCGATGGGACGGTTTCCCCAATCCCATATGATTTGAAAACTTTGAAATTTAGACGATTTTCTCGCTGGCGAACAGACGCAAAGCCGACCACTCGGAAGACAAACAGACGGATCGTGCGGCTTAGTCCGAAAATCACAGCTTGAGATTCAATAAATCACCGCTTTGAAAGTACAAAAATTGAAACCAGATCAATCCGTAGTGGTAAATGCTACATTTTTTACCCCTGCGTTTCGTGCCGCTGGTTTCACAAAAAATGTTGCATTCCAAACTTTCATCGTTGATGTTGCTCGCATTGTGCTGGGCCGTCATGTTTGGGGCAATCGCTATCGGAGCACGCATTCCAGTTTTGTGTGACGCCGGTCATTTCTATGAACCGATGTTTCAATGGAATTCCGAGCAAACGCAAGCGGGCGCGCTTCCATTGTGGAACGCCAACGAAAATCTCGGCACGCCTGTGGCCGCGGATGCGACCAGCAGCGTGTTCTACCCGCTCAAACAAATTTTTCTGATCAAATTTATTCCGTTTCACACACTCAACGGAATTTACACATCGATTCATATCCTGATCGCCGCTCTAGGAATTTTTTTCTGCGCGCTAAAATTGAAATGTCGACAAAGCGGAGCAACGGTTGCGGCGCTGTCGTTCGCATTCGGCGGCTCGGTTTTGTTTCAAACATCCAACATTGTTTTTCTCGTAGGGGCTGCCTGGCTGCCTTGGGCAGCGATGGCCGTTTGGCAAATTCATCGCACGCGCCAGTGGCGATGGGCCTGGGTGTTGGCACTAGTGCTATCGATGATGGTGCTGGGCGGAGACCCGCAGATGGCCTACAACGTTGGCCTGATGAGCGGCTTACTTTGGTTGTTGGCCAACACCTATCGAGTTTCCAGGACGTGGAAAATTCGCAAATGGCGCGCATGTTTGGCGTTCGAATGGAAACCGATTTGTGTTCTGACCGCCGCAGCAACAATCGCTGTGGGCATCTCGGCGATTCAAATTTTGCCTACCCACCAATGGGCCAGCACCAGCAAAAGACAATCGTTCGAAACGCCGCGGAATGTTTACGAAATCCCAAAATATCTTTCACGCAAAGACGCAAGTTGGGAGGAAGTTGAATCAGGTTTGTTCGGCGAACTCCAATCGGGAACGCATCAAAACCGCCTCTACCATTTTAGCCAACCGCCGTGGACGTTAGTCGAACTGGCGTGGCCAAACGTCACTGGAAAAATGACACCCTACCATTCTCGCTGGGCTACCAGCACGCCCAGTTTGGGACGAGTTTGGCAAAGCTCGCTATACCTCGGATTGATCCCATTGATGTTTGCGATTTGCTGTTTGTCGATTTGTGGTCGCGACCGACGAAAAACATGGCTGACTTGGTTAGTGATAATTTCGATTTTGGGTTCGTTTGGTTGGTACGGATTCGGTTGGATGCTCAAAATGGCTTGTGCGACGACCGTCGGGAGTTCGCCATCGATTGAAAACCAAGTGGGTGGTGTCTATTGGATGTTGGTAACGTATTTTCCAGGATATTCCGATTTTCGTTACCCTGCCAAATTGTTCATCATTTCAAATTTCGCGATCTCGCTATTGGCTGGAATCGGATTCTCTCAATTACACAAACAACGGATTCGTAAAAAACTGCGGTTGACCGGTATAACCATTGCAGCGCTCAGCATCTCTGCATTAACCTGTGTGCTGACAAACCAAGATGCGTTAACTCAAATGTTTGCCGCTCAGTCGGCCGACAACTACTTTGGCCCTTTTCAAGTGGCCCAGTCTGTTTCGAATATCCAATCGGGATTGGTTCATGCTCTCGTTATCTCGATAGTCACGGTGGCCTTGCTGGCGGCTTTTGTTAAAACACGACAAACTTATTTGAAACATGCGGTCATCGCAGGAATGGTATTGCTGACGGCTATCGAAATTTGTGTCGCCAATTATTCCGTCGTTCCGACCGTTGCACTCCAACCGCAACACCATGCCGTTGGTCGACAGTTGAACGCGATTACCGTCCACAAAACCGACTCAACGAAAATTCAACCGGATTCGATGAGACTTTATCGAGTGGCAACTGATGGGCATCCCGCTTGGCTGCGATCTTCGTCGAGCCAGCGTGTTGAGGAAATCTACCAATGGGAAAACGATGTCCTCGATTGCAAAAACGGTCTCAAGCTCGGCGTGCCGGTGATTGGTGTTGCCAATTCTATTCCACAACAAGATATCGAGATGTTTTTTGCCATCGCGGCTGAATATTCGGTGCGGCAAAAGCAGTCGATCCACATCAACCAAGCGTTACTGGATGCTCTTTCGGTGCGTTGGCTGTTGGTTCCTAAACACATTTCAGTCGACCAAAACAATCGTCTGCGCGTCACAACGACATTCAGCGACCAGTCGCCAGTGCAATTGCTGGAAAACACAACTGCGAGTCCGCGTTCAAAAATCATTCATCAATTCAAAATCTTGCCACCGCTGACTGACACCTCCACAAATTCATGTCGCCGTCGAACAAAAACTGTGTTGTTCGACAGCAATGGCAAACCGAGAGACTTTGCCGTCGAAGCTGTTGTTGAAGCCGAAATTGAACAAAGCGCGTTGTCGCCATCGAGCACCAATCGATCGGCCCAACCATCAGTTTCTAAAATTGTCGATCGAACGCATACGTCGTTAACATTGAAAGCCACTTTGGCGCAACCCGGACTTCTGGTCGTCAATGACTACTTTGAACAAAACTGGAAATGTCAGATTCGACGACTGTCCGCCGAAGGCAATCCGATATCTCCATGGAGCGATCACAAAATCGTCAGAACCAACCGCATCATGCGAGGCGTGATGTTGCCCGCGGGAAATTTCGAAGTCGTAATGTTTTACCAACCGAATCGTCTGCACATCGGCAGTTGGATTTCACTGTTGTCATGCATGGTCTTCATGATTGGCTGCGTGTGGCAAATGATTTTCTTTTGGCAAAGAAAAACCTAATCAATTTTGGGTGCCACTGGCTTCGCCAGTGCATTTCGATCCAATTTGTAGTTGTCAATCCGTCACATAGTCTCAAAGCTGTGCAATGTCGATCGTCGTACCTCACTGGCAAAGCCAGTGGCACCCACCGTCGGTTCATTCCGCCGCCATACCGGCGGCTACCAGTGAGCGGCAAGGCGCTAGCCGCCGGTACAGTAGCGCAACAGACCGGCGGCTAGCGCCTCGCCGCTCACTGGACCGTTTATTATTGATATTGGCCAGTGGAAACCGGCCCTGCGACTACTTCGTCAACAGCTTTTGAATATCTTGCCACGTGAACACAATTCGTTGCTCCTGACTAAATTTTTTGCCGTCGGATCGAGCAACAGTTCCACCTGGAGGCAAAGTCAGTTTGCTTTGATGTTTGCCAAAACGGATTTCGAAAATTCGAGGATTTGCTCCCACTGGTTTGCCGACCGAACCTGGCAACTGATTGATTTTGTACTTGGCCAAAATTTTGGCGACAGCAATCATTTCTTTACCGGATAATTTGCCCGTCGCAGACGGATCGTTCAAATTCTGATTGAGAAACGATTGAATCTTCCATTTTCCGTTTTGTTCGATCGTGATTTGCTTGCCGGAAAAACCTGCGAAACCACCCTGTGCCTCGCGCAATACCAACGTGTGTTTGAGCTGCCCCTTGGCATTGAGATATTCCGATTTCGCTTGATCACCGCCGCCAGGTTTTTCTGTCGAAAGAGTCTCAACGTGGACAATCCAGCGCTGTCGGATTTCGACACCCGATTTACGCTGCAGTTTTCCGGTGACATAAACCGTTTTTCCGTTCAACATCTTCGCCTTGGCTGCCAATTTTGGCTTTTTTGACAAATCGAGTTCCCACTGAATGTTGCCGGCCTTGATCAAAGTCCCCGTTGTTTCTCCGCCAATCGCCATCACACCTGTCGTCAGTTTTCCTTTGACCTCAACCTTGACGTACGAATCGTCGTGCTGGATTACAAACGCATCACAATAGTGGCTCAGACCGACAACAGAGAAAACTGCGACCATGGTATTTTTCATAAAAGTCATCAATGGTATCTCCGATGAATAGATTTTTTATGTTGTCAAAATTGTATGGACCGACAACGATTTGAACTGCCTTTCCCACCGATAATCCACAGATATTTTGGAAGCTTTATCGACTGGCAAATTTGTTTAAATTTTACCTGATATCCGAGCGGGGACTCACCGACGAATCGAACAAGTAACAGCTATTCCACCATGCCTCATCAGATAGACGGACCGGATTGTTGCGAGTTCCGTCTATAATACCCATCTGTTAATAACCACCCAAATCATCCAGGCGCGGATCTCGATACGTGATACTTGCGGTTCAGAGCCAATATTACTCTAATCTTGCATTCCAGTTGTTTATGATTCGACGGACGCATCAATAATGGACGTGCTTTTCCCCAACTCGTATGATCGCACCCTGCTCCAGGGTCAGCGAATTGCATTTGTGGGGAAATTAGGTGGTGCCAACCGACGTGAAATTTCAAAGCTCGTCACGGAATTTGGCGGATCGGTTGTCGACAACACCAAAATTGATGAACAAGTTGATTTGGTTGTCATTGGTGCCAATGAACTTCCGATTGACGACCATTCAAATCTCCTCGACGACCAGGTTCAGCAGCTGGCCGACACTGAACAGTTGCGGATTATCAGTGAATCACAGTTTTGGCAGGAACTGGGTCTGGTAGAAAACGAGAACGAGATTCATAGTCTGTACACGCCGGCGATGTTGGCCCAGCTGGCCAATGTACCTTTGTCGACCGTTCGCCGTTGGCAGCGACGAGGTTTGATCGTTCCCAAACAGCTAGTGCTAAAGCTTCCTTACTATGATTACCAGGAGGTTGTCAACGCGCGGCATATTGCCGGGTTAGTAGCCAGTGGTCAATCGCCTCAAAAAATTGAGGAAAAACTGGGACGCCTCAACGATTTTTGCAAACAGATGGGCAGACCGCTTTCACAATTGACTGTGATTGTCGAGGGTCGCAATGTTCTATTAAAAAAAGACGGAGGCTTGGTCGAGCCGGGCGGACAAAAACGAATCGACTTTGCCGCACTCGAGGAAATGCGGCCCGACTACGACTCGACGCCAAAATTTTTAAACCTTAACGAAACGCGACAGGCCGCCGAACAATTAACAACACCTGATCAGTATCTGTCGTTGGCAATGGAGCTCGAAGACCTCGGCGAAAACGAACAAGCGATCGAAGTATATCGCTCCATGTTGCTGGCCTTTGGGCCTTCGGCTGAAACCTGTTTTCAACTGGCCGAACTGTTTTATTTCAGCCATCAGTATGACGCCGCCCGTGAACGATACTACATGGCCATCGAACTTGACGAAACGTTTGTCGAAGCGCGTGCCAACCTCGGCTGCGTTTTGTTGGAACAAGGGCAATTGCAATCGGCTATCGACGCCTTTCGCGGTGCGTTGCATCACCACGAAGCGTATCCAGACGTGCATTTCCATCTGGCTCGGGCTTTGGATCAGGCCAACAGTCCACACGAAGCGATGACTCACTGGAAAAAATTTGTCGAACTTTCGCCCCACAGCCCTTGGGCCGACGAAGCGCGAGAACGTATCCAAACGGGGACGCACGGTCGAACACCATTTACTGGTGAGTCGGATTGAACCTTCAACACGACGACGCGGAAAACAGTTTAGTTTTCTTTTCGTGAATTCTTGAGGCGAAACAACACCGGTATCACTTCTTCTTTCCAAACGACCAACTGGTCTTCGGTTAGAATTTCGCTGACCAGCACTTCGTATTTTCGAACTCGCGCGCCGTGGGGCAATGTTGGTCCCCATTCGAATGTAAGTTTGACACTGGCAACGATTTCATTTCCAAAATTATCGGTGATGATTTTCCGCAATGCCGCCGTTTGCTTTTCCGTCAGAAACAGCGAAGCGTCCAGCCGTTTCATAAAATGGTCAATCGCCACCTTTCGTGTCGCCTGGCGACGATTGTTGTCGTGTGTTTGCAAAGTCGTATTTTGCTGTTTGGTCAAAATCTGCAGTTGAGATTTTTTCCAGAATGGCGTTGCTTCGACCTGGTCCACGGCAGTCAGCGTGTACGGTACAGCAAACGGAGCGTTGGCCCCCAGTTTGTCCCAGTTTGTTTTGTCATATACCTGTTGAGTTCTTTCTGCAACTTTTTCGAATTTGTTGTCAATGAATCTCTGGATAGCGCCTTTCGTTGCAATTTTGAATTTTGCTTTCTGGCCAGCGGACAAACTGCAAACTTTGTCGATTTCGTTAATCCGGCTGTTCAATCGAAATTCCACAGCCTGCCGGTACCGTTTACCAACAGCTGCCAATTGCTGTTTCCCATCGCGGTCTTTGGTCAAAATGATCAATCCACTACGTTGACCCAGACATTGCGTGCCCAAACTCGCCGCAAAAATAACAGACATCAAAACGACCAGGAATATTTGTGATCTGTGCATGGCACTCCTCACAACGCTCAACTTCGAAAATTACATTGTAATGGACGAACCCAGCCAACAACGGGGCGGTGGTGGTTTTTTGGTTGAGAATCACAACCCGAAGCGTGAGCGAGGAACCACAAACCGTGCTGATGTGCTGCGGAACACGGTCCCTCGCTCACGCTTCGGGTTGTGATTTTTTCGCCAACACCTATTCCCACACTACTTTTCTCCAGTTGACTTCACGCAAAAACCGGTTTCGCCGAATGTTAAATCTTGCCGGTCAGAGAACCCCTATTCGTTGCGTAGATTGATAGTATTTCGCAAGCAATTCAGAACGAACCGCTTTTACTATTTAAACTTTGATGAAAAGTCCGATTCTGATTTTGATTCCGAATATTCGGCTGAACAAAAAAAATCATGCGCCAAAACGATTGCAACACACAAACACGAACGCGCCTTGGGAGCAGTTTTGTCTGTTTGACGCTAGCGTGCGTACTCGTCACCTGCATCAATGCGCAAACTCTGGATGCGCAAACTCTGGATGCGCAAATACGGGATGCGCAAATACGGGATGCGCAAATACGGGATGCGCAAACACGGGAGGGCGAGGCTCCCGCCGAGCCACGCGCGCAAGACCGCAAAGTTCAAAACGGATTCTCGATGTATCCAACCGGCGCCCCTAAACGGTCGCTTTTTGATTTCGGATTCGGCAAGAAAAAAAAGCCCGCTCGTCAATCGGTTCAACGAACTCCCGTGAGTGTTACACCAACGGCCGTTGCTCAACCGACCAGGAAGATCGATCCTTTTACCAAACCTACTTTTCAAAAACCCGTCGATCCAGCGGCGATGAATTATCCGCCAACTCAACGCCACTCAGAATACCGAGCACCTTCGCCGTTTGATCCGATTTCGAACCCTCCGGTTCCGAACAACCTGCCGCCTGCCGATTCGTTTCGAACGATCGAACGAGTCCCACCCAAAATGATGTCAAATGTTGGGCCACAAAACCAAACGACATCCAGCACTGTTTGGCCTTCCGAGCAATTTCAGCCAACTCATTCAACTGCGATCCCCCAAGTCGCATCCAACAGCCTCAACCAGGGCCAAACGCCTGGCCAACAAGGTTCAAAACACAGTTTCTCACCACAAGAACAACAAAACAACAATCACTCAAACAACAGCGTGTTAATCGCACCAACAAAGTCGCAAACCAATTCCTCATCCAAAATCATCGCGCAACAAGAAAACTCAACGGTTTGGCAATCGGAAACGGTCAACAACAACGCGATTCGAAATCAAGAAAAAATTCCTGCGATCAAATCCAGTACAACCAAACCAACTCGCAACAACCCGTCCTCGACGACACCTAAAACAAGTAGCGGTTCCTCTCCATCTGCCAACCCGCCAGGTGATGCCGACCCTTTGACGCAAGAAGAACAAGATAACATTCTGCGAAAATTGTTGGTCGACAAAAACGCCAAACAAAAACAACAACTCCAGGCACTGGAACGCCGTAAAGCACTCCAACAACAACAGATGTTGAATCGGTTACCAAATTACCTCCCCGCTGAGGCCTATGGCCCCAATCAACAAAGCGAAATTTCACCCAGCCATTGGGGTGCGGACCCGACAGGCATTCACTCTGGAAACAATTGCTACCCTCAAACACCGTATGCACCCTGTCCTGACGATCCGGCCGTTTACAACCGCGCCTTTGATCCTAATCCGCCCAGAAAACCCATCCAGCAGATTTTGTACGAGAGCAAAAAATTCGGAATGATTGACCTGATGTATCTGGAGCCGCGATATCGCGAAAATACGGCGATCACGATTACCGATGGATTGACCCAACAAAAAATTTCCGGAGACTTCGAATTGCAACTTTCGACGCGTGTCGGATTTGGAATCGAAACACTCAGCGGTCCGGGCGTGGAAATTTTTTATAGCGAGCTTGATCAAACAAATTTTGTCTCTCGAACTTCCAGTGCGACTTCGGTATTAACAACAACAGCGATTTTGGCTCCGTCGACCAGCAATCGCACTCTATCCTCGTTTGCCGCCAATCAAACTTTGACAGTCAATCAATCAACCGATCTCCAATCGTTCGACACGATGTTTTTCAAGTTTTTAAAGTTTCCCGTTGCAGCGATCGTCGGACACATAGGAATTCGGTACACGGAAATTGATCACGAACAACACGCGGAATTGTTTGACGGAGGTGGGATACGATTACAAACATTGGACCACGCCAGCGATTTTCGAGGATTCGGGCCGCGGCTCGGAATTACTTACATCCGACCGATTGGCCATACGCGATTGCGAATGGTCGGATCAATGCATGGTGCGGTCATGGCCGGCGACCGAGAACACGTCGCGACGGACTCAACAGGATTTTCATTTATCGATTCGGCCAGCGAACAAATCGTCTCAAGCCTGGAAATGAAACTGGGCGTTGAGTACGCCTATATGTTGACCGATTCCACTGGCTTCTACGGAAAACTCGGCTTCGAAGCCCATCAATGGTTCAACGGAGGAACGCCGATTGACCCGAATAGCTCGTTCGGAGCCTCAGGTTTAGTATTTGGCATTGGATTGAATCGCTAAAAAACGGACTCATTCGAATCCCATCAAAAATATTTTAAAATGTTAGCGACCCCGCTCAATTTCTCGTGCTAACAAAATGTCGATTGCCGTTCTCATTTCAGATACCAAAGACGCCGCACGGATGATTCCGTGGGCCAGAACCATTGCACGGGTACGCCGCGACCATTTGACAATCATCATTCCACAAAAGGAAAAAGGGCAGCGGCGTTGGAAAGAAATCGACTCGGACGAAAAATGTGGCGCCGTCGCAAAATCTGTTTTTAAATCGATTGCCGACAACCAGGAATCGAATTCGGACGATGTTGATGAATCATCGGTTAACGATTCGGAACACAAAAACACGGACGACTCATCCACGGATCTCTCGGAAGCTCCAAAACCGACGGCGGAAAAATCGAGTGAATCCAATCACGATGATTTCCAACCCAAAATTAAAATTATTCAGCTCTCCGATCCGCACCCCAGCCGAGCGGTCGTCGAAGAAATTGCCAACCTGTCAATCTCGCTGCTCGTGCTTCCAGCCCACCCGCCAAGTAAATCAGACGATTCGGCCAGTTGGCAATCTGATTTGTTTCACACGGTTTCCAGCGATGTCATGTATTTGCGAGACGATGACCAACATATCACCAACGGCGAGCGTGTGCTCGTTATCACCAATGGAGATGTCGACGACCAAGTGGCATTGCAATTGGGCTACGAAATCGCGAAACAAAACAATGGCCTGTTGACCGCAGCGTTTGTCGAACCCGACATCGACGAGGTTGCACCATTGGTCGGTGAAAAAATCCTGGACAAAATCGTTCGCGATAGTTTAGGCCGTCGCGAGAAAAAAATTAGCAAAAAAATTGTCCTGGCAGATTCGTTGCAAGAGGGAATGGCGCAACTCGAGCCGCATGAATACGATTTGATTTTGATCGGGACTCGCAACAAACGCGATATTCGATCGATTTTGTTCAAGCCGCTGACTCCGCAACGCGAAAAAACCGACCAAACGACAGCCGACGACCAGGCAACAGCTGACGAGCCAGTTCCAAATCACCAACCAGCTTTGGCCATCGTTCGCCGCGGAATTTCGTTTAGCAGTCGCGTCTGGCTTGCTTTGCGCGCTCGCGTTGAAAGCGTCGTTCCGCAACTTGATCGGCAACAAAGAATCTCTTTGGTCGAAAGAATTCAAAACAACTCGCATTGGAATTTTGACTTTGTGGCATTGATTTTTCTTTCGACACTCATTGCGTCGCTGGGTCTGATCCAAAACTCACCGGCGGTTGTGATCGGCGCTATGCTAGTCGCTCCCTTGATGACTCCGATTGTGGCAATCGGGCTTGGTCTGGCGCAAAGTAACATTCGACTGATCGATAGCGCGGCCAAAACAGTAACCTATGGATTCGCCACGGCGTTAATGGTCGGTTTGCTTGCCGGATTTTTAACATGGCCTCAAACCACCAATGAAATGGTCGCTCGAGAGACTCCCAATTTCCGCGACTTGATTATCGCGCTCGCCAGTGGAGTCGCTGCTGCCTATGCCATGGGTCGGCCAAATCTTATTTCGGCACTGCCCGGCGTTGCCATTGCGGCTGCACTTGTGCCGCCAGTGGCCACCAGCGGCATTGGTCTCGCGCTTGGCAACTGGCATTTGGCCGGTGGCGCGCTATTGTTGTTTTTCACAAATATCGTGGCGATCGTGTTGGGAACCGCATTTACATTTTGGGCAATCGGTCTGTCTCGCAGCAAAAAAGACGGCACTCCACTGCCCAGTTGGCCCCGTTGGTTATTTGTCCTGCTCGTTGTTCTGACGATCATTTTGACGGCGTTAATGTCGGTCAACGCCACTGCTACCCCGGAATCTGGATCGGTTTAACAGAATGCTGCAAAATCCTGTCTGCCGCGACTACTCCGATTGCGTATAATCGAACATACATCACCAGGCGACCTGAAATACGATATGCCACGCGAACAAAGCGAATATCAAAAATCATTCAATGACGTGCTCATGCAAATCGCCGGGCCAGCGTTGATCATGCTGTTGGTCGGTAGCCTTGTGTTTTTTATGTTGCACGTTCTTTATCAAGGCGACTACCCGTTTCGCGTCAATTATGTGTTTGGACTGTTTATATTTGCCGCGGTCTTGATCAGCCGGATTTCGATCGAAGAAGGGTTTGAGCGTGCGGCGATTTACGGTCTCGTGTTAGCGGCCGTCGTATTTTTCGTTTCCAATTTCTTTCTAACAACCAGCGGCGCTTTGGCCCCATTCGCTTTTTTGATTAACGGGATGTTCATCGTATTCATCTGGTGGTGTGCCAGTCGCCTCACCTGGGACTGTACCGTCAACGATTCGAGCCGTGATGTTTCAGCAACAGGCCTGGTTGAACTGTTTCGGCGAAAAATCACGTTGAGCGATCAACAAAATTCTGAAGAAACAGAACCGATCGATACCACGACTCAACGCAATAACCCTCAAGCCTACGATGATCTGGTTAGCGATCCTGAAGAAGATCTTTCCAAAGCGACCTGGGATCGCAAACTCCTGAATATGTGGCCATTCAAACGCAAGAAAAACACGCCAGGGCTGTGGATTTTCTATTATTCCATCATGGCAATTCCGATCTTTGGAATCGGTCAAGCGTTCATACCTTCGACATCCGTCGAAGATCGACGATACGCATTTTTTCTGTTTGTCGTTTTTGTCGTCGCCGTGTTGGGATTGCTGATGATGACCAGTTTAATGGGGCTGCAGCGATATTTGAAAAAACGAAACACGGCGATGCCCGATTCGATCGCCAAGACTTGGATGGTTTTCGGAGCCATCTTTGGAATTGCCATTTTGTCAATCGCTTGGTTGCTGCCACGACCGGCACCCGAATATTCGTTTACACAACTGCTGCCCAAATGGACGACTCCCGATCGCCGAACATCCAACTGGGCCATCGGAAACGACGGCAAGAAAAAATCCGACCAAGGAAACCGCACGGAAAAAAACGAAAACGCCAAACAAACGCAATCCAGTAAAAACTCGAAAAAATCCGGTGGCAATGCGGAATCTAAAAAAGCTTCGGGCGGAAAATCCAGCCAGAAAAAATCGGGCAAGTCAGGCGGCAGCAAAGGCAACAAAAAAAGCAAATCCAGCGGCGGTCAGAAATCAAAATCTGGCAAGAAATCCTCGGGCGGAGACAAATCCAAATCATCCAAGTCGGATTCCAAATCCAACTCAAAATCAGACTCAAAGAAATCGGATTCGAACTCGAAAAACAACAATCAGAAAAAATCCAACTCGGACCCCAACAACATAAAATCTGATCGCCCCAAAAGTACCAAAAACCCACCCAAAGGCTCTCTCGAAGAATACAATCAACAGCGCAAAAACGATCCTGGACATTGGAAAAAGAAAAATTCGGGCAACTCGTCACCGAGCCAACGAAAAAAATCTCAATCCAACAAAAATTCGTCGCGGCCCAGGTCTTCGACACCGCCTCCCCCGCCACCAAGTAATTCACCACCACCGGCACCATCGCTGGGGGTTTTGGCGATACTGCTAAAATGGATCATGATTATCGTGATCCTGGCCATCATCATTTTTGTAGCCATCAAGTATCGCAAAGAGCTTTGGGCAAGTCTGAAGGCATTTATCGAAGAACTCAAACAGTTTTTTGCCAAACTATTCGGCGAAAAAGAATCGGACGAATCACCCGTTGAAACAACCGATGATGGCCGCGTTATCATTCCAGTCAAACAGTTTCACGAATATTCAAACCCATTTGACACCGGCGCGGCTGCGAAAATGACCGACGAACAACTTGTCGGCTATACGTTCGAAGCATTTACGGCCTGGGGCGCTATTTTCAATTGTCAGCGACTCGCAGATCAGACGCCGCATGAATATGTGCGACAATTAGCCAGAGCACAAAAACACCTCAAAAGAGGTCAAATGGATGAGTTCGCCAATCTGGTTTGCCAAATTCTGTTTGGACCTCCCGATTCTAATTCGCAAAACGCTGCATACCGCCCACCCTTGCAAGCGTTCTGGAAAGCAATGCAAGATAATGCACATCGTCCGGCGATTTCCGTTGCCCAGCTCGCTCCGACTTAACATATCGCTGACGAACAAGAAATTCCTCTAATTCACTGTGATTGAATATGCATACCTATCAATTTGTCCCTTTGCAGTTTAACGAAATGCAACCTCAGCAAATGCTCGAAAACTCATTGGAGTTTTACAAGAGCATTCAATGCCGACGCACCGTTCGCGATTTTTCGGACCGACACGTCCCAATCGAAATCATCGAAAATTGCGTCAGAGCTGCCGGAACGGCACCCAATGGAGCCAATCTCCAACCATGGCATTTTTCGATTGTCACCGACCCGTCGATCAAAAGCCAAATTCGCCAAGGGGCAGAAATCGAGGAACGTGAGTTTTACAACGGCAAAGCGCCTCAAGAATGGCTCGACGCACTCGCTCCGCTGGGAACCGACGAACATAAACCGTTTTTGGAAATCGCTCCCTACTTGATTGTGATTTTTTCAAAAACGCACGACGAATTACCTGATGGCAAAACGGTCAAACACTATTACCCCGCCGAATCTGTAGGAATTGCCACGGGCATGCTGATCACGGCGCTTCACCAATCGGGGTTAGCAACACTCACCCACACACCAAGCCCGATGAAGTTTCTGAACCAGATCCTGGACCGCCCCAAATTCGAACGCCCGTTTTTGATTCTCGTTGCCGGTTATCCAGCCGATGACGCCAAAGTGCCGAACATCACAAAAAAACCGTTAGATGAAATCGCAACCTATCACTAGTCCGTAGGGCCGGTTCCCACCGGCTAATCCAACAACATAGCCGATTTGGGTGCCACTGGTTTTACCAGTGCATTGTGTCCCAACCCATGGTTTTTCAATCAACTGAATTGCGTACCGCAGCTGTTGTTACCAGGATCACTCAACAAACAAAACCAATTCAATCTTCGCGCTGCTCACTGGCTGAGGCAAATGGCACCCGGGCGCTGGTAACGAAAAATAGCTTCCCGGTTTTTGAGCGATTTTCGTTGTTGCGTCGTTGGTTTCTTAAGTTTGGGTGGTCGATTGGGTGCCACTGGCCCCAGCCAGTGGTTGC
>JANQLU010000035.1 GCA_028280445.1 Pirellulaceae bacterium | reverse complement strand
CCCAAAAAGATCCAGCCAAGAAAAAAGCCTGGGAAAAGAAAATCAAAGCTTGGCAAGACAGCGGCTTAAGTGCCGAGAAGTGGTGCTTAGAAAATGGTGAAAATTATCACAAGTTTAAGTACTGGCGGCAAGCTCTAAAAACCCCAATGCCACTGCCTGTCTTCAAAGAACTTAGAGAAGAAGAGGTAAAGCTTGATATCGAGCTCAGTTATGGAGAACTAAAAGTCCATTTCCCTAACGGATGCACAACAAGCCTTCTTGAAATGTGTCTCAAAAGTATGAAGAAAGCCCAATGCTTTCACTAAACGGCTCAGCTCGGATTTTTGTTTGCCAGCAGCCAACAGATTTAAGAAAAGGATTTCAAGGACTCGGTGCCATTGTTACTGACTCCTTAGAAGAAGAGCTTGCAAACAACACCTACTTTGCCTTCATCAATAGAGGGAGAGATCGGATCAAAATCCTCTACTTCGATGGAGACGGTCTTGCCATTTGGCAGAAGAGACTTGCAAAAGGGAGATTCCCCAAGCAGAAAGAACAAAACCCCCTGATGAGCAGGCGAGGCTTTTTCATGCTCATGGAAGGAATCGTTCCTAAAAAAATCCACAAACGGCTTAACTAAAAAAAAGAAAGAAAATTCTTTTTTTCTCTATGAAGAAATGGTAAAATGTTAACCATGAATGCTCAAGCTCTTCTAAAAGAAAACACTGATTGACACACCAAAGTAGAATCCCTTACAACAACGAATCAAAGTCTAGAAAATGAAAAGCTCACCCTACAATCCCAACTCCTCCAAGCCAATGTCCAACTCGAGTGGCTAAAGAGGCAACTCTTTGGAAAACGATCCGAAAAAGTCATCAGTAAAGAAGACCAAGAGCAGCTCGAGTTTGAAGGGTTCGAAATCGAAGAAACCTCCAAACAAAAAGAAACCCCAGTCAAAGGACACACCCGAAAGAAAAGCTCAAAAGGAAAAGAGACCATCACCCTTCCCGATGATCTCCCCATAGAAAAAGAAGTCCATGATATCCCTGAAGAAGAAAAGCTCTGTCCCGATACAAAAAAGCCCCTAGAAAAAATCGGAGAAGAGATCACCAGTAAACTCGCTTATAAGCCTGGATCCTATTACATCAAGCAAATTATAAGACCCAAGTATGCCACCCCTAAAGGGAGCATCCAAACAGCCCCGCTTCCAGAAAGTCTCCTTGATCGTTGCCGAGCCGATGAAAGCCTCCTAGCCCACATTATCATTAGCAAGTATTGTGATCACCTTCCCCTATATCGACAAAGCGAAATCCTAAGAAGAGGAGACATCCAGATCAGCAGGCAAACCCTCTGCAAATGGGTCATGAGATGCGGAAAAGCTCTAAAACCCCTTTATCAAGAACTTCAAAAACAAATCCTTAAAAGCCAAAACCTCTTTATCGATGAAACCCCCATTGCCCTCCAAGCACCCAAGAAAATCAAGCAAGCTTACATGTGGGTTACCATTGGAGGAGAAGGTTCCGATCCCCCTTATAGAGCTTACCACTTTAGACCGAACCGGAAGCACGAACACGCTGAAGAACTACTCAAAAACTATGAAGGAATCTTTCACTCCGACAAATATGGCTGCTACGAAAAGCTTGCCCAAGAAGAAAGGCTTACCTGGTGTCCCTGCTACAGTCACATCAGAAGAAAATTTTTCGAAGCAGAAGGAGCAAAATTTAGAGAAAAAATCCTAAGAAAAATCCGCCACCTCTTCCTCTACGAAAGAGTTGCCTGGAAAAGAAGCCCAGAAGAAAGACTCCAGATCCGCCAAGAAAAAGAAATCCCTATCATCGATGAAATCATCGCCTCTTGCACAGAAAAAATCAAAGACTACCGCCTTCTTCCCAAGTCCAAACTTCGAGAAGCCCTTGGATATCTCCTCAGCCTTCGCCCCCACCTCAAAAACTACACCCAATGTCCTGAAGCCCACATCAGCAACAACGTTGCTGAACGAGCGATCCGTCCTTTAGCACTTGGGAGGAAGAACTGGCTCTTCATAGGAAGCGAAGAAGGAGGAGAAGCAGCAGCTGTTCTTTTTTCACTTGTTCAATCATGCAAAGCTTCCGGGGTCAATCCTGAAAAATACCTCACCGACGTGATGAAAAGGGTTATGAGCCACAGTGCTCAAAAACTCCACGAACTTCTCCCCGATGAATGGGCTAAAGCTCAAGCATCATCAGACACTTCCTAATCTGTGTCAACCTGGCTTCCGGTTACGCTTACTCTAGAGGCGCAGTTTTTTGAAAGTAGGCCTGTCGCCAGATTGCTTGGAAGAGATTGTTTACCTGCAATTAACGATGACCGCCTAGGCAGAGCTTTGGA
>JANQLU010000008.1 GCA_028280445.1 Pirellulaceae bacterium | reverse complement strand
ACACCAGACAGGGGAAGAGCTTTTTTGTCACGACAAAATAGGTAAGAAAGGAAGAATCTCCTCCTGGTGGGACAGTATTTAACGTTCGTGACACTAGCGCCTTGCCGCTCAGTCAAACCCTTATCTTTCCAATTAAGTCAACACGACCTAGCACCGTTTCACTCACGGTGCCATTTTTTTCAATTTGCGTTGCAATGTACGCCGGGGAATATCCAACCGCCGGGCAGCTTCGGTGATGTTTCCTTTGCAGTCAGACAACACACGTTGAATGTGTTCCCATTGGGCTTCGGCCAGTGAAGCGGTTTGGATCTCCGATTTCGGCGTATCGTTTCCCAATCCCAGTGCCAACAAGATCTGGTCAGCATCGGCAGGTTTGGTGAGGTATTCAGCAGCACCAAGTTTTACGGCTTCGACCGCATTGGCAATACTGCCATAGCCCGTCAGCACCACGGTTTTTGTTTCAGGAGAATGGTCTCGAAACACATCGAGAATATCCAGCCCGCTGCCATCGGGCATTTTTAGATCGATCACGGCGTAATCAGGTTGAAGTTTTTTAATTTTATCAGTCGCCGCGCCAACACCTTCGACCGAATGCACATCGAATGATCGCTTTTGAAACGACTTTTCCAGTCGATTACGCAAAATGTCGTCATCATCAATAATCAAAATAGATGTCATCAAACCTGGCTCGCTTGTTGGAACGGGAATCGGATCTTGACCGTTGTCCCGATTCCAGCTTTTGAATTGAATTCTAGAGTGCCGCCGATCCGCTCAATTACATTTTGGGCCAAAAACACACCGAGTCCCATCCCTTTACCGGTTGGTTTTGTCGTAAAAAAAGGTTCGCGAATGCGTTCAAGAGTTTCTTGAGACATTCCCTCTCCTTTGTCTTTGATCGTCAAACATAAGTAGTCTAACTCACCATCACCTGGAATTTTTTCTGCAATGACCCGAATTGGCAGATTTCTAAAGTTTGCATCCACCGCGTTTTGAACAATGCCGCGAATCGCTTGACTCAATCCCATTAGAGGAATGCGAAGCTGGGCATGTTTGATATCATCCTCGACCGTCAACGACAGGTGTTTACAGGGCTTCATGGCATCGAGAACAGAATCCCATAGTTGTTTAACCGTAACTTCTTGAATGTTTTCACCGATGGCTTGGCCCGAATCGGTCGCCATCGTATCCAAGATCTTTCGGCATCGATCCAGTTCGCTGCGAATCAAGCGTACGTCTTCGACTAATTCTGCATCTCGGGGATCCTCGGGATTCGGTGTTTTTAGAATCGCTTCCAAATCGCCAACCACCACGGCGATGGTTGAGAGTGGGGATGCTAGTTCATGGGCAGCACCGGCAGCCAAAGTCCCGAGCGCTTCGAGTTTTTCTGCTCGCGCCTGACTTTGCTGCACCGTTCTCAGACCCAGCTCCTGCTGCCGCAATTCATGATTCAAACGTGTCATGAAATAGACAATCACACTACTGCAAGCAGCAAAAGCGACAAACAGCCCGACCTGTTGAATCGAGGGCTGGCCTGTATCGCGAATCGGCAGCATCCACTGGCCGAGGTAAAGCTGCTTGATTTCATGGTGCGAATACAACAGAAATGCAAAACAGAATATCGCCAGCACATTGAGCGACCAGGCCCATCGTCGACTGAGAACCACCGCCGAGAGACTGAGATTAACAAAAAAGAACAGCGAAAAAGGATTCGTGGGGCCGCCACTGGCAAACAACAGCGTGGTGAGCGACAAAATATCCATCAACATCAACAAACCTGGCAAGATGTACCAGCTGTACCAGCGAAATTCCAGCTCGTTTCTTTGCCAGATAAACCAGTTGAAAATCACTTGAAAAATGGCGTTGCTGATCGCCGTCAACGCGATCACCGTCAGTAATGCCCATTCCATTTGAATATCGATGGCAAACACAAACCGCACCGCTGCGATCGTCAGCAATTGTCCCACGACGGCAACCCATCGAAGCTTGATCAGCCAACTGGCATTCAGAAGGTAGCGTTCGTTAGTTCCCGGCATGGATTTCGGTTAATCTGGCGTGTACTGAAATTTACACAAATCAGTTGTTGAATTTGCTGACTTGTGCTGAAATGGTTGATGTCCGTTAATTCAATTATGTCAACATCTTGAGAATATGACATCACGTCGCTGAGTACCGGACGGCAGGCCTGATGGGAACCTAAATGTCTAACACCGTTGATAAAAAAACCACGACAATTGTCGCTTCGGCACCCGTATTGTCCCGCCGGTGGCTCGTCATTTTGATGGCGGTCATGTGCTGTACTCCCGTGATTACGATTTTTGTGCTGTTTCGAATTTTGCCGCCCGTGCATGAGCAAGAATTACCGGCGGCCGTTCGATTCGAAGGCGTTCCCAGCGCTGCCTATTACGAAACAGACGTCAAACAGCGTGCTCCCGTTCGGCAGGCCATTCTGGTGCTGAAAAATATGGGAGAAGAGGAATGGACCAATATGATTATCCGGGTCAATCGATCGTATATGGCTTACGAAAAAGACAAACCACTCAAACCGGGCGAAGAACGCGTGTTTGACTTGGGCCGATTTCAGACTCGCCGAGCGGTGTTCTTGGATCTCAAGTATCGGCCGATCAGCAATGTTCAGGTCTACGCTCGGCTGCCCAGCGGTGCCCGAGCGACCTACGACGTCGACTTTCCAACCGATTAGGCCAATCGCGGGAAACTCATCAATGTTGACCTTGACCGGAAAATCTACGACTCGACAATAAAGTGAACGTTTACGTCGTGATTGTCACCCGGTACTTGCATGACAACCATCCTCCTCGTTGATGATAATCCGATTGATCGAAAATTGATCAGCGGTTTGCTGCGATGTGTCGATACCTGGAATGTTCGATTTGCCGACGACGGTCAACAGGCCATCGAAGAGATTGAAGAAACAGTTCCGGATATTGTCGTCACGGATCTGCAGATGCCCCGCATGAACGGCCTGGAATTGGTCGCTCATCTAAAACAGACCCATCCCAAACTGCCCGTATTGTTGATTACATCGCAAGGCAGCGAAGACATCGCGATCGAAGCGTTGCGAGCCGGAGCGGTCAATTACTCGCCCAAAAAAGCACTCAGCCGCGACCTCGTACGCACCATTCAAAAAGTCATCAGTGTTGCCTCCAAAGTAACGTCAAACACGGTTGTCACACTAGCGCCTGTTGATGAGTTCGAAGTCCAGTATGAACTGAGAAACGATGTGGAATTGATTTGGCCGTTGATTGAGCAATTGCAAAGCAGCTTGCCACCCTGGACACATCCTGACCAGATGCAAATCGGAATGGCATTGGACGAAGCCATTACCAACGCCATTTATCACGGCAATCTGGAGGTGGAGTCCAAACTCAAGGATTCTGAAGAAGATGCTTTCTACCAACTGGTAAAACAACGAAACTCGGAAACCCCTTTTTGTGAGCGGGTCGTGAAAATTGAGGCGACTTTTGCACCCAACGAGTTCCAAATCTCGATCACCGACCAAGGTCCCGGATTCGAGCCCGGCGACGTGCCCGATTGCCGCGAAGAGGAAAATTTAACCAAACTCAGCGGGCGGGGCCTGTTTTTGATCCGTAGTTTCATGGATGAGGTTTCCCACAATAAAACGGGAAATCGAATCACGTTGGTCAAGCGACGCAATGCGGCGGTGTGATTCGTTCATCGCCAGCAGGGGTTGCGGTGATAGCGATTGTGAAAAAAACCGATTTTTGGTAAATAATGCCTTTCGCAAATTGGTCGCCTCAGCTCGCCCCGGTTGAACTCTCGAGATCTGTTTGCATTGTCTTTCTGTTGACCCAAATCTTACTCGGATTACTCCCACAAAGACGCTATGAGTTCACATTCAAACGGCGGAAACAAATATATCAACCTGTTGCAGGAATTTTCACTTCCACTGGTTCTGGGTGTTGTCGTGGCACTGGTTTTCGCAAATGCCAGTCCCAAGCTCTATGACAAGATCGTCAATCACACCTACGCTTTTTTTGTGGACGACGGACACGAAAGCGAACATGGTGACGATCATCAACATGACGACAAAACAAAAGCGGGTAAAACAAAAAAAGTCTCAACGGCCAGCGAATCCGACGACGAACATTCGCATTCCCATGCCAACGATGATTCTCATGGCCACGGGTGGCAGCATTATTTCACTATGCATTTCTTGATCAATGAGATATTCATGGTGTTTTTCTTTGGAATCGCAGCCAAAGAAATCACTGAATCATGCTTGCCGGGTGGAGCGTTGAATCCGCCGAAGAAAGCCGTCAATCCGTTGATGGGCACGATTGGAGGTGTGATTGGTCCGGTCGCTGTGTTCCTATTGTTAAATATGTGGTTGGGTGATGGAACGTTCCCAAAATATCCAGGTGACAAATCCGAATGGGCAAATGGCTGGGGAATTCCAACCGCCACCGATATTGCACTAGCTTGGTTAATCGCGCGGATGGTGTTTGGACCTGGACACTCGGCAATCAGTTTTCTGTTGTTGCTGGCTGTCGCCGATGATGGCATCGGATTGATCATCATCGCCATATTTTATCCGTCACAAGAACCTGAATGGTTGTGGGTTTTGTTGTTGTTGCCAGCCATGGTAGTCGCAGGTATTTTGCGATGGAGAAATGTCAGAAGTTGGGTTCCGTATATTGCCTTTGGCGGAACACTTAGCTGGTTCGGGTTGTATCTAGCTCATCTACATCCAGCCTTGGCTCTCGTTCCGATCGTTCCATTTTTGCCAGCCGGTGAAAAAGATGATGGGTTCTTTCAAGAAGAAGCTGGACCGGTCGAAGACAATCCGCTGGATCGGTTTGAACACGATCTCAAATTGATTGTCGACTTCGGTCTGTTTTTCTTTGCATTCGCTAATGCTGGCGTCGCATTTTCCAGTATGAGTAACATGACCTGGATTATTCTGCTGTCACTGTTGATTGGAAAAACAGTGGGTATTAGTGCGTTTTCATACGTCGCCGCCTTGTGCGGAATGCCACTTCCAGCAGGAATGTCTTTAAAACATCTGGTTGTCGCGGGTGTCATCGCAGGGTTGGGTTTAACGGTTGCATTGTTCGTTGCAGGACAGGCATTTCCAGCAGGTTCTGATCAAGGTGCTGCGAAAATGGGCGCTTTGTTCTCCGGGGGAGCAGCAATTATCGCGATCGCATTGGGGCGAATACTCGGCGTTAAGGGAACTTCTCCGCCGACAATCAGTAAATCACTGGATGAATAACCGTGCAATTGACAGTACGATAGAAGATTGGCGCTGGATTCTCCGATGATCCATCCAGGCCGCTCCAGGTATTCGTATGTTTTTTACACCACAATGGCATGGGTGATTTCCTACTAGGTTTCGAAAAACTCGCTTCGACGACCTGGTACTATCTGGCTTCGCTGTTGGTGATTGGACTGTTTTTCAAGTTCAATCGGTTTTGGAGTGTTCGCAATGCCGATCTGGTTTTGCTGATTCTACTTGCACCCGGAGTCATTCTTGTCACGCAAGGGCGTAATGCTCGCTTGGAATTTATTCGCGAATATCCAGCAAGTGCGATCGACGAAATTCAGGACCCGCAGGAAAAAGCCGTCGAGACCAGCAAACCCATTCAAGACGAGACAACAAACGGCGGTCCGCCAGAGACGACACGACCGTTTGATTCAACTGACAAACTCCTCGCCGAAAAACGGGCTGCAACTGTTGCTCCGGCGCTGAGCAAGTTTATGGAGTTCGAAAAATTTCGTCGTTATGTCGCGATTGAACGCAATGGGTTTATCTGGCTGTTTGTTTTTGGATTGCTGTTGATGATCCGCATGCTGCTGGATTCCAGTTTTGTCCGCCGTCCGCTGTTGGAACCAAACTTGACCGTTGCCGGTTTGGTTTTCCTGGGAGTGAGCCTGTTGGTGATTCTGCTAACGGACGTTGCTCGGAACCCGCCCGAACAGGACAAATCAGGAGCCAAACGGGCGCTGCAGATCGCCAAAGGTGAGGCGATTCACGAAGACGAAGAAACCTATAATCAGCATGGCCCGGGTTACGCATTGATGCACATCCTGCCGGCAATTCCAACTTTTGTCGAACCTGACGGCACCATCACGGGCCCGGCAGAAACGGAAACGCCCGAAGGGAGCTATCAACTCGAGTTTATCACCAAGGCCATGGCACTGCTGAGCCAGTTGTTTATCGTGACGGCAATCGTGTTGATCGGGCATCGGCATTTCAACAATTTAAACCTGGGAATGTCGGTCGCGACGCTTTATTTGATGTTGCCTTATACGGCCGATATGGCGGGGCGCGTTTTCCATCTGCTGCCAGCATTGTTGCTGATCTGGGCTGTTGTTTGCTATCGCAATCCGTATTTCGCCGGCGGGTTTATCGGGCTGGCGGCAGGTGTTTTTTATTACCCGATGTTTTTACTGCCGCTGTGGATCAGTTTTTATTGGGATCGGGGTCGGTACCGATTTTTACTTGGCTTTCTGATCGCATTTTCGGTGGTCGTTTCGTCTTTGATATTTGTCTCTCAAGACACCGATGATTTCTTTCGCCAGCTCCGTTTGATTTTTGGTTTCTGGCTCCCCAAGGTAACAGATGTTCGAGGGATTTGGGCGCTGGGTTGGGACCCTTGGTTCCGCTTGCCGTTTTTGGTTGGTTTTTTTGGTTTGTGTTTTTCATTCGCGTTTTGGCCGATTCGAAAAAATCTTGGCACGTTGATCAGTTGTACAGCAGCAATCATGCTCGCGCTGCAGTTCTGTCACGGCTTTGGCGGTGGAACATTTATTTCGTGGTATCTCCCGTTAGTCCTGATCACTTTTTTCAGACCTAATCTCGAAGAGCGCCTGGCCGAGTCCGACGTTTCGGAAAAATTGTTCAGCAAATCTTCGCCGATCGTTCCAGCGGCATCCGACTAATTTGTTGGAGCTAACGCGTCGCGTTTGCGAATTCTGGATGTGACGATAAAACGGCTCAATCGTATCTGCTAAAGACTGTGGGGCATTCTTTCGTCAGGAACCGAACACCTCCCGACAGTTCAAAACTATTCGTCCGATCGACCCGATATCAAAGGGGTGGAATCAACGAGGGTATCGATATGCGCCAATTCTGGATGAGTTTAACGTTGGCAGTGGTCGTTTTGGTCGGGTTGTGGGCGTTGCTGCACCGAGACCAAATCGAAAACGTCAGCGATGCGGTGGATCTTGCCAAACAGCAGCTTTCCGAAATCGTTCCGAAAAATGGTTTTAAATCGGCATCCTCGTCGCGGATCCTGCCGAACAACGGAAGCGTTCGCATCGCGACATTCAACATTCACAAACTCGATCGACAAAAAATGGCAAACCGGCGGACGGCGGAATTGTTGGCCAAAACGATCCGCGAGTTTGACTTGATTGCTCTCCAGGGTTTGGAATCAGGAAACGAATTGATGTTGCGGCAATTGATGGAACTGGTCAATTCGGAAGGTAACCGATTTGACTTTGTCATCAGTCCCACATCACCAACCGATCGCAGTTTCATTTATGCATTCGTGGTGAATACGGAAACCATTCATCTGGACGGAGCGCATCGGTACTTGTTACAGGATCCCGACAATTTAATGACACACCCTCCATTTATCGGCTGGTTTCGCACGGTTACACCCGATCCCGACCGATCGTTTACGTTTAGTCTCGTCAATGTCTGTCTGGATCGACAACGAAACCCCGGTGAAATCCAACGTATCGGAGAAATCTTTCGTGTGGTACGAAACGATGGACGCGGCGAAGACGACGTGATTGTGGTCGGCGATTTCGATGCGAACAATGCCGATCTCGATTTTCTCGATGGAGAGTTCGGGTTGATTTCAACCATTCAAAATACGCCGACGACCACACACGGCGACCAGCAGCGAGATAACATTCTCGTCGAAACACGTGCGACATCCGAATTTACTGGCCGCGTTGGCGTTTTTGATTTGATGAATGTCTTCAATTTGAAATCAGCCGAGGCGATCGCGATTTCAGAACAAATGCCGAGCTGGGCGGAGTTTTCGAAATTCGAAGGTGACGCACCACGATTTGGGTTGCCGCAGAAAACAGCCAATTCAACGTCAAATGTGCTGCCAATCAAGTAGAACTGTTCCAAACCATCGATTTTTCCTTGACCAAATCTCGTTGTGTTCAGATGATTTAAACATATCGCGCTTTATGTTACTCAGGAGCTCGCTGGCGGGTAAAATATAATAATCCCGTTTCGATCTTCGATTTTGATTGGGTCTGAATTTGAACATTTCCTGCGTTCATTGTTACAAAGAATTTTCGATCACGGTCGAGCAACTCGGCACGCGAGGAAAATGTCCGCACTGCAAGGCAACCGTGCGGTTACCCAAAGCAGCGCCGATGACCACACCGTCGGGCGAATTGACGGCACCCAGTAATTGGTTTGAAAACAGTTTGTCAGGTATCGGCACCATCGTCTTGCATTTGGTGGTCATTATTATTTTTGCACTGATTCCGTGGGGCAGCTTGTACGACGGACAATGGGGCGACGGCGACGACATCATCATCGGTCAACTCCCCAATCAGCAATTGGTAGACAACAGCGACGAACAGCTCGACTCCGAGCAATTGGAAAAAGTCGATGCCGAATCCAAAGACACATTGACCGACGATATTCGTCCTCCGAGTGCTTCGGATGAGCTTTCCGAAATGGAATTGGACGTTCAGTTGATGGCGCCGTCGGGAGGTGTCGGAGAAGCGCTCAGTCTGGAAGCTTTTTCTAAACCGAAAATGGAATCCAGCAGCAGTGAAAATTTTGGCGAGTTGATTTCGCGTCTCAAAAAAGACGGTCTCGATATCGTGATTACTTTTGACAGCACCGGAAGTATGTCAGGAGAAATCAGTGAAGTGAAAAGCAAGATTGAGCGGATCGGCCATGTGTTGATGAAATTGGTGCCCAAGACGCGTATCAGCGTTTGTACGTATCGTGACAAAGGAGAAGATTACGTCGTTCGCGGTCTGAAATTGACCGACAACATTACCGAGGTTGCTGATTATCTATCCCGGATTCGGGCCGCCGGGGGTGGCGATACGCCGGAAGCCGTTGACGCTGGTCTCGAATGGGCCATCAAAAATAACAAATTTCGTCGCAACGCGCGCAAGGTCATTTTGATTTTTGGTGATGCACCGCCGCACGCCAACAAAAAACGAGAAGCTCTGAAACTTGCATCAGAGTTCCGCCGTAAACAGCGCGGGGTGATCAGCACCATCACGTGCGACAACAAAAGACTCGCGGAATTCGTTGAAATTGCCCAGATGGGCGGTGGCGAGTCATTTTTGACTCGAAACGAAAAAGAGCTGATGGCCCAATTGATGGTTCTGGTTTTCGGCAGCCGCCACCGCAATAAAGTTCTCCAGGCATTCGATTTGCTGGAACGCTAGATGATAGCGCAATAAGTTCGACAGACCGCCCTACCCTTCGGGATGATGGAGGAAATCACAACCCGAGGCACTGCACACCTGGCCATCAAAAAAACCGTTCACGGACCGAGCCATTGTCGATTTTTATGGCGACAACTATACTCCCAATCAGGCGTGTGATTCGTCGAATTCTGGTAGTGGTGCCATAAGTGTTGCAGTCAAAATCGCAACCCGAAGCGTGAGCGAGGGACCGGAATTGTCTTAGATTTCCAGGCTATCTTGGTCCCTCGCTCACGCTTCGGGTTGTGAAGTCCCATCACCGACACTTGTGAAACCACTACCCGAATTCTTGGCCCCTTTCTGTCAAACTCAATTGCTTGCTTCTTGGGAAAGCGTTCACTGGGGCGTATTCACTTAGAAACCGATTATGGCCAGCTATACATTAACTCACCTCAAACAACTTGAGGCCGAAAGCATTCACATCATTCGCGAAGTTGTCGCTGAATTCAAAAATCCCGTCATGCTGTATTCCATCGGCAAAGATTCATCGGTGATGGTGCATCTGGCGATGAAAGCTTTTTATCCCGCTAAACCACCGTTTCCGTTGTTGCATGTCGATACCACTTGGAAATTTCAGGCCATGTACGAGTTTCGCGAAAACTACGCCAAACGAGACCTGGGACTGGAAGTCATTACCCACATCAATCATGAAGGTTTGAAACTGAATCTCGATCCATTGACATCCAGTGGCAAACATACGCATGTCATGAAAACCGAAGGCCTCAAACAAGCGCTGGATCAACACCAATTCGATGCGGCGTTCGGAGGTGCTCGACGGGACGAAGAAAAATCGCGGGCCAAGGAACGTGTGTTTTCATTTCGCGATCAAAACCATCGTTGGGACCCCAAAAACCAACGCCCCGAACTTTGGAATCTGTACAACGCCAAAATCAACAAAGGGGAAAGCATTCGTGTGTTTCCGATCTCCAACTGGACGGAGTTGGATGTTTGGCAATACATCCACCTGGAAAAAATACCGATCGTGCCCTTGTATTATTCCGACCAACGACCTGTCGTTCATCGCGATGGAAATCTGATCATGGTCGACGACGATCGGCTCCAACTCCAACCTGGCGAAGAGCCGGAAATGCGAATGATTCGTTTCCGAACTCTCGGCTGTTACCCGTTGACAGGCGCCGTCGAATCCCAGGCAACCACTTTGCCGGATATCATTCAGGAAATGTTATTGGCGACAACTTCGGAACGCCAAGGTCGTGTGATCGACAACGACGACGAAGGCAATATGCAAGCCAAAAAAGAAGAAGGTTATTTTTAAAACGCTACGCTTGCTCAAATTTTTTGACTCAAACCACTCACTAAAACCCGAATAAACGTGTCTCACCAATCAGAATTAATCGCAACGGATATCGACGCTTACTTGGCCCAACACGAGCGCAAGGAACTTTTGCGTTTCATTACTTGTGGCAGTGTTGATGATGGAAAAAGCACGTTGATTGGCCGCCTGTTTTGCGACACAAAAATGATCTACGAAGATCAATTGGCAGCCATCGAAAAAGAATCGACGACGCAAGGTTCGACCGGTGGAAATTTTGACCCGGCGCTATTCACTGACGGACTCAAAGAAGAGCGCGAACAGGGGATTACGATCGATGTCGCATATCGTTATTTCTCGACAGCGAAACGAAAATTCATCATCGCTGATACTCCAGGCCATGTTCAGTACACACGCAACATGGCAACCGGCGCTTCGACGGCTGACCTGGCGGTTATTTTGGTCGATGCGCGCAATGGTGTTGTAGAACAAACCAAACGGCATTCGTTCATTGTAACGCTCCTGGGAATCAGACACATTCTGGTGGCCGTCAACAAAATGGACCTGGTGGATTATCAGGAGTCTGTGTTTGATGAAGTGCGGCAACAGTATCGCGATTTCGCATCGCGTCTGGATATTCCCGATTTGCACTTTATCCCGATGAGCGCGCTCCAAGGCGACAACGTTGTTGAACACAGCGAACGAATGGCCTGGTACGATGGCCCAACATTTTTGAATTTTCTGGACAACATTTATATCGGCTCGGACCGCAATTTCGAGGATTTCAGATTCCCCGTTCAATTTGTCAATCGGCCCCATTTGGATTTCCGAGGGTTCTGCGGAACGATTTCGTCGGGCATCGTTCGGACAGGCGATGAGATTGTCGTACTGCCATCACGCAAGACGTCAAAGATCAAGGAGATTGTCACAGCCGATGGCAACATCGATGAAGCGTTCACTCCAATGTCTGTGACGCTGACTTTGGAAGACGAAGTCGATTGCAGTCGCGGTGATATGATCGTCCGTCCCGGCAACATTCCCCAACTTGAACAACAATTCGATGCAGTTGTCGTGTGGATGTCCGATGACGCGATGGTTCCCGGCAAACAGTACGTGTTCAAACAGACTTCCAAATCGGTAACCGGTACTTTTCAAACACTCCGTTACCAAATCGATGTTAACAATTTGAGCCGCAAAAATGCCCCGTCACTCGGCTTGAATGAAATTGGTCGGTGTCAGGTTAAACTCAACCAACCATTGGCGTTTGATGGATATCGACGCAATCGCAGCACTGGCGCGTTCATCGTGATTGATCGAATCACCAATGTAACGGTTGGTGCCGGTATGATCCTCAACCGCCTGACCGCAGACGATCGCGCCGACCATTGGGACGAAGAGCCGCAAAGTGAATCGTTGCAACGACAAATCAGTCAAGTGACCGCAGACGAACGCCAGGCTCGATATGGTCAGAAACCTGTCACCGTCCTGTTTACAGGATTGCCGGGATCAGGAAAAACAACTACCGCTTACGGTGTTGAACGCCAGCTGTTCCAACGCGGTCGCAGCGCCGCCGTTTTAGACGGCCAAAATATTCGTCTCGGGTTGTCAAGAGATTTGTCGTTCAGCGGTGAAGGACGCAGTGAAAACGTTCGTCGAGTCGCAGAAGTTTCAAAACTGTTTAACGATGCAGGACTGATTTGCCTGATTTCCATGGTCGCTCCCAACGAAGAAACTCGCCAGCGTGCAGCAGAAGTCATCGGCCAAGAGAATTTCATTGTCATTCATTTGAATGCACCCGATGAAATTTGCGCGGAACGTCATCGAGCGTTGAAGCAGAATTTTGATGAGTCCGTCGAAGTTCCCACCAACTATGAAATACCAGCGGAAACCGATCTGGTCATTCATACCGATACAAATTCTCCAGAGGAATGCGTTCAGCAGGTCATGGAACTGCTGAATACCAAAAACGTAATTGATTAACTTTTTGGTGGATGTTCGGGAGGGCGAGGCTCCTGCCGAGCAGCAGGCAAAACCATTGTGAACGGCGAGGCGCAAGGTCGTGTTGAAGAATTATCAGCGGCAAGGCGTTAGAGCCGGTAAACCCTCAAATACCGGCGGCTAGCGCCTTGCCGCTCACAGATTCGGCTCGACAGGAGCCTCGCCCTCCCGAACCATCACCCTTTCAACATCCTCGCCCCCGAATTGCGTCTGCTAATCTGGAAAATGTTCAATAACCAAGCGATAATCGAACATTAACTGGGAATCAACTTCATCACTTCGACAAAGCATCTTGTTTCGCGATTCTGACGATTTTCCGCCTTTTATTCCGCATCCTCTTGTGCGCGGTGGCCATTTGCAAACCCTGGTTCCCTATTTTCTACCGAGGATTGCTGATCCCCAAACGGGCGTCTGTCACATCTTTGATACGCGTGACGATGACCAAATTGCCGTCATCGATGATCAATTTGAATCCTGGCAACCGGGCGATCGGGTTGTCATTGCCATGCACGGTTTGACAGGCAGTCACGAATCTGGATATATGATTCGTCTGCGTAACGAATTGGAGTTTTTGAACACGCGCCTGTTTCGCGTCGACATGCGCGGTTTTGGCGATAGCACGTTTATTTCAAAAGGCCATTCTAATGCGGGAAGTCACAATGACCTGGAAGATGTGATTCGAGAAGTCATCACGCTTTGCCCGCAAAGTCCGATCACCATTGTTGCATTTTCGTTGGGCGCAAATATTGCGCTGCAATACTTGGGCAGTCGAGCGCTACACATACCCGAGAACGTTGATTCCGCGATTGCAGCTGCTCCACCGATTGATTTACCTTACTGCGCCTGGCACCTGAGACGCGGTCTGAATCGCATTTACGATCGATCGTTTATTCGAACGCTTCACGCTCAACTGCAATTGAGACGCCGCAAAGTTCCCGATCTGGTGGATTTGGACGTATTACCGATGCCCAGGCGTTTGCTCCAATTTGATGACCAATTTACCGCGGTCGTGTGTGGATATTCCGGCGCTCGAGACTACTACGAACAATGCAGCTCAGCTCCGCTGTTGACATCCATCGATATTCCCACGGTGATTTTGATTGCCGAAAACGATCCGGTCGTCCCAGTCTCCATGTTCGAAAATTGGCCGGCGTCCGAATCCATTAACATCGTCAGAACTCGTTCGGGCGGCCACCTCGGATATGTCGGTCGATCGTTTGGAACCGGCCCTCGGTGGTTGGAGCGAAAAATCGCGGCATGCATTGCTCAATTGCCGCGCACGATGGCGGACGAACATGAGCAGCAGACAACGATTGCCAGGTGAACGTTACTGGTTGGCAGCGACTGTTTTTGATTCGTCTTCGGATTCTTCGGCCGTATCTTCGCCGCGGGACTTCGCCATTAACTTGTCGCGAATCTTTTCTCGTAAAACCAAAAACTGAACACGCACCTCTTCTTTTTCTTCTTCCGTCAGTTTTCTGCCGTATCGATTTTTAACAAAGACTTGCATCTGATACGCTTCGCCGCGGAACAATCGCTTACGATATTGGTGGGCCAAACGGTTTTTGACTCGTTCAACAAACGCTCGAATTCCTCCCCAAAAACCGCCCCAACTCACAGGAGCCGAATACGGCACACCCGATCCATCCGTGAAACAGAAAATCAGATACGCGCTTTCTCCGTTGGTTTTGTGTGAAAATTCAGCTTCGACAAACGGCCATTTCTCGCCATCGCCGTCATCCGATTTGGGCGTGACTGCAGTGCGTTTTTTCAAGATAAAGCCGACATTCTGGTAACATCGCGTCAATTCATGCCAACCCGGGAAAGATTGGTCCACCGAAACGGTTGTTAGCAATTGCGAATTGGTTCCGTAGATCCAGGTGTCCGACCGTTGGCCAAAATCGCTGCCGCGTTCGCGATCTTCCATGGTGTATTTGCCCAACTCCCAGCGATAAGTCGTATCGCCAACTTGGGTCGTAATAATTTGGTCGAGATCCTGTTTTTTGAAAGGCAAAATAACATTCGACGCGAAAACCCGCACTTTCAGATTTGGGTTACTCAACGATTTTTGAACTTCCCAAATCTGGACAATTCCGATCAACAGAAACAGGCCGGCTGCTCCAAGCAATGCTATTCGGAATACGTTGCTGGGGCGAGTTGCACGACGTTTTTTGCGACGTTGCTGGCGCTCGGAATCGCCACCACCTGATACCGTTCGATTCCAAATCCTGGAAATCGATCGACGCATTGGATGGCCGGAGTCAATCGAATCTTCGTCAACGACACCAAACACGAAATTCAAGAACTGATCCGTGCTCAACATCATCAAAATACCGATCACCAACACGGTGTATCCAAGAATATCGTGGTTGATGCCTTCCTTGAGATTCAACCCCAGTAAAATATCTGCCATTGGGATCGACATGATTCGAACGGAGTTCATGAACAACGCCCAAAACACGGCCGAGCCCAGCAGAATTAATCCACGAAACCAGGGACGTCGTTTAACCACCAAAAACACCGAAGTACAAAACAGCAATGTGAACAGTGATTGCACACCCGAACAAGCTTGTTCGACTCCGTACTGTTCGTTTGGAAACTGAAGAACGGTGCCAGGCAAATAGTGTTTGAAGCCAAGCAAATCCAGATAGTTGCTCGAAATCTGAGCGCTGAATACTTGCAGCGTCGTCACAATCCACTGATCGAGTTCAAATGGCGTTAGCGTCATCCACAGCGGCAACGTGACAGCCAGCAGGCTGCGATCCGGGTTTTGATGATCTTTGGTGCGCGCCAGCAGACTGGACACAAAACACATCGCACTGGCCGCAGAAAACCAAGCATACAGAAACAGAGTTCCCAAAATGCCCAATCCAATACCCAACCCAAACAAGACTGTGCTGAAAGTACTGGCAAAAAACGGCGAAGTGGAATTTCGGGGCCAACGCAAAAACAAAAAGACACCAAATGCGACAAATGCAAATGGGAAAAATTTGTAGTGAGGCTGCGACCAGAGGTCACGATAATACATAAACAAAAACGGAACTTGTCCGCCAATCAACACCAGGTAGGGCACCAGTACCAACAATGGGTTGGAGCGAGTCGAAGATTGGATTTTAGATTTGACAGGAACGGAGGCGCTCGACATAGGATGTATCCATAATGATGGCGACAAATGTCAGCCAAGTTTTTAGTGATTTCTCAAAGATATTGGTGTGGGCTACTAGGATTTTTGATCAACGACCATTCGTCAATGCTGTGATTCATGAACCAACTGAAAGAATACTTTCGAACGAGTTTTTCGGATGAGTTATAGCGAATAATCCGGCTGATTCGACACTTTTTCAGCTCATTATCACCTAGGGGAATCCTATTGTAACGTTCACCGAGTATTTGACTCAAACCCTTTTATACAATTGTGAATGCAAAAACAGATTTTGGTAAACCAGATAACCTTAATTATTGACCTTGGGTCCTCCCAACCGCCTTGATCGTCCCTTGGCCGACGACTTCGAAACCTTTTTGCCGATTCTTGATGGTCAATCGTTGGCCTACCAGTTCGGTCGGTGTTTTGGGAATCAACACAAACGAAAATTTACCGGTGGTGCGAATTTCGATATTTCCGCGACGATTAATCATCCAGTTTAAAGTTCTCGCTTTCCCATCCCACATAAAACTCAATCGACCATCCGATGTAAATTTAGCGTTGTTCCATCGACCATAGCCGCGCCAATCAAATTGCCAGGTGTGTTCCGCCAGAAATCGATAGGTCCCAAATGCCGAAGCCGTCCCGGCATCGAATTCCGTTTTGATCAAATCGAGTTCGTCCAGAATCTTGCCAACTTCTTTTTTCTTGAGCCCATTCAATTGAATCTCAGCTTTTTCGAACCACTTGGCAGCATGCAGCTTCAATCGTTTGGACACCAAATCGTCTTTGCGAGCCACCGCCATCCACGCTTCGGCAACCTCCAATTGTTGGTCTGCTGTCTGTTGGTCTTCGGCAATTTTGAGAATTTTTGTTTCCAGCTCTGATGCGTTTTTTAGCCGCGAATCAGAACCTTTCATCAAATAAGGAATACCTTTTGCAAAATCGTTTTTGACAAAGCACAAATACCGGCCTTCGGCCAGATTGGCAGCAGCATCGCCTGCGTTTTCTTTCAGGACCTCGCGCTGTTTTTCAGCTTTCGACGCAATGTTCTTCATGCCCTGAACATCCGATTTGATCACGGACATTCGTTTCAAAAATTCGACGTCTTTGAGTTTTCTGGCCGCACGAATGGTTCGGTCAATCAATTCAACGGCGTGAACAAAATCTTCCTCGTTTAGCGCTTTCCGCCAAAAGCCTGACCAGGCGGTAATCAACTTTTCCCGCTTGGCAGGCATTTTGATTTTACGACCGACTTCGTCCAGGCTTTTTTTGGCCAGTTCGTAGAATTCCAACTCAAAATACTTGCCTAACATATCGACGCATTTCGCCGTATTTTCAGGATGTGCCAAGGCAATCGAAATTTTGCGGGCTTCGTCAAACATGACATATCGCGAAACTGCATCGATATCTTTTTCCTGAGCATCTTTGAGCAGTACGTCGACGAATTCACCCTGTTTGATCGGTGTTTTATCTTCGTAGAACTCGGAGTAGGTTTTTTTCAACTGTTTGATTGCCGATGCCCGTTGCGTATTGTCAGGAACCTCGACTTTCTTGACGGCGAATTTGGATTCGGGCAACTTCGTGTCCGTACCATTGGGATTCTTGGAGTTTTTGGGGTTGGGATCTTTCAAATCGGTTTTGGGCAACCCTTTTTTCTTGCCTTTGGTTTTACCGTTTTTCGGTGGCTTGTTTGTCGAGGCAAGTTTTTGATAATCGACGAGCACTTTGCTCAAGTCAAATTCAGTGCCCAACAGTTCACGTTTGTCCTGAAAATCAAATTTCGTAAATGATGCACAAAATTTTTGTTCATTTTTTGATTTGAATTTCAATCTAAAAATAGCTGTGGCCAAATCCCGAGGAATATCAGATGGTGACAAATTAAATTCTTGTGACGAACCATCGGTTGCAGACAGTGTTATTTTTTTATTGTCGACGTCGATCGATTCAACAGTCGCCAATCGTTTTCGAAAAGCGATTTTTTGATCTTTTTTAACGGTCCCCAGGGCGATGTCATACTTGGCCCAAAACCGCTCAAGATCACCGATGGCCTTGCGACAATTTTTAACCGTGTCGGAATTTTCCAGCTCTGTTTTGTCGCCCAGTTTTGGATCCTGCAGCGCGATGGTCAACAGCTGTTTGGCCATATCCGTCTGTCGAGTGCAAAGTGCATAGTAAACAGGATGCAGGCGCTTTTTCAGTTCCGTATCCGAACTCGCCAGCGCGGTTGGCGGTGTCTTCGGAAATTCAGGTTTGACGTCCCACGGTGATCTACCGTCATCAATAATTTCCGAAGCGGTAAACGAGTGTTTTGAGTTTTTGTCGTTGGTTGGCTTTTTGTCTTTCGAACCTGGTTTATCTTTGTCGCCGGTCGGGTTCGACGGGTCAGCAACCACCTTGCCTGCATTCAACACGGCAACAACGCCGATGGCGGAGCCAACCAAGATCAATGCGAATACCACGATCGCCGGTATCAACAGTTTCGAATTATTTTTCTTCCGCGGAGCAACTGAAATCGCCGGTGCGGATGTCAACACGTTGATAGCTGGCTCGGCGGGCTGTTCGTTTTCGATTTGGGGCGCGGGGGGAGCAGCGACTGCCTGTTGAGATGCCGCCTGCTGTTTTAATTCCGCATCGTATTCCTGCTTGCGCTCCGGATTCATCAAACAGCGTCTGGCCAGCGCAAGTTCATTGAGCAATTTTTGTGATAAATCTGCTTCCGGACCGCTTTGAAATGAACGAATGTGGCCCATCCGCTGGTCGGCCGCAGCGGCAATAATATCGGTATCGCTTTCGAACGTATCAACGCCCAATAAGCGGTAGTGATTCGGCGGACGCTCGGTATCGCGAATACCAAGCCATTTTAAATAAGGATCAAAATCGGACATCGTTGGAAGATTGGACTTTGTTGGCTGCTATGTTCTGTTACGCATTTCCCAAAACTCACCTTCGTCTAGTATACCTTTTTCAGTTCGAAACAAACGGCCAATGTTTGGGGAAACCACGTGAAATTCCGGGGAACTTTTTCCAAAATCCGAAAATAATATCTGCATTGGATCGTTACGGAATTGCGTCAGGAACGTGTGACATCCAACATGGCTTCGTCGATTTCCATCGAAACTCCCTGCTCCAGATACCGGACTGACAGCAACAACCGCGTCTTGCCCTCCCGGCGAATCACGATGCCATCGTAACCGGCAAAAGGCCCGGTTCTGACGCGAACCGGATCACCCGCCTGCAGTTTGGCTTCAGGGGTCAACGGCGTTCCCGCCTGGCAGGCGCGAAAAATTTGAGCGAGATCGGCCAGCAACGATTCCACTTGAACAATTTCGGTACATTTTGAAATGCAATTCGACTTCATCGCTTCGTATTTTTCCGCGTCGTCGGCGAACATGAAAACATAATTTGCAAACAGCGGAATAAAACTCGTGCGCAAACGCCCACCTGGTGAACGATAACGTTTGGCGACAACCGGCGAATAAAATACGATTTTTGCGCGATAAAGTTTCCGCATCAAATCCTTTTCGCGGCGCGACATGGTATAAACACACCACCACCGACGTTGTTCATCTGACAACAATTCGGATTGTGAAAAAAGATCTTGCGGATAGATATCCGGTTCGCGATCGAGGATCGGCATCGGGCCTTCCAGATTGTCAACGGCTCAACACTTGATTTTTGTGATTCATCCCTGTTTGACAAGCCGAGAAACAGGAATATCAGAATAACGACTTGATATGCGTTCTCCCAACCCAACACCCACTTTGGCCGACGTCCAATGTGTCAACGTGGTCGGTACCAGTGGCTGTGGTAAATCGACTTTTGCCAAACAGTTGGCCCAATTGACCGGCGCTCAGCATATTGAATTGGACCGGTTGCATTGGCTGCCGAATTGGGTCGAAGAAGACAACGACCGATTTCGCGAAAAACTTCAAACCGCGATCGAACAAACCAGTTCCTCGGTGATTGATGGGAATTATCATTCCAAATCAGCCGACATCAAATGGAATCACGTGACCTCGATCGTCTGGGTAGATCCTTCGTTTTTTCGCACTTTCTATCAGGCCATCACGCGTGCGGTGTCGCGAATATGGACGCGAAAAGAACTTTGGCCCGAAACCGGTAATCGAGAGTCTTTTCGCCGGACATTTTTGAGCCACGATTCGATTATCTGGTGGACCATTGTCACGTTTCGAAACAATCGCCGCCGCTATTTGGAATTGATGAACGATCCCGTCGTGAAACACGTTCGATTTTTTCGCCTGCGTCATCGGCGTGACATAAAACATTTTTTCGAAGCGTTGAAAAAGGAACTCGATGACTCGTGATTTACGACTCGGCGACCAAATATTTTTCCAACAACACTTCGATCGCAAAACAGTACTTCGCCGTTTGTTGATCACCCTCGACGGTTGGATCCAAGGCAACCGCAACGGCCAGGCTTTTATCAATACTTTTCAAAAATGTTCTAGCTTGCCCGACATCTCCCAACCGACACAGCGTTCCTGACTGATCGGTTTCTTTCAAAAAATCAGTCGCCAGATCTTTTTCGGTAAACAACGTTAACAAAGTCATTGTTCCCCCTGCCCCATCGTCGGAGTCGATCGATACGAATCCATCATCTTTGGCGATCGCAAAAACGGGATAGTTCCAGGGTGAAAGATCGGGTTTCAGATGTTGCGTCAACAAATCATTGACAGCAACCGTCGTTCGCCCGTTAATTGACTCGCCTTCGGGTTTGGGATCAAAAACGACTTTGGTAACCGGCGATTTCAGACTTCGCAACAACCAGGCAAACTCACGATCGTTGTTCAAAGCTCGAGGCGCGCTCAAGATCTGGAATTGGTGAATCAGACGCATCACCAGTTCCTGAGTTCCGCAGACCACCAACAGTTGAGTCGTATTGTCTTCGGGATCGACAATCGACAGATACCCACCGCCATGCGGAATGATATAGATCGGATAAATCAATTCGATTTCAGGCAATGGCATAGCGGTATTCCACAACAAAATCACTCCATAGCGTAACGTGATCATCGGAAATTTTGAACACCTGCGGCGGACCTCATCGCCAAATTCGTGGTCGATTAATTGCGGTCAGGAAAAACGTGCCCCACAACGCTGTGAGAAACCAATTTCAGAGTAGCGTGGCAAATACTTTGATCGCTTCCTGAAGCGATTAATCGGCAAAAATCAGCATTAGTTTTTTGGGTCGATGCATGATTGCAAATCAATCGAGCAAATCGGTATCGCAAAAACAAGAAGGTAGCGACTTTCGAACTTTTTCCAGCCATCGCTGGCGAGAATTTCGATCTTCAACACTATCTTGAACGCTATTCCATTCAACGTACCAGACCGCTGAGACGAAGTTCATGTCCTGAGTTGGCATTCCCCGAAAGAAAACCTCGTTACAATTTGTGTCAGATGCTCTCATCAATAATTCTGTAGCAGATTCGAGCAAACTTGAACGGTACTCTTTATTGTCAGCGTAGGGGTGAGACCAATACCTGAACATCAATTCGAGAAGCAACTCGGCTTCAAACAGCGGACAAATGCCGAGACACTGTTTCGCGTTGTTGTCTGTCATTTCGGCTTCTTTTTTGACTCCTCTGGCAACCAGATTTTGCTGTTCAGCAACGGACTGTTTTTTCGAACCAACGCAGATTTGAGCGCGTAGTTGTCCGAAAATTCCTGGTCATTTTTTTGGATCAGAATCACATCTGGATCAAATCTCTTCCATTCCGGATTTTCAAGCACCATCGTTAAATGTTCGCTCAAGTTTTCAGCCTCGCCAGCGTAAACACCGACGTCTTGTCCCGTGATCAAAAATACTCCGGCCGCGTCACATTTTGAAAGTGACGATTCCAAATCATCGCGATGGATGGTGGAAAGCTGTTCTCGCGTCCAACTGCGGTATTTCCTGTCGGCAAGTGTTCGTACATCCTTGGCCATCTTTCTAATTGCCAATGCGGCTCGGCGATACTGCAAGGAAGTAACTTTAAAATGCTGGGGACCATATTGAGTCGCGATCTGATCGAAATATTCCGCCGAGTCTGGACAACAAAGAATATCATCCAGCGAAGGTGGCGGTAGAAAATCAGAACTAAACTCGTCAGAAACCAGACGCCACGCGACTTCGCTCGCGTAGCCGTAGCGATTTAATTCTTCTGCAGAGATTCGCGGTGGCCGGCGAGTCGAGCGAGGCAGTTTTCCAGATTTGCGAAGTTTCAACATCAACCGATTCCAAACAATGGCATTACCGCCAATTCCGCGTTTGAGACACTCCTTGATAAATTTCTTGTTCAGATTTTTATCACACAAAATGAAATCAGCTGGATATCCATCGCCGGCCGTTTGGTATGACTCGATGACAGCTTTGATCGTATCATCATCAAAACTTTTTTTGTTCCGCTTCTTGCCACTGGATGTTTTTGGAGCACTCTCAACAGGATCTTCCGGACCATCGATCGGGTCATCAATTTTGGTTTGATCTAAGCGTTTTTCGATGTGTTTTACGTAGTCCTTTGACAATTCAAAACCAATCCAATTGCGGCGAAGTTTTTTCGCGACACAAAGTGTCGTTCCACTGCCTCCAAAGGGGTCCAAAACCAGATCGTAAGGGTTACTTGATGTGCGAATAATTCTGGCAAGCAATTGCTCTGGCATTTGGCAACCATGAAATCCCTCACGCTCTTTGAAAGTTCCAGCCACACGTGAAAAAAACCACGTATCATGGTTTGGTCTGAATGCATCTGGAGCATCTTGAGGCCGAGTAATCCAAGTGTTATCTGGCAAGCGTCCATTAGGATTTGCACGAATATCTGCATAAACCAGCTGTCGAGCTGACTTGACTCGGACGTTCGGATTCGGTCTGACGAACGTAAAGCTCTTTTCATCTTTTACGAAATGAAAAAGATGTGTGTGTGATCGACTGAAAGCATTCGTGCAATTGACGCCAAAGGTGTAATACCAGATGACCCAACTGCGGCAATGAAAACCAGCTTTCTGTGATTCGATTTTCAATTCAGCGGCGTATTCGTCACCGATTGCCAGCCAAAACGTTCCATCTGGCTTTAACGCTCGATGGACACCTTTGATCCATTGGCGGCACCAACTCAAATAATCTGACGTGGACTGCTTATCGTTGTAGACATCATATTCATATCCGATGTTGAACGGTGGGTCTGCGAAAACCAAATCGACAGAGCCCTTCTCCAATTTGGCCAACTGTTTTACACAATCACCTTGATAGATCTTGTTTTTTTTAATAGCCACGTGATTCCTTCACTAAACATCATTCAATGCTTCAGGTCATTCACCTTTATTTATCGATGCTTCGACGACACGTTTGGTCCCATGAGTACAGTTCAGTGCGAAAATACGTTCGCTAGTCGAATTGCAACCCAAAACAAGCTGGAAAACCGTACTTCCAATTTCTGACCTCAAATACCCCGAGCAGGATTCGAACCTGCGACCTATTGATTAGAAGTCTCGCGAGACCACTATACTGCTCGACGCTCCCCTACGCGAACCCTTGTTTTTACGAGGTTTCGCGTTTTTTATTGTCGTCCAATATAGAGCAATTTCGCAGTGTTGTGGAGTGTATGTGGAGTGTCAGTGGAGAGGGTGAATAACGCAAATTCAAAGAATCCGTTATGCGTCTGGCAGCTGCACAAGCTGCTTGAACCAATGCATCGGCACAAGCAAACACAAATCAAGGCTCCGAAAGTCCGGCCGCACTATCTAGGTGTTGTTGCATTCGTGTACCGAAACCGTTTTGTCGTCGCTGACCAAATACAACGACGGTTTAGCAAGGTGCTGAGGTCTGCTCGTACAACGCGACGACACTTAGTTGAGTTGGAATCGCTGGGCTGGTTGGGCGTGATGCCGACTCGCGGCGTCTCGCCAGTGTTCCCGAAGGTCTACTATGTGACTCCAGCTGGAGCACGCAAGCTACGTGCCGAGTTGGAGGCCAATGGCAAGCAAAGTCATATCATTTGTATAGATCGCTTTCGTCGTGACGGGCTATCGGGTCAGTATATACTTCACGAGCTTGAGGTCACTGAATATTTGTTGGCCGTCTGGCATTCAACCCAGCTTAACGACGATCGAGACCTGCTACAGGTCGAGCGGCGATCACTTACGTCGCATCCGTCGTTTCAAGTAGCTCTACGAAGCAAAATGAGCAGACTCGAACCAGACGCGATGTATGTCATTCGTCAACGCGGCAAAGGGATGATGTGCCATCTCCTCGAACTTGACCGAGGCACAATGACAGAACGTCAACTCAAAGCGAAGTTCTTTCGTTACGAAAGCTGGTTGCAATCCAATTGCGGCCGAGCATATTTGATTGAGTTATACCGACAATGCGGAGCGAAAAAGCCTCTCCCTCACTGTCGCATATCCTTCGTTACGACGGCGGCAGTTGACGCTGTTCGGCGATGTCAATTGATCGAGCAAGCCGCTGCACCATTTGACATGGTTGGTCAGCGACTTCGAGTGATAGCCGCAACTGAAATATGAGCACCCGCCAAACGGCAGGTGCTCATATTTCGTGTTTTTTAAGTCCAGATTCACTCGTGGCTAATGGAGTCCAAGATGATTTCAACTGGGCTGAATATTGCATCTACAACTGATTCGACAATGTCCTCAACAACTCCGTTGCAGTCACAATTACAATCGCAATCACAATTACACATGCTTGTTATCCTCAAAAATTGCTGAAAAATTCAAAAGTGGGTCGTCCAAGACATTTCATAGTGCCACTGCATCCTTATACCGCGTGGTCGGTATTACTCGGTCGCAAGCCTTGTTGTGCAATAGAGCCTCCGAATTGGTTAGTCCTTACGATGTTGTTGGATGATTGACATGGTTCTAAGTATTTAACTAGTAACAATAAACTGCAGTCCATTGCTTTTGTTTCCCTCTCCGGCTGCGCCGGCCAAGGTGGCTAACCTCGTAAGAAGCCCATACTCCTTTGCAAAAATAGATTGACAATTGGGCCAAAAGCAAGCACGCTGGCGATGGTGTGTAGCAATGCACCGTGAACGTTACCCAAGAACGCAGGGTTGCAACGAAAAGCACAGAAATGTCCAGAGACGCAGGTAGTACCTGCGAGGACATGATTCGACGGTAGGCAGGGACGCCGCGTTTGCCGTCGGGTTGGGTCTGAGGTCATCGTTTTTCTTTCAGTGGAGATGATCTAGCCTCGATTCGAATCCGCCCGTAACGATTGCAGTCGTTGCGGGCATCTTCTTTTTCAAGGCGCCTCTGATGATATTCGAGGGCTTTTTATTTCTTGGGAACACTTGGCGAACCCGTGTTCTGGCCATATTTTATCAGTTGTCTAGTATTTGTTACTCGTACGTTACTCGGAAGTTTCCAGAAAATGGCACGCGATTCTGTCTATCCCAACGGCGACAAGATCAAGCAGCTTCGGGATCAACGTGGCTGGATTCAGCTAGAATTGGCTGTGAAGACAGACTTGTCTACCGAGGTCATCTCGAGGGCAGAGCGATTTTTCAAGGTAGACAAAAGCACGATTTCACGCATTGCGAAGGAGTTGGATGTCCCTGTGCAGTCGCTGATTGCCGTCAACCCCGACAACATCGAATTGGCGTGCCATGACCACCGGAAACTGACGATCGATGGCACGTGCCAGACCACTGTCGAATACGTGTATCGAATTGTTGGCTCCGTTGAAGCGATCAGTGACACGTTTGGCAAAACAGGGACGCCTGATCGAACCGTCGTCCGTCGTCCCGAAATTGACATCGCTACACCTGAGATCGATGGCTCGAACGTTACTTATGAATTTGAGCCAGCCGACCCAAAACTCGTGAAGTGGCGTTTTTTGTTTACACCGCCATTAACCGATAGTGACAAGGATGTTCGATTGAAGTATTCCTTCTCGTTGCCCGAATGGTGGAAAACCAGTGCGGAGATGCTCAGAAAAGACTGGGCCGATACGAAAGTGGAAGGCAGTATCGAATACTACGTGGACAAAGATATCATGGGGCGGCGGGTTGAGTCATCGTGTCGGTTGCTCGATCTCTCTATTGAATTTCCTCCTGGCTTTGCCATTGTAGACCCGGACGTACTTGTGTTGACTCCCCAAGATTTCCGCGATCACCGTGTGACAAAACTCCTGCAATCGAATGGATCGTTTCGCAAGACCACCGACGCTGGCGTGACGACACTGCAGTTAAAATGCCCTCCCCCGGCCCCCGGTTGGTACTACATAACATGGCGACCAGCCAATTGATCGAAAATGTGGTAATGGCCCTTGCTTGCGTACGTCATTAAGCTTGAGGGCCGTAAGAGGTCGGCGGCCGTTTGCAAACACTCCCTCAGCTCTGGCATGGTGATCAGACCAGTTCTTTCACACGGAGTGTCATCTATGTCAGATCGACCATATATCTCGTTTGCCGAATGCAAACAAAAAATCTCAATTGCCGAAGTCTTGGAAAAACTTGGGCTGACTGATTTCCAAATCACCGCTAATCAAATCAGCGGCGTCTGTCCCCTACCGAGCCATGAACACGGCCCACGGCCGAACCCGCAGCAGTTCAAAGCTCATCCTAAGGACGGAGTTTGGCTGTGGCGGTGTTTCAGTCCTGAATGCGGTCGCGGCGGCGACATTATTGAGTTAGTTAAAGCCATAACTGACTTTGACAATGAGCATGTTCGCTTTTGGTTTGCTGATCATTTTGGCGAACGGCTCACGCTCGCGAAGCCCGACAAACCACCGGCTGTGCAGGCGAGGTGTGCTAAGCCCGAACCGAGCTCAGGTAATCTGCCAGAGCCTTTGCAGCCCTTACAGTTTTGTTTGCAACTCGACCAGACAGCACCGTATCTCAAAACTCGAAGTCTCACCGACGAGACAATCGCCACGTATGGGCTCGGTCTTTGCAAGCGAGGCCAGCTTGCGGGCTACGTCGCTATCCCCTGCTATAACTGGCGGCCGGCCGACGGTGAGAATCCGGTTGGTTACATTGGCCGCTGGCCGGATGACGACTACAAGCGACACGGCAAATCTCGTTACAAAGTCCCTGATGGCTTCTCAACTGGACAGATTGTCTACGGTTTGAACGAAGCACTGCGGCACGGCGGCACCACTTACCCCATCATCGTCGTTGAAGGGGCATTCAAGGTATTTCATCTGGTGCAATGTGGTTTTCCGCGAACTGTCAGCACGTTAACCGGTTCTGTCAGCGATGCCCAGGCTGCCATCCTGCGTTCACTACAGTCCCCAATCATCCTGATGTTCGACGGTAATGACGGCGGGTATCAAGGGATGCGTTTGGGAGCGGCCAAGCTGATTACCCACACATTCGTTCGTGTTCTCAAGCTGCCGGAAGGGATTGAACCCGACAATTTGAACCGCAACGAGCTGCAGTCGCTCATTCGCTAGTTGCCCATTCATCATACGAACCCAGACACTACGTCTGGGTTTTTTCTCATGCGAAATTGCATTCGGTCGCAAAGTAAAACCGCTGCACAGCCATTTATTGTTTTGCGCCAAGATTGTTTGGCGCTCGTGACGCTTCGTCAGCCGTCACACCGCCTAAAACGATGGCGTTATCCCCTTCTCCGGAAACGCCTGTTATTGGCTTTGTTGCGCCAATTATTGTTGACAGATTCAGTTTGCATTGAATCGGTAGCGAGCCCACGATTGCAGGTAATCCATAAATCACAAATTACTATGAACACTAACGACAATCTTATCGCAATAAAGGAACTCCACTCCACGTTGTCTGAAACAACGGACGCTTTAGCTGACATGCTTTCGTTCGAGCAACCGTATGAAGAAGACATGATCGCTGCACGTAGAGAGGCCGAGCGCATCTTACGCAAATACGAAGAGATTGCCAACGGCCAATCGGAATGATCGTAGCAGATCCGTTTGCCGAGCTACGACAAGCGAAATAAGACAGGCAATGCCGCCGTCGGTGCCCGTGACACTGCGTCGACGAATTATTCACTTTAGCCGCATAAACAACTCAGCCGCCCGCTCGGCAGTTCTGGGACAAGCTGAGTTGCTCCCGGTTGAAGCAACCGTCACTACTCCACCCTCACTGCCTTTAGGCGTGTGTAACGTGCTTCCCGGATAAAAGAACAAGTCTCTACGGGAAGCGTGTATCGACGTCTCCATCATCAACACGCCTACGCGGCATCGGCACAGTATAGCACGCGTTCATTTCTTGCATCTCTCCCCTACTCGGCATTTGTGCCATCGTTGCAGGGTTATTGTTTGTTTGCCATTCGACTCGCGGCCGTGGCATCCTTTCGGCAGTCAGTTCTTTTGAACAACATGGAAGGATACACACACTGTGACTCATATTGATCCTCATTTCGACCCTGCAAATAACCCAGCCTACGATCTGATTCCAGACGATGTGGCCGACTTACTCCCCCACTTATATGCCACGGAGAACGACAGCGATCCGGTTGCTCACATCAAGTGGTTTACGCCTGATAGTTCTTGGACGTGGTACGTGACCGAATATGATCCGAAACAGCGACTTTGTTTCGGCCTGGTTATCGGCCACGCACGCGAACTCGGCTATTTCTCACTCGAGGAGATTCGGCAGGCACGCGGGCCACTTGGGTTGCCAATAGAACGTGATTTGTATTTCAAGCCCACTCCCCTATCACAATGTCGATAGCCATTTACTGCCCGAAATTTCGGGCAGTTTTTTCTGTACGTACATCCATCATCACAGCATTTCATGTCGCAAAATACTTGACGAATCCTTGATGAAACACCACGACGAGCCTTTGACCAATCATCGATGCACGCGATGATGAAAGATGGTGTTCATCATCCGTTAGTCACGCCTTGCCGTCTGACCAGACTCCCTTTTGTCAGTGGCGAGTGGTCAGACGAGAGGAAATAAACGAAATACAGACCTTCTATACAGAATTTTAGTTACTTGATGAATGGTCAGGACCAATCCTTACCCAATACTCAACCCACTTGAATGGTCGTCTCATCACCTTTCGCCAAGAGCCAACAAAACCACAGATTGACCATTGGTCATAGGCGTATCGTGACGGTTGGCCACTTGTACTGCGTAAAACCCAAGTAAGCTTTTAAGCCGTATATTCGCTACGCAAACGGCGTTCACGACGCTGGCTTTCGTCATCTTCTGTCTATTGACCAATGGTGTGGAAAGACCATTTGCCAACACGGTATCAAGCGAGGTATCGTCTGATGTATATGACCCTTCGTCACATCGTCGCATGACTGACATAGTACCTGGCTTCATTCCCATCAAAGACGTCGGGAAAAAAATACAACACGTCTCGGAGTTCAGTTGATAGAAAACGCGACACAGCCCGAGAAAAAGGGGACAGCGAAACCTACAGCATGTTTCGCCTGCGGACAAACGACGGCATCATTCACGACAAGCCGACGCTTGAAGCTGTCAAGCAGCTAAAGGATAGCGGCAGGGGGCCACAGTGGTTTGTTGCAAAAACGTGGCTCCAGCGTGAATTTGGTGAGAGGGAAACAGCCACGGCGAAACCGAGTTCCCAATCCGAGGCAGGCACGGACACAAACAAACACACTGACCAGCTACGCCGTGCTCATTCCGCCCACATCGAAAGCTTGGAAGCACAGCTTCAGGCATCTATCGAACGGGAAAAGCGAACCGCTGCACAGGCCGACAAGGACAAGGAGCGATTTGCGAGTGCAGCCATCAAGCTGGCCAGGGTCACCCAAAAGATACCAGAAATCGTTGCGGTCGCTAAGCAAAATGAGCAGTTGCAAAAGGAGAACCTACTCCTCAAAGCATCGAACGAGCGTGGATTTTTCTCTAAACTCTTTCGCAGACAATGACGCGGCCACGCAAAAAGGGGATCGCGAGTGAGCTTATCTACCAAGAGATCAATCCTGACATTGACCTCCAACTCACAACAGCCATCCGTCGGAGCGATTACGCTGCCATATACACAATCGTTCGACGCCAACTCATGCTATTATCAACAGAAGTAGGGGATAGTCAGACACAGACACTCAAAAAACCAACCAATTCTTCACTCGATTTGTCGGGTCGGTCCGATAACTAGCCTAACCATTGTGATATGGCGAAAAAGACAACACCCAAGTTTAACGGCTTTGAGCCACCACACTCGAACTATTTCAGGATGCCCAACTCCTGGACGGACATCACTGCGGACATCAAATCGCTCGCTGAACTCAAAGTCATCGAATATGTTCTGCGACATACTTGGGGATTTCGAGAATATGGAATCTCGAAACGTATTACCACTGACGAGTTCATGCACGGCCGCAAGAGATCGGATCGTACCCGCATAGATAATGGCACCGGATTAGCCAAGAGTTCCGTCGTTGACGGACTGTCTAGGGCAGTGGAGCACGGCTACCTTGACGAATATATTGACGCGACCGACAAAGGCCGAATTAAGAAACAGTATCAACTCCGAATGAAGGGTGACGCCACTCAAATACAAGATTCAGACTCAGGTGTAGCGAATCCAGCCCCCCCTGTACGAGAACCAGACATTAGCGGTCAAGCATCCGAACACCGTACAGAGAAAGAAACTAAAGAAACAAACACCGTTAACGGTAATAACCACACATCAAAATCACCTGTTAGTCAACTTAAAGACCTCAACCAGCCGGTAGGGGAGACTGAGGTCATTGCTGACGAAATCCTGCAACAATTAGGCGACGACCACAGCCGCGATTTCTATAGATTGGTTGCTGCTAAGATTCCCGCAGACGTCATACGATCAGCTCTGAGCGAGATTAAGCACGACGGAGGTGCTGAGAGTCCTGCCAGAGTTTTTACGGCCCGTATGAACCGCTGGGCGTTGGAACACTTGAAGCGGGGGATAGGGTGATTGATGTTTCAACAGACTCGGAACTAAACGATATCGTTGCACTGTCGAATGCTTTTATGGCACACTTGCGGCATGAGCAAGAAACACGAAAAGCACATTGATGTCGACCGTGAAAAGGATGACGTAAAACAGTTTGTGCGGTCACTAGCCGCAACGCCCTCTGAAGTCATCTTGGATTTTGACGGACAGCCACAGGTGTCGGTGACTCCTGTTTCCTTGACATCTGTTGATGATGACAAAGTTAAGGCTGACATTTTGAAACGACGCGACCAATCTCGGCGACTTAACAAGGATTGGGAAAACGTCGACCGTGAAGTTTGGGATCGGGAGACTCCCGACCACGCCTAACTAACTTGGAACATGCCAAAGGCGAACCCGCAACGCGGCGACGTATGGCTTGTCTCACTTGATCCCACGCAAGGTCACGAGATACGCAAGACTCGACCAGCGTTGGTTGTGTCGAGCGATGTCTATAACGACTTCAATTGGGTTGTTATTGTAATACCGATCACGTCTCATGAGCATGCGTTATATGACCAAGTTGCTATTAAGCCGCCTGAAGGTGGGTTGCGAAAAACAAGTGTAACGCTGCCAGATCAAATCCGTGCTGTTGATCGCAACCGGTTGGTCAAACGACTCGGCCAGGTTTCCCCAAAGACGCTTAATGCTACTGACCGATCACTGCGTATTGTGCTTGGGATATAAAGCAGGGGATAGAAAGCTACTTGAGTTTTTGCAGAAACGACTCCGGCACGCAAACGATAAAATGGCGAAATAACGGGCTTTGGGAGTTGTGCGAAGAACGTAAAAAACATCCTGTTTGTAAGGCTTGACTGCCGGTCGAAATACGGTGATATTTACGTACGTTATATTTGACGTATTTAGGAGACACCTAATGTCTGCGAAGAAACCTCACTTACTTACAAACCCAGGCGGCAGAATCCCTTTGTCGGAAATCATTGGCCGAGACGAGCAGTGTTCGCGTGTTTGGGATTGGTTGGAACGTCACAGCATTTATGCACCAGGAGAACGTCGTGTCGGCAAGAGTTGTTTCCTTCGAAAGATGGAAGAACTCACACCGGACGGATGGTTTGTTGCCTCCGACGATCTTCAGGGGATTTATTCGACGCCAGAGTTTGCTGCTCGGATCTTTGAGCAGACAGAGGAGTTTCTGTCGAAATGGAATCGAGTCTGCGAGCGGGCGCGTAGGTTCTGGAACGCGCTTAGACCGAACAGGGCTGGTGGATTTGAATTAAGAGATATTGAGTCTTCATGGAAAGAGTTGCTCACGTCCACTCTGGATGACCTTGTCGCACACGTCGAGCGAAACAACGATCAGAAGCTTGTGTTTTTCTGGGATGAGTTCCCATACATGCTTCAAAATGTGATTCGCGAAAGCGACAGAGGACATAGAAATGCGGAAGAACTTCTGGATGTATTGCGCGAGTACCGGCAGCGGCACTCTTGCTTTCGAATGATGGTAACGGGTTCGATTGGGTTGCATCACGTAATGCGTGATCTCTCAAGCCATCGTTATCCCGGCAGGCCATTCAATGACATGGTCAAGCATGATCTCCCTCCTTTGGAGCGCCGACATTCCGGTGAGCTTGCGCAGCGGTTGTTGCTTGGCGAAGAGATTAACGTCGAAGCCATCAACGAATGTGCAGTTTCAATTGCAGAAATCGCAAATCATATCCCGTACTTCATTCATCAAATTGTTCGGAAAATAAAGTCGTCCGGTATTGAGTGCGATACCGAATCGATCAGAGATTTGGTTAGCTCAACGCTTTTGGAAGAAAACGACCCATGGGAACTTGGGCATTTTCGAAAACGGCTGAAAACCTATTACGGCGATCAGTACAAGACCGTTGTGGCCATTCTTGATTGTGTATCAACTTCGACGTCGCCAACTGAAATCACTGCTCAAGTTTCTGCAGCCGGGATCGACGTTGTTGAAGAAGATGTTCGCGATTGGCTGAAACTTTTGGTCGAAGACAACTACCTTTGTAAAAACGTTAATGGAGTTCACGATTGGAAGTACAGCCTCGTCCAAGAATGGTGGCACTATGATCGCAACCTGACATTGGTAAGGAGTTAACCTATGCCGAAAAAGAAGATTCACATATCGCGATTCACTCCGAGTCTAATGAACAATCAGACTCTTGAGAGCATTTTTGTCCAACGAGAATCACTCGTTGTTGATTCTCTCAAAAGAATTCAGGCAAGCGCTAATGGTGCAAGACACTATATGTTGTTTGCTGGTCCTCGCGGATGCGGCAAAACGCATTTCGTTTCTGTTTTTGCCAATCGCTTGAGAGCACTCCCGGAGCACGATGAGAAGTTCTTTATAGTTTGGCTTAATGAAGACAAGACGTCTCGCTCACTACTGGATCTGAATATCAAGGTTTACGAAAAACTCTGCGAACATTACAGCAACTCGTTTTCCTTAGATGACATAGATCACATTTACGATCTCGCCCGCAAGGAAGCAACGATTGAGATTTGCCGAATTCTTGAAACGAAACTTGCAGATAGATTCGTTGTCTTAATTATGGAAAACCTTGATACGCTCTTCGATAGCCTAAAGTCGAAAGGCCGCAGCGAGTGGAAAAGTAATCTTGAAAAATCGGGACGGTTTTCGGTTCTTGCTACAGCGCAACAATTGTTTCCTGGAGTTACTGATGAGAGTGAGCCGTTTTTTGGTTTTTTTCACAGCACACACTTCGAACCGCTTACATTGGCCGAGAGCAGGCAACTGCTGAAAAAAATTGCAATTCAGCAAGAAGATCAAGAATTAGCCAAATTTTTGGAAACTCCTGCTGGACGCAGTCGAGTCCAGATTCTTCATCACTTGTCAGGTGGTAACCATCGCGTTTGTGTGGTCTTCTCGGAATTCATAAGTCGAAACAAACTTGATAATGAGCTAGTTGTTGCGTTTACGGAAACGCTGGACGAACTGACACCATATTATCAAGAGCGGCTGAGATGGCTCTCACCTCAGCAAAGGGAAATCGTGGAGTTTCTATGCTCATCGGAACGCGCTCAACCTGTGAAGGCGATCTCACGTGCTCTATTCTCAACAAATCAGACGATATCGAAACAGCTTAAAGAACTTAAAGAAAAACGGTACGTTCGATCAGCAAAAAAAGGGAGAGATTCACTATACGAACTTACTGAACCGCTCATGCGGATGGCGATGGAGCTAAAGGAGAATCGAGGTCGGCCAATTCGCCTGATTATTGACTTCCTACGAGTCTGGTTTAGTCGCCAGGAGATTAGCGTACGTCTGATTAGGTTAAACGGGCGTGACTACATCGAACGTGAATATCTGGAAAGTGCCATTGAGACGATTGACGCATCCGACGACAGCCTTCGCGTTCGCGCCATGTTGTCAATGATCGACTGGCATTATGACGATGAAGAACGGCTGATTGAACTTGCTCAAGAAGTTACTGAAACACACGGTTTGCCGGACTCAGGTGTTGTTTCCAGAGCTGCATGGGAAAAGTTTGAAAGTCGGTTTCCTTCGCTTCGTTGCGGACTACCGTTTGAAGGGCAAGTTCCACCACCACAATTCGTATTTAGAGTGGCCCCAGCTGAATTGGTCAAGAAGCCGCCAGTCGTCGAAGGCCCTGCTCCGCCGGTTCCTGGTACCGAGGCAACACTAGAAATGGGATTTGATCAGCGCGACCTAGATGTCCTAGACGAAGTTGGGAACTACCGTTTTGGGACGATCATAGATTCGCTGCCAATGTGTTTGCCGAGTTTGAATTTTCGAGGAGCCCCAGGCGATAGCGAATCAGAAGAAGAACATATGATTGAAGTGATTAAAGGAATCAAAGGCTCGATTTCGTTGTCGATACAAGAAAAACATGCATTGGTCGCCTCTCTTCCTAGGTGGAGCGATGCTCAAAGAAGTGAATTATTGAAAATCTTGGCCGAAGAGCGCCTGACGTTTTCTGAATTGCCTCCAAAACATCTTTCGCAGCTTCAAAGGCTGGAGCGACATCACGCGTTCGCTTGGTGTGATTGGCTCGTGAAGATGACCGGTTCGGCTGAGGCGCGGAATTGGATAAACGAGTTTGACCGTCAGGTGGTCTTGGAAATCAAGTTAGAAACTCCAAAAGAACTACTGGATACTGCGGTGGGTCCTGCCCCACCTCCGGTGGGTGACCATAAACTCGATTTGTCTTCGTTCGATGATGAAGACATGAAAACATTAGCCGTTGTGCATGATTATCGTTTCCGCTCAATATCGAATCAATTTGTAGATCCAAAGATCTTGGAGACGATAGCTACCAAACACTCGTTAAAACCAGAGTTCGTCAAACTCGTCGCGGGGTCAATTTCACTAAGCGCGATTGAGAAGTCGCGAATCTTCGAGTGTGCGTCATCATTGCGACCTGGACAGTTCGAGGGATTGGAATTGATCCTGTCAAGGGAAACTGACAGATTTCAAAGCTTGAGTCCAAAACACCTAGAACAACTGCGAAAGCTTGAATCGAGACACACGCTTAAGTTTATTAATTGGGCGATTGAGAAATTCGACCTCGATCCTGAGTTCGCAAGAGCACTCAATGAGAAGATTTGTAGCGACTTGATTCTTTCGTACGAATCATGTTGCGAATTCGATTCATTCAGAGCATTCGAGAAATCGCAGAGGCTAGTTGAAGTTGTCGACGCGCTAGTGAATGACGGGCGCGAAGCCGACGCTGAGATTTGGATGGGTAAGTTGACGGAATTTCTTTTTGACAATGCCGAAGAACATCAAGCCGCAGAAATCTACAACTCTGCCAAACCCCTGATAAAGGCCAAAAAATTTGGCGATCTATTGAGGGTTGCGAAAAGAAGGTCAGAATCCTATCCCCATGACTTAGAGAACAATAGGCTAATTGGATACTGCCACGAAAAGCTTGAACAATTTGAGCAAGCCCTGAAAGTCTTCGGAAAACTTATAGATTCGGACGACTCGAAAAAAAGTGATCTATACAATCGCGCAGTTTCTTGTTTTCATCTGAGGCTTTTTGAGCAGGCGGCTCATGATTGTGAAGAATTGATCTCCAAGGATTCGAATGACTTCCATGCATTGTCCCTACTTTCATCATGTTTGAGAGAGCTTGGGGACTTTCAGCGATCGCTTGAAGCGCTCGACAAGGCAGAAAGTTGTGAGAGTGGACAGAATCGGATTTGGATACTAAAATCGAAAGCAAAAACATTAAGCTTGTCTGGAAATCTGGTTGATGCGGTTGAGATCCTGCTTCTTGCGTCGACGTCAGATCAACACGGTGCGGAACTTCTTAACAGTGCTGCCTATCACTTGTATAAAGCCGGAATGAATGATGCTGCGAGTTTACAAATTCGCGAAAGCCTGAGACTTGATCCCGATTGCCCTAATGCAAATTTTACTAAAGCTGAGATCCTGCTCGCATCTGGAGATTGGGAAAGTGGATGGAAACAATTTGATAGTTCTCTGAGTAGATTTCCTGCTGCTGATTTTCAATTAGAAGCCGAACAAGATGTACTTGAGATAATATTTTCAGCAAACGAAGATCGCTGGCTTGCCAATATCAAAAAGTTGTGTGCGATTTTTGAAAAACACGACTCCATACCATATCTGGGAACCGGGTTAGTTAACTCGTTGTTGAAGCTAAAGGACGAAGAAGCTGGCAAACTGAATAGATGGTCTCAAGCATGGGCGTCGATCACAGAGTTTGACAACTTGGAGCTATCAGTTCGCATGTTTGCGACAGGAATCGAATTCCTTATCGAAAAGAATTCATCTGTGCTTTTGGGAGTTCCTTTTGAGCAACGTGCGATTTTGCAGCAGGTATTTGGGATCGACCTGTCCGAAAAGTTTCAAACTCGCTAACGCATCCCGCGACGCACGGGCGACTGTATAGGATACTGATGGCTTCGATTTCGTCTTTGTGTATTTGATGAATCGACTAAAACTGGTGGCCAGTGTTTGGGCTCATATCGCAGACTTCGTCAGGAGTAATGGCAAGATTCTTTTCAATCTGCAGATTTCTTCAGCGGAACCATAACCAGAGTAATAATTGAACGCGAACTGGCCAGTTCGGTCGCGAAGGAATGTTTCGGGAGCAATCGCCTTCGACAAGAACGATTGCAACTTCTCGTAGCGACGACAATCAAGGCGAAAACCACAATACAAAACACTCAGCAACTAAATTTTCATCACCCGATTTTCGAAAAAGGCTCAAACTTCCAGCGCTAAATTACGAACTGCCAAATCTTACAGGAACGGATTCATCGACTGACGCAGGCACAAACTGGCCAAAAAAATAGGGGATAGTGCAACCACAAGTCATGACACGATACGTGGAACCTACATGATCTTAGACTGGCTTCAGACAGAAAAGTGAAACCAGCAGAACCTATGTGCTATACTTCGTCAAAAGTCTATGTCGACTTCGCAGCTGCAACACAAAACTACGCTCGGAGTAACATGGCGGAAGTATGACGTACTCAACGTGGTTCTAAACCTTAGAGCCACTACTTGCGCAAGTTTGTCGCAAAAGGAATATTGTGCGACGTTGTATAGTGCTCTCCCCGCTTTGCCAACGGCTGGCAACTTAACCGCTAATTGAGAAGGTCGTGGAACAGCTTGAAAACAGCAACCGAACGGAACGACAACGGCGTCGGGCTCTATCGGAAAACTCCGAAACGAGCACGACTCACGGCTTTTCCCACTCACATTCGCTCGGGCTAGCGGGTTCGGAAATTTCCTCACCGAAAAACCGTGAGTCGTGCCCTAACGAGCCGACGCCGAACAGCTACCGAAACGGCTACCACGACAACAGCTCGAACAAACAGTTGACAGCTCAAACGACTCGCGTAACGACTACGAACAGAAAAGCCGTGGTCCACTCGGCGTGGCAACTTCGCGAGTTGCTTCGCCCCCTCCCCCAGCGTCGCGTTACGCCACCAGCACGGCGATTTGTCGAATTGCCACACTATCCGAATATTGTCAAGTTTGTCTGGCACCACCGCTACGCGACATCGTGGCAAGTCCAACAGCGATTTCCAGCGATCTACGGTAGCGACCGTACCTGTCGCTATCAGCTGCAACGACTGGTCGCATTCGGCTACCTCGGTACGGTACCCGTCTCAGCAACGAGCCCTAACTTCCCTACTGTTTTCTACACGACGCGAAAAGGGCTCGCGTATCTCCGCTCATCATTCCCAACGGAGAACGAAATCCAATATGCCGTTGCGACCGAACGCTTTCGGGCTTACTCTCGTGATTTTATTCAACATGAGCTTTTGACAACTGAGTTTGATCTGGCATTCAAACAGTCCATTGAGGCATCAGCCAACCACGAACTTGTCTTCCACGAACGTCGCTTCTTTCGCCGAGATCGGCAACTTAGATTTATCGATCGAGGTGTTAATCGTAGCCTAACGCCTGATTCCGGCCATCTGGTTCGAATCACCGATCATGGCAGTGTCGACGCGGCGACCTCGTCATTTCTCATGCACTTTATTGAGATCGATAATGGCAGTATGAGCGTGGCTCGACTGAAAAACAAAATCCAAAATTACCGGCTGTGGAGCGATGTTGCTGCACGAGACTATCTCGGTGACCTTTATCAGCGACATGATCGAAAATACAGCCGTCCATCGTTTCGGTTACTTATCGTTGCTCATACCAACACCGACAACGACGAACATCGTTTAAACCAGATTCACAATGCCGCCGCGATTTTACCGAGGCGCCTGGCCAAAAACGTCTGGTTAACGTCAGCTGATTTGCTGGTCAAACAAATGCCAGCCGCCATATTACGTATGCCTATCTGGCGGCGTGTAGAAAACACGTCGGACGCAAATCGCCCGCTGTTTTGAGCCACCATTTGCGGCGAATAACATTGACGCGAATACGCCGGATCGTTGCACTGACTTGACTCGGCTACTAACGATAATTTCGTGGATCAATACACCCGTCGTAGGTGGCGCGATCTATCTGTATCCAATCCGTCCGATTGATACCGCGTTTGTTACGAATGGTTGGACTAAATGGATAGGCACTTGCGACTTTTATCCATCGATTTTGGCCACGGGAAATATCGCGAACTTCGTCGACGACTTCGGACAAGTCTTGATCCTGGCTGAATATCAACCCAACATCGAATTCGTTATCATTGGCCATTCGCATGACATCAAGGGCAATGCGAACGTCGATCCCCTTTTCTTCGCCAACGAGAATCGTGTGTTGCGTTCCGTCGGGCAAATCGAATCGTTTGTTGCGGTATCTGAGTGGCCGTGAATAGACGTGGATGCCAGCCCGCGACATGACCAGTAGCTTCTTCGTCCAAAACTGATGCCAACGAGCATTATCTAACGAATCGGGTATACCAGTGTAGAAACGTGTTTGGGTGAGATTCCAACCGGCGTTCTGCGATAGTTGTTGAGCCAAAGCCTGGACGTCGTAGTTGGGATACGTGTAGCCAAAGGCTTCACGAGCAGCGTGAAAGAGGTTCTGGCCGTCGATAAAGGCGACGGTGCGTTTGGTAGTGGGCTCAACTGGCATAGTGCAAAAAATAACCCCGCCCGGGCCTTACGGCAAGTCGAGCGGGGAGCAAGTATTCAAAGTATCGGCTGATTGACTCGTTTTGTCAAGCCAAATGCCGTGAAAGAGCCATTTATGCTTAGAATTGTAGGCAAAACCGAACTAATCGTCAACGAATTAGACACATCTTAATTATCTTGGTTCGCCGTAATTTGGACTTCGTTGCCATAAGACTATTCGCACAAACGCCAGCAATCTTGTACGCAAACCAATGAAAATCCCGATGGCGAGTCGGGAAGGATTCAGAGCTTGACGCACTCGTGTGTGGGTGTGCACATCCCAAGCGGACGGTATGACGGTTTTCAGGCGTTTTTTGATAATGTTGGTAACCCCTCAAAACGAACCGACAAGCAAACATTCATAAACAACTTGAGTAGCAATTGGATGACTTCGCCATCGGTATTCACAGTGTGAGACCAAAGCGGCAACCAAGCAAATATGCGTAATCACGGCTGCTTGTGTTTCCACCCGCTATAGCCATACTCCGCTTTAAACGTGGCCCGAAGCGTGGGCAGCACAGCAATTAATGCTTCCGTTGAACGATGATAAATCCTGTGGTCTCGGTGGCCGGAGCCGTGAATAAGTTCGTTACGCAGGTCGGCCGCTTCATCGATCGTTGTCCAAACGGTACCAAGAAGCTTGGACAATGTTCGGCTTTTGGAGTCGTACTTCTTCCATCGCTGGTTCAATGGCCGCAAACCAGACGCCTTTCGTGAAACCGTAAGAGCATCCGATTCTGATAATCCAGAATCAATCGCCATTTGTACTAATACACGGCGGATAATCTTCTCGGTAAACGCGACAGTCAGCACGAATCGTTCGGCTGGTGTCAGCACTTCGTCCAGTTCATGCAGTCGCGTAATGCACCACCGATATGACCTTGTTAATCTAAACATTTTTCGTTTCTAATGGACGTGCTGTTGATTGGAACGCAGCTTGCTTGCCCGACCAACAGTCAAACATTCTGTCGCGATGGGCAGTGATATCATTCAACCCACATTGTAGAGGAAACGGCAATGGCAATTAGAGATCTCTTGGGAGTCGAATCTCCTCCGTCTGACCATGAACCTGACAATATGACGCTGGGGCCGAACCTGCCATTCGGTTGGGAGGGCGATGCCTGGAAACGGAAAAGCAGCGACGGGAACAATTCGTATTGGCTGAGAGCCTGGAATAAAATCAACGGGCTACTATACGTTTGCCCAAGCCGAAACATACGAAGCTGCTCGCACGTTATTGCAAGAAGGGGTCAACCTTGGCGGTACGCTTAAGGCCGAAATTCAAATCACTGAAACGGTTGCACGCATTGACGAACAGTCGGCAGACTACCTGGGTTGAGTTGTCAGCAGTAACCCAAGGAATCGATAATATGTTGAACGGCTGATCCCTAGCGTTTTGCAAATGTCACCTACTGACATGGATTTGTCCTTGCTCATGGTCATTGCCATGCGTTCTAACACCGCTGCTTCCCCATCCTCAAATGCGGCGAATAAAGGACTAGCAGCTGAAAAATTGCAGATTGCATGGCAAAAACAAGAACCGTTTGATGAGCGAAACGGATCGACTGGTAATGTGCTGGTGAGCTCACTGCCGAATGCCAAATTTTTCAAGGTAGGATTTGCGTTGTTCGGGCGTCAAGATTTTTAGCACTTCCTCAATGTGCTTTTTCTTGATCTCTGCAATTTTTTCGAACAATGGTTTCAGTTCTTTATCTAATTCCGCCTGTGCTTGCACCGCTGCTTGTTTTAGTTCGTTCGCTTTGTCTTTCGAAATGTGCAATCTCGAAATGACAAACCGATCAGTGAGACCAAAGAACGAACGCTTTTGCACAAAGTTCATATGATAAAAATAGTTGATACTATCACGCTGGTCTGGTACGAGGACGCGATCAAGCACTTGCCCATGTTCCAATACCAGTTTGCGGCCACGTGCAATCTTCTCTCGGTACTTCTTTTTGTCACCATTGCTGCCCCGCAGCATGTTTCTGGTGTACTCAGTGATGGATTCACGGGCTTTGATGATCTCCGTTACTTGATCATCAGTGAGATCAAACTTTTTCTGATAGTGTTCCTTGCTCAGCACTCCCAAAATCCACTGGATGCGGTGAACCTCAAACTTTTCCTCGTTTGACTGCGCCGCACCGGTACCACACACGATCCAACTAAGTGTGGTGGCAAGGAAAATAAATACAATGTTCTTCGTTGTGAGTGCCATAATGTGTGCAGCTGCGTTACTGGTTTTTTGAAACAGTGGTGTCGTCTTGAGCACCATCTTCTTTGGGCCAAAATTTTTCTAGGTAGGCTTTTCGCTGTTTGGGACTCAGCATTTTCAATGCCTTCTCAAGATGCTTCCTTTTGACTGCTGCAATCTTCTGCCTGACCTCCTCCAGTTCCTCATCGAGCTGTTGCTGAGTTTTCTTGGCTAAGGCATCAATTTTCGACTTTTGTTCATTGGAGAGATTAAGGATGTCTCCTACGAACCGATCAGTTAATCCAAAGCAAAGCGGCGTTCTAACTTGTGTGGCATAGTACATCGAATTAAGCTTCTTCATTTGCTCGGGGATCAGCTGTTTCTCCATCTCCTTACCTTGCCCAGCGATTTTCAAATACAACTCGTTGTATTGCAGTTTTCCTTCGGCCGTGGTCGGGTCAACATGATCGTACGAAGCGATGGTTCTTTGTAACCTCTCAAATGCTTTTTTGGCGGCCGCAACCTGCTCATCCGTTAACTCCATGTTTTCTTTGGCTCCAGGTTGGACTAATTCCGCGAGAATCCATTGGACTCGCAGCACTTCATAGTCCAGAGCTTTTTTGGCGGCGGTTTTTTCTTGTGCGCTTCCAGCTGCACAAAATATCAGTGCCAAAAGAAATGCCGTGAGATATTGCATATCGAGTCCTTTCTTCACTGTTTTGATTGGAGTAAACATGACGAGCTGTTGCTGCCTAAAGTTAGGAATTACGAACCGCCGCCGCCAGGGCCGCCGAGGTCGAGGTCATATGTTCGGCACGTGCTATCAATGCCCTGCCATGTACCAACCTTGTGCAGCAACTCCAAGCCAACACAGTAATAGGTCGGAGGATCGGTAGCGGGAACTGTATATTCTTCAGACCAACTTCGTACCCACCGCGTATGAGCAGGAACCGTCCAGGTAACATTGAGCTTGGAGTGAACAATAATGCCATTATCGTCTTGATACCTGACTTCGTGCTTATACTGCTTATCTGATCCAGTTTCGTTATCTAAAATCATCGTCGTTTTGGTTTTGAGCGTGTCACCGGCATCGTAGTGATCAGCGACCACAAAAGTCCCCGCTGCAGTCGTGACATATTGAGTGACTACATTAATCTTCGAATCATCCACAAAACTCCAAGCTGGTTGCGAAACTATTGCCACTACAACCATCACGGAAAGGGATTGCCGAAACGTTCTCTTCATTAGATTGATCCTCTCAAAAGCGAAACAAAAGTTGCTTTAGAGAGTTTACAGAGATCAATCCATTACCTTTATATTAAATCGTCTTATATGAAATCCTATCCCCACCTATTCCCTACTTAAAAGAACAGAATTAAAGACGTCAGCGCTCTCATACTCTGACATTGCGCGACAGCAACGCACAAATAACAATAGTTGCGCATTTGTGCAGTTGATTCCCCTAGTGTTCCCCTGTGAGAAGACTCATGTCTTTGGAGCGGAAGCAGACAGCGTTTTTCGCTCCAATTCAGAAACCGTGTGCCTCGTATCCTTGAAGGGCTGTTATCTGGTCAACTGATCACCCATCTTGAATTTCGGGTAGTGGACTAATTTCGAATCACGTTTCACATCAATACCAATTCATAGATATTTCGGACATGCAGCAAATAGAGCGTATCCCGCAAGAATGAGAATTCACCTTGATGAGTTTGTTTTTCGACAAGTTGGTTACAGTCGATCCATCCACTAAGACGGTATCAATTGCTGATCTCACTGCGAAAAGACTACCCCGACCCCTCAAAAACTGGGTTCAAAGTAATGAGGTTGGTGCGGCGTCGGTCGTTAGTATCGTAAAACTATCAAGCGGTACTTTTAACGGATTGTCTTTCGGCCGCGCCAACGTTCCCAAAGCCCATAGAACAATATTGGCTTGCTGGAGCTATGAGTTTGTTCGCACCAGACTCGATTTAGTTAACAGGGGCACCCGAGCACCAACATTTACCGGGCCCACTGCCGACCCGGGCATACTCTTCCGGGTGATATTCCGGTGGTCGATAACCAAACCGTTTTTCATACAAGTCACCGGTTCCCAAGTAATCACAGATGCCTTGTTCTTCCAATTCGTCTCGATTTTCCTTTGTGCCATCGGTTGGCTCGTGATGCAGGTACCTATCGAATAGTTGGTGACATTGGCGAGAATAAAGTCGGGAGAACAAGATATGAAGATGCCAATAAGCATCAACAATTGGAGTTGGCACGAGTTGATCGTGCGTGCCAAGGTTTTCTTGCACGATGGTAAGAAACATACGGTATTCAAGCTCGACTCGCTCGATGTCTGATTCCGTCCACCCATACTTGTTTCGAAGTCGAGTTGCTACTGGTGACAAATCAAGTTGCAGAATCTCTTCAGGTATTCGATCAATTACTGATTGTGAAGGGATTTCAGCTGTAACAGGAGTAAATTGTGGTCGAGCTGGGTCGACCAAAACATTATTAGTCATGATAGATTTTCCGATTGGCAGTGTTGGTTTCATGGTCACAAACAGGTTGCACTCCGTTGTTTTTGTTTCACTCTCCGAACGGCCGCGAAGACCTAGGTTGCCAACCAGTTGAGCAATTCCAACTCCCTATGTGCGAGTACCGACTCACGTCGTACGCACCGTAAACTAATTCCGGTGTTTGCTTCGAGATATTCTTCAAACAACGCAAAAGTTGGCAGAAACTGCCAACTTCAGCAGCGCGACGGTAGCGAGCACTTGTTTCCTTGCATTCATTCGTAGAATAAGTAACGGTTCTCCTACTCAATAAACAACCGGATGGCGTAACCAATGGATAATCAACACTTCACAGAAATTGCCCTTGAAGTTGTTCGGAATGCTGAGGGCAACAAAAAGATGGTTGCCGAGCAATTGCAAATCAACCAGTGGCGGTTTTATAAATTGCTTGATCGTCGTATCCGAAATTGGAGACCAAGTGAGCAACATAGACTGTTGGCATTGCACAAACGACTGATCCCAAGAGTTCGCCCAATTCCATTTATTGACCCTCGGCGGAACAAGGCAATTGGAGGTGCCGAGCTATGCGAAAAGTTTTCGTCGTGGGAGATACCAGAACATGAAACAATGGTATTTCAGCGACTTTTACCATTGCCGTTATTATCTGATGCCGCTGTTGAACCACATATCAATGAACTGGTTTCTGAGCAAACACAATACCCAGTAGTTAAACGATGCCTGTTTCAGTTTTTGTGCGATCATGCAGATGAACGAAAAAAAAGAATGAGCGTTGCTAAAAACAGGACAATTACTTTCATGCTTCGCTCTGACCTGGAACGTCTTGCTTATGCAAAACCACCGTACGCTGATTGCAGCCCAAAATCGTCATTCGACTTTCTAGTTGACCAGGTCGAAGCATTGGATTTCCCATTGTGCATTATTGACGACAAATTCATTGCCCATTTCGACAAGCGTTACGGACAGAGCACATTATCGTTTGGCGACGGGCTACACACCGTTGGCCTAATTGGCGGCCGGTGTGTGGTTCGAAGATACAAGAACCAAACTGTTTGGTGCTCGACGGACTCTCATGATGTCGATGAAGCACAGCTTTTCTTCAATTTACTTAAGCGAGCGTTTGCATTGAGCGAAGAGGCTAAGAGTAGTTTTTTGCGCCTGAAATCATTGGCTAGTTCCTTGCAAACAGCGACGTATTCCTGAGTTGACAACTTTGCAAATTCGTGAAACAGTCAAGATGGCAACCGTGCGATTCTCTCCAGTCCCTGGGTTTGCAGCCCAAAAATCAGTTCCTTTCTCAAGCACTGGAGACAAAACATGGTTAATGGCAAACAAGTTTCAAATTGTCCCGGCCAACGAATCATGACACACAATGAGCCGGCCGTCGTTGCGATCTCAAAATATCGCCAATTGCATTCAGAGCCCAAAATGCCGCCGCTGTTTGACGCTGAATTATTCACCCATTTCGTTTGTTTCGAAATCAGCGGAAGTTTAAGGGCGGTTGGCGAAGCAGCACATGTTGAACAACTCGATGAGGGCACATGGTTAGCATTTGCATTTATGTGGGAATTTGGGCCAGGCGATAAATGGTATCCCGCCTGTCACCCTGGCTGTTTACTTGAACAAGAATTCGATAACGGATTAATAAGGCTGGTATCCAAGCAAGAGTTCTTTGCGGCGTGTTTGCAGGATACGATCAAAACATGAACCCATCGTCACAGCCTAGAAACTGTGACTTTTTTATTCACCATAATGCAGCTTCACAGATCATTTTTGTCTTTCCATTTCGCAGGTCGCGGGCCCATCTTACGTAGGTGACATCGAAAAGCTAATGCTATGCCCGGAAATGCTGACGATGTTAAAATAGCCAAGCAACCAATTGGCAAATCCGGATCCGGGTCAATTGTCAAAACGACATCGTGGCCATCTTCTTTGAGCAGTTGTTCTATTTTTTGGGCGCTTTTCGCTGGTGTGCGAACAACGATTGCGAGTCCGGCGACAGGTTTACCCAATCGACTCCATTCATCTGGATCTGTGAAGTTGACAATGAATCGATGTCGATTCAAGAAGAATGCCCGTTGCACGAACCGGGAATTCATTTCCCGATCCGGCTTGATTCCGAAACACGACAGTGCTTTCAACAATACATCCCGAGATTTTGAGCTGGAACAAACAAAGATCGAGTTTCCAAAATCTGGGACGGGCAACGGATTCTTAATGAAATGCCAATAACTGACAATGAAGAGTAGGGCCATCAACGATATGGTCACTACACTGAACAACCAAAATGGAACCATTAATCCACCTCAAAAAATTCCGACGACTGGTGTGCCAAATTTGGCCATCCCGTGGCCAAATCGAGGGGCCCAAAGTCCGGCAATATACGGCGTTGCAGCTTGAGCCGTGCCACGACTTATGTATGTACAGACGACACGATCGGTATTAGACTCGAATACTTCCATGCTTGGAAATCCGCCCTGCTTTAAAAACTAACTACATCGTTTCACCGAAAAATTCGAACGTTGTCCACGGCAGGGATAACCACTGTTTTTGCTACCAATGAGGGCAGTCATGGCAGCAATCGAGTTTTCGTGCACCAATTGTCAGAAACAAATCAAGGCTCCGTCAGGTCTGTGCGGCCGGAGCGGCCGCTGTCCCCGCTGTCAGGCGAAGATCGACATTCCAATTCAGGAAACGGACGAGGATACGGAATCCTCGACTGGTTTGGAATTAACATTCGATGAATCGCATTCGTACCAGACTGCTGAACCACCGCCGTTGCAATCCACGCCACCCAAAGGGCCGGCGTTGGTCTTGAGTAGCCAGCGCGATCAGGCGAAATCTCGCCAGCTGGTCACTGTTCCACCAGCACGACGGCTGTATATGCCTCCCAAAACGGTCAGACTTATTATTTTTCTAGTCCTGTATCCAGGCCTTGGCTGCTTCGCAGCCCTTTCTTCCCTGTTGCTGGCCGGATTTTCCGAGCCGTTTAATAGCCAGGGGCTTGCCATGTTGGCTTGTTTGGGCCCCTGTTGTTTTGTGCCGTTGTGGGCGATGGTTGGTTTCTTTCCGGCTTGGATTTTGTCACGTTATCTCAGCGTACCGTTTGTCAAAGTCCTTCGGTGCCCGCGATGCGGGTTCGAATCTGATGCTGTCGCCGAGTGGTCGTCTGGTGGCTACAACGACCACAAAGAGAAGCACATCTTACTGTTTAGAAACCCATTGGACGGATCTGGAATTAGCCATAAGGTCTGCGAACAGTGTGACACAACTATATTGGTTCAAGAACGTTGGCCGTTGCAACATTGGTGGTCGTCTAAAGGATGATGAAGCAACCCGCAAAACTCTGGGAACAATATGTTGGCAAAGCCAAAGCGGAAGCTTGGCGTGGCAGCGGCTGTTGGCCCGCCCAGCCGTACCAGTGCGAACTTGAACCGCCGTGGGAGCCATACGACCGGCGTACGCTCACGCAATGGTGCTGCTACGTCAATGATTGGAACGCTAGTTATTACGGTGGCCACGTCGTGCGATACACTGATGATCCGCTTGGGGCGACACCAACGGATACAGAAACAACACGCCGTGAATTGATGACGATTCGCGTTGAGCAGTTTCAAGATGACGAGAGCACGATGCCCTTAACGGATCAACTGTTGCATTCGTTGCTGACCTTTGATCGGCCTGCTGCGTTTGAGTTAGTTGGCTGTGGCGACACAGCCTCCATTGTTACGCAATACACCTGTGATACGTACGACCACGAGCAGTTTGATCGCCAACTCTCGATCCACTTTCCAAACTCGGCCGTCGTCTCCGAACCAGCCGAGGAACTACTAGGAAAGGAAGCATTGCTATCGACTACCGAAGGTGCAGTTGCCGGGCAGCTGAGCCTCGACCAACCCTACTGTTTCCCGCTGCGGAACTATCAATACCTGAATCCAGACCCAATCACAGTGGCGATTGCCGCGATGGAACGTCTTGAACCGAGTGAATGGGCGGTTATGCAAGTACTGTGGCAGCCAGCCAGAAGCCCGTGGCAATCGTCACTAATGGATGCGATTGCCAACCCCTACAAACCTGGTGACTACTATGTCGCACTTGAACGCGACGAGATTCGGGGTATGCAAGAGAAGTTCGCTAGTCCGCTGTTTGCCGTATCTATTCGGCTTGCTGCAAGTTCTGTCGATGTGTTTAGACATTTGATCGGCTGGGCCGACCAATTAACCAATTCGCCATTGCAACGATTCGAAGTCAACATTGTTGAAGACAATGAGACAACGTGGCTTGACTACGCTCTGACTCATCGCTGCACATTTCGTCCTGGCATGATACTGAACGCGAATGAACTTGCTAGTTTGGCCCATTTGCCTCGCGGTGTTCCTTCAGAGCGGCTCAAAAAAGTTGCCACTCGCACGCGGCCGACCACGGTTGCTGCGTCCGATGGCTCCGTTGTGTTGGGTGAAAATACGCATCGGGGCAAAACGGTTCGGGCCAGTATTCCGGCTCACCTTCGCTCACGCCATTGTTACATCGCTGGTGCGTCCGGAACTGGCAAGTCCACGTTGCTGCTCAACATGATGGTGCAAGATATTCACGCTGGCCAAGGCATTGGTTTGCTCGATCCGCACGGTGATTTAGTAAATGCACTGTTGCCACGAATCCCAATCGAGCGTGTCAACGACGTGATTTTGTTTGATCCAACTGACCACGAGTATCCGTTTGCGTTAAATATTCTATCGGCTCGCGATCAAGACGAGCGGGAGCGAATTGTTGACGAAACCATCATGTCGATGCAACGCTACTTCCCTGCTTCGTGGGGCCCACGACTTGAACGCATCCTGACGTTTGCTATTAAGGGTGTCCTCGACGCGGACAAAAATGCAACGCTGATTGACGTTGAACGAATGTTGGTAGACAAAGAGTTTCGGTTGACAATGGGCAACCGCATGTCCAATGACCGATATCGTCGGTTTTGGCTCGACGAGTTTCCAAAGTATGGGCCGACAGCGAATGATCCTGTATTGAACAAACTATCTGTGTTCATCGAAAAGCGTTTAGTGCGAAACATTGTCTGTCAACGGAAGTGTGCAGTCGATTTCGACGACGTGATCAATAACCGCAAGATATTCATTGCCAACCTTTCGACAGGGCTCCTGATGGAAGGCGTCGCAAATATCTTAGGTAGCTTCGTTATCACCAAGGTAGTTAACGCTGCGTTTCGACGAGCTAACTTACCAGTTGAGCAGCGATTGCCCTGGTATCTGTACGTCGATGAATTCCAGAATTTCATGGGGGTATCTATTGGCTTCGAACGCATCTTGGCCGAAGCCCGCAAGTACAATCTTTGTTTGGCGGGTCTGGCTAACCAATATGTGGGTCAACTGACCCCAAGTGTACGGCAAGCCATCTTCGGCAACATCGGTGTTATGGTTACATTTCGATTGGGGGTCGAAGATGCAAACACCATTGCACGTGAGATGGGCGTGTTCACTGCCGAAGAGATTTTGAATTTGGAACTCGGCGAGGCCATTGCTCGTGCTGGGGGCAGCAAAACCGCGTTTAACCTAAGAACGTTTCCCGATCCCCCGTTGGCTGAACCGAATTCGACTGACGTGATACGAGAACGAATGCACGCTGAATTCACGATGGATCGGAATGATGTTGAGCGAGAGTTTTTACGTCGCACTGGCGGTGCAACGATTGCCGAAACCGGTCAAGCAGGAGCGACCAACGCTCCAAACGATTCACAGAAATACCGCTTAAGCCAAACGGGGCCGACCGACCCCAATGAAGACGATTTACTGTAATAACAGCAATTAAGCCACCCGTGGTCATCTTGTGGACGGCGGAAAACCGGTAAAGTACGGGTAACTCGTACTGCCAAGATCACGACTTATGTACATGAGCACAAGTGCCCCATCGACCTTGCTCATTTTTCTGACGAACCCAGATAGGGGATTGGTTGCACAAGCCACCTCGGTCGATGAAGCTGACGCCGTTTCAGAACATGCGTTGTTGCAATCGGTGAATCGGTCCGAAGCAACATAAGAGAACATTCGACAAGCAATCGCAGCCCTAAGCAGTTCCAAGGGCGGGCTAGAAGAACTTGCTTAGTTTTTTCTGTTGTTTTCCATTTGCCTTCCCGCGATTTGAGGTTGCCCATTGTTGTAACCCGAAAACCTATTCAACAAGTGACCCGTGTTGATTCGACTCAGCTACTAAGGCGGTTGAAAGGAGTTTTGAAAGGTTGAGGGCAACGTCGTTCCAATTCTTCTCAATCGTTTCAGAGATTAGCGTGTGACACTTTTTCCGCAAATCATTTTCAAACCACATTTTACTTGCTGTTGCAACACGATCCCTATAGCCCGGCACTGCGACACCCCACTCAAAATAAAGCGAGTTCCAAAAATCCTTATCGGAATTGAGTTCATTCCGGAACGCAGTCATTCCTGCTGATTCAACGAGCTGAAGTAAGGACTTAACAGATGAGTCAAGAAGCCGTAAGGCCTGACTTTGAAGAAAACCTTGTTGAGGAGAATCATTCGGCATTTGTGTTATGAAGTCCTGAATCTCGTTGACTTTTTTGTAAATCCGATCCGCAGCCATTTTTCTCGCACCCCGTCCCAAATAGTGGTAATAATCGAAGTTCGGCCAACTCCCGAATCGACGAATTGAAGCGTGAAGCGTACTTGGGTGAACTGAACCTATCCCGTCTATAAGCACGCTCTGGGTTTTAGGTTCGAATTGCCCTATTGACTTGTTTTGGCTAAGCCAAGCCACCAATTCACTGATAGATCTTATGTGGAGATCGGAGCTAAAGACCGGAGGTGATTTAACCAAGTCTTCAACAGCCACGATGGCATTTTGTAGCTCTTCTCGACGACTTTGACGATGCTCTTTGATTTTTTGAACTATTGCATCGCGTAGTTCAGAAGGATTGTCCTCTAAAGAGTTAAAGAAATGAGTCTCAATAGAGGGGAGGCCCATATGTTGCAATCTTTCATTGACATTGTCCCTTTTAACTTCGTAACCTTCTTGTGCATCAACGACCTGGACGCCAGCGTCCTTGACAACGTTCGCTTCGCTTGGTCGTGCCAACACACAAATAATTGATTTGTCATCTACTTCTCGAATGCCCATCTCTTGAAGAGTTCGAAGCAGGATCTGGACATCGGTATTAGGCGCATCGTTAAATGTGGAGCAAAGCACGGTCAGTGTGTGGTCGTTTTTGAAATGCTCGACCAAATCGGCTCGTATCGCATTCCGAAAAATGCCTTTAGTATCGACAACCTGTAGACGTAACGAGCGGTCTTCGAAGATGTCTTCCTTTACAAAAACGTCAATTCTTGAAGGAATTGAAAACTGCTCTAGTCGTCCGTTGTTGACATCGGCAAACGTATTCTGTAGCCAAGTTTTCGCGGGAATGCCCGTTTCGGGTTCATGCCATACAACATTCAGGGTTCTTTTGTGAAGCTCCAGTTTGGTCATTAATGCAATAGACAACTCCGTCGCACTGGAGACGCTACTGGCAAGTTCAAGATCCCGTCGTTTTAGCGAACGTTTGCCGTTTTCGTCCCTTATTCGTTGTGGCGACAGATCGCACATTTCCAAAATGACGCGTTTTACTTCTTCAGAGATTCCCAGCTGAATCGGATTTTTGCCTTGTTGATTTGCTACGCTGAATAGGTGTTCTGACAAATCGGCGACGTCTTGTTGAATATTGTTTTCGGAACGTGGCTTGATCAGAACTCCAACCGCGGGGCCTTTTTTAATCACGACTTCGCATAGCGTCGTTCCTCCAGCACCTATTTCAAGAATTGCCTGTGTCGTCGGAGTAGTGGCTTCGGGAATTTCGAGAGAAGTGAGCTTGCAAATGGCAGTTGTTTTTCCAATTCCGATACCGCCAATTATTGCAACTGAGTGATTTTGGTCTCGTAAGAAGTCAACCAGTTGTCGAATCTCGGTTCGATACAGGGCGGAACGTTGTTCAAGTCCGCGCAATGATTCCAGTGAGCAATCTAACTTCTCTAGAACTTGATTCGCCTTCCAAAACAGAGTTCGATCAGGGTGAAAAAAGTCAGGCTTCTCCAGATTCCATTCTTGTTTAAGAAAGATGCGAAATTCGCGGGACATGTCTGTGTCAATTGCAGACAGAATCTTAGTTAGCTCAATTTCATCTGGAATCACCTCGTTGCTCTCGATTCGCGAGACTTTTGCGGGACTTAGTTCACATTGCCTAGCAATTTGCGACTGACTGACCGACTTTTGTTCTCGAAGTCGTCGTAGTACATTCCCAACAGATGAAGAATTCATTCGCAAATATCCTCTTGAGTTTCGATTGAAATCGCATAAGCTTGACATGTTCATTGATTTGAATCGTAATCATGTTACTCAAATTTAGTGTTAAATCAAGGGTGCGGAATGCCAAACGAAGAGAATGGCGGTGGATACTTGGCTGTTATAGCTCACTTTTTCACCAAAAATCCCGTTGGAATCCTGTTAATGGTTGCTACTGCGTTCATCGGCTTACCTTGGGCTGGCTGGATTGGATCAACGCGAGACCCAATTGAGATCTACCAGATCGAAGACTCTGAAGGCGAGCTGAAGATCGAGAAACTTGAGGTGATCGGTCGAGAAACGATTGATAGCGAGCAGATAATCCGGCGTTAGACTGATCTTTGTAACTAGCCAAACTCGGCTGGTGAGAAATCAACTCGCTTATTGTGCTCTTCGTCGAGCCAATCCTTAATCTGAGTTAACTTCTCGCCAACACGGCCAAGGAGCATCTGCTGTCCACTGAATCGATAGTGCGCAAACGAGCGAAACAGAGTGCAGATATGACCAGGGTTATTCAATACGAACTGCGCAAACTCGCATAATAGCACTTCAGCCGGTTCGATTCGCGCGCACTGTTCAAAAACTTCCAGATCGAATGTTGTGAACAACAACACCGGGCCAACTGAGGCACCGTCGGTTCCACGTTCCTTTAGCATGGCATCAAATTCGGCTTGCAACATTTCGCGTACAATTGGATTTCCTGCATACTCTTCAAACCAAACCACAACTGGGATGACAAGTGGCTTAGATCGAATGTCAATTTGTTTTCCAGATGCAACCAACTTTCTGCCCTTAAAGGCTTCAGTCAGATTCTCTGCGATTTGAGCCACACCCTTGCGCGCCTTTTTTGAGTCGTATGCAACCGCCTTTTTAATAGCATCAACAGTGCTTGGGATACTTACACCAGACTTGTGCCGCGTGGTTAAGCGAGAACCTTTAAATTCGCATACCGCAACCAAATTTTCGCACACCAAAAGCCCATCGCAAAATTCGTCCTCACTTTCTTCAAAGCAAACCTTGTCGAAATAAGTGGATCTGAATCCTGAAGAATCGACACCAAACGACTTAATAACTGAATGAATGTGAGACTCGAAGATTTCGCCGAACAAGTTTCCCCAATGTGAACCAACGACTTGTTCTAATAAAAAATATGTGCGGTCCATGAGACTTACAGCGAACAATAGTATGTCTGGGCAAACATAGTGCCCGGGCTGCAATTCCCATAGTGGACGAGAGGCAAACGGTGAAATATCAAATACCCATGATTGCCTTGGAGAGCCGAAAAGAACACTTGGCACCTCAATTGCGTCCATTGAAATTAATCCAAATACTTTTTCCTTTTCTTCATGACTGATGGAACCGCCACTCCAAGTTTTGCCTCGTACAAGGGTAGATTTGGAAGGCTGAGCCAACACTCCTCTGTTGAAGGTAGAAAAGAGGCTGATGCAAACCAATAGATACCTCGACAAAGAAATGCCGTGTGCATCCAGGAAAAGTTCGTCAAGTGAAGACTTGATACCGCATTGCTTCATTTTCTTCGTAACACGTGGGTCGCTCAAGCACTCATGCCAACATGAAAATGCTCGAACAACCCAATTTAGAGGGCAAGACATCTCCGCGTGCGCCACGAAAGCAGTGGCAGCTTTTCCCTGATCGTCGGCTGCAGTAAGCGAGCCCATTTGCTTGCTTTCAATAGCGTACAACAAATCATTTGCTCTAAGGCAGATCTCACCTACTTCAGGCAATTCCAGCTCTTTGAAATTACCATCTTCTTTGCAAGCGATTGCGGCGAACTGTAGCACGATCCATAACGCACGTCTGTGGAATACAGCCCACCTTTGCTGAGATTTTGCGAGATCTAGTGTTGCTTCAGCAAGTTTTGGTTGGCAATAGCGATGAACTAGTTTTATCTGAAATTCAACGCCGAAGGAACGCTGGTCAGACAACTCACCCATCAGCGTTGAAAAACACATAACTAGATCAGATCTTCGATACGCGCCAATGAAATTTACGAATTCGGGAAAGGATGTCGACGCACCATTTACTTCTCGGTACGTAAGGTAGGTTCCAGAGTTTGGTGGATTTTGCACTTCTACATCTCGCAAATGGGAACAACTTAAGTCTTCAATCAACTCGATTCAGCTAGTCTATCGTCTTAAGCTTGTTCCGAAGAAGACACAATTGATGAACATCATTTTATTAATAGTATGTATCTGTTTCCGTCGCTTTTCCGAAGTACATCTTCTTGGTTTGGAACAGATTAACTATTGAGACCGAGTTGCGAGCCAGATGTTCAGACTATTGGGAATAATTTAGTCCAAGTTTGTGTCGTCAATTTAAATGTTTGAGTCAATGCAAGTCTCGGAACCCTTCATCAACGTGACCATTGATCGTTAACTACACTACGGTATTCCGATTCTTTGGTCTTGGATATACACATTGCCTCAAACGCTCGAAGACATCTAGTTTTATTTCAACGTTCCCAAGACTCCAAAGCATTGTGATCAGCGAAGGGAGAACTTCGCAACGTCATTTGATGCCCGCGGACTACAAACGTACCGCTGATGAGGTGCATCCGGGCTGACAGCCTTTGAGACCGCTTCCAAATCATCGCTTGATGAGTTACGAAAAAAACGAGGTGGAGTTAGTTTTCCAAAAACGGGTTCGATCGCCGCCATTTTTGCTCCACCGGCTGCATCAGCCAAAATTTCCGATGCATTTTCGTTCATTTCCCTCGCGCGATCGGCGTGAAACTTCGACGTGGGGAACCATTGGGGAACAAATGATCGCGTCGGTCGATGAAGCGACGATGAAGCCGACGCGACTTCGGTGGAGACCAACACGCGGCGTGTCGGACCGAGGTGGGAACGTGCTGGCTTGAATTGGCGCGAACCTTAACCGCAAGCATTGGTCTTAATTGTATCTCTTGGGCACGGCTGCAATTGGTTAGCCACTAGCCAAGGAGATAACGATGGAAATCATCGCCGCAGTTTTTTCGATTCTTGCAAGCGTGCTTGCTATTTACACTGAGTGTAAGAAGTCGAAAAAATAATCGCTAAGGTCGCCTTTTGGGCGGCCTTTTCCATGTAATCACACAACCTGAGAACGACACCCAGGCGTTGGTTCTTCAAGCGGAATCACCATATCGTGATTAAAGAACATTACTTCTTTTCCTGTGTACGCAGTTGATGCGTTGTACTGCAACGAATACTCCATTCGAGTGTACTCGCTGTATATATCTTTGATTGCGCCGCAACAATCGTAGCTAACAATCCAAGGGTGCTCAATATTTCCGAAAATCAAGTCGGCAATCTTGGCATGGTCATCTGGCTTGTAGTGATGCAGATAAAGCCTTTCTGCTTTGTCGAAATAGGGAGGGTCTAGATAGATGAGCGATTGGATTGGCAGCCTAGGAATGTAACTCTTGATGAAACGCGATGCATCCCAGTTGCGAAGCTTGATGCGGTCTTTTCGAAGCGCAATGGCCTCTATACGGCGAATCAGTTCGTTTCGAGGGAAGCGAGCATCCATTTTCCATTTTCCAGTTTGCTCAAGTCCGCCAATGACCCCCCCGGACTGAATTCCCGACCGGTTGCATCGGTTCAAGAAAAATGTACTAAACCCTAGTTCCAGCAAATCTGTGCTTTTGGATTTAACAACTTCTTGATGGCGTCGCCACGATGGAATGGTGAGCGAAGCGGCAACAATCCTTCTGCAAAACTCATCTGTTTCATTCAAAATTGAATGCCAAAAAGCATGTACTCCAGGATCGGCATCATTCAAATGGATTTTCGAAACGGCACCAGATAGCAATAGCTCAATGGCCACGCCCGCTCCCCCTGCGAACGGTTCGGAATACTCTCCGCCCAGAAGACCATTCTCGGCGAGTAGTGCACGGACAAAAGGAGCAATTTTTTGCTTACCACCAGGGTATCTAAGGGGAGTAAGGAAACGAGCCATGTTCTGTTTTGCCGACTAAGTGTTACGCATTCATCTCTTCCAACAATGGAAATACGTGTCCAAATAGCAAACAAATGCCAGCTTCGTCTACACTGAATTTTGGGTTATGTACTAACTGGTTCATAGAAGTAACGGAAAGGATGTCTTCCGGCCGTGCTAGCACTGTCATCGCACCATGAAGGATTTTTGTTTTCTCAATGTCACTTTTGTCGTCGGTAATGTGCTTTGTAATTCCTCGTAAAACCTCGACCAACTTTTTGGGTTTGCCACCCTTGGTTAGTTTTGGGGCATTCGCAGTGCCTTTGTGGTCTTCGCAATATGCTTTGGCGGATATCTCAAACATGCTTCTCAGGACAAAACAAAACGCCAAAGGGTTTTTCGTGATAGATAGTGACCGGGCTTCTTCAAGAAGTGTTGCAACTTTTTCAGATTCTTTCCTTTCGGCACGAAATCACGTAGCACAGCCTTAACAGACCTTTGGTCAGCCATGGGCTTTGCGGCGGCTTTCTTGCTAGTCTTTGTTGTTTTTTTCTTAGTGGATTTTTTCTTTTTCGTTGTCTTTCCCGCTTTTTGATCCACTTCAGGTATTTCTGGGAACTCGTATTTAGCAGCGCCAAACTCTGGCTCCGAACGCATGTCGGGAAACGTAAGTTCGCCTAGTCCGATATCACAAAGCATGTTTTCAAGCGCTGGACGAAATTTTATTCGTGGGTACTTATCAGCCAGAACTCTAGCGGAGTCGCATCCACATCGTTCTGCTACTTTCTTGATTGCCTCATCTAGGATACTCAATGGGTAGTCTCCACCCCATTGTTCCGCTTGACGTTTGCTCACGGTCTTTCCCTTGGCCAAGAATTGCTCGAGTAAATCAAGTGCTGGTTCACTTTTCCCAAGTTCGTTTCGGTTGTATCGAGCACGAGCAACTGGGTTCCACTTATCTCGCCCAGCCTTCTCGCCCTTTGCATGCATTAACGAAACGATTCTCGAAACGGTTTCTTTCTCGTTCGACTCATAAACCACACAAGGCACGGTCTTGTTATTCGTCTTCCACTTACGCGGCAATTCATTGACCAATGTCAGAATGTGAGACGGCATTAAAGAAAAGATTGCATCATCATTCAATTCTCCTGAGATGATTTTCATGGCAGCGATTCGCCTGTTCCCCTCTTTCACTCGAAGCGTACGACCTTCCTTGAGTACGATTATGTTTTCAGTCGGGTGGTATCCGTCTTCCAACAAGCTTTCAGTCAATGCCCAGAACCAGCCTGGCTTAAGAGAAATCATCGCCGCTGTTGCGTCTACTTCATTCTCTTGAGCGACAGTTCTATAGTTTTGCAGGTCAAGCTTTAGCTTTTTGACTTCAACTGGCTTATTCGTGGGCATGAGTGGCCTGACAAATTGAAGAGATTGATGAATTTAGCTCACTACTATAATTCTGCATTTTCGGACGTCCAAGCCCCAACCGGCCAGGTATTGCTATGAAACGATTCTCCAAGCCGTTTCGGTTACATCGAACGAATTTCTTTCCCCAGATTTCCCCAGCGGCCATCTATATTCGTGCATTCGGACAATGAATTCGAAGCAGTTTAGAATTTTCGTTCGTGTATTCGGTGTGCTGGTCGAAGCTAACTTGTGACATTCCGAGAGAAAACCAATCAATCCACGAATCCAAGTTGTAGTCCTACTGCACCCAGACATTCACTTAAAGCCTCGACCAACAAATCTATCGCAATTTTTCCACTCAGAATCCGGTGCTTACCCGCCGCACAATTACACGCTGGTTTTTGATGTTTTGTGGGGGAATGCAAGCTTGTTTGTGATGCCGGCGAGATCAAACCGTTGTACTTGGAGTCAAAACTTTAAGCCTTCTCCCGCTGTTTTCGCACGGTTTTAGAAGCAATGTCCATGAAGGTACTACTCCTAGTAAAATCCAACTAAGATTAGTAACTATCAAGGATTGGCGACGTATTTTGAGAAGGAAAATAACATCCACCGAAAATAAACATTCTGAGTGCATAATTTATGCTACTAGCACACTCGTTTCCGATTCGTTTTTGTACTTGAGACGCACCGTTTCTGTGGACAACATATCGAACGTTGAGATCATTCGAAGATAACACCGATCAAATCAGGCATTAGTACATGCAAGACTCAATCGACTCTGGCGACTACATCGGCAACGTAATTCGCCATGCGCGAATCGACAAAATGTTATCACAAAAAGAGCTTGCCAATAGGTGTGGAATGTCAGCCTCGCATTTGAGCAAGATCGAGACTGGCCGAAACAGAATTTCAACGGAATTGTTAAAGCGTGTGAGTTTAGGGTTGGATTTGGATATTTCGAAGGTGTTTGAGTTAGCGGAAGATCTAGCAAGACAGAACACTCAAGCCAAGAGTGTTCATCAGGGAGAACTCGGGTTGACTCTAGAGGCGGCTGAACATGAGGGATTGAGGTCAGTTCATGCCGCAGAAACCCAGTCGTCAAAGCCTGATAAGTCGACTGGATCGAAACAGTCAGGCATGATCTGTATTGCTGATCCGGAGTGGCTCGACTTTCATTTCAAAAAGCAACAACTTCGACCGGTGTATTATAGAAAAAAGTTGCCACTTAAGTCAATAAAACCTAATGCAATCGTGGCTTGTTGTCGCGGCGGCGAGCGCCCAAACAACATTCATTTATTGGGTCGAATTCACTCAAACAGCCAGACAACGGTTGGCAAGGCTTGGAACAAATTTAAGGAAAGACTCGGTGCCAATTCAAAATCTGAGTGGAAGGCTCAACTCAGCAGGGTGTTCAATGAGGCGCGTATTCCAGACACGTTTGCAATCACATGTTGCGAAATAAAAAAAGCGCAATACGTCAAACCGCCGATTGTAGCCTCAGATGTAATGGGCGAGAAATTTGACCCTCGATCTTTGCAAAACTACAAGTATTTGAGCGAGGCACAAATTGACCTCATACTTGCTAAGTCGAATTTTGCTCACCACGAAAGTGCTTATGGCTCCGATACTTTTGATTTAGACTCAAATGAATCGAATTCCTCGACGGAGACTCACGCCGAAGTGGACTCAATCGATGTGGTTGCAATTGAAGATGACCTTCAAGCGTCTATGACGACAACGATAGGATCCGGCTGTCGCCCTCGGCGACATGCCAACGTCGATGAAAAATGCCTTGGGATAAATGCTCAGACTAAGGCGCTATCTAGCTTTATTACATCTGCATCAGGCGAATTTTGTTTGGCTGTGTTTGGGAGGTGGGGACGTGGCAAGACGTTTTTGCTGCAAGAGCTTGGTGCTCAGCTTGCCAGTGGAAAGTACCAAACTGCATGGTTCAACGCGTGGAAATATCGAACTACACCTGAACTATGGGCGCATCTCTACGAAAATATTGTTGAATCAATAACAGCGAACAACCCACTTAGTTCATGCGGCCTCGCAATTCGAACCCATATTGCCAGAGTGGGCATGTGGCGATTGGCTCTTTACGCCATCCTTAGCTATCTGCTTGTTCTTCCATTTGCTGTCATTTTCAATTTTCTTGCGATTGTTTCCAGTGTCGTTGGGATCGCATTCTTGCTTTTCATTGCGTCCTACATTTTCAAAGGAAGTCGGGTGAGTGCCGGGTTTCGAAAACGATTTGCAAAGCTAACCAGTTACCGTCAGACATTGGGGCTGCAGGCTGCAATTGGAGACGATCTAAGAAATGTGATCGTAGCCGCTGTTCCAAACAACTACTTTATCGATCGCCATATCAAAAAGTGGTTGTCCGCGATTGTTTGCGTATCGATCGGTCTTACTGTCTTTGTGTTTTGGCTGTCTCCTTCATTATTGGTTGCCGAATCACTTGCGAAAATCTTACCTGATATTTCGAAAACGCAGATACTGTTGTCGGTTGGACTTTGGTGGCTGTTGTTTTTGTTTTTTTTTATCTGCGCTACATTTTCAATTGCTCGGAAACAGCGTCTTTTGTTGGTTGTCGATGATCTTGATCGTTGCGAACCGTCACAAATGCTTGAAATCATTGAATCAATCAAACTTTTAATTGAGGATGAATACCTTGATGATCGAGTACAGGTCGTAATGCTGGTCGAAGAAATTCTGCTACGTGATGCGATTCTTCAAAAGTTTGAGTTGTCTAGCGGAACCCGAACGTCAACGGACACAATTTCGCAAATTCCCGATCACGTACTTGTTGACGAACACATAGACAAACTTTTCTTGGCGTACTATCGATTTCCCGCACTGGAATCCAAAGACATATCTGCCGCCGCATCAGTATTTATTGACGAACAGTTGCGAGATGTTCTTAAAGGGCTAAAGAGCTTAAATGATCGAGCGAATGATTCCGAAGAGTCGAATCTCAGAGAAATAATTGACCTACATGAACAACTGCTCTCTGCAGATACTCAAGCATCATTAGTCCAGGAAGGAGGAATCGAGAATAGGCGCGATACTATTGTTAATGATGAAACAACGGATCGTTCTGAATCAATAGCGTTGAAGGAGACGATTGAGATTCAAGAATCTCGGACAAAGGTTGAATACTCAGTGAACAAGCTAGATGGGATCGTGTATTCACCCACCGAGAAACAAGCGTTAGTTTCTGCAGCATCCGAGCTTGCTTTGATACTGAAACGTTCGAATTACAGTTGCGGACCTCGGGCAATTCGGCTGTTTCTCTATCGTTATCAACTTGCAAGACTACTATCGCAATCTTCTGATAGCCAACAATGGCCACCTAACCAAATCATTCGCGCAACACTCCTTGCTTACGAATCGAGGTCTCCCGATACAAATGTTGACTGGACAGGTGTCGATCATGAACTGAGACTCGTCGTCCAATCGGTGATATGAAATGTCACAACATGTTGTAGTGCCAAGAAATCTAGAGCAATGCATCGGTCAAAATGGCCGATGCATTTTCGGCCAGTGCTTTGACACCCTCGGCGTGAAACAGGCGTGAAACGCCGATTGCACGAAGAAAACGTACAAAAATCATACATAGGTAAACACGGAGCGGGCCCTTCGACTTTGTGTAATTCCGACCAAACAAAAAACCCGCACTGTAGCTTTCGGCCACAGTACGGGCTTGTTTCTACCGCCGAATGTGACGGCGTGCTTGTTCTCGACGTTCGGCAACAAGCCTGCGGACGTATTTAGCAAGATACACTCGCATGTTGCGTCGCGAACGCCGATGATTGGATCGTTTCGGTCGGGCTAAAGATGCCATGTTGACTCTCCGAAAAGAGCCACGCAACCGCCCAACGCGATCCACGCTACACGACACCTCCACCAGAACACTATCTCGCGTTTCAAAACGGAGCCTCGTGCCTAGTAGCAACGACGGGCTCACAGGCTCCCCGAAAAACAGACGGCCCGTGGCCCGTGAAGGCTTGTGTAGCACATTTCAATGTATGGTTGCCGCAGAGAATAGCAATCAACAAAACTGAAAAAATATGTGAACCTTCCCCCGCTAGAACGTCTCCCCTCTTTTAGCAACGACTGGGCTGCAGGCCTTCCCTGCTCAGGGTCTATCCAAACATCCCAGTCACTATGCAATTTTCTTTCAACGCGACTGATCTTCAGCCGCTCATCGAACAGGTTGTACACGCAACCGTTGCTCAATTATTGGCCGACCAAGCACTTTCCAGTGACCGGATAGCGTTCACCGAACCGGAAGCTGCCAGTCTGCTCGGTGTTGCTCGCCACACCCTCCGCGATGCCCGTCTGCGAGGTGAACTCGCCGGATCACGGGTCGGCAAAAAGATTGTGTACGAGCGAACTGAACTTCTACGCTTTCTACAGCAGCAACGACAACTTTGACCGCAGGAATCAAATCGCGTTACCGTTTCTCCAGTTCTTTAATAACAAAAACCGAGCAGACAAAGGAGTACATCTTGCGAGCATGGTTATTTCAAGACAATAAGCAAAAGCAAAAACTTGGTGAGGACAAGTGTCCATGGTCAGTTGGCTGGTACGATGCAAGTGGGAGCCGTCGGTCTAAAACCATCGGCAGCAAGTCCAATGCCGAGAAGTTCCAGCGGAAGATCGAGGGACAACTTGCGGCTGGCACGTATAAGCCAGTTAACCGCACTAAGTGGGCGACGTTTCGAAAGGAATACGAAAAGAAAATCCTGCCCGGCAAGGCCGTCAGAACACGCTCGGCGGAGAAGATAACATTTAACCACTTCGAGCGACATTGCAAGCCAATACGAATGGCCGCAATTACCACTAAGCTTATTGACAGCTTCATTGCCGACCGGAGTTGCGACCCTGGTAAAAAACCGGGCTCGACCGTCACCCCTGCCACAATCAACCACGACTTGCGTCACTTGAAAGCTGCCCTCACCATTGCTCACGACTGGGGCTATCTGCCAACCGTTCCGAAGTTTCGCTTCGTAAGAGAAGCGGACGAGATTGGAGCAGTCGTGACAGAGGAAGATTTCCAACGCATGTATGACGCATGCAACGTTGCCACATTGCCGAAGGGCCTGCCGTGCGAACCGAAAGAGTGGTGGCAAGCATTGTTGGTCTTTTGCTTGACCACTGGTTGGCGGATTGACGAAACCTTGGCGTTTCGTCGAGATGATCTTGACCTGAAAACAGGCCAGATCATCACGCGAGCTAAGCACAACAAGGGCAAACGCGATGACATTGATCATCTACCCGCCGTCGTGCTCACTCACGTTAAGTCGATACTGTCGTTCTCTCCCCTACTGTTCTACTGGCCACACCATCGGCGAACACTTGATACGCAATTTCATCGCATTCAAGCAGCCGCTGGAATCAGCCTGACGTGTCCTGACGCTGCTGAACACGAGTGTACTGATTCGTGTCACCGCTACGGATTCCACGCCTTGCGGCGAGCGTACGCTACACTCAACGTTGACACTATGCCCGCCCCAGTGTTGCAGAAAAAGATGCGGCACAAGTCGTTTGAAACAACTTTGAAGTACATCGCACTGGCGAAAAAGATGAAGAAAACATCCGAGGTTGTATTCGTTCCAGATTTCCTAAGAGATCGAGAGGCGAATTGAATTTGTGTGGAGGGTTTGTGGAGTGTTGCGTTGTGTCCGTCATCAAAAATGGCCAAAAAAAAGTACCCCGAGCAGGATTCGAACCTGCGACCTACTGATTAGAAGTCAATTGCTCTATCCAGCTGAGCTATCGGGGCAACTCAGTGATAGTTTAGCGAACTGTCATCATGGTCGCTAGTTACACGATGTGGACACATCGGATGATTCGACGTCTGCACACGGTTTCAACTGCGAGACAAGCACGTGAACACCAGATCTTCTACAGAAAATTTGTTGTGGCAAAACCGAGGGTTAGCGCTTCCAGTTTCCACTGTGTCTGTGAGGAAACTTGGTATTTTCAGCTCGGCACCTCTTTGTGCCAAATCTTGCTTCATTGTCCATTGTCCCGAATTACAATGGAATCAAACAAAAAAAAGCTTCAGGATTCTCAACATGAAACATGTCATCTCAATTCTTTTTTTATTCTCGTTTGTTTGCGGACAGTGTGACGCGCAGTCGTATTCGGCCAAATCCAAAATTGCAACTTTGCAATTAATCGACAACGTTTCTGTCGCGTCCAGGGACACTGGCATTGTGGTCAAAGTCCTCGTTAAACCGGGGCAAAAAGTAAAACGCGGGCAGACGCTCGTTCGGCTGGATCACAAGATCGCGGATGCCGATGTCGAGGCGGCAAAACACGAAGCGGCAATCGCAAAAATCGATATGGAAAACAAAGTTGATTTGGAATACGCCAAAAAATCGGCCGCCGTGAATCAAGTAATTCTGCAACGCGCCAGAGATGCCAATCGCGAATACGAAAACAGTATTTCGCAAACCGAGATCGATCAGTTGAGACTCGAATCGAATCGTTCGGAACTGTCCATCGAACAAGCGAAACTCATGGAACAATCACGTCGCGAAACTAGTGCATTGCGTAACGCCATGTTGCGATCTGCAAAATTGCGGCGGCAATATCGCGATATCAAATCACCCATCGACGGCCAAGTGGCTGATGTGATTCCCGATGTAGGCGAAGCGGTATCGGCAGCGCAACCGGTGGTTCGCGTCATCAATCCTCGACGCCTCCGAGTTTTTGCGACGTTCGATTCAAAATTCATCTTGAAAATCAAACGTAACCACCAATGTCGGTTTCGCATCTCCGATCGGTATGATTTGCCCAAAAATCAGCGAACACTCAAAGCAACGATTACCTGGATCAGTCTCGAAGCCGATCCACAACGGCGACAGTTTGTGGTTCACGCGGAAATCGATAACAAAAACGGAATTTACCGATCCGGGATGCTGGGAGATTTGATCATTTCCAATTAGCGTTCTTGCAAGACCAGTCTTGTTACCTCGTCGTTCCAGTTCGAAAACGATAACAAAGATGAACCTGCACTAGTTGGCCAGTTTCACAAGATTACTTGAAATTGACGACCTTTCGAACGTATCGCCAAAGTCGCCAACCCAACGATGCCTGGCCAACTTTGACCTTGGCTTGTCCATAATAGCCCGGTCGCAAATCGATAAAATCGAGGTGGCTCAGTGATACCGAAGCTTCGTACGAAGTGATCAACGGCGGCTCCGTTCCATCTTTTTGTGGATTCACTGCAACAAGCCCGTTGTTGGTTTTTGATAGTTCCCGTGGAACATGTTGCAATTCAATCGACGAAATGGATTTGATTTTCCCGCGAATGCGTGTGTCGCGAAACTGGTTTAGCACCAATTGAACAGTCTGGTCTGGCTTCAAAAATTTGATATCGGACTGTTCGATGACCAAAACGGCTTTCATGTTTTTGGGATCACCCACATAACAAAACGGAACAGCACTTGGCTGCAAATAGGCTGACAAATTTCGAGGCTCACAAGATATCCCGTCCCATTTTACCAGGCGCCCGCCGACCGAAGTTTGCTGAACAACATTAGGCGGGGAAATTACCGTTCCATCTCGATCAGCGCGCAAATTGAGTTGTTCTAATTGCTGCAATTTAATGGCAATTTGTTGTTTGATATTGGCAATCTGTGCAACGGATTCCGCAATTTTTCTTGCCGACAAATCGGAACTTTCGAGTTCGAGTTCATACACCTTCAGATCCGCTTCCAATTCTGCTTTTTTACTTTCCAGGCGCAGCAGTTCCAGGCTGAATTCTTCGTTCCGCAATTTGGCCAGGATTTGACCCGCAACCACCTGCTCTCCAGGCTTGCAATTGATCTCTACCAATGATCCCGGGTGTTTTACAAATACGTGCTGTGCACCATCCGGTCGAATCACAAAATGTGCCCAAGCGTAGTGCGGAAAAGGAACGTAACAAAACGCTGCTACTAAACCGGCCAGAACGATTCCACTGATGATGGCTTTTTTCTTTTTCACTTCACGAAACCTGCCTGGATAGAGAAAAAATTTGACTAACTTGAAAACGGGAATCACGATCATCCCTACGAGCGAAACCGCAATCAAAATATGACCAACGATCTCTAGTCCATACGGCTCAAATACCTTGGTTAAAAACCAAAAAATGACGATCATGACAAACCAGCGGTAAACAAACGAGGCAACCGCGTAGATCGCAAAAATCTCTTTGTGTCGTTTGGGCAGCATGCGGGAAGCGATCGGCTTCATTCCCAAAGTGTGAACGCGCAACCAATTGATTAATGCCTGTTTCGATTTCTGAGCAAGATTGGGAATCTCCAGAAAATCAGACAAGATGTAGTATCCGTCATACCGCAACAACGGATTTGCATTGAACAACACCGTGCTCACCGAACTGAGAAACATGATGTTCAGGCACAAATAATGCAGCCAACCTGGATTGGTGTTCCACCAGATGAATGTACAAATCGCAGCCATGACCAGCTCGACGTACATCCCGCCGGCTCCAATCGCAATCCGGTGCCACTTGTTAGGCAAAACCCATGAATCGGAAGTGTTGCAATACATCGCCGGTGTCATCACCAACAACATAAACCCGATTTCATGACACTCGCCGCCAAAATGTTTACACATCAATCCGTGCCCGAACTCGTGGATCGTTTTGGTAAAAATCAAAATCAATGCCATGAACAGCAAATTGTTGATTCCAAAAAACTTTTGGAAATCCGGCATTTTCCTCATGAATTCACTGAAATGAGTCAAAACCAAAATCGCGGCGGCAAGACAAATCAGTAGACACAAACAAAAAGCAAGCTTGGTAAAAAACCAACGGAATTTGGGATACAGCCAATTCAAAATAGGATCGGGATCAAACCCTGGAAATCGAATCGCAACCAAACTGGACAACAGCCCCAGTGCTTTTTGCCGGAGCTCTTTATTGCGACGCCGCCCAAGTGGAACGGCCTGTCCTGGTGTCGGTGAAGCCAACAAGCCGTTTTTGTGAAACGAATCGATCAACTGTTGCAGGATTTCCATCCGAAATCGCTGTTCGGGAAATTGCCTGTCGAGTTGAGTTTTGATCTGTCGATAACTCTTGGTGCCATCGAGCAACCGTAAAACCAGATACTCGGGACCTTGGAGTCGAAAATATTTCATCGCCAATGGATCTTTGACGATCCAACAACGCTCGCCCTGAAAGATACTTTCGTTGATGATCAAATCCGCGCGCGCTTTGAGACGAATCGCGCGATTGTCCGACGACATCATCGATTGATCAACGGACGCCATGGCCTACCAAATTCTGAACAGGACCTGGGACTGAATAAATTCGCCAACGGGATGCAGCCAGACATATCCGAGTGAACGGTGCCCGCAATAGATTTTTGCATTCACCTTGGCTCGAACATGTTTGAGATTGAGGTCCGCTGATTCAAAATCAACGACGACCCGGATGGACTGTTTTTGATCGGGTTGCAGTTGCGTCGCACCGGCAATCGTCCTGACTTTACCTTCGTAAGTCACGTTTGGCTCTGATGCGATCACAAATTTTACAACCAGTGAATCGATCCCGTATTTTTCCTTGGCACGCATGATATGAGCAATTTTTTTGTCGGGCAGCTGGAGCACCAATTCCCATTGGCCATTAACTTCGGCGATTTCTAACAACATATCGCCATACTCGATCGGACGATCTCGCAATTTTTCTTTGAAATCCCAACTAATCACTTGGCCGTTGATTCGGCTTTTAACAACTAATTGCTGTTCGATGGCAAGATGTTTTTTACGCTCTTTGCGTAAACTTTCGATTTTGGCTTGTAACGCCTCAGTGCTATCCAATTTCTCGGAGTCGGGATTATTGATTCCTTCGAGTTGAGCATTGCGCAACAATTCTAAATTGTGATCGATTGCTCCGTTCAACTCTTCGATCTTGGCGGCAAGCTTGGTGTCTTCGAGTGAGATCAGGGGCTGTTTGGGTCGGACGGTGTCTCCAGGATTGACGCTAATCGATTTAACCGTCCCTTTGGCTTCGGCATATAGTTTGTCACGCAGTTTCGGGACTACTTCTCCATCACAAACAACATTCATCGGTGCCGGTACGAAACACAACACTGCGACGATCGCGAGCGCAGTTCCCAACGCCAACAACGTTTTAGGAAGATTTCGTGACGCGGCAATTACACGGGATTTGCCAAGGAAATTCCAGACCGGATATAAAAACAAACGACGATGTTTTAGTGAATTTCGTAAAGCGTCACCTCCGTGCAACAGGAGCACGTTCATCGGCTTGGAAATATGATCCTGTTCCCATTGTTCCGAACAACTTTCCGCGATAATTCCACCAACGACCCGATTTGTTTTTTGATTCGACTCCAACGGATCGTCCGACGGAATTTTTTCAAAAACCGGCTCAATCACCAGACTCCGTGTGGCGCTGATAGACAGGTAGCTGGCCAACGCCTGTTCGATTTGTGGCGGAATCGCTTCGTCAGAGGGATACCAAAAAGTCTGCCCCGTTTTCAAAACTTGCCTGGCAATTTTTTGCAGTCCCTTGACCGTGTTGCTCCGTCGATTGACCGAAGGTTGTCCGTTGATGGCGCGCAGATTGAATTTGCCTCGTTCATAAATCGCGATGGAAACACGATCACAATCCAGGAGATTGCGTCCTTCATTGGCAATGTTCGCAGCGGTTTCCTTGTAATCGATACTTTGATGAACGGCGTGCACATATTGTTGAACCGCATCCATTGAAACCGGTTGTTGCTTCGGCATCGCGTCTGCCAGATCGGCACTGAACCCCGAGTGCACTTTCTGTTCGACAAGTTCCGATTTTGATTCGTTTTCTAGAAACGCCGTGGCGGTCGCGCAGTATTCGCCCAACTCTTTCAGCAATTTGGGTCGCTGTTCTGGCAAAACTCCTGTTGGAAAAACAAACTCAATCAGGTGTCGCTGCTCACCGTGAATCGGCCCAAACAAAATGTCCAATGACTGGCCATCGTTTTTTCCTTCGGCATCCGCTGCCGATTCATGATTTACATGCAGAAAAACCGGTGATTCACTGCGAACTGTTTTTGCCAAAACCTCTGAATGCTGCGTTTCATTCATCGGAATCTGGATCGCTCCATTTTCCTGAGGCATCACCCGGCAAATCGAACCAAACGGTTCGCGATCACAATTCCAGGCAATCGCTGCAGACGCGCCAGATCGCTTGATGAATGAACCCAATAGCGCAGGATAAAACGCATCCTGAGTATTAGCAGTTTGCAAAATTTGAGATAGTTCTTCGCGCACGGACATTGAGATGTCTATCAAGAGGAGTTTTCGTTCACGATCCCTGCGTCGATGGCCCATTATAATTTGCGCCTTGGCAAAATGCTGTGGTTATAATGCCAGAGAATCACAAATTTGGCACGAATGCATGGCCCTGTCTTTCCACAATCTGATCCGCGAAATACGTCAACGCGCGAAAAAGCTACAGAATCTGCCCGATGAACAACTCAAAATCGAAGGGCTCACTTTAAAGCACGATGCCATGTGCGGAGTCTCTGTCAAAAGCTTGATGCTGAGAGGATTCCCGCTGGTCGTCGAAGCGTCTCGCAGAACTCTTGGGCTCGTTCCCTATGATGTTCAAATTCAGTGCGCGATCCAGATGATGCGAGGCCGAATCGCTGAAATGAAAACTGGCGAAGGCAAAACGTTAACGGCTGCCATGCCAACGTTCCTCAATGCACTCATCGGTCAGGGAGTTCACGTCGTTACGGCCAATGACTATCTTGCCAAACGTGACTGCGAGCTGATTCGACCGATCTATCAATTGCTTGGACTAACAGCCGATTATCTGGCGGCCGATGACGAACCGCAAAAACGAATGGTGACGTATCGCAAAGACATTACCTATGGCTCCGCCAAAGAGTTTGGCTTTGACTTTTTGAGAGACCGTCTCAAACGACTTGCCGATCGATTTGATCGATCACAACTGGTCATGCGCCCGCTCGCGTTCGCTTTGGTGGATGAGGCGGATAGTATCTTGATTGACGAAGCGCGAACTCCATTGATTATTGGCATGATCGATCAAGAAGAAGAAACGATTTCCAACGATTGTTTTCGCTGGGCCGCAGAATTTGCTGCGCATTTTGACGAAGAACGCGACTTCAAATACGACCACAAACGCCAAAAGGTAGAACTAACGCTATCTGGACGAAGCCTCCTCAGACAATTGCCACAACGTCACGGCACCAAACGAGTTTCGATCCACGATTTGTATGAATACATAGAAAATGCGATCAAGGTTCGCCGTGACTATCAGCTCGACAAAAACTACGCCATCGTCGATGAAAAAATTATGATCATTGACGAATTCACGGGGCGACCCGCCGAGGGGCGCCAATGGCAACGCGGGGTTCATCAAAGTGTCGAAGCGAAAGAGCAATTGCCAATCACGCCAGCGACTCGCCAAGCCGCGACGATTACTATCCAAAGTTTCTTTCAAAAATATCGCCGATTGGCAGGCATGACCGGAACCGCCTGGACTTCCCGCCGTGAATTCAAAAAAGTTTTCAAAAAGAAAGTCGTTCGCATCCCGACCCATCGTCCGGTCCGCCGAACGCAACTGCCTCCTAAAATTTTTGCAACCGCACAACAAAAATTCGAAACTATTGCGGCGGATACAAAAAAAATTATTCAATCCGGCCGAGCAGTGCTCATTGGCACTCGATCCGTCGAAAAATCAGAGTTGCTGTCACAAATTCTGGCTAGACATGAAATTCAACACTCGGTCCTCAACGCCAAACAGTTGGAAAAAGAAGCTGATATCGTCGCGCTGGCTGGAAATCCCAACTCCGTCACCGTCGCCACCAACATGGCCGGGCGCGGAACAGATATCAAACTGGCCGACTCGGTCCGCGAAAATGGTGGGCTGCATGTCATCCTGACCGAAATCCACGAAAGCCAACGGATCGATTGGCAATTGATTGGTCGCGGTTCCCGTCAAGGAGATCCGGGTAGCTATCGCATTTACCTTTCGCTCGAAGACGAAATCCTGCTGCTTGGATTCGGCCCTCAGAAACGTGAGAAAATTAAAAAAGCTCATCAGGAATCCAATGAGTTGTCACCACGGCTCATCGGTTTGTTTCGACAAGCCCAGCGAAAAATTGAAACTCGGCATCTGGTCGATCGAATGATTTTGTTGCGACAAGACAAAGAGCGGCGGGAGCGTCAATTTGAATCGGGCAGTGACCCGTATCTCGACACTGTCGAATGATCATTCAATACTGATTTTTCCACAAACGTTGGGCACACTCGGACGTACTGCCGGTGGCGTTTTACAACGATGATCAAACGGCAACACCAGTGGAACAATCGCAGCGCGACTGTAAAACAATGTTGCCGAACCGATCAACTGGCCCGCTTGCCCGCAATGTTCACCATTTCTTTCCAGCAAAAACTCTTCGAAGCGCAACGGCCGATAGGTCCAGGGACACGACTCAATTGCAAGCAGCTTGAAAGTCTGCTTTCGGTCAGACCAACGAGCCGGCAAACTTTCCATTTTTGGCGCATTCCCAACAACCGATAAATCGAGCGAATCGTGACGGGTCGCTTGCTGTTGGTCTGCTAGCGCTTTGGAATTGCTGTCTTGCCCAACCGCTTGAGTCGCCCCGAATACCAGCGCCGAAAGTCCCAGAATCAATCTCATTGTCATGGTGGCCCCTTTCGATGGGTTGGAAAACGATCAGGTCAGTCAATCTGTAACGCAACGAGCGCCGACGGTGACCGACTGGTCTATCGTCCAACCCGCGACAATACCTGACCTGGAGTTCGGTTGTAATAGTTGGGCAAAAATCATCGTGAGTGACCTGTTAGACTTTGCCACCTGCGCAAAACCGATTTGTAAATTCGGTCATCGGAATCATGACCGTCGTGCCCACTGCATCGCTTGAAGTCACGGTAATCAAAACTCTGGTCGATACTGTTTTCTGGAAAACTCCAAATTTGTCAAAAGAACCATGAAAACCGGTCGAACATTTCGAATCACGTGTCTGACTTCCGCAGCTCTGTTTGTTGGTCTGTACGGTTGTAGTTTGAAAAAATCAAATGACGTTCCCCAACCGCCTCGCGTCCATGTCAACGAAACCGCGCCGTCATCGGATTCACCGTATCGCTCGGACAACTTGCCAGATTTGGAATCGATGTCGAGCGACGAAGTGGAGAATTTTGCTCCCCCGCGAATCGCTGGCGATCAACTACCCCAAGGCCGTCTCGAATTGACACTCGATCAGGCGATCGAGATGGCGCTCCGCGACACGAAAGTTTTGCGAGGACTCAGCGCACAAATCCTGAACAATCCTGCCCTGGCTCAAAGCCATTTGGATCCGGCCATTCAGCAGTCCGACCCCGAATTCGGCGTCGAAGGCGCGTTGTCTCAGTTCGATGCATTGGTCTCGACATCGCTGGGATATCAGAAAAACGATAATGTGTTTAACAACGCGTTACTTGGTGGCGGTGCCAATGAAGTTCAACAGGATCTCGTGACCAGTAATTTCTCGTTGTCAAAAATTTCAGCGACCGGCAGCCAATTCACGCTTCGCGGTCTGACCAATCACGACGGAAACAACCAACCGGGCAACCTGTTTGATCATGTCTGGAACACGGAACTCGAAGCGGAAGTCAGAAAACCATTGCTCCAAGGAAATGGCGTCTTGTTCAATCGAATCGCCGGTCCCAACAGTCGTCCAGGCTTGCGGATTTCAGGCGGAGTGGTGATTGCGCGAATCAATCATGACATTTCTGCCAACCAGTTTGAACGCGGTTTGCAAAACTATATCAACGAGATTATCACGGCCTACTGGAATTTGTATTTCGCTTATCGAAATTTTGAAACAGTCAAAAAAGCCCGTGACAACGCGCTCAAAACCTGGAACATCGTTCGGGCAAGACTGAAAAACAAACTACCGGGCGGCGAAGCGGACAAAGAGTCGGAAGCTCGCGAGCAGTATTATGTGTTCCAAAGTCAGTTGACTGCTGCGCTCAATGGCGATCGTCGCGCTGGTGTGACTGGTGTTTTGCAAGCCGAATCAGATTTGAGACGACTGCTCAATATTCCGCAAAGCGATGACAAACTGTTGTTACCAGTCGATGACCCGATTGTCGCAAATACCATTTATGATTGGGATCAACTGTGCCTCGACGCACTCCACCGGCGACCGGAAATCAAAGAACAAAAATGGCGAGTCAAGCAACGAGAACTGGAACTGTTTGCTTCGAAAAATTTCCTGCTGCCGCGCCTCGACGCTGTGGCAACATTTCGCAACACGGGATTTGGGGATGATTTGATCGGCGGCGGCAGCGCACGATTCGCCAGCGCCGCAAAAGATGCTTTTTCGGGCGACCACAACGAATTGGAATTCGGTTTACAGTACAGTGTCGCCGTTGGACGACGGCAAGCTCACGCGGGTGTGCGTAATGCAGAATTGAGACTGGCCCGCGAACAAGCGATTTTGACCGAACAACGAAAACAAGTTTTACAAAATTTGGGCTCAGCCATTCGCCAGGTTCGTCAATCGTACATGTCTGCCGAGTTCGCTTACAATCGCATGCAAGCCGCAAAACAAACGGTCACTTCGCGCCAAGCAGCTTACAAGGCGGACAACGTCCCGTTCGACGAATTGCACGACGCCCAACGACGGCTGGCCGATGCCGAAACCAACTACTATCAAGAGTTGGTCAATTACGAATTGGCAACGGAAACGGTCGCGCTCGAATCAGGACAATTGCTGTTGCAACACCAGGTAATCCTGGATGGTGCAGAAACGTCGCTGCCGACATCCAATGTGCGACGGCGACGTCCGCTGGAAAAAACACCCAAACCTCTCGATCCACCTCAATTGGATCAAAAACCAAAACCAACGAAACGCCCAAAGTCTCTGCCAACCAAAATAGATGAGAACAAAAATCTGGCTCCTCAATCCGTGCTCGAAAAACAACCGCAGCAAAAACCGAACAAAAAATCTTGGGCCCCGCCATCAGATCTGTTTTTGCCAAACCACCACAAAAACAACATCCAACCCAGTCACGACCATCAATCCAGCAAGAACGTGCTGAGAAAGAAACAAACCACGATTCGGCGTAATAATCAACTTCGGTCGATCCATAAAACAGGGCACAAATCGAGAGATGGCAAAGTGATCATTTACGACCTGTTTCCGGATCGCAAGTAAAACATCGTCATGCCAACGCGCAGCTTGTTCGATAAATCTTTGAATGCCGTTTCGAAATTTATGGGCACGAAGCGCGGGCGAGTAGTTCTGCGCGGTCAAACCACTCGCTGGCGCTTCGTGCTCGTATGTCCTAAAAGTCGTATTGTCTGGAAGTCTTGAAGACCAAGGACTAAACACAGCGGGAAAAAAGGGGCACCGTTTTTTGGCGACCCCTTATTCCCTCCCCTTTCGGGACGCATGTTATCGTAAACCGGATTTGCTATAACAATTTTTTCGTCTGCAACGTCACTTCGAAAACACGACCACTCCGCTTGACCTGTAACCGGTGTTTCTTTCCCGGTTCATAAAACAACTCACGAGTGGCTTGCAAACTTTGGGAATCCGCAGGTTTACCATTGATCTCGACGATGATATCGCCCGCTCGAAGACCGGCTGCGGCGGCTGGAGATTTGGGGGTCACGTACATGATGCTGCGGACCCGAGTATCCTGTTCCGACGCCACCAGCATCATTCCGCTCGAGTCGTAAGCCAAAGGAGTTTTGAATGAACGATTGGGTTCGAGGATCATTCGCTTTCGTGAGTAATCGAATACGACTTTAAAACGACGTAAAACTTCGGCGCCAAACAAATTGAAATTGTGTGTCTTGCCACAGGTCATGATGGGACGTTCGAGCACGAAAGATCCCAGTTTCATGCGATGCAAACGCGTCAAGTAAGACGAATGCTGCGTCTCTTGAGAACTGTTCCCCAAACCGCTGACTCCTGTGATTGGAATTCGCTTGGCATCCGTCGCAACGAGCGCTTTGATATCTTGGGCCAATCCCAGGCCGCCGGTATTATTCGTGCTGCCGCCGCTGTCGACCAACATTTTGATCTTGCGCGACTTGCCCTGTTTGGATTGCAACTCCAACGTCGTGAACGGGAGAAAACCGATTTTTGGATCAAATACCAAATCAAACGATTCGCCTTTTCCCCGATATTGAAATCGATTCTTGTCGTGCAATACCAACACTTGATTCTCGTAGTCGACTTCCATCGCGATCGTTGTCAAAAAACGATGCCCTAAAATGCCATGTACTTCTTTGCCAATCAGCCGTCGCGCGTGTCCCAGGCATGGCGCAACGAGTACGCGCGAAAGTTTCGTGTTGTAGTCGCCCAATTTGACGGACACACCCGAAACGAAATGCGCCGAAAGCTGACTGCCCTGGGATGTCTGGCCGACGTTCAGCGGCGGACCCAATTTCAATTTCAGCCGCTTTGCAATTTCTGTTTCAAGAACCAGACTCGTACTCGCACCGGTGTCGATTAACAAATTGACATTTTCGGATCCATTGATGCGCGCTTTGACGATAATCAAGTTCATATAGGGATCGAACTTGAGTTGAGCCAGTTTCGAATTTTTTCCTTGGCTGGAGTCTGCCTGGCCAAAAACGCCAGGCATTGGAATCGCAATCACAATTGTGACCACACACAACAAAAAGCGGTGGATATTTAAATTTCGGGCATTTAACATCTGGTTCCTGCTGGTTGGCTTCGTGCATCTATAAATTCACGGACCCGGATAATTGGTCTAAGCGATTTAGAGTATAGAAGGCGCTCGACTTTCAAACTTGTACGACAATTGCGCTCACGGGAGGGTGAGGCTCCTGCCGAACCAAAACACGGTCATCCGGCAACATTTCGTGAGTGAGGCCAGCGTTGTAAACATGTTGTCGCCATAGACAAAGACACCCGTGAGCGGCAAGGCTCGGGAGGGCGAGGCTCCCGCCGAGCCATGGCAGTTTCGTATTGCTCAGTCGTTTTGCGCAGTCGCTTTGGCTCGGCAGGAGCCTCGCCCTCCCGAATTCCCAAATGCCAACCCGGAAAACGTGCGAACCAACTAAAAACTCTAATCAACGTCGCGCAATCGTTTTTCGATACCGCCCGGGACTGGTATTGAAAACTGACCGCAAACTACGGGCCAAGTGCGATTCATCAGAAAACCCGCAATTGACGGCAACTTCGACGATCGGTCGATTGGATCTGGCCAATAACGAACACGCTCGCGAAACCCGAACGTAACGCAAATACTCTCCCAACGTAAATCCGAAAGCTTGCCGAAAAGTCCGCGCGACGTGGGCAGGATGCTTGTTCACGATTTTGGCAACATCCGCCAGACGATAAGTCTCCAGGTAACAATCATTCAAATACGATTGCACTTCCTTGATCCAAGGGGATTGTTGGCCGAACATACGACGATCCAAAAACTTCGTCGCGCGATCCACATATTCAATCAAAAGTTCGTCGATCTCGCTTTCCAACGACGAACCTGTCAAACGAATCGCATATTCGAGTCGAGCCGCCAACAATCGACTTTCACCCGGTAACAACATCACCAGCTGGGACGAGTCGATTTGGGATAGTGAATACTGCAAATACAGTTTCTTGGGAATCGAGATATTGATCACATGACAGCTTTGCCGACCGATAAAACGGTTGTTGTGCGGAACGCCGGCTGAATGCATCATCAACGATCCCGAAACACACTCGACCTGGTTCGTTCCCAAATCATCGATCCGAGACCCTTGCGACATGATGATCAAGACATCGTGATCGTGGGAGTGCATCGGCAATTTCGTATGTGGCGCAAAACGGGATTCCGTAATTTCGTAATGTCCAATTTGACGCCGCAGCAACGGCGTCCCAAAAAATTCACCCGTCTGTAATCTTCGCATTCGATTCTATCGGCCGCATCAATTTTAAAATGCCAAATCATCTACGTCTGTCGCAATCAAACACAACAGGCTTTAATTGTACCTTTGATTCGACAGCGCAGATTCAGTTCGGTGGCGTGTCTTTTTTCTGATCGACGCTCAATTGAATCTTGGAAAACATTGAACTGCCGAACACGCGCTGAGCCTGGGATGAATCAGTGATCATCTGTGACCAACAGGGAATAATCGGTGATTAAAAAATGAAGCAATACAAATAGGGAGGCGGGAGTCTTTTCTTGATATTTTTTGACAGGATCAACATGATATACAGGATCAGTTTGAAAACGATGAGGATCGAACCGCCAACCATGTCGTAAACACCAAATCCAATGTTGACGACCTCATATCCGACTCGATAGTTCCTGGCACGTTTGGATTCATCTAATCCAAACTCCTGGATAAAGTGATCCCGTACGACATTTGCCAACTCTTCAACATTTTTTTCAACTGCGGTATGGAATTTTGACTGTTCTTTTTTTGATTTTGACCATTTCCTTCGGTCACGTCCGTTGTCACCGCGACTTTCATTCGTCGACAGGCATAACTTCGATTCCAAATTCGTCACAAGCTCGCTTGACTTGGTCGAGTTCAAATCCTTCTTTAACCACAACTGCTGAATCGAATCCCATCTCTTCAGTGTAGATCAGACTCTTGGCCATATTGAGTGATTCAGTTGCTCCCAGTTCTGAAAAACTCGCAATAGCTCTAAAATCTCTCTCGATGTTTTTCTGCAAATTTTTTGATTGTCTCATGTGGGTGTGTTACGAAATTTGCAGCGGTTGATGAAATCATGTTTTCCAAGATCGTTGCTTCGTCGAGCTCAAGCACTTCGGCTGATTCACCAGATACAGCAACACAGTCAAACAGCCTTCCGAATTTGATAAAAGCTTCGAAAAAATCAATGCGGAAATTTCGCAAATCGAATTTGATAAGTACATAATCTGACCAAATTTCAACTTTATCACTTCCTGATTCCCCGAACATTTTTGCTTCGGGTGACCATGACTCCAATGGTAGTAATACAGCTTCAAAGATTGAAAGTTGTTCTGCGCCGATTGAACATCCATCCCAGTAAATCAAATCTTCGGTAGACTCATTTAGGTCATCAGCGTCAGTCATTGGCTGGAAATAATCCAGCTTTCCCGGAACGAACCCATGCAAATGAATCACTCCAGTTTTTGGGACCAAGTATATTTGATATTGCCAAATTGCCATCTGATAACAGTGTGCAAAAAAATCTACGAGGCTACAAACTATTGGTGACTTATCGATGAAATCAAATCCCAATCTTCATCAACCAGCCGCTCAACGCAATCATCTGCTTCAAGCATGACTTTAACTCTATTGAGTGGTGTCATAAGTTCATCTGGAATATCTTCCAATACTGCGTAAGCACTCCAGTCACCATTCCATTTCTCGTACCAGTAACTAGGGTTTCGTAGAGGTGCTTCGGAAAAAAGCGACGATGCTACCTCTGAAGCATGACGTGTGGTTATTGGTGCGAAACCGCGAACACCATTGCTAACCACAACTTTTTCACTCGACAAAATTTGACATCCATGCATCAGCAGCATAAGACAGAAAATGTCCGTTTCCATAGGATTTGCGTTTCCTAAAACTCGTTTCGCCAAAGCATGGTGAAACTCACTTGCTTTTATCGTTTGACTCATTTTTATTCCTACTTAATCGGAACTGGTTGTGGCGTGATTTGGGCCAGCAACACCTACAATCTGAATTTGACAGAGCGTGTCAGCATCCAGAGTTCGGTCTGCCCGAGTTAATTGATTCAAGATGTCATCGCCACAGATACCGATCTTACCAGCATCGTCTAATACGAATCGAATCTATTACCGTTCCCTTTTGGGGCAACACAATTTACAAAGACTCAAAATACTTCTCCACAGCTTCTTCGTTTGTATCAATCTTTTGCAGTCCTTCATCTATCAAGAGCCTTGATGCTTGCTTTAACTGATTTGTAGATGTGTAGTATTCACCATCGAGATCTTCGCTTGTGAGATCGTCATAGACAAAATCATGAGGGAAGGCCTTGGCTTGCTTTATTGATATAGCTTATTATTTTTGTCTATCGCCGATCCCTAGTGATCTACAAATGCTACTGGCCGCTTCTTGTAACCCACCATTTCCTGTGTGATCTCGAATTCGGTTTTCCAGTTCCGCTGGAGCGATTTCCCGTGTAGTACCCAGCCAAAGAGCATCATCGACTATGGTTGTGTTAAATTGATCCGCCAATGTCCCAGCAATAATGCACATCAAGGCGTAGGTGTTTTGGTTGCGATCCAGATTTGCTGACAAAGTACACCAGTTTCCACTCTCTTCAGAATCAGCGTCGTTGAAATCAAAGAACTCAGCCGATACAGCTGCTACATCGTCTAGTCGAATCACCATGTCGGAGATTCGGCTACCGCCCCCATTTGGCATATCGAACGACAGTCGCTGCGCTTCCTCGTCACCAAAGAGACGTTGGACGGTTTCACGAATACAGTTCTCAATTTCTAAATTGGTTGTTTGATTTGAAACTCTTACTTCCAGCTCGACAGACATTTTTTCTCCTTATGGTGTGATTTGAACCCAGCCGTCCTTCGTAAGAACCCAGATTCGGGAAATCGTTCCTTGGGTTGGAATCTTTTACAGCGCACCCTTCGAAGCGAAATCGAGCAACGTCTCTTTGTCTACTTTGAGAGCCTTTATGAACAGATCAACACCAGTTTCACCAGCGTTTAAAGCCTGCCGTTCAGCTCTGCTCGCGTGCCTCAGAACAGCTGACAGTCCACCTTGAGTTTCTTTCAAGCTGGCAGCTACACCGTTGAAGCTTCCATCGATTCCAGGGAGACTGCGTTTTTTGCTGGCCCGGTGAAAGTCCCGCCAAAAATGTCTGCGATCTCCTGCGCGAACCTCAATTCGTGAGGTTCAAGTTTATTCGCTATTACCGTTCCCTTTGGGGCAAGTATTAAATCGTCACAGGCGACAGACTCCAATCCGGCCACCGAAATGAGGCTGAATAGAAGGGTTAGGAACAGCCGGTTTCCCCTTGTGTATGTCGCAAGTTTCAAGGGTCGTCGTAGTCTCCTTTGGTCAAATCATAGTCGTAAAAGCACTTGTTTTAGCCAAGTAATGCCTTGATGCTCACAATCCAGTCGCGGGTTGATACGCCATCGCCAGTCGGGTCGTAATAACACCCAAGAGAACTCATAAGGTCAGACAAGGCAGTTTCATCCAAGTCAAGTGCTATGAGTTCGCTCAATTCTTGCCTCGCTGCTGAAACGGCCTCCTCCGGTTCCCCCGACCGAAACGCGTTTACAGCTTCGTCAGGAGATTCAAATTCATCGCACCAATCTTGGTGCAAATATGCCCCGAATAGCTGTACTAGTGATGGAAACTTGATTGTTGAGTTCATAGTGTTGGGAACCCTGTAATAATACGAAAACCACCGGGAAATGAGGGATCGCGCTGCAATACAACTCGAACTGATCGAGCGTCTACAGCTGAAACTGCACCACGCGAAAGACTGCGACCGATCACCTCTCCTGTGTTGTGATTGAGTACGAGCCTATTGCCTGATCCGCTTAGCCAAGTGCGAATAGCTGTCTGATTTGCGTCGATGGCGGAACTTACTGCGTTTTCAGCAAGTGCCCGAGAACTGAATGACGATGCACCAGATATCCTCGGTTGCGCTGCAAGGCGTGCCGCAAGGTTCACGTCAGTCTTACCGATGTGCCGCGCGATCAGATGCCCTCCTTCAGCCTCGTGAGCGGCAAGGCCGCCACCCCGGAACTAATCGGCTCGTTACTCCCCCTGGGGCAAGTAGTAAATCGCCACAAGCGACAGACTCCCATCCGACCGCCGTCAGGAAGCTGAAAAGAACGGCTAGGAACAGCCGATTATTCAATGCGTGTTTCGCAAAGTTCACAGGGTTGTCGTAATCTCCTTGTCCCCCGCCTAGGTCAATAATCGTCCTTCGCTGTTACTGAAGTAGACGACTTTCCAATCGGCCCCAAGAGCTGACTTCAGTGATTCCCACAGGCGTTTTCCTTCTATTTCAAATGCCTTTTCGTCTTCAGCGCTAGCGAATCCAGAGTCGGGTGGATAGTCGTGATTTAACGTGTCGTCGTACTTAGCAGCCCATCGTTGTAGAGCCTTCTGCAATTCAACAGGTATTGGTAGCGAGTCCAGTGAGTCTGGCTCAATCGGTCCCGCTTGGTCGCCATCCACTCTCCATAGGACAGTACCGCCGTAGTCGGCCATTAACTTGAGTGTTTGCGTCATGAATTTGTCCTGAACATGAGTTACTTTGGAAACGCAGTGACGATAAAGCCGTTATCGGCAATTCCAATACCGATCCGATGGGTTTGACCGTTGAAGATAAATTCGTAGATCGACCTGACATTGCGACCGGTTCCTGACGTTCCAACAACTTTTCCTTTTGTGAGTGCCTCGAAGATCGCGTTGGGAATCTGAGCCTCAGAGATTCCTTTCCTGGCAAAGTCATCAACGTGACGTTGAATGATATGTTGTAGGCCAGCTCTAGCATTTCCCTTTTCGAGAAACACAATGCTGCCGTCAGCGAGTCTTCGGATGTCAATGATGTCTTCCGGAGTATGTTTCACTCCGGCTTTGACCAAATCGTCAAGCAGTCCCGCCCTTGGGGCAAGTAGTAAATCGCCACAGACGACAGACTCCAACACGGCCACAGATACGAGGCTGATAAAAAGGGCCAAGAACAGCCGATTGCGTATTGTGTTTTTCACATGTTTCAAGGTGGCGTCATAGTTGAATTACCACTGTCAGAGTCTTGAGTTTCATTATCAAGTCGCATGAACTCCGCAGTGATTGTGTACGAAATCTCTTCCCCCAAGTTGCCTCCCTTGCCGTCAGGGAATTCAACTTCGTATGCGGAGGGTTCGCCACCATGAACAATCAGTACGACTCCACGTGTCCCAACCGGAATTGTCGTATCCGTTAATGGTTGGGCTAGGAGAAAAGTGTCGTATTCATCAAACATGTTTATCCCTCTATTTTGGCGTTGGGATTCCTGTAATCAGCCGAACTATTCCGTCGTTATTTTTGATCCACGCGAAAGTTACGTTAATTCGTTTTCCGTTTGCACCGACAATCTCTATGACTTGATTGAATTTGGTGCCGTGTTCGGTAACTGCGGTTTGAACAGCCTTTGTCGGATCAAATTTGATTTGCCGCGCTAGGTCATCCAAGTTGTCTTGTGTAAAGCCGAGCGCTTCATCGAACCATTAAGCCTTGGAGCCGCCAACCGGATGGCTTTTGTCTAACAAGTACCGTCGTAGTTTGTCGGTAACACTCTCAGCCGTGTTTGCTAATCCCTTTGGGGCAACTAGTAAATCGCCACAAGCGACAGAACCCGACCCGGCCACCGAAAGGAAGCTGAAGATCAAACAGATAGCTCGCCTATTTGTCGTCATGGTCGATTCGCAATCAAATCCTCCTCGTCGTACATGTATTCTGTCGGAGAATTTTTCATGTCGTACATTTCAAGAAAGCTCAACGCTTCCCAAATTTGCTTTCGATCAGCTTCTGGCGTAATCGTAAGCTCCTTACGATCATCAGCTTCTCGCAGTTCTCTTGCCCAATTTGACGCATCTTCTCGCGTACATGCACCATCGCGAACTGCATCGTATTTCGCCTGAATCGTAGTCATATCAAGCGTCATCAAAACGTTCCTGTAAAGTTTCCGAATTCGTCAAACATGTAGTGAATCTTGGGCCCGCCAGTTTCGGGACGTACTATTCGTACGCGCCCAGCGTGATCGAGCGTCTCAAGCCAAGATCGTGTAGTTCCTGTCGCCGGGTTCCATTCGTGAACCAAACGCGTTCCAGCCATCGTGCCGGGGTTTCTTGGTGGCTTCACGTCTCCAAAGTACCTGAACCGACCGTTGTCGAGTTGCTTGAATCCGCTCTTGCCGTACTTCTCCAAAAACCCAAGGTGCTGATTAAGCCGAACCCCATTCAATGCGTTCGCCGCGCTGTTCGCCCCCGCTACGCTGTTCGCCCCCGCTACGCTGTTTGGTGCAGTTTTCGCAAGTTTTTCGGCTTCTTCTTTGGTAAATTGTACTGCGAGATCTTCGGCAATTTCACGCTCGGCCTCCGTAAAATATCGAATTGTGCCGTCGGCATAGGTATGATATTTTTTGGTTGTCGTATGCTGAATTGCAAGGACTTTACCCGATTCGCTCGGTACTTCCACAACTTTGTAGGCGTTGTGAGCCCAAACTGTAAAGCCCCAATCGGCACTGCCGACGAAATAGGTATGATCCTGGGCGACCCTGAAGTTGTAAACGGTGGCGGGTCTTTTCGTCTGTTTCACTGATTCAACTTTGACGGTCTGTCCTTCGTGGCCCAAAAGTTGATCATTTTCTTGAAGCGTCCCTGCGTTTTTCCATCCAAAACCAGCAACGTAAAATGGATGTTCCTCGGTCGTCTCGATCAGCTGACCACCGACAACAATTTCCACCAACAGAGCATTTGTTTCAAATACTTCTTCGATCTGACGTTTGGTAAGTTCAGCTTCTGGCTGATCCTCTGGTTTTGAGATCACGAAATCGCCCGCCGATAATGACTCAATCGGAACAGAGCCAGCTGGAGTCAGAATGGGGGTGCCTGCGGCAAAGCATGAGTCATTTAATACTGGCAATGAGGCGAGCAGATTTTTAGCTTTGGTCACTGTCGAACCTTTGTTCAACAGTTTCGATACGGTTTTCGTATCACCAACGGCACTTGCTAAACGAATTTGTTCGGACCAGGACTCAACGGCATTGGGATTCTGTTTTGACAGTCGGCCAACGTTTTCAGCGAGTAGTTTTTTGTCACGAATGAGAGATTTGACCTTTGGGCCAACGATCGCCGCACCGTCAAAAACGAAAAATGCGAATTCGAAGGCAGCATTGCCCCACTCCGCATCTCGACCAAACCCTGGATTGAGGTAGTAAAGAGCCATATTGATAGAACCAAACGGCACAATACCGGAAATATTTGACATCAGAGATTCAGAAGTTTCGATCGCACGTTTTGCGCGATAGTTGAATCTTTGAGCAAAAAGCGCCTCAAATTCTTTGGATGAACTATAGGACCGCGAAACACCAATTTGAGTGCCAACAAAATCTTCAAATAATTTACCATCGGATTGAATGGTTTGGCTGATCAGGAATTCAACAACCTCTGTTACCGTCACGTTGCGAGGAACTCGAACGACAACATTTCCTCCCGAACGGCTGACGCTGAGCGAACCGTAAGTTGCTGTGTTTGGAACGAGCCAGCTATCACCATCCCAAAATGAACCAAGATCGTGAAATCCTGTCGATGCCACCACATCAATGACACGTGCCGAATTACCCCAGAACCCAGGTGCAATGATCTCAACCTCAAGTGTACCCAGGTAGTAACCGAGTACTGGATCGCTGAATCCAATAATTTTTGTAATCAATTTCGCCAAGTGAATTTCGGCATCAGTTTCGTACGAATGAGCATCCAAATATGATTTGATTTTTTCATCGATGTACAATTTGCGAATTTGGGCCAAATATCCCGCTGTACTAATGGCATCGCGTTCCACCAGGTTATCATCCAGGTATTTTTCTGTCTTTGCCTTGTAAGTCGGACGCTTTAGCCTTTCTTTTTCTTCCAAGAACGCTTCGTACTCACCAGGGAACCAGAATCTGTCGTCAACGGCGACACTGGGTTTTTGCAACTGACCTTCTTGTTCATCGACGCTACTGCCAGTTTCTTTTTCTTGAAGACGCATAAACGCAGTACTGCTTGCCAGGCTTGTAAATTGAAACGAATCCAACTCAATGTTATTTTCCTGTGTTAATGTCGTGCTGTAACTGCTCTGATAAATCGCACCGCGGTATTGTGAACTGTCAACCCAAGTATCTCCTAACTCTCCTCCATAACTGACCCAATAGGCTGGCGTGGAACCAAACTCAATCGCCTTGCCATGCTCTTCGTCTTCCGTGTCAATCTTTGTCAAATCGTCAACTGATTTACCCGAATATGGATCGACGGCATTATCCGGTCCTTCACTGAGCAACCCTTCACGCAGTTGATCGCTTCCTAGTCGGTCGCCGCCAAAATTGATTTCCAAAGATGATTCTTCATCCGTCGGATCAAAACTCGAACGTGAGAACATGTCTTCGGTGAAATCGGTGTTGGTGGGCATCGTCTTGAAGTAATCGGATACCGTTGACTCGGTGATGCTTGGTGTAAAGACAGGCCCCAGGTAGGCTTCCAATGGGGCTGTTGGATCGTGTTGGCCGTTTGCCGCAAGGTTTTGCAGAGCGATGCCTGCATTGGTGATGCGAGTTGACTCCGCGTTGGCCTTGCCTAACGCTGTGGTACGGCGGCTGTTAATGATTTCGATGACTCGATCACGCCGGGCGTCGGCATCGGCAATCGCGGCGGTCTCGCTGGCTAGTGTAACCGAGTTGAGATAGGACTCGGTTCCTGTTTCACGAGAAGTCGTTTTGGTTGAATTGGCATTGGCCAAATCGATTGCCAGTTTTTGGCGGGCATCCGCACTGTTGAGAGAACTGGTCATCGAAGTGGCGTAGCTGCTGGCCGTTAGTGCGTTGTAGGCCGCTGCGTTTTCAGCCAAGTCGTCTGACAATGTATGTTGATGGCCAACCAGCGAGACGATCGCGTCATAGGTGGCGTTTTCAATGCCAGTGTTACGATTGACATCAGCTAAAGTCGCACCGTCAATAAACGTCACGTCGGAACCGGCTTGGGCGTTGTCGTGAGTGACCGTTGCGTTAGCTTGAGCGATGGCATAAGCAACTCGTGCTGTTTCAATAGCGGCGTCACGAATCGACTCGAATGAGACAATATCGGCGTCAAACGCTGCTTGATCGTAGGTGTTCGTTCCGTCCGTGCCGTTAGTCAAGAATCGCTGCGCACCTGCCTTGCTGATGGCGTAATTCTTGTGAGCCAATGCCACCGCGTCCAAATAAGTTTCCGCATGCGGTGCAATTTCGGTGACGAATGCTGCTTCGTGAGTTCCCGAAGCTGTGAACTGAGTGGTGTACGCGTTCCAGTAGGCATTAAAGAACGCCAACTCCGCTGTGGAAACTGCGTTTGCAAACGTTGATGCCGTCGTCAGAATCGAAGTCTGCGCTTGATTCGCGTCCGTGCGATCATCTGCGAAGCGTTGCAGATAGTCCGTGGAATGACTGGTCCACCAGGTTTGTTCCGCGTTGGCCTTGGTCACCTCGAATTGTGTCCAGGCGGTTCCAGCCGGGGCCAATGCATCGATTGCGGTTAATACGCCGGATTTGGCAGCGTAGTTGGCAGCGTTGAAAATTGATTGTGCGACGGCATCATCATAGACCTGATCACCTTCGGCAGCCGTCACATCAGCAGCCAGTTGTGCATCCGCGTTGATGCCAGAGTTGTACAGATCCTGATAGTCCGTTCCGATGTCGACTTCCAAAGTCTGTTCCAATCCTTGATTGGCGGTTTGGAAGCTATTCAAATCACCAGCTACACCTTGCTCAAATGCCGACTTGATATCCGTCCAAGCCAACTGCAAATTGTATTCAGCATTGGCAATGGCAACTTCGTAGTCGTAGTTGGCATCAGCGCGATCGGCGAGCAACTCGTCATAAGCCGTTTGCTCATCGACACCATCATGAATCTTGAGACGATAGGTCAAGTTGGCTTGTGCCAGCGCTTCGGCAAGTGTTTTTTCAGCGGCAACAACGGCTTCCATGCGAGCGTTTTCAGCAGTGGTACCGTTTACTGCACGCGCGTGATAAGTCCCCGCAATGTCCACTTCTGACGACAGGTCCAAGCCCGCATAGGCAACGTCATACGTTTTTTGATCAAAAGCCTGGTCACCGTAGAAGTCTACGTCTGCAATGTGCGCTGCATTACGTTGAGTGTATTCTGCATTGGCAACATCGATCGCAAATTGTTTTTTATTATCAAACTGCGCTCCCACCAATGTTGTCGAATCATCCTTGATGTCATCCAACCATTGCGCCTGAGCTTCGGATTGGAGCCATTGGAAATTGCCGTTTTGGACGGTGAGGTAGGTTCCGGTGATGCCGAATTCGCCGTCGTTGGGGCCGCCGTTCCAATAATTCGGGGTGATGACGATGTCGCTGCTTTCGTAACCCGCTTTGATGCCGTGAACGACGGTGTCGACCGTGTCGTACATGGTCGTCGCGCCGGTCGCATAATCGAACTCGGCAATCAAGACGTCGGTCTCATTGGGCGTAAATGCAATCCAGCCGCCGTTGATGTCCATCGTCCAATAAGCACCGGTCCAACGAACTGCCGCAAAGTGATCCGCCTGCGATGCGTGAACTTCGGGGCGACGATTGCGAACATCGTCGACCGAATACATCAAATAGCCAGTGCCTGTCCGATTGTCGTCTCCCAAAATGCCTAAACCTAAATCACCCGTACCAAACGTGTTGGTGGTTGTTTGCCAGATATTGAACCTCGCCGCTCGATCAGTAGCTTGGTCGGCAAAGAGTTGCATCATCGCATCGTTGCCGGCGGTGGCACCGATTTTGTCAGCGTCTACCAAGGCACCGGCTAAAGTTGCATCGTGAGGTGCAATGGTTGTCGCGTACGCGCCTCCGGCGGCGAACATCGAGGTGGTAAAGGCGGCTTCGAGGTCCGCTTCGCTACCCGCTGTGGTAACCATTGTGTTGCCGACAGAATTGACGTGTGCCAGGTCGGCGGCGTTGGTGGCGGCGGTGTAGGCTGACTCGGCCCCTGCAACTGCGTTGGCGGCGACGGTATTGGCAACACCCATCGCCGAAACGCGGGCAACCTGTGCGTTGCCTTCGGCGACCAAATAAGTGCGATGGTGAGTGTTCGCAGCGGTTGCATAATCACCTTGCTCGTTCAACTTGATCGTATCAAAAGCTGTTTGCGTGATGACATCCAGATACCAGTCCGCACGAGCGTTGGAAACGGTATCGATGTAATCGTGCCAACTCGCGGCGTTGTCTTTTTCCTCTTGAGCACGCGCAGTGACAATGTCGACATCAAACTGGGCTTCGGCCAAAATCTTGTCGCGGAACTGGGTCGAGTCCGCTTTGGTAACCGACGTGCCGTAAATGTTGGACGCTGCGCGATTGGCAGTGTAGCGCACGGATGCCGCAGATTCGATTCCGGCGTTGTGAGCGTTGTTCGATGCGGCAATTTGGTTGGCTTGCTGGACGCGGGCATTGTACTCGCTGGTTAATTGAGTTTCGTAGGCGGTCGCTTGAGTGGTGTTGTAGGTTGAAACTGCCGTGGTCGCCGAGTCATGCGCGTCTGAGACAGCTTGGGCGTCGGCGCGCTGGGCAACTTTCCAACCTTCGGGAGTTGCACCGTTAGCAGCGTCCAATTTTGCCAGATGCTCCGTGTGAACGGCGGCATGCAGATTATCCCATTCGTCGTCTCGATCGCTTTTGGCTGTATTCAACTCCCGCACCGCCACAAGACCGTACGTTGCCGCGGCAACGGCACTCGCAACCTGGTAAGTGTTTTCGGCAGCCATCTGGTCGAGTGAGTAATCCTGGGACGCTGTCGCATAAGCCGTGTCGTAGGTGTTTTCGACGCCTTCGATATCGTCAGCGTACAAATCCTGACTGTTTCGCAAGGCATTGGCAAACGTCGTGCGAACGGTTTGCAGATTGGTTGCCAAGGTCACTTTTTCGTCGGCAATCGAGTTGACGTTAATGACGTAATCATCGGCCAAACCCTGGGCGCGGGATTTTTCGGCATTGGCAATCGATTGTTTGCGAACGTCATCGGCAGCGGCGGCTTGCGCATCGTGTTGGGATTGATCAATCTCGTCGATGGTCAATTGGAACAACAGATCGGCCAACGCCCGTTCGTAAATCCACTGAGCAGCATCGATTGCATCTTGCAATGTCTTGTCACGCGTGGCGATCTGGTTTTGATAGGTTTCATTGAAACCGGCAACGTTGCCGTCGTGAGTCTGGACTTTGGAATGGAAACCCTGTTCCTGGGTGAGTTGGGCAACTTGATCGCGATCAAACGCATCATCGTCGACCGTCATTGCTCCGATGTCGTAAGTTGCTTGGGCGGCGGTCAAGTCATCAACAAAAGTTCCCGCGGCGGCATCGCGAGCCAGTTCGTTGTCTTTTTGTGCGTTGTAACGACTCGTGGTTTCAGCCAACTCGGCGTCGGCCAGACGCTTGAGCTGCGCGTCCAGGTTTTGACCGGATAGCAAGACGAATTCCGTCCACGGTGTGTCATTGGCCGTGTCCCAGGTCGTCAATGAATTGACGTAACTGGTTCCCGCGCCATAGGTAAAGGTGTGTTTGTCCGTCGCATTGTCGATTTGCCACTGGGCAAATTCGTTAGACTCGGTGGTTTGATACGTTTCCCAGGCATTGCCAACATTGGTGCGGCGGGTTTGAGCGGCGGCAACGATGGCGTTGTAGGCGGTGGCGTTGGCGCTGCGGAGGATGGCAAAGTAGTTGGAGTTGCCCAGTCCAGTGCCGTGATCGATGTCCGACAGCGTGTGCTCGTAGGTGGTCAGTAAGGTCGACGTGGCTTGGATAAACGCTTTTTCGGCCGCAGCATAGTCAACATGGTAATCTTGGCGTGCAGTGGTGCGAGCTAATGCATAAGCCTCTTTGGCGTCGATACTGTCGTGGGAGTGAACTTTGGCGTTCAACGCCAAAGCACGGGTCAGTTCGACATTGGCCAAGTCGATTTCTTGTTGCGTAGGATTGCTGTTGGGACCAAATACGATGTTCCAGAAAACAACATAAGCCTCAGAGTCGGTCACGTTTTTATCATGCGTCGCATCTGCCAGTGACTTGTCATAGATCGCTCTCGCATCGGAACGATCCGTTTTCAGGTCGGCCCAGATGTTGCTGCCAGTCGATTCACGAGTGTAAGTCTCGAGAACGGTTCCTTTTTGATATTCGTACAACGCCGTCGAGCGCGCGTCGGTTCGATCACGTTTGGCTGTCGCGTAAGTTTCCAATTGCGTCTTGATCGCACCGGCAGTTGTCGTCGACTCGGTTTTGAGTTCCAACGCTTCGGTAGTTGCCGCACTGTGCTTGGCGGTTGCCGTCGTTGTCAGATAGTCGTACGCGTTTTGGGCCAGATCTTGTTGATAGTTCCACCAGGATGAATTGGTATCAGCCGCTTGGCGTCGATCGATCGCGGCTTTCGTTGCTGTGGCCAAGGCCAGTGCATGTGTTTGTTCGGCATTGGCAATTGCCATATCGTAATCGTAATAAGCGGTCGCTTCGGCCAGCATGTGTATATGAAGCGCGGTTGCAATGGCCGCTTCCTTGACGCGTAGCGCCTCGGATTTGGCTTTCAGGTATGTCAGGTAGGCGCCCAGTTTACCGTTTTGAACATTGTAGTTGCCATTTCCATCATCCTGCCCCAGCGCCAATTCAACTTTGCGCTGAGACTGCAAATCATCGAGTGCGTTTTCCAAACCAAAAATCACAACATTGGCGGCCGCGTTGGCATCGGCAATTTTTGCCAGTCGTTGGCGATTGAGGTCTGACGATGCAACAACATAATCGTGGTTCGGTGTGACCGTCATCGGATCGTTGGGATCGTAGGTATGTTGAGCCTGGAGCGCTGCTAGGGCATCCTGATACCATGTCTCGATCGCCGCCAATTTGATATCGCGTTTGCCGCGTTCGGCTCCAATCTGGAATTTGATATCGGCAATTTCAGCACTCATGTCGACCGCTGGAATCGACGATTGGTAAACGGATCTGGCTTGTGCAATTGCGGCGTTGTAAGCGTTGTCGGCGGTTTGGATTTGGGCTTTCAAAGCATCATCAGCCGCATCCAACGCCGCCCAAAATGCATCATCGGCGTTTTTGTATGCTGTCCCGCGTGCTTGATCGGCCGCCGTCTCATCAGCATCGTACAATGTGTCCTTGGCGAAATCGTGCAACTCGCCATCAAAGATCGGTGAATCGATCGGTGCGACCAATCGGTTCGCTTCGTCCGGCAACTGAGCGCGGTTGGTCGCGAATTCGGTGGGAACATAGAATGCGTACAGTTCGTAGTATGCTTCGCCTGAAGAAGTTGATTGATAGGTACTCAGCGCGTTTTGCAGATCGATCGAGTATTGATCGTTGGCACTGTCGAGTGCGTCAAAATAAGTGGTTCGGGCCGTACCGATATCGGTGCTGTAAGTCGTCAACAGATTGCTGATGGCCGTGTTGTAGTCGGCCTGTGTGGTCTGAGCACTGGATCGATAATTGTGAGTCACCGTTCGCAATTCGTTAATGAAATTATCAACGCTGGTTTCGTAGTCGGTGGCAAACTGATCGTTGGCATCCAGTAAATCTTGTGCTTCGGTGCTATCAGGATCGTTGTGCAAAACAAATCCTAATGTTGCCCACTGGCTGGTCTGCTGGAATCCGAATTCATCGTAACTGACAGTTCGAGCACGGACGAAGTGATAGTCGTCGGACAAATTTTCGGGGGTGTAAGTGAAAGCTCCACTCGCGTCAGTAAAGACGGTTGCGTCAGCCACACCATCAAAATCGAGATCGATTTCAACTCGGACGCCTTCGGGGTCGGTTGCGTTGGCGACCGTGCCAGACAACGTTGCGTCGTCAGTAATCAAGTTGGAGGTGTTCGTTCCGGTATCGTTAGCCAGACCAAATTGATCGACGTGCAATGTTTCGACCGTTGGCGATTCCAACGTAAAGGTGATCGATGACCAGCTGGAATAGGAAACGATGCCATCACCACTGACTTGTTGAACACGAGCCCGAATCGTGTTCGCGCCTTGGCCCAAATCGTAAGGCTGGTAGTTGAAGTTGCCGTCGGCGTCGGCGATTGCAATTCCGTCGACAACATTATCGTTGTTGTGATCGAACTCAACACGCGCGTACGCGACCGCTTGGCCATTTTCCTGGATCGTTCCGGTCAACGTGGCATCTGACGTGATGTTGTCAGTCGAGCTTACGCCGTTGTCTTCACCCAATTCGAGCAAGGACACGGCACCAAACGAACCAGCGGCCGCCTGGATCGTAACCGAGCTGGCGAACCAACTGCCAGTCAACAGAACACCCGCACTGTAATCGATCTCTCGCGCACGCACCTGGATGTTATGTGTGCCCGTTGGCAGATCGGAGTTGGCAAAGACAAACTCGCCAAACTCGTTGGTTGTTGTTTCAAAATTAGCCGAACCATCGTTATCGATATCCAGTTCGACTGTAATGCCGCCCAATTGACGTTCGTTGGCGATCCGCCCCGTGATCGTCACTTCATTGCCATCGACCGAATGATTGACTTCGACCACTTCGGGGGCTGCGTTAACTTGTGCTTCGTGTGTGAAATTGAAAGCGGTCCAGGCGCCGGTGAGATAGGTGCCTGTGTGGGCGTCCCACTGAACGGTTCGCACGTTGATCGTGACGCTACCGTAATTGTGTGGGCCAAGGATGTAGTAAAACTCGCCGTCGTTGCGCGTAAAAGTGACTCCTTCGACGGTCGATGTGTCGCCGTCTTCATCGATTTCAATTGTCACACCCGTAGTGTTGTTGTCATCGGTGACCGTTCCGTAAATCCCCAAGGTATCGGTGCGTAAATCGGAATTGGACGCTCCCGTGTCAGCTAACAAGTTGATCGATGCAATTGTCGCAGCGGCGTTGACTTTGTCTTCGAGCGTAAACGTAATGGTTTCCCAGTTGCCCCAGACGTATTGTTGATTGTCGTAATCCCAAGCGCGGCCGCGGACGCCGATGGTGTTGGAGCCAAAGGTTAAACCGGTGGCTTGAAAGTTGAATTGTCCACTGGAGTTGGTTTGACGTTCGGCGTCGGCAACCTGATCGCCATCGATGTCGAACTGAACCAGTTGATAAGCGGCATTGCCGGATTCGTCCAGCTCGCCGTAGTTGACGTTTAACTGACCTTCGATCAGTGAATTCGAAACGATCGAATCGCCGTCCGCGTCATAAACCAGTTGCAAATCGGCAACCGATGGAGATTGCAATGAATGGGTGTCGATGGTGTAAGTCAGATTGGTCCAGGCGCCGTAAACGGACTGCTGGTTGTAGGCATCCCAGCTGACGGCGCGAGCGGCAATTGTTTTCGTTCCCGTACCGATCCCGACGGGATCAAAGAAAAAGACGCCGTAGCTGTCGGTCGTCGTGGCACCTTCGGCGTCGCCGTCGCCGTCGTAATCAAATTGAACGGTCGTGCCGACGCCTGCTTCGATACCGGTCACCGTTCCACGAACACGTCGGTCGGTGGTGATCCCGTCAGCCGGATCGCTTCCAGTGTCCGTTGCGATGTTCAGTTCAGAGACTGTTCCGGCAGTGGTCGCTTCGAGCGTCAAATCAAACTGCTGCCAATCGCCGTAGACATAGTCATTGAGTTTCGCGTCGAAATGCGCGCTGCGGAGGTAAACGGTGTTGGCGCCGACCGCCAGATTCTCCGGCAGGATTTCGAAGCTACCGTCTTCTTCGGTCCAGGTTTCGTCGACGGCCGTCGTACCGTCGATGCTCAGTTCGATTTTAATGTATTGTTTCTGCTCGGCATCGGCGACCAACTGGCCTTTGATTGTAGGGTCGCGTGTGATTTTGTCTTCAGCATCGTCACCGGTATCGTTGACCAGGGCAATTGTCGCCGCATCAATCGCGGGTGCTGCGGGTGGCTGGATGGTAAATGTAAAACTGGTCCAGGCACCTTGCCGCTGCGCACCATAGGCAGCGTCAAAGTAGGAAGCTCGAGCGTAAACCGTGTGTTGACCGTATCCCAAACCGTGGTTGTCGTATTCAAACGTCAGGCCAAGTTGAGTCGTCGTTGAGCCATCGACATTGCCATCACCGGTGTGGTCAAATTCGATGGTAACATCTTCACCACCGTTGGTTGCAGAGACTGTTCCGGTGAGCGCGCTGACTGTCGAAATGTTGTCAGACGCGTCATCGCCGTCGTCGGTTTTCAACTCAAATGTATCGACGGTAATATCACCAGCTGGAGGTGCTTCGTAGGTAAAGTTAAAAGTTCCCCAGGTACCCGTTGCCAGCAAAGTGCCGTTGGCGTCGAATTTGGCCAAGCGATATTTCATCGCGATGGATGACGAAGAAGCCCCAAAACTGGAGTCGGTTTCGCGAGGATCGTAGGCGAAGACTTGTTCCGATTCGCTGATCGTGACAAACCCTTCGGCTGTTCCATCATTGTCATGGTCAAACTGGACTTCGACATGCCCTGCCCCGATCGTGCCATTGACGATCCCACCCAGAATCGGTGAAGTTGTCATTTGGTCGTTGTTAACAATGCCACTGTCGAGCAACAGGCCGAATTGATCGATCGTCAAATCACCCAACGACGTATCTTCGACTAAATCGAAATTAAACGTTTGCCAACTACCGGTGTATTGCAAAACACCGGTGTCATCAAACAGTGCATGGCGGTAATGTAGCGTTCGGTTGCCCAATTGGTTTGCGTAATCGGGATCCGTGTCACGCGGGTCGTATTCGAACCAGTCGCCATCATTCTGTATGGTAACTGTCCCATCAACCACTTGATTGCCGGTTAAGTCAAATTGAATTTGAGCATAGCCATCACCGAAGTCACCCGTGATTTGTCCTTTGACCGTCGGATCGGCAGTCGTGGTGCCGATCATCGGATTATCCAATTGAAAATTCGTTACTGCAATTTCATTGGAAACTTCGCCAACCATTGAAAACGTATAGACCGCTTCGTTGGGATCGTCAGATGAAATCGAAAAATCGCCCGAGTAGCTGCCAAGTGTTGTAGCATTAAACTCGATGATCATGGTGGTTGTTCCACCGCCAGCGGCAACAACGGCCGCCGGCTGAGTCGTCACCGTAAAACCGGTTGGCACGGAAATGCTGTTGAGATCGAGGTTCAGCGGGTCGTTTCCGGTATTGCCAATCGTAAAAGCAATCGATTTGGTTTGGTTCGTCGGTTTGTTGCCAAAATCAAATTCACTGACGCCATCGGTCAGCAACCAACCAGTACCAGTTCGGATTTCAATATCAGGCGCCGAGACAGCGACGTCGCCGGTAATCAGAAAATCAAACGTCCCTTCGTCGGGATCGTTGTTTGTAAACGAAAGTGTTCCCGATTGGATTCCCGCCGATGTTGCATCCAATCGAATGGTGAACGAAGTGTTGCTATTGGGAGTTACCGTTGCATCGAAATTCGAAACGATTGAAAACCCGGATGGCACGGTCAACGAATTGGGGTCTAAAGTCAGATCTTCGTTACCCCAGTTGTAAATCGTAAACGTGTAATCAATCGGCTCACCGACAGCGGTATCACCGATGTGAACCTGACCGCCATCGGAAATATTAACCAACGACTGGTCGGCGACCGCGATGTCGGGCGCGGTGTCAGGCTGGATTTCGCAGGTAAATGTCTGCCATGGGTTGTAAGTTTGCCCGCCAAAAAAATCGTCTTCGACCGTTCGGTATTTGATCGTAAATGGACCGGTGTGTGAATTGATCGCAGGATCGACCGAAGCGGGATCGTAGTTAAACGTCTGCCCTTGCGTGACCACCATCGTGTGGTCGATTGATCCATCACCATAATTGTCGAACTCGATCGAGACACCGGGAACAGGAACACCGCTACTGACCAAACCGGTGACTTCTGGATCGCTGGTGATCAAATCGGTGTTGCTGGCACCCGTATCGTTGACCAGCCCAAAATTGCTGACGGTCACCGACAACATCTGCCTCGGCTCGAGAGTTTCGACCGTTAGTTGATCGTCTGTTTGTTGAGGCAAACGTGAATTTGGGTTTCCCCAGACGCGACGGGCACGATAGCCAAGTGCGCGCAGTGTGTCTTTCCAGGACGCGATGGGCAGCTTCACGGCCTCTCCTCTCTCAGTTCCAAGTTGCAAATCAAACTAGGGAATTTCCCCAGCGGTGCGAATTCAATTAAACGGAAAGTTCTATTGAGCTGTCAAGAAATTTGTCTGCCAAGAATTTAATTTTTTCGCAGCAAGTATCAGGCGAACAAAAAAATCTGAGGCAGAGGGTTTTTGAACTTTTGCGCAGATGCGCAGTCGCTTCGGTTTTCGCTTCAATCGATTGGTTTCGTTTTTTCACGACCAATTAAGGTGCAAAACAGAAATGAGAGGTTCGTAAAAAAACTCGTCGGCGCGCGCGTACCCCCCAAAAAAAACTTGCATTTGCAAAATTCGCCGACCGAACCGACATCGCACCAAAAAAATTCCAACTTAAATCCACGATGTGGAAAAACTTGGGCTAACGAAGCCGTTACCAACTGTCGTGTAAACCACGATCAATTGAATGTAACCAAGAGCAACGAAAAAAAAGAATCGTTTCGTCGTGGACGAGTACCAGCAATGCTTGCCTCATAACAAAACGAATGCTTACGCTCTCACTCGATTTCGGCGACGTGACAAACCTGCGATTGATAATGCAACGAAGACAACCACAAAACTAGGTTCGGGAATCGCTCCGATTCGCAAGAAATATACGTCTTGCCCACCGTTAAAGGTGGCGGCATAAGCGATGTTGACTCCGCCGTTGTCAGAAATCATGTCAAAATAATCACCGAGTTTGTTCTGGTTGGGGTAACCCAGAGATTGGTCAAAGGAATTGCTGACGGCGATGTTACCGAGCCAAGTGTCACCGAAATCGAACGAATAAGCATAAAAAAGTTCGGAAGTTCCGTCGGTCGCGTCATTGCGTGTATCCAACCAGATCGCATCAATTCTTCCATTCGGCGCGACAGACATCGTGCCAAACCACTGATAAGAGTCGGAACCCAAAGCGTCGTTGTTGATTCGGGTTGGAGCGGTCCACGTATTGCCGTCATCTTCGCTGCGAATAAACATCACGTCGAGCGGGTCGGAGCCCGAAGGATTGACCGATCCCAGAACATAAATGTTGCCGTTGTTGTGGTCGGTCGCAATGTTCACTTGTCCCAACAGCCCTGACGGATTCACTCCACCGCCTGAAGTCGTTCCTCCGAGATTGATCGATTGGGCGGCCGAGAAAGTTGGCGTTTGCGAAGAGTCTTTGGCGTTGGTTGATTTGGAAAACAAGTGTCCGTTACCCGTGGAGAGCGCCGAACCGGCCATGTACAACGTCCCGTTGGAACCGACTTCCATCGTTCCCCATTTCATAAACGGTTGTGGACCGGCTATCGATGTTTCAAACGAAGTGCCGCCATTAGTGGATCGCGTGAAATTGGTATTGGGGCAACAGGTAAATTGAACGTTCCACTGTTGATAAATGTTGCCATGTCCGATGCCACCCGAACGGTCAATTGCAATCCATTGTTTGTCACCGCCATGCGCAACAACAGGTGTGGACCAGGTCATTCCTCCATCGGTCGATTTGAACATTTCGACTGACGTCACCGTACTCAAGCTCGAGTAATAAAAATTTCCGTCGGCATCGTAGTCGAGAACGGGATCGCTGCGAAATTGTCCGGGGTCCAAAGTGCTGGCCGTCCAGGTTTGTCCGCCATCGGTTGAATAAGCGACACCTGCCTGACGAAAGTTCGATGCGGTTGTATCAAACTGTCGCCAGCCAATGGCAATTTGATTCGGATTGAGTGGGTTGACCGCAATCGACGGTTCGTTGGCGGCATCGCCGATAATATCTAAACCCGCCCCGTTAACATTGACTTGAACACTGTTGAATTGAGCATTCAAAGGTAGAGCGATTAACAACAGCGTTAATCCAAACCATACGATTCGACTTGCCCAAAGAAACTGGCGCTGCATTCTCTGTCCCCTCTATAAGGATCTCATCCGCAACGCATTTTAATTTCGTGATTCGCAGGTTCAAGACAAAATTTGCCTGCCGCGGAAGATTGTATTTGTTTCACCGTTAAAGCAACAAGAATTTCCGCTAAATTATCCAATGGGCGACGAACAAATGGACAAGGAGCCACGATCAATATGGCCATCATCCTGTTCATTTTGTAGATCCTGTCAAAAAACACGGGCCAATACCAATGACCACCCGAAGAAAATTTCTCAAGACTACTGCCGGGCTCTCCGCTTGGCTAACGATTGCAGGTTGTCGCAACAACAGCAACAACAGTGAACAGAAAGAACCTGTAACGGATTCGACGCAAGGAGTTACTTCAATGAACGAACCGTGGTTGATGCCCGAAGAAGGTGATCCTCATTTACGTACCTGGATGTCGTTTGGTGCCAGTCAAAACATCTGGGGCAAAAAACTGCACGACGAAGTTCGCAAAAACCTGGCCACAATCGCGAAAACCATTGCATCATTCGAACCCGTTCATCTTTGCGTTCGACCCCACGAACGCGAGTTAGCAAAACAGTTTTTCGATGATTTAACCAACATCGAGTTTTTTGAATGCGCGCTGGATGATCTTTGGATTCGCGATTATGGTGCAGTATATGTTCGGGCAAAGTCGGGGAAGAAAGCAGCCGTTGATTTTAATTTCAACGGTTGGGGTAAAAAACAGCAGCATCAAAACGATGCCAAAGTTGCAGCGATGATGGCCGAATACTCAGGCGCTCCATTGCTCAACACGGACCTTTGTCTCGAAGGAGGCGGTATCGAAGTCGACGGCCAGGGTACAGCGATCATTACTGAAAGCTGTGTGCTCAACGACAATCGAAACACCGATTGGACAAAAAACGATTGTGAAAAAGAACTTGGCAAACTACTGGGGCTGGAAAAAATCATCTGGTTGCCGGGAGTCAAAGGAGCAGACATCACTGACGGACACACCGATTTCTATGCGCGGTTTGCTAAACCGGGCGTGGCGGTAGCACACCTCGATCCTGACACCGATTCGCCCGAGTATGAACTGACGCGTCGCCATTTGGAGATTCTGGAATCGGCAACCGATGCTCGTGGACAAAAGTTGAAAGTGGTAACCATCCAGCCGCCGTTGACAGTTCGGCGAAGATTTGAAAACGAGAATTTTTGCGCGGGCTATATTAATTTCTATGTTTGCAATGATGCGGTGATCGCGCCCGAGTTTGGCGACAAAAAACCAGACGGGCTGGCCAAAGAAAAACTTGCCGATCTGTTTCCCGATCGTGAGATTGTCATGCTCAATATCGATGGTATTGCTGCTGGAGGTGGTGGTATTCATTGTGCGACACAACAGGAGCCCTAAGCCGGTTGATTGGCAACAGTAGGGCCGGTTCCCATCGACCGAATCCAACAAAACGGCCGGTGGGAACCGGCCCTACAGTTATTTTTTGACAGCGATATAACCGTTTTTGCTTTTTTCGATGTGCCAACCGGAGTTGAGTTTCAACACCCAGCATTCGTTGTCCAGTGCCGGCTGTTTGTCTTTTCCTTTTGCACTTGCGGGTAGCTCGACTACAACCTTTCTAAAATCCGAAGAAATCAAAGCTCCCGTTTTCGTTTTTAACACTCCCCAACTGTCAGACAACGTAATTGTCGGGTAGACCGTTCCATGTTTTTTCAACGGAAAAAGTTCGTTGGGGTTAAACGACATTCTCATTTTGGCCAGCGGCAAGGTAACCGTCTGGCCACTTACAAAACGGCGAGTATAGTCGGCTGTTAATTTGTCCCGTTTTTGCTGCCGCTGCTTTTCTGCTTGGAGCAGCGACTGACCGCCATAAACCTGACTGCGACGATCAACAAACCGTTTTAGGTCGCGATCGATTTCGATGCGAAGCGCCGTCTGGAGCAATTCAGTCAAATCAGATTTTGAATTGAGTTGACTCCGCCAATCCGGTTTTGCTCGATCCAGCAGCAGTCCATAAGCTGGCCCGGACAGGTAGGCAAACGACCGCACAAATGTCTTCAGCCGCTTGGGACGATTTTTCAATACACCAATCGTGCGAGATTTTGCTTTTTGTCGAGACAATCCGATGCGCACTCCGGTGTATTCCGCCAATCCTTCGTGCAACTCCAGGAGGCGTTCTTGAGATTTCGCCTGGTTGAATTTTTGATACCGGAATTTTCTAAACGCCAAAGCGTCAGTTACCGCCTGTTTGATCGCCGCTTGGTCATTTTTTTCCAATGCTGATGCGAGCGCACGCCATTCCAATTGCAACCAATAACGCCCATCAAACGTATCGAGGTGTGCGTTGGATGCACCTGTCGAAGGAAATCCCAATTCGTTTTGAATTCGATGCCAGGCTTCGTGCGCCAACAACACGCTTCGTTCATCGTTGTCGTTCGGCAGCGGCCACAGTAGCATGGTCCATCGCGTTCCGCTCCACTCGACCGATGTATTAGCAACCATTTGTTGTGTTGGAATCGCGCCTACAAACACATCTCCCGTTTTTTTGAGCGTTCCATTTTTGTCCTGCTGATTCGCCACCGCGCGCCGGCTTCGAGGATCGACAAAGATCATGGGGCCGGTCAGTTTTTTGCCCCAAAATTTCCCTCCATCTTTCTCAAAAATCGATTTCGCCTGGCGAAAGTATTTGGTGGCCAATTCCAAGTCGATGGGTTCCGAACTGGATTTTTCTTGCCTGTTTCTCTGTTCGTTTTTGGAACGTGGTGTCGGGAAATCGCAACCCGAAGCGTGAGCGAGGGACAGGATTCGTCGCTCGTTGGCTGGTTGCTCCTGTCCCTCGCTCACGCTTCGGGTTGCGATTTGACTGATCAACGGACTTTGCTGCTGCGACCCGATTCCAACCGCGACAACCCTCGCGTTATCGCGGTGGACGGGTGACGATGTCAATAAAATCAATGTTACTGTCGTCAGAACCAACGTGGTGAACAAAGATATTTTCATCGTACTTACAACAACTTTTGCAAAACTGTAAACGAATCTTTCAAAGCAAATTTTACGAAGTTATTTTTTGGAATTTGGGCGCGGCCCGACTTCGTAAAAATAACCTGACGTTGTACCGCGATTGGCAATTCGCTCACGATACTGAACCGATTTAATTCTGTCCGCTGAGACGGGTCGATCGGATCGCACATCCGCCATGTTCACTTTCCAAGCCATCACCGAACCACCCAGACCGCGAACATAAACGGTTACACTGTCGCTCGATTTGAGATTACGAATTTTGCCAACATGGCTCAGGGCTTTTTTGATAACGCCATCCAGTTTGGCAATTCGCTTTTTGTCGTAGACATAGTTGGCATTAAATCCAATGTATTTCACTTTTACGTTGCTATCCACCACGACATTTCCTGATTTCATTTCGGTACGAGCTTTTTCCCACTCGTCAACTTTGTCGGCAGTAAGATCTTTGGCGGTTTTTTGATCGTCATCTTTGTTGGGAGCAACAGGAAATCCAACATGATAATTCAGAATCAAGCCGCGTCCGTCGACATATAAAGCTTCGTTTCTGCCATACGAATGCGTCACGGTGACACCCATCGTATTTTTCGTACTAGCCGTCGGTAAAGTACGTTTGATCAAATGGTTCATGACGCTGCAATCTTCATCCAACTGTTCCTGTTTTTTTTCATCCATCGCGCCAAATCCGAAATGCTTGACGCTCAGTCGTTGAGGTTTGTTGTAAACGTCGGAGAAGGACGCCGTCATGTCCAATTTATCGGACATGACGGTTTGGCCAAACAATGATGTGGGGCCAGTTATCGCAACCAATGTCGCGACGAGTAAAGTTGTAGCGGTGAGTGTTAATCGCATGATCTATCCCTTTGAAATTAAAAAAGCTGACTAAGTTGTTAAATTTGAGTTGTTTGAAAACGGAATTTGATTGGCGGTTCGATTTTTTGCGTCGCCGCAACCTAATAGGACAATTGCATTCCGGTTGCATCTCGCAAAAAAGTAAGCGCTTGAGTATTTCTCATAGTCGCTTTGTTCGTATGTCGAAACGCTCGGTCGGTATTGGTCGCCAGCGCCTGCAATTCTTGATTGGTTTGCCATTGCTCTTCGCTGATTTCACGTACAACGGCAGCCAGTCGCATCTGAAATTGTTTGTCGGCAGCCGCTATATTTTGAATCTTTTCCATCAACCGCCCCTCTAACTCTGCCATGCGTTTGGAATCATCGCGAACAACTTGCTGCAGTTCCGTTGAGACACGCGACGAGACAGCCGAGTCAATCTTTTCCGCCATTTGATTTGAACGATAAAGATCACCGACACCAAACCCGGCCAAGGCAATCAAGACCATTGCAGCGAGCGCTGCGAATCGTTTCCAAACCGGCATCGTCACCGCGGTATTGACGGTTGTTGGCTGCTGAAGATTTTTGTTGCCGCTGGCAAACACATTTGCCCAGTCGAGTTCCAACTGCGGCTCCACATATTCCGATTGATCAAGACGGTTAACAACTTGTTGCATTTCGTCCAGCTTTGACTGGCAATCGGAGCATGCATCCAAATGGGATTGAATCTCATCGTTTTCCGACGATTCATCGTACAGCCACTCGGCCAGTTGTTCGGAAGTTAGATGTTTCATGGTTTGACCTCATTCGTTGCTATCTGAGAGCAAAACTCGAATTCTATTTTGTGGTGTTGTCCGTCATGTTTTTTTTCATCAAAGCCAGGGCCCGCGCCATTCGCGAGGCAATTGTTCCATTGGGAACGCCTAACAATTCGGCGATGTCCGCAAATCGCATTCCTTCGAAATGCCGCAACACGACAACTTCGCGATAATGAACGGGAAGTTCGACGAGCGTTTGTTGCACCTGATCTTTGATTTCCAGGAGACGTTGATCGTCATCGATTGTTCGTAGTTGCTGGTTTTGTAAAAACTGGGTCCGATGGATTTCATTTCGTTTCGCTTTTCTGGCAAAATCGCGAGTTTGATTGATCGCGATTTTCCAGAGGAATGCTTCAAACCGTGCTTGTGCCACATAGTTTTTTCGCCAGCGAAATAACTTGGCAAACACGTCCTGAACCATATCTTCAGCGTCCTGATAGCTGCCGCTCATGCGGTAGCAAAGTCGGTGAATTCGACCGCCCCAGCGCTCGAACAACTCAGCAAACGATTCCCGACAACTGTGATCGCGCACCCGAAGCATCAACGCTTCATCCGTCACTTTTCGTTCGGACAACGGCACGATTCCCATTTCAGTCGGTGTTTTTCGCTAGTTTGGGTCAAAGTTTCACGGCTTTAAAAGAATAAACGACGGCGACACCCTTTTTTGTCCCAACGAAAAAAATAAATTTTCGCGGGCTTGATCACAGTTACCGTGGGATAAATTTCATTGACAAAAATCTTTGTGCGATGGATTCGGCAACGGAGCAAAAACCCGCAAAAATGCTTTCATGTAGGGCCGGTTCCCACCGGCCAATCCAACAAAATGGTAGTTGTGCCATTAGTGTTGGTACCGGGATTTTCGCAACCCGAAGCGTGAGCGAGGGACCAGATTTATCTTAGATTTCCAGGTTGTCTTGGTCCCTCGCTCACGCTTCGGGTTGCGATTTTGACTACAACACTAATGGCACCACTACCAACAAAATGGCCGGTGGGAACCGGCCCTACAATTGTCGACGTATAGCAAACCAACTCTAATGGAATTGGCAAAAATCTACCCGCTAGTGAAAAAAGCGAAACTGATGCTCTTTAAGATCGAAACGATTCTCTATCAAAATCGTTACAGCGGCCTCTAATCGGCGCTTTGTTTGATATTGCTGCGATACTTCTTTCGGCCAATTTGTTTTTCGCAACCATTTTCAATCATGCCTAGATACACTCCGTTTCACGATCAACTTGCTCCACTGAATGAAACCCAGATTTGGAAAAACTGGGCGGGCTACCTGGTCGTTCCCAATTACCAGTACTGTATTACGAATGAATACTATTCAATTCGAAATTCGGTTTCGCTATTCGACACTTCGCCATTGTTCAAGTATCGATTTTCCGGTCAGGACGTTGGCAAACTATTTGAGTTTGCTTTAGCGCGGGACATCCGCTCATGCGAAACAGGCCAAGCGCAATACACGGTGTTTTGTGATGCTGCCGGGTTTGTGGTTCAAGATGGTGTTGTTCTGCACACCGCCGAAAACGAATTTTATTTAACGACTGCCGAACCGGCATATCGCTACTTTCATCAAATTGCACGACGCCAGAATTTGACGCAGTTGGCAATCGATGATGTTTCCGAGCAATTTGGCATCCTGGCCATCCAAGGGCCTCATTCGCACCATGTATTGAATCAACTTTGCGACGGCACGACAGAGCTGAACTATTTTGACGTTACGAAAACAACGATCGCTGAAAAAAATGTTTTCCTTTCCCGCACAGGCTTTACCGGGGACCTCGGCTACGAAGTCTGGTGTACGGCCAACGATGCAGCAGAAGTGTTTCATGCAATATTTAATGCAGGTAAAAATTTCAACGTCACACCGATCGGCTCGACCGCTCTGAAAATGGCACGTGTCGAAGCCGGCCTGTTGTTGATGGATGTCGATTTTAACTCTGCTCGCTATGCCTGGGTCGACCAGCAACGGGAAACACCGATCGAACTTGGGTTTCGCTGGATGTTCCGCAATCTCGAAAACGACGACCGTCAATTTCTCGGTCGAGAACAAATCGAAATTGAGATTAGCAACCGGTCGTCTCGTTGGAAAACGGTTGGGCTGGCAATCGATGTCGCAGATTATGAACAACGGTTTGTTGACGCTGGAATTCCGCCGAGCAAATACGAAAATTACTGCGAATCGACTCGAAGCGTCTACCGCGTCGGCGAGCCGGATTGGATTTACGCTGGTCATGCAAACAGTTTTCTATATTCTTCGTTGCTCAAGCGACCGATTGCGATCGCAAAACTGCCACTAGATCTGGCAAAAATTGGGACCACCGTCCATTTGGAGATCCAAGTCATTCACAAACCAACAACGGTGAAGGCGACGGTCCAGCCGCTACCATTTTTTAACCCACCGCGCAAAACCTCAAACGTTTTGGAGGTTGAACATGTCTAATTCCAAAACTTTCGATGCGATTGTAATTGGTGCGGGCCACAACGGGTTGGTCAACGCCGCCTACCTGGCCAAAGCTGGATTGAAAACATTGCTGGTTGAGAAACGTTCGTTGGTGGGTGGCGCGGCGATCACCGAAGAACTGATTCCCGGCTTTCGGTTTACCACGTTTTCCTATGCGGTCAGCCTGCTACGTCCTCAAATTGTGCAAGACTTGAATCTCGTCGATCACGGATTGATGATATTGCCACTGTCGCGAACATTCCAACCAGGCTTCGATGGCGAATATCTGTTATTGGGCGCCAACAAAGACGAAAACTATCACGAAATCGCTCGACATTCGCGTGCAGACGCCGAAGGATATCGCGAGCTGAGTAATCTGATCGAACGGGTTTGTTTTGCACTCCAACCGCTGATGGACCAAATCCCTCCGAACAGTGTTAGTGATGCGCCTGATGAAATCGCGGCGATGGAAAGCTTGCGAGATTACATCGCCGGCCTCGACGAACCGGTTCGAGAAATGATCGAAAAATTTTACCAATGCAGTGCTGTCGAAATTCTCGACGAATACATCGAGTCAGAGTTGGTTAAATCGATGATCGCATCGAGCGGCATCATCGGCAGCAAATGCAGCCCATCCTGTAAAGAGTCGGGAATCGTCTGGTTGTTTCACAAAATGGGTGAATACGACGGATCGCTGGGCGATTGGGGGTTTCACAAAGATGGAAATGGGGGTCTGACTCAAGTTCTGGCCCGCTCGTTTGAATCGTTCGGCGGCACCTTGCAAACCGGCGTGGGTGTCGAAAAAGTCATTTACGAAAACAATGTGGCAATCGGCGTGCGACTGGACGATGGCAGCACACAACATGCAAAAATTGTTGTCAGCGCCCTCGACCCTCGACAAACGTTTTCGCGATTGGTTGATTTCGATGATATGCCAGCAGATCTGGCGCAAGCCGTCAACCAATTCAAATTTCAAGGCACGGCATCCAAGGTGAATTTTGCACTTTCGGACGTTCCCACATTTCCTGGACTGGAAAACCGATCTGATATCTACATGGGTTTCACCAACATCGGCCCATCGATGGACTATCTCGAGCGCGCGTTTGAAGATTGCCAGGCCGGTCGATTCAGTCGTCGCCCGTTTCTCGATTGCTGCGTTCAATCAACACTCGATCCCGACATGTCGCCGCCGGGAAAACACATCATGTCCTGCTTTGTTATGTACACTCCGTATCATTTGGCGGAAAGTGATTGGGATACTCAACGCGAACCGTTGGGAGATACTGTTCAGGAAACGATCGAAGAGTTTTTTCCAGGGTTTTCACAATTGGTGTTGCATCGAGAAGTCGTTACGCCATTGGATATCGAACGCGTCGTCGGTCTCAGTGAAGGCAATATTTTTGCTGGTGAACTTTTTTCGTCTCAGTTGTTTACAAATCGTCCGGCGCCGGGCTGGAACCAATATCGGACACCGATCGAGGGATATTATCAATGCGGTTCCGGAACGCATCCGGGAGGGTGTATTTCGGGTGGCCCCGGTTGGCTCGCGGCAAAACAAATTTTGAACGACCAACTGTAGCAGCGTGAGAGGGTCCGACTGAAATGATCTTTGGATTGGAACGAGAATTTTTTGTTGGCCACGAATTGTTTGACCGAGAAACGGCCAACATCTTTGCAAAAAACTGGAATTGTGTTGGGCGCGTCGAGGACTTCGAAGCGTCAGCAGACGATACCGCGTTTCGCACCTACGACATTGGCCAATTCAACATCATCGTGCTGCGGCACGACAACCATTCGTTTTCAGCGTTTCACAATGTTTGCCGCCATCGTGGCACACGCTTGCTCGATGATCCGTCTGGAACTTTGAAAAATTCCTGCATCACCTGCCCGTACCATGCCTGGACTTATGACGAATCCGGGACCTTGGTCGGTGCTCCGAACATGTCGGACGTTGCTGGTTTTGATCGAGAACAATTTCATTTAAAAAAAATCGGGTGCGTTAATTGGTGCGGATTTGTCATGATCCACTTGTCCAATTCGTCGGATGATTTCGCAAACGATTTTGCCGCCATCTGCGAACGAACTCGCGACTGGCCGCTGAGCGATTGTGTCGTCGGTGCCAAATTGGAATATGACGTTCGCGCGAATTGGAAAATCATCTTTCAAAACTACAGCGAATGTTATCATTGTCCCACGGTTCATCCCAATCTCAATCGATTGACTCCCTATAAATCCGCAACCAATGACCTCGTTTCGGGTCCAATCCTGGGCGGTCCGATGGGTTTGGCGGACGGTTTTGAAACGGTCAGCACTGATGGCAAAAAAATCGCCGAGCCGTTTACTACTTTGAGTTCGGAACAAAAGCACTGCGTTTATTACTACACCTTGTTTCCCAGCATGTTCGTCAGTGCACACCCGGATTACGTGATGGTTCATCAACTGGTTCGCCTATCAAATTCCGAAACCAAGGTCGTGTGCTATTTTCTTGTTTCGCCAGAAACCCAAGTCGAATCACTTTCCCGTGCGACCATTCAATGGGACGAAGTCAACCGGCAAGATTGGTACGTTTGTGAATTGACTCAATTGGGCATTGCATCACCCGCCTATCAACCGGGACCCTACTCCAATCTGGAACCGATGCTCATCGCGTTCGATCAACACTATCGCCATGAAATGCAAACATCCTGACCCCGTGTCAAGCATCGCCATCGGGTTAAGACGTTTTCACAATTTGTTGGTTGTGAACCAACTCGACGATACATAGAATCGGTGTTTGACACCTCCCTCCCTTTTCAACAAACTCTCTCAAGATTCATGACTGAAAAAAACACATCTGCACCTGTCGGGATAGACCTTGGAACGACCTTTTCAGCGATTGCCTATCTCGATTCCCAAGGTCGCCCAACTACCATTTCAAATAGCGAAGGCGAATTGACGACACCCAGTGTTGTATTTTTTGACCAGGACAACGTGATCATCGGCACCGAGGCATCGCTTGCCGGCCAAATCGAAACAGATCGCCTGGCTAAACTTGCCAAACGCGATATGGGAGGAGCACATTACAGCAAACCGATTCTCGGTCGTAACTTGCCACCAGAAGTGATCCAGTCATTGATTCTCAAGCGTCTGAAAACCGACGCTGAAATGAAAATCGGTTCTTTCGAAAAAGCAGTCGTGACGGTCCCCGCGTATTTTGATGAACCACGCAGAAAAGCGACTCAGGACGCGGGAGCGATTGCCGGTCTGAACGTGATCGAAATCATCAACGAGCCGACAGCGGCGGCACTTGCCTACGGAATTCAACAAGGATTTCTTAACGAGCAAGGCCAGGCGATCGACAACGAGATCGTGATGGTCTACGACCTGGGAGGTGGAACGTTTGACGTCACCCTGATGTTAATTGACGGAAAGAAATTTACGGCAATCGGCACTGGCGGAGATGTTTATCTCGGCGGGTTTGATTGGGACCAACGAATCGTGGAAAACATCTGTCAAACATTGTTGAACGAGCACCAAATTGATTGCAATTCCGATCCCAAAACTGCAGAAAGCCTGTTGCGCGAGTGCAATCGCGCAAAAAAAACATTGTCCGCTCGAACCGAAGCTGTCATTCGCATCGAGCACGATGGCAAACCCTATAAAGTCAATTTCACAAGGAATCAATTCGAAGACATTTGTCAAGATCTCGTTGAACGAACACGTCTGACCTGTGAACGCGTGCTGCGTGACGCAAATCTAAAATGGTCCGATGTAACCCGGCTGCTGTTGGTCGGCGGCTCGACCCGAATGCCAATGATTCCACAAATGCTCGAACGCGAATCCGGTTTGACGGTCGATCGATCGCTGTCGGCCGATGAATCCGTGGCTCATGGCGCCGCGATTTACGCGGGAATATTGATGAAGCACGGTTCGTCGATCGAAGGCATTTCAGTTAAAAATGTCAGCTCGCACGACCTGGGTGTTCTTGGTATCGATCCAAAAACAAAACAGCCGCGGCGAAAAATTATTATTCCTCGAAATCAACCCTTGCCCGTCAAAGCCGCTAAAAAATTCCAAACCTCAAAAGACGAGCAGAAACGAGTTCTGATTCAAATTGTCGAAGGTGGAACGGATACGGGGCTGGGCTCAACAAACATCGGCAAATGCATTGTGGAACAGCTGCCGCCGGGACTCGCCAAAGGAACACCGGTCGTGGTCACGTTCAGATATGACGTTTCCGGACGACTGGATGTCTTGGCAGATATTCCATCGCTTGAAAAAACTGCATCATCGTTGATCGAACGTGCGCGAGGAATGTCGCCAATCGAGATTGAAAAATGGAAATACGAAATCACGGAAAACTTTCTGACGGAATCCGTCGAGCCAACAACGTTCCGTCAAGAATCACAGGATAGCCAGGCGGCAAAAAAACTAACCAAAACAGTCGGTTCTCGAGCAGATAAAACAGACACGACCGACGCTGCAAAATCGACACCTCACATTTTCGATGACTCCAACCCGCAGCTTGCTGAACAACCACATTTCTCATCCAGTCGCATCAAGATTAATGAGGACGACTATCAACCTGTCGCCATTGATGCTGACGAATCCGCACTTGCCGATTTTTTTGACCATGAAAATCAAGACGAAACAGTCGCCAGCGAATCTGTTTTAGATATCTTTGACGATGACAAAACCGTGCAAGCAAAAGCCAGTGACACCGCCCTCAACCGGTTCCTCGAAGACTTAGATTAGGCGTGCCCAATGAAAAGTATGACGAAAACCAATGCAACTTTTTCGCTTGTCGTAATCAATTTTTTGGCAGCCTTTATTTTTCCAATCCTTGCCGTAGGTCAGATCGATTCAACAGGTTCGGTTTATTTTGGCAATGGTATTCGAAACGGCTGGGCCGACCAAACAAGCATCGTCGTTTGGACACGTTCGACCAAGGTTGCCAATTCCAATCTATCAGATGGAAAAAAATTCTTGCGTCCCAAAGGTGATGCGCTGCGAAAGGCACGCCAATCAAAAGATCCAGAATTTCAGCGAACGGTCCAGATCCCAGATGGCGCAAAGCTCGACGAGATGATTGGTGCCTGCCCGGGAGTCGAATCGAAAATTCACCTCGAATATTTTGAAACTGGTAAAGACGATCAAGTAACAAAAACGGCTGCAAAATCTGCATTGGCCAAAAACGATTTTGCAGTTCAATGGAAATTGGAAAGCCTCAAACCTGGTACGTCGTACACCGTGCGAGCGGTTGCCGAAAAAGACGGCAAAAAATACTCGACAACCGGACATTTCAAAACCGCGCCATCAACAGATACGGCAAAAAAAAGTACTCGGTTTTGCATGACCACTTGCCATGATTTTCCACGTCGTGACGCGGGCAAACGTGGTCACAAAATATACGCCAGCATGACGAAACTCAAGCCTGATTTCACCGTGCATGCCGGTGACATCGAATATTATGACAAACCATTCCCGTTCGCATGGTCGATTGAATTAATGCGTTTTAAATGGAATCGTTTTTTTGCACTCCCCGACAATCGTCAATTTTATTCGACGCACACCACCTATTTCATGAAAGACGATCACGACACCCTCAAAAACGATTGCTGGCCGGGTCAACGCTATGGATCAGTCACTTTTGAACAAGGAAAAAATCTGTTTAACCGAGAACAATTTCCATCGAACGACCGGCCCTACAAAACCATTCGTTGGGGGCGTGATTTACAAATCTGGTTGGTCGAAGGCCGCGATTTCCGTAGTGCCAACAACTCACCGGATGGCCCTGAAAAAACAATCTGGGGCAAACAGCAAAAAAAATGGTTCTTTGAATCTGTGAAAAAATCGGATGCAACTTTCAAACTTCTGTTCAGCCCAACTCCCATTCTCGGACCCGATCGCAGCAATAAAAATGACAACCACTCCAATAAAGGATTCAAAACCGAAGGCGATGAGCTCAGAAAATTTATCGGCCAACAAAAAAATCTGTTAGTCTTTTGCGGAGACCGGCACTGGCAGTACGCTTCCAAATTCTCGGACAAAAACTCAACACAAACCGTTTGGGAATTTGGTTGCGGGCCAGGGAGTGAAAAACACCAATTCGGTTGGAAAAAAGGTGACAAACGCCCGGAACACCATTTCTTGAGAGTCGCTGGCGGATTTCTGTCAGGAAAACTAACCCGGGAAAACAATGTCATCAAACTGGCGATTCACCACCACCGAGTCGACGGTCGCATCGTTTCAACGGTCAATTTTGAAGCGCGCGACAAGCATCAAAAATAATCGCAGGCCAGCTGATGTCCAAAGATTTTGATCCCTACCAAAGTTGGCTTTCAATTCCGCCAGAACAACAACCACCGGATTATTACTGTTTACTGGGTATCAATCGATACGAGCCCAGTCTCAAAATCATTGAGCGCGCCGTCAACCAGCGAGTGGAGCTGCTGCAAAATCTTTCCAATGGCCCCAATGTAAAGCATGCGCAACGTGTTTTGAATGAAATTGCCAAAGCTCGCGTTTGCCTGACCGACCCGGTCAAAAAATCGGCCTATGATCGGCAACTGCAAAATCCAAAATCTTCTCAGGTCGTTCAGTCCCCAAAGAAAGATCGCAACTCGCCCGTTTCAGAAAATCTGCCGAACATCAACCCTGCTCCCGCCGTCAAAACGCAGAGCGAACCTAGCAAGAAACCTGTAGGGCAAAAAACTCAGAAAACCAAACCTCAAGTCACCAAGAAAAAACAAGTTCCCGTTGTTGCCATCACGGCCATTGGACTGGGCGGACTGCTTGTCGTTGGATTGGTGGTCACATTGATCATCATTTCCATGCAACCGAGTGCCGCACAGAAAAACGAAGGAAAAAAATCCGCTGTCGCAAAGCCGAAACGACAAAAACCCAGCAAACCGAAAACCGCTGACGGCCAGCCGACGCCGCCGAAATTTGCTCCAGGCAAGTTTCCAGCAGCCATTACCAATCGAGATCTGGTCCTTTGGCTGGACGCGAGTCAGCAGGAGTGTTTTCGATTTGGTCGCGGAAACAAAATCCGCTGGTGGCTGGACAAAAGCGGAAACAACAATCATGCGGGCCAAGTGAAATCGTCAAACCAACCGCTGCTCGAAGCCAATCAGCTCAACGGATTACCAACCGTCACGTTTTCAACTGCCAGAAAACAATGGTTTGAAATCGAAAACGAGAACGCGTTCGACTTTGGGAAAACAGTCACCATGATTTATGTGGTTCGACATTCCAACGGCATCCTCTTGAGCAAAGGAACAGCGTCACAAGTCCGCGGGTTCTCCATTTATAGAAGTCCAACAACCTTTCGTGTTCGCAATACGCGAGACAAAGACAAACGCTTTAAAGCGGCCGACGTCCCCCAAGATTTTACGGTCATCTCATTGAACTTTGATGCGAATTCTCTTAAAAAGCTCAACTGGAGAATCAACGGAAAACCGAACAAGACCAACAACATTACCCAGGCGGATTTGATCGAGCTGTCCAATGCGGAACCACTGCGAATTGGCAAACGCGGATTCCGCCCAAATCCAAGCTTGCCAGCGTTTTACTTTGACGGACAACTGGGTGAACTGCTGATATATCGACGATCGTTGAATTCAGACGAAATCCAAAAAATCGAAAATCATCTTTTGCAAAAATGGAAACTGTGAGCCGTTCTCATTTCAATCCGCAGCACTTGCTCAGAAAAAACAGATCTATCACGGGAATGTCTGCCGTTTTGTTGCCGTTCGAATCCAACGGAGAAATTGATTGGCGCAGTTATTCTCGACTCATTCAGCGCACTGTCGAGTGTGGACTGATCCCGGCGGTCAACTTGGACACGGGGTATGCCAATCTCATTACCGAACAACAACGTCAAGCCGCTCTCGATCTGACTCAACAAATTATGGCGGGACAACCGTTTATCGCCGGAGCGTTTGTCACCGACCAACCCGGCGACCGTTGCCAACACGACGCCTACCAAGCACAAATCGAGTCGATTCAACAACGCGGCGGAACGCCGATCGTTTTTCAGTCTTTTGGACTGGCCCATGGTGCCGATGATCAAATCGTGGAAAACTACGTTCAAATCGCAAAACATTGCAACCATTTTTACGCGTTCGAATTGGGAACAATGTTTGCCGATTTTGGTGCGATCTATTCAACCTCTGTTTTCGAACAATTGATTCATATTCCACAATGTGTGGGCATCAAACATTCTTCGCTCAGCCGCCAATTGGAGTGGCAACGCCTCGAAATTCGAAATCGCGTGCGTCCCGATTTCAAAATACTGACTGGCAATGACCTCGCCATCGACATGATCATGTATGGCAGCGATTATCTTCTCGGACTCTCGGCGTTTGCACCCGAATCGTTTGCAGCGCGTGACAAAATGTGGGCCGCCGGAGACGCCGATTTTTATCAACTGAACGACATCTTGCAGTATTTGGGGTTTTTTGCGTTTCGCGATCCAACGCCCGCCTACAAACATTCGGCGGCGATGTATCTCCACTTGGCCGGTTGGATCAACTCCAATCTGACACATCCGGCGAGCCCCACGCGTCCCGATAGTGACATCGAAATCCTACGTGAAATCAGCCGACGACTTGAAAATTGAAATGAAAGTAACTCATCCGTGAAATTCCCACGCATTTCAAAATTGAATACAGCGGAACAGTTCGCCAATCATATCGCTACGCTGCCGATCCCATTGCCGTTTGACCCATTGGACTCACAGCAGATCGCCGATATTTATTCCCAGAATTATTCAATCGCTCAACAAACCGTCGGCAATCGGTTTGCGATCTTGCCCATGGAAGGCTGGGATGGCACGCCGGATGGCAAACCCACGGAGTTGACTCTTCGTCGTTGGAAAAATTTTGGTCTCAGTGGTGCTAAATTAATTTGGGGCGGCGAAGCGGTTGCTGTACGCCATGACGGTCGCGCCAATCCCAATCAACTGTTGATTAATCCAGAAAATTTGCCACAGCTGGCCGCACTGCGAGAAACTTTGATCGGTGCACATGCCGAACGTTTCGATCAAACCGACGATTTGTTTGTCGGTCTCCAACTAACCCACTCAGGACGATTTGCCCGCCCGAACAAAAAAACGAAACTGGAACCTCGAACCATTTTTCAAAATGAATATCTCGACAAAAAATTTGGTGTTGTCGGGACATCCATTGTTTTATCGGACGACGATATCAAATATCTCATTGACGAATTTATCCAGGCGGCGATTCTGGCTCAAAAAATTGGCTTTCAGTTTGTCGATATCAAAAGCTGTCATGGCTACATCGGACACGAATTCCTGTCCGCTTATGACCGCCCTGGAGAATTTGGAGGATCGTTCGAAAACCGCACTAGATTTATTCGAGACATCATTCAAGGAATTCGCAGCCAAGCGGCGACGCTTTCGATCGGCATTCGATTGAGCATCTACGATTTCGTTCCCTTCGAACCCGGACCCGACCAGGTTGGTTGCTCCATTGAAACGCCCCACGAATGTATCTGGTGTGGAAAACCGGAAAACACGATCGATCTGGCCGAGGCTCACCAATTCCTGAACCTCGTCAAAAGCCTTGGCGTCCGGATGATCTGTACCACCGCAGGCAGCCCTTATACAACGCCGCATCTTCAGCGCCCCGCTGCATTCCCACCATCCGATGGATACCTTCCCCCCGAGGATCCACTGGTCGGTGTCGCCCGACAAATTCAAGCGACCGCAGAACTGAAATCGGCTCATCCCGATCTGACCTTTGTCGGCTCCGGCTATTCCTATCTCCAGGAATGGCTTCCCGCTGTCGGGGCTACGGTGATCCGCAACCAAGATGTTGATTCGATTGGTTTGGGGCGAATGGTTTTGTCCTATCCGGATTTGCCAGCAGATGTTTTGAGCCAATCAACGCTCGCGCGAAAGAAAATTTGCCGCACCTTCAGTGACTGTACCACCGCTCCACGCAACGGATTAATTTCTGGTTGTTTTCCATTGGACGCTTTTTACAAACAACGGCCGGAATATCAAGAGTTGATTCAAATCAAACAGAATCGCCCGGACAATCGCAAATAGAATTCGGGAGGGTGAGGCTCCTGCCGAACCGGGTCCTGTGAGTTGCAAGGCGCTTACCGAGCCACAGCCACTGTTTCGGTTCGGCAGGAGCCTCACCCTCCCGAACAACCTCTCATCCACACCTTCCTAAATCCATCGGTGCCCTGTCGCGCTCGGCCAGTGCGGTTTATAAATGAGGCTGGTAGTTTGTCGAATCGAGTTGACGGTCAAGAGAAATAGTTATGGGCAAGCGTCTGGCAAATTGGGTTTTCCGGTTTTTGAAAGTCAGCAAACTTTACAATGAAGTCGTTGAGCAGGATTGCAATCGCAACATCAATTCACAAATTCGCGGCGATCTGCAGCGGCTGCTGACATCCGTCAACGAAAACAATCCGTTTTTTGTCGGCAAATTTTCAGAGTTTCTTCAAACGAACGACACGGTAAGCGATGACGATTTCTTGCGGGCGTATTCCAAGCTTCCTGCTTTCTCCAAACAAGACTACGCCAACGCTGGTGTTTCTGTGATGCCAGCAGAATTGGGTTCGAAAGTGAACGAGCTCGAATTGCAATTCGCCGGCAAACCCTTTCAAACTTTAAAGCGATTGCGCAACGGTGATTTCATCATGCCGATGGCGACCGGTGGATCCAGTTCACTGCCGCTAAAAGTTCACATGCCCAAACATCATATGTTTTCGATGCTGTTTACATTTTTTAAATGCTGGTATCGGATGGGGTGGCGACCCGGAGAAAAAATCCTGGTTTTTTACCCGCGTAACACTTACAACATCGACGATTTGGCCAAATTCAACAAAATTGGCTGGCTGAGCGGATTTCGAATTCAGCTGTTTGACAAAATTGACAAAGACTCGATTCATAGCCTGGTGGATGAGTTGAATTCCTTCCGCCCCAAGATGTTGTTGGTGTTTCCGTCACCACTGAACATGATTGCTGAAACGATTCGCAAACACAAACTGCCGCTGAAACACCATCCGGAGCTGATTAACACGAGCGGCGAAACATTCTTCGATTGCCAGCGCAAAAACATCGCAAGTGTTTTTGCCGAGAGCAAGGTCGAGGATTCGTATGGTTCGGTGGAACTCGGTGAAATTGCTCATGAAACCGAGGGCGGGCTGGAAGTGTTTTCCAACGTGTCTTATGTCGAAACGGCACCGAATGAAAACGGAAAACCTGAAATGGTTGTGACCAGTCTCAAAATGACTGAGTTTCCATTTATCCGCTACAAAATGAAAGATATTGCGGATATCGAATTTCGTCGTTCGGCTGATGGAACGGAACGCTACGTGATCAGCAATATCGAAGGGAAAGATTCAAACTATATCCTGTCTCATTCGGGTGAAAGGTTTTACCCCTCGTTTTTTAATTCGTTTGTCAACGATTTAAACGCGGTCTTTGACGATTCGATCACTGAAATCAAAGTCTTTGAACGCGGACAAAAACAACTGGAAGTACAATTCATCGTCCACGCCGGTTCCAATCAGGACGAGATTGCTGATGCCGCCCGCAAAATTCTTTGCGAAAAAATGGGCGCCGAAATGGAGTACGTGATTCGGTTTGTCGATTTCATCGATCACGATTACCGGCGAAAGTATCGCGTGATTGAACGCATTGGCGACGTCGAATATGCCGGTGGCATTGTCGGTAACCGAGAAAAAATAAAATCGATCGGCGCCGAGTCAGCAAACGATGACATCACCGAAAAAGCCGAAGACACGATTCGCGAAGAAGGCTCGCGCGAAAGAAGCGCGACCTGACGGGTTATGTCGATATTTCGGACGCCGGCCTCCAGTGCGCTCCACGCACACAAAAGCTACGACCATTGAAAAAATTGCAGACATTGAGTTGTTATACAGCTCATGAGCGCGTAGCGTCGGCGAGAGACCAAAACCTTCCCATTGTTTTGAAAAACAACCGTCCCTCGCTGACGCTTCGTGCTCATGTTGGATTCAATCACTCACTGCTGGATCCTAATAATTTATCGATCGCAATTTTTAATTCATCGACTTTAAATCCCGAAGGTCCGAGTCCGCCTTGATAGGCGACTTTGCCGTCTTTGCCGATTAGGTACAAACGTTCGGGATGAGCCGCATAGGCAATCATCACTTTGTCGTCCATTTTGTCCACATACGTTTTGATGCCGTGCTTCATGGCCATCCCACATTCGTCGGCAACCTTGCATCGCGCTTCGTACGTTTTTGGATCGTTGAATTGGATTTTTTCCCCGTTGATTACCCAACCGTCTTTGGGGTGGGCTTCTCGAATATAGATCACGGCGAATTTAATTTTGTCACTGTAGTCGCGGTAAAGATCACTCAAGCGCACGGCCGATTGTCGAAACGGCGGTCATGTAAAACTGCCAAAAATCAATGCAACCGGTTGTTTGCCGGCGTACTCGGACAGCTTGAATGTTTGTTTGCCAGCGATGTCTGACAACTCAAAATCCGGCGCATCCATCCCCTCCTTGGGTGAAAGTTTATCAAAATGTTTCTGCCAGGCCGTTTCTTCGACGTGATTTCTAAACGTATGCGACGGTTGTTTGTCTGGGTAATAGGGGACAAATTTTTGCGGTGATCGCTCGGATTCAGACAGAGATCTCGCATCCTGAGTTTTGGTTTTCTGACAACCGAAAATCAAAACGATCAGGATCAGGCTCACGATCGACGGCAAGTACTTTGTCGTATTCATGCTGGAATAATAGTTGAAACTGATTCGGATATGTGTTGATCAGCTAACTTTGGACAAATTTATCTGAGAAGGGAATGTGAAAGGGCGATGTTCGAAAGGCAATTGAGACCTCATCATAACCCGAAGTCCCAACCGGCGACAAACAAATTACGAAAATTACATTGGAAAAACTTTCCCCACTGAGTGCCTAGGGTTTGATTTTGGCAACGGAGACCGAACAGGCAAAGATTGCGGATTCAGTTTTGGAGTGAATTCGGGAGGGTGAGGCTCCTGCCGAACCAAAACGGTGTAGAAAGAAAGTGGCTAGTGCGTGCGGTGCGGCTGTGGCCAGCGTCTCGGCAGGAGCCTCGCCCTCCCGAAACCTCACCGACGAGTGCCCGATCTGTGAGCGGCAAGGCGCTAGCCGCCGGTTTGTAAGCGCTTCGAACCGGCGGCTACGCCTTACCGCTCACGATGGCTTACTAAAACAAAAACCGTTTGCTATTTGCCAGTGTCGACGTATAGCGGTAGTTTGCGATACTCGACCTCCAGGTTCAACAAATTGAGGGTCGTCACGTAGATACGACCACCATGACTTCCCCAGCGATCGGGAATCGGATAATACGGATCCCAACTTCCGGCAAGTTTGCCGTCTTTGACTTGGGATTTGATCAACATCGGTTCCAACGCTTTTTTCCATTGATTCCAACGTTTGCCGCCCATGTGATTCATGACCTGTGTCGCGTAATACCAATAATAGGTATCGCGCGAAGCTTCCGTTTTGTTGTCAGGTAGTTTTTGCAGCAAATAGTCGGCACCGTTGATCAAGCGTCGATCTTTTCGATCCCAGCCCAAGTACATTTTCATCAACAACCCGACCGCCGTCATACTGTGTGTCGGTTTCAGATGTTTGGCGGTTTTGGGGTCATCGCGGCTGGCATTCGGGTTGTAGCGGAACAAATGTTCTGAACGAGAGTCTTTGGCATAACCCAGGAATCGCTGAACATTGTCAAAAGTTTTCTTGTCAACATCCAATCCTGCCAAACGACCACTTTGCAAAGCCATGACCATCCACCCAGTTACCGAAGTGTCGCTGCGTCGCATCGAAACGGGTCTCGCGTAATATCGCCAACCACCAAAGTTTTCGTCTTGTGTGTTGACGATAAAATCGATTGCTTTTTGGGCTGCTTTTTTGAGCTTTGGATCTTGCGTCATACCGTAGGCTTCGGTCAAAGCCAGGGCTGCAATTCCGTGGCTGTACAGCCGACAACTCTCGTTGGAGTTTTTGTCAGACTCGACATACAAATCACCATTTTCTTTTTGATTATCGATTAGGAACGTAATCGCTCGATCCAATTTTTCAGAATAAAAATATTCCTTGTGATTGAAACCCGCACCCTGGAATGCCAACAGTGCGAGACCGGTTGCCGCCGTGTCGCTGACCAGTTGGTAGCTTGACTCAGTTCGCTGACGGTCGAGTTTTTCAAGCGACCAGCTACCGTCCTCGTTCTGCTGCCGCGCTAAAAACGCCAGACCCAATTCAATCGCTTTTGCTGTCTCCGGTGTCTGTTTTTGTAACCGGTGACGACGACGTGAACTGAATGGTTTTTTGGCAACCACGACTGATGAACTGATCTGCGGTTTGTTGCCACGATTTTCAGTTCGGAAACGCGACAATGGCTGCAATTGAATCGAATCGCTGTCGCGCGACGCGCGAATGGAATTGACACCGATACGCTCGTCGGGTTTCGATGCAAAACCACCAGCACCTGGCTTGGCGGGCGATTCGATTTGAATACCTCCGGTTGATTGTTTGTTCGCGTCCGCCACTCGGTCATTGCCCGTTGTCGAACTGGACGTCGGATTGGTTCCCGTCGACGAAACATTCATACTGCCGCGATTCGGAGTGTTTTGCACCAGTGGTGTGTTGTTGCTTTGCCCAGAACCAGATCCGATTTTCACAATTTTCGTGTCGGCAGTGGACTGTCCTGATCCACCGGCACGCGAGGACGTAATTGACGAAGGGCTGGCTGGTCCCGAACCGACGTTTGATTTTGATGGGTTTGAACTGGGTCCACCCGTTGAGCCCGACGAAGAACGTACGATGTCACCGCGCCGGCCCGGAGTCGTTTCACCCGTGGTGCTGCCACCGGAATTCGCGGCAATCGGTGTATTGGATTTGCCTGGAGTGGAACCAATTTTTGGCGACAGTTTTGTGCGATCAATATTTGATTGTCCCACTATCATGTCGGAAACTTGATTGCTGCCCAATCGCGAGGCGCGACGATTGGAGCTGTTGGCGATCTCTGAATCATTGGCCGTATTGGCTTGGGTCAACGAGCCATTCTCAGCGCGATCGACAGACATCGTTCCGGATTGCTGTTTTTGAGTTTGAGTATTGGCGATCAAACCCGATTGCGATTGATTGGTCGTGGGCTCGCTGGAATTTGGAGTGCCGCGCGATCCATTTTCGCTCGACGGCAAATCGGCGATCATTTGGCGATTTTGGTCGCGTTTGTCGGCATCGTCTTTGTCGTTGGATGCCAGCGATGGTGCGGAACTCGGATTTTCGGACGATCGATTCGAACGTTGGCTACTGGAATTACCAGCGATGTTTGTCGGAGCAGGTTCTGTTTTCACTTCGCTGTCCGACGGATTGCCAACGGTTACCGGTGTGTTGGACTGGCGTTGTCCAATCATTGATTTTGAATTGGGCGCTGGGTTTTGTGCTTGCGTCGAAGACGAACCCGAAGCCAACGGAGCACTTACACTGTTGGTCGTATTGGTGGTCGAGACACTCGGCATCAGCGGCGGACCGCTGCCACTGTTTTTCGAACTCGATGCAATCGATTGTTGACTCAGTTGCGGTTGCCCGCCGCCGCCAGCTCGAGAGCTGTTTTGATCCGCAACAATTTTTGTCGGTCCAACATCAACCGACGAACTTCCTTTTTCAGAAGAAACTTGACCTCGAGTGGAATCAGACGAAGCCGATTGGATGGATGCACTCGAACTTGCGTTCAGTTGCTTAGGCGCTGGCGTACCGGAAACAGAACCGATCTTGCTGTCCATTTTGACCACTTGCTGGGGAACGGGAGCTCCAGTTCGCGACTGATTGATTTGTGATTGTTGTTTGGATGCCAGGCTGCGTGTCTGGTTAGGTTGCGATTGAGATTCGTTTCGTCGTGATGAATTGGATGCGATTTGCGCTGGACTCACTTTCGGTCCATTGGCACGGTTAAAATTGGCAGAGCTGCCCGACCCGGCCGTTCCCGTTTCACCTTTGTTCAGTGCCAACGGTTGTGGCGAAATTTGACTCGAACCTTTGGTGGCGTTGGTACTGGCCATCGACGGTGCTTCGACGTTTTGCATCGATTGAACTTGTGGCCGCGTCATTTTGGCGCGGCGCGGTTGTGCGTTGGCCATCGGTGTCGAATTGATTGATGGCGTTGCAACCGTGCGGCGTGGAGTTTGTTCCATCGGTCGATGCTCAACAACATTCGTCGACGGGTTCGAAGACCGCTTGACGCTTTCGGTCGGTTGAATCATCGACGTCGACTGTCGCTGAACTTCGACTCGGCGGCTGGATGTATTGGTTTTGGCCACCGTTGTTTGTGATTGCGTCGAAGGTTGCGACGTGGCTGGTCGGACAATGGGTCGTTGTGCCGTTTTGTTACGATTGATTTGTGGCGTTGTCCGGCGAACAGTTTCAGCAGGCTTAGGCCGCGAACGTTCGTTTCGCGCGGTCGATGATTTCGAAGGCCGGACCATTTTTGACGAAACGGACGGCGTTTTCTGAGCGACTTCGGGTTTTGTTTCCGAAGTTTTTCGATTGACGGTTGAAGCTGGCGAAGGTTGGTTGGTCGACGCCGTCACGCGCGACAAACTTGCACCGGGCGAACCGGTTCGATTGGCCGTTTCTGATTTCGGTTGAACTTGAGGACGATTGTTGCTGCGATTGGGATTTGATTTGACAATTCGATTTTCGGTTGGAGTCGGCTGAGTGCGACTTTTGCGCGGCGTTGCCGGTGATGGTTGATTGGATGCCGTTTCTGACGGGCTCGATTTATTTGCGGATGCTGGACTCGGGCTGGACCGCGTCACTTCGGTTTTCGCCGGCGCAGGTTCCGATTTTGACGTCTCAGATTTGGATGCCGCCGCAGATGATTTTGCCATTTCCGTGGCTCGCGGTCGATTTTCTGAAGGTTGCCGACTCCGTTGGGCAAGGGAACGTCCCATTTTAGGAACAGTAGGTTGGTTTCGATTTTGGCGCTGCGACAAACTTTCGTTGGAAACCTGTGCCATCGTCCGAACTTGATTTTCGGTTTTTGTTGTTTTAGTCGGTTCCGGTTCTGTTTTTTCAACGACTTCGGGTTCGGGTTCGACCGTTTCCTCAGGTGTCACTTCGGGTTCGACAACAGGAGTCGGATTGCGAAAGGTGACACGGATGGGTTTTTGCTTGGTTGGCGGTTCAACAGCCACCTGGTTTTCGGGAACAATACTAAAGATCCGCCAAGCGATCATCACCAGAATCAACAAAACATGGATTGCCAAACTAAGGATCGCGGCAAACTGAATCGAGCGCCGGACCATCCGATGTTCGATCACACGGAAAACCGCCAGGCCGATTCCCAATCCGGCCGGCAGAACCATGAGTGAAATCCACATTGCAATGCCGGAAAACAATGCGATGACCGCTCCGATCAGTACCGCGGTCAAAACGCACATGGCAATCACAACGGGCCAGAATTGCGAGTCGAATCCGTGTTCAAACGGATGCTCGATTTTGCGAACAATGCGGCGTTGGGTGCTCATTGTCTAGCCTTCATTGGGTTCTGTATTTTGGTTCTCACTCGCCTTCCATGACTGCTGAATATTCGTAGATCCCCGCTTTCTTGCATAGATCAAATGCTGTTGAAACGTATTCCCAGTCCACTCGCCGGTCGGCGCGAATAACGACGGTTTGTGTCAGCGGATTGTTGGCCGCTTTGGATTGTAAAACGCGTTCGATTTCTTCGGGCTGTCGAAACGCGCCATCGACAAAATATTGTCCTTTGTCATTGATATTGATGACAAATTCAGCCGGTTGGCTGGTCAGTGGCATGGCTTGGCTGGCCGACGGCAATTCAATATCGATTTCGGACTCTTTTTCCGAAAAATTGGTCGCCACAATAAAAAAGATCAATAGGAGAAAAATCACATCGATCAGTGGAGTCAGGCTCAGTGAACCTGTAATTTTCGATCTGCGAATTGTAACTGCCATGCTCGATTTACCTAAGTTGTTTTTTCATTGGCGAATTAGTCAGTGTGTGGAAAACCGGACCACCCGTTTTTGTATTCATTTAGCTGGTTGTCGATGATTCGGTTTGACGTTTTCGTGTCGTGCCCGACGACGGTTCGGATTCCGCTGCATCACTAAATCGCAGGCGGCCTTCGTATTTTTCAACTTGTGGCATCAGCGTCGTCACCATTTCATTGATTTGGTTGACGGCTTTGACGATGCGGCTTTCGAACAAATGGGCCAGGATGGCGGCAGGAATCGCAATCATCAATCCGCACAACGTGGTCACCAAAGCCGTGTAAATTCCGTCGGCCAGTGTCATGGCTTTGTTCACTTCGACACCGGCGGGTGTATTAGCCAGGTTGAAAAAGGCCTGGGTAATCCCCCAAACGGTTCCTAACAATCCGATCAGCGGTGCCACGGTCGCGATCACTGATAGCCACGAAACCGGTGCGTTGAGCCGGTCGGTCTCGCGCTGGCTCGTATCGCTGACCGCAGTTTCGATTTCCGATTGTGGTCGCCCGACCTTGAGCAACAACGATTTGATGATCGTCGATGCGCTCGAAGGATATTGTTGAGTAATGCGATAAGCCGAGCGCGGGTCGAATCCACCTTGGGTTCTACCGAGATTGCCGAGATGCGTGACCAACTCGGTCGGCATTATTTTTTCTTTGCGTAGAGAAATAAAACGTTCGATGGTCAACGTCACCACCACCAACGACAAAAATCCCAACGGGATCATAAACCAACCGCCCCGCAGAATCAGAGAAAAGAAACTGATGCTTTTGGCTTTGGGATTTTTTTTGGCAGCGTCGGGTTGAGAGGGTGAGCTGGAGTCAATCTTTTCGGTACTGGGACCTGATTGATTGTCGGTTTGTGCGGCAGCGGGCCCGACGATCAAAATGCTCATCAGGCAAACTACGACAAATGCGGTAACCACTCGCGCAAGATTGATGCTAACTCGTCCACGGCTCATCATCGATACTCTCTCCGGATTATGTTCGATTGCCGGGCGAGGTCGGCAATTCAATTGTAAACTGTTTTTCAGTCGGATGGTTTCGTTTATTCCATTTTTGCGAATCAAATTTACGGAATACATCAACGTCAATTACATGCGATTGAGCGTTTCCAGCTGTTTTTTTGCGTCGTCAACAACACGTTTTTCCGATGTGTAGTTGGTAACAATATTTTGAAACATTTTTTTTGCTTCTGCGATCAAATCTTTTTTGGCGCCAGCATTCTTCGCCGTGGCGATCTGAACCATCAGACAGCGGCCAGCTTCGTAAGCTGACAATGCCTGCCAAGGTTTAATACTGTCGGCCGAACGTGTTCCACCGTATCCATAGATCACTTTTTTGAACGCCGTAATCGCTTCGTCGAATTTCCTTTCTTCAAAGCGAATTTCACCAATCATAAAATACGCTCGGGCTCCGGTTTCATTAATGGGCGTGGTTGCTCTCTCCAATGCCTCCAGTGCGGTATCAAATTCTTTCTGACCTTTGAGTGCAATTCCCAATTCCAGATTCGCTTCGTAGTTGTAAGCGTCATCTTTGTTTTGCTTGGTGATCTGCTCGGCAAACGTAATCGCCTCGGAAAACTTACCAGCTTTGTTGGCCGATTGAGCTCCGTGCAACAAGGTTTGCAATTTAACTTGCTCGGCAACATTGCCATTGATGACTTTTGGCATTGCAACTTTGTAAGCGGTGACCGCTTCGGAATGTTTTTTCTGACGGAACAAACATTCGGCAACCATAAAGTACCCGTCAGCAGCTAATTCGCCTCGCGGATGATCCGCCAATTGTTTTTCAAAACTGGATTTTGCAGTTTTGTATTTTTTCTGTTGGAATTGAGACCAGGCCAGTTTGTAAGCCGCTTTTTCAGCGTGGGTTTTGTTTTTTGTTTTCGCAACGCATTGCGAATAATTTTCGATTGCCGACTCGTAGTCTTTGTCATCGTAGTCGGCTTGGCCGAGATGGAAGAATGCTTCGGCAGCAAAGGGGCTATTCTGATAGTCCTTGCTCAGTTTTTCAAAATACTTGATCGCATCGTCCAGTTTTTTGTTGTCACGATACGCCCAGGCAAGTTCGTAACAAATCCGATCTGCCAGTTTCGATTTGGAATCTTCGTCGAGCAATTGACGGAGGTTTTTAATGGCCGGCTCAAGCGATTTCATCGCAATTTGCGAAAGGGCAATTTCGTACCGGGCATTAAATTTTTTGTTCGCATCCTTTGACGTTTTGACGAAATCAGACAGATCATCGATCGCTGCCTGATGCTTGTTCGCCTGTCGGTAGGTCATGCCACGGCCCAGTTTTGCGTCGTCGACCAAGTCATGATTTCTGTAGCGTTTGATCAATTGGGTAAACGAATCGATCGCGGATTCGTTTTGTTTCAGTTTGAGTTGACTCCAGGCCAGCGAATAATAAGCGTTAGGAACAAGCTGTTTGTTTTTGCTGTTTTTGATCACGTCGAGATAGTGATCGGCAGCAGCAGAATAGTTTTTGTTTTCATACTCAAACTCACCGAGGCGGTAACTAAAACGCTCCGCCATATTGGTTTTGGCGAATTTTTTTGCTCCAGCCTTCGCTGTCTTGATCGCGTCGGCGATTTCGTTTTGCAAGAATTGCGAGCGGGCCAAAAGCAAAGTCGCTTCGGCAGCCCGGCGATGGTTGGTATCAATATTCAGACTTTTCTTGACCGCTTCGGCTGCCAGTTCCCATTTCTTGTTGTCAAATCGACAGACGCCGATCCAATAGTAGCCGAGTGCTTTTGCAGCTTTGGGTTTAATGGAATCGATGCGGCTCGCCAAATCGGTTTCGATCGCATCCGTGTTGCCATCGAAATATTGGCAGGCTGCGCGACGGACTTGCCAGGTTCCTGCGTTTTCGTGCGAAGCAAAATCTTTGATAATCGAATCAAACACGGTAATCGCGTCTTTATATTTTCGGAGCTGCACCAGGCTGTCCGCCTTGACTTGTAAAGCATCCGGTTGATAAATGTTACGAGGAAAGTCTTCCAGGAATTGATCGACCAATTTGATCGCGCGATCAAATTCAGCATTTTCCTGTGCGGCGAATGCAGCGTAGTAGGCAGCTTGCGGAGCCAATTCTGATTTAGGAAAAGATTTGACGATATCCAGATAAACGTCGACGGACTCACCCCGTTTTTCGCGTTGTTGATAGAGTGCGTCGGCGTAATCCATTTGGAGTTGCGCGTAAAACGGTTTGTCCTTGCTGCCAAATTGCATCGCAGCTTTGGCCAATGACGCCGCAGCCTCGTTTTTATTTTGCTTTAACAAAATCTGGGTTTGAAAGTGGGCGGCTTCGAGCGCGTAACGACCGCCGTCTTTTCGCATTTTGTCAAACCATTTGTCAGCATTTTTCAAATCGTTGGCGTCAAAATAACACCTGCCAGCCTGGATACCGGCGTCAGCGGCATAAGCGGTTTTGGCACTGTTGGCTAATTTTTCAAACGCGGCGGCAGCGGCAGGAAATTTCTTTTGTTGCCGCAGGCAAAGCGCCGATTGATAGGCAGCAACATCCCAGCGCCGAAAATCTTCGTCGGTGGCCAGTGATGCAAACATCTTTTGAGCTTCGCCAAACAATTTGTTGGCCTGGTTTACTCGTTTGGCATTCAAAGCGGATTCGCCGCGGACACGTGTCGATTCAGCGATATCGAATCGGGCATTTTTGATCTTGTTTTCGTCAATTTTTTGGACTTTGGAGTCCGTTTTGGCTTTTTCGTTTTGCGCTGTCGCTTTAGTGACATATTCGGTCAGCATTTTTTCTGCTTCGACCGATTTCTTCATCCGGCTCAGCACGTACCCAAGTTTGTAATGCGACTCCAGGAAAAACATGCTGGACTCAAAATTATCGATGATTTGCTGATAATTGCTGGCGGCACGCGGGTAGTTTTTCAGAACTTCGTGCGCTTCGCCGCGGAACAACAACCCTTGATCGGCGTATTTGCCAGTTGGAAATTTTTTGAGCATCTCATCAAACGTTGAAATCGCTGTTTTGATTTGAGGCTTGGACTTCGCTGGATCTTTTTCATTTTCACCAATCTGAAATTGGCTAAACCCGAGATACAAATAGCAAGGCTCGGTGTAGAGATAGTCTTTTTTGTCGGCAACTGATTTAATCGTTTCCTCGAATTTCTTGGCAGAATTTTTGTAGTCACCGAGGTTGAAATAGCAAACACCGCATTGGTAGCGAGCGTCATCAACAAATGAACAGTTGGGAAATTCGATCAGAAGTTTTTCCCAAGTTTTGGCGGCAAATTTAAAGTCTTTCTGATTCTGCCCTTCTTCGGCTTGAGCTCGGAGTGCGATCGCCTGTTTTGGATCGTCCTTTTTTTGGGCCGACAAATTTGGCGACAGCAAAACGATGGCCGACAAAATGAAAAACGTTTTGGCAAAAAAGTCTGCAGCGTTGTGAATCTGCCGTTTGTCAAATAAATCTGACATGCTACTTCCTCTGATTCCCTGTTTTGTTCAACACGGATTTTCGTCCGCACGAATCTTCAGTGTGATGAATACGCGTTGTCTTGTGAAACGGTTTCCCGAAATTCAAACAATTTTGCGGCGAGGCACAGCTTTGTTGTAGAAGTGGTTTCCGACCAAGGCAAAAACCCAGCAAGTTAGCTGTCACAAACAGTACTAACCTACTAATAGAATTAGATTTCGGCGCAGCGTAAAGAATCTTGGCAACGAAAGTTTTATTTATAAAAAAATTCATGTTTGCTCGACGTCGCCCCACAAACCTGCAAAAAAACACCCAAAATGATCAAAAAACGACGTAAACACCGTTGTTTTTCACCATTTCCTCTGTTTTTCTGCGTGTACAAGGTCTGTCCAAGCGATAAAATATGGTGAAATACTCAACCTCTTCCCACCTTTAGCTTTTCCGTTACTCATGCGAATACTGGATATTCCCAATTCCTTGGATTCCTTCCAGTTCATGCAGTCCAGGAGTTCAACCGTCATGACACGCCACTACATTGCTCCCCAATTGCGCCGCGGTATTTCGTTAGTCGAAGTTATGATCGGCATTGCCATCACGACAACGGTATTGTTGATCATGGTTCAATTTTTCCAACAAATGAGCGCCGAAATTGCCAAAGGTCGGGCCATTATCGAAATGGCCAGTCAAGGCAGATCCGTGGGTGAGTTGTTACGCCAAGACCTTTCCATGGTCACCGTTTCACCCAAAACCTGGACAGCCGATACGCAGCCACCGGGCTATTTCACCATCGTCGAAGGTACGGCCACAGATAATAACACTTACAACAAAGATCCCAATGCAACTCACCTGGGCGATTTTGATGACATTATCGCCGCAACATTGCGAAGCAAAAATCGTCCGTTCCGCGGCCGATTCCGCAGCTTTGGCGGAACACGTTATTCTAATGCACAACAAGTCATTGAGTCTGAATTGGCAGAAGTCGTTTGGTGGAGTTGGTTTATCGATCGCATCGCGCCCAACGGCCAACTCAATCACGACGATCAACTCAATGTTCATCGGCGGGCGTTATTGATCCGTCCCGATCTCGATTTATCCGGTTTTCCAGCAGCAAACATTGACCAGGTGAGACGCTTTTTCGCGTTCAACGACATTTCGGCACGATGGGTTGATACCAATGCTGATGGATTACCCGACCGCTTGGTCGCTAATTCATTGGCTGATCTGGCGCAGCGTGAAAATCGATTTGGCGCAAGTTTGACATTCCCCTACGAACTGACCAGAAATCAACTCAGATTTTTGCAGTTGGATGATTCCATCTTTCAAACACCACTTTCACCCAACATCGATCCCACCGTATTGCCAACTACCGTGGGCCAAGATTTAGTCTTGCCCAACGTCGCGGCGTTCGATGTGCGAGTGTATTCTCCCAATGCCAATGTCCAAACCGTCGGAAATCAAACACAAATTCCGGGTGATCCCAATTACGTTGCCGCAGGAGGCAGCCCGGATGGCGCCTACGTTGACCTCGGTTTTCTAGGAGCCGGGACAACCAATGTCTGGTTCGCCCACAATCCCAGCACTCCGACTTTGAATGGGTCCGTTGCCTGGCCAGGAGTCACCGCTGGAGTTTCTCGAACCTGGTGTTCGTGGTGGCCCGGATATGAAAGCGACGGTCGAGATCAGGATGACGGAGGTAGCGGTCAGGTTGACGAAGGAACCGATTGGCTGGATTCTCCAACTCCGGGTCTTCCTACGACAACCCCGAACGGTTTGGTTGATGATCATCTGGAACGCGAAACGCTACCGCCCTACCCTTACCCGATCCGTGGGATTCAAGTGAATTTCAGAATGATCGAGAAAAAAACAGGGCAGATTCAACAAATCAACATCGAATCTAGTTTCGTACCCGAATAGTTCGCAAACAAAACCGGCGCTGCTAACAAAACCATCAACCGAGCGTGAAATTTTGGGCAATCAAGATACGCACGTTATCAAACTGCGCGGCCCTTGGTCATGCAAAGTTTTTTCTTTGTCAGATCCAGAAACTCCCATTTCGACGACAACGGCAAAGCTGCCGTTGGCTCTATCAGAAATTCGCGATTGCGCATCAGATGAGACCGTTCGATTTGAATTGGAAAGACGGTTTTCGACGCCAACCGGTCTCACGGCGTCGCAACAAATCGTAATCAAAATCGTATCCGATCTCGAAGACATGCAAATTTCGTTGAACGGTGCCTTGGTGGCCGAACGGGCTGCAAACAATTTTGAGTTCGCCGCTGGTCAACATTTGCGAACAGATTTTTCAAAAAACGTGCTTAACATCAGCGTCATAAGCCACACCGACCAAGGGCGGTTAGAAGACGTCCATCTCGTTTTGATTGGCTAGTTTAATTAAATGCCCAATCGTTAATCTCACTTATTCCATGATCTGCATTGGGTGAACAAGTGTTGGCGAGGAAAATCACAACCCGAAACGTAAGTGAGGGACAAGTCTGTGTGGTTGTGGCTTTTCGCTGACGAGGAAATCTCATGGAATGCTGATACAAGCACGAAGCGCGAGCGAGTGGTTCCCTCCCGAACATGACCTTGTGAGCAGCAAGGCTTTGGCCGCCGGTTCGAATCGCGGCGGGTGCCACTGGCTTCGCCAGTGATTTGCACATTAACTCACGGTTTTTTTGTTCATTTGAAATACTTAACAACCACAATCCAATCACATCACTGGCGGAGCCAGTGGTACCCACGCGACAAGGCTCCGTTGCAGTAGTCCATGGAATTTCTCTGACGCGTCGCACTTGTGATTGAATCTGCACACATAATCCCAAACTGCTGTAATAAAGTTTGCGGGCTGCGCAAACCTGCATGTTTAGCCAACGCCAATGGTCAATATGATGTGAATCGACCGATAAAACTACAGTGTGTTTCGAGTATAGGAATTGTACGGGAATTTCCGCGATTCTTGGCTCGGATTTGTTATTCACCATCATTTTCCAATTTGGAAAGAGTTTCAAAATGACGGTCGTCAGGGCACTCAACTGGTCCTTTTTGAATCTGTTGTTAAAACACAAATTCTTGTTGCTTGCGCCAACGATCGGTTTTTTTGTTTTCTCATTGATTTACTCTACCGTTGGTCCAAAAAAATACCGCGCTTCACAAAAACTGGTGGTGCGTGATCAGTTGATTGGCGGTTCGCATCTAAAACCTGGGCGGTTTGAATCCACCGAATCTCTGAAGTCCGCTCAAGAATCGATTTCCGAAATCGCTCGCAATCCGTCTGTCATTCGGCGCGCATTGCAAAACGCTGAACTCAGCAGCATCAAATCAGCAGGTGATCCCGACGCTAAATTGATCGAATCGATCCAGGGCTCCATCTCGGTGACGTCACCCGGCGGAGCCGAGTTCGGTAAAACAGAAATGCTGGATATCGGTGTAACGGCTTCGAATCGCGAGGATGCCGCCAAACTGGTCACGGCGTTGACGACCGAAATCGAAAACCAATTGCGTTCATTGCGTAAAGCTCTGGCTGAAAGCATGCTGCTCGAATTGTCACAGACGGTAAAATTTGCAAATGGCAAATTGGAATCGGCCACCGCAAAACTCAAACAAATGGAACAAGATATCGGTGCAGATCTGTCCGAGCTGCGAAATCTCAATAATACGAATTCAAGCAACAGTTCATTACAAAGTTCGCTGGCGACGCTCGAAACAGAGCTTCGCGCCGCAATGAATGAACATGAAAATCTGCGAAAACAACAGCTCCTGCTGCAACAAGCGGCCATGGACCCCAACGGGATCCAATCGACTCCCGATGAAGTATTTGTGTTCCTCCCCGCGCTAAAATCTCTCAAAGAGGGCGCAGTCAAAGCGCACCTCGAACACTCAAATGCTCTCGGAAAATTCAGAGAAAACCATCCGTCGGTGCTGGCTGCCAAAACCGCCATCTCGATCATTCAAGACAAACTGAATAAAGAAATCGGTGTCGCGCTCAAATCAAAACAGAAAGAGCTGGAAATTGCATTTGCAAAAGTAGAACGTCTGACGAATCAGAAAAAAAAGCTGTCGGACAGAATTGAAAGACTTTCGCTCAAACGTGTTGAATACGACGAAGTGTCTGGTTTGGTGCAAAAACGGAAAGACGCTTTGTCAAAAGCAGAAACGGAATTGCTGCAAATTGAGTCGCAGTTCGCGGCTGCAGAAAAAGTCAACTACATTACGCGACTGGACAAACCTCACGTGGACTGGAGACCGCAAGGTCTGCCAAAACGAGTTGTTGTCGGCGGCGGAACTTTGTTCGGTTTGATGCTGGGCGTTGGTCTGGTCATGTTTTTCTGCTCTCCAACCGTTGCTTCGCCGGTGGAAAATCAATCATTGACAGACACGACACTGAATGTTACATCAATCGACGAAGCACAATCCGCTCCTTCGACGAACGTACTGACTCAGATTGAATCAGATACGGCGCAACTAACAAGTCACAACGAGCCACGTCCGATAGAGCCACAACCAGAAACCTCAAAACCACAACCTGCCCCTGTTCGCACCCTCGAACAGTTTGAAAAACAGCAATCGCCGTCAGAAGCAAAAAATCAAGAACAGGAAAAAACATCACCTATCGAAAACGTCGCATCAATAGAACCGGCTGACGATGCCTTGGAATCGGTCGATCAACCGGACTCAACTTCGACACAAACGACTAGTTCGATCGAAAAGCCCCAAAAAATAACACCAGAACCATCTGTTGAACCGGTCTCTCCAAAACCTCAAGCCATTGCAACCAAACCTCAAACCACCACAGCTAAACCTCAAGAACCCAAACCCCTGGCTTCCATCAAAAAACCGACGGTTCCAGAATTTTCACCCAATCCAACCGATGTTTCAAAAGCGCCTGTTTCAAAAGCGCCTGTTCCAACGGTCGATCATCCGGTCGTGCCTGAATTACAAGACCCAGCCGAGCCATCGCACGAACCCGATCCAACTTCTGCCACTCAATCGATGAATCAAAAAACGGCTGAAGAACAATCACCAGATTTCGCGGCAATTTTCCAGGCACTGACCGACCCATCACCAGTCGAGCTGCCTCCAGAACTGTCAACGACTTCGCCAACCAACCAACCTGTCCAGCAATCTGATACGCCTCAGGCGGACATCAACGATGACCTTGCGGAGCAAAACCTGCGTTCGCAAGCTCCCAAACCGTTGGAGCCTCCTACACCGTTGGAGCCTCCTAAACCGTTGGAGCCTCCTAAACCGTTGCAACCGCAACCGCCTGCGGCTCCACAAAATACAGAAGCCCCGATCGGCCCAGCGCCAACTCCGCCATCGGCGCCAAGCGACCCTCAACCACAAAAAATTGACCTTTCGAAAACCGAACAAAAACCCGAACAGGTAAAAGTCCAACCAATACGATTGCACCCACGAAACATCACCGAGCCTGATGGTTCAAAACCGGACAACGATCCTTCCAGCAAATCAGAAAATACTGAAACACCGAAAACCGAAACAAAAAAACCGATTACGCACACGATTGTTATCGGCCCAAAGACAATCAAGGAGAGCAAACCAACACGACCGATTGAAACACTGGGGCAAGTCGATTCCAACGATTCTCAAGACGAACCGTTAGCCGAAAAACCAACCGCCCAAAAACCGAAAACGCGTAAACACGGCAACATCTTTGTCTTTCCGACAAAACCCGATCCCGACTCGAACAAGCCAGAATCATAAAAAAACCTTTGACATCAATACGCATTCTGTCGTGAGAACACGACCAGAAATGTCTTGAAGATGATTTTGATGTCGAGCCAGATGGACCACTCGCGAATATATTTGTGGTCAAACAAAATACGTTTTTCCATTTTGTCAATGGTTTCCGTTTCACCGCGATAGCCACAGACTTGCGCCAAACCCGTGATCCCCGGTTTGACTTTGTGACGCAACATATATCCATCGATTTGAGACCGATAAAATTCGTTGTGCGCCATCGCATGGGGTCGCGGTCCGACCAATGACATCGTTCCCGTAAGAACGTTGATCAATTGAGGTAGTTCGTCGAGCGAAGTCTTGCGCAGGAAACCGCCAATGGGTGTCAAACGGCTGTCGTTCTTGGTCGCCTGTTTGACACGGTCACCGTTTTCACACACTGTCATCGACCGAAATTTCCAGACCAAAATTCGGCGGCCATCCAGTCCATAGCGCACTTGCTTGAACAGTGCCGGACCCGAACTGGTCAATCTCACGGCGGCAGCAATCAACAGCATCGGTATCGCGAGCACAACCAGCGCGATCGAAGCGAGAACAATGTCGGTCGTTCGTTTTAAAATGCCGTCGACGCCATACAGTGGATTTTCAAATACACTGACAACGGGCACTCCGTTGACGTCCATCCACCGCGAATGCAACAACTGGAAAGTAAATAAATCGGGAACAATGTAAACCGACGCCGTCGTATCCGCTAACTCGGAAACGATACTTTGAATCCGCGATTCGGCTCGCATCGGTAACGTGATAAATACAACTTCCAGATCCCCATTTTTGGCGTGCTCGATCAGACTGGCCATCGAACCCAAACGGGTCGCATATTCGTCTTCCAGTTTTGTGGAACGGTGTTCGGGCCGATCATCATAAAACCCCATGAATTTCAGACCTTGATCCGGACGTTTATCAATATTGTCTGCCAACTGAACGCCCAGATCTGTTGCGCCATAGATCGCGTAACCGCGTGCATGGATTCCAGAACGAACCAGGTAGCGGAGAAATCCTCGAAAACATATTCGGGCCGAGACTGACAAAACGGGCGTCACAAAAAACCAATAGACGAGTGCACCAAACGAAAACTCGGTGGTCGAATAGCTGAATCGGCCCAATACTCCCAGACACAACAACGTAATGGCCCAGGATGCCAGGCAGCAAACAAATTCTTTGTTCGAAGCCAATTTCCAATCGCGGTAAACACCCAACAATTCACCGATGATCGAATAGGCTCCGATCGCCAGTAAACAACTGATAATCGTTGAATCGCTATTCAACGACGGATGCCATAGCAACAACAACACCAGTCCGAGACAGATGGCACATCCATCAATGACTTTATAAACCAGACCGGCCCAATTGCTTTGTTGTCGAATTCGAGTGTTCGTCATGTCAGAATATAGGTTGGTAGATGGGATAACATGACGATTCATTGCGAATTACATGCCATGTTACGAGAAAAGGTTTCGACGCTAATCCGACCGACAAATCTCGAAACCGGAGCTATCGGGAAACCAGCTGTAGAAAAAACACGTTGCCAAAAAACAACATGTTTCGCAAAGACAACATCAATCCAGTTGGCGAATCACCAGCGCGCTGGCCTGTCCCTGAGGAGTAATATTCAGATTCATGAAACTCGAACCGGGCTCAGCATCACCACGCGAAATAGAAATCGGCTGACAGGGTTGATCACAATTCAATACTGGAAAAAGCTGCCCTTGTTGCATCGCCAACAAACTCGCCACAATTTCCACAGCACCACTTCCGGCACCCAAGTTGCCCATATTTGATTTTGCAGCCACCACGGGCGTTTGGTCACCGAAGACTTCGTAAATCGCCTGCGCCTCGCCCTGGTCAAATTTTCGTGACGACATTCCATGGGCATGAACATGACCAATATCCGCCGGTTGCATATCGGACTGACGGAGCGCCATTTCAATGACGTTTTTAAACGCTTGGTAAGGATCAACGACTCCATGAACATCGGCAACCGTCGAAGTCGCGCAGCTCACCACCTCGCCATAGATTTCGGCATTGCGGTTTCTGGCGTGCTCCAACTCTTCGATCAACATAATTGCCGCGCCTTCGCCAATCACCATGCCACTGCGCTGTTCATCAAACGGACGGCATGCGCCCGCCGGGTCACCGTTGGCCATCGCCAATTCTTCTTGTAACGCTGTGTTAACCGCTCGCAACGGCTGAAGTCTCGACCCCGTCGCACCTGCCAACAAGCAATCGCTCAAATTGCGCTGGATCGTTGTTCGCGCTTCGCCAATGGCAATATTCGACGATGACTCCCGCATCGTAACACTGTTACTCGGCCCCTGCAGATCGTTGTAAATGGCGACATGGCTGGCGGGCATATTGGGCAAATATTTGAGTAGCCACAGCGGTTCAACTTTCGGACGATCACCATCGGCCCACCACTTGGCAAAATCAAACTCCCCGTTTTCGTTGAGACTGGCTGCGATTGCCGATTCATATTCTTGGGGTTCGGTCACAATGTAATCCGAACCAAACATCGTCCCAAAACGCTTGGAATCGATATTGGCAAGCTCTACGCCAGAATGGTGTAGCGCCAATTGAGCCGCCGCAACGCCCATCTGGATTTCGCGGCACATCAATTTCAAGCCTTTTTTAATCGCCCGCTTTTGCAGTTTTTCCAACGGGCCAAATTGTTCGATATCTGCCGTAAACCCAGTGGCGGCTCCACAAACATTCGTCGTCAAATGCTCGGACGGAACGCGGTCCAGCATCTTGATTCCGCTTTTTCGGTTGATCAGCGCATCCCAAAGCGACTCTCCATCGAGTCCAAGTGGAGAAATAATTCCAAAACCAGAAATAACAGCGCGGCGGTGTTGTCCAGACATCGGTAAAGCAAAACATGAAAAGGTGCCGTCATTTTAAAGACAATGGCACAAATACGTCGAGGGCGTAGAACCACAAATCACTAGCGTTTCGGGGCGACAGGTCGCAGATCGCCGACTCGATTTCCTGGTGAAACTCGATTTTGTGGATTCCGATTTGGAACCGCTCCCCGCTGTGCCAACCCTTTGTATTCGATGATCAGGATCGCATCGGCGCGACCTCGGCTCCGATTCAAAATCCTGGTCAAATCAAAAGGATTCGCCCGATCGTTATTGGGTGTCGCAACCACGCCGCAACTCAAAACCAAAACACGATCTGTTTGCCAGCGGAATCGCTCATTGAGTCGCCAACTCACCATCTGGGGAATCTGCAGTTCTACGGTCTGACCGTTTCGACCAGGAATATCGACTCGCACCGGCTGCATTTTTTCGATCTGATCCACACGACAATCGATCACAGTTTCCATCGCACGATTACCGATGGACGACAACGCCCCCAACTGCAAACTGAAACCTTCTTGGATGCGACTCGCAACTGGGCGTAATGCTGTGCGTCCATATTGGTCAACTTGGGCTTCCAGGTTTTGATAGTAACTGATCGGCCGTAAATCGGAGATCGTTATTTTTTGCCCGTCGTGAATGGTGATATCTCCACTTTTGACAGTTCGAAAATCACTTCGAGCGCGCAACTGGTTGAACAGATTCGCAGCGTTCTCCTTGGACGTGATCCAACCTTGAACCCCGGGACTCTGAACTCGCACCGGTTGCATCAATGGAACTGCTTTCGCTCTCCAATTTGGATTTGAAACTGTCAACAGCTTGAGCCCCAACACTTGGACCTGGCCTCTCGAATTGACCAGTCGATCAATGGTTCGCTGGACGACTTGTTGGATTTCAGGCGTGTGATAAACCCGAACTTTGTTTTTGTCGGCGCTCAAGATTCCCAACGGAGCGTTGAACCACATCTCTTTTCCCGTTTCCCGCAAGATCCAATCCAAAACAGCCTGTTGTGGTTGCGCCGACGTGGTGATTTGCGAAGTGTAAGGACGGATGTCATACTCCCTCCAAACCTGGCCTGCGGAATTGGGCAATTGTGTTGCAATCGTCGAACGATTTTCAGTTTCCGATTTTCTATCGCCGGTCTTTGATGACGCGTTTTCCTCGTACAGAAAACTTGCTGGCACCAGATTTTCGTCGATCACCGGTTTGTTTTTCACTCGGTCCGTTGGGAATCGCCGAGTATTTTGATGGGCAGACCGCTGAGCGGGAGAACCCCATTTCAACTGATTCGAGCGATCGACCAGATTGTCACGTTTCTGTTTCACCGGTTTTTGTTGCGTAAAAGCAATGTTCGGCAAAATTAAAACGGCAAAACAAGTGACGTAAAATACCTGAATTCTCGACCGCATTGGCAATCCCTTTTCTGGAAAAATGGCGGCCAAGTATGAAAAAAGCCAGTGAATTCAGCAAGCCGAATCCTGGCAAGCTATCGGATTTCTAACGAATCCACCAAATCACGTTTTATTTCTTGTGATCGACGCAAAATTAACAGATAATCAGGAAACAGGGCGCAATATTGAACAAGTGAATGACAGCAGAATCTGTTAACTCCGAAAGTACGTCGTTGACGTACGCCTACCCAAAATCAACACCAGTTTTCCATCATTCGCAACCGAGAGCCAGCCTCGACGCTTCGTCAGGTCATTTGTTTCAAGAAGTTTTCCATTCCGTTCCACCTTGGCTGATTAGCGCTTCGCTGCACACGATTCTGATCGTTTTGCTCGGTATTTTGACTTGGCATCCGTTTGGCGAAACGTCCTCAACCGTTGCACTCGATGCACAAATCGAGGAACAAGCACCCGTTGTCACCTTTGCCAGCCCTCAGACATCTGTCGAAGCGATCGAAACCGAAACGACGAGTTCCGCACCGACGACATTTGACGACCTACCCAACCCCAAACTTGAGACTTTAAACACCAAACTCAACGACTCATTTCCGCGAATTTATTTTGCCAACTCCCTGACCAAACTCCCTGCCAAACCCAGTTCACGCAATGGTAAATCGGCCAACGGTGCAGCGTCTCAATCCAACGGCAACGGCAAAGGATCATCGGGCAATGGGGAAGCGTCGTTTTATGGCATCAAGGCCAAAGGCCAAAACTTTATCTACGTGTTAGACAACTCCGGCAGCATGGCTGGAAACCGGTGGCTCCAAGCTCGCAACGAGGTCATCAGATCGATCGACGCGCTTAAGGAAAATCAAAAATTCCTGGTCGTACTGTACAACACGCATACTCAAGTCATGCTCAACATGCGTGGCAAAGAAATAAAGTGCCTACATGCGACCGAAGAAAACAAAAAAAACGTCGTCTCGTGGCTGTATCGCCAATATCCCAAGATGGATACGTTGCCCCTCAAGGCAATCAAAATTGGAATTCGGATGCAGGCCGATCATATATTCCTGCTCTCGGATGGCGAGTTTAGCGCTGAAACACTTACTTTTTTGCGCAAAAGTAACTTTGATCGAAAAAAATCCCAAGCGGCGAGAAGCCGGGTCAATCGAAGTGTCGTGCATACGATCGCTTTCAAAAGCTACCAGGGAGCCGCTATGCTCAAACAAATTGCCCGAGAAAATAGTGGCTCGTTTAAGTACGTCGAATGACGGCCAAAGCCACAAAATGCCCCCGAGCGGTTGCGAATCGCCAAAAACGACAAAAACTCGTCAAAAACGCCTTCCCTGCAAGTCCTTTCGCCGTTGACCCCGAGAATCAGCAGGGGTATTCTTACTGATTCGGTCAATGAATTGGGGTGCTCCTGCGCGCCGTTGGTGAATGCGGCTCATGCCGAAAGGACTGATCCGTGGCAAATGTCGAGTTGGAAGGCGTATCAAAGCGATTCGCTGACTCCAACCAAGCAGCAGTTGACAATGTTCATCTGAAAATTCATGACCGAGAGTTCCTGGTCCTCGTCGGGCCCAGTGGCTGTGGAAAAAGCACAACACTGCGACTCATTGCAGGGCTGGAACAATGTGATGAAGGGATCATTCGAATTGGCGGTCGCGAGGTAAATCGTGTCGCACCGAAAGATCGCGACATCGCCATGGTTTTTCAAAACTATGCTTTGTACCCGCACATGACGGTGTACAAAAATTTGTCGTTTGGACTTCAACTTCGATACGGAGGAGGGTTTTTTAGTCGTGTAGTTTCGCGTGTGTTAAAACCTCGCCGCGCCGCTGAACTTTCAGCGAAACGTCGAGAGATTCATGATCGGGTTGCGATGACGGCCGAGCGATTGGGAATCGAAAAACTTCTCAAACGCAAGCCGCACCAGTTGTCCGGCGGTGAACGCCAACGTGTTGCCTTGGGGCGAGCGATTGTGCGGAATCCGGCGGCATTTTTGTTTGACGAGCCCCTTTCGAATCTCGACGCAAAACTGCGAGGTCAATTACGCAACGAAATCAAACGACTCCACCAACAACTCGATACCACGATGATCTACGTCACGCACGATCAGATCGAAGCCATGACTTTGGGAGATCGGATCGCTGTCATGAAAGACGGACGGATGCAACAAATTGGCAAACCGTTGGACGTCTATCATCACCCCGAAAATTTGTTTGTAGCAAAGTTTATCGGATCCATTCCGATGAACCTGCTCACCGGAACCATTACGACCGAAAACCAGCAACTCAAACTCAAAACAAAACACAACGAAATTTATTTGGAGAACAACGAAAACCTCACACACAACCAACCTGTCGTCATGGGAATTCGACCGGAAAACATCACGATTTTGCCTGCCAATGAGGAACATCAACGCAATACAAACTTGGGCATCATCGAAACGGTTGACCAACTCGGTGATTCGACGGTGGTTCATGTGAAACTGAAACAACACACAGAAAATTCCGACGAGCAATTCGACAACCTGGTTGTTCGAACCTCATCCGAATTTGAATCAAAACCGGGACAGAGAGTTTTGATTGAATTTGATTTGGACAAAACCCATTGGTTTGATCCAAAAACAGAAAACAACTTGAAAAGAAAATAGTTACAAATGAATCCAAACGAAGTACTGCGAATCGTTGACTCACTACATCGCGACAAAAACATCGAGAAAGAGGTGGTGTTTCGCGCAATTGAGTCGGCATTGGTTTCGGCAGCTCGAAAACAATATGGTGAAGACGCTGAGATCGTATTCAATATTGATCGGCAAGACGGAACGATTATGGGCAGTGCGGACGGTACCGGAATTGACTACGAAGAAATGATCGGCCGCATCGGCGCACAAACCGCCAAGCAAGTCATTATTCAAAAAGTCCGCGAAGCGGAACGCGATGCGTTATTGGTGGAATTCAATGAACTGGTCGGCGACCTGATTACCGGAAGCGTCAATCGAAACGAAGGAAGCGTGACCACCGTCACACTGGGAAATGTCGAAGCCATTCTGCCGCGTAGCGAACAAATCCCGGGTGAAAATCACAGCCCGAACGAACGAATTCGAGCCCTGGTCACCGAAGTAAAACCACAAGGCAGCCGCATCAAAGTTGTGCTCAGTCGAACACGACCCAAATTGGTGCAATGCCTGTTCGAACAGGAAATTCCAGAAATTATGGACGGCGTGATCTCCATCAACGGAATCTCACGCGAACCAGGTCATCGCAGCAAAATTGCCGTCAGCAGCATCGACTCAAAAGTCGACTGCGTGGGAGCCTGCGTCGGTGTCCGTGGAAATCGCATTCGAAACATTATTGACGAACTTGGCGGCAACGAACGAATCGATATCGTCCGATTTGACGAAGACCCACAGGTTTTGATTCGAAACGCGTTGCAACCTGCGGAGGTCGATGAAGTGATCCTCTGCCAAATGATCGGCCGGGCAATCGTCCAGGTCCGCGAAGACCAATTGTCGCTGGCAATTGGAAAACGAGGACAAAATGTCCGACTGGCTAGTAAATTATGCGGTTGGGACATCGAAATCATGACTTTCGAAGAACTCACCGAACAATGCGAAAGAGCGGTTGCCGGTTTTAGCGCAATTGATGGCCTTTCTGAAGATTTGGCGAACCAACTGGTGGCCGAAGGTTACTTGTCATACGATGATTTATCAGTCATCGAGCCAGACGATCTCATGGAAATGGGCGGGCTCACCGCCGAACAAGTTGATAAAATCGTCGAAGAGGCTGATCGCCGAGCAGAAGAACTCGAGCAACTCAAAGAGCAGCAAAAAAATATCGCTAAAGAAACGCCAGCTGCTGTAAATGTGACAACGGACAATTCTGCGACTCCACCCGCGGAAGATATCCAACCAGAAACACCGATACCTGAACCCGAAGGCGAATCTTCGACAATAAATGAAGAAACATCGCAAGGTGGTTCAACCGAATAACTACAATGATCGTTTGACGTCGCAGTAGAAACCGTGGTTGCCTTCTACTGTCCGCCAAACCTCAGGAGAATAAAGTAATGAAACAATGTTAGGCAGCCAACGAATTGACGCCGCGATCTTCGCGACGCCACAAAATGAAAGGGAGGGCCACCCGGAGTGCCCGTTCGAATTTATTCTTTCGCCAAAGAATTGGGGATTGATAACAAGAAAATACTTGAGGTCTGTGAGAAACTCGGCCTCAAAGGCAAGGGGTCTGCGCTAGCAAGTCTGACCGACGACGAAGCCACCAAGGTCAAAAGCTATCTCGAAGGCGACAACCAGGATTCTCAAAAGTCCGGTAAATCTGAACCCGCCAAACCACTTGCTCCGACTCGCGACGATCCCATCACACGGCGAGCCCGACCTATCCGGGACCTCAATCAAGTCAAAAAATCAAAACCAGAAACCAAGCAGGAAACCGTCGCCATGCCGCCCGCTCCTGCCGCCGAACCAACCACGCCGGAATCGTCTCCTCCTCAACCCGAAGAAACGACTGAACCGGTCGCGCTCAAGCCTGCGTTTGACCCGAAAAAACCGATTCGTCCAACGTCGCCGCCACCACCGCCTCGCCCAAAAACGGCGAAAAAGCCTCAGGTAAAACCTTCGCGGCCGCAAAAACCCAAAAAGCCGACGATTCGCGTCGCCGCGCTACCGGAGGTCAAACAACCACCAACGGTCGCAAAATCGACACAAAAAGTACAAAAACCGGACATCGCATTGCCCAAAGATGCCATCCGCAGTGCGCGACAGGGAAAAGCGCCTCTCCAACAATTTACAGATAGCAAAAAATCCAAAGACAAGAAAAAATTTGGAACCCCGGAAAACGAGCCACCTCAAGTTTTTGGGGAAATGCCCGCGAGTAAAAGCGGCAAAGACGGCGGAAAAGATCGACGACGAGGTTCGAAAGATCGCGAAGATGTCGACACCGGCATGGGGTCAACACGTCAAGCAAGACGCCACAAACGCAGCCGAGTCAACGTCAGCGGCGACGAAGAAACCCGTTATCGCAGCTACAATCGCACACGCCGCAAAGGACCTGCGGCAAACACGGCAGCTCCACGAAAAGACAAAGCGGTCCTCGAACTCCCTTGTACGGTTCGAACGTTTTCCGAGGCCACCGGTGTCTCGTCGGGTCAAATCATCAAAGCGCTGATGGAACTCGGCGCCATGGCCAACATCAATGCTCAAATCGATGACGAAATGGTGGAACTCCTCGCCGAACAACTCGGCGTCGAACTCGATATTCGCGAGCAAGAGACGCTGGAAAACAAACTGATTACACAAATCGAGGAAACGGTCGACGACGAATCCGATCTTCGATCGCGACCTCCAGTAGTGACTTTCCTCGGCCACGTTGATCACGGAAAAACATCGCTGCTGGACGCAATTATCGGAATTGATGTCGTTTCGGGCGAAGCTGGCGGAATTACCCAGCACATCCGCGCGTATGAAATCAAAAAAGGCAATCAAACCATTTCGTTTGTAGATACGCCCGGCCACGAAGCGTTTACCGAAATGCGTGCTCGCGGAGCTAACGTGACGGACATCGCTGTCCTGGTGGTGGCGGCCGACGATGGTGTCATGCCTCAAACCGAAGAAGCCATCAGTCACGCCAAAGCCGCTGGCGTACCGATTATCGTTGCACTCAACAAAATCGACTTGGCGAGCGCACAACCTGACAAAGCACTGCAGGATCTCGCCCAACATGAACTGCTGCCAAGTGAATGGGGGGGTGAAATCGAAGTCGTACGAACCAGTGCCACCCAGGGAACTGGGATCGACGAATTGCTGGAAACCATTCTCGTGACAGCCGAATTGCACGAATACAAAGCGAATCCGAAACGCCAGGCCATTGGAACTTGCCTCGAAGCAGAGCAGGAACCTGGCCGTGGTGTGATTGCCAAAATGATCGTTCAAACGGGAACACTCAATGTCGGCGATGTGATTGTCTGCGGCACGTCACACGGGCGGGTCAAGGCAATGTACAGCACCCTCAAAGCTCGCAAGAAAGTCAAATCTGCCGGCCCCAGTATCCCGGTCAACGTCACCGGACTGGATATCGCTCCGGAAGCTGGCGACAAATTCTATGTCCTCGACGACATTGCTGCGGCCCGTGAAATCGCCACCTCCCGAGAATTTGAATCGCGACAACAATCGTTGTCAGGTGGCACCACAAAAGTTTCACTCGAAGATTTCCAATCTCGCCTGGAATCGGGTGATCTGGTGGTCAGTCGAGACGACGTTGTCACACTGAATTTGATTTTGCGTGCCGATGTCCGCGGTTCGATCGAAGCCATCAAAAAAGAGCTTGGAAAACTCGAACATCCTGAAGTTGAAATCAAAATCATGCAGGCACTCGTGGGTGGAATCACCGAGGGCGATGTTCGCCTGGCCCAAGCGTCCCAGGCCGTTATCATCGGATTCAACGTCGTCCCGGACGAAACCGCGCGATCACTGGCGGATGAATTGCAAGTCGAAATTCGACGATATGACATCATCTACAAAGTCACCGAAGACATCAAAGCGACCCTCGAAGGACGCTTGAAACCGGATGAAAAAGTCGTCGAACTGGGGATGGCCATGGTGCTCCGCACGTTTGATATCAGTCGCTCTGGTCGAATCGCAGGTTGTCGTGTCATGCGTGGAGCCATCGAACGGGGGAGCCGCGTTCGCGTCATTCGAGACAGTCGGGTGATTGGCGAATACAACATGGACTCACTCAAACGCGAAAAAGACGACGCCAAAAGCGTTCAAAAAGGAATGGAATGCGGTATTAAACTCGCCGGTTTTAATGACGTCAAAGAAGGCGATCAACTCGAAGCTTACAAGATTGAAGAAGTGGCCCGAACCCTTTAGTTCCCGCCAACGATTTTGGAGTATCAAAACCAGATGAGTTCACGTCGTGTATTAAAAGTCGCCCAGGCCATTCGAGAGGTCGTCAGCATCGGGATCCTGATGGATATCAAAGATCCTCGCGTCAGCGACGTTACTGTAACGTATGTTGAAGTATCGGGTGATCTGCGTTTGGCCAAAGTGCATGTTTCCATCATGGGCGACGAAACAAAACAAAACCTCTGCCTCCGCGGCCTGCAAAGCTGTCGGGGGTTTTTGCAACGAAAAGTCGGAAATCGTATCGACACCAAATACACGCCGCAACTCGAATTCGTTCTCGACAAAGGCTTGAAAAACTCCATGGTCGTAACGAAAATCCTCGACGAAGTTCTGCCGAAAGATGAACCCGAAGCGGAATTACCCACTGAACAGGAAATCGATGACCAGACGGATTTGGCAAACCCCACGGCTGTCGAACCGGAATAACAGCCACGATCATTTAAACCACCTAGAAACAATCTGAGACCCAGGTACGAAAACCAAATGAGCCAGGCACTTTCTGCAACACAACGAGCTGCTTTAATTAATAAACTTTTCAAGGTCGCCAAGAAACATTATCAACCGGTTCAACCGCCTTCCAATCGAACGGTCTTGGAACACCTGCTCTACGCGTGTTGCCTGCAAGATTCTCATTTCGAAGGTGCTGATGAATCGCTTGCACGACTGCAGGAAAATTACTTCGACTGGAACGAAGTTCGCGTCACGACCGTCAGCGAACTCGCTGAAAACATGAACTCGCTGCTCAACCCAACCGAAGCGGCAACTCGTCTCAAAAAAATCCTGCACTCGGTCTTTGAAACGCATTACACCTTTGACATCGATTCGCTGAAAAAAGAAAACCTCGGCAAAGCCGTTCAAGGGCTGCAAAAACACAAGGCCATGACGCCGTTTGTCGTTTCGTACGTCTCACAAAATGCACTCGGTGGACATTCCATTCCCATTGATTCGGCCATGGTTCTGCTGTTTCAAGTCCTCGGTTTGATGTCTGAAAAAGACGCCGCCGCATTCAAAGTCACCGGTCTCGAACGCACCATCCCAAAAACCAAAGGCAACGAATTTTTTTCCGTCGTGCATCAATTGGCCGTGGCGTTCTTTAAAAGCCAATTCAACAACGATATTCGAAAAACTATTTTGTCCATTGACGCATCTGCCAAAGAGCGATTCCCCAAACGAGCCAGCAAGAAAAAAGCACCTGCCAAAAAAGCGGCAGCCAAAAAAGAGAAAAAAGCAACGCCCGCCAAATCAAAAGCGCCCAAGAAAAAAGCGGCAGCTGCAAAACCGGTAAAGAAAAAAGCAGCCAAAACCACCAAAAAGAAAGCAGCCGCCAAGAAAGTCACCAAAAAAACAACCAAGAAAAAAACTACCGCCAAAAAAGCGACAGCTAAAAAAGCAACCCGCAAGTCGCCAACCAAACGGCTCGCCAAAAAGAAACCACGCTAAACAGGAAATTTCATGGATCACGTTGAATCTTACAAGCACGAAGCGCGAGCGAGTGGTTTTGCGCGGTCGAACCACTCGCTCGCGCTTCGTGCTCGTATCATTCACAACTGATTACCCTACGAGGATTTCAAGCAAACCATGAAATTCCTATAAAGTCTCGAGCCGCCGTTGGTCATTCAAAAAAACACGAACCTCATTAGCTCCTAATTCATCAATTACGCTTGAAATACCGCAAGTCATCTACGGAGTCACGAAATGGCTGGCCACAGCAAATGGGCAAACATCAAACATAAAAAAGCGGCAACCGATGCCAAACGTGGCAAGCTCTGGAGCAAGCTCAGCAAAGCCATCATAGTCGCAGCCAAAGCCGGTGGCAGCGATCTCGATACCAACATTCGCCTGCGAACACTGGTTGGCGATGCCAAAGCCGTATCCATGCCCAAAGACAACATCGAACGTGCAATCAAAAAAGGGGCAGGTGAGCTAGGGGACGGCGCCAATTTCGAGGAGATCATTTACGAAGGTTATGGGCCGGCTGGCGTCGCGATTATGTGTGACATCCTGACCGATAATCGTAACCGTACCGCACCAGAAATTCGAAAATTATTTGAGGTGCACGGCGGAAACCTCGGAGCCACCGGCTGCGTCTCCTATCTGTTCGACCGAAAAGGACTGTTTATTTTGTCCAAAGAGAAAGCGGCCGAACAAAATGTCGATGAAGAAAAATTGATGGAAGTCGCACTCGAAGCCGGTGCGGAAGATATCCGCGACGACGACGGATTTGAAATCACTTGCGAACCCGATACCTATTCTGACGTTGCCGACGCGCTCGAATCCGCCAATATTCAATGTGATTCAAAACAAGTCACTCGCATTCCACAAAACACCGTCGATCTCACTGAAGATGACGCGCGAAAAATTCTTAAATTGATGGAAGCGCTCGACGATCACGACGACGTCCAAAACATCTCCGCCAATTTCAACATCCCCGACGAAGCAATGGCCGCCCTCAGCGAATAATTGACGGACCATGGATTACCCTGAATCTTACGAGCACGACCATACATCTTTTCAAAGTTGCGCATTTTGCATAGTTCACTTTCAAAAAACCTATTTTCGATTGAACAACCGTCGAAAAATCGTTCCCGCCGATCATCGCTACCCGGAATTTACTGATTCTCTCAGGTTATGTTGGGCCAACTACTTCATAAACAACCATAACCAGCTATCTTAGTGCTTAGAGAAAGCTTGGCAGCATCTCAAAGTCCGCCCTCAGCAGCCCGACAAGGTTGCAAATTTTCGTGTTCACCGGACGAACTTCGCCATTGGCGCGTCAGCTTGGATGCAAACTTTACGGCATTCATTTTTTTTCAATTGAGGCAGTTATGAAAAAAACACTTGCTGCGATTGCGCTAATTGCTTGCGCATGTTTCATCGCGGAATCCGTTATCCCAACCGCCGCTGCGCAAACGCGCGGACGACGTGGGATGCAAAAATCTGGCGGACCTGGCAAAACAGATTCCAAAAAGAAAAAGTCGTCGATCAAGCCCTACAAAGACGTCATTACCAAGGAAGCCAAGTCAAAACGCGGCTTGTTTATCACTCACCAAATTGAAAACAAAATCTATTACGAAATTCCCACCGAACATCTCAATAAAGACATGTTGTGGGTCACCCAGATTTCCAAAACTCAAGCGGGCTCGTCTTACGCCGGTATGCCTGTTGGCGATCGAGTCGTCCGTTGGGAACTGCGTGGAAAACAAATCCTGCTTCGCGATATCAAATACTCGATCCGGGCCAATGTCAAAGATTCGGTCGCTGCCGCCGTCCAATCAACCAACGTCGCGCCTATCATCCGAGCGTTCCCAGTGGCCGCTTGGGGTACGGACAAAAAACCTGTGATCGACGTCACCAGTTTGTTTACATCGGACGTGACGGAATTCAGCGCAAAACGCGCCTTGAGCGCTTCGTCGATGGATTCAAAACGGAGCTATCTCGATACGATCAAAGCGTTCCCTGAAAACGTCGATGTCAAAGTTCTGGCAACCTACAATGTCGGCTCCAGTCGTGGCTCAACACCTTCGCCGTTTCCTCGCCGAGGTTCTCGTCGCGACCCGACGCAATCTTCGGTCACGGCTGTCATCCACCACTCGATGATGGCGTTGCCTGAAAAACCGATGAAGCCACGTGTCTTTGATGATCGCGTTGGTTTTTTCACGGTACGCTTCCAGGACTACGGCAACTTCGGCAACCACCAGGTCGAAGAGGTTCGCTACATCACACGTTGGCGATTAGAGAAAAAAGATCCGTCAGCAGCATTGAGCGAACCGGTCAAACCCATCGTTTTTTACGTGGGTCGCGCTGTGCCTGACAAATGGAAACCTTACGTTAAAAAAGGAATCGAAATGTGGAAACCTGCTTTTGAAAAAGCAGGCTTCAAAAACGCGATCATCGGCAAAATGGCGCCCACCGTTGAGGAAGATCCCGATTGGGATGCCGAAGACGCGCGGATTTCGACCATTCGCTGGCTCCCATCGCAAACAGAAAACGCTTTCGGACCACACGTTAACGATCCACGTACCGGCGAAATCCTCGAAGCTGATGTTCGTATCTATCACAATGTTTTGAAACTGGTTCGCGACTGGTATTTTGTTCAAGCCGCCGCAGCCGACAAACGTGCCCAACAATTACCGATGCCCGATGATTTGATTGGCGAACTGCTCGCTTATGTCGTGGCACACGAAGTCGGACACTCGATCGGTTTTCCACACAACATGAAAGCCTCTTCGGCGTTCACCGTGGCACAACTGCGCGATGCCGAGTTCACCAAAAAATGGGGAACCGAAGCATCCATCATGGACTACGGCCGTTTCAATTATGTGGCACAACCGGGCGACGGAGCGACTTTGATTCCGAAAATCGGTCCTTATGACAACTTTGCCGTCGAATGGGGATATCGCCAGTTCAAAAACAGCAAAGAAGAAAAGAAAGGTCTGGCCGCGCTCCTGGCCAAACAAAAAGAAGATCGGATGTTGCGATTCGGTTCTGCTGATCCGTCCGAAGACCCCACGCGGCAAACTGAAGACCTCGGTAGTGACCCCATCGAAGCAACCGAATTGGGCATGAAAAACATCGATCGTATCGCTGAATTTCTGGTCAAAGCGTGCTGCAAAGAAGGTCAAGATTACGACTTGCTCAAAAACATGTACCAACAACTCATCCGACAACGCTCGCGAGAGTTGGCTCACGTTGCATCCATCGTTGGCGGATTTGAAAACATCAATCTGTACTTTGGCGATGCCGATCGGCGATTCCATCCCATCGATGGAGATCGCCAGCGTAAAGCGGTTCAGTTTTTGATCAAACATGGATTCACGACCAACAAAAAATTGATCGATCCGGCCATCACACGCCGTCTCGAAGCCAATGGTGCGGCGAACCGAATCCTGTCAAGTCAACGTTCGATTTTGCGTTCACTGATCAACAAAGATCGGGTCGAACGAATGTCCGAACATGTTGCCATGAGCGAAAACAGCCAGAATGTTTATACACCTGCTGAAATGCTCGAAGATATTCGACAAGGAATCTGGAATACCGGAAAAGGTTCCAAAGTCGATCTCTATCAACGCAATCTGCAACGGGCTCACATCGAAGTGCTGGCTAGCAAGATCAAAACCACCAGTGATAAATCGGACTTGCCGGCACTGGTCCGTGCACAGCTGAAAGCGATTCGGGCTCTGGCCAAGGCAAAACTTGCCGCGCGCCAACGGCAATTGACATCCACAGCCGAGGGCACCAAAATCACAGTCGTCGGTGACATGGTGGCCGCGCACTTGGAGCAAATTATTGCCGACATCGACGCCGCGCTGGACCCGCAAGTGGGACAGTCGACTCCATCTCGTACCACGCCGACATTTCCACGTCGACGTTAAATAGAGATCACATCTCAAAAAACAAAAGCCGCAGTGTTCGCTGCGGCTTTTTTTGTTTCGAATTCATTTGTGCTGGTCACTCGTTTGGCAAATGGACTTTTGTCAACTTTTCGAGATTCTTCCGGGCGGTCTCGTATTCCGGCTCTGCCTCTGCAGCCTTTTGAAAATGGTATTTCGCCTTTACCAAATCACCCAATTCGCGATGCAATACGCCTTTGCTGTTATGTGCCAACGCATAATCACCTTGCGCTTCTAAACTCAGCTCAATGTAATCCTCTGCCTGCGCCCAATCGCTGCGAATCAAGCTTTGTACCGCGAAATTATTGTAAGTCGCACTTGCTTGCGTATCTTTTGAAACCAATGGCACAAACGAGACAGCCGTCAACAACAACCACACGCCACAAATCCAAACCGGATATTTTTGATTTCTATCGATCGTCAGCGCTAACGATGGAGATCGCTTGATCAACCGCCGAGCGTAAAATAACAAATCGCTGACGACAGGCGCCGCAAAGCAAATCAATATCGGCACCACGGGAAATCGATATCGACCAAAGACAAAAAATGCGATGAGTGTCAACTGAAACAAAGCCAACATTCCGTACAGCGCCCACAATTCACGCCAATGCTTACGTGTGATCCACAAACCGATGACTGCCAGCGGAAACAACACGCCAAAATGAAACACTTTCGACAACAAGAAAACGACTGGCGAATACTGTTCGTAAACGTACTGATCTTCGGTATCAATGATCTCAACTCGGTTGAATGACAACATGGTCTTTTTTCCTAACAAACCCAACCAAGTCACCGGATCGTTGGCAATATAGTTTGTTGACAATCCCAGGTAGTAATTTGAAACCTCTCCAGCGGTTAACTTCCGTCCGGCTGCCGATTCTGCGATCGCAACGGCATCGGCTTGCTCGAATTTTGCATTGCCCCGACCGAACACCAACGGTCGGTAGTAACCATCCGCCTTGGGATTATTTCCAATATAGAAATTGGGGCCAAACTGAGAGGTTGTGATATGAAACTCGCCGCCCACCCAATAATTTCGAATAGCCACCGGTCCCAACACCAGCGCCAGACCCAATACAAACATTGCAAATCGACCTGCTACCGGCGCTACGCATCCGGAAATTGTCGACCGCTGAAATGTGGAACTTTGTCGCCACCGCTTGCATTTGAACACACCGATTCCCAAAACCAGGCTCCACAACCCGAACCAGGGAATCAGCGCTAGCGCATTCTCGCGAGTCAAGCACAATCCACCAATACTTGACCCCAGCGCCAGCCATATTTTCAAATTCGGTCGGCGGATCAACCAACTGACCAACCAAATAATCAAGCATAGAAAAACGAGATCCAGAACACTTTTTTGAATCAAGGATTCCAGGAAAATCGACGGCACATACAGAGCCATCAACACACCAATGATGATACCCACCCGTCGGTTGAAGAAATTCCATCCGGCGCCCGCCAACAGACTGCAGGAAAACGCCGCCAACACCGCCTGAATGAATTTAACAACAAACACATTGTCGCCCACCGTCGCATAAATGACAGCGAGAAAGTAGGGATACAACGGCGCCTGATAAAACACCGAATCACCGACCCAATCTCCAGCGGCAATTTCCTGAGCCCAAGCGTCATATCGCGCCGCATCGCCAATCTTGTACTCAAAAAATGGTTGGTGGCTCAAACACGCCAAATTGACAAATCGAATAACAAGTGCCAGCACGAAAATCAGCGTTAGCACACAGCGACGGCTGGTCCATGGTGATTTTTGCAAACGGTCGTTTGCCGTTGACGCACAGCGGTTTGAGAGATTTTCAGATTCCATGCGAAAAAATACGGCACGTTCGGGCCAACATAAAATGGCATGGCCGATTCACCCCACCAAATGCAAATAAAGATCTGCTTATACTGTTTTTTCCAAATTTGCCGTTTGCCGATTTTTGTCGGTATACTTTTTCGGCAAGGCATTTCCTCGTTTCAATGCTTACAAATCATGAAGATTTCAACCTTGCTTGTTTGGGTTGTGTGGCTCACTTGCGCGCCTGCAATTGCTTTATCCCAATCGGAATCGCAATCAACATCCGAAAGCGGAGTTGAACGGAAACTCGAACGAAAGTTGCCAAAAAAATTTGACGGTAAATCGTTTTCCGAAATCGTAAAATATTTGCGGTCGCAACATCGCATCAAAATTGTGCGAGATTTATCCGTGGGCTCTGCCCATCTCAGTTTCAAAGAAACCGTCAAATTTCAGGCCGGTGACACCAGTATCCGGTCGGTCTTGAGTTCGTTCCTCGACAATTACGAAATAACTTACCTGATTTGTGACGATCACCTGTTATTGTTGACTCAGGAACTGGCGCCCTATCGAATGCGGATGAAAGTCTATCCTTGCCGAGATATCATCGAAAAAATCAAAAAACACGAAATCAATATTTTCGCTGGTGGAATCGTAACGGCAAATCGAAAACAATTGAAATTTACCAGCATTCCACGAACGAATTTGCCCGGCGAACAAATCGTCGATTTCATCCAATCGACGGTTCAACCCAATTCTTGGTCCAAAGGCATTGGCACTGTTGAATCGATCAATGGCGTCTTGGTCATCAATCAAACGGAACAGATACACCACGAAATAAAACGACTCCTTGCAAAAATCCGAAAGCACTCGAAGCATGATCAAAACTAAAGATGTCATTTACTGTTTCTTGCCCATCATCCTGGCAATTGGCATCGGTGCATCTCACATGGATGCTCAGCCCAAAAAAATATTGTCCGAAAATGAAAAAGAAGCCATCCTCGAAAAAAAGCTTGAAAACAGTGTTTCGCTAACAATCAAAGAAGGTGAGGTTTCAAAACTGCTGAGCCAACTGATGTCCAAGTTTGACATCAAAATCCGCATTCACCAGTCCGCCAAAGACGCCGGTTTGGACAAATCGGATCTGATCTCATTTGACTTCCAACAAACGCGACTGCGCACGGCACTCGATTTGTTTCTCGAGCCCTACGAATGCACCTATCACATCAAGGATGATATTCTCGTCCTGTTGACCAAGGATGAAGCGACCAACAACTTGCGAGTCAAAATGTATCCGTGCCGCGACATTTTGAAAATGATCGAAGACACCGATCCCGAATTGAAACAACTCAATAAAAACTCCGACAAACAAAAAAAAGTTTTTAGCGCCGAAACCCGATACGAGTTGACTTTCTTGATCGAAAACACCGTTAACCCCGAAAGTTGGGAATCCACCGAAGGGTTTGGAACTCAACGCATCCTCAACGGAGTTTTGATCGTAAATCAAACCGAAATCGTCCATGCCAAAATCGGCAAGCTTTTGGAAAACCTCAGAAAAAACTTGACGGCAAAACGATAACCCAGCAAACTCGTTTGCGTTGGCAGCCGTCTTAATGAGGTATAATCCAACAGATCAGCAACAAGTATTAAAAATCAAGGCGAGTGATCAACCAATGAAACGAAGCTATCTGATCGTTTTTATAATCGCATTAACGGCGTCACAGGCATGGGCTCAATCCGAGATTATTTCTCAATCCGATAACGAGACCAATCTGGAAAAAAAACTCGAACAACGTATCTCAGTCAACCTGGTCGACAAAGAGTTTGGTAATTTCGTTTCGACGCTTAAAACCAAATACCGATTCAATGTGTTAATTCACCAATCGGCAAAAGACGCCGGACTGGCCGATGACGATCTGGTCACCATGCAATTCGAGGACACTCGTTTGCGCACTGTTTTCGACATTTTTTTTGGCCGATACGACGCCACCTACTGCATCAAAGACAATTTCGTCGTCATTATGACCGTCGACGAGGCACAAAATCATTTGCGTGTCAAAGTTTACCCGTGCCACGATATCATCACCACGATTAAACCCAAACGCAAACCCGCGATTCAAGGTGGAGGATTTGGAAATACGGGTAGCAAAGTCGGCGGTCCCGCTTTCAACATGACCGATCAACAGGCGGTTCAAGCCAAAGGAAAATCTGCCACGCCCCCGCAAGAAAAATCGGCTGGCCAAGATAAAACAACAGCAAAAACCAAAACAACCAACCCCGCCACTTCCAAATCCGATTCGCCCAGCGAAAAAGAAGATCTGAACGACCCACGAAAATTCATCAGTCCAACCCAGCAACTCATTGATCTGGTCCGGGGAACGATCGACCCCGACTCCTGGGAAGAAACCGAAGGCCTTGGCACCATCAACGCTGTCGGCAACCTGTTGGTCGTATGTCAGACCGAGCAAACGCATACTAAAATTCGTAGACTTTTCGAACAACTGCGCAAACACAACAAAAAACAAGTTCGAAAATGATGCGCGAAACAGAAAACGGTGACCCATATTCGCCGCCGCGTTCAGCAGATGAACATCCGACAAGACTGCCTGAACCGACAGCAAAACTATCCGGTGGCGATTGGGCTAAAATTGTCGTCTCGATTGTGATTTTGCTCTGCATCTTGCCTTGCATTCCATTTGGCGTAATTGGCAAGGCAGCTTACGCCTTCGGAACTTCGTTTGCAATTTTCAATTACTGGCAAAGACTCAAAAACTCAAAAAGTGTCACCCGTTGTCCAGAGTGTCAACGAATCATTGCCCAAAGCACCAGTATTTGCCCCCGGTGCAATCATCGTTTCAATTAACTGAAAATCATAACCCGAAGCGTGAGCAAGGGACTGGGACAACCTGAAAACTCCCATTTCGGGTGCCACTGGCTTCGCCAGTGATGTGGCTGGATCGGTCGTTAAACTTCAATTGAACAAAAAACTATACGTCAATGTGCAAATCACTGGCTGGGGCCAGTGGCACCCGACCTTGATCTTCATTACTAATCAGCACGATCCACTAACCAACATCGCTCAGTTCCAGCGACCGCCCGTATCGCCGCAGCACCATTTTTTTTAACGCCTCGTAATCGGCTCCGTCCAGATTGGGATCGTCGTCAATCATCCGCCTGGCATCTGATCGAGTTCGTTCCAGTAATTTGAAATCACGCACCAAATCGGCGATCCGCATCGGCGGCATTCCGTGCTGCTGAGTGCTAAACAAATTTCCGGGTCCACGTAATTCCAAGTCCCGCTCGGCCAATTCGAAACCGTCGTTCGATTGGATAAACGCATCGATCCGCCGCTGCGTGTATTCGTTCTCCAAATCGGCAAAAACACAAACATATCCAGGCAACTCGCCACGCCCTACCCTGCCCCGCAGTTGGTGTAGCTGGGAAATTCCAAATCGCTCTGCAGACTCGATCGTCATCAGCGTTGCATTGGGTACGTCAATTCCGACTTCGACGACGGTTGTAGCCACCAAAACCTGGGTGTGTCCGCGAGCAAACGCCTGCAGCGCGGCATCTTTTTCTTCGGGGGTTTGCCGTCCGTGAACAATATCGACACGAAAGTCGGCTAACGGTCCATTAACCAACGACTCAAACAACTCTTCGGCACTGGCATACCCTTTTTTTCCGTCAAACAAACTGCGATTTCCACCGTCGACCAGGGGCGCAATCACATAACCCTGTCGCCCTTCGCGCAATTTCTTGCGATAGAACTCCCACCATTTTTCGCGGCTCGACTCCTCACCCTGATAAGTGTGAATTTCGCTGCGACGATTGGTGTCGTACCTGAGCGTTGTCACATCGAGATCACCAAAAGCGGTCATCGCAATTGTTCGTGGAATGGGCGTGGCCGTCATCACCAGGTAGTGTGGATCGAGTGCCTGTTGCCGCAGTTTTGCCCGTTGCGCCACACCGAATTTGTGCTGCTCGTCGATGATCACCAGCGCCAAGCTTTTGAAATTGAGTTCCGTTTGTACGATGGCCTGAGTACCGATCAAGATATCAATTGCCCCGTCTGCCAACCGCGTTTGGACATCGTTTCGTTGCGATTTTGACATCGACCCGGTCCACATCGCCGTCTTGACTCGGCTGGATTTCAACAGATTAGTAATCGTTCGGGCATGCTGCCGCGCCAGGATTTCGGTCGGTGACATGATGATTGCCTGATGACCGTGGGCGACCGCCAACAACATTGCAAATACGGCAACAGCCGTTTTGCCGGCCCCTACATCTCCATGCAACAACCGGCTCATCGGGACGCGTTGTGACAGATCATTGGCAATTTCATCAGCTGCAACCAGTTGCGATTCAGTAAATTCAAACGGAAATCGCCTCAAAATCCTGGCGCGAATTCGGGCGTCTATTGGCAACGCAATGGCGTTGCCTTGATCGCGCACTCGAAACCGACGCATCGCCAACGCCAACTGCAACACCAGCAATTCCTGATACACCAATCGTAGCCGCGCTTGCTGCAATTCATCCTGTGATGTAGGCCCGTGGACGCTACGAATCGCCTGATGAATCTCACTCAACTGGTGCGCTTGCAAAAACGATTCAGGAAAAACTTCTTCGACCAGCTCCGTATAATTTTCGACAACTCCGCTGACCAGTTTACGGATTTGAAACTGATTGACTCCCTCCACCAAACGATAAACCGGCAAAATTTGTCCTTGCGTTGGTCGATCTTCGGTACCGAGAAACGTGACTTTCGGATGAATCATTTCCCATCGCATCCCAGACAATTTTGGCTTCCCTTGCAACACCACGCGCTGTCCAGATTGAAATCGGCGAAACATAAACGGTTGATTGAACCAGATCGCTCGCAAAAACTGTGGCCTGCCGGTCGCCTCTTGCTTCAATAAAACGTAAGTCACATGTTTGCCGCTTTCTCGCTGGTCGACTTCCTCGACCAGCCCTTCGACACTGGCCAATCGATCCTCTGCCAGTTCATCAATCGTTGCCAACTGGCTGTAATCTTCGTATCGCCGCGGAAAGAAAAAAAGTAAATCGACAGCAGTATGCAGCCCCAATTTTTCCAGCACTTCCGCGCGCTGCGGTCCGACACCTTTGAGAAACTGGACGGGCGTCAGCAAAGCTTCCATTCTCCGCGCATCGCTGAGCGGGTTTTGCTCACCAGCATTTTTCGGATTTTTCGATTGGGATTCAGGCACAATTTTCGCCACACCAACACCAACTACCGTCTGAAATCATAACCCGAAACGTAAGTGAGGGACAATGTTCCGCTCCCAACCGATAAGGCTCCGCACTTGCTCAATAATGATCCGCCGCGCATGTTGGGTGCCGTTGGTCTGCCAGTGTCTGGTTGAATAGGATTTCGATAAGTTTTTTCCAGTTCATTCCGCCGCACGTAAATCACTGGCAAAGCCAGTGGCACCTAACGCTGGTAACGAAATAGCTTCCCGGTTTTTGAGCGATTTTCGTTGTTGCGTCGTTGGTTTCTTAAGTTTGGGTGTTCGATTGGGTGCCACTGGCCCCAGCCAGTGGTTGCGGTTTCCTTGGCTTCAAGCACTGAGCTCAAATTCAATTCGTGACGTTGTTGTAGGTGGTTTGATGCCCAGCACTGGCAGAGGCCAGTGGCACCCACGACGTTCGGCATCAAGAAGCTCTATTTAATCCATGAAATTTCGTTACCAGCGTTGAGTGGCACCCGCGCCCGTCGGAAGTGGCCAGTTTGTAGCTTAGTCGGAGTCTGTCCAACATATGGGAAACGGAAATCGATGTTCGTAGGGCAAGAGCTGCTGCTGTGGATCGCAATTTCAACAGCACTGGTCTACAAATATTTTTGATAAGCTTCGACCGCCATTTCATCGCACCGATCGTTCTCTGGATGTCCGCTGTGGCCCGCAACTCGCGTATATTTGATCTGATGCTTAGTGATCAGCTCATCCAACTGCCGCCACAAATCTTCGTTCTTGACCGGTTTCAATTTGGAACCTTCACGGCGTTTCCAACCGTTCGATTTCCATTTTGACATCCACTCGCTGATTCCTTTGCCAACATAGACACTGTCGGTAAATAATTCGACGCGACACGGCCTTTTGAGCGCACTCAACCCTTCGACGACCGCCTGGAGCTCCATGCGATTATTCGTCGATTCGCGTTCACCACCCGATTTTTCAATTTCTTTACCCGTAGGTAGATGCCGCAGAATAAAACCCCAACCGCCGGGGCCCGGGTTTCCGCTACAAGCCCCATCGGTAAACAAATGAACTTCGAAATCAGTCGTTGCGTCAGACATTTCCAGCAATCAAAAGCAATAATTTTTTAATCCCGTTTTACCAAAATGTCAGTTTGACGAAACGGGTTGATCCAAAACAGCGCCTCGTGCGAATCGACTACTCGGACACGGTGGACGAATTCTCTTCGCCTTCTGGCAAGGTGGGAGTTTGCTGAGCCCGGCCGAAATCAATGCGGTTGACTTTCGTTACCTGTTCAATTTTTTCTGACAACTCGTCATCGGTTTTGGGTACATTTTTGATTTCCCATGGCAACCGCACGGTAAACGTACTTCCTTTACCGATTTCACTTTCCAAAGAAACGCTGCCGCCCATCAACTGACACAGCTCTCGTACGATTGACAATCCCAAACCCGTTCCCGAGTATTCGCGAGTCAAATTGTCTTGCCCGATGGCCAAAGTGCCCTGACGGAATTTTTCAAAAATGACTTCGCGTTCCGCTTTGGCAACGCCGACGCCGGTATCTTCGACGCTCAGCACCAATTCATCGGGGTCCAGTCCGCCGCGCAGAATACGTTTTGCAGTCACCGTAATTCGGCCGCCTTCGGGTGTAAATTTGATGGCATTGGACAACAAATTGATCAAAATCTGACGTACCTTTAGCGGGTCCAGATATAGCTTGGGCAAATTCTCGGGAACGTTGACGGTGAAAACGATTCGTTTGTCTTCGGCCAGCGAGCGGACCATCTCCACCAGTTCATCCACCATCGATTCCAACGAAAAATCGCTCGGACGTGCGTCTGCTCGACCGGATTCCAATTTCGCCAGATCTAAAATGTCGTTGATCAAATCCAACAACAAACGCCCGGACTTGTGGATGTTGCTGGCAAATCGCACCTGCTTGTCAGTCAATCCTTTGCTCGACTCTAACACCTCGGAAAAACCGATAATGCTATTCAGCGGCGTTCGCAATTCGTGACTCATGTTGGCCAGAAACTCGGATTTGACTTTGTTCATTTCGTACAAACTCCAAGTCAATTCCGCTTGCGCGTCAACACGATGTCTCAAATCGTCTCGGGCTGATTGCAACTCGCGTGTTGAATCAGACACGTGCCGCAACATTCGGTTAAACGAATCGGCTAAATCCTCGAACTCGTCTCCCGTTCGCAATTCGGCGCGAACATCCATTTTGCCGCGACTCACACGCTCACTGACATCGCGCAAGTGATTCAATGGTTTGACGATGACGTAACGCACAATCCAGTACAAAACAAACACCGAGAAAAATGCGGTCCCGATAGCCATGGCCAACAAAATCGCGCGGTTTTTATTCAATGTTGTTTTGGCTTCGGAATATGGCAATTTGATTCTGACAAACTGCGTTGGCATGCGAGCAAAATATTCAACCTCGGCTATTAAATTGAGTTCGTCAACGCTTTTAGGTTCTCCTGAATCGTTACTCAATTTGTTACTAATTCGATTTACTGGATCTGTTTCTGTTGAATCGTGACAATGCACGCACATTTGCGAAAAAACGATTGGCTCATAATACAAAAACTCTTTTCTCGCTCCGTAAGATTCGGCAAACAGATCTTTGTCGGAAATGTTGAAAATAAAAGGATCGTCCGCTTTTTCATCGCTCGGTTGCGTTTGAGTCAGTGCCTCACCTTTGTCGTATTTCTCTTGGCGATAGGCATCGAATTTGGTTTTCAGCTTGCCCAGCAATTCTCGAAGTTTTTTGTCTTCGACGTAGGTCGGCGACAGCTTTTCGACGGGGACATTTTTTTCCAGCGTCAGGAAATCGACTTCGTAACTGTTTTTGCGAATCTGGTTTCCGAAGTCTCGGTAAAATGATTTTGCCGTATCGGGTGGGACCAGGCCGGGGTTGGCGTTCATGTGCACTTTGTATAACTGAACCGCAATCAACTCGTGGGCTTTGCTCCGCGTATTCTCTTTGACAATTCCTTCGGTGATCCACATGACCCACAGAAACGAGCCACCGATCAGAAATAACAGGCAAAACCCGAACAAGATACGAATCTTCCGTTCCAAACTGGTTTCGCCCAGAAATCTTTTGATGGAACGGTACGACATGCTGACTCACTCGAATTGGAAACCTTCGATATCTTCATCTTACGCGCCATCGTATTTCGACTCCACTGCAAAAACGGTACCCTGAACCACTGAACCCAAGATACAACCCGGAACCGACTCCGATTTCAAAACAACAGCTAATTTGACACTCTCCATCGCTCAACAATTCGAAAACATTCAACATGAATTCAACGGTGAATTCAGAGCCGATTTGACCACGCGCAAGCTGTACTCCACCGACGCTTCGCCCTATCAGCAAATCCCGGCCGCCGTCGCTTTTCCGGTCAATGAAAACGACATCCGATTACTGATTGAATTGGCAAACCGATCGGCAACCGGTCTCATTCCCCGAACCGCTGGAACAAGCCTGGCGGGTCAAGTCGTTGGACCAGGAATCGTCGTTGACGTCTCGCGACATTTTACGGCTATCGGTCAGATTGACACCGATCATAAAACGGTCTGGACCCAACCGGGAGTCATTCGCAACGAACTGAACATGGTATTGGCGAAACACGGTCTGTTTTTTGGACCAGAAACATCGACGGCCAATCGCGCAATGATTGGCGGGATGCTCGGCAACAATTCTTGCGGCGCAAATTCGATCGTTTACGGTACCACCCGCGATCACACACTTGAGGTCCGAGGGTTTCTCAGCGACGGATCAAAAGTGCATTTCAAAAGTCTCAACTACGAAACGTTTCATCAGAAAACCAACGGCGACTCGGTTGAAGCGAGGATCTATCACCACATCGCAAATACATTCGGCGATCTGGCAATTCGCCAACAGATCCTCGACGGCTTTCCCAAATCGACGGTGACTCGTCGCAATACAGGCTACGCTCTCGATTCGCTAGTCGAACCCTTCGAAAAAAAATCCGACATCAATCTTTGTCAACTGATTGCCGGTTCCGAAGGCACTTTGTTTTTTGCAACTGAAATCAAACTTCAATGCCACGATCTACCGCCCAGCGAATCCGCTCTGTTGTGCGCGCATTTTGAGTCCGTCGAACACGCCTTGCAAGCAACGTCGATTGCGATGCAATACTCCGTCAACGCTTGTGAATTGATTGATCATTTGATCCTCCAAGGCGCCGCGCGCAATATCGATCAACGACAAAACATGGAATTTGTTTCCGGCGAACCCGCTGCCATTCTGATGATCGAATCGCGGGCGGACAACGTCCAAGCGGCAATCGCAACTTGTCAGTCGATTGCTGAGCAGCTTCAAAACCACTCACTTGGTTATGCGTTCCCGATCCTGGTCAATGACCAGTCGCAACAAGCTTGGGAGCTGCGACGTGCAGGATTGGGAGTTGTGGCAAACGTGCCCGGTGATGCGAAACCGGTAACGGTCATCGAAGATACCGCGGTCGCGCTAGCCGATTTGGCTGATTACATCAAACAACTGAATCAAATTCTCAAACAAAAATACAATGCTCACTGTGTCCACTACGCGCACGCCGGCGCAGGTGAAATCCATCTACGACCTGTCCTCAACCTCAAAACGCCCGAAGGTAGAAAGCAGTTTCGCGAGATCGCGACCGATACCGCTGCCTTGGTCAAAAAATACGCGGGTTCACTCAGCGGAGAACACGGGGATGGTCGATTGCGTTCGGAGTTTATTGAACAGATGTTGGGCCCCGAATGTTATCAACACATCGTCGATATGAAACGTGTCTGGGATCCCAATCATATCTTTAACCCCGGAAAAATCGTTGACGCTCCACCGATGGATATGCATCTGCGCGCTATTCTGGCTGACAACATTCCCACGACCGTTTTTAGCTTTGAGAACACGCAATCCATTCTTGGCGCTGCCGAAATGTGTAGCGGCTCAGCCGATTGTCGCAAAACGCATCTGACCGGCGGAACGATGTGTCCCAGCTACATGGCAACACGCAACGAATCGGATACGACACGTGCACGCGCCAACATTTTACGACACGTGTTGACCGATCCCTCAATCGCGACTGAAGACGCACTGGCAAGTGATGAAATCAAATCAGTCATGGAGTTGTGTTTGTCGTGCAAAGGCTGCAAGTCGGAATGCCCGTCGAACGTCGACATCGCAAAATTAAAAGCTGAATCACAACATGCATTTCATCAAAAACATGGCATCCCGCTGCGAACGCGTCTGATCGCAGCACATTCGAGTGCGAACCAGTGGAATTCAAAAGCGCCGCGATTGTTCAATTTCATCACGCAGCGCAGCTTTCTCGGAAGATTCATCAAGAAAGTTCTGGGGTTCCACCCTGCCCGCAGCTTGCCACCACTCAGTCGACAAACTTTACGAAACTGGTTCAAAAAACACACTCCACATCCAAACGCCGGAAGCCTCGGAAGCGTATTTTTGTTTTGTGACGAGTTCACGAATTACTTGGACGCTCACATCGGAATCGCGACCGTCCAGCTGTTGGAACGACTGGGCTACTCCGTCGAAATTCCCAAACATTTTGAAAGCGGACGTGCGGCGCTATCCAAAGGACTACTTCACCGCGCGCAAAAATTGGCCAACGATAATGTTCAGCAATTGCATTCGATCGTCAGTTCGAATCAACCGTTGATCGGGATCGAACCGTCTGCGATCCTCGGTTTCCGTGACGAATACCCAGATCTGGTACGTCCCGCTCTGCGCAATGCGGCAACTCAATTAGCCGCTCAAACATTTTTGATTGACGAGTTTCTCGACGCTCAAGCACAGCTTGGCAAAATCACAACCGAACAATTTGGTTTGGACAAAAAAGCCATTCGCTTGCACGGCCATTGCCACCAAAAAGCGATCGCATCATTAGCTTCGACCATTCGAATTCTGCAACTACCACAAAACTACACGGTTCGAATCATCCCGTCGGGATGCTGCGGAATGGCAGGCTCATTTGGTTACGAAGCCGAACATTACGACATTTCAATGCAAATCGGTGAGCTCGTTTTGTTCCCAACCATTCGTAGCGAACCAACTGAATCCATCATTGCCGCCCCCGGCACCAGTTGCAGACACCAGATCTTTGACGGCACCGATCGCACTGCGCTGCATCCGGTTCAGATTTTACTTGCCGCGTTAAAGTAACGGTTTGCAAACCATCACAGCATATCTTGCGGATCGATATCGATAATCCATTGAACTTCATCGGGCAAATTCAACATCTTTTCCAATTCGCGAAACAAAAACTGAAACGGACGTTTGTCTTGGGGTCGCGGTTCCGCGGTTGCCAACGGGCGAGACTGCAGCAAGATGTGATATCGATACTTGCCGCGCAGTTTCTCAACGGGAGCCGGCGCCGGCCCAAGAATCGTGACCTCCAACTGCTCCTGTTCGACCAATCCGGTCAATTGCTCACCCATCTGCTCGGCAAACAATTCCACTTGGCGGAGGTCTTCACCACGAATCACAGCTCGCGCCATGCGTCCATAAGGAGGATAAAAAAACGGTTCACGCTGCTTCAATTCAAAATTGGCAAACCGGGCGAAGTCATGATTGGTCGCCGCCGAAATCGCGGGATGTTCGGGCGAAAAAGTTTGCACAAGAACCCGTCCTCCTTTGTCTCCCCGTCCGCTACGTCCGGCAACTTGCGTGACCAACTGAAATGTTCGTTCGGCAGCGCGAAAATCGGGAAAATGTAAAGCCGTATCAGCATTGATCACACCCACCAAAGTGACGTTCGGAAAATCGAGCCCTTTGGCAATCATCTGCGTTCCCAACAGAATTTGCGTCTTGCCGGCTCGAAATTCGTCGAGCGCTCGCTCGTGACTACCCGGTTTTTGCATCGTGTCGGTGTCCATTCGCATCACGGTAACATCCGCAAACCGAGCTCGAATCTCGCGTTCCAGTTTTTGCGTCCCAAAACCCGAAAACAAAATATCAGGCGTACCGCAATCGGGGCACCGATTCGGCGTCGGCATCGCATGATCGCAATAATGACAGATGGCTTTCTCGTCTTCGCGATGATGCGTCAACGGAATGGAACAATCGGGACACTCGACAACATTGCCACACGACGGACACTGGATGCTGGTCGAATAACCGCGCCGATTCAACAACAAAATGACTTGGCCGCCCTCGTTCAAACTCGTACGAATCTGGGAATGCAATTGTCGGCTAACCGCCCCGCGCGATTGTCGGCTTTTGAACTCGGTTCGCAAATCAATCGTTGCAACATCCGGCAACGGTCGATCCATGACGCGTCGCGGCAACGAAATCAACCGACAACGACCCGACTTGGCCGCCTGCCAACTTTCCAAAGCTGGCGTCGCAGACCCGAGTAACAACGGCACTTTGCTGTGTTTAGCACGCCAAGCGGCAACGGCGCGGGCGTGATATCGGGGCTGCGAATCCTGTTTGAAACTATTGTCGTGCTCCTCGTCGATTACGATCATGCCCAGCTGAGGTGTCGGTGCAAAAATCGCGCTGCGAGCACCGATAATCACCTGGATTTGACCTGCCGCAATTTGCTTCCAATGCCAGGCCCTTTCTGCCGGTGTCATATGGCTGTGTAATACAGCGACACGTTCGAACCGCGCTCGAAATCGCTGTCGTGTCTGCGGCGTCAAACTGATCTCGGGCACCAACACGATCGCTTGTCGCCCAAACCCAATCACTTTTTCAATCGCCTGAATATAGACTTCGGTTTTTCCGCTGCCGGTGATCCCGTGAATCAGAAACGTATCGTGCTGCTGCGACTCCACGCAACCACCAATTTGTTCCAATGCCCGTTGTTGATCTCGATTCAACTGAAATGCCTGTTCGCGTTTCTCGATTGGAATCGAATGGTCTTTTTGCCAAACACGTCGACTGGCTGCGACGATGTGTTGTCGCTCCCGTAACAATTTGATGGGACCCTGTGTGCAACCAGCCGATTCCGCTAATTCATGAATGGTCAACGGATCGCCGGCATCGAGCAGCGTTTGCAACACCTTTCGCTGAGTCTTCGTAAACTTCATGGTGTCGAAATGATCGAGCACTTCTCGCGAGGGACTTAGAAAAATTATCTCGCGTGTGCCCGATTGGTCCCGCACTCCGGGAGGAATAATCGCTTCGATCGTTGTCCCGAGTTTGCACAAATAATATTCACTGATCCATTGAGCTAACGCTAACAATTCCGAGTTAAGCAAAGGCGTGGTGTCGACCAATTCCGCAATCGGTTTGAGTCGCGCGCGATTAATGGATCTTGCTTTTTCGTCAGTCGCCCGAATTAATTCGACACAATAGCCGGCCACGGTTCGATTAGATCGCCCCAATGGTACTCGGACCCTGGCACCCGGTTTGACATGATGAATTAGGCTTCCGGGGACGAGGTAATCATAAGGTCCAAACGGAGGTTGGCTGAAAACGACGGCAGCCGCAACCCAGTCATCCTGGTCATCCAGTTCCCACGGTGGTGGTTCTGTTTGAAAAAGGTCTTGTTGTTTTGATCCGTTCGGAATTGACATGGCTCCAATCATAGAATCGGGGGCTGGCCACTCCAACCCTTGTTCACACGCTGCTACTGAATTTGGAAAATGCAACTCGAAAATAACAATGAAAAAACGATTGTCGAAATATCTCGAGGCTTCCGATTCGTGCGCCCGCTAAAGATAATTTGAAAATTGTCTAGAATAACGATCATCCTAACCTTGAGAAAAATATGTCTGATCTCGAACCTGAATCTCACCAGCCACCCTGGGCCGCCTACTTGTGCGAGTTTTGGGGTACGTTTTGTTTAGTGCTGATCGGCACCGGCGCCATTGTCATCAACGATTTGACACAACAGGTCACACATGTCGGCATCGCACTAAGTTTTGGCCTGGTCGTGTTTGTCGTGATTTACAGCATCGGTTCCGTTTCCGGCGCCCATATCAACCCGGCCGTGTCGATCGGCTTTTTTGCAGCGCGTGAAATCGGAATCCAAAAACTACTCGGTTATATCGGTGTTCAACTCGCCGGCGCCATCGCAGCCAGTCTCACGCTGCGTTTACTGTTTCCTACCAACGAATTTTTAGGCGCGACACTACCCAATGAATCAGTCACTGGGATGAATGCCGTCATGGTTTGCCTGGCGCTGGAATTTTTGCTGACGTTTATTTTGATGTGGGTCATTTTGGCGATGACAACCCCTGAAAATCCAACACCGCAATGGACCGGGATCGTCGTTGGTGGAGTCATTGCCATGGAAGCGCTGGCTGCCGGACCGATATGCGGCGCATCGATGAATCCTGCGCGATCGATCGGACCCGCGATCGTGGGTTTGAACCTGCAACATCTGTGGATTTACATCGTTGCACCCGTTGCCGGCGCGTTGGCAGCCAGTTTAGTTGCCCCATTGTTTTTCGGCCCACGCATCAAATTGGATTTAGATGGCAGTGAATAATTGCGACAATACCGAGATTACGTAATCCATGGCAAACATTGGAATCTTTGGCGGCTCATTCGACCCTGTTCACTTGGGGCACCTCATCCTGGCCGAACGCTGTCGCGACATCGTCCCGTTGGATCACGTCGTATTTATGCCAGCGTTTCAATCGCCTCTGAAAACGGGGCGGCCAACGCTTTCGGACCAGCAGCGGATTGATCTGCTGAAATTGGCGATTTCTGGAAACCGGCATTTCGAGTTGTCCACAACTGAAATCGATCGCCAGACACTGAGCTATACCGTTGAAACTTTAGCCGAATTCAAAAAACAGTATCCCGACGACCAATTGTTTTTTATGCTGGGTTCGGACTCCTTGGCCGGTTTTCCCAAATGGAAATCTCCGCAAAAAATTTGTGAAATGGCTCAATTGCTGGTCATTAATCGACCGGGGCTTACGAAACCGGATTTTGCCTCGCTGGCCAACATTTTGTCAGGTGAACAGGTGGAGCAAATCCAGCGAAATACTGTCCAATCTCCATTGATCGAAATCAGTAGCTCGGAAATTCGTCGTCGTGTGGCTGCTGGGGAAAGTATTCGCTACCTGGTTCCCGCGGCGTGTGAAAAACAAATTCAAAATCAAAAACTTTACCAGTCATAGGAGATTTACATCGTGCTCCGTTATCGAGACTTTGTACCGAAACAAATTTCCGAACCTGGCATTTTCAAACAGGGCGAACACGAAACATTTGACGACGCTGTTCTGGCGGCTAACCAATGGATCGAAGAATCCAAAGTCAAATTGATCAACCTGGAAACGGTGGTGCTCCCCAATATCTGGAGTCGCTGGGAACATGGGTCCAATGACGCGTCGCTGGGGACCAGTGGCGAATCCCCCAGCCGCTGGCACCAGGTTTTGAGAGTCTGGTACCAGGAATAATGCTTGTCGGTTTGTCGGCTACCTTACGCAGCTCGCCGAACATTCCTCATAGGATCTGAATTCGCCAGTTCCTCGGATAGCGCAGACTGCACACATTCCAATTGATCTTCGACAGATTGCGCCAAATCAACAAACAGCCAACGTTTTCCCCCGAAAGCGCACAATCCACCGCCTTGCCCATCTAAATATTCGAATCGCACCACCAGGTCATTTGAACGGGCTTCAAACAACAACTGATTCAGTCGATCGGCGGTTCGCATACTAAATTCTCTCTAAACAAAATAATTTGTGAAAGCTTACGAGCTACTCACTCAACCTCACAGTTTGCCTGAGCCGATAACCACGATGGTGACTTGAGTGAGAACGAACACTCAGACGATAGTGAAAACAGGCCGTTAATTTCAATCTCAATTCCAATTGGCTGTCAAACCTGCTTGGATGGTAAAAAAACACCAATTGGATTGACTTTGCCGAATCTGGCCCTTTCACCCCGATTCGAAAGTGCAATAGTGACACAAGCTCCCAAAACAACGACTGAATTGCAACAAGAGATCGATTGCTTGCGCGCCCAACTCGTTGAAGCGCAAAAAATGACAGCACTTGGTGAATTGGTGGGCACCACGACCCATGAATTCAACAATGTGTTGATGACCATCATCAATTACGCCAAACTCGGTTTGCGGCAACAAGATCACGAAAGCCGCGACAAGGCATTCAACAAAATCCTCTCGGCTGGCGAACGCGCAGCAAAAATCACGTCACAAGTTCTCGGGATGGCAAAAAACCGGGCTCACGAATTCGAACCCACCTGTCTCAATTCGATCATCAGCGATTCGCTGTTTCTGCTGGAAAAAGAGATGCAGAAATATCGGATCGAGTTGGATGTCAACCTGCAAGACATCCCTCAAGTCCGCGCGATCGGCAATCAGATTCAGCAAATTTTGCTCAACCTGCTGATCAATGCGCGCCAAGCGATCGGTGAAGGTGGCCGGATCGACATTCGCACGGGATTTGACGTCGAGAACAAATTGGTTTCGATGGTGGTTCGCGATTACGGTCCCGGTATCAGCCAGGAAAAACTTCGCAAGATTTTCGAACCCTACTACAGCACCAAATCTGGTCCCGATGAAACCGGCCGCGGTGGCACAGGACTAGGCCTGTCTGCTTGCCGAGACATCGTCAACGCTCACGACGGCAAAATCCGCGTCGAAAGCTCATTGGGCAAAGGCACCTGTTTCACAATCATGCTACCCGTCGCATCAACATGCACCGCACCCACTCCACATTTCAACATGGCGCCAAACGCAGGGCCGGTTCCCACTGGCCAAAATCATTGATTGGCCAAAACCATTAATCGGCCAAAGTCATTGACCCACCAAATGAATCTTGATTGGCGATCAACAAGAGGTAGTTTCGATACCTTTCCAACAACTCGGCGATCGCATTCTCATTCCCTTGCCGAGCGAGCGCGATTAGCTCATGAAACTCATGATTTTCCAACGATGAAAAATTTGTCTTCATTGTTTAGCATCGCGCCCCTTGCCCCTTTGCGATATTTGGACGAGTTTTCTTAATTATGACAGAAATACCGAAAAAGATTCGCTTGTAATTCTGTTTAGGAAATTCGCCACATTTACGTCAAGGGAACTCCGCGATGTGCAAAAAACAGGAGCGGCTCGCTAGAATCAAAAGACGGAGCTAGTCAATTTGCCCTCCTTTGTGTGGACCTTCGTGGTGAATCATGAGAATGAATGCATTCAAAATAACAATCGCTTTCAACGAGAGAATTCAGGTTTGCGAAGTATCCATTCGACTCTCTTCACGTGTTCTTGATCGTTGGCGTACGACAATCCCGAACAATGCCAAAACAGCCAGGAAAATTATGGACGTGGGTTCAGGAACGACTCCAGTAATTTCGACATTGTCGATTCCGATCGCGTCAACTCCGGAAGAAACGGAACCGTCTTTTTCATATCGAAATTCAATCGTGTTGGTACCTGACAGTAAATCAAACGTTCCAGTATTGCCGCTAACAATACCGGATGCTGAAAACACATTAGATCCATTGATCCATACTTCAAACCTGTCAAAGCCGGCCTCGCTGGATACTGCGTAATCAGCCCCAACAGTTCCTCCCGCAGTGGTGATGTCGACAACTGCAAACAGGCTTGAAATTTGATTGTGTACGATCTGGCCGGACTGGTAGTAATCCCCCGAGAGTAGCGCGTCTCCTCCTGGGCCATACCAAGAGGAATCACCTCCATTGCTCCAAACGACTGACGTGCCGTTGTGTGATTCGATTACGCCGTCTGTAAACGTTTCATTGACAATATCACCCTTCAGCGAAACCGCTGAACATGCAATCAACAAACTTGAAAGCAAAAATACTCTGGGCAACTTGCTCATTGGTTAAGTTCCTCATTTGGATTGGAGCGGGGCTGCAGTTTCATCAAGCTTGCGGTCAACATCAGCCATGCCTCCATACGAACCGATTTCTAATTGACTCTGATGCCACTGCGTCGTCGTGGTAGCTATACCTACAAATCCCAAAACACTTGAAACCGGATGCGAAAACAAAATTAATTCTCGGTTTGTGACAAATTCGCGAACTAAACCGTCCGGAACACCCAGCGAGCCGAGCTGCCGGACCGCTCAATTTGCTTTTTGCTCAAATTTGTCCATTTTTTTCTTTTTTGCCATCCGGTCTGGCTTGGAGTCGGATTTGGAGGTTTAAGCAAGGGCTGAGCATATTACGCAACTCGTCCAGCGGTTGCGTTTCTCGTCCTTGGATACCTTGCAAGATTTTTAAAAGGATAGGTTTAAATGCCCGCTTTCCCGAATCTCCTGCCCAAATTCACGGCAATTACTTCGATCGCTCTATTGATTGGATTGATACACTCAAAGGTCAATGCCGACCTGATTGATGATTTTACGGGATATGAAGTTTCGATCTCGGTATCGACGGTTTCGAACGGTGGAAAGGATTTCAATGTAGAAGTGTTCGGAGCCAATTCCGCAACGATTGGGCCGGGGGCCGAATTCGTACTTGTTTTAACAGCTGGCGATTTTGGAGGCGGAGACAATCAAAACTTTCTTGACATCGACTTTGATCAGAATGGAATCGTTTCGGCCACAGCTCATCAGAGTTTTTATTACGGTGCCTTTTACTTCAATCAAAACCCAAGCTTCGATTTGAACATTTCACTGACCCATCCCTCGGTGGAAGTTCTCTCGACGACCAAATCTGGCATCATGGCATCGGGAAGCCATGTAGTTAACGGGAATGACCCAATTACCTGGTCTTTCTACGGGACTTCAGCATCTGCCAGCAGTTACCAAATTGGCTTTTTTCCAACCCCTTTTGATGTGCCCAAACTGGAACTCACAGCGACATCCATTCCAGAACCGGTCGCATTGCCAGTTTTTTGTGGAGCGGTTGTTTTGTTTATCGCTCGACGAAAAAGAGGAAAATGAGGACTTGCTCGTTGTCTTGCCGAGTCTCGCTACCTGAAAGGGTTCTCAAAATCTTGGTAAATTAAACTACGACGGGGCAGGAAAGTTTCAAGCCCACCCAAAATTATTTCGATTCTTTGGGATGCTGATAGCGTTTGCGTTTGTGAGCATTGCGAAGGCCGATCCCACCAATTGAGTGGCCATCCGAAGACAAGGCTGATGTGTGCTTCCAAGCTGTAACACTGGATCAGCTCATGTGGGCTCCAGGACAAAACGTTCCCGCATATGTCCTTGTCGGGTTTTCCGTCAAGAGTCTTCCACGAGTTCAAGTACGACATTGCTGATATGTGTTACGAATGCTCGCTTGGCGGTTGTATCTGCGATCAACACATATCCACTACTAACGCAGTACTCCACCGAAGCATTGCTGACTTCAGACCGGGGTTCGATGATCGTCGCTTTGGTAACCGATTTTTGTACGGTCGTGGCAAAATGCTGTAATGAGTCTTTGGTCATAGGACTGCTCTCCTTTAACATATGGACTTGAATGAACGCACCCTTTTCCACAACGGCTAGAGGGTTATGACTTGGTCGGGCGGATTACCGCTCAATGCTTCATACAGTTGGGGAAAGCAGCCCGCGCTTACCCCTTCGACCGTCGCTTTCGCCGTCACTTCACCCCTGCCGCACTGCTCAAGAGTCCCTTCAGCCAAGTTGCGACGGACGGCGCACTGGTCGCACATCATCAACAGGATGCCGTGTTCACGTGCGACTTTCGACAATCGCTCTCCTACCGGATCGCCCGAGCGGAGCACGAAGGTGTTGTCATCGAAGAAGAACATCCCGACGATCTCGGCGCCGTGATAGCCGCCCTCAAGTTGAGGCAGGATCATGGTTGCCAGTTGAAAGGTTGAGGCCATGTTGGATCGGAAAACGTAGGCGACTTTTATGCTCTTTTTCCTTCTTTGTTGAGCGGTTCAGAGCCCGAGGCAGAATGGGCTCTGAATGAATTGCCAACGGCCGGCAAACGCCCACCCCATCCCAAGTGCAACACATATGCAATCAATATACATTTGCAATTTAATTGCATCAACAGCACAATCGGAACGATGCAACTGTTTGGGTCGGCGTCAATTCTGGCAGCATAGTGGATTTGCCGAAAACCAGATGGAAATTTTGGCACTGCGTCTTGTCCCATCAACGACGATCCCACAATCCGATGACCGCCAAAACAAGCATCGCAATCTTGCCGCAGTCTGGCAAAGAACAAGTTCTTAAACCTTTCACTGAAGCTGCATGCTGCGGAGCGCTATCATTTCAAGTTCCGCATGGCTCACATCACCAGGTTTTACAGTTTCAACGAGTCGACCTTGTCTCATGATGCCTATGTGTGAAGCAACTTCCTTCGCCCGGTAAAGGTCATGTGTTGCCATAAGGACCGTGGTTTGTTGCGTTCCAAGTTGTTTGACTAATAGAGAAAGTTCATTAGATGCCTGAGGGTCCAGTCCCGATGTCGGCTCATCCATTAGTATCGCGCTCGCGTTCTTAGCAAGCGCGATTGCAATACCGACCTTCTGACGCATTCCCTTCGAGTACTCAGAAGCTCTACGATTTGCGTCCCTGCCGTGTAGGCCAGCCCGTTCGAGCAAACTCAATTTGTCGTCTTTCGAGAGACGATGCCCAGCCAAGGTCGAAAAGTAATCGAGATTCTCCACACCCGATAGCTGACCGTAAAGCGAGACAGTTTCAGGTATATAAGCAAGATGGCGTTTCGCCAAAGCCGGCTGTTCCGCAATACAAATATCGTTAACGAACGCTGCCCCCGATGTTGGTGAAATGAAGTTTAGGAAAAGGCTGATTGTTGTCGTCTTGCCCGCGCCGTTGGCACCAACAAGACAATAGACTTCGCCCGGCGCAATCTGCAAATCGAGTGCATCCAGTGCTAATCGTTCCCCGTATCGTTTTGTGAGTTGTTTCGCTTCAAGCATTCTCGCCACCTCCACTTTTGGGCAACTGCGTGCGTTCAATACTTGAACTCTTCGCGCGAAATCGCCATGTCCCCAGGCTCACCAAGATTGTCAACCAAACCAGCATGGAGGCGATCGAAGTGACTGAATTCAGGAATGATGGACTCCTGGGAATTCCAGATTCCTGAAAACCCGGCAATGCTGCGATGGTCTCCATGTTACATTCCTGGTTCGTGATACTTGGCTGCAAGAAGACCTCCAAAACCTGGGCTTGTACGTCGCCGGCACGGGCTGAAAAAGCGATGAATGATCGCTCACTATTTCCGGAGCATTGGTCTGATTGATTCCGAAACGAAATTGCTGGCGACACCCAATCACAGAAACTCAGGTATTTTGCACGCAAAGATTGGGCTGAGTAGTGTGCGGATACGTTTTCAGCTGCCTCTTTACCTGCTGCGCTGTGAGCCAGCAAGTATCGCGCAAGCGTCATTTGCTGTTCATCGTCCAACCGAAGTTCAATCTCGGGATGTTCTGATTGAAATTGTTGCAAAACACGATCAATGTTTCTCGTTGCGCGATCGAACGATCTCTTTTCTCGCTCGACAAGTTCGTTCTCCGGGAGTGTTGGAACAGCGTCTTGCACTGCATTCGAAACAAATCGCGGAATTAACAGAACAAGAATCAACCATAGGAGTAACAGTGCTGCACCATTGGCTGTAGACGTTTTGGCGAACGAATTCACGAATAGGCTTAACGCAGCCCAAATCAGCAGGTAAAGCATTGCCACAGAATTCCAGATTGCCAGGTTGCCGATAACGTTCAAGTCGAACTGACTTGCGAATGCGATCAACAAAGAACCATTGACGACGCAAGCCACCAATCCAATCACTAAAGCTGCTCGAACGAAGCAGCGAACCGCCATCAACTTTCCGAGGCTCGGTGTTTGCGCAACAATCAGATTTTGCAAAGCAGATTCGCGATCGCGCGAAGAAGCATTGAATGTAAGTCCAATGACGATAAGTGGTGCGATTGCCATCACCACAAATGTCACATCAATCGGACCATACACGCTCGCAATGGGACGAACTCGATCGCTTCGCTGGACAGTCTTTGAAAGTGACACGCCGTGAATCTGATAAAGGTTCGGCCATGTATTGCTGGCTCCAACAGAAAGTGCTGACAGAGGGGACGGGAACAAGGAAACATTCCAGAGATTGGAGGAATGACTAACCAGGTACGGCGACTTTGCGGTCATGCGAAGTTGTTTTGTGATTCGAGACTGTTTATCGGAGTTGTCACTTGTGGCCTCGGTAGAATCCAACGTCCCGTGTAGGACGTCATGGAAGATCTCCTTCACTAAACGGTTCTCTTGCTCGGCGAATCGCGCATCGCGTTGCCTCATTTGTGTGCGGATCACTCCGAGAATCATCGCAATGACCAGCAGCAAGCCGAACATGGCAAGGGTGATTCGCACGCCGCCTGAACGAAGTGCCATTAGCGATTCCCAATACACTAGCCGTATTGTACTCGGCCTTTCGATTAGATTGTCTCGCTGTTGCATTTGTTTGACGCTTATCGTTGTCGACTGATTTGCGGAGGAGCGTAGAACGAAGCAACTCCGGCAGCTGCTGCCCAAATCCCGATACAAATCAACGCAGCCATGGAACGCTTCACATCTTTCATTGCGGAGACAATATCTGGAAGGAACTCGGGAACTCGGGCCCAAAATTGGCGTCGCTCTTCAGGCGAATTGCCGGGTTTCTGTTTTTTCATTTCAGCGAGGTTCAGATCCTCTACAAATCTTCTTCGATGATCCTCCGCGGCATTCACAAAGTCAAAATGATGCGTGCGATCGGTCGCAGATAGCGACGTGGAGATTGCTCTCATGGCCATGTAGGGGCTTGCGAACTGAAATCCGCTCATCAATTCGTTTTGTCGATCCCTCGCTTGCGCTACCCGTTTTTCGACTTCATCGTAAAGTCGATTCGCGTTAGCCTCCTGGTCAATCATTCGCGCGCCAGCCATATCGATAGGCAAATCTTCGATCCGATCCACCTGGAATTCCTCAAGTAACCTTGCTTCGAGGGCCTGATTCGCTTTCGCCCTATTAACGCTGGACTGATTTGCGTCATGGACCGCGTTTTCCTTTTCAAGACGAACCTCGGCGTTCGTCGGTAGTGGCGATTCAAAAGTTGCAACGTCCCCTGCAAAGCGCGGCATCACAAGGGCAAAGACGCTCCACAACGCGATCAAAACCAAAAAGCTACCGGTCATTGAGCTGGACTTCGACGAGACCAACATGGTGACGCCAAGCCAACCGACATAATAGCCTGTCAGCGTGACGACGATGATAGTTTCTCTGATGACCAAATCGAGTGAGTGCAACAAGCGGTTGCTTTCAAACCAGGGGACCACGAGCAGCAATAATCCAGGTGTGGCAACGACGAACAGAGCGAGCAAGACGGCAAGGCCTTTTCCTGTTGCGATTGCGGGCCAAGGCGATCCTGTCGTTAACAATATTGACAGCGTGCCGCCTTCTTTTTCCCGTGCAATAGACGCGATCCCTAAAACGATGATCAATAATGGACCAATGAGTTGCAGCAATACCGCGGGCGAATAGGCCTCGTTTTGCAGGAGGTCAATCTCATCCTGGCGTGGTTTGTTCTTGGCCGTTGACTGATGGTGCGACTGCAAAAAGATGGTTGAACCAAAATCAGAAACCGTACCGGGATCGAAACCTGCCAATGGAGAAACCGGCTTGTATACCGTCTGGCCTACATGGGTCGCCATGTGCGCATTCGCAGTGGTCTGGGACAGCCATGCCTCGCGAGCAGCGGCCTGAAGCTTCGTTTGCTGAATCGCAAAATCACGCCAGTGACGATACGAATTCCAACTTGCCCACGCCAAACCAACTGAAAAACATGCTAACAGTGCAACGCAGAACGGATCTCTGAGCAAAAGCCGAAGCTCGTTGTAAAATGTCGCGCGCGTCGCTGATAAAGTTCGATGCGTCATGAGATTCACTCTTCAGAGTCATAGCGTGCCAGGCGGTCTGAGGGCAACGACCGCCTGTGCCCGCCACTTCACTTGACGCAAGTCTAGTGTTTACTGGCTTCTCCACCCACAGCGACGATGCCTGTTGGAATTCCACCCACTTTGTGGCGACTCACAACATTCAACTTGTCGAGCGAAAGTAGACAGATCTCGCCATCAGCGGGGTTGGTGAACACTGCGAACCTCTTGTCATCATCGAAGCAAATTGAGTGATACGAGCGGAATCCTTTCACTTGACTGTTACCTACACCAATTGACTTTGCGATCTTAGCATCGGAAAAGTTTCTGTCCTGGTTTGGGTCGAGGTCAATGATTGTCAGTTGTTCTTTGGATTCACCAGCGCGTTTGGTTTGAAACGAAATCGCATAGTTTTTGCCGCTGAGTGCAGTAACGCACTCTGGCATCCCTAACCTCAAACCCGGCTTGGTCGGAACAATCAACTTCGAGACGGAAGGTTTCGGAGCCGACGCTTGCACCATGTAGAGACCTGCGTCCTTGTCGCGACCAGCCAGGAACAGAACCCAGTCCTTGTGAGCAGTAAATGCACCCGTTCGATAGGGCGTTTGGTCTTGCGGATTCTTTCCTAAAGATAGGTAGTTTACCTTCACGGACTTGGCCGACTGAGACAGCTTGCGGTCCGCGTCCACCCAAATGATTCCATCGCTTGGAGCCAGGAATACCCGACCGCTGTTCGCGATCGCACCATGCAATCCAGGCGTTGGTGATTCAAAGGAGTAAGCGACAGATTTTTCGCCCGGTTTATCGAGATTGACTACGTCGACCTTGCCTTTACCCGATTCGGTTTTGCCAATCCATGTGGAGTAGGCAACTTTCTTGCCAACCGCAGCGAGAGTGATATGGTCACCACCACCACGATAAAAGACTCCCTTGGCACCCTTTCCACCTGACATAAGTGCGCGTGGATTGATGCGGGTGAATCCATCCAAAGCATCGTTGGCAAGATAAAATTCCTTGCCGTAGACGTACAAGTGAATAGGGCATAATCGTGAATCGTCGAGAACTTTCTGAATGACACGAGGCGCATCGCCATAGGTGTAATCGGAGTGATCTCCGTGGGGGTGCTCAGTAACCCGCAGATCGACGGCGATCCAGCCACCTTGTGGTTTCCCTTTTGGACCTCCCCGAACACCCAGAACCATCAAATTGTCGATGCGTTTCATAGGTCCGAGGCTCTGGCTGTCTTTCAGTTTTGGAAAGTTGGCGATCTTGCCATGGTTTTGGAACACGATGCTGGGCCCGACTTGGAGAAATTCTCCCCAGTGAAGCGATTTATCTTTGGCATTCTGCCACGTGACGCGAATTATTCGCTCCGAGCCTCCATGCTGTGCGCTCGCTGAGTATGGGGTTGAGAAAGTTGCAATGCTGATGACGAAAACGCATAGAGCTACCCTGCGGGGCAACGATATTGTGAGCATTTGATTATCCTTGAATTGAGATGTCGGGATCTTGATCTGGGTAGTTGCCGCACTTGTCACGGACAATTAAAATTACGAATTTAGTTGCAATAATAATGCACTTGTAATTCAGTTGCAAGTACTTCACCTTGGTTGCATGAAACCCGATGATCATTGGTACGCGACTATTCGACCGCCATAAGTCTTAACTTTGAAGGTGTTTTTTGCTTGTGCCGCTGCAAACTTGTTGGCTCAGTTAGGCAATTTAAACGATTTAAGTGGGAACTATAGATACGTCAAAGCTGGAAATGGGTGAATGCATCCCAAACATGTATCCCCTGGTAGGAGTCAATTACCGCGATTGCTTTCATAGAAAAGCGATGCCCAAATCTACTGCTTCAAGGAGAAGTTCAAATAATTGAACTGAATTCACTCACAAAGATTTACAACGAAGATGTTGTTGCAGTTGACCAGTTGTCGTTGACAATCTCGTCTGGTGAAGTTTACGGTTTGCTCGGACCCAATGGCGCGGGAAAAACGACGACGCTTCGAATGATTTTGGGTTTGTTAACACCAACCAGCGGTGATGCGAAAATCCTGGGATGCCATGTTTCGAATAATCCGCTACAGACTAAAAGGTTGATTGGCTTGGTGTCGGCAAGTGCCGGGCTCTACCAATGGTTAACACCTCGGGAGTTGCTTCACTACTTCGCAGTCGGCTTTGGATTAAGTGAAGAACAGGCTACACAACGCACCCACGATTTGTCACATCGCATGGGTATCGAGCAATACCTGGATCGTCGCTGTGCGACCCTCAGCACAGGTCAGTCGCAACGTGTTAACCTGGCTCGGACATTGGTACATGATCCACCCGTGGTGTTGCTCGATGAACCGACGCGGGGGTTGGACGTTGTTGGCTCCAAGGTCGTTATTGATTTTGTTGCACAGCTCAGGGAATCGAACAAAGCCGTGATTGTTTGCACGCATCAACTTGAGGAGGCGGAACGGTTTTGCGATCGTTTTGGACTCCTGTATCGAGGGAAACTCAAACACGAAGGAACGTTGGCGGAGCTAAAACAAGAAACTGGCCACCCATCATTGGTGGAGATTTTTTTGCGACTGATGGATGACAAATCAGCGAAAGCCGACGAACTCATCGAACGCAAACAAGGACTAGACGATGAGTGACAATCAACTCCAAACATCAAGTTCTCCGCTGCCAAAACGGAGAAGTACCGTTCCCTTTTCAATGGCACAACAAATTGAGTTCACTCGAAAGGAACTCCGTGAGACACTTCGCGATCGACGTACAATCGTCACTTTATTGGTGATGCCATTACTACTCTATCCACTGATCGGATTCGTACTGCGCATGGTTGCGTTTCAAACGTCAAGCGACTCAAAGGTTGAGTATCGATTGGCTGTTGAAACGGAACGAGAGGCGCGTTGGTTTTCAGATGCCATTCAATTTGGAGATCGGACAATAATAACGTCCAGTACATCGGACGTGGAACCCGAAATCCAGTTTTTTTTGCCAAACGACAACGATGAATTTGATTTGGAATCGCTGGTTGCCGAGTCCGCGGTCGACCTGGGCGTCCGTGTCAAGTTTGCAGGGTCAATAAATGGGAATCAACGTGCGACGGTGGAACTCTATGAGAACGAACGTTCCTTGCAAAGCCGCGACGCAGGAGACTATGTAGAAAGGCGTTTGGCGGCAGCAAATATTGAATTGATCAAGAATAGGGCCAGGCAAACTGGACAAAGCCTTTCAATTCCGATCGAGCAAACACGCGAACAGATCAAACCCGAAGAGAAGTCATCAGCGATTTTGGTTTTGATGCCCTTGGTCTTGCTGTTGATGACGGTCACCGGGGGTGTTTATCCCGCGATAGATCTTACTGCTGGTGAACGTGAACGGAACACCATGGAAACATTGATGGCGTTGCCTGTTCCGCGGTTTCGATTATTGGCAGCCAAGTATGTGGCAGTCGTTGCGGTCACAATGTTGACTGGCCTGATGAACTTGTTAGCGATGAGCTTGACGCTCTACGCACTGCAGTTGGATAAGTTGTTGCTGGGCGAAGGTGGTTTCACGATTGCATTGGCAGCGAAGCTTTTTCTCGCACTTTCAGCATTTGCGTTGTTCTATTCCGCCGTACTGTTATTGCTGACCAGTTCGGCAAGAAGTTTCAAAGAAGCCCAAGCCTATCTCATTCCACTTCTTCTTCTCTCAATTGCGCCCGGCTTGGCCATCATGATCCCGGGCTGGAAACTGGTGGGTGGAGCGGCAGCAATTCCGTTGGTCAATATTCTGCTGTTGTCGCGAGAGCTTCTTGAAGGAACGGTTCAAGGTCTTCCTGCCGCGGTCGCAATCATATCAACGGTATTGTATGGAGCGTCCGCTCTGTCACTTGCTGCGCGGGTCTTTGGCAACGACGCGGTTGCGGTTGGCAGTCGTGGTCGATGGCATGAATTCTTACAGCGACCGAAGGAATCTTCACCGTTGCCCACACTATCGTCGACCGTTTGCACACTCGCATTGCTGTTTCCATTGTATTTCATTGCATCAGGAGTTCTTGCACGAGGGGAAGCCCAACCATCGGTTCGAATGGTCATGTCAGCCGTTATGACGGTCGGATTGTTCATAGGCGTCCCAATGATGCTGCTCGGTTGGCAAAAAGTATCGTTCATGCGAGGTATTGGTTTGACGCCAGCGGCTTGGCCGTATTGGGTCGCGGCAGTGCTTTTCGGGCTGGCAACGTGGCCGTGGGTCTTCGAGATTGTCGTCTATGCACACGGTTTTGGAATTCGCGGAATTGATCCGGATAAAATCAAGAACGTTGAAAGTTTGTTGGCTGGTTGGAAACAAGTTCCTCTTTGGCTGATGGTTCTTTGTTTGGGGATTTTGCCAGGTGTATGTGAGGAAGCCTTCTTTCGCGGTTTTTTATTCAACGGCCTGAAGCGGGGCCTCAATGCCGCTGCAACGATCGCAATATCAGCGATTGCATTCGGGTTGTTTCACGTCGTTCTGTCTGGCGGTGCCGCCCCGGAGCGATTGTTACCGAGCACTCTGATGGGAGTGCTACTTGGTTGGCTCACCTGGCGATGTGGTAGCTCGATCCCTGCGATGATCTTGCACGCTATACATAACAGCACGCTGTTGATTGTCGTGCAATCGCGTGACTTATTGGCTGAGTGGAACATCGGTCAAATAGAACAGCAACACCTGCCGGCGTGGTGGTTAGCAATCTCAGCAGCTGTTTTGCTTGTAGGAGCAGGAACGATCCGTTTCCTTCCGCAACGTCCCGTTACGGCTGACGATTCAACGTAATTTCCTATTCACGCCAACGATATGATTTTAGGATAAACCAGGGCTTGGACGATTCGGACAATTATTCCTTGGCCGCAACTTGGACATTCGTCGGACTCGCGATCATAAACCGTCAGGGATCGCACAAATTCACACAATCAACCTCGGCGACGCAGGAAGAGACGGATGATGCTTCCAGAAAGCCGCTTTCCAATAGAGTAAGTCGTACTCATTTCTTCGTGACTGTCATTTCGAGTTCTTTTTCGGGAACAGATCTCGGATTTCGTCGTCCAGTCCGGTCATTTCCCAACGAGCAAGCGAAATCGGAATGCAATCGATCTGGTTCAAACGATCAAAGAACTTTTTTAACTTGAAATCCTGGCCGCGGTCTTCCATTTGTTTGGCGTAGTCAGCCAGGGTTCGCTCCAGAAGGTACTTGCCGGTGATATAGCTGGTACCGTATCCGGGTTGTCGAAGATAAAGATGTTGCTCAAAGATTAACAACTCCTTTTCTGTTTTCATCCAACCGCGAGGGGTCCATTTGACGTGAATTTTCCCGGCGTCTTTCATAGTCATCTGGTTGGCATGGGCATACAACGAACCCAATCCACGAGCTGCGCGTTGGGCAATCAGAATCCAGACCAGTTCCCTTGAACGCGGGCTATCATTGTACAGTCCCGCATGCATGAACATTTCTTCGACGCCTGTCGCCGTTCCTTCATTGCGACTGTCAAAGATATTGTAAAGAAGCGGACCGCGAATCGGGCTCGGGTGCGGCTCCCGATCCATTCTGGCCAATTCAAACCAGTGGTAAAAATGCGTGTAAAGCGGAAGCGGGTCGTAATGGGCTCCGATCCAGAAGAAGTTCCTCCTTTCTTCGGGAACAAAACGTCCCAGATGCTGACGCAATGCCGGTTCCATGTAATTTTTGACGGTGACGATTTCCTGTTCTTTGAGAAAGGTCATCAATCGCTTAGCTGCTTTGTCCGCTTTCCGTTCGTATTCGATCGGAGTCGACGCGGCCTTGAGAGGAGGCAGCTTGCGATTGCGATGTTCTTCGAGTTTCAGCGATGACCAGGCGCGATCGAGCTCTCGTTTCAAGAGTTGGACTTCCTGTTCCCAAGTTAAAGGAACCAGGTGGACGTTCCTTTGGTACCAGGTATAGTTTTCTTTTCCGATTCCTGAAGGGCCATTTTTGCTGGGAGCTTCCGCCTTGAGCCACTTTTCCAGCTCGGCGGTCGCGTTCTTACACTGGTCGATGAGTTTCAAAAGTTTCGGATTGGCCTGGTCTCCAACCTTTCGGCGAATGGCATCCAGATTGGTCTGCTGAGCTTTGATATTACGAATCCCTGCGATCCATAATTCTCGCGCATTTCCAGTCAAGTTTTCCCTAGCCTGGCGCATCAAAGGTGGAATGACACTTAATTCCCTGATCAGTCGGCTTTCCTCTGATTTGGATAGCGGCATCCGGTACGTCCAGAATTCGACGACAGCATGATGAGTCGGGCCTTCATGGGCAGGAACGTCGCTACGAGCCATCCAGATCGATTGATAGAAAGCCGGGTCACGCACCCAGGGTTTGAGCACGCGATGATTGAAATCGTATCCGTTCATCTCAGCGCGGACGACATGCCAGTCCACTTTTTGCGAAACGGTCCAACCTGTTTTGTCGATGGCATGCAAGCGCTGACGCAACTTCTTGAATTCCACGTACCGACGGTCAAAAGTTTTAGACCGATAGTCCGGCGCACCGTTGAACATCGCGGGACGCTCAAAAGCTCGCCACTGTTTGAATAGTTTGAGCAATTGATCGTAGTCATTGCCAAAGCTGGACACTGGGAAAATTGTCAGGCCGATCATGACCAGTAAAAGACATTGAACTTGAAACATGGTCTGCAGATTCAGATTGATTCGAAACATCAGCAGTCTCTTTTTGTTTGTGTTGCAGGTAGCGACGTCCTTAACCACTCAACATCACTGATCGTAGTTTTGTGTAAATCGGCTTGGAAAGATATCCGTGAGAGAATGTTTTACCAAAAAAGCCCGCCGGAAAAGCGGGCTTTTTGTTCGTCAATAAGAACAACTTCAGGAACTATTTTCCATCCGCCATTTTTGGGCGTTGTGGGCGATCCGGGCGTTTTTGTTGTTTCCCGTATCGACCGCCGCCACCACGACTTCCTCCTCGGCCTCCGCCTCGCAACAGAGAGGCGATACCGGTTCGAAATTCTTCCTTGGAAATCGACTTGTCTTTGTTCTTGTCCAACGTCATCAACCGATCTTTGGATCGATTACCTTCCAATTCCTTTTCAGTAATTTTTCCGTCCTTGTCCGCGTCAAATCGAGTGAACAAAGTCATTGGGTCAAAATTTCGGCCCCCTCGACTTCCGCCGGCTGTACTTTCAGGTTCGACAGTTTCTGTCTTGACTTTGTTGTCGGAGGCGTCCACTTTCTCACCTTTGTCGGCGACACAATACAGATATTTGGCGCTACGAATCACCATTTGGCCATTACTGACTGCAGGAGTACCCCAAAAGATCTCTTTGTTCGAAGTTACACGATTGACGGAGACGAGTTTCAATTTCTCACCGAGCTTGAAAACAAACATCTGGCCACTTCCATTCATGTAATACATATGGTCGCCGACGACGATTGGCGATGGATAATCCAGCGAGCCGAATCGGCCACCCGTCCGCATGGTATTCCGTAGACGGAGGCGCTCGATCCGCTTGCCCGTTTTTGCGTCGACGACGGTCACGATACCACGATTGACGGAGTAAAGTTTTCCACCATGTCGAACGGGGGATGGATATCCGGCAGTGTCGCGACCTGTCCATACCGTTTTGGTTTTGCTGACGTCGCCGTTTCCTCCAGCGTCGATCGCGATGCTTCCGCCTCCACGACCGGTAAAGGCAAATACCCGAGAGCCTTCGGTAATCACACTTGCATAAGCCTGTTGGGCGCCGGTCGCATTGGCATACCAACGCAGCTTTCCGTTATTCGGATCAAGGCCCCAGAGTTCTTTTGCAACGCACATGACGAGATCCGTTCGATTGTCATCAACTTTGACCAGCGTGGGAGTTCCCCACATTCCATCCAGGCCACTGGCTTCCTGCCGCCATTTTTCCTTGCCCGTGCTTTTGTCTAATCCGACAATCGACTGGCTTTCTGCCGAAGCCGTGATAATCACGGTGTCTTTGTAGACAATGGGACTCGACGACGAACCCCAGCGAGCCGGATCGGATTCTTTGCCGACATTCGCAGACCAGAGTTTTTTGCCTGCCATGTCATATGCATGGACTCCGCCTTTGCCAAAAAAAGCATAAACATTCTTTCCATCAGATACCGGCGTATGCGAGGCATAACCGTGAGCAGTAACTCCGATCCCCGTGTAGGGATCTTCAGGAAGCTCAACGGGGACATCTTTTTGCCAAAGCTTTTTGCCGGACTTTGCGTCAACACAAACCAGATGTCGAACCAGGTTTTTGATATCGCCCGGGTTTTCCTGTGAAAGACCGTAACCGGAATAGCAAGTTACGAATACCTTTCCGCCAACAATGATTGGACTGGATGCTCCGGGGCCCGGCATTTCCGTTTTCCAGGCAAGGTTTGCTTTTGGTGACCAGGCTGTTGGAAACGAAGTTGTTCCTTTGGCGACCCCTGACCCAGACGGACCGCGAAAACGGGGCCAATCTTGGGCATTCACCAATTGCACAGTCAGCAATCCAAGCATGACTGTCGAAAGAATCATTTTGCGAATCATATTGAGTCTCTTCAAAAGTGTATCTTATAAGTAGGGCGGCCATGATTTTAGCACAATTTGAATCCGCGCCTCTCGACTACGGAGCCTCAACACAGAATCTTCTTTCAATTCGGTTTCCAATGTGAGATTCCGTTCATTTCGAGTCAGTCTATTTGGCTCTCAGGGTAGGCAAGGTAGTGTTGACTAAATCGAAAAACTGAAATCTGGACTGAGCGGCAAGGCGCTAGGTAGTGTTGATTAATTGTGAGCGGCAAGGCACTAGCCGCCGGTGAACCGTCAAATACCGGCAGGCCGCTCACATTTAGCATTTAATCAACCGTATTTCGCTCCTGGAAAGTCGAACCTATTTGTTTTCGCTGAAATGAGTGTGAAACCAGTCTGGCTCAACTAAAATGTGGAAATCTGAATCACATTTTTGAGAGGTTGTCATGAACTTTCGGATGCTGCTTGTTTGTTTTGTCGTCGCCATCAACCTGGTAACTTCCGTTTTGGCTCAGGAAAAACTGAAGCAGTCTGATGACGACCATTCAAAGACGCGAGTCAAGTTCTCTCGAAAAATCGAAATTGAATTCAAAAAAGTGACTCGACACAAAGTCACGATCGCGGGGAAGGTTGTTCCCTATACCGCAACGGTCGGAACTCAACCCGTTTGGGCCGAAGATGGACATCCTGTCGCAACGTTGTTTTACACGTTTTACGAAAAATCAAACGTTCAAAATCGCGAGCGAAGACCGCTGGTGATTTCTTTCAATGGGGGACCGGGCTCGGCTTCCGTTTGGATGCACTTGGCGTACACCGGACCACGCATCCTCAAGATCGATGATGAGGGCTATCCTGTACAGCCTTACGGCGTGAGGGACAATCCGCATTCAATCCTCGACGTGGCGGACATTGTGTTCGTCAATCCAGTGAATACGGGTTACTCAAGAATCGTGGATCCCAAGGTAGACCGAAAGCAGTTTTTCGGAGTGAACCAGGATATTAAGTACCTGGCGGAATGGATCAATACGTTTGTGACCCGTGCCAATCGTTGGAAATCGCCCAAGTATTTGATTGGTGAAAGTTACGGTACGACTCGAGTTTCCGGGCTTTCGTATGCCCTGCAAAACCGGCAATGGATGTATCTCAATGGAGTGATTCTCGTATCCCCAACGGGACTTGGCATTGATCGAGACGGACCGGTCAATGCTGCAAATCGACTCCCGTATTATGCAGCAGCTGCCTGGTACCACAAAAAGTTGCCAAAGGAGCTGCAGGATTTAGATCTTCTCGAAGTTCTGGCGAAAGCGGAAAAATATACCCTCAACGAGTTGCTTCCCGTGTTGGCCAAAGGGGCCTGGGCCGAGGACAAAGAAAAGGCGGATGCCATCAAGCAGTTCGCACGCTTTTCGGGGCTGAGCGAAAAAACCGTTCGCAACCACAATTTGGATGTTCCGACCCGTTATTTCTGGAAGGACCTGTTGCGAGAAGAAGGCAGAACGATTGGTCGCCTGGATTCACGTTACAAGGGAATCGATCGCAAAGATGCTGGGGAGAGCCCCGACTATAATTCCGAGATCGCTTCCTGGCTCCATTCCTTTACGCCCGCCATCAATTCCTATTTCAAGAATGAACTGAAATTCGAGACAGATATTAAATACAACATGTTTGGTCCGGTTCGCCCCTGGGATCGTGAAGGCGACAAGACGGGAGAGAATCTGCGCCAGGCAATGGCCATGAATCCTTATTTGAAGGTGATGATTCAGAGTGGATACTATGATGGTGCGACGACCTATTTCAATGCCAAGTACACGATGTGGCACCTCGACCCCAGTGGCAAAATGAAAGATCGGCTCAGCTTCAAAGGGTACCGAAGCGGGCATATGATGTACCTTCGCGCCAAAGACCTGGAAAAGGCTAATCAGGACATCCGAGAATTTATCAAGAATTCCATTCCGGCAGATGGCAAACCTGCCAAGTACAAGTAGACTCGTTCGACATCCACAAGTTGGAACCGGCTCTACCGTTTTTTCTGACATTTCGGACAGAAAAATGTTGAGCGTTGGGCTTGGACGATTCGGACAATTTTTCCGTTGCCGCAACTTGGACAATCGTCAGATTCGCGATCATAAACACGATGGTGGTTTTGATATTCGCCAGGGTCGTTCAGAGCGTTGCGATACGTTCCGTCGGACAACGTCGAACCTTCGTACTTGATCGCTTCCCGAAGCACGCGAATCATCTGATCGTGAATCGAATCCCATTGGCGGCGAATTAATCGATCGCAACGCGCACGGGGATCGATCCCACACAAGTGCAAAATCTCACTGGCATACAAATTACCCACCCCGAGAACTTTTTTCTGATCCAACAACGCCACTTTGATTGGTTGCTTGCTCGAACGCATATTCTCGCGTAACTGGTCGGCGGTAATTTCGAGCGCGTCGGGCCCCAACGTCCCGCCATGTTTGAGTTGAAAAAATTCGTCTTCGTTCAGGCAACAGATTTTTCCTAAACCACGTCTATCCCAAAACAATAATCGATCGACCTGACGAGATTTTAAAATCAACTCAAAACGCAAATGTTCCTCGCTGGGAGGAGATTCGATCAAAACCAATCCAGTCATCCGCGGCTCAAACAATATCCGATCGCCGTTTTCAACGACGATGACAACTCGTTTTCCCAATCGATCAACAGCGACAATTTTTTGATCGACGACTCGCCGGTTTAACCGATCGATACGTGGACGAATTTCGATGGGTCGTTTTTTGCACGGCGTGCGTTGCGCAGCGACGATCCGGGAGCCAATAATTGGCAACACGCCTCGCCGCATCGTTTCTACTTCGGGTAACTCGGGCATTTCAACGGAAACAGGGCCTACTCGATCGCTGGATCAACATTTACGATGGACAATACACTTTATTTGAAACGCAAAACTATGAATTCATCAACTGGTTCACCAACTGACATGGTGTCGGTCCCGGACGAAACGGGCCGATTTGGAAAATTTGGCGGCTGCTATGTCCCAGAAACATTGGTCGATGCACTTCATCAACTGGAATCTGCCTATCACGAGGCAATCAATGATTCCCAGTTTCAACAACAACTTGATGAACTGCTGACGCGCTTTGTCGGACGTCCATCGCCGCTTTACTACGCCCGTCGATTGTCGCAAAAGTGTGGTGGAGCACAAATCTGGTTCAAGCGTGAAGATCTCAATCATACGGGTGCGCACAAGATCAACAACACACTCGGCCAAGCGCTGCTGACCATGCGAATGGGAAAGTCGCGGATTATTGCGGAAACGGGAGCCGGCCAACACGGTGTTGCAACAGCAACGGCTTGTGCACATTTTGGGATTCCATGCGTGGTTTACATGGGCGCCGAAGATGTGCGGCGACAGCAACCTAACGTTCGTAACATGAAACTGATGGGCGCCGAAGTTCGTCCCGTTGAAACAGGTTCCCGAACACTCCGCGACGCGATTAACGAAGCGATGCGCGATTGGATGGCCTCGGTTGCCGACACTCATTACATCATCGGGTCTGTCGTCGGCCCTCATCCTTTTCCCCAAATCGTTCGCGATTTCCAATCCGTGATTGGCCGTGAAGCCATCGAGCAGTCCCAAACAGATTTTGGCCGCCTGCCAGACACCGTTGTCGCCTGCGTCGGCGGCGGCAGCAATGCGGCAGGAATGTTTTACCCATTTGTCGGTCACACCGATGTCGAACTGGTCGGTGTCGAAGCGGGTGGCCTCGGCAATACCGCTGGCGCCCACGCTGCATCACTGTCATATGGTGAACCCGGCGTGTTGCACGGTTCCTTCAGCTATGTGTTACAAGACGAAGATGGTCAGACTTTGCCCGTACACAGTGCATCGGCGGGACTGGATTACCCGGGCGTTGGCCCCGAGCATGCCTTTTGGAAAGATACCCAAAGAGTCCGTTACGTCAGCTGCGACGACCACGCCGCGCTCGACACGTTTCAAATTGTTGCGGAAACCGAAGGTATTTTGCCGGCACTGGAATCGTCGCATGCCGTTTCAGCTGCGATGAAAATTGCCGCTGAAAAATCAGCCGATGACATTGTCTTGGTCTGCTTGTCGGGGCGGGGAGATAAAGACGCTGCCGAAGTCGCCCGTTTAATTGATGAGATGAAAAGGAATTCGCATTAATGTCCACTGTCGACGATTTGTTTAAAAAACTTCGCGCTGACGACAAACGTGCTTTTATGCCATTTGTCACGGCAGGCGATCCGGACGTCGCCACGACTTTCAAAATTATCGAACAGTTTGATACGATCGGTTGCCATCTATGTGAAGTCGGCATTCCGTACAGCGATCCGATCGCCGATGGGCCCACCATACAGGCTTCGTTTGTTCGCGCACTCGATGCCGGTTTCAAACTCGATTCACTGCTCGACCAGTTGCCTGCGCTAACTGCCAATCTGACGATGCCAATCGTTTCGATGATGAGTTATTCGATCATCTTTCGCAAAGGCCTCGAGCAGTTTGTCTCAGCAGCCAAGGCGGCCGGTTTTGCAGGAGCCATCGTTCCTGATTGTCCGTTGGAATCAGCAGCAGAGTTGAGCGCCATTTGCCGCGATCACGATTTTTCATTGATCCAATTGATCACTCCTACAACGCCGCTGGAACGAGCTCGGAAAATTGCTGCCAACACAACGGGTTTTATTTATTTTGTTTCGGTCACCGGAATCACAGGTGAACGTTCGGACGCTCCGAGCCAAGCGCTCGATCAAATCGGGCAACTGCGCGAATATACCGATCTGCCCATCTGTTTAGGGTTCGGGATTAGTAGCGCCCAACACATTCAGGCAATCGGTTCGGCCGTCGACGGATTTATTGTTGGCTCGGCAATTGTTAAAAGAGTTGCCAAAGCCAAAAGTCCTGAAGACTTCGACGGGATTTCAAAATTCGCCGAATCGATACTTTCGGCGGTAAACAACCTATAAGCTTGCAATTTTCTGCTTTCGTATTCCTTGTAGGCCGTAAAATCCGTCTTTTCTGACATCACTGGAACGTAAAATTCTATTGACGACTTTGAGGCATCCTATTTAAAGTCGAAATTAGGTTCGAATTTGCGAGGAGGATAGTTGCATGAAAGCTGACTACCCACAATCGCCCATCCATCGTTATTTCGCAGGTATCGCGGAGAACACATTTCAATCCGAGTTGGGCGTTGTAGATCCACCACTGATCGATTACATCAGCGATCTTCTGGTTCGATTTACGAGATCTGATGTCGTTCACCGGATTCGTTCTGTCACCGGTCGCCCACTGATGACCGTCACGGAAATGGCCGCCGAAGCAGCCGAACGATTGGGAGATGCTCGCCGTGAACTTCACCGCCACATCGGCGATTTCACACTGTTCTGGGCGGGAGTCTATCCCGAAGCGTTGCGAAAACAGGACCCGTCGGAAACTCAGTTTTCAGATTATCTCACACATGGCAAACGGTCGTATCGCATCGCAGCCGATATTGAAACGTCGGACGAAACCATCGCCGAGTCTGAAATTCTGGAGCGTCTCAGCGATCAATTCGAGTTATGTGCTTACGGTCTCCGAGAAGTGCGCCGCGAATGGGAAAACGGCTCTGACGAATTTGGCCCCGGCTCGATATTGTTGAATTAGCGGTTCATTAGAACCTTAATTGAATCGTTCGTAGTACCGCCTTCACGCCAATATTGCGCAATCTAGTGAGCGGCAAGGCGCTAGCCGCCGGTATTTCAGCGCAACGGACCGACGGCTAGCGCCCTGTCGCTCACAAATCCTAGTCTACCAATTCCCGAATTCGCAATTCGTTCACCCTGACAACGAATTCCGGTTAAAATGGCAGCTCACGTTTCACCCCGAGGGCGCCATGAAATTCCAATTGAGTCTGCTAAGTTTCGTTTTCGCAATTTCGATTCTGTCAACCATCGACGCGCAAGAGTCCAAATCGCGTTGGTACAAAGGCAATCTGCATACGCATTCGCTGTGGAGTGACGGGAACGATTTTCCCGACATGATTGTTCGTTGGTACGTCAACCACGATTACCAGTTTCTGGCCCTGACCGATCACAACATCATGAGTGTGGGACAAAAATGGATGCCGCTGAAAACCATCGAAAAACGTGGCGGTAAAAATGTGCTCGACAAATACGTCAAAGCGTTTGGAGACAAATGGGTGGAAAAACGCGAAGGAAAATCTGGCGGTACGGAAATCCGATTGAAGACGTTTGCCGAATGTCGAAAACGATTTGATAAAACAGAATCGTTTATGTTACTGACCGGCGAAGAAATTTCGGACAGCGTCGGTGGTCTACCACTGCATCTAAACGCCACCAATTTAAAAAAACTGTTGCGTCCTACCGGCGGCTCGACAATCCGTGAAGCAATGACTCGCAATTTGCGCGCCGCCAAAGAGCAGGCGAAAAAAGAAGGTCGTGAAATCCTGGTTCACCTGAACCACCCCAATTTTGGCTGGGCAGTTACTGCCGAAGACTTGGCCGCCGTAACGGAAGAACGTTTTTTTGAAGTTTACAATGGGCACCCAGGCGTCAATCATCTCGGTGACAAAATTCGTCCGTCGGTTGAACGGATCTGGGATATCGCCAACACCATTCGGATGGGACAACTCGATGCGCCGCCCCTGCTGGGAATCGCCACCGACGATTGCCACAATTATCACGGCAAACCTGGTTCGCAACCGGGCCGCGGCTGGATCATGGTGCGCAGCAAACAACTGAAATCCAAAGCGATTTTGCGAGCCATCAATGCGGGTGATTTCTACTGCTCAAGCGGCGTTGAACTTGAAAATTTTTCGTTCGACCCCAAATCGAAAACGTTGACGATCGAAATCAAGTCTGAAAAGGGAGTCGAGTACAAAACTGAATTCATCGGTACAGCCAAAGACTACGACAAATCTTCAAGACCACGTCTCAACAATAACGGGAAAACGATCCGCACGACCAGGATGTATTCCAAAGACATCGGCAAAGTGTTTGCAACTCAATCTGGCACCAAAGTTCAATATCAGTTGACCGGCAAAGAGCTTTACGTTCGCGCAACGATTACCAGCTCCAAGAAACACCCCAACCCGTCGTTCAAAAATCAAACCGAACAAGCCTGGGTTCAACCCGTATTTTTGAAGTAGTTCGAATCTGAGGGCAGGTTCATTTTGGTTGGAACTGGATCGAATACAAATCGGCGTCTTTCAAGTAAAATTTCAAACGCACAGGCTTACCTGAGTGCGAAATAATATTTGAATTGCCCTTCCAGCTCACAATGTAGTTTATCCGATCGCCAATGATGACATCACAGTCGTCTTTCGTTAGACCTGCGATAGGCTTTCCACCTGCATCCAGAATTTCAACAAAAACGGATCCTGCTGCACTGGTCGACACGTTTAGCGACAGAACCAGTTTCTCGATGCGCTTTTGTTTGTCGTCTTGTCGCGTGCCAAACGACAGCGGTTTGGTCGTCATCGTACCGCCACGAAAGCCCGCGGCAACGGACGCAAATCCATCGACTCGCATTTTATAACGCTGCAAATAAGCCGACGGCTGTCCGTAGTTGCGAGACAGATAAACTGAAATCTCGTTGTCACCCGTCGGCACAATTCCGCACGCCGCATAGTTGGAACGTGAAACCCAGTTTTGTGCACCGAGGCCTGGTCTCAAAAAAGATTCTCGAAACGTTCGATCATAATGTTTTCCGCCCCGCGTCGAAATTAAAACGGTGTCGCTACAATCTCCGGCATAACGTCGATCAACGCCGACTTTTTTTATGTCGTCCGACGAAATCACCTTTCGCCCCGGCATAAATCGCGCGGCCAATCCGATATATAAATGCGGCGAACGATAATAGGGAGATGTTTGATTGGTGTACAGATGCTCTGCGTTTTTCCCGTCGTATTGCATCGCAACCGGATCCGTCCAATTAATAAAATCTTTTGATGTGGTTCGACTGATGGTTCGAAAACCTCGATAGCCACGGCCTGTCCAAGTTCGAAAATAGCAAACGTATTGTTTTTCGACAGGTGACCAGAATGAAACGTTTTGCGAATCAAAAATACCTTTTTTGAACACCGGTTCTTGCTGCAAACGTTTCCAGTGGAAACCATCTTTGGAAACAAAAGCAATCAGGCCTTTGTCGTTTCCACCAAGTGCCTTGAAACGCTGGTTCGCCGGCGCTTTGGGATTCGCGTCGTAGAAAGGGGCGAAATTGTGTAACGCCGGTGCCTGGTTCATCAACACGACATTGTTGTCAGTCGAACCATGAACACGATAAATCCCAAGTTTGGGTTTGGTCCATTTGATACCGTCGTCACTGGTTGCGACGCAAGTCACTTCGGTATTCGTTCCATCGCGTCCAGCCTTGGGCAAACCGCGATAGTACAAATGATATTTGTCTTTCGCTTGCAGTACCGTGGCATAACCTGAAAACGCACCCTCCCAAGGCTTGTCAAATCGCACCGCCGTTTCAGCGGATTGAGGGGAGTGTAAACGCAGACGTGCATTCTTGAGTGAATGAATCAAAAATCGATCAACGAACAATTCACGCCGCGTTCCAATATCCGCGACCTTGATTGCCGCCTCAACAGATCGGCGGGACTCCAATTCCTGCTGATCTGCCGCATCCTGCACCGAACCACCAGAAACACAACACACACACAACAACCAACAACAGCGCCACACAGCTACCCCCTACAACCTCTCACCTACAACCTCTCTTACCTCTTCCCTGCTCCCGACGGCGCGCGTTTTGCACTTTCGATGTTTCGAATCGCCTGAGTCGCTGCCGATCGAAGTCTAGCGTTGTCGCTATTGAGCAACGGGGTCAAGTATTCGATGCTGCGTTTGGTTCCGACGGAGCCGAGCATTTCACATGCTTTTTGTTTGTCGTAATCGGAACCGTTCTCTAAAATCTTCCAGATATACGGTTCAGCATCGACGCCCATATTCACCAAAACTTTTCGACATCGACTGGATTTAGCGCCCGGCTCCATGGCCATGTCGGCCAATTTCTGCATTCCTTTGGGGTCGCGCAAATCCGCCAACGCTTGCGCCAGCTCTTCAGTGAAATAACTCGATTCGGACAACGTTCGACAGAGATCTGGTACCAGTTCTCGATCAACAAATTTTGCTAAAAACCGTTTGACTTCTTTCGTTTCGAGTCGGTTGACGCTCGACCTGCCAAAACGCGAGACGGGTTTGACGTCACGCAGGCTTTTCAACACGGCCTTACCAATTGCTGATTTGCGCTGCTCAGCAACTTCGAAATTCATCAATCGATCGATCGCCTGGTTTCGTGTCAGGCTGTTGTTCAAATCTGTCAAACACAATTGAATCATTTGTTCGTCCGAATACTTCCATTTTTGCAAATGGTAATCGGCTGCATTAGAAATTTTCTCGACCGGCGAATTGTAGAAACCTTCGACCGCCTTTTTTTGATCACGTTTTCCCATCAAATCGATCAACGATTTTGCGGCGTTCACATATCCACCACGTCCGCAAGCGAGCGTTTTTTCAACCATTCGATTGGGCTCATTTTCCGAAATCAACGCGACCACCAAACGTTCGACCTGCTTTTCACCTTCTTGACTGGCGAAGGTTGCTGATTCAATAGCCAGTGAAATCACGCGATCGGTTTCTTTGGCTGACATTTTTGGTTGATTAGCCACGATCCAGTCGATCGCAACCGATTTTCGATAAAAGCCGATCGAATCCTGTAAAACTTTTTTCGCTTCGTCAAATGAGCCAATGGCAGGCGGGGTTTTCGTGATGCAGGACGACGCTACTGATTGAGTGTAAATCCGATCATCATATGTCGCGTAGACGCCATCCTCTCCGCTGCTCCGAACCAAAAACCGACGATTGGTTACTTGTTCGTAGCGAAGCGGATGATCCCAACCATCGTTTGGTTTGTCGGCGAGATATTTTGCCCCTTGATCGTCATTGAAAATTTCTCCTTGGCGCTCCATCTCGGCTCGCATTTGCTTGGCAATCTGCTCCACCGATTCACGTGTTTTTTCCGATTTTTGTCTGCGTATTGCATGTTCATCTGGTCGCCTGACTCGGTCGTGTGACTTTGCCGCAAACCACAGAAAACAACAACCAAATACCAAGAAAAATCCGACAAACAAAATCGGTGCCAGGATATACCAACTGACTGCCGCCACAAACGATTTGATCAACGATCCGCCAATATCCTTGGCAGGTTTGACAAACGGCTCGGGCTCGATGATTTCGGCGCGTGGTGGTGGGAACCCTTTTTGTGCATCTGCGGTCGGGGGCCGCGACCGAGCGGGATCATACTGAGGATTTGCAAACTGGCTATGACAGAATTCACATTCGATATGTGGTTGTGTCAACGATGGAGTGATCGACGCGCCACAGTTCGGACAATCCTTCAATGGTTTCATTCATTCCCCCAACGAATGTCATGCACGGGAACACGACAGTATATACCAGATATTGCTGCTTTTCACGTCAACGAGAGACACGTAGTGTGATTACGTGTTGGCGTGGAAAATCGAATCCAAAGCGTGACAGGAAAATTCTTGGATTACCTCGAATCTTACAAGCACGAAGCGCCAGCGATTGCGTCGCAGCACTTCAACAACACTATTCATTCGCCGAACATGACAAAATATTTTGGAAATTCCTGAAGCGATCAAGAAACGGCAGCGCAATCCGCTGTGATCTCTTCTCCAATTTCCCAGCTTGAAAAATCGTTGGCATCGCGATTAACGCGGCGATAGATCGTATCGCGTTCGATCGGCTCGCGACCTGTTTCACGAATCAACTCTTCCAAACGTTGAACCGAAAGGAGTTGAGGAGTGGTCGCACCCGCATCGTGATAGATAAGTTCATGCCGAACCGTACCGTCTAAATCGTCCGCTCCATACGACAAAGCGGTTTGCGCGGTACCGATTCCCAACATGATCCAATAAGCCTTGATATGCGGCACATTGTCCAACATCAAACGACTGATCGCCATTGTTCTCAGATCCATCATAGCCGTTGGTTTTTTGATATGCGACAAGCCGGTATTCTCTGGATGAAATGCCAACGGAATAAACGTTTGAAACCCGCCGGTCTCATCCTGCAATCCGCGCAATCGAATCAAATGATCAATTCGATGAAACGGTTTTTCGATGTGGCCATACAACATCGTACAATTCGATTTGATGCCCATTTGGTGCGCGACACGATGGATTTCGATCCAGTTGCGTGAATCCGCTTTATGTTCGCAAATCTGATCGCGGACTTCGGGGTGAAAAATCTCTGCGCCGCCACCCGGTAAACTTCCCAAGCCCGCTTCTTGCAACGCCTCAAGCACTTCGCGTGTCGATTTTTTTGTTAAAAACTCAAACCAATTGAGCTCGACAGCCGTCCAGCCTTTGAGATGAATTTTTGGAAAATGATCTTTGAGCAATTTCAAAATGTTGACATACCACTCAAATTTTCGCTGATGATGCAGCCCACCGACGATATGCATTTCCGTGCAACCGTTGTCGGACGCTTCCTGACCTCGAGCAATGATCTGTTCGTCGCTCATCGCATAGCCTTTGTCGCTACGCAAATCGGAGCGAAAGGCGCAAAATGTACAGCGGTAAACGCAAATGTTGGTGGCGTTTAAATGCGTATTAATATTGTAGTAAGCGTAGTTGCCATTAATTCGCTCTCGAACAATATTGGCCAACTGCCCGAGATCGTTCACGGGCACCTCAGGGTCATACATCAAAATGCCATCTTCCAAGGTCAGTCGCTGACCTGCTTCGATTTTTTCACGAATGGCTTTTAATTTTGGATCAACCGTAAAAATCATCTTTCACTTTCAAACGAACAACAAATCAACAGTACCAACCAGAAACAAACCGACACTGATGATGGAATTAATGTTAAAAAACGCGATATTGACCCGGGTCAAATCATCCGGCCGGACCAACCAATGTTCATAGGCCAACAGCCCAGCCACCAGTCCAATCGCAATCCAGTACATCCAGCCGAACTGCGGCGTCTCGGTCACTTGGCTCATCGCCAGCGGTAAACAACACAAAGCTACAATCATCGCAAAATGGCAAATCGCTGCAATGCGTAGCGAACCGGCAATCCCAAATCGAACAGGAATGCTTTTGAGCCTGGAATCTCGGTCAAATTCGAAATCCTGGCAAGCGTAAATGATGTCGAATCCAGCAACCCAAAACATGACGGCCAAGCCTAAAACACAAGCCGGCAGGCAATCGATCGGCCGATCAATCACAAACTCGCCACGAATCGCCAACCAGGCACAAATTGGCGCCAACATCAGACTCACACCGAGCCAAAAATGAGCCATCGAAGTAAATCGTTTGGTGTAGCTGTATGCAAACAGGATTGCCAACACAACAGGCGACAGCGCTAGTGGCAACCAGTTGGGCAAAAATAACAACGTTCCGCCAACAAACAACGCTGACGTCGCTATCGTAAAAACCAAAACCGACGCAACCGACAATTGTCCACTGGGTAAATGTCGGCCCGCCGTGCGCGGATTTCCCGCATCAATTTTTCGATCAACCAGGCGATTAAACGCCATCGCAGCACTGCGTGCCCCGACCATGCAAATCAAAATACCAACCAATTGCATCCAAACGGGTGTCGTTGGTTGAATTTCCGATCCGGCCGACCAAGCCATCACGGCTCCCAGCAACGCAAATGGCAGCGCAAACAACGTGTGGCTGAACCGAATCATCTCCAATATTTTTTTGACTTGCCCCAACATCAATCACCCCACCGTTTTGTCAGTTGATGATCGATTTCGAATTGATCCAGAATTCGCGCCACCACAAAATCGACGAGATCGTCAATCGTCTTCGCGCCGTGGTAAAAACCCGGACTTGCCGGTAACACCACTGCACCGGCAGCAGCCGCTTTGTGCATATTTTCCAGATGGACCAGTGACAATGGTGTTTCTCGCGGCACGAGAACCAATTTTCGGCGTTCTTTCAAATGAACATCCGCCGCTCGATGAATCAGATTACGACTTGCACCGGTCACCACAGCACTCATCGTTCCACCGGAACAGGGACAAATGATCATTCCGCGGGTCCGATGCGAACCACTGGCAATCGGCGAAAAATAATCGCGATAGTCCCAATATTGGATCGTGCTCAAATCAGATTCGGGCAAAAATTTCTGGAGTTCGACAGAATTCGGATCCAATTGAATTTCCAACTCTTGCTGGATCACTTGAGTTGCCGCAGGACTCATCGTCATTAATACATGGATATTGGATTCTGCCAGGACTTCCAACAATCGCTGGGCGTATCGTGCGCCGCTTGCTCCAGTCACCGTAACGACCAGCGGCAAATCTGATGACATGGTGCTCATTTGACACCTACATACAAAGTTGCGACTCCAAACGTCATTGGAATAAATTTGACTTGCTTCAAACCGACCGCTTCCATTCGCTCGACCAACGCCTCATAGGCTGGAAATTCACCAACGCTGTTGGGCAAATACTCGTAAGCCGCCGAATTGTTTCTCGCTAACAACTGCCCGATTCTGGGGAGCACGTTTTTAAAATACCATTGATAGCCGAATTTGATCGGCTGCCGCCGCGGCGTGCTAAACTCCAGTACAGCCACCTGGCCACCGGGCCGACAAACACGCGTCATTTCCCGCAACCCTTGATCGGTATCCGCAACGTTGCGCAATCCAAACGCCACGGTAACGATTTGGAACTGATCTGACTCAAACGGCAACGCTTGCGTGTCCGCTTGAACAAAATCGATTTTGTGGCCCCATTTCAATTTTTGTTTTTTTGCACGGCCGATCTCTAACATTTCTTCACAAAAATCGGCAGCAACAATTTCGACGGCACCTCGAGTTTTCTTGCAAAACGAAATCGCCAGATCGCCCGTTCCAGTACACACATCGAGAATCGGCCCCGAGTCATCGGGTTTGAGAAACCGAACGGTTTTCCAACGCCAATAACGATCGGTATTCATCGACAACAGATGATTCATTCGGTCGTATTTCGGCGCGATTTCGCCAAACATTTTTTGCACGCGCTCGCCAGATTTGTCGACGCCATTGGAGTCGTCGGGAATCTGAGACTGTTTATCAATCGTCGAAGAATTCAATGTTGGTCCGATGTGAAGCGTGTCGAAGTACAACGGGGAAAGAGGCCGGTTTATTAAATTAACCGAATCTACCAAGATACATTAACGAACGGCCATTGTTTAGGCTCGAGTACCTGGAAAACAGGCTTTCATTGTCCCAGAAATCGAACATTTGCCAAATGACTCCCAAACGACTCCATATCCATCGCTTGCCTGTTGAAATCGCCGCCGAAAATTTTGCTGGCAGCACGACCATTGTCGTCGATATCCTGCGAGCGACGTCCAGCATGACCACCGCATTGGCAAACGGAGCAAAAGCCGTAGTGCCATTTGCCGAAATCGAAGACGCCCGAAATCACCGCGAATCGTTGGACGGGTCGGCGAAGCTTTGCGGAGAACGAAATTGGGCCATGATCCCAGGATTTGACTTCGGCAATTCACCCGAAGAATACACGCAAAACGTCTCGGGCCAGACATTCATATTTACAACAACCAATGGCACCCGCGCGCTCAACCATGCGAGATCGGCCAAAAACATTTACTTGGGCACTTTTCTGAATATCTCGGCGATTGAAAAAAAGGTCTCGCATTCAGACAACATTCAAATCCTTTGTTCGGGAACCAAAGGGGAGCCGAGTTGGGAAGATCAGTTGTACGCCGGGGCATTGGCTTGTCGCCTCAAAAACGACGATTGGCAATTGAATGAGATCGCCAATGACGTCATGACCACGTGGCAAGAATTTCAGGCTACTGCATCGGCGGCCGATGATTTGTTCCACAGTCTCTGCCGAGGAACCGGCGGATCCAACCTTGTGAAACGAGGGCTCGAACGCGATATTAAGTATTGCGCGCAAATCGACATTTACGATGTTGTCGCCGAATTTATTCCGAACAAAAACGTCATCCAGCTGTCCTGCTGAAACGTTGAATATCTCGAGAACTCACCATCACCCAAGCCAGAATTTTACCCCAAAAGAACTCAACACCATGGATATGGAAAATATTGTTTCGCTCTGTAAACGCCGCGGTTTCTTGTTTCAGTCCAGCGAAATTTATGGTGGTATTAATGGTTTTTGGGATTACGGCCCGCTCGGTGTCGAACTGAAACGCAACCTCAAAGAAACCTGGTGGCGCGATATGGTCCTGTGCCATGACGACATGAGCACGCTGCCCGGCGCACCTGAACCGTTTTCAATGACGGGCCTCGATACGACCATCATCCTGCACCCGCAAATCTGGAAATGTTCGGGTCACTTCGATCTGTTTCATGACTACATGGTCGACTGTCGTGAAACCAACAAACGCTACCGTCACGATCAAATCAATGGTCGTTGGGTCGAAGCTAAAGGCCAAAAGATCTTCGCTACGGCGCAAGCCGGCGACACTGAACTGGCAGCGATGGAAAAACAGGCGCTCAAATTCTTTAATTTGAGGAACAAAAACAAAGACGATCTGAAATGGGACGGCGACGCGGTTTGCCTGACATCGATCGACAATAATGAACTCGTTCTCGGCCCGGAAGCGAAAACACTGGGCACACTCACCGAGCCCCGTGAATTCAATTTGATGTTTCCAACGACCATCGGTGCACTCGGTGGTGAAGACGATCGCGCCTTTCTGCGTCCTGAAACCGCACAAGGTATCTTTGTAAACTTTAAAAACGTACTCGATAGCACACGATTTCGCCTGCCGTTGGGCATTGCCCAAATTGGTAAAAGTTTCCGCAACGAAATCACACCAAGAAATTTTACATTTCGTTCGCGAGAATTTGAGCAAATGGAAATCGAATTCTTCTGCCATCCCGACCAATCTCAAGAGTGGTACAAATTTTGGCGAGACCGACGATTGCAATGGTACAAAGACCTCGGTATTTCCGATGACCACCTGATATTGAGAGAACACACGCCCGAAGAACTCGCCCATTATTCGATCGGTACGGCCGACATTGAATACGCGTTCCCGTTTTTACCGCCCGGTGAATACGGTGAACTCGAAGGCATCGCTCATCGTGGTGATTTTGATCTGCGTTCTCACATGGTCGGTAAATTGGATGAAAACTCTGATCCGCTCGACGTTCAACTCGACGAGGATGGTAAACCCAAATGGAAGGGCAGTGGCAAAGATCTCACCTACCGTGACGATCTGACCAACGAAAAATATACACCGCACGTGATTGAACCGTCGGCCGGTGCGGATCGAGGCGCGCTAGCGTTTCTGTGCGAAGCCTATACCGAAGATGAACAGCCTGATGAGAAAGGCAAAATGCAATCGCGCACGGTCATGAAATTACATCCACGCATCGCGCCCATCAAAGCCGCCGTTTTCCCGTTGGTCAAAAAAGACGGTATGCCTGAAATCTCGAAAGAAATTTACCTCGATCTCAAGAAAAATTTCAACGTTTTCTATGATGAAAAAGGCGCCGTAGGTCGACGCTATCGACGACAGGACGAAGCAGGCACACCGTTTTGCATTACTGTCGATGGTCAAACCCTCGACGATGGTACAGTCACGATTCGCGACCGCGACACGCTCGAACAATCGCGAATTCATCGCGACGAAGTACGTGATGTCGTGCACGAGCGAATTAACGGCTAGAAAAAAACATCTTTTCAGCAATTTTTACGTCGCCAATAACGAATCCAATTCGGAATTGATCTTTCACCGATCAATGACCAACCGTTTTTAATGCCGCGTGAAAATGATGAAACATCGAGTGTTTTTAGTTCTGCTGGTACTTTTTTGTTCGTCACTCGTCAGTGCCAGCACATTTGCGGACCAGCGAGATAAACCAAACATTATTTTTATGATGGCCGATGACCAATCCTGGGAAGGCACGTCGGTACCGATGCATCCCAGCATAGGCTCTAACTCATCGACCGTTTATCACACTCCGAATCTGGCCAAACTCGCAAAACAGGGAATGCGTTTTTCGGCTGCGTATTCGCCGGCATCGGTGTGTGCCCCAACGCGTATCAGTTTGCAAAATGGAAAAAGCGCGGCTGCCAACAAATGGACCAAGGCCGGGCCTTCGCTTGTCGCCAGCGCAAACCCCAAACTTATTCCACCGCAAAGTATTCGATCGATTAAAACATCGGATGTCACGTTCGGTGAATTGCTCCAATCCGCAGGGTACATGACGGCCCATTTTGGGAAATGGCATATCAATGGCGGCGGACCCGGTCGCCACGGCTTTCATGTTCACGACGGAAATATCGGCAACGAAGCAGCCTCGAGATATCGAGATCCCAATCCCGTTGACATCTTTGGCATGGCTGAGCGCGCCGAAAAATTTATGGCGAAATGCAAATCTGCCAACAAACCATTTTTTATTCAGCTTTCATGGTTGGCACTTCACGCACCAGAAAACGCGCTCAAAAAGACCGTCGAAAAATATCGCCAATCGATGAACACCGATCGACGAGTTTCCCGCATCGCGTTGACCGAAGATCTGGATACCGGGGTGGGACGTATCATGAACTCGCTCGAAAAACTCGGCTTGTCGGATAACACCTACTTGATCTACACGTCAGACAATGGAGGTGGTGGAGGACGACGGCGAGGCAATCGCCGCACACTCGCTGGCGGCAAAGGATCCGTTTGGGAAGGTGGTATTCGTGTTCCGCTGATCATTCGAGGCCCCGGTATCAAAGCCAACTCCTGGTGCCACGTCCCCGTAGTCTTGTACGATTTTTTTCCCACCTATTGCCAATGGGCCTGTGTCCAAATTCCTGCACGCGTCCAAAAACAAATCGAAGGCGGTGATATTTCATCACTGCTAAAAAATGGAACTGGAACCGTAAAACGAAACCGTGAAGAAATCGTTTTCCATTTTCCACACTATCAAAGTAACGACGGACCGCATTCTGCAATTCGGCTGGGCAATTTCAAACTGATTTACTTTTTTGAAACGAAAACTGCAAAACTGTTTGATCTGGCAAAAGACATTGGCGAACAAAACGATCTGTCAAAACGGTATCCTGAAAAACGGCGACAGTTGCAAAAACTGCTCGACAAATACTTGAAAGACGTTGACGCGCAGATGCCGGTCGTTAATCGCAATTATGATCCCGACAAACCAACGACCGTCCGACGCGGCTCCAGAAGAGGAAAAAACGGCGGTCAACGCGGTAAAAGCGGACGCAACCGTAAAAACAACCGCGGCAAAAGCGATAAATAGCGTTAAAATAACATGACGTTAATCTCAAAGATCCATTCGCTACCCGTTGAGAGTCATGTTGATGAAAACAGTTGTTATTGTATTACTCACCTGTTGCGTTGGAATTTTTGCGAATACTCGGATTCACGCTCAAACCGTCGACTTCAAAAAAACTGCCAAATATCTCGATTCGAAACAAAGCCACTGGTTCGAATGGAGCAGTTCAAAACGGGGCAATACGCGCTGCATCGCTTGCCATACGAATTTGACCTACACCATCGTTCGCCACGATCTGGCAAAATTCACCGGCTCGGACGACCTCGCAGTTTATAACAACAAACTACTGACCAACGCCAAAAAACGGATCGAAAACTGGGACACGATTCGCGTTTTTTACGGCGGTCGAAAAAAAGCTCAGTCGCGTGGCACCGAAGCGATCATGAACGCATTGATCCTGGCTAAACATGATCGCGCATCAAAACGCGAAAAGATTTCTGCCGCCACCAAACAGGCTTTTGACATTTTGTGGAAACACCAGATCCCATCAGGAGATGCAGCAGGCGGCTGGCACTGGCTCGATTTCGGATTGGAACCTTGGGAATCTGCCGACGGAGCCTACTACGGAGCAGCCATCGCAGCGATCGCGATTGGGACTGCGCCCGGCTATGTGAACCACAACGAAATCAAACCCAATCTTGCCGCGCTCAAAAAATATTTGTTGAAACCGTACGGCAGTGAGCTGGCCGGAAACCCAAAACTTTCTCTTTACAATCGCGCCTACCTGCTTTGGGCCAGTAGTGAACTGTCCGGATTGTTGAATCAAAATCAAAAATCCGCGCTCCACCAAAAACTATTTGCCAAACAAAATGCTGATGGCGGATGGTCATTACCATCGTTAGGCAAATGGAAACGGCTCGACGGAACACCGCAGTCTAAAAAAAGCGATGGATACGCCACGGGACTGGTCGTCTACGCGATGCTGCGTTCGGGTGTCAAAAAAGACAACGAAAAAATGAAACAGGCCATTGCTTGGCTCGCCAAACACCAGAACGCTGACGGTTCCTGGACCGGCATTTCCGTCAACAAAGACCGCACCAATGCGCGCGAACCCGTCAAAAGCTTTTTTACCCATGCCGCAACCGCCATGTCCGCTTTGGCGTTGATTGAATCAAAAAAGTAAGTGACGCAGCAAGCTGCCTTTTGTCAGCGGCAAGGCACTAGCCGCCGGTTCGTCAGCGCTTCAAACCGGCGGCTAGCGCCTTGCCGCTCACGGGTGGCATCGCCATACCTCTGCGTCTCAGCGCCTCTGCGTGAGCCAATCCAACAAACCGGACACTGGAAACCGATCATACCACTATAAGTAGGGCCGGTTCCCACCGGCCAATCGAATAAAAATGGCCGGTAAGAACCGGCCCTACGATCCACGTCAGAATCGAGAAAGGCTGACGATCATCAACCCAACTGCAAACTGCAAGAAACACACCAAGGCACCCACCACCCAAATCAACTCTTCCTTTTTAACAAAAATTATCACAACGCTTTGAACCAACAAAATGATTCCCATTGGAACGGACAAAATTGCCACGCAAAATAGCAGCCTCTCAGGGTCGAGGAAATGTGAATGCCCTTCCGCCACAAGCCCAACGAGGACTCCAAGGATACCGGAGAAAACCCCCAAGCCCAGCGTTACAAGGATACTCGTTCTTTTCTGCAAGTTCATACAATCCCAGTCACAATCACGACTACCTCAACAAGTAGGGCCGGTTCCCACCGGCCGGTTCGTTCGATTGGCCGGTGGGAACCGGCCCTACTGATCACGAACACCAACCACACCCACTCGCAGAGGCGCCGGATACCCTTCGACCGTTAACGACGGTTTATCAGGATCCAGAAAATCTTGCAAACTTTCAAATTGCATGTATTTCGTTTTCCGCTGCTCGCTATTAGTAATCTGTCCGATCGAAGCGAGTTTGACATCGGCAAATCCAGCCCGTCGCATCCAGTTTTCAAGACACGCGACCGTTGGAACAAAAAACACGTTCCGCGCTTTTGCATAACGCTCCTCGGGAAACAAAGCGACCGAATGGTCACCAGGAATGGCTTGGGTTTCGATCAACAATTGACCACTCACTCGAATCGTCTTTTTCAATTGTCGCAATAAATCAATCGGATTGGCGTGGTGATAGATGACTCCCATGCACATCACCACGTCAAACGTTTTTTCGAACAAATACAAATGTTCGTGACCTAACAAATCGATTTGCAAATTGGGGTTTTGCAGGTATTGCTGGAACATTTCAAATTGCAAATAGAAAAACGGAGCCGGATCGAGACCCAAAATAAATTTGGGTTTTTGAGCGGCGGCGCGGAACATGTAATACCCGTTCCCACAACCTAAATCCAAAATCCGTTTTCCCGACAGATCGCCCAAATGTTCGCGAATCCGATTCCACTTGCGGTCGGATCGCCATTCAGCGTCAATCTTCTGACCGAACAAACGAAAAGGCCCTTTGCGCCACGGCATGAGTTTGGTGAACGCTTGCTCGAAAATGGCTGAGTCATCGGATCGCAAATCTGACGAATCACCAATCGTGACAAAATCCTGACTTAAATCGACAAACAGTTCGTCCCGATTCTTTTTCAGATCGTCCAGCGACGGCAACTGCCGAATGGCGGCAACCTTTTCGGCCCACGACGGTTTTTCGAAGATCGCCATCCGCTCTGCACGGATTCGGTGGACGGAATCCATATCGGAACTTAGATTAAATGTTTCGAAAATGTCGTCTCGCTGCCAGAACAACAAATTTATCCCTTTCGTAAATCAGACATGTCACAAATTGACAAATTGTTCGAATTAAACCAAGTGGGCTATGGCGGCTTTATTTTTGATGAAAGTGTTGCCGCGGTATTTGACGACATGATTGCCCGCAGCGTCCCGCTGTACGCGGATGTCCAGCAGTCGATTCCAGCTTTGGTTTCGATGGTCGAACATGACCCCGTCCGTGTCATCGATCTCGGTTGCAGCACTGGCACATCGCTGATTCATTTGGCAACCCAATTACCCGATATACCTTTACAGCTGACCGGCGTCGACGCATCGGCCGCGATGCTCGAAAAATGCCATGAAAAATTAGAACAATTTGGCATCGCACAAAAAACCACATTGGTCGAAGCCGACATCGCCGATTTCGAATTCAATACGACGGAACCTCCGTCAGTTGTGTTGATGAATTACACTCTGCAATTCATTCCCGCCGATTCACGTCTTGAAATCATGCGCCGCATTCGACAATCGATCCAACCGGGAGGTTTTCTATTACTCAGCGAGAAATTTTCCCACACTAACCCGAAACTGGATCAACAATTCGTTGAATTGTATTGCCAGTACAAAAAACAAAACGGTTATAGCGAACTTGAAATCTCTCGGAAACGCGATGCGTTGGAAAACGTGCTGATTCCACACACGGTCGCTGAAAACGAAGCGCTGTTGAGATCTGCCGGATTCAACAATATTGAATTGCTGTTGAAGTGGTTTAATTTTGGAACGTTTGTCGCCTGGGTTTGAACGCCGAATTCAGCTATCAAACACGCCTTTGCTCACGAGAAATTCGTAAATTCTTGGCAGTTTGTTTCTGATTTGTTGTTGATCGTTAATATCTATCCACTCACCGGCGAGTTTCTCAGGCCAGTCATATTCAAAAGGCAGTTCGATTTCGCAATTGTCTTGTCGTTCCCCAAGTGCGATTCGATACGCCTCAACAGGCGTTGAAGCGAAATGCCACTCGGCAAATCGTACTTCACCCGAAGCGTCAACCATTTCCAACAGGGATTCGGGATCGGCGACAATTTTTTCAAATGTTTCGCGTCCTCGAGAAACCAGATAATCTCGAAAATCATAGAAGGAATCATCGGAAAGGTAACCATTCACCAATCCGAGCGCAACACTCAAGTCCCAACGGTAGGCTTTGGAAATACACCCCAAGTATCGCTGTTGGAAAGCAACTAATCGCGACTTGGGATATCGCACCAAGATTTCAACAAGTTTTTGTCTTAGTTCTTCATCGGTTTTACATTTCGTCGATCTTGCCTCTTCGATAATTGACCAAAATACAGAAGGTTGCATCATTTCGTTACTCGACTTGCCAATCCAAACTGCGTCAGGTTTTACTCGCTCGACAACTCCACCACGTGACCATCGGGATCAGCAATAAAAATCTGCTTGGCACCATCGGGACGATTTTTCATGGGCCGGATGATTTCGTAACCGCTGGCTCGAATCTCTTCAACAATCGCTTCAACATCATCAACCAAAAACGCAAAATGGTGTCCTCGCGGCAACGACGTTGCACCTTGATAGTCACCCCAACCCGCTTTGCCCGCCTTTTCATCTTCGAGTGTCACATGAATCGTGGTGGGTCCAGCGCGAAACCAGAGCCCAGGAAAATCGAAATCTGGTCGACCTACCTGTTCCATCCCAAGAAAATCGACATAAAACTTTCGAGTGGCGTCCAGATCGCTGGCAATAATCGTGACGTGATCAATCAATTGAACTTGGATGCTCATTTCAATTCCCGTTTTGTCGGCATTGCAGCTCCCGTTTGTTTTCTCCAAGCTCGCAAGTCAGTCAACATTCGCCGAGCGAGATCCGGTTTCTGCTTTGCCAGATTTTTTGTTTCGCCAATGTCATTTTTCAAATCATACAGCTCGACCGAATTGTCATCGAATCGTTCGATCAATTTAAATTGACCCGTTCGAACCGCGCTGCCCAATCGATTCTGTTTATGAAATGCAAAATTCGGATAATGGAAATAAATTGACTTGCGTTTCAGTGTCCCCGATTGATCGAACAGCGGCAACAAATTTTCACCTTCGGTTTTAACACGCCCGGAATCAATGTTTGCTGCCGCCAAAAACGTAGGCAGGAAATCCATACTGATCACCGGTGTATCACAAGTTTTCCCAGCTTTGACATGGCCTGGCCATCGAACAATCAGGGGAACACGAATTCCGCCCTCGTACAAATATCCTTTGGCCGCCCGCAACGGTTTCAAATCGGAGACGCCGCCGTAAGCTCCATTGTCAGATGTAAACACAACAAGTGTGTCATCGGCGATTTTCAGTTCATCGAGTGCCGCAAAAATTTTGCCCATCGATAAATCCATCGTTTCGATCATCGCGGCATAGCGAAAATCCAATTTGCCGAGATCTTTGCGATCTTTATATTTCGCCAGGTATTTTTCTGGCGCTTCCATCGGCCAGTGTACGGTGTAATTCCACAGAAAAGCGAGAAATGGTTTGTCACTGGCAACTTGTTTTTTCATAAAACCAATCAACTCGTCGGCAAACCGATCCGGCATGTATTCGCCTTTTTTACGCGGTGGCAGATTGTGCAAGTTGTAAGGATCAAAAAATGAGAACGGACCACCCACGGCACAACCTCCGAGATTGATATCAAACCCATGCTTCTCAGGGTAATATCTCAAATCACCCATTCCTTGTTTTTTGCGATTGCCCGCCAAATGCCATTTCCCAAAAAAGCCGGTCGCATACCCGTTCTGTTTCAACATTTCCGCCACGGTTTGGTAGCGCGTGTCCAGAAAGTTGTGCATTTTGGCCGGCAACAATTTGGAATCCTTGGGAACAAATCGTTTTTGATCGGGAATATGATTAGTGATTTGCAAAGTTGCTGGTGAAAGTCCTGTCAACACAGCAGCTCGGGTCGGTGAACACACCGGTGCGGCCGCATAAGCGTCGGTAAATCGCATGCCCTGCTTGGCGAGCCGATCAATGTGGGGAGTTGTCAGACGTTTGTTTCCCTGACATCGCAAATCCATCCAACCCAAATCGTCGATCATGATGAACAAGATGTTCGGCTTTTGTTCATGCGCCGGCTCGGCAGCCAGACGGTCCAGGAACAAGCAACAACAGATCAGTGCAATCAAAATCCGCATCATTTTTTCTTTACCGTTTCGTTAGTAATTTTGACTTTATAACCGATCGATGCCAACAATTCGCTGACCGCCTGCGCGTGTTGTCCTTGAATTTCGATCGAATCTCCATCCACCGTTCCGCCGGCACCACAGGCATTTTTCAATCGAGTACAGATCGACGCCAGATCGTTGTCAGCGGCCGCCAACCCCGTAATCACCGTAACCACTTTTCCTTTTTTCCGTTTTTCGACCGCAATGCGGGCCAGTTGACGACTGGGCTCAACCAACGTTTTTGCGGGCGTGATATCCGGGCATTCACAATCCTGTTCCGCTTTTCCACATCGATCACAAGTCGGCGGAATATCGAATTTTGTACCGGCAAACAAACGCGCCACGGCACTCACTCCGTTTAAAAGATTCAGGTTTTTACGATGGCTAAAAACATTCGCCCAGTCAGATTATATTCCAAACTCGCCGCGGCGCATTTCGGGAGCACGAGGACACCCAAACGCACATGACACTCACCATTCCCCAAAAAATCCTCCGCGTCTCTGTGACTCTGCGTGAGGCCAATTGCCGCGCGCTCACAAACACCGCCGAAAGCTCATTTGAAACGCCGTTGGTCAAACGCCTATCAGACCGAAATCCGCCACCGCTATCAAAAATCATTTTTTTAAAATTCTGTCCAATATTGTGTTTTTCGGCCGAATACAATGGTTGTGGCACTAATTTCGTGAGGGAATGATGAGAGCAAAAAACCAGCAAATTGCAGCAATCATTGGCTTGGCATTGATTCCATTGGCATTTTCCGGATGTTTTATCCGAAATTTCGGATACTCATTTGATTACTCTGGCTCTCAAGCAACCCGTTCTCAAACCGGCGATATTTCCGCCAATACCCAATCGATTGAAATTATCAACCGCTGGGGCAACGTCTCGATTCAGGAAGTCAATAGCACGAGTTCAAACGCCAACTGGACCTGGTCGGGAACAGCTTGGGGGACCACCGGTGAAGACGCGGAAACATTCCTGGCCGAATTGGATATGATTGTCACCGACAGTGGTGAAACCAAGAAATTCGAAGTCGTCTATCCCAAACCGTCTCGGGAACTGCGCGGCATCAAATCGCACCTTACCCTTCAAGTTCCTCAGGGCACGTCGGTTTCGATCAAAAATCGCCACGGAGAATCTATCGCGTCGGGAATTTCTGGATCAACCACGATCAAAAGCTCACATGGTGATGTGACCGTAACAGATATGATCGGCCCCGTTGAAATATTCAACAACCATGCCGACACAATCGGCGAAAATTTGTTAGCCGAAGCGAAAATTAAAACAGATCATGGAAGCGTCAAAATCACCGGCACCGAGCAAGATGTTTCCGTCATCAATGATCATGGCTCGATCAATATCTCAAACGCCAATGGCAACGTTTCAACCAACAACGACCACGGCAGTACGACCATTGCGACGTCGTCGTCGCCATCGGATATCAATTCGAAAGTTGCCATCAGTGCCAAAAGCGATCATGGCAGCATCAAAATCACCGTCGGCCATGAACAAGTCACCAGTATTTTCGCAGACAACGACCACGGCAGTATCAACATTTACTTGCCGGAATCAGTGACAACAAAATTGGATATCGATACCGATCACGGCAGTAAACGATCAGAATTTCAACATGACCCCAATGGCACGTTGAATATCAAATGCAATGTCGACCATGGCAGCGTCAAGATCCGCAAAAATAAATAGCCGCGATTTTTAACGATCTAGCTCAGCGTTCTCCATTGTGAGCGGCAAGACGCTAGCCGCCGGTTCGAAGCGCTAACAAACCGCTACCTAACGCCTTGCCGCTCACAGGATCAGGCTCGGCCTTCGGCACCGACACGTCGGGATAACGACTTTCAATACGTTCGACGCATTTTCTTCATGTCTCAGAATTTCTTTCCCCGGAACGTAGTCTGTCGCAGCGGCCTGGTATAAACTGGCGGGCATTTAATTGTGAACCCGTAATAGATCAAGGTCGATGAATTTCCTACTTCGTCATACACTTTCTGCTTTGGAAACGGTTGTCTACGGTCCATCTTATGCTGCACTGAATAGCCTGATTCGCTATCCCAAACCGCTCGACCCGGAACCGATCTGGCAGGCGATCACCGAAGATTTCCCCCCGATCAAAGATTGGGTTCGACTCAATTATCCTCCCAAATTTGCCCGCCGATTTCTGTTGGCGGCAAAAATGAAACAGGATCATGTGCTGGGAATTTCTGCGCACTACGATGTCTCCAATGATTTTTACGAGTTGTTCCTGGACAAAAAATACATGTTCTACAGTTGCGCGGATTTCGCGACTGGCAATGAAACCATCGAAGAAGCGCAAATCGCCAAAGCCAACTTTATTGTGAACCTGATCGACCCCAAACCGGGCGAAAAAATTCTAGAATTGGGCTGCGGCTGGGGTCCCATGTTACAACGAATCTACGAAGAAACTCAGGATAAAAAAAATCTGTTTGGATACACGCTGTCGAAAGAACAGGTGGAATTCAACAAACAACGTCGTGGTTTCAATGTTGAATTCAAAAACTTTATCACCTGCGACTATCCCGAACACCACTTTGACAAAATTTATTCCATTGGCGCTTGGGAACATGTCAGGCATCGCGATTTACCAATAGTGCTGGAAAAACTGTATCGAGCTATCAAACCTGGCGGGCGAATGGTCAAACATTTTTTTTGCCCGCGAGCAGAAACGATTCCAGTGGCAACAATCGTTGGACAAATCTATTTTCCTGGGTCGTTTCAACCGGCCTACCCAACGCAATTCAGCGCGTTTGAAAAAGCGGGATTTCGTGTCACCCACCAATCGATCCACGACTACCGCCCGACCCTGCGTGCCTGGTTCGACAATCTGGTCGCCAACAAAGAGAAAGCGCTCGAGTTGGTCGGAGTAAAAACGTACAACAAATACATCACGTTTTTTCCGGCTTCGTGGCGATTCTTTAAAGACAGCGAGTCCATCCTGGTGCGTTTTGTTCTGGAAAAACCAGCTTAAAGTACGCTCCACGCACACAATTATTCGACGACATTCCACTGGGCGTGGCATTCATCCGCAACTCGATCCTGGTGCGCAATCAAGCAATCGTTTGTGTTAGAATGTCGATGCATCACACAGAAAACTCAACGGAATTTTTTTATGCCCCGAATCACAATTTCTGCTAAAGCCACTGCCTACGAAGGCAATCCACATGATCATCGAGAAATCACCGATCCAGTGATTCTAAAAAAATTTCACGGCGCTGATACCGGAGATGATGTTTGCGAACCGCATATCAGTCAGGGGTTGGCGGTTGCTATTGGGCTCAAGGGAGGCAGGATTCGATTTGCGTTCAGCGATAAAGCCAACCAGTTGGCGGTAACAACAACTTATGGAGTCGATCACAAGCCAGACCAAAACCAATTGCAACAACTCGTTCAGGAAACGCAAGCTCAATGGAGTGACGGACTCGGCAGCAGTTCGTTTTCAACGTTTGATACCGATTACATGTCGGCGAATTTAGGCAAAGCGCTCATTAACGAACACCCTGAAATCCTCCAACACTTGCCACCGTTTTTTCTCGATGCCGCTCCCGATGATGCTGGGCAACCCAAGATCAGCTGGTCAGACACGGGCGGACCTGATGATTTCTTGATCAACGATGCTAAGGTCGCGGCCCAAGCCGGCCACCCGTATGCGCAGGCTTTTCTTGGATTTTTGTATCAGGAAGGCGAGGTCATGGAAGCCGACACCCAGAAATCCATCGAGTGGTTCAAAAAATCGGCGGATCAAGAAAATGAAATGGGTTACACGCATCTCGGTTTCGCCTATCTCGAAGGCAAAGGCGTGCCGGTCGATCTCCAAACCGGCATCCAATACATGCAGAAAGCCGCAAATCTGGATTCGACCTTGGCACTTCACACGCTCGGCGAAGCTTACAAGGAAGGCAAATACGGATTGGAAAACCAACCCGAAAAAGGCATCCCCTATCTAGAACGTGCGGTTGCCATGGATTTTGCACCTTGCAAAGCGGAACTTGGCGATTGTTACGAATACGGAATCGGCGTCAAAAAAGATTTAAAGAAGGCTTTGGCACTTTACGCCGACGCTTTGGAAGACGGATTTGAACCTGTCGAGCCCGCATTTCAACGTGTCAAAAAACAAGTCGGTGGTGGATTTTTCAGTCGCCTGTTCGGCCGCAGTTGAGCCAACGACTTCCTGCAATCACAAGCGCGAAGCGTGAGCGAGGGACCGCTTCGGGTGCCACTGGCTTCGCCAGTGATCAGAGCACTGGCTCCCTGTTTTTCGTTCAATTGAGGTACAACAAACACATTCCAACCACATCACTGGCGGAGCCAGTGGCACCCGATGACTTCCTGCAATGGTCGATTGGCCGAAAATAAAATCGACTACCGGCTGTTGAAAATATTGCGAACCCATTTATTCATTTCTTCTCACGCAACATTTAAAACTGTTCCAATATTATCGGTTCTACCGGTTAGTCGTTTTCGCGAAAAAATGAGTCCATAATTCAGGCAAGTCCGCCAAAAAACACCCGAAAACTCGTCTTGAGTGATTACGCGACGAGTACACGGCCATGGCCTCTGTTCAAAACACACACATAATCGACCTGGAGCAACTGGACGAAAACATTCGCCCATTTCCGGCGACCGCCACCAAAATCGTTTCGCTCTGTAATGACAACGAAACCAAGTCTTCGGAAATCACGGAACTGATCGAATGCGAACCGGCGATCGCCATTAAACTGCTTTCTGTCGCCAACAGTCCGATTTACGCGGCCACGCGCGAAATCACATCAATCAATCATGCCGTTGTCGTTTTGGGCTACCGCACGGTGACACAACTGGCGCTGTCAGTCGCGGCCGGTCCTTTGTTCAGTTCTGGTAACAAAGCGCTCGTTGACCAACGAATCCAATTGTTTTATCAATCCCTGGGCGTGGCCACCGTCAGTCGAATATTGGCCGAGGAATTGGATCTGGCCGATCCCTCCGAAGCGTTTCTCAGTGGAATGATGTTGGATGTTGGCAAGCTGTTTTTTTTCGATGTTGCACCTGATCCCTATCTGTCGATCCTGCAGCAACATCCGCATGGCAATACTGTCGATACTGAAACGGAAGTCTTCGGAACAAATCACCCGCTGATCGGCAATGTTTGTGGTCGCAAATGGGGATTGCCTCATCAAATCAACAATGCGATCAAAGATCATCATCTATCGCTGGATCAAGTCAACGACAAACTGACCCAAGCAATACTCTGCGGCAGTTATTTTGCTCAGAAATGGGAGCTTGGTTTCACACCAGGACAATTTGCCGCCTGTCCCAACATGGATGAGGAGTTTTCGACCGCGGTGTCCGACGAGTTAGCAGAAACCGCCAAGGTGCAATTCACGGCGTTCAAATCCATGTTTACCTTTGATTAGAAACGCGATGTCAAATTTTGCAGTTAAACGAATCACGTCGCTGATCTGCCTGATGTCTATGGTGATCATTTTTGGGACCACCGGATTCGCATTGGTCGAAGGCTGGGATCTCATCGATGGTTTGTACATGACACTGATCACAATATCGACCGTGGGTTATGGCGAGGTTCAGGAACTTTCGCCGCACGGCCGGGTCTTTACCAGCGTTCTGATCATTTTGTCGATGATATCGTTGGTCTATTGGACTGCAGGCGTTACCAGTTTATTGGTCAGTAGCGATCTTCAAGGCGATCTTCAAAGAAAGAGAGAATTAAAAATGGTCTCAAAATTACGTGATCACATCGTCGTGTGTGGCGGCGGAGTTATGGCGCGAACAGTCATCACGGGACTGATTCGGCAACAAAAACAAGTGGTTGCCATCATGGACCAAGAAGATCAGATTCAAATGATGAAGCGGATTTTTCCCGAATTGCTAATCATCAAATCAGATCCCAAATGTGAACTGTCATTGGCCGATGCCAACATTCTGAAGGCCAACTACCTGGTTGCCGCGATGGAATCCGACTTTGACAATTTGATGGTCACCATCACCGGCAACAGCTTGGGAATTGACATCCAAATCCTGAGTTGTGCCATGAACAACGAGCTGGCGGCGAAAATGCTCAAAGTCGGCGCCTCCGAAGTCATCTGTCCAATGGTTCTATGTGGCGAACAGGTCACCTCGCTAATTTGTGCTCAACCCGAAACGACACAACCTGAAATGGCCGCGTGCTAAACAAGTTGCGATTTGTGCGCAACAAACGGTGAATTCACAGCGGTTTACTTGTGACGCGGTTCAACTCCTAACAAATGCCGAACAAAAAAATCACGGGTACGCCGCATGCCATACGGTCGCGAGCCAATCCCGTGACCGGCACCGGGAACTACCAGTAAATCAAAATCTTTGTTGGCTTTGATCAAAGCATTAACCACCTGCATCGTCGACGCTGGATCAACATTGCGATCCAATTCTCCGACGATCAGAAACAATTTGCCCTTCAGATTTTTTGCCTGGGTCACATTAGACTGCTCGGCATAATGCGGACCGATCGGCCAGCCCATCCATTGCTCGTTCCACCAGATTTTGTCCATTCGGTTATCGTGACAACCGCAATCGGAAACGGCGACTTTATAAAAATCGCCAAAGGCCAGCAGCGCTCTCGTTGAACTTTGTCCACCCGCACTACCGCCGTAGATTCCGACACGCGACAGATCCATCGCCGGATGTTTCTTGGCAGCCGCTTTCATCCACAAAATGCGATCGGGAAATCCGCTGTCACCCAAATTTTTCCAGCACACGTCGTGGAACGCTTTGCTGCGGTTTGACGTGCCCATCCCATCAATTTGCACCATGATAAAACCCAGTTCTGCCGTTGCTTTTTCCGCGCGTCGGACAGAAAAACGTTTGGGAACAAATGATCCATGCGGACCCGCGTAAATGTATTCAATGACAGGATATTTTTTCTTGGGATCATAGTTCGATGGAAAATAAATCACGCCGTGAATGTCCGTTTTCCCATCGCGACCTTTGGCGACAAACCGTTGAGGCATCTTCCAACCCGTCGCCAACAATTCCGACGCATCGGATCTCGCCAACTCACAAACCTTTTTGCCCGTTGCCACTTCACGGAGCTCGGTCACCGATGGCATGTCGACTCGCGAGTAGGTGTCAATAATAAATTTTCGATCGGGAGAATATCGGATGGAGTGCGTTCCGTCGCCAGCCGTCATCACCACCAGATTTTTGCCGTCGAAATCAATATGGCATTCATGTAAATAATACGGATCTTGTTCGGGATAAATCCCGCTGGCGCTAAACCAGATTTTTCGCTTTTCACGGTCAACACGTCTGACATCTCTCACCACCCAAGGCCCACGTGTGATTTGATTTTTGACTTTGCCAGTTTTCGAATCGTACAAATACAAGTGATTCCAACCATCACGTTCGCTGCGCCAAATTATTTCGTTGGTTTCCGGCAGGTGCATGGCAAAAGATTTGTAGCGATAGTCAATAAAGGTTTTGCTTTGCTCATCAATCACGGCCCGCGTTTTTCCAGTGGCCGAATTAACGCCGACAATACGCATGACTTGATGCCCGCGTTGGTTATAGCGAAACAAAAACTCAGTGCCGTCTTTATTCCAACGAAATTGGCTAATTGACCAGGGAGTTTTGAACAATTTGCTGGATACGTTGACCTGTTTCTTGTCTTTAATATCAAACAAAACAACACGTCGCGTGCGAATTTTGTCCCCCGGTTTTACGTAAGTCATGGAATGCAAACGCGGTTGAAGCTGTCGCCGCGGTGAAGATTCAATCATCTGGATTTTTCGGCTCTGCCCCGGTGTTTCAAACAACGAAAATACGTACTTGGAATCGGGCGACCAGAAAAACTGGTTGACATAGTAGCCATCATCGCTGCCATCGGTCGTCAGAGTTGTCTCTTTTTTGTTTTCGATATCGAACAACGTAACGTTGCGATCACGAATTTGAATCCGCCATTTTTTGTTGGGAGACGTTTGCGACGATCTTGCGAAACCCGAATTCGGAAAACGTCGGGCACCGCGCCCCGTTTCTCGATTTCCTTTCAATCGCGTCTGCTGGTCAATCGTAATGACCTGCTGATCATGCTTGATGTCGAAATATGCGATTGTCTTTCCCGAACGTGTGCGCACCTCCCAATTGTGCCCGACAAAAGAACTGGTACCCCAAGATTTTCCAGATTCGATTTCCGCAAAACGTTGTGGGCGACCTTGAAAATTCGTCCAATAAACGACAATCGTTCCGGTGCGTGTATTGCTGACCCGAAAACTGGCCCGGTCGTTGCTCCTCAATGATGCTTTTGCTTTGCCCACGAAACCTTGGTTGGTTTTCGGCATTTGATCTGCCGAAATCTCTTCGATATCCGATGGTTTTTGGCGTTTTAGTTTGAAATACTTGCTGCCCGCTTTGATAAACACAAATCGAAGATCGTCATCCAGCGTCATCATGCCTTGGGTGAATCGAAGTTTCTTTGCCGAGTACCGGCGCCCTGTTTTCTTTTGCAATGACTTGGCAACCTGGTCGTGGTCAAACGCCAAAGATTTTTTGCCGCTGGCTAAATCAACCAGGAAAAACTGTCGACCGTTTTCTTTGGTTTCGTTCCAGAAACAAAAAGACTTTCCATTTTTGCTCCACCAAACTTCGGCAACGCGGCCACCGCTAACCAGTGAATTGTCGAGACGCGACATCCGTTGCATCCGCTGATAGTCGGCTTGCGTCCCCTGTGCTGGAAGTTCAAAAGCACAACCCGCCACAATCAATCCAACGGCAATCGAAAAAAACACAGTTTTATACATAGCAAAAGTTCACAAAAACCAAGTTCGGAAAACCAGAAAATCGTCGCGTCGATTCACGCACGAAAAATAACAAAGGGCTGAGTAAAATTTATTCTAACAGCTACGCAAACGGCGATACCGGACACGCCACCCATATTCCACAATGTGAACACAGTTCGCGATTGAGATAAATGGCTTACAAAATCACTAAGCCAAAATATCTTTCACCACTTTGCCATGAACATCGGTGAGTCGATAGTCTCGACCTTGGAAACGATGCGTCAATTTCTTGTGGTCGATACCCAATTGATGCAAAATCGTCGCGTTTAAATCAAACACTTCCACAGGGTGTTCCGTGATGTTATACGAAAAATCATCGGTCTCACCGTACGTGATTCCCGGTTTCACACCGCCACCGGCCATCCAGATCGAAAAATTGCGTGGATGATGATCGCGGCCATAGTTGTCGGGTCGCAATTTGCCTTGACAATAAACCGTTCGCCCAAACTCACCGCCCCAGACAATCAACGTATCATCCAGCAAACCGCGTTGTTTGAGATCCATCACGAGCGCCGCCGACGGCTGGTCGGTATCTCGACATTGTTTGCTCATGTGATCGGGTAAATTATTGTGTTGATCCCAGCCCATGTGGAACATTTGAATAAACCGGACACCGCGTTCGGCCATGCGTCGCGCGAGCAAACAATTTCTGGCGTAAGTTCCCGGCTTGTGGACATCCGGTCCATACATCTCAAGAATATTTTTCGGCTCATCGGAAATATCGGTCAGTTCAGGAACCGACGCCTGCATTCGAAATGACAACTCGTATTGCGCGATGCGAGTCATGATTTCGGGGTCGCCAACTTGCTTGTGTTTTAATTTGTTCAACTCGGCAATATCGTCGAGCATCTCACGACGCAGTTGGGTCGTGCACCCTTGAGGGTTCCTCAAATAGAGAACCGGTTCTTTGCCGCCGCGCAGTTTGACACCTTGATACTTGGTTGGCAAAAACCCGCTCCCCCAAAGTCGGTCGTACAGTGGTTGGCCTGCAGCACGTCCCGTCCCACGGGAAACCATGACGATATACGAAGGCAAATCTTTATTTTCACTTCCCAAACCATACGCCAGCCAAGCTCCGATACTTGGCCGACCAGCGAGTTGAAATCCGGTTTGGCAAAAAGTGATCGCCGGATCATGATTGATAGCTTCTGTTTTCATCGATTTGACAATGCACAAATCGTCAGCAATCTGAGACGTGTACGGAAGCAATTCGCTGATCCAGTTTCCCGATTGTCCGTGCTGTTTGAATTTGAAAACCGACGGTGCAATGGGAAACGACGATTGACGACTGGTCATTCCAGTCAGTCGTTGACCTTGTCGAATGGAATCTGGCAATTCTGTTTTTGCCAGTTTTTCAAGCTTCGGTTTGTAATCGAACAACTCAAATTGAGAGGGAGCCCCCGATTGAAACATGTAAATCACACGTTTCGCCCGCGGTGTGCGGTTGGGAAATGTTTGTTGCCCACCTGAAACGGTTGGCGATTCGGCAACGGTCGCACCGTCAGCCGTGATCGCACCCGCAGCCATGGCACCCATGGCCAACCCCGCCGACAAAAACTGTCGTCGATTTGACTTTTGTACAGTTTGGAGTGGCTCCATTTTTTTTCCTTTCATTCAGGCACGACTGGCAAAATACTGTTTGATTTCAGGCTTCACCCAGAAAACTAACAACGGAACACCGGCAATAAAGCAAATTCCAGTCAACGAAATCGCGATCAAGACCATCCCAAACACCCAACCGCCATTTCCTTTTTGGAAAAACAATCCACTGGTGTAGAGCAGCGACATCGCAAATCCAAATACACAAAACATAGCCCCGACGACCTTGAGCATCATTTCATCCCCACGGTTTCCATTTGCCATTTCTTCAGCAGCGATCCAATAGACGACGCCACCCGCGACCACGAACAAATAAAAAATGGCCGACGCAATACAAAATACGCTGTACCATGTCACGGCCGCTGGCTTTTCCATCACCAGACGCTTTGGCGCTGGTCGCACGGCCGACGGAGAATATGGATTTTGATGTTGGAAATTCGGTGGTTGACTCACGATTATTCTTTCGTAATCGTCTCATCGAGATTCAAAATAATACTGGCAACTGACATGTACGCAGCCAATTCGTGCGGCGAAATTTTGGGATTGGGTTTGGATCGTCCAACCGCAATCGTCGCACGCGCGGCGTCCGGGTTTTCTGCAAAACGTTTTGTATAGCGATCGATACTGCGTTTCAAAATCAGCAGTTCTTTGTTGTTCGGCCAGCGCGAGGTTGCTCGCCGAAACATGTACTTCAATCGTTGTTCGGTTTGCGGATTGCTCAACATGGCCTTTTCTGCCAACACGCGAGCTGCTTCGAGATAAGTGGGATCATTCAGCAAAGCCAGCGCTTGCAACGGCGTATTTGTTCGAGGTCGCGAAACCTGACAGATTTCGCGGCTACCCGCATCAAACGTGGTCATCGTTGGCGGTGGAACCGTGCGTTTCCGATAAATGTACAGACTGCGTCGATAGATACGATCGTCCGGGTCCATTTTGTAAGGCCCCTGCCCTGCTCCGCCGGCCAACTCGCGCCATAAACCTGCCGGTTGATAAGGCTTGATCGATGGTCCGCCAATCGTTTTATTTAGCAACCCGCTGACGGCCAAAGCGCTATCGCGAATCTGCTCGGACGACAATCGAAATCTTGGCCCGCGCGCCAACCATTCGTTTTGGGGATCCGACAGAAACTCTTTGCGAGTTGCGCTCGAGCTTTGACGATAAGTAGAACTCATCACCATCATTTTCTGCATCGCTTTGACATTCCAACCCGAACGTACAAATTGTGTTGCCAACCAATCCAACAATCGAGGATGTGTCGGCATCGACGACTGTACGCCAAAATCTTCGGGCGTTCGCGCCAGCCCTGTCCCAAAAAAATGTTGCCAGTATCGATTGACGGCCACACGCGCCGTCAGTGGATTGGCAGGATCGACCAACCATTTTGCCAACCCCAAACGATTGTTAGGAACGCCTTGGGCGGGCTTCGGCAAAAATGACGGTGTCGCTGCATACACGCGTTGCGATTTATCAGGCTGGTTGTATTGTCCGCGTTTTAAAACAAAACACTCGCGCGGTTTTTCTCGCTCTTTCATCACCATCGTCGTCGGCACGGAAGCATCAAAAACGCGGCGTTGTTTTTGTTTGTTTTTCAACCGCCGCTCTGCTTCGGCGAACTTGCCGGCAAACGACACGCGAAAAATATCGTCGATCGCACTTTGTTGATCAACGTTACGTCGACGTTTTTCAATACGAACCAAACGCTGAACAGGATGTTGTACCAGCAGCTCGATTTCCGACGGTTTTAATGAACGGTTGAAAAAACGCATGTCTGTGATCAAACCGGCAAACCGTTTAGTGTAAGAACGAAATCCCAGCCAGGTTGGATGTTTGGTCAACGTGGTACCTCGCAGCGCGTCGACATTGACATCAAATTTGACTTCACGCCCGTTTAAATAAATCTTCAGGCCGCTCGATTTGCTGCGACCATCGTAGGTGACGGTAACATGTTGCCATTGGAAATGGCGAAACGACTCTTTGGTCGTGACTTTGATCGCGTTTTTTGGCCACTGATGGATCAAATGAACGCTCATTTTCCCATCGGGGTTGATTAACATATCGAATCCACGATAGTTGTTACCCGCGTTCATGCGACTGATAATGGCACCGAATTTTTTCGGCCGCACCCATGCACTCACGCTAAACGACTTCGTTCCGTCGAACGGATAAATATCTCCGAGATCAAATTGGGAATTGTCTTTACCTGAGATTTTTATTGCCTGCCCCATTGCTGATTGCGAAATTGATTTCGGTTTGGCCGCAATACGTTTTTTGACCGGTTGGGACGCCATCTGCCCGTCGGCAAAAATGCTCACCACCTGATCCCGGGGAGCTGAAACAAGTTTTTTTCCGGAAAACTCGCTTTCCCAAGCCTTTTGCTTTTCGGCTAACGATTTTTTGATCCGTTCAATATCCTTTTTTATTTCCTCAATTTGCGAATCAAATTCTGCCAGTTTTCGATCGTGATTGGGATCGCGCACTTTAACAATCGGTGGAACATTGCCACGGCGTTCACTGTGAAACCCGCGTTCATCGACGTTATAAAAGTAAGCGAAAAACTGATAGAACTCTTTCTGCGAAATGGGATCGTATTTGTGGTCGTGACACCGAGCGCAGCCCATGGTTAAACCGAGAAACACGGTGGCCGTGGTTTCGACTCGATCAACAACGTTTTCAACCAGCCACTCCTGTTCAATCGATCCGCCTTCGGTGACGGTTCGATGGTTACGATTAAATCCCGTCGCGATTTTTTGCGCGAGCGTCGCTTTGGGCAACATATCACCGGCAATTTGCTCGATCACAAATCGATCAAAACGTTTGTTGTCGTTGTAGGCTCGGATGACCCAATCGCGCCAAGGCCACATGTGTCTGGAAAAATCATTTTGGTAGCCGTTGGTATCGGCAAACCGGGCAGCATCCATCCAGCGAGCCGCCATTTGTTCACCGTATTGCGGTGACGCCAGCAGTCGATCGACAACTTTTTCATAAGCGTTTGCCGAATTGTCTTTCAAAAACGCATCGATTTCGGCAGGTGTCGGAGGCAATCCTGTTAAATCAAAAGTCACACGACGAATCAACGTCTCTTTCGCCGCCGCGGATTTTGGAGAGCGTTTGGCGGATTCCAGTTTCGATAAAACAAAATGATCGATTCCGTTTCGCACCCAAGCCTTGTTTGCAACCGGTGGTAATTTTGGTTTTTGAATCGGTTCAAACGCCCAATGCCGCTGCCATGGCGCGCCTTGAACAATCCACTGTTTGAGAATCTTTTTTTCATTGGCCGTCAGTTGCTTTTCCTGATCGGCCGGCGGCATTCGGTCGGATCCTTCGGCGTGAATCCGTCGAATCATTTCACTGGCGTCGACATCCTTGGGGACAATCGGACGTTCGCCCGAATCGGCCTCGCCAAACGCACTTTCTTTGAGATCGAAACGAAATCCGCCTTCACGTGTTTTCTCATCCGGACCGTGGCACGTGTAACATTTGTTGGACAGGATCGGTTGAACGTCCCGACGAAAATCGACTTGAGCGTCCAGCCCTGCGACCCAGAAAACCCCAACAGCTGTCCAAACAATTACATTCAGCTTCATTTGTATTCGTCGTGTTTGATTGATCACACTAGTGCCTCCCAAGACTCTTTTCATTAGAATCCAACGCGAAACCGGGTCAAGCCAAATGGGTTCAATACCTTTTTGCAATACGCAATCATTCAATAGATAATATCGCGGTGAGATGGACAGGAGTTGCAAAAGATGAGCATTACCAAATCAATTTGCGTTTTTATCTCAATCCTGCTCGTGCAAAATGCAATCGCACAGGAAAACGACTTTGCCAGCCAAAAGCTGAAAAACTGGCATCAATGGCGAGGCCCCAATTTTGACGGCGTTGCACCTCAAGCCGATCCACCCACCAAATGGGATAATAAAACCAACATTAAATGGAAAATTAAATCGGTCGGCGAAGGCATCTCAACGCCGATTGTCTGGAAAGGTCGAATCTATATGGTTTCCGCCGTTCAAACCGACCAACCACCCGAAGTCAAACCCAAACGTGATCGCCGCACTTTGACAGTCCCGCCCAATTTTGTTTTCGAGTTCACAGTGTGGTGCCTGGATCTCGAAACCGGCAAAACGATCTGGAAACAAATCGCGACCAAAACAGCACCTCACGAAGGTCGCCATAAAACGAGTACGTACGCTGCGGCATCACCAATGACGGACGGCAAAAATCTGTTGGTCTCGTTCGGCTCACGCGGCATTTTCTGTTACAGCCTCGACGGAAAAAAACGCTGGGAACGCCAGCTTGGAAAAATGCGTACGCGACGCGGTTGGGGCGAAGCCGTCTCTCCTGTCATCCACGAAGATAAAGTCATTGTGATGTGGGACCAGGAAGACCAGTCCAAAATCTTTGTGCTCAATCTGGCAGATGGAAAAACCGTTTGGGAAAAAAAACGTGATGAACCGACGACTTGGGCAACCCCGATTGTTGTCGAGCACGACGGCAAAAAACAATTGATCACAAACGGCACGCAAAAACTGCGCAGCTACAATCTCAAAAATGGTGAGCTGATCTGGCAAACCAGCGGAACAACCCTGAACGCAATTCCCTGCCCGGTGATCTTTGGCAAACAAGTCATTTGCATGGCCGGGTACCGTGGCAACCGCGCCGTCTCGGTGAGCCTGGATTCCGCAGGAACGGTCGAAGACTCGAAGGTCACTTGGCAAATTCGTCGCGGCACTCCCTATGTTCCGTCGCCGTTGTTATCGAAAAACCGGTTGTACTTTACACAGCATTTTATCAACGCGCTCAACTGCGTAGACGCTAAAACGGGCAAGCCGATTTACGAACCCACTCGCATTCCTGGAATGAGGAACATTTATGCGTCCCCGATCGCCGCATCCGGTCGCGTCTATCTTCCGGGCCGCGATGGCACGACCGTTGTTTTCGAAGACGCCGATCAATTCAAGGTCCTGGCAACTAACAAACTGGACGATTCCTTTGATGCATCGCCGGTTGCCGTTGGAAAGAAATTGATACTGCGCGGTCGCAAATATCTTTATTGCATCGAAAATACCAAACAGTAAAACACAAATCCAAATCTGAAATTTATCATTATCGTTTCCGCCTACTTACTTCAACATTTTTTAGCAAAAGCGTCCAACATGAAAACTTTGAATCGAATGGTCATCTTTGCTTTTTTGCTGATCCCCACCATTTCAAATGCACAAAAGTTTGACGAAAAATTCGAACATTGGCCGACCGATTTGAAAATCAACGGCCGCATCATTATCACGGACGGACCAGAATTGGACGAAGCGGCATTGCGGACGCTGCGCCGCGTTCGCCGTGATCGCGAAATGGTCGTCCTGGCCCGCGCCGCAGTCGCCGAAGATCAAGTCACGAAATTGGTGAAACCATTTGCTGGTGATGATGATAATGTGGAGCCCGTCCGTTTTAGAATCCTCAATGAGGATTCGATCAAAAAATCAGTGGGCGATGCCAAAGTGCTCGCTCTGATATCTGGCAAAAAACTTTCGGACGAAGAACTTGCTGCGCTACAAAAGTCAAAACCGGTACTTCGAAAAATTCTGGACGACCGCGGATCACTCATTGTCGATTCGCATGTTGCTCCTGCGCTGGGTTACATCATGAAATCACCAACTGGCAAGTCGCTTAACAAAGGCCTCAATCTTTTTTTTGACTGCTTGGTTCAAACGAATTTCGACGACACGCTCCAAAACCGCGCCAAAACGCTGAAAACGCTGGCGGCCAACAAACGCACCGTCGGCATTGGTATTTCAAAAAACTGCCTGTTGATGCTCAGCGGGCGCAAAATCGTTTGTTTCGGATCAGGCAAGTCAACTTTTTTGTTGCCGCCGCATAACAAGTACCTCAAGACGCGTGCACAAACGATTCGCCAAGCCAAAAACCGCCGCCAATTACCTCAAGAGTACCTGATCGACCTCACCGAATGGCGACGCGATTCGATCGACCGAACCTTGCCACAATTTCCCGCGGATAAACCACCAACACCGCACGTCAAAAAAGGGACACTGGTTATCGTCGGCGGTGGTGGAATGCCACGCGGCTTGATGAACAAAATTGTCGAACTTGCCGGCGGAGTCGAGCGGGCAAAAATGGTCTACGTCCCTTGTAGCGAACGCGACGACGTTGGTGAAAGACAACGAACTGTTGAAATGTGGAAACGAATGGGCGTCAAACACGCCACTTTCATCCATACCAAAGACCGCAACAAAGCCAATACCGACAAAGATTTCTACGCTCCACTCAAAGACGCAACGGGAATCTGGTTCGGTGGTGGACGCCAATGGAATTTTGCCGACTCTTACTATGGCACAAAAACTCATCAATTAATGAAGGAAGTTTTGAATCGCGGCGGCGTCATCGGCGGATCGTCGGCGGGAGCCTCGATTCAAGGTCGCTACCTCGCGCGGGCCACACCCATTGGCAATTTCCGCATCATGGCACCTGGATACGAACGCGGTGGACTCGGCTTTCTCGGCGGAGTGGCAATCGACCAGCATTTCAGTCAGCGAGGTCGCCAAAAAGACATGACGCAACTCGTCAATCGATATCCCCAACTACTCGGTATCGGTCTGGACGAAGCCACAGCAATCATCGTGACGAAATCGAAAGCGGAAGTCGTTGGTCGCGGCAAAGTTTTCTTCTACAATCGAAAAATTCCTGTAGTCAAAGGCAAGCCGGACTATATCGCGTTGCCTGCCGGTTCAGTCTATGATCTGGCGGAACGAAAAATCATCAAAAACACAACAAGTGAAAAAAGTGATCAATCCAAACGAGGACCCAAACAGCCCGACAAAAACGATGGATTTTGAAACACTGTCCAAAATTGAGCATCCGTCGGTCTGGATTGGCGATGAATTGTTTCAACGACGTGACTGGCAATATCATTTGACGCCAGACGATCTGGAACAACTCCGCACCGCTGCGGCCAGTCAATCCGACCTGGACTCAATCACTAAAACATCATTCGCTCTCAACGGCTTTTCAGAAACACTTGTCGATATACAACAGGCGCTCGAAAACGAATCGGGTGCCACAATGATCAAAGGGTTGCCTATCGATGAATTGTTGACCGACATGGCTGCCAAAATTTATTTTGGGATCTGTCAGCATCTCGGCACGCCGGTTTCCCAAAGTGCCACGGGTGAAAGAATCTTTCATGTTCGCGATGCTGGATTTGCCGAAACGGACCCTCGCTCTCGCGGCCCCAATACCAAAAAACGGCTGAGCTTTCACACCGACCGATGCGATGTCATTGCATTTCTGTGCCTTCGCAAAGCTAAATCGGGTGGCGAAAATTTCGTGGTCAGCTCCATGGCGGTCTTCAATCGCATCCTGGAAACACGTCCGGATTTGCTCAACGTATTGATGCAGCCATTTCACTACATACGCCACACCGTCGATACCGGAAACCAGTCACCGTTTTGCCAACAACCGATTTTTTCATTTACCGATGATTATTTCGCCTGCAGCTTTCTCCGTGTCTTGATTGATCGCGCCCATCAATCCGCTGATTTGCCGGACCTGACCGCCGTCCAAGTCGAGGCGCTGGACTATCTCGAATCCGTTTGCGAAGACCCCGAGTTGCACGTTCCGTTTTACCAGGAACCGGGCGATATCCTGTTGTTGAACAATTGGACGACGTTACATCGACGCAGCGAATTTGTCGACCATGATGAACCCGAACTTCGCCGGCATCTGCTCCGCGTTTGGCTGTCGATGCCCAACAGCCGCCCCATCAGTCCGTTGTTCGCCGACAATTTCGGTGCGACGGCTTCCGGTGCCATTCGAGGCGGCATGCGAGCCCAACAGAGCTGATCCAAACTAACTGCAAACGCCTTAGCTTAGTTACGCCGCATGGCCACGACCGGGTCGAGACGAGCGGCTCGAAAAGCCGGCAGCAAACTGGCCAACGCACAAATCAAAATGGCGATTAAAAATACAATGGTTAAATCCAACGGAGAAAACAGAAACATCTCCGCGGTGTAATCATTCCGCAAGCGAGATGAAACGTATTTACGGACAAAATCGTCGATCAACTCGGACAAACCCAATGAAATGGCGCAGGAAACCAACGCACCGATCATTCCGGTCAACGCACCTTCGAAAATAATCAACCACAAAATATTCGAGCTTTTCGCCCCGACTGCCTTCATGATCCCAAACTCGGGTGTGCGTTCTAAAACCGCAATCACCATCGTGTTCGAAATGCCAATCGCCACGATGACCAAGATCAGCAACGCAATCACCGAAATCGCCAATCGTGCTTTGCGAATTTCAGCGTCCATGCGTTCAATGATGCCGCCGATAGAATGGGTCTGGTAACCTTCGGCTTCCAATTTGTCGACCACCTGTTTTAAATTCCCAATGTCGTCGACTTTCGCCGTCAATTGCCAGTAACGCGGTTCAGGCGTTATTTTTTGGTTCATTCTTTCGAATTCGCGATGATCGACGAGAACATTGGTTCGACCGCCACGCACAAACATTCTCAAAAAGAAAAACAGGTCTTTTCGTGTATCTTCGACCACGATCCCGTGAACTTTCATTCGCCGACGAAAGACAATTTTTTCAGTCGGTTTTTCACCTTGGACGTCTTTGAATACTCGGCGAATGATCTTTTTTTCGCTGTCCGACAACTGCGTGGAATCCAGTTCATCGACGAGCTTGCGAAATGCTTTGATCGTTGTTGCCGCATTGTCAATATTCGAGCGGTTCGCACGATTGGCCAAACTTGCCAAGTAGGACAGTTCGTTGTTGCCCAGGATCAAACTCAACTCGATTTCTTTGCCGATCAACGAGCGGAGTTGTTCGTCGGTTCGGAAGCCGAGATCGTAAGCTGTATATTCGCTCAACAAGACGCCTTCGGAATCGTTATTGGCCAACGTCTGACCTGCAACGACGCGCTGCATCATCCTCGGCTCATTTCCGACGGCACCATTCAAGGAGCCATAGAAACTCTTTTCACCCATCTTGATGACAAATCGAATAGGCTGGTGGACCGCCACGTGCTCGACATGTTCGTAAGCTCGGAGTTCTTCGATGACTTCTTGCGTGAATCCGGTTCGCCGAGCGTTTTTGTTGAGCCATCGCCGGCGCAGCCGCTTTTGTAATCTTTGACGACGATCTTCCGACATTTGACCTTCGACTTGAATCGCCTCGGCCGGTGGCTCTTTGCTTTTGTCGAAACCCGGATAAATCATAAATCGTTTGGCTTCATCCGAACTGTTGATGATCGACATCAACCCGGTCCTCACGCCGCGTGTTCCGGCGAGCGTCATCATCAAAATTACACAGCTGACGACGACACCCACCAGATTCAAAATCGTCCGCAATTTTCGCGACCACAAATTGTGTAACGCCATTTGAATTACGTCTGAAATTTTCATGACGCTTCTCCCGGCTTGTCAAACAATTGCCCGTCCCGCAAATAACAGATCCGGCTGGCGCAGCGATTGGCCAGCGATTCGTCGTGAGTAATCAAAACCAAAGTCGCATTCGACTCATTGCAAATTTCGACAATTAAACCTTCGATCGTTGCCGCTGTTTTTGAATCCAAATTGCCCGTCGGTTCGTCAGCAAGTAATACCGACGGACCATTGACAATGGCCCGCGCGATTGCGACTCGTTGTTGCTCTCCACCGGACAATTGATAGGGTCGATGTTTTATCCTCTGACTGAGGCCAACTTTTTCGAGACTCTCCCGAGCCAATTTTCGACGCTTGCTTTTGGCCATCCCGGTCAAAATCAAAGGCAATTCAACATTCTGCAGCGCCGTTTTTTGAGCAATCAACTGAAACGACTGAAAGATCACTCCGATTTTGTCACGGCGATAGAAAGCTAAATCCTCGGCGCTCATCGACTGCAGGCCCTGACCCGCAATCTCCAGCAAGCCGCTTGATGGACGATCCAAACCGGCCAGCAAGTTGATCAATGTCGTCTTTCCCGAACCCGAACGTCCCAGTAATGCGATGCGATCACCGGGGGCAACTTGCAAATCGATTTTGTCCAGCGCAACGACCTGGTTGCCATGGGAACCGTATATCTTCGACAGCCGCTCGGCGTTAATCATGGTGGCAACAAAATGGGGAATGCTTGTTCGTTCTGGTCCTGTCAACAAAACGAGGCAGTGCGTCGCGCCGGGCTATCAACGGCGCCTACTCGGTCGCCCACAAAGACTCTGGCAATCGAAGTGGTGACAAAATCCGCTCGATCGTTTCGAGTTCTTCACCAGAAAACTCAGTATTACTAACCGCCCGACAATTGTCCAACAGCTGCTCCGGACGACTGGCACCTACGACAACCGACGTCATCCGCTGATCGCGCAGAATCCAGGCAATCGCCATTTGCGCCAATGATTGACCTCGCTTTTGAGCCAGTTCATGCAATTGACGCACCACGTTGATCACCTCGGCAATCAACTCGGATTGTCTCAACGGTCCGCCATCGATCGAGCCGCGGGAACCGGCTGGAACACCATCTAAATATTTGTCGGTTAGCAAACCCTGATAGAGCGGACAAAAAGCAATAACGCCCAGTCCGTGCTGATCACAAACATCCAACAATGATTTTTCGATCCACCGATTAAACATTGAGTAGTTGGGTTGGTGAATCAAAATTCGAACAAACCCGTTTTGCCGACATATCTCGACGGCGCGCTGCGTTTGCTCGCTGTTGTAGCTGCTGATTCCAGCATACAACGCTTTGCCCTGTTGCACCGCGGAATCCAGTGCCCCCAATGTTTCATCCATGGGCGTGTCCGGATCAAACCGATGGCTATAAAAAATATCGACGTAATCCAGATCAAGTCGTTTTAACGATTGGTCGAGACTGGCCATCAAATATTTGCGCGAGCCCCATTCACCATAGGGTCCCGGCCACATGTCGTAACCTGCCTTGGAAGAAATAATCAATTCGTCACGGGGCAGATCGTTCAGAATTTTGCCAACATTGACCTCAGCGCTTCCATAAGGCGGTCCATAATTGTTCGCCAAATCAAAATGCGTAATGCCTTGGTCAAAAGCGGTATAAATCATCGCCCGTTGACTATCCGTCGGCGTTTCGCCGCCAAAATTATGCCAACATCCAAGACTGATTTCTGGCAACAATAATCCACTTTTTCCGCAACGCCTATACGGCATCCGCCCATCATATCGTTGAGCATCAGGTTCGTACTGACTCATAACTCCTCGCTGAATCCAATTTATTATTCGACCGCAGGTTCTTTCAAATCGAATTGATCACCATCATCACCACGACGGAAAAAACTCGCGCCGATAACGCCAAACAACAAAATCGCACCGACAAGATTCACCCAAATTCCGACATCGTTGCCGCCGATCTTGATCACGGGCAACAACAACAGAACAGCGGACACAACCAGCGCAGCTCGACCAATCATATTGACAGGGCCGCGCAAATATCCGGCGATCGCGCCAGCCAAAGCAACAATTCCCAGTACCGCCGCTGTAAACGCAATGATCAATTCCAACGCGCCAGGCAACGCCGAATTGGCAACCGTCAATAATTCCTCTTTTTCCGCCGTGTTTTTCTCGGCATCCATCCAAGCCTGCCACGCATCACCATTCATCAATAGCAACGCGGGTCGATAGATGAACATAAATGGCAAAGTAAACCCGACAAGCGCAAACCGAAACGCCGCCCAAGCGGTCTGCATGATTTTTGCCTCGGCTATCGAGGCGCTGGCATACGCCGCCAAAGCCACCGGAGGTGTCACCATCGACATCATGCCAAAGTAAAAAATAAACAAATGGGCACCCAGTGGAATCACTCCCATGTCGCCCAGCAACGTGGCCATCAGCGTCGCCACCAACAGGTAACAAACCACCGATGGTACGCCCATACCCAAAATGATTGAACAAAACATGATCCCAACAAGCGCCAGCAGCAAATTGGATTCAACCACCGCTTTGATATTGCTGCTGAAAACAGAAGCAACACCGGTTTGTGTCACGACTCCGATAATAATTCCAACGCATGCACTGGCAGCCACCAATGCAATCCCGTTCTTGGCTGATTTCGAGAGAGCAACGGTCAACGTCGGCCGCCAGGATTTTAACATTAACCCAACGACTAACATTAAAAACATTCCGACAAAAGTACTGTCTAACCCAACCTCAAAAATCTTTCGGGTTGAAATTTCGGTTGCCAGTTTGTCGGTTCCGACGACCTGATAAATGGCCCAAGCAATCGTTCCTGCGGCAAACGCCATCAGCATCGGCAGCCGCGCGGCATGGGTCAGTTCGATTAACCCCTTGCGCTCATCGCCCAGTGTTTTGCGAAAACACGTCAACACCAGAATCACCACCAGGGAACCCGTCACTGCTTTAAACGGCGTAAACCGCAGCAACAATAATCCCACAAGCGTCGCCAATGCGGATACAAACACGATGCCGTCAAACAAACGAATCGAAATGGGCTTATCGGAAATTCCGCCGCCCACATTGATCCCCAAGTGCTTTTGACGCTTGGAATAAAAATAAACGATCAACACCAGCGAAAAATAATAGAGAAACGCGGGAATCACCGCGGCCTGAGCGACCTGCAAAAATGAAACGGTCGGCTCGACCAATTCCAACATCATATAGGCGCCCGCACCCATCACCGGCGGAACCAACGCACCGCCGGTCGCTGCCGCAGCCGTAATTCCTCCGGCCGTATGCTTTTCAAAACCGTCGCTCCGCATCATCGGAATCGCAAAACTGCCTGTCATCATTGCGTTGGCAACGGCGCTACCCGACAGAGAACCCATCATTCCACTGCCAACGACTGAAACCAGCGCAGGCCCGCCTGTAAATCTTGAAAACACCTTCCGCGCAAAATCAATGATGAATCGTGTGGCTCCGGATATCTCCAAAAAAGCGCCAAAGATGACAAACAGAAACACGTACTTGAACATGACGCTGGCCGGAATCCCAAACACGCCTTTCAAAAAAGTCGTGCTCGATAATGACCGCAACCCTTCGCCACTGCGAATCATCAACCATTTCGGGGCCGCGGGCCAATTGCCAACCGCCGTAGCCGGAATGTCCTTGCGATTCTTGCGAAACACCGGCTCGCCGTCATCGTTTTTGACAACACCGAGAATGTTCGCTTCGAAACGGGTGTTTTTCCCGTCAGACATGTATCCATAGAAACTGTGGAAAACAATCAATATTGCCAGTACTGGAACAATCCAGCCAATCGCGCGACGGGTTGCCTCCAAAACGAGAAACAGTCCAACCAACCCAAACATCATGTCAAAGTTTGTTTCCTTGCCCGCCCGATCACCCAACGACTGACCATCGATCCACAACGCGGAAAACAAACTTTCGTTCTGTAAAATGACGTAGCCACAACAAACGACAGACAAAATCGCCAAAACGATGTCGACATACCGCAGCCATCTGACCTCGGCAAACCTTTTTCCCAACGGAAAAAACAGAAAACACAACACCAATCCCAGCATGACAAAAACAGCCAACCGGGAAATCTCCTGCTGCATGATCGGAAAGTTCACTTCGACCAACGTGAACAAACACAACACGACACCGAGAATCGTGATCAAGCTTAAACGGACTTTATCAAACACTCTTGAGAGTCTCCTCAGCCAAATTCAGCCGCACTCGGTCAATTCACAAACGGTGATTTGACAGCGCCAACCATTCTATGGCGATTTCAATTGGCTCACGAGTCTCCAGAGCCTAAGTCGCGTTGATTAAATATGAGCGGCGAGGCGCTAGCCGCAGGTGAACCCTCGAATACCGCCTCGCCGCTCAACTCAAATTCACAACTTTCCGATTTGATCAACGCTACCTAACCATCGACTTGCTTTTTGCCGCCGGTCATCCGGCCGTTGGCCGAACTTCACAGCCAGGAGCGACAGATTTGTTGGCGAGAGTACCAAAACGATGATACTCCGCCATCACACTTTGATTGGTAACACTTTGCCTCAAGGTTACTCTTTCCAGATCTTGATTTCCTTGTAAAAACGAATGGCACCCGGATGAAACGGAGTGCCTGTCATCCGCGCGGCGTTATCTTTATTGATAAATTTCTCTGCCGCTTTGTGACCGATCGACTTGCGATTCTCATAAATCGTTTTCGTGATCTGGTAAATTACGTCATCGTCTTCATTAGCCGACGTAACCACATGCATCGAACCCACATTGAGCCCTTGATAATCAACATTCAAATCGCCGTAAGTGCCTTTTGCGATCGGAACCTTGGCGAAAAACTGATAGTCTTTGACCAATTTGTCGATTGCGTCTTTTTCAAATGGAATGAAATGGATATCCATCTCGTTGCATGCGCGCTGTAGCGAACTGGCCGGAACAGCACCACCCAAAAAAGCGGCGTCGGCTTGTCCATCGGCCAACATATCCACAGCTCCGTTTTGGGTATTATTCTTGACCTCGAAATCTTTCATTTTCATGCCATGGGCATTCAGGATCGGTTCGATAAACATTTCGAAACCTGCACCAGCGGGGCCGCAGACAACTTTTTTGCCTTTTAGATCCGCGATCGTTTTGATTCCAGAATCCTTCTTGGTGACAAACATTGCCACGTTCGGTGCAATCGTCACGACAGTGCGGATGTCATGTTTTCTGTCCCAGGATGCTTCGCCTTTATAAGCGAAATAGGAGATGGCCGAATTTGACATCCCCAATTGCATCTCGCCCGAAGTCAATTTGCGAATATTCTCCTGCGAACCTTTTGTACCTTTGGCAGTAACACTCCAATTGTTGTCGCCTTTGTTTTTGTTCAAAGTTTCAGCCAGTGCAACTCCAACCGGATTGAAAACCCCGCCAGCCGGCGCCGTTCCAAGATCAATAAAATTTTCTTTCTCCGTTTTCTGACAACTCACTGCAGTGATCAGAAAACACGCAACGACCAACGCCGACCCGATTCGACCTAATTTATTGTTCATCAACATCGCCTACCTTGTAATGAGAAGCGTCACCTACACAACGCAAAATTCGTTCAAATATGTAAACCTTGATGGTATCAATCAACTTGCCTACATTCCAGAGCTCGACGATCGCCGAACCTCAAATCGGTCGTTCTGGATTGCCGGATTTCAAAAACCTCAAAGTATTTTTCTGCGAATCAAAATGTTCGCTGTTCAACGGTCGAAATCCTGTTCCCTTCGGCACTTTGTCGATTTTGGCGTTTCTGGCAAAAATCGGCATTAAACATTGACGCCAAACTCAAGTGTCGCTTCAAACGAAAAAAACACGAAAATCAGTCGCATTAATGCAAGCAGCTTAACACGTCAACTTTGCCTCGAAATCGCGATCAAATACAATGAAAACAGTGGCAAACCCGCCACCTGAGGTATGAGCGTTGGGCGAACAAAAAAACAGGCTATCGAAAGTCATCATTGTTGCGCTCATTTTCTTTTCCGCGCTATCAACCAATCTCTCACCCACCGCCGCTTGCCCAGTCCATCCAAACGATGATTTCTCAAAAGCAACATCGTTGTTCCATTCAGGCAAATTCAGCGAATGCCTGGAATACGTCTCCACGGCAATCGAAGATGGAATTTTGGGCGAACGCTGGCGCGTGTTAAAACTCAAAACACAACTCAAGCTCGGAAAAAACGCCGACGCACTGAAATCGCTCAATGCATATCTGGCCGAATTTGACAGCAGCATTCAACTCCGCTGGATCGGCGTCACGATTGCTCGCAACAACAATGACACACGACGCGCGTTGAAATTGATCGCGGAAATCGATGACAACGCAACGCGGACATGGCGTTACAAAGACGCCCTCAATCAAGCAACGTTGGCAGAATTCGATCTATCCCGCGGCGTGGATCCAAAAACCGTGATTAACAATCGGTTGACACCGTACGCCAACAAAGACGCCGCGATTCATATAGTGTTTGCCAACATCGCCATTGATAAAGGCGACTTCCAACTCGCCGCCACACAATTTCGCGCGGCGCTCAAACTCACTCCCGGCAATCCTGACATCCACTTTGGTCTCGCCCAATCGTTTGGAGGCAGTGATACCGAAAAAGCGACCGAATACCTCAACACCGCGCTGCGCATCGATCCGAACCATATCCCCAGCAATCTTTATTTGGTCGAACAAAAAATCAGTGAAGAAAATTATTCCGATGCCGTAAAAAACATCGACCAGATTCTGAAAATCAATCCAACACAACCCCGATCTCTCGCCTACCGCGCCGTTGTTGCCCATCTGCAAAACAAACCGGCGGACGAAAAAAAATTCCGCGACCTCGCACTCTCGACCTGGAAAAGCAATCCCGAAGTTGACCACCTGATCGGCGAGAAACTTTCACAAAAATATCGTTTCGCTGAAGGAGCCGAATATCAACGGCGGGCTTTGATTTACGACCGCAACTATCTCCCGGCAAAAATTCAACTTGCCCAAGACCTGCTCCGACTTGGTAAAGAGTCCGAAGGTTGGAAACTCGCGGACGAAGTTTATCAATCAGATGGTTATAACATCTTGGCGCACAATCTTGTGACGCTGCGATCGAACATTACGGAGTTTAAAACGATCGCTGCCGACGGGTTCGTCGTTCGCATGTCTCCTCGCGAAGCTGAAATATACGGCGATCAGGTGCTCGCCTTGCTCAGCCAAGCCAAAAAACAGCTATGCAAAAAATATGATTTCAAAGTTTCCAAACCGATCGTGGTTGAGATTTTTCCGAAACAACAGGATTTTGCCATCCGCACATTCGGCTTGCCCGGCGGAGCCGGTTTCCTGGGCGTTTGTTTTGGCAAAGTGATCACGATGAACAGCCCCAGTTCGCAAGGGGCCACCCCAACCAATTGGAAATCCGTGCTCTGGCATGAATTCTGTCATGTCGTCACGCTGCAAAAAACAAAAAACAAAATGCCGCGTTGGCTCAGCGAAGGCATTTCGGTTTACGAAGAACGATTGGCCAACCCCGCTTGGGGCCAATCGATGAACGCCCAGTTCAAACAAATGATTCTTGGGCCGGATTTGACACCGGTCAGTAAACTCAGTGGCGCCTTTCTCCAGCCGAAATCCGCAGCGCATTTGCAGTTTGCATATTATGAATCGTCGTTGGCCGTCCAATTCCTCGTTGAAAAACATGGCCCCAAGGTGATCAACCGAATTCTCGTCGATCTCGGTCTGGGCATGACGATCAACCAGGCGCTCGATCGTTACACCGGCAGCATTAAATTGCTCGACAAAGAGTTCGCCGACTATGCCAAAAAACTTGCCAACGAATTCGCCCCCGGCGTCGAATTCAAACCGCCGAAAATCAGCGGCCCACTCAATATTCAAACCGCCCAAAAAATCGTCGACAAAAACCCGAAAAACTACTTCGTCCTGCAACAGCTGGCCCAGCTCCACATTGAAACTCAAAATTTCACGGCTGCCAAATCAGTCGTCGATAAAATGCTCAAACTCCATCCCGAAGGTGACGCTTCGCACGCGCTGCTCGCCAGAATTGCTCGCGAAACAAACGACCTGGCGTTGGAGAAATCATCACTACAAAAATTCGTCGCGAAAAATTCGGACAGTTATTCTTCGCGACTTCGTCTTGCCCAAATCGCATTTGAAGCAAACCAGTGGGACGAAACGATGAAACAAGCTCGCGAAAGCGTTGCGATCAATCCGCTGTTGCCAGCTCCACATCGCCTGTTGGCCATTGCCGGTGAGAAAACAACACGACCCGAAGTGATCGTCGCCGCTATGCGAGCTCTGTTGCAACTCGATCCGATCGATCCCGCACAAGCACATTATCAATACGCTGTGGCACTCAACGCAGTCGGAGAAAAAAAACAGGCTCGGCGCCAGGTCCTCAAAGCGCTCGAACACGCACCGCGGTTCATCAAAGCCCACCAGCTTCTCCTCAAACTTGGTAGCCGTGACTCTCATCAACAACAAACCGACAAAACCGATTCATCCAAACAAAGGCAGAACCGATGATCAATCGAAAAATCGTTTCGACGATGCTCGCAACTTTCGCCGTTGCTTCGATCGCTGTGGCCGTTTCGACGCCCGGCGGAGCCATCGTTTCAATGATCACACCGCCGTCGCCTGAACCTGAACCCAAACCCCAGGAAAGCGTGCAAGACATCCTCGACCAGATCCAGGAACGCCGCAGTCGCAATCGCGGTCGTTCACGCAGCAACTATGGCAGCCGAAACTACGGTCGTCGCGGTTACAACAAACCCGATCTGCTGAAGTGGGAAAACGACCCGGAATTCCCCAGTGACGTGTTTACATTTGCCCGCATTCAATACACGTCCAATCTCTACTATGGCGGTTATCGATGGGGACGTCCCGACTGGACAGTGGACATGCCAGACAGTGACAACAATTTTTCGTTTCGTCTCAATCAGTTGACCAGTATGAAAGTGCATTTCGAACGCAAAGGTGCAGTCGTAGTCCGCTTGGATGAAGACAAGATCTTTAAATATCCGTTCTGCTACCTGATCGAACCCGGCCGAATCGACCTGACACAACCGGAAGTCGAAGGCATGCGCAAATACTTGCGCCGAGGCGGATTCATCATGTGTGATGATTTCTGGGGAAACGATGAATGGCGCGCCCTCCGCGACCAAATGAAAATTGTGTTTCCAAAACTTAGTTTCGTCGAACTCGATCTCGACCACGAAATTTTCAACAACGTCTACAAACTCAAAGTCAAACCCCAGATACCCAGCATCGGCTACTACTATCGCGGTCAAACCCGTGATCGTTGGGATGCCGATCGAGCACACTACCAGGCACTTTACGACGAAAAAGGCCGCATGATGATGTTGGCTTGCCACAACACCGATCTCGGCGACGGGTGGGAACGCGAAGGAATGGATGCTGGCTACTTCAAAGCCTACTCCGAAAAATACGCATATCCTCTGGGCATCAATATCATCACTTACGTCCTGACCCACTGATAACAACCACACACTAATAAACGCATATAACCATTTCGCAAATAATTTCACACTGAAACGAATGAATATCTCAACCTTTGAGCAAGATAAATTGGCCGTCCAGCGGATCCGTTCGAGTCGCGAACAAATCTACGAACAACTTTCCAAAGTCATTGTTGGTCAGCAAAACGTGATCGAGGAAATGTTGATCAGTCTGTTTGCCGGCGGACACTGTTTGATTACCGGCGCACCGGGACTCGCCAAAACATTGTTGGTACGAAGTATTTCACAAATCTTCCATCTCCATTTCCAACGCATTCAGTTCACTCCCGATTTGATGCCCGCCGACATTACAGGCACGGAAATTCTCGAAGAATCGACCGACGGCTCGCGAAAAATGCAGTTCGTCAAAGGCCCCATCTTTACCAACGTTTTGTTGGCAGATGAAATCAATCGAACACCTCCAAAAACGCAAGCGGCTTTGCTCGAAGCCATGCAGGAACATCAAGTCACGGCTGCAGGAACGCGCTATCAATTGCAAGAACCGTTCTTTGTCCTGGCGACACAAAACCCGATTGAAATGGAAGGAACCTATCCGCTGCCCGAAGCACAACTCGATCGATTTATGTTCAACATCCAAATCGACTATTTGCCCGAAGACGACGAAGTTGCCGTGGTCCGTCAGACAACATCAACCAAACCAGAACCAATCGAACCACTGTTCAGCGGCGAAGACGTCATGCAGTTTCATGAAATCGTTCGCAAAGTGCCGGTGGCAGACGAGTTAATTCGCTACGCTGTCCGCCTGGCCGACGCCAGCCGACCCGGCCGCGAAGGCGCACCGGATTTCGTCAACCAGTTTGTCAGTTGGGGCGCCGGACTCCGCGCCGCACAATACCTCATTCTCGGCGCCAAAGCACGAGCCATTATCGCCGGTCGTGCCCACGTTAACGCCGACGATATTCAAACGCTGATTTACCCGACGTTCCGACACCGGATACTGGCCGGTTACCGTGCCGAAGCCGAAGGAGTCACGGTTGAAAAAATCATCGATCAACTTCTCGAACATGTAAAACCACCCGTTTAGCAATGCGAAATCCTTACGACACCGAAACCCTGATGCGAATTAAATCGCTGGAGTTACGCGCCAAGGTTGTCGTCGAAGGATTCATGTCGGGTATCCATCGCAGTCCGTATCACGGATTTTCGGTCGAATTTACAGATTATCGCCAGTACTCCCCGGGAGACGACCTGCGTTATCTCGATTGGAAACTCCTGGCCCGAACCGACCGCACCTACATCAAACGTTTCGAAGACGAAACCAATTTGCGTTGTTACTTGTTAGTCGACATGAGCAAATCGATGGGGTATGGCTCACTCGACTACAACAAATCCGAATATGCCAAAACAGCCGCGGCAACGTTTGCTTACTTTTTAGCGCTCCAGCGCGACGCCGTGGGGTTGCTGACCTTTGACCAAACCATCAACGAATTTTTGCCGGCTCGTTATCGCCCAGGACACCTGCGGCGCATCATGCTGACCCTGGAAAACGCCCTCGGCGGTCAATCCACAGACGTCACCGGCGCTCTCGAACAGATTGCCAAAACCGTCACGAAACGGTCGTTGATTGTCCTGATTTCTGATTTACTCGCGCCGATTGAATCGCTCGAACGGTCTCTCAGTTACTTGCGCAGCCAACGCCACGAAGTCGCAATTTGGCGAATATTGGATCCAACCGAAATCGATTTTGACTTTCGTGATTCGGCGATGTTTCTCGATCCCGAATCGGGCCGCGAATTGTATGTGGACCCACAGGCGGCACGCGAAAATTATCTTCGACAGTTTAACGAACATCAAAGCGACATCCTGCAATGTTGCCAAACTCTCGGCATTGATTTTTCAACATTCCGGACGGACCAACCGCTCGAAGAAACATTTGCGAACTTCCTGATCGAACGTGCTCAACGGCGCGAAACGGTTCGGCGTTCGATCAACGCTGTAGCCAATTCGGCGGGAGGTTCGAGATGAGCTTTCTCGCATGGGCATTCGGACTCGGCGCTTTAGCCGTTGCGTTTCCGCTGATCTTTCATTTGATCCGTCGAACCCCCAAAGGCCGACAGGAATTCAGTTCGCTGATGTTCCTGCGTCCTTCACCACCTCGACTGACACGTCGAAGTCGACTGGACAATATTTTGTTGTTGCTGCTCCGCGCCGCCATTATTGCTCTGCTCGCATTTGCATTCATGCGTCCATTTTTTCGCGAACAAGTGAACTTGATCTCAGCTGATATTCCGGCACGGCGAATCGCAATCTTGTTGGACACCAGCGCCAGTATGCGATCGGGAGATTTATGGAATTCGGCCAGCGAACAAGTTCGCGATGTCCTCTCAAAACTGGAACCATCGGACGACGTTGGGCTGTTTACGTTCGACAGTAAAATCACAACGATCGTTGATTTTGAAAAAGACATCCAGGTTGCCTCCGAACAAAAATATCAATTGATTCGCAGCGAACTGGACAAAATACAACCAACCTATGCCTCTACCGACTTAGCCCGGGCGTTAACGGCGTTGGCTGAATCAATGGATATCGACAATGAATCTGCTGAAAATGCAGCGGCACTCCAAATTGTTCTGATCAGCGACATGCAAGACGGTGCATTGGTTGACGCACTGCAGGAATTTCAATGGCCCAAATCCGTGCGAGTTGATGTTCGCCCGATCAAAACCAAAAATAACAACAACGCGTCGCTTCACGTCATGAAGCCCGCCAATCGGACGTCGGAAGCTGGCCAAGCGCGCGTCCGTGTGACGAACGCTGCCAACTCGAAATCCGATCAATTCTATGTTGCCTTTACCGACCTGCAAAAAATTGAACCCAAAACCGCCATCCCGTTTTACGTTCCACCCGGAACCAGCCGTGTTCTCCAAGTGCCTTACGAAGTTGAAAATTCGGACCGGGTTGCACTCGGTGGAGATCAAATCACGTTTGACAACCAGTATTTCATTGTTCCACCTCAACAACGGCAATCCGAAGTCATTTACTTTGGTGACGAAGAAACCGATGACGCCAACGAAATGCTGTACTACCTGCAGCGCACCTTTCCAGAAACACCACACCTTCGCGTCGACTTTAAACAAATCACCGGCGACGACGAACCGTCACCGACCAACAAAACAGACCTCGTTGTTGTCACCAAACCGTTGACTTCGAAACAACAATCGATCGTCGATAAGTATTTGAAAAAACGCGGTACGGTTCTCGTGGTGGTGACCGACGAAAAACAGTTGGTCTCACTCAATAAATTTATCGGCTCGCCAACCCGAATCGACACCGATCCGACCGCTCCCAAAGCACAATATTCGTTGATCGCGCAGCTTGATTTTACTCATCCATTAATCGCGCCACTGTCCAGTCCACGCTACAACGATTTCACCAAAATTCATTTTTGGAAACACTTTACGGTTCAACTTCCGGCGTCTGAAAAAACACACGTCATTGCGACGTTTGATGACGACACCCCAGCGCTTTGGCAAACCCAATATGAATCGGGAAACGTCTATACGTTGACCTCCGCCTGGGATCCCAAAAACAGCCAGTTGGCCTTGGATGCTGATAAATTTGTCCCGATCATGAGCACGCTGTTACAGTTGGCCAATCGTACTCCCGTCATTCGCGATCGCTATACCATCAATCAAGCGATCAAATTTCCCACGACCGAAACCCCTGTTTCTTGGGCGATTACGCGCCCCGATGGAAAAATCGAAACGATTTCCTCCAGTGAGTCGTCTTATAACAAAACGGACATTCCAGGCGTTTATGAAATGAAATCGAGTGCGTTTGATGAAAAAGTTTTTCGTTTTGCGGTGAATATCGCGACGTCTGAATCACAAACAGCGCCCATGCCGATCGAAAAACTTAAAATGCACAACGTATTGATTGGTCAGCAAGATACTCGTAAAGCCCGCATTCAACAGCTCCAAAAACTCAAAGACCGTGAAATTGAAAACCGTCAGAAAATCTGGAAATGGCTTGTCGTTTCCGCTTTTGTGTTTCTGTTGGTTGAAACCTGGCTCGCTGGCCGGAAAAAATGGAATACGGCGCCCGCAAACGATTTACAAACCCCTCAGGTGGTGACGCAATGAATCATATTCTTACCCAACACCTCGATCCGGTAGTCCGCCGAATTCGGCGTCGACATATCGCAGTCTCACTGGCAGCTGCTTGGACCATTGCCGCCGTGATTTGTATCGCCCTGCTGGTTTCCCATCGCATGGAAAACATGACCGCCACCACGCTCATCACCACTTGTTCCCTGGTGATCGCCACCAGTTCGATCATTGGTGCGTATTTTGCGTGGAGCCATCGGAGAAAAATGCGTACCTATTACGCCGTTGCGCAACAGATTGAAAATGAATATCCCGACCTCGACTCCAAACTTCTGACTGCAATCGAGCAAACTCCCAGCGAAAACCAATCGTTTGACTTTCTGCAACAGGAAGTTATCCGCAGCGCCGTCTATCACGACTATCAACATGGCTGGGAAAAAATTGTTCCGCGATGGCAAACCATCGCAGCGCCGATGGCCACCTGTGCGAGCCTGCTCCTGGTGATCGCAACATTCGTCAGTGTCTTCTTGCTGGCCGGCGACCCGCCGCCAGATCCTGACATCATGACCTTTAACAACGTGTCCGCATCCAATTTTGATTTTACGGTCGAACCGGGAAACACTTCCGTCGAGGCTGGCAAAAGCCTGTTGGTCATCGCGCGGTTCAGTGACAAAACTCCACCGACCGCAACGCTCAAATACTCTGACGCTGCCGGCAGAACTTATGAAATGGAAATGAAAAAAAGTCTTTCCGATCCGATCTTTGCCGCCCGCATCGAGATCGTCGACTCGGCGCTCGACTATTTCGTCCAAATCGAAGGCCAGCGCAGTGACGTTTTTCGCGCTGACGTTTTTGAATTCCCGAAACTCAAACGCGCCGATGCGCACCTGGAATTCCCGGCATACACCAAACTTACCAACAAAACAGTCCAGGATGTCAGGCGCATATCTGCGGTTGTGGGCACCAACGTTGACCTAAGTTTTTCACTTAACAAATCAGTTCAATCCGCAACGTTGGTCTCGCGCGACAATCAAACCATTGAACTGCAACAATCCGACCAAGACCCCAGCCTGTATACAACAAAGTTCAAGCTGAATAAATCAGAACGTTACGAACTCCGGCTGGTCGATGCCGCAAGTCGCGAAAATGTATCCCCACCGCGATTCAGTTTCAACGCACTGCCCAACAATCCACCGAAAATCAAAATTGTTGCCCCCGGCCGCGATGTCCAGGTCTCTCCCCTGGAAGAATTGCTGATCACAGCCGAAGTTTGGGACGACTATGGCGTCACCCGCGCTGGAATCTCCCATTTGATTCCCGGCCACGAACCAACCGATCTGGTTTTGGTTGAAAACATCGCCGGAAAACAAACCGCCCGATTCGAGAAACTTGTCGAATTCGAGGAACTCAAAGCGCGCGCCGACCAGCTACTGACCTACTACATTTGGGCCGAAGATATCGGTCCTGACGGAAACGTCAGACGCACATCCAGCGATATGTATTTCGCCGAAGTTCGACCGTTCGAAGAAATCTTTCGACAAGGTCAACAACCGAACGCTCAACAACAACGGCAACAAAATCAGCAACAACGGCAAGCTCAACAAAACGCTCAACAAGCGGAACAAATGGCCAAGTCGCAAAAAGAAATCATTAACGCAACTTGGAGAATCATCCGGCGAGAATTGGACGAAAAACCGTCTGACAAATTTGCCAGCGATACGAAATTGGTCCTTCAGTCACAGCAACAGCAAATTCAGAAAGTTGACGCACTCGCCCAACGATTGACCAATGCAAATTCAAAAGCGTTTGCCGAAGAAGTGAAATCGTTTATGAATCATGCGATTACTCATCTTCGTGCAGCTGTCGAAGAGAACGACCCGAAAAAACTTGCACCCGCACTGGCGGCAGAACAGTCAGCTTATCAATCGTTGCTCAAACTCCGCGACCGTGAACACCAGGTTGTTCGCAATAACCAGCGACAACAATCGCAACAGCAACAAAATCAACGCAGTCAATTGTCGCAACAACAATTGCAACAACTTCAGCTCGAAAAAGATGAAAACCGTTACGAAACGCAGCGGCAAGCTCAACGCCAGGCACAAGAATCCAAGCAAAAACGCGAAGATCGACAGATTCTCAATCGCCTGCGAGAACTTGCTCGCCGTCAAAACGATTTGAACAAACGCATCAAGGAACTGCAGTCGGCACTCGAACAGGCCAAAAACGAACAAGAGCGAAAGGAAATTGAAAAACAGCTCAAACGCCTGCAACAAGAACAAGAGCAAGTGTTGCGAGATACCGATGAACTGGCAGATCGCATGAATCAACCAGAGAATCAACAGCGGATGAACGAGCAAAGCAAACAGCTTGAACAGGCCCGTGAAAACGCGCGCAAATCCGCCGAGTCACTCGAAAAAGGCGAAGTCTCTCGCGCCGCCGCCGAAGGATCCCGCGCACAAAAAGAGTTGGAGGAACTACGCGACGAGTTCCAAAAACGCACTTCGAAACAATTCTCCAAAGAAATGCGGGACATGCGCAACCAAGCGCAGGATCTCGACAAAAAACAAAAACAGATTCGAAAACAAATCGAACAACTTGATCAACCCAACAAACAGCCTCAAAAATCGCTTGACGAAAAAGACAAGCGCAAACAGTTGATTGATGATCTCGACGACCAGAAAAAACGTCTCGATCAAATCAAAAAATCAATGCGAAAAACGATTGAAGAATCCGAACAAGACCAGCCGCTGTTGGCACAACAACTGTACGACACCTATCGCAAAAACCAGCAATCTCAGACCGATCGCGCACTCGACGAAACGCGACGCTCGATTCAACAAGGCTGGAACGACGATGCGAAAAACATCGAACGTCGAGCTGCCGAAGGCATCGAAAACCTCAAAAAAGGAATCGAAAAAGCGGCCGAAAGCATCCTCGGAGATCCCGCCGAATCACTGCGACGGGCCAACAGCGAACTGGAACAACTCAAGCGCGACCTTGAGTCCGAAATCGATCGTAACGACCCGCGCCAATCCAATGAATCTCGCAACAACGAACGGCGACCTCGCGGTGACGAAAAATCGAATCGAAAAACGGGCCCGCGAGGAAAACAAAATTCAAAAAAATCCGGAGACGGAAAATCAAAATCCGATAGTAAATCAAAAACCGATGCAAAAGGAAAAAGCAACGGCCGATCGAAATCCCAAGGCAAACGCGATGGAAAAGACGATCAAAAAAACAATCGTGGCCAAGGCAAATCCGACGGCAAGAATCAGAAAAAATCTGGCCAACCCCGCGGCAAGGGAAAAGCCGATGGCAAAGATGGAAAACAACGCGACGGCGATCCAAACTCGTCGCCGAACAATCCCGATAACCAAAGTGGAAATCGCGATGGATCAAACAATCGGAACCGTCCAAACCGCGATCAACGTGACAACAACCAGCGTCCTGCGCAGCCGCGGTCGTTGCGCGACGACCCGAATGGAAACCGCAGCGGCAACCTGCCTCCGCTGAATCGCCGCACTGGAAACGACGATCGAAATATCGCTCCGCTCACTGGCAAGGATTTCCGCGATTGGTCGGATCGATTGCGTGACGTCGAAGAATTGGTCAACGATCCAGAACTGCGAGCCGAAGCTGCTCGCCTGCGTGATCGCGCCAAAGCCATCCGCAAAGATTTTCAACGTCATTCCAAAGACCCCAATTGGGACCTCGTACGAATGAAATTGTTCGAACCCCTGGTCGACTTGCAAGATCGCGTTCGCCGCGAATTGATCCGTCGATCAAACAAAAAATCAACCGTCCCGCTCGATCGCGCTGCCGTTCCACCAGAATTCGAAGAAGCGGTTCGTCGTTACTACAAAGAAATCGGGAGCGGAAAATAGATCATGCTTCTGTTTGACATTGATCAGTGGGCTGCCGGCAGCATCACACAACTCCTGCCAAATTTATGGGGTGCTCCGCAGTGGTTACTTCCCACCGCTGCGATGCTCGTCGTCGGTGTCGCGCTACTGTTCTGGTCCTACCTCCGTAGCGAAAGCCCAACTTGGGTCAAAGTAACATCGATGATTCTCAAGACCGTCGGCCTGTTGCTGTTGGCGGCCATCCTACTGGAACCCAAAATCAAACGATCTCGCCCGCAGCGCGGCGCGAATGTGTTTGTCGTCATGGCGGACAAAAGCCAAAGCCTTTCGATTCGCGATCCATCGCAATCGGAAACACGTGGTGAGCAGCTGGCAAAAATCCTCGCGCCGGACAACCGTTGGATGGACATATTGACTGACCAATTCGATGTCCGCCGCTACACGTTCGGTTCACGACTCCATGCAGTCAACGATTTTTCTCAAATGACCGCGAACGAAATCGGGTCCAATATGATTGGCTCGCTCGAAATGCTCAGCGGACGTCTGGCAGACAAGCCTACCGGAGGAATCCTGGTTTTTACCGATGGCAATGTTACGGATTTCCAAAACCGCTCCATCGACTGGAGCAAACTGCCAGCGATTTACCCGGTCGTGATCGGTTCACAAAACACCAGTCGCGACATTGCGATCAGTCGCGTTTCCGTCAGTCAGACAAATTTCGAAACGGCTCCCGTGACCATCACAGTCGAACTTGACTCGCAAGGTTATGCAGGCAAAACAGTCGATGTTCAACTGCTGGACGATCAATCCAAGGAACTGCAACGAAAATCAGTAACCGATGTTCAGGACAACAAAAAATTTGCCGTTCGTTTCGAAGTCAGACCGACGCGGCAGGGCGTCCATTTTTATCAAGTCCGCGCGTTCGAGAAATCGAGAAGCGATCAATTCGAAAATGCAGCGGCTTCTCGCGAAGCAACCTTGATCAACAATGTTCGACGCGTCGCCGTCGATCGCGGCCAAGGCCCTTACCGCATTTTGTATGTCAGCGGCCGTCCCAACTGGGAATTTAAATTTCTCAACCGGGCATTGGCAGGTGATCCTGAAATCGAATTGGCGGCGCTGATCCGTGTGGCCAACAAAGAACCTAAATTCTCGTTTCGAGGACATCGCGATGAATCGACGAACCCGCTGTTCCGCGGGTTTGGCAACAAAGATGATCAAACCGCCGAACAATATGACGAACCCGTTTTGATTCGACTCAACGTCAAAGACAAACAGGAGCTCCGTAACGGTTTTCCCAAAGAGGCAGAGGAACTGTACAAATTTGATGCGATTATTCTCGATGATCTTGAGTCGGCCTTTTTTGATCAGGATCAAAAATCACTCATTCAGCAATTTGTTTCCGTCCGCGGCGGAACGTTGTTGATGCTTGGCGGACAGGAATCGTTTGTTCGCGGACAATTTGAACGAACTCCCATCGGCGAACTGCTGCCGGTTTATCTCGATCCGGTACCTCAACCGGCTGAACAAAACTATCGCCTGCTGCTGACTCGCGAAGGCTGGTTGCAACCTTGGGTTCGTGTTCGCAGTACGGAAACCGAAGAAAAAGATCGTTTGGCCAAGATGCCAAAATTCCAAACCGTCAATCGTATTCGTTCGATCAAACCTGGAGCAACCGTTCTCGCGCGGGTCCGCTCACCCGGAGGTCAAACTCATCCGGCATTGGTGGTTCAGAAATTCGGCAGCGGACGTTCCGCGGCGATGTTGATCGGTGACCTTTGGCGTTGGCAGATGGAAGACGGCGAAAACAACGATTTGGAAAAATCATGGCGGCAAACGGCGCGCTGGCTGGTATCCGACGTGCCTCGCCGTGTGGAGTGCAAAATTGATCCTGGAAAAACCGCCGGCTCCGTCGATTTAAAAATTCGCGTCCACGATCCGTCGTTTGACCCGCTGGATAACGCCATGATCAAAATCAAAGTGGCGACTCCCGGTCAACAACCTCCCGAGAAAGAAACAGACGACAACAAAAAACAACCGGAAATCGAACTTACAGCAATCGCCGATGAAGACGAACCAGGACTATATCGGGCGACGGTTGTTTCCCGAAATTCAGGCAATTATCTCGCCCAAATCCAGGTGACCGCTGCCGATGGATCAGACATCGGCAAATTGCAAACTGGCTGGGTCAGCCAACCGAATACGGATGAATTGCGGCAACTCAAACCTAATCGGGCATTGCTCGAATCGATCGCCGACAAAACCGGCGGCCGCATCGTCAAAATTTCCGAACTCAAACAATTTGCGGAAACGACGCCGACCAATGAAAGCATGATCACCGAAACAGAAATTCAACCGTGGTGGCACCGCTGGCAGCTGTTTGCCCTGGTCATCGCGTTGTTTGTCGCCGAATGGGGACTTCGACGCTGGAAAGGATTGCCATGATCCATTTCACCGAATCAAAAATCGCAACCCGAAACGTAAGTGAGGGACCACGTTCTGCCACACATTCGCGCCAACTCCGGTCCCTCACTCACGCGCTGGGCTATGATTGGCTGAATTCCGTCTGTCACCCAATCCTGTTAATCCTCTTAGCAACTTTCCTGTTTCACTTGTTCAGCCCGACGCCAACCTCAGCCGACGAAAATAAACACATCGTTCTGATCGTCGGTGCACCCGGCGAAAAAAAATATGGCGAGTTGTTTGAAAAATGGGCCAAACGTTTTCAAAAACACGCCAACGATCATAAAACTCCGATTACAACCATCGGCATCGGCAAAACTGAAACCGACACCGATGATCGAAAACAGATTCAGCAGACACTTCAAAAAATTGCCAAATCACCGCCGGCCGAACTTTGGGTTGTCATGATTGGACACGGGACCTTTGACGGAACTTCCGCAAAACTGAATCTTCGCGGTCCCGATTGCACGGCCGCGCAAATGAATGACTGGTTGAATGAAATCAAAACCAAAACCGTTATCGTCAACTGCGCCTCGACCAGCGGGATTTTTGTCAACAAACTTTCGGCGCCCCAGCGAATCATCATCACGTCGACCAAAAGCGCATACCAATACAATTTTTCCCGGTTCGGCGAATATTTCTCCAGCGCCATCACCGACCAGTCCATCGACCTCGACAAAGATGGCGGTATTTCGCTGCTGGAAGTTTTCCTCGCCGCATCCAAACGAACTGCCGAGTTTTACAAATCAAAATCTCAACTGGCGACCGAACACGCACTGTTGGACGACAATGGAGATAGTGTTGGAACACCTGCGGATTGGTTCACCGGAGTCCGTGTCACTAAAAAAGCGAAGGACCCTAAAATTTTGCCCGATGGTTTTCGTGCCAATCAGGTATTTTTGATTCCCAACCAACGGGACTCCAAACTGTCTGCCGAAGCCATCAAAAAACGCAACGAATTAGAGTTGCAAATCGAACAACTTCGCGCTCAAAAACCGCAACACACCGAAGACGACTATTACGCCAAACTCGAACCGCTAATGCTCGAACTGGCAAAAATCTACGTGAGCCCCGACACCACCGACCAAAAATAATCCGCCAGTTTGGTCGTGGTTGATTAAGTGTTGGTGAGAAAAATCTTAACCCGAAGCGTGAGCGAGGGACCATAAAGCATGCCGATATATGTGGAACACGGTCCCTCGCTCACGCTTCGGGTTAAGATTTTGTTTGAGTGCCACTGGCTCTGCCAGTGTTCTTGGCACCACATCAATTAATCGCTTGCAACCCAGTCTTTTCACTGCTCAGACAGCAAATTGAAACAAAATTGCTCTTTTTTTCATTTATCTCGTCCAGAACAGACACGAACTCGACATCTACTAAATAGGAGCAATTTATCTCTTCACCATCTGATTCGAAAACATGAAAACAAAACCGCGCACGCATGACTCTCTCCGCATCGGTCTCGGCCTCCTCACATCAGTCACGATAACCGTCGTCCTCGGAATTCTCTTCAAACTGCTCAGCGCCTAGGCCGTATTTCAATTCGTTATTCGATTCGCTATTCGATTCGTTTTTCGGGAGGGCGAGGCTCCTGCCGAGCCACCGGTATGTCATATCGTCTCCCTCGAGATAATCCTGTGAGCGGCAAGGCGCTAGCCGCCGGTATGAAGTGCTAACAAACCGGCGGCTAGCGCCTTCCCGCTCACGGATGGCTTTGCCCGCGGCTCGGCAGGAGCCTCGCCCTCCCAGATGAAACTCTTTTGCTAACTCAACAACCAGATAATATCAGCTACAAAAATCCTGACATATACAACGAGCATGAAAATCAATCCGATCATGGTCAGCGTGATCGAAACTTTTTCAGCAATCTTTTGGCCGGTCATGTGCTCCCAAAGATGAAACAAAAAATGCCCGCCATTTAATATCGGAATCGGCAACAAATTCGAGACAAAATTGTACAAACAAATCACTCCGATACAGGTCAACCAAAAACTGTACGATTCACTTCCCGCGGCCCCGCTCGTGATCAATGCACCAATCAGTCCGCCCCAACCTTCCAGCGGAAAAAACAAAAAATACTTCAAAAAACATTTGCTCAGAATCGTCGAGCAAAACTCAAATTGCCCCGACCAATCAGATTGATCTTTCGTAACTTCGATACCTCCAACCGCCACCGGCTGAATCGTGCTGCTTTGTGGCGTCGAAACACGAACCTTGTTCGAGCCTACAACGACGGGGATTACCAAACACACGACGCCAATGAACAGCGAGGAAAATGGACCGATCAGAAAAATAGAACTCTTTGTCAAAAACGAAGCGTGGTTGAAAGAATCAGGAGGGAATTTCGGAGCCCGCTCGTCGTCGTTTGAAATTCCCAGCGCGAGCTTTTCGTCGTCGGTATACTCATTCCGGAATTTGGTGTGGCTACCCACCAATAACAAACCAATTTTCCAATCCCAATTCTTTCCCCGCCAGCGAAACTGAGGCAAGAATCCCAGATCATAACCAATCGATACTTCGTCCACCTTGATGCCGTTCCAACGGCCAATACAAGCTTGCGAAACGACATAGACGTATTGCACCAAGACAAATGCTGCGGCGCTGAGCAGGACCCACAATATTAATTGCATATCAAACGAGCCCGATCCTTACAAATTATGCCGAGTTTAGATTAAGTGTTGCAGCTTTAATCACAACCCGAAGCGTGAGCGAGGGACCACACGACGCTGATGTGCGGTGAAACATAGTCCCTCACTCACGTTTCGCACTTGCGATTTTTGGTTAATGCAAAATCCTAGCCTGCGAGGGACGTGTTTTGAGATGCTTCTGGTTCCTCACCACTCTACGCCCATGTTCGGCTTAAGGTTTGATCTTTGACAGAATCGTCGACTGGTTGAGCTTGTCTTGATCCAGTAAACGTTTGGATTCGATCAACAGGAAATTGTGATCCATGAATGGCTCATAGCTTATGTCCTGCCAACGAACTTTGCCTTTGCCATCAATCAAAAACGTGCCGTGAAGTGGCAGTTTTTCGAAATCGTCGTAGACGCGGAATTTTTTGAACACAGACAAATCTTCGTTTGGAATTAGCGGGATCTTCATTTCGACACTGTTGTCATTGACCGATTCAATCAATCCTTTCGTGTTGTCGATGCTGACCGCAATGATGTCGATTCCCGTATCCTGAAAATCTTTTAGCCGGGGTGAGAACGCGGCCAACTGTTCCGCACAGTGAACACAACTTCCACCCAGATAGAAAATCATGATGTAAGGTCGTCCGCGATAATCTTTACTGCTATAGACCTTTCCGCCGTTATCTTTCAGAGCCCACTCTGGCGCTGTGGGAGGAGTCCAACGAAATGGCCCCAGTGAATCGAGTTTTGGACGAAAACCGGTGTCCGCGGCAATCACAGGTTCACCTAGCCATTTTTTGCCGTAGCCAAACTCAACCGCGATCGGCTCGAGACGATTGAAAACGGGAATATCCAAATCGATCGATGTCGACGTTTCTCGCAATTTCTTAAATGCCGCCTTGGCCTCCGATTTTTTCCCTGCTTTGTACAATGCGAAAATCTGTCGCGCCAGCGGCAAAACCTGGTTGTTTCGACGCTTGACTTGTTTTTCCAAATTCGCCAATGCCTTTTTCCGTTCCGCATCATCTTTGGCGGCCAGGAATTCAATTTCGGCCATCCAGCATGCGTCTTCACCGCCCGTTTTTCGCAATTGTGCCAAAGCGTCTTTGTATTTTTTGGCGACCAGGGCACGATACCCGTCGATCGCTTGCTGCGTTTTTTCAAGTTGAGTTTTGAGGCGTTTCGCTTTAGAAAGTTTCGATTTCACTTCCTTGAGTTCCGCCTTCAAATCATCGGTCTTTTGTTTTTTGGCATTGGCCGCTTTCAGCTTTTTCTGCAACTCATCAACTTGTTTTTGGCTACGTTCGATCAATTTTTCGCGACCAGCAATCTGTCGTTTAACCTTCTCAACACATCTATTAACAGTTCGTTGATCATTTTTCATCACAGCACTGCAAGCCAACAAACGCATCGTCTTGTTAGCCTCGACGGCATTTCCGTTGATCGCGAGGTACGGACTTTGGCAAAGCGCAATCGACTGTTCGTACAACTCGTATTCGCGCAGTGCCTGTAGCAATCGTCGACGCCCGTACGCGGCGCTGCCGCTTCGTTTTTCGAGCGTGTTATAGCGCGGGTGCTGAGGCAATTCGATCATATTTTTGGCCAAACTGACGGCATCGTGGACACGACCAATAAATACCAGGTTGCGAATCAACCATTCATTATTATGAGCAAAATTAAAGATCTCGTCGGGCATGACTTGATCGCGAATCATGTGCGCATGGTCGACTCGAGCCGAAGCCTCCTGTTGATAAACAGCATCTTCGTAACGTTTGAGACGCGAATAAATATGACCCGGCATATGCCACATGTGAGCGATGGAGGGCGCCGCCGGTCCGCAATGAGCCGCCGAACGCAGCGCGTTTTCCGGTTTGCGATAATCCCACAAATGAATCGAATAATGGTGCGCTGGATGCAGCGGTTGTTTCTCATAAATGTCTTTCAGCAACGCATCGGTGGCCAGGTAGCTCGCGATGGGAACGCCTTCACGCGCATTTTGCCAAATACGATGCGCGACGAAAGCTTTTGCTTCCAAGTCGTTTGGAAAAGCCATCACAATCGATTCGAGGTTTTTCAAATATTCGCGCGAACGTTTTCGTTTCGTGTCGGTCGTGTCCGATTTTTTCTCTTTTTCCTCTAATGATCTTTTCAAATACTTGTTCAACGCATCGATATACATCTGCTCGCGCTTGGTCACCTTGTCTTTGAGCTTGACCGCTTTGGCAATAAACCCTCGAGCGCGCTCACGATTACGAACACAGGCCAGTGCTGCACCCCAAAAAGCCATCGCGCACTTGTCGTCCAGTGCAGCCGCATGACGAAACGAACGCTCCGCTTCGAGTTCCCAGAACCCGTGCAGCTGGCCAATGCCTTGATTGATAAACGCCTGAGCCAATTTGGATTGAGTCGTAACCGGGAACGATACATTGCCTGTCCCGCCCATCAAGTAAGCTTTTTGCCGCGGCCCTTCGTTAAATGCATCGCCGTGGTAAGAATGGCCGGCCAGAATCTCATCGACCAGATCCTTTTTCTCTTCAGCTTTGGGTTTCGATTCTTCAGTTTTGGGTTTCGATTTCTCTTGCGAATAAGCAGAACTCGTGTTGAATACGAATAACGAACAACAACACAAAATAATCGCCGCGCGAACCATAGTGACCTCTCGTACAGATTGACTATCTACTATCGTGATCGGTTCAGAAACAGGTCGCAACCCGCGCAGTGTAATTCGTAAAACGTTTGGTGCCGATTAGGTCGGATTTGAGTTAAAATATGCGTTTTAGCGACAAACAGACACCGAAAGTTTGCCGGAGTGTTTCAATGACGCGGATCATTCGTCAATTTTTGCCATTTGTATGGCTGCTCACAACTTGCTGTACCTTGGGCTATTCGCAGCAGCGGCCGAACATCCTGTTCATTTTTTCAGACGATCATGCGCCACACGCGATTGGGGCATACGACGGTTGGCTCAAGGGCGTCAATCCAACTCCAAATATCGACCGACTTGCGAAACAAGGAATGCTGTTTCAAAACAGTTTCTGCACCAACTCAATATGCGGACCGAGTCGCGCTGTGATTCTGACCGGCAAACACAGCCACAAAAACGGCTTCATGATGAACGGAAACCGCTTTGACGGCGACCAGCAAACCTTTCCAAAACTGCTCCAAAAAGCTGGCTATCAAACCGCGCTGATCGGTAAATGGCATTTGACCAGCGCCCCTCAAGGATTCGACTATTGGGATGTCCTGCCGGGGCAAGGACGTTACTACAATCCGGTCTTGATCCGCGATGGCAAACGTCGCACGGTCCAAGGCCATTGCACTGACATCGTCACCAAACTCGCCGTTGACTGGCTCAAAAAAAACGGGCACGGTGACCAACCATTCGTGCTGATGTGCCAACACAAAGCGCCTCATCGATGTTGGATGCCGGCATTGCGCCATCTGAAACTATACAAAGACCGAGAAATGCCAGAGCCGAAAACCTTGTTTGACGATTGGGCCGACAATGCCAGCCCCGCGCGCAATCAACAAATGGAAATCGACCGACACATGAACAACGTCTACGACCTGTTTTTTGATCCGCCTAAAGACTGGGACCCCAACGCCGGACTCGCCATCGATAGCAGCGGCTACCGCAACAAACAGGTGATGACCAAACAACAGCTGGAAAAATGGAACGCTGCGTTTGCCGCCGAAAACAAAAAATTCGCCGATGCCAAATTAACCGGTAAAGCGTTAGTTCGCGCTAAATACCAACGTTACATCAAAAACTATTTGCGCTGCATCGCTGGCGTCGACGAAAGTGTCGGCGCACTGATGAAATATCTCAAAGACAGTGGACTCGATAAAAATACGATCGTGATCTATTCATCGGATCAAGGGTTTTATCTCGGTGATCATGGCTGGTTTGACAAACGGTGGATGTACGACGAGTCAATGAAAATGCCGCTGATCGTCAAATGGCCCGGAATCACCAAACCCGGTTCGATCAAGAAAGATCTCGTCCAGAACCTGGATTATGCAGAAACATTTCTGGAAATGGCCGGCGCGAAAATTCCGGATGACATGCAAGGCCGTTCGCTAGTCCCGCTCTTGCGTGGAAAAACACCGGAAGGTTGGCGCTCGGAATTGTACTACCACTACTACGGTTTCCCCGCAATTCATCGTGTTGCCCGACATTATGGAGTCCGCGGCCATCAATATAAACTAATTCGTTTTTATCAGATGGACGAATGGGAATTCTACGATCTAAAATCAGACCCCGACGAACAACACAACCAATACTCCAATCCCAAGTACGCTGAAATCATCGCGAAGCAAAAAAAGATCTTGGAAAAAATCCGCAAACAATACGACGACAACACCAATGTCAAACCGATGCCAGCCGCCTGGCAAAATAAATATCGCAAAAACAAATAACCCAACAACGAATTTAAACACTCAACGAAAGATGGTTGATGATGAAATATTTTGTACCAATCCTGATGTTCGCCACGCTCCTCAGTGGAGTGTCATTTAGCCAACAACCCGATTCGTTGGAATCCTGGCTGGCAACGGACGCCAAAGACCGAAAACCGATCGAACAATTGGAATTTGCCAAAAAACCACTGACAAAATCGGCCGCTGCCAAAGCGATCGAACAAATTTGGCAAAACCACGTCGAACACATCCGAGCCACTCGCGCTGCAGAATGGAAAGCCAAAAAAATTAAACTTGGCGATCTGGAAATGAAATTCGAATACAAAATCTTTGGCAAAAAACCCAAGGATGGCCGTAGCCTGTTCATTTCCATGCACGGTGGAGGTGGAGCCCCGGCACGTGTGAACGAACAACAATGGCGCAATCAAATTCGTCTCTATCAGCCCAAAGAAGGGATCTATCTCGCGCCGCGAGCACCGACTAATACCTGGAATCTGTGGCATCAAGGACATATCGATGATTTCTTTACTCGAATTATCGAGGATGCCATCGTGTTGGCTGATGTTAACCCAAATCGTGTTTACATCATGGGATACTCAGCAGGCGGTGACGGTGTTTATCAACTTGCCCCACGGATGGCGGACCAACTCGCTGCAGCGGCGATGATGGCGGGACACCCCAATGGCGTTTCACCGCTTGGCCTGCGAAATATTGGATTCACCTTACACATGGGTGGAAAAGACAGAGCCTACAAACGAAACGAAGTGGCCCGGCAATGGAAAAAACGGCTGGCAGAACTCAAAAAACAAGACCCGAGCGGTTACGAACATAAAGTTGTCATTCACGAACAATTTGGACACTGGATGCAGCGAAAAGATGCTGTTGCCGTTCCCTGGATGGCCAAATTCACTCGAAAGCCATTCCCCAAAAAAATCATCTGGCACCAAACTGGTCGCACTCATGATCGGTTTTACTGGTTGGCCGTTGATCAAAAAAACAAAAAAGGCGGCGCGTTGGCAGTGGTCTCCCGCGACGGCCAAGTTTTTACGATTGAAAAAACAGAAAAACTTAAAAAACTCCGCATCCGACTCAATGATGAAATGATTGACTTGGACCAACCCATTGTCGTAAAAATGGGGGACCAAGAGTTATTCAAAGGTAAAGTCAACCGCAACATTGCAACAATCGTGCAATCGTTAACGGATCGCGGTGACCCGAAAACGGTATATTCCGCTTCGATCGAAATCAAACTGCCCGAAAAAAAATAGTACCACTTCATCTGGAGCTTGGCGGTGAAAATAACGTCTCTGATCGCGCTATTGTCTTGCTTGCTATTCCAAGGTCAGTTTGCGGATGCCCAATCGGCAAACGACCAACCTGATCCTTCGAAACAAATCGTTACCAGTGTCCAACGACTGTTGGAAATGCAGGAAGACGACGGAGCCTGGCCTTACGAAGGCGTCTATCGCGTACGCGATGAAAACGGGCGGCGTGCCATCCCGGTCGGTTATCGCATTGGCGGAACATCGATTGTCTGCACGTCATTACTTTATGCCATCGACAAACCTGAACCAGCGCTGGCAAAAAAGATTGACGCCGCCATCACCAAAGCCACCAAACTGGTTCTCAAAGAGCTCCAGCACCCACTTATGAAAGCCAGCACGGCAAACCGCTACGACGTCCGCGTTTGGGGTCACATTTACGCACTCGATTATTTTTGCCGCCTCAAAAAACATCGCCGCTTTGCCGATTTGATCAAAAAGACCGATCCCTGGATCCCAAAACTTGTCGAGGCACTGGTCACCGAAGAAATCGATGGCGGCGGCTGGAATTATGCCAACCAACGTGCCCACGCCAGTTTTGTAACGGCACCGGCCGTTCAAGCGTTGCTGTTGGCAAAATCCACGGGCGCGAAAGTTCCCGAGGAGATATTTCAACGCAGCATCAAAGTCCTCCAGAGCAGCCGCACAAAGGACGGCGCATTTCAATACAGCGGAACAACCGGCGGCCGACGTCGCGACGCCAAACTCCCAGGTTCGATTGCCCGCAGTGCCGGCTGCGAAACCACGCTCATTCTGCTGGGAAAAGGCGATCAAAAACATCTTCAGTCATCGATCGATGCATTCCACAAATACTGGGATGAACTGGAAAAACGCCGCCAGAAAACAGGGACCCATGTCCCACCCTACAACGTCGCTCCCTACTATTTTTACTACGGACACCGATATCTGGCACAAGCGATTCAGTCGTTGCCCAAAGAAAAGCAAGCCGCTGAGTTTAAAAAATTTAACAAGGTGTTGATGAAAACACGGGACAAAGACAACACCTGGAACGATCGAGTTTTCAAGCGATCCAAAAGCTTCGGCACAGCAATGGCAATCCTGGCATTACGCACTCAACAGCTTCCATTGCCAACTGCGGAGCAGAAATAAGCAGTAGGGCCGGTTCCCACCGACCGTTTTGTTGGATTCGACCGGTAGGAACCCGGCCCTACTTACTACTTACCAATTACACTTCTCCAAATCTCTTTGGACAGGATTGATAGGATAAGATCCGAAAAACATCCTGTTCATCCTGTCAAAGCTGCTTTTCGAATCGGCTGATGGGAACCGGCCCTACTTGCACATTCCAACCATCAATCTTTCCGGTGAAATTTATCCGCGGCATGCTTGCGAATTAACTTCCAACGGCCATTCGGCATTTTTTGACGCGCGCCTGGACCCGCATCTTTTCCTGAATCGGCAACCGGTCGGACCGACATCGTAAACTCAAGCTTCGGTTTTTTGCCTTTGCACTGAAAATGATCGTAAACCAGGCGAACACGTTTTCGCTGCTGAGGAATCGGAATGTTATCGCCTTTCTGCAACACAACTTCATGCACTCCCGTCCAGCCAAACCACGAATAGGCAGCCGTATGGACAGGAATCCAATGAGGTTTTGAATTGGTGTCAACCAACAGAATCTCAGCCCAACAATGGCTTGGAATCCAAACGAGCCGAGCTGGAATCCCGGCGGCGCGGCACAGAGCGATGAACACCCCTGCTCTCTCTTCACAATCTCCAACCTTGTTTTTGATCGCCGCATCCACGCTGGTGTAATTTTGCGGCCGTCCTTTGATATTCTCAAAAACCCAAGTTTGAAACGCCTTGGCGATATCCCAAGGATGACTTTGAGACCCAGTCACTGATTTGACTACTTTACTCACACTTGCCGAACGCACTTTGATTCCAGGACTCGTTCCCAGATACTTGGCGTATTTTTTCCTGGACAAATTCTGCTTAGCAGGAAATTGATCGCGTTGATAACCAAAATAAGACTTCGCGATTTCAAAACGATCAATGGCTTTCGCTGTAATGACTTGTCCGTCGGCAATCGAATTCGCCTGAAGCACAAATTGGGTCGCCCCGGGCGTCAAAGTCTGATACCCGCAATGACAACCGTGGTTTTCAAATCGAGGTTTGGCAAACTCCTTCGGTCGTTTTTGTTCGGGACAGGCCGATGGCGCTACCGTTGCGGCAATCAATTGGGTCGCGGGACCGCGGCCCGTCGCCTTGATTTGAGTTGTTATTTCGAATGTTCTCGGTTCGAGATACCCAGTTTGGCCTTCCGGGGGTTTGGTCCAAATCCACTTACCGTCGCCAACCACCGGGATGACACTAAAGGTTGGGATTGGCCGCTGGCCAGCGATCATGAAATCATCGGGCCATCGCGGTGTCGTGGCAATCGCTCCGGCAACCCCGCAACCTAACAACATCGTTCGTCGACTGATCGGCATTTTGGCACTCCTGATTGAGAACTTTCCCCCCCTCGATTTTACCGATCAATCAGCTCGAAACTCAAAAATGGAACGCGTTTGCACTCAAAATTGGCAAAAGTGTCGCTCTTCACAGTGAATTCAACGTGAACCGCGTGGATAATCTGTCAAAACCTGAAACGGTCAACCTCGATCAACTATAATCAGCATAAGAATTGGGCTGAAATAGCGAAATAGATCGCATTGGATCGCAACTTTTCCCCGCCAATTGAGTTCAATTTATCTGCTTTTTTGTGTCCGTTAATATGTCTTTCGAAACGGTAGGTGTCTTTATGTCAAACACTTCCAAATCACTATTAGGTCTCTGCATTTTTATGATGGCGACGAGCGTGACACAGATTCATGCTCAGGAACTGAAACGCCATACAACTCCGAATTATCGACAAGCGGCTCAGTACAGCAGCAGATATTTACGTCAATTCCTGTATTCCACATCGGTTTCACCCAACTGGATCGGCGACTCGGATGAATTCTGGTACTCCTACAAAACCTCTGACGGCACCAACTACTATCGAGTCGACCCCGCAAACGCCAAAAAAGAGCCTTTGTTCAATCGTGTCAAACTCGGTGCACAACTTGGCGCCGTGATGAAAAAACCGGTTGACCCGAAACAACTGCCCATCAGTCGCGTTCGGTTAAACAAAGAAGCAACCCATCTCGAATTCGTCGCCGACCGGGTTTCCTACAAATACGACCTCAAATCTGAAACCCTTGAAAAAGTTGGCAAAGCAACAACATCATCCAATTTTCGAATGCCTCCCGGTTATACCGGATCTCGCGAAGAATTGATGCGTCGCCTCCGCGAACGTGGAATCAACATCTCTCGATTTACGCGAGGGTCAACGTCTCGATCCAATTCCTCGGGTCACCGCGTGTTCAATCAAGCGCGAACCGCTTACGTATTCGCTAAGGGACACAATTTGTTCTACGTTCAGCTTCCGAAAGGCTACGCCGAAGAACAAGCTCGCAAAGAAAAAGAAAAGAAAGCCAAGGAAGAAGCGGCCAAAAAAGCAAAAACGGATAAACAAAAATCAAAATCGGACGACAAAGAAGAGAAAAAAAGCTCGGACGACAAAGACAAAAAAGAAGATTCGAAAAAATCTGACAAGGACGACAAGGCTAAAGACGATGAGTCTAAAGACGACAAAACCAAGGACGAAAAAGCTAAAGATGAAAAACCAAAAACATTGCCGATTCCAAAAGTCAGCGCAAGCATGGATCGCAAAGCCATTCAAATCACTTTTGACGGTGCCGAAGATTACAGCTTTGCCGGTCGCAGTCGCTCGTCTTACAGCCGCAGCACTGGTTCTCGCAGATCGTCCACCTCATCAGTTAGTGAAACAACAAAAACACGCCCAACGGTGTACTGGTCTTCCGACTCAAAATCGTTCTACGTTTATCGTCGCGACAATCGTAAAGTCAAAGAGTTGTGGGTTATCAACTCGCTGACCAACCCGCGACCAACACTCGAAAAATATCCTTATCCAATGCCCGGTGAACCCAACATTCGCAAAAGCGAATTGCACTATATGCACGTGGATATGCTCGGCAAAAACGCCAAAAGCGGCTCAAAATCAAAGAAAACCGCAAAACCTTGGGAGAAAAAATCAGGCTCCAAAGAGAAACCCAAAGACGACAAAAAAACGGAATCAAAAACCAGCAAAGGCAGTGAAAAATCCAAAGCAACGGAAAAACAGGACAACGTGGTTGTTCGCGTTGCACCCAAATGGAAAGACGAAAATTATTCCAACATCCACTTCGACAAAAAATCAGGATTGTTGCGATTTATTCGCCGTGACCGACTGCTGCGAAATATCGAACTTTGCTCGCTCAATCTGAAAACGGGCGAAACCAAAGTCCTGTTCGAAGAAGGATTCCAAAACGCATTCCTCGTTTACCAATCAGTTCGTTACCTCGATTCTGGTGAAATGATCTGGTGGAGTGAACGAAGTGGTTGGGCGCATTTCTACCTCTACGACAACAATGGAAAACTGAAAAACCAAATCACCAAAGGCGAGTTTCGCGCCAGCCGCATCGTCAAAGTCGATGAAAAAAATCGCATGCTTTATTTCATCGCCAACGGACGAGAAAAAGGTGAAAACATTTACTTGAACCACCTCTACAGTGTTCGATTGGATGGCACCGGACTCAAACTGTTGGATCCCGGCAATGCCAATCACAGTTCAATCCTGTCCAAATCCAACCAGTACATTGTCGACAACTGCTCACGCGTCGACATGCCGCCGATTTCGATTTTACGAGATGCGGACGGCAACGAAATTATGAAACTCGAATCGGCTGACCTTTCGCGTTTGAAAGAAGTCGGTTGGAAATGTCCCGAAACGTTCAAAGTCAAAGCGGCTGATGGCGTTACCGATTTGTACGGCAACATCTGGAAACCGTTTAACTTCAATCCCAAGAAAAAATATCCGATCATCGCGCATGTTTACCCCGGCCCTCAACAGGAAGGCACGCGACATACGTTCAGTGCAACCGCCGGTGAACAACAACTCGCACAGCTCGGATTTATCGTGATCCAGGTTGGCCATCGCGGCGGTGCTCCCTATCGCTCCAAAGCCTACGCTGCTTATGGTTACTTTAACCTTCGCGACTACGGCCTGGCAGACAAAAAAGCTGCCATCGAACAACTCGCGCAACGGTTCTCCTATATCGACATCGAACGCGTTGGAATTTACGGACACTCCGGTGGCGGATTTATGACAGCCGCCGCATTGTTGCGTGAACCGTACAACGACTTCTTCAAAGTCGGTGTCTCCACCGCGGGAAATCACGATAACAACATTTACAACAACTCCTGGTCCGAACGATATCACGGCTTGAAAATTGCCAGTGCGTCGAGTCGCAGCAGCGGTTCTCGAACGTCTCGCACCAGCAACTCGTCGCGTTCGTCTCGCGGCAGTTTCCCAGCGGATCCTCCAGCAAACTACGACGTCACCGACGGCGATCATTTCTATGAATTTGAAATGGCCGACGGATTCGATCCAGAAAAACTCGGACGAGAGTTCTGGGAAAAACGTTCGTCGTCCGACAATGCGTTCTCGGACTCGCCTGATCTCAACTGGCAATTCCAGGAACAGGAAAAAGACGACAAGAAAAAATCCGACGATAAAAAAGACAAAAAATCGGATGACGACAAAAAAGTCGCTCAAAAGAAATCAGATGATAAAAAGAAAACAGCGGCCAAAAAAGACGCTGACAAGAAAGACAAAAAATCTGACGACAAAAAAGCGACAGCGAAAAAGGAAAGCAAATCTAAAAAAGTCGACTACGACAAAAAATTTGCCAAGGTTAAATTTGACATCAAAGTTCCAACCAATGCCGAGTTAGCCAAAAATTTGAAAGGACATTTGTTCCTGATCCACGGCGAACTCGACAACAACGTCCATCCGGCCAACACGTTGCGATTGGTCGACGCATTGATCAAAGCCAATAAACGTTTTGACATGATGTATCTGCCCGCAACACGTCACGGCTTCGGACAATATCGGCCGTATGTGACTCAACGCATGTACGAATATTTTGCCGAGCATTTGTTGGACGATTATCAAGCTGGGCCAAATATTGGCGAAAAAGAGAAAGCACGACCACGTCGTTAATTCCGCCAATACTATTTAAAATTCAAAAACGCGTTCCACTCGGAACGCGTTTTTTTGTTGCTGAATGAGGAATAATTTGCCAGTCAAAATACTCTTCGTTTAACTGAGACTCAATCTCATCCGCTCCAATCGCAACGAATCGACCAAAAATGCGACTCGTTATTGTCGCCGGAAAACAACGGATATATAGTTCTACTTACGACAACAAACATCAACTCCTGCAAAGGAATCCAATGCTTTCTCAAAACATGCAATCCGCGCTCAACAAACAAATCAACGAAGAACTTTTTTCGGCCTACGTCTATCTGGCAATGGCCGCCGAATCCGAAAACATCGGCCTCCCCGGATTCGCGCATTGGTTCAAAATGCAATACCAGGAGGAACTCGCCCACGCGGATCGGTTCTTTACCTATATCCTCGACCGCAATGGCAAAGTGGAATTGGACGCGTTGGCAAAACCGTCCGTTGACGAAGAAACACCGCTCAGCCTGTTTGAAAAAGCACTTTCACATGAACAACACATCACGCAATGCATTTTCAAACTAAAAGACCTTGCCCGCCAGGAAACAGATCACGCAACCGATGTCTTTCTCGAATGGTTTGTCCGCGAACAAATTGAAGAAGAGGCAAGCACGCAAACGGTGATTGATCAACTTCGCCTGGTCGAAGGGAACCCCAACGGTCTTTATTTAATTGATCGAGAGTTATCAGGTCGACAACCCGATGCGGAATAGTTGCAACACCGCAATTATTCGCTACGATGATGAAGACTTATCACCACCTGAAAAAAAGTGGTCGCAATTCTGCTGCGATCGCTCTTCAGTAACATTCCCACGATTATCGGCCTTCTCGCTTCGTTGAACTCACGTTATTGCAACTGACTGTTACAGGATCAACCTATGAATCGTCAAGCGTTTACTTTGGTCGCTTTGTTACTGTTGATTTCATCCCCGCTGAGCGCGCAAGATGCCAAACCCTTTGGTGACAAGCATCCCAAATTGGACAGCCAGGCCACCGGAAAATGGTGGGAATTGCCCGATGCCAAACTCAAAATCGAACGCGACAAAGTTGTTGCTTTTGCGGTTTACACACATGAAAACAAAACCCTCAAACTTTCCGCACAGCTCTATCCATTGATGCCTGACGAGCCTCGCAAAGTTCGCCTGGAATTCAAAAACGGTGAACAATGGAAACAAGCTGCCGAAACGACCGTCAACGAACTCGGCTGGAGCGCAAATTTTCGCATCAAAGATTGGGACAACACAAAAAATGTTGCCTATCGTGTGCGGCACGGTGAAAAAGCAAAATTCGAAGGTCTTATCCGCCGCGATCCGATCGATAAACAGACCATTGTCGTTGCAAATCTCTCCTGCAATTCGTCTCGGACAACTGGGCCACGTCCCAAAATCGTCGAAAACATCAAGAAAATCGATCCGGACCTTTTGTTTTTTGCCGGCGACCAAACCTACCGACATACTCAACACACTTGGGGTTGGATTGAATGGGGTGTCCAGTTTCGCGACATCTTGAAAGATCGTCCGGTGGTCTCCATTCCCGATGACCATGATGTCGGTCAAGCGAATATTTGGGGAGAAAGCGGGAAAGTCGCTTCGACCGCTGCCGGGCCTGATGGCGGTTATTTTTATCCGCCCAAGTACGTCAACATGGTTCAGCACCACCAAACCTGGCATTTACCGGACCCCTACGATGCAACTCCAATCAAACGCGGCATCGGTGTCTACTACACGCGGCTACGAGTCGGCGGCATCGACTTTGCCATTATCGAAGATCGCAAATTCAAAAGTGGCCCCAAAGGAAAAATTCCGAAAATGGGTCCACGCCCTGATCACATCAACAACCCCAAATACGATCGCAAATCAATTGACCTGCCCAACCTGAAACTTTTGGGTGATCGCCAACTCAAATTCCTCAATCAATGGGGACAGGATTGGACCAACGTGGAAATGAAATGCGTTCTCTCACAAACAGCTTTTTGCGGCGCTGTTCATTTACACGGCCGACCCAATAATCGACTTTTGGCAGACCTCGACTGTAATGGTTGGCCACAAACCGGTCGCAACAAAGCACTTTCAGAAATTCGTCGCGCCTGGGCAACCCATTTGTGTGGAGACCAACACCTGGCCGTCGTTGTCAAACATGGAATCGAAAATCCGGGCGACGGCCCCTTTGCTTTCACCAGTCCGGCTTTGGTGAACACTATCTATGGTCGTTGGTGGCATCCACTCGATGAAAAACCAGGACCCAATGCGGTTAAAAATAGCCCACTGAAATGGACCGGCGACTTTCAGGATGGACTTGGAAATTACATCCGAATGCTCGCTTATGCCAATCCCGAAGATCGCAAAGACGAAACGAAACGCGGTGATGGCTTTGGCATCGCGCGCTTTAACAAAAAAGATCGAACGATCACTTTTGAATGTTGGCCTCGATTTGCCAGTGTCGACGATGGCGACCGGGCTCAATATCCCGGCTGGCCGATCACCGTAAAAATGCGTGAAAACGATGGCCGCAAACCGTTTGGCTATTTGCCAACGCTGGTGTTTCCCAAAGGCTTGCGACCCGTTGTTCAGGTCAAAAACCAAAATACCGGTGAGATCCTGTATACCGTTCGCGTTTCGACTGACCGATTTGATGCACCGGTTTATCAAAGTGGTAAATATTCGGTGCTCATCGATGCAAACAAACCCGATGCTAACAAAAAAGTCATCTCCAATTTTCTGCCAGGCAAAAAAGGCCGGGGAGAAATCAAAGTCGATTTAAATTAAATGAATCGGTTTCCCTACTTTATCGGTTGTCCCGTTTGGTCCTGGGCCCAATGGCGAGGTTCCGTCTATTCACCCAAAGCTCCGAAATCGGATTGGCTCGCTCAATACGCGAGAAAGTTCAACACGGTCGAAGGCAACACGACATTCTATGGAATTCCAACGATCGAAACGGTCGGCCGCTGGGCAACACAAACGCCTGACGGATTCAAATTCGCGCTTAAATTCCCACGGTCGATTACCCACGAGAAACAACTCCAACACTGCCAAGCAGAAACCGAATTGTTTCTGGCCTGCCTCGATATCCTGCAGCGAGCCGATCGATTGGGTCCAACGTTTCTACAACTTTCACCGCAATTCGGACCCAATCAATTTGATCATCTCGTCAGCTATTTGCACCAATTACCAAAACAATATCCTTACGCTGTCGAAGTTCGTCACCAGGATTTTTTCAAAGATCCGTTTGAACCTCGGCTCAACGAACTGCTTCGTCATCAAAAAATAGATCGCGTTATTTTTGATTCGCGACCCCTGTTTTCAAAACCGCCGAGTGACGAAGCAGAACGCCGGGCCCGTCAGCGAAAACCACGTGTCCCGATCAAATCCACGGCGATCGCCAACCATCCGATGATTCGTCTGGTGGGACTCAATGACATTTCTCAAGTCGACACGTGGTATCAGGAATGGGCGCCAATCATTGCCGGCTGGATTGCCGAAGGTCGCGAGCCGTTTGTGTTTGCACACACACCCGACGACACTTTCGCCCCACAAATGGCACACCGCTTTCATGCAGAAATCGCAAAACATATTTCGGATCTCCCAGCGCTTCCATCTTTGGAACAGGTGGAAAAACAGAAAACACTGTTTTGAATCACAAGCTCCTTATGCCTTGGGCAACCAATCCCAGCTGGCTCACATGACCACCCTCCGCATTCTAGGATTTTGCATTAAACATAAATCTTAAGCGCGAAACGTGAGTGAGGGACTACGTTTAACTGCGCTTTTGTGTGGTTGTGGTCCCTCGCTCACGCTTCGCGCTTATGATTGCAGAAAGTCGCTAACTCAACTGGAGTTACAACTCATGGTGCAAAATCCTAGTTCGCCCCGTTTTCGTCACGCCGCCGCAACGGGAATCTGCAAACCGTTCAAAAAGGGCAGTTGCTCAACAATGTGAAATGCATGAATAACGTTCCAACTGTCCGCTTCGTCACCTCGCCAAAAACAACCCTGACCTGCTAAACTCAAATAGCAACGCAAAAAACCACGAGCCAATAAAAAAAAATGTCCGAATTTATCAAAGTCGCAAAACTGTCTGAAATTACCGAAAACGAAATTCACCTGCACGAGGTCGACGATCGGCTGGTGATCCTGATCCGAACCGGCGAAAACATCTACTGCATTGACGATGTTTGTACCCACGACGGAGGTACTTTGAGTGATGGCACGCTGGACGACTGCCGAATCAGTTGTCCGCGACACGGAGCTCAGTTTGACGTAAAAACTGGCGAGGCACTGACCATGCCGGCCACCGAACCGACGGGAAGCCATGCTGTCAAAGTCGACGGCGAAGATGTTTACGTTAAAATAAATGAACCATAAGAACAACAATTCATTCAGGAACCCAATCATGCCTTTGGCCGAAGATACCGTTCGTGAACAACTCAAAAAAGTGATCGACCCTGAGCTATTTGTAAACATCGTCGATCTTGGTTTGATTTATGAAGTCGACATCGTCGAAATCGAAAACGAAGACGACAAATACAACGTCAACATTGAAATGACAATGACCAGTCCGATGTGTCCAGCTGGCCCTCAACTCGTCGCCGAATGCAAAAAATTTACAGGTGAACTTGAGCAAGTCAACGATGTCGAAGTCAAGGTCGTGATGGAACCTCAATGGACTCCTGATCTAATGACCGAAGATGCAAAAGATCAACTTGGCATTTTTTAATGGGTTGGCTCAAACCAACTTGTGCTTAGATCGTAGGGCCGGTTCCCACCGGCCAATCCAACAAACGGCTGGTGGGAACCGGCCCTACCTAATATTCATTTTTGACCTATTCAAGCTCGTTCCACGCGGGTGCCACTGGCTTCGCCAGTGGCGTGGTTGGATAGTGCTTGTTAATTACGTCAATTGAAAGAATAAACCGTGAGTTCATACGCAAATCACTGGCGGAGCCAGTGGTACCCGCAAGTAAACCACTCGCAAACCAAAATTCACATCCCAATCACTCCTCACCACGATCCTATGAACGACAATCACCCTGTCCAACGCCAATGGCTCACTTGGCGAAAAATCGTTTGTGTTCTCGGCCTGCTGTTACTGGCAGCCTACATTGCCGGGCGCCCCGCGCTCGAAAAAATGTTCGGCGTGAAACTGCCGGCCCTGATTAATAATCAACAGGTGGCGGACAACGATGACGATGACAAAAATGCCGCCGATGATAACGACAACCAACCAAACGCCAAAGCAAAACCCAACAGTCAAAAACAGCCCGGAGAATCAGCGACAAAATTCGCCCGAATTTCGCTCGGCAACGGGAAATTCAAAACACCCCAAGGGTTGCTGTATAGCCGTGCGCGACTCGATCACGTCATGCGCCACGCCAAAAACGATCCCAACCGCGACGGCCCACACGGCGTATTTGACGTCAAATCCGAAGACCAGGTTCTCGCGTTGATCGACCGCGCCTACGCTAAAACAAAATCCAACCCAAAGACCATCACACATTCTCGCGAGCGTGCCAAACACGGCGCCATGCGCGACGTATACTCGATCAACATGAAAAAACGCATCGGTTGGGTCGGTGGAGAAATCAGATCAAAACCGCCCTGCAATTATCTCAAACTCGTTTTAGAAAACAAAAACGTCATCACAGCCTATCCAACCAACCGCCGCTAACGCATTTTTCAATGGGCATGCAAACTCAAGGTGGCGACAGGGTGAGGCTTCGGGCGGGGACGGGAGGGCGAGGCTCCCGCCGAGCCTATTCCCGTGAGCGGCAAGGCGCTAGCCGCCGGTTCGGTTCATTAGCGCTTCAAACCGGCGGTAGCGCCTTGTCGCTCACAATGCAAACCGTCGCACTTCCGAACCAAATCACTCAATCCACAATGGCTCACAAATTAAATGGACAGCGACTTTGAAGTAAATGATCGATGCCAACCCGCGCATCAAAAACCGAAGCAACAAAAATGCGCTTCGGTTTTGGATTTTCAATCGCTAATGCTCAAACAATGATCTTATGTTTCACCGTCGCCACCATCGCCACCGTCACCTCCGCCGCGACGACCTTTGCCTTTGCCCCCTTTTCCACCTTTGCCGCCACGACCTTTACCACCGCGACCTCCATCGCCACCACGACCTTCACCGTCGCGACCTCCTCGGCGACTACGCATCGATTGTAGAAACGCTCCCAATTCGCGTCGATTCAATTGGCCGTTGCCATCGCGATCAAACTGTCGCATGATTCTTTGAACCATTTGTTGGAGGTTGCCGCGATTCCCATCTTTGTCCATGCCGCCTTGCTGGCCTTGGCCTCCTTTACCTTTTCCGCCACGGCCTTTTCCCCGACCTTGAGCATCAGCCATCGAAACCATCACGAATCCGGCTAATGCAAAAACTGCTAAAAACAAACCCAATTTCTTTGCAAGCATTGTGTTCCCCTGCTACGTACACTAGTTGGTTATCTTGGAAGTGAAATTTTTTGTCATGAAGAACAAGTGTCGCTACTAAAATCGCGACCCGAAGGGAGCAAAGAGCGAATGCCGAAAAGCGCTCGAATGCGCCGCAAATACATTCATTTGCAGACTTCAGGGCGTGAATCGAAAAACGATCCTTAGTCGTTCACCTGACTCTCGTAATACGTAAACCGTTTCTCCGGATTCTCTGTCGCCTAAAAAAAAGAATATTTTTCGGTTTCCGATCACACATTGACAAATTTGGCCGACAGTCGGCTCATTTGACGGGCGATTTGCCCGAACCGGACGGGGCTGTTTTTTTGTCTGGCAACCTGCTGTTAGGTTTTACGGCATCGGTGGGTCGAGGATTATTTTTGCCAAACACCAGCATGTCACGATATTTCTCAGCCGTAAAAAATGACTCGTCCACTTGTCCTTGGACGTTTAGGACTTTTTTGATATCCAGCTTCAAATGTTTGGCAAAAAACGGGTAAACCGCCATCCGCTTGGATTTGCCATAGTCGTGTTTCTCTTTGGGAAAATGAGCATTAGCAACCTGATCCTTGGCACCATACAGTCGGTAGACATGTTTCACATAAGGAAACTCTGTTTGCGGCGTGAATTTGGTCCAATCGTCGCCATTGGAAACCAACATCATTGGTCGCGGAGCCATCATTGCGGCGATCTCGGCGTTGTTCGTTTTGTGAGCCGAGCTCCAATGAATCGGCATCCCGCTTTCGCAAACGCAACCGCCAAAAAAATGGGCCGACACTTGACACACAGGTGCCGAAACTGCGACGCGATCGTCAATCGCGGTCAACAAAAATGTCTGCGTCCCACCGCCCGAACAACCCGTCATTCCGATTCGCTTGGCATCCAAGCGAGGCAGTGTCAACAAAAAATCTAACGCGCGAATACTGTTCCAAGTTTGCAAACGTAAAACTTCAGGAGTTTGATGGTGAGACCAACCGGCCTCTTTCCAATCACCGTAGCCCACCATGTCATATTGAAAAACGGCAGCTCCCATTTTGGCCAACACCGCGCAGCGAACTTGCCGCGACGGTTTAAAACGTCCGCCGTGTCCATGGGGGCACAAAATACCGGCCAACGAACCTTTGAAATCGGTCGGGCGATACAGCGTTCCCGTCACATAAAACCCAGGATAACTTTGAAACGCCACGCTTTCGACAACATAACCATCGTAGACTCGTTTGTTAGAAAATTGCGCTCGCAATGGCGTTTTCTTTGGCAAATTGGTGAGCCTCGCGCCGCGCAAAATTCCCTGGCGAATCGTTTCCTTTCGTTTTTTCCAGCCCGCTAAATCAGAATAAGATCGGCGAAACTGTTCCAATTCCGCTTTCGCCTGACCTGGCGTCTGCGCACCGCCGATTCGCAAACGTCTTTTTTTTCGCTTGGCGATTTTCAAGATCTCTGCCGCATTAAAATCCGCCACAACAGGATAATGATCCGAGATTCGATCCAATTTATCCGAAATCAAAACCGTACTCGCAACCGACAATTTTTGAAGCTTTTTATCGGCAAAAATAAAATCGATACGCTGTCTCTTCGATTTCACTACTTCCATGTTTTTCGACCAACGTGGAATCGTGATTGGCGACGGAAACGAATATTTGGCACGTCGATCGTGTTTGTAAACGAGGTCCACAAAACCCTGCCCTTCAACTTTTTCAATCACATCGAACAGAGATTTTTTGATCGTTGTCTTGAGAAACTCTTTGTCTTTGCTGGAATGCGTGTTGAAATCACCCAACACGATCACACGTTCGTCCTGCCGGAGCAACGGCTGAATTTGCTTGAGCACATGGGCCGCTTCGTGGTCTTTTCCAGGCCAGAAATGAACCACAAAAAAATGAACACCCGATGTTTTGCAATGCAGATAACCGTGATGAAAACCTTTGACGCGCCGCTCGATGACCTCTATCGGCTGCTTGGACGTCAACCCGACGGGAAAACCGTTTTCTTTCAAAATCGCCGAATAACCGTGCCCCCATTGCTTGGCGAGTTTGGCAAGGCTTTTTGCCGTGTTGCCATTTAACTCCTGCAACGCGACGACGTCGGGCTGTTGTTTAGCGAGCCACTGCACTCCTTCTTTGACAGATTTGTGATGATTGAATCCGTATAACACATTCCAGCAAACCACCCTGAAGTTTTTTTGCTTGGCCGTCGTGGATTTTTTTTGAGCCAACGCCGGGCTCCCAACCCACCAACTAAAAAAACAAACAACCAGCACTGCTCTGACTATTAGATTTGACATCATCGTTTCACTCTGGCAACTTTCCTGTTGGTACAGTCACATCGGTAACCACTCCCGGCTCATCATTCATTGGAATATTCCAAGACAGCTAAAGCACGGAGACTATTTTAGCAAACATGAATCCGTGCCAAACTAGTTTTTTGGGTCCAACTCGTATCTTGTGGCGAACGTGCTGACATGCTTCCGCTAATCGAAAATACACGATAAGTTTGTAAAAGATCTACGGGTCGCTGTTTGCTCACATAGAAATATTGCGTCCATATATTGGTACGAATTAATGCCCGCCAAAAAACGTTGTCAGTGGTGTATTGGACACACGATTTACGAAGACTACCACGATCTCCAATGGGGTGTGCCGGTTTACGATGATCGCGAATTGTTTGAAATGCTCATTCTCGAAGGTGCGCAGGCAGGCCTCAGTTGGCTGACCGTGCTTCAGAAGCGCGAAAACTACCGCAAATTGTTCGATCAATTCGACTATCAGAAAATTGCCAAATACACCGACAAAAAACTTGAGAAACTGCTAACCAACCCCGGAATCATCAGAAATCGGCTCAAAGTATTCGGCACACGGACCAACGCTCAAAAGTTTTTGCAGGTCCAATCGGAATTCGATACATTCTCCGACTACATTTGGCAATTCGTTGATGGAAAACCGATTCAAAATAAATTCAAAACCCTCAAAGACATTCCGGTCAGCACACCGGAAAGTGACGCGATGAGTAAAGATCTCAAAAAACGCGGATTCAAATTTGTTGGTACAACTATTTGTTATGCATACATGCAAGCCGTGGGCATGGTGAATGACCACACGGTAACTTGTTTCCGCTACCGTGAAGTGAAAAAACTTGGAAAAACTTAACCCTCAGCAGATCCCATTGTCAGTTATCGAACTCGAACCGCTCGTTCGCAAACTTTCATCGCCGCTTGCCACCGCCGTCGCAGCGCCCGGTCGTGTTAACTTGATTGGCGAACACATCGATTACAACGATGGTTTTGTGCTGCCGATGGCAATCCAGCAGTACGTCGTGATCGCCGCCGGCAAATTGAAAACTGCCAAACGTTGTTGCAGTTTCAAAAGCCTTCAACTCGACGAAAGTTTTGAGCTGGATCTCGACAACACTGCAACACCGGACCCAACCGCGGGCTGGCGCAACTACGTCCAAGGCGTCATCGCCGGCTTCCAGGAATTGGGCATCGAAATCCCTTCGTTCGAAGCCGTGATTCATTCAACAGTTCCGCTCGGCAGCGGCCTTTCCAGCAGCGCCGCTCTCGAAGTCGCCATCGCAACAACACTCGAACAACTCACCGGCCACACACTGACCGGCCCACAAAAGGCCCTGCTTTGCCAACGTGCCGAACATGAATTCGTCGGAGTGCCTTGTGGCATCATGGATCAATTCACAAGTGTCCTGGCTACTGCTAATCAACTATTGCTGATTGACTGCCAAACTCAAAAATTTCAACACGTCCCATTGGAGTCGACAAACGTCGCTATCCTGATCACCAATTCCAATGTCAAACATCAACTTGCCGATGGTGAGTATGCCAAACGGCGAAGCGAATGCGACTCCGCACTCAAAAAACTTGCCCAAAAAAGCTGGCGAGACGTTTCCCAACAGGATCTCGATGCACAGCAACACGGCCTGTCACCGACAGAAATCAATCGGTCGAAACATGTGGTCAGTGAAATTCAACGCACGCTTCAGGCTGTCCAAGTCCTTCGACAAAACGACTTTGAAACGTTTGGTGAATTGATGTATCAAAGCCACAACTCGTTGCGCGATCATTATCAAGTGAGTTGCCACGAACTCGACGCGTTGGTCGAGATCGCGCAATCCATTGGCCGATCGGGAGGAGTCTACGGTTCGCGAATGACTGGAGGAGGGTTTGGAGGTTGCACCGTGAGCCTGGTCGACGCCAATCGAGCCGACGCCATCGTTCGTCGCGTGATGAGCGACTACCAAAATCAAACGGGAATCGTCGCAGATTGCTTCCTAACAAAACCGGCTCGCGGTGCACATGTTCTCAAGTAGTGCGTTTTGTTCGGGAGGGCGAGGCTCCCGCCGAGCCTGATCCTGTGAGCAGCTAGGCGCTAGCCGCCGGTACAAAACACTACCGAACCGGCGGCTAGCGCCTTGCCGCTCACAATGCCTTGCCGCTCACGGGTGGCTCACGCACTCCTCACAACACGGCTCGGCAGGAGCCTCGCCCTCCCTTTGTGTGCTCCACGCACACAAAGTCTCGTCACCAATGATGGTTCGCAAACTCACCGAAAAAACGAGCTATTCTGACAGACTAATCAACACAATCATCTTAACCTGACTGATTATCGAATCGCGCTGATCATCATGTGAACTCTAGCAAATCTCTGCCGCCGCTCGCGTACTGGAACCTACGTTTTACGAGAACTTATCCTTTCCTCGCTCGGAAGCAATCCGATGCCTACGACTCATCCCATATTTAAAAAACACAACACACTCGTTCGCGAGTATCCATCTCTCAGCCGATACATATCTGCAATCCTGCCAAGTCAAATTCATACGCGCATCGCCAAAAACGATCCCGCAACACCACGCACAAAACGCGAACAGGAATTTCGAAAAGGCAGAAAAAATGCCCAAGCACTTTTGCAACAATTGGGCTGTCAAGAAACGGTCGGTCGCGCCGAGGATCGCACACCCGTCTGGCCCGCCGGTTTTGCCGGTTCCATCTCACATAGCGACCGTTGGACGTGGGTGGCCATCGGTCGAAAAACGCATCTGAATTCCATCGGCATTGATACCGAACCTCTAGTAAATACTGAAACGCGAAATTTGCTCGAACCAGAAATCGCGACGGTTACTGAATGGAAAATCGCTCAAGCAACCCGCTTGCTCCCGAACCAAATTTTCACGCTTGTGTTTTCTGCGAAAGAAGCATTTTTCAAATGCTGGTACCCGCTAACGAAACAATATTTGGATTTCAACCAGATCACGATCGAAGATGCAAATCCGAAATACCTCTGGGCATCGACCAACTGCGAGGCTACACCAGATCTTCCCATCCAACGGCTCAAAGTTCTTTTTCACTTCAGTGCAACAGACGCGTTCACTGCCACCTGGATCAACCGCTAGAACGAAATGGCCAACGAACAAATTTACCAACGGACGAATGAGAAAACACATCGCGACTATCCGCGTGTTTCGCTGCCTGCGCTCATTCACCGACAATGCGTAGTGACACCCGATGCAATTGCCGTTGTTTGCGGCCAGACTCAGCAAACCTACCGGGAACTCGACGACAAAAGCGACCAAATTGCAAAATATCTTTGTTCAAACGGAGTTGGTCGTGGCGATCTCATTGGACTTTGCTGCGATCGCAACCTCGACACACCGGTGCTGTTGGTTGGCATTATGAAAAGCGGCGCTGGATATGTTCCGCTGGATCCAGACTATCCGGTCGATCGACTGGCCTACATGATCGAAAACTCCGAAGTCAAACACATCATTGCCCACGCCAACCAAATTCCCATCGTGCAACAATTCGATGTGCCAACGACAATCGTGGATCGTGACAGCGCTAAAATAGAATCGGTTCAAAACGCGCTGGTTCAACTCCCTGAATTGCAAGCCGAAACAGACGTCGCGTATGTCATTTATACATCGGGTTCGACTGGAAAACCCAAAGGTGTCTTAGTTCCCCACCAAGCCGTCGTCAATATGCTGTCCTCGATGGTTCAAACACCCGGGTTTACGGCAAACGATCGAATCCTGGCAACAACGACTTTGTCATTTGACATTTCCGTCTGCGAAATGTTTCTCCCGCTGATTGCCGGGGGTAGCCTCGCAATCGTAGATCGCGCGACCGCAAAAGACAGAGTCGCGTTGGTCAATGCCATTGAGCAACATGAAATCACGGTGATGCAAGCCACTCCGGCCATGTGGCGGATGATTCTCGAATCTGATTTTTCCGGCGGTAAACATCTGTCCTTTTTCAGCGGTGGAGAACCACTGCCACGCGATTTAATCAACCCGTTGCTTGAGCGGTGTGGACAACTTTGGAACCTTTACGGCCCAACGGAAACAACCGTTTGGTCATCGGCCAAACAAATCACCAACGATCAAGACCGAATTTTGATCGGGCAACCGATTGCAAACACGTCGATGTACATCGTCGATGAACAAAATAATTTGTGCCAGCCGGAAACGCCTGGTGAACTGTTGATCGGTGGTGATGGTGTCACGCTCGGCTATCTCAAACGCGATAAACTGACTGCCGAAAAATTCATCAAATTCAACGGCGAAAAAGTTTATCGCACCGGTGATCTGGCGCAAATTACTGAAACAGGCGAATTTGAACATTTGGGACGCATGGACGGCCAAATCAAAATCGATGGGCATCGAGTCGAACTGGGAGAAATCGACGCAGCGTTGGCGATGCAGCCCGGTGTCCGACGAGCCGCCACTGTTCTGCGTGAAGACCGTCCTGGCGACAAACGTCTCGTCGGTTACTTGCTCGCCATTGAAAAACAACAACCCGATATAGCGCAAATCCGGGAAGCTATCTCCAAAACATTGCCGACCTACATGGTCCCCAACGTGATCGTTACTGTTGACCAATTCCACTACACCCCAAGCGGTAAACTGGATCGCAAAGCATTTGCTCCGCCGTCGACTGCGCGACCCGATCTCGCAACCGACTTCGTTCCAGCACAATCAGAACTCGAAAAACAACTTGCCAAAATTTGGTGTGAAACACTTCAAGTTGACTCGGTCGGCATCCACGACAACTTTTTCGAACTGGGTGGAACATCACTACGCGCAGCCACCACGGTTGCTCAAGTCAAAAAAGTGATGAGCATCGTTGTCACCACTGCCGAGTTTTTCGACAACCCAACCATTGCAGCGTTTCTCAGCTTGGCACAACGCAAACAAACACTGATCGAAAAATTCCGCAACAGCAAACATGAAAACACGACCGGCTCCGGACAATTCGCCATCGTCGGGATGTCCGCACGAATGCCTGGCGCCGCGAATGTCAAACAATTTTGGAACAACCTCGTCGAGGGTCGTGAATCGATCAAATTTTTCGACTCTGCCGAACTCGACTCAACACTCGATCCTCGAGAAACGACTTCCAGTGATTACGTTCCAGCGCGCGGCATCATCGACAATGCAACGGAGTTTGATGCACGGTTCTTTAACACAACACCTCGCATTGCCGAACTCACGGACCCGCAACAGCGAGTCCTCCTCGAATTGGCCTGGACAGCATTGGAGGACGCAGGAATCATCCCCGACAAAACCGATCAAAAGATTGGAGTTTGGGCAGGCGCTTATACCAACACCTATTTCTTTAAAAACGTCCTCAGCCAAGCGGACATCGTCGGTATCGGCGGTGAATTTCAAGCCGGAATTTACAACGAAAAAGACTACATTGCGACTCGCATTGCCCATGCGCTGAATCTCACCGGTCCGGCAATCAATGTCAACACTGCGTGTTCGACCTCGTTGGTCGCACTGATCGAAGCCTGCAAAAGTCTCGCAGCAGGTCATTGCAGCGCCGCGCTGGCAGGAGGTGTTTCGATTACGTTCCCACAAAACAGTGGTCACCTGTTTCAGGAAGGCAGCATTTTCACACCAGACGGTCATTGTCGACCGTTTGACGCCAACGCGGCTGGAACCCTGTTTTGTGATGGCGCGGGATTGGTCGTCGTCAAATGTCTTGAGGACGCCATCGAAAATCGCGATCGAATTTATGCAGTGATCAAAGGGTACGGCATCAACAACGATGGGGGTGAAAAAGCAAGTTTCAGCGCACCCAGCATCCAAGGACAAGCCGACGCCATCGCGATGGCCCACGCCAATGCCGATGTTGATCCAACAACCATCGGTTACATCGAAGCTCATGGCACAGCAACACCGGTCGGCGATCCAATTGAAATTTCAGCGCTGCAAACCGTGTTCCAGGCACAAACGGATGCCAAACAATTCTGTGCGATTGGCAGTGTGAAAAGCAACATTGGACACACCGTTGCCGCGGCAGGCGTGGCCGGATTGATCAAAGCTTCTTTGTCGCTGTACCACGAACAAATCCCGGCCACGCTAAATTTTGAAAACCCAAACCCGCAGATCGATTTCGACAGCAGCCCGTTTTTTGTCTGCCAACAACTGACTCCCTGGAAACGTTCCGAACAACCGCGTCGAGCTGGTGTCAGTTCGTTCGGCGTCGGCGGAACGAATGCTCACATCCTCATCGAAGAAGCGCCGTTGAATACTTCGCGGCAAACAACTTCGACGCCGTCGGCGGATAACTCAAATACGGCATCAAAAAACCAGCTTCCATTTTCGATACTGCCAATTTCTGGAAAAACACCGGCGGCGCTCGATGCCAACATCGATAATCTGTTGGCTGTATTACCAGAATATAAAAATACCGATATCGACGAGATTGCATCGACACTCCAATTAGGCCGCGGCGAATTCGCCTACCGTGCAGCAATCGTGACTAACCATGTCGACGACGCCATCGAAACATTGACTCAAAAAAAACCTCCACGGTTTGTTCAACGAAAATCGATCTCGCGACGCGACGTCGTGTTCATGTTTCCAGGTCAAGGCTCACAGTACGTCCGCATGGGCCAAAACCTATACGCCCATTCGAAAATATTCAAAAACAACCTGGACCATTGCGCGGAAATCCTTGTTCCGCTTTTGGGACAAGATCTTCGTGAAATTCTTTTCCCACCCAAGCACAACGAAGAGTCAGCACAACAGATCCTCAAAAATACGAGCTATACACAACCCGCTTTGTTCGCAATCGGTTATTCACTGGCTCAGGTTTGGCAGGCCTGGGGCATTCGCCCTGCGGCGATGATGGGACATTCTATCGGTGAATTCGCGGCAGCTTGCGTCGCTGGTGTTTTCACGCTCGAAACCGGCCTGCAAATGATTGCCGAGCGCGGTCGAGCCATGCAGGCATTGCCGCGCGGCAGCATGATGAGTGTTCGTTTGCCAGGCGACGAAGTCCAGCCGCTGCTGTGGGGCGAGATGGCCATCGGCTCCTACAACGGACCCCAACTGTGTGTGGTGTCTGGCCCCGATGATCAAGTCGCGAAACTGCAACGACAACTCGAAGCAAAAAATGTCGCTTGCCGTCACTTGCATACATCCCACGCATTTCACTCGCCGATGATGGGCGAAATTGTTCAGCCCTTTTCCGAATTTGTGAGCCAATTCCAACTTACAACACCGAGCATCCCGATCCTTTCAACGGTCACCGGTCAATGGATGACCGATCAGCAGGCAACCGACCCGACCTATTGGGCCAATCATCTGCGGGCTTCAGTTCGATTTTCCGATGCAGTCACCCAGATGTGGGCTGAAGATCCAAATCGAGTATTCGTTGAATTGGGTCCCCGAAAAACATTGGCAACGCTTGCCAAACAACATGCCACGGATGCCAAAAATCAAATCGCCATCCCCACGCTATCGGACAACGCTGAAAACAACACCGAATGGCAGTGCATGATGACAGCCGTAGCACAACTCTGGTTGGCTGGCATAGCCATCGACTGGAATCTGATTTCCAGCAACGGTCAAAGCAAAGAAAAACCGGTTCATCTGAGCCTGCCAACTTACGCTTTCCAGCGCAAACATTACTTTCTCGATCCACCAAGTCAACAAACTCGATCGTCCGCTACGAATGTTCCCCCCACACTCGAAACGACCACACCCAACAAATCATATTCTCAACCTGCAAATCAACAACTTCCGTCACCGGAGCCGCCAGCCGTGAGCCGAATTCCAAATATTGTAAACGCCATCCAAGCAGTTTTTGAAAACACTTCAGGATTTGACCTCGACGAGTTCGACCGCGACACGACGTTCTTTGAAATGGGACTCGACTCGTTGGTACTGACGCAAACAGCAACAGCGCTCAAAAAAGAAATGGAACTGGACGTCACGTTTCGGCAGTTACTCGAAGAAACAACGACGGTCGACGCTTTGGCCACCTGGCTCGACAACCATTTACCCAGCGACAAATTTGTGACAACTCCGACGTGCAATTCAGCAATTACAACGTCCCAAACCGAAACAACAACCAACTCGACGGCTGTACAACATTCCACAATGTTGGAACAACCGGTCCCACAGCCCAATCCTGCTCCTTCCGCCGAGCCGCAACCAGCGCCAGTCACACTTGCAAATATGACACCGACGACTCCAGTGGCAAGCAACTCAACTCAGGCAATCGTCCAAAGCCAACTGCAATTGATGCACGCTCAGTTACAGCTGCTCTCTGGCCAAACGATCATGCCGCCGCTGCCAGCGGAATCTCCGGCAGTACCACCATTACAAACGACACCACAGCGGCCGATTTCCGAACCTGTCAAAAGCGAAACGTCGACCACAAAGACAAATTCTGCCGCACCCACGAAATCATCCGATTTGCCAACGCGCGAGGATTCTCCCAAAGCGTTCGGCGCCGCAGCGCGAGTCAGACTCAACGACAACGATCTCACTGCTGAGCAGCAAGCGGCCCTCGACGAAATGATTCGCATGAACAATGTCATGATGCCCAACAGCAAATCTTACGCGCAGCGACATCGAAAATATATGGCGGACCCGCGAACCGTTTCGGGGTTCCGCCCCAACATGAAAGAAATGACCCATCCGATCGTCGTCGACAAATCCAAAGGAGTCTACCTTTGGGATATCGATGGCAACCAGTACATCGACTTCACGTGCGGCTTTGGTTCCAACCTCCTTGGGCATGGCCACGATGTCACCATTGAGGCAATCAGCCAACAATTGCAAACAGATTACGCGATCGGTCCACAATCCCCGTTGGCGGGCGAAGTGGCCAAGCTGTTTTGTGAATTGACTGGTAGCGAGCGAATGGCGTTTTCCAATACCGGCAGCGAAGCAGTTCTTGGTTGCACTCGACTCGCCAGGAATGCAACCGGCCGTGATTTGATTGTGATGTTCAATGGCGATTACCACGGTATCCTCGACGAAGTCATCGTTCGCGGGTCGAAGAAACTCAAAAGCTTTCCCGCGGCGACAGGAATTCCTAAATCCCATGTCGGCAACACGTTGATTCTCGATTACGGAACCGATGAATCACTCGACATCATTCAGCAAAACATTGATGAGATTGCAGCGGTATTGGTGGAACCCGTTCAAAGCCGCAAACCCGAATTACAACCGCGTGAGTTTCTAACCAAACTTCGCGCGATGACTGAAAACGAACCGGCCGCTTTGATTTTCGACGAAGTGATCAGCGGTTTGCGAATCGGATTCGGTGGAGCTCAAGAATATTTTGGAGTTCAAGCGGATTTGGCGTCCTATGGAAAAATCGTTGGCGGAGGAATGCCAATCGGAATCGTCGCGGGTCGAGCAAGCTACATGGACGGCCTCGATGGCGGCTATTGGCAATATGGAGACGACAGTCGTCCAGAAACCGGCATGACGTACTACGCCGGAACGTTTGTCCGGCACCCTCTCACGCTGGCGGCGTCAAAAGCCATCATGGAACATCTGAAAGCGGGCGGCCAGCGAATGTATGATGAGCTGAACCAGTTGTCGGACTACTTGGCTGATGAAATGAACAATATGTTTGCCGACCTCGACGCGCCATTGTTTCACGCTCACTTTGGTTCGCTGTTTAAAATTCAATTTGAACAAGAACTTGTCTACAGCGAAGTCTTTTTTGCGGGACTTCGTCGGCGTGGAATCCACATCTGGGACCACCGCCCTTGCCTGCTAACCTTGGCCCACGAAAAAGAACACATCGACCAATTCGTGGCTGCGACTCGCGATGCCGTGATCGAAGCACAACGCTATGGCTTTATGCCTGGCGACGGATTTAGTAAATACCAAAACCAATTGGAATCTACACCGCCTCAATCAGGAGCCAAACTTGGCAAAGACAAAAATGGAAATCCCGGTTGGTTTGTTGCAGACTCTTTGAATCCCGGACAGTTTATTCAAGTCGGTCTGCCAACCGCCGATTGATACCCAAACAACAATTCGCACTACCGGAAATATTTACTACAACGATCTAACTATCTATCAATTCATTGGAGACTCAAAAATTGAGCTCAACTGTTAACAACTCGATCGTCTCAGACATACCGATTGTCGTCCGGTCGCCTGAGCGCGTTGACAAAACCTATGCGACCACCGAGGCTCAATTGGAAGTCTGGCTTTCTAGCCAACAGAGCCCCGAAGCGAATTGCGCCTACAATGAAATCAGTACGCTGGAAATTCGTGGCCAACTCGATACGGCGCGGTTGCGACACGCGATCGACCGAGTTGTCTCGCGACACGCGGCTCTTCGCTCAACTTTGAGTCCCGACGGCCAGCAGGTCATCGTTCATCGAAATCTTGCGTACGAATACAAACAACTCGACTTCAGTCAAAACACGTCCCAGGTTGAATCACAACTGGCTGCCGTGATCGACAACCAGGCGCGCACGCCGTTTGATTTTGTCAATGGTCCGCTACTTCGCATCGTGCTGCAAAAAATATCGAACACCGATCACCGTCTCACCGTAACAGCGCATCATATTGTTCTCGACGGCTGGTCATTGGCCGTTTTTGTCAAAGACCTCGGTCATTTTTATGACGAACTTTCAGGAATCGCTTGCACTGAACTGCCACCGGCAAACCAGTACGATCAGTATGCCGAGGCCATGAAAGCGTATTTTGCGTCGACAGACGGGCAGGCGGATGAAAATTTTTGGGTTCGCCGGTTCGAAGATCAAATTCCTGTACTCGATTTGCCAACCCAACAATCGCGTCCAGCACTACGAACCTATTCGGGTGATCGCTACGACCATTACTTTAGCTCGGAACTCATCGAAGATCTTCGCAAGCTCGGCGCAAAGTCGGGTTGTAGTTTGTTCAACGTCATGCTTTCAGCGTTTACAGCTTTTGTCTCCAGGCTCAGTGGAAACCACGATCTGTGTATCGGAATTCCAACAGCGGGACAGGCAGCCATGGATCACCCCGAACTCATCGGACATTGCGTCAATACATTGCCGTTTCGAACCAACGTCGATGGTGATCTGCCGTTTGTTGATTTCATGAAAGCCTGTCGCTCCGAGCTACTCGATGCGTTTGATCATCAACGTTACTCCTATGGAACATTGTTGCGAAAACTTGCTCCACCGCGCGACCCGTCTCGACCACCGATGTTGAGCGTGTCATTTAACATCGACCCGATGATCGATGTCGGTGATTCGGGATTTCGTGAACTCGATGTCAGCGTCCTTGTGGAGCCTCGTTGTTTCGAAAATTTTGAATGGTTCATCAACGGTGTCATTCAATCGGACAAATCAGTTGAAATGCAAATCCAGTACAACTCTGATTTGTATTCGCGTCAGGCCATTCAGTTTTATTTCGAAGGATTCGAAACGTTTCTCACCGACGTCGCCTCAAAACCGAATTCCCGCATCGCGGAACTCTGCATGATGAGCATTCCGCAGCGCCAGCAGATCATCGTCGATTGGAATTCCACCGACATGGAATATCCCGTTGCGTCCACGTTGCATCATGAGTTTTCGCGACAAGCTGGCCAAACTCCTGACCAAACGGCAGTTGTATTTGGTGACACCCGACAAACCTACGCCGAGATTGAATCGCAATCCAACAAGATTGCACGTTATCTCCAATCCCAAGGAATTGGCAACGGAGATCTGGTCGGCGTTTGTGTCCAACGCAGTGATCAAATGTTGGTCAATTTGTTCGGCATCCTGAAATCAGGTGCGGGATACGTGCCATTGGATCCGGCCTACCCGACAGATCGACTGCAATACATGTGCGATCATTCGGGATTGAAGTTGATTGTGACTCAGGACAGCTTGCTCAAACGTGTCGACGAGTTCAACAAACCCGCAATCGCATTGGATGCGATTGCCCATGAAATTCAACAACTTTCATCGAGCCCAATCGACCAACCGGCTTTGCCGTCTGATATCTGCTATGTCATTTATACGTCCGGTTCAACGGGCGAACCCAAAGGCGTTCAGGTTCCTCACGGCACGGTTGTCAATTTTCTGTTCGCCATGCAAAAAACACCAGGCTTCACAGCCGACGATTCAATTCTCGCGATCACGACATTGTCGTTCGACATCGCGGTGTTGGAATTGTTTTTGCCGACAATCTCTGGCGGAACCGTTGTCATCCTGGATGGCGTCACAGCGGCCGATGGAAATCAACTTGCCGATCAACTCGAACAACACAACATTTCCTTGATGCAGGCAACGCCCGCAACTTGGCGTTTGATGATTCAATCCGGTTGGAATGGAAAACAAGATCTGAAAATCCTCTGTGGCGGTGAGCCAATGCCACAAGATCTCGTTCAACCACTTTTGGAACGTTGTCAGCAACTTTGGAACATGTACGGCCCAACAGAAACAACCGTTTGGTCAGCGGTCTATCAAATCACCAATGCGACCGATCCAATCCTGATTGGCAAGCCGATTGGAAACACGCAAATCTACATTCTCGACGCCAACGGACAAGAAATTCCTGTCGGGTGTGAAGGGGAAGTTTTTATCGGAGGGGCAGGAGTAACGTGCGGGTATCGCAATCGCCAGGACCTGACGGACCAGCGGTTTGTTGACAATCGATATCGCAACCCGTTTGCCAATTTCGTGAGTGACAAACTTTACAAAACAGGAGATCTGGCCAAATTCCAATTTGATGGAAACATCCAGTTCTTGCGCCGAAACGACAAACAGGTCAAAGTCCGAGGTTTTCGAATCGAACTTGGCGAGATCGAAAATTGCATTCAATCGCACCCGGTCGTTGAGCAAAACGTTGCCGTTGTTCGTGAAGACACCGCAGGCGATGTGCGTCTGGTCGCATACGTCATCGCTCAAACTGGCCAAACCGTTTCGCCTCAAGAACTTCGCGAACATCTGCGTCATTCGCTGCCGTACTACATGGTTCCACAACACATTGTGCAACTCGACACGATGCCACAAACCAACAATGGCAAAATCGATTACAAAGCGTTGCCGGCACCAACCGACGAACCAGTCGCACCATCCGCCGACAAAGAATTCCCGCAGCCGACCACTGACGCTGAAAGATACCTGGCCAGCATCTGGCAACAAGTTTTGGAACTGGACGACATTGGGCTCAACGATATCTTTTTTGACATCGGTGGGCATTCATTGCTGGTGATGAAAGTGATCTCCGCAGTCGAACAAAAAACGGGGGTTCGCCTCAGTCCACAGGAGTTCCTGGTTTCCACGTTGCAACAAATGGCAGAAAAACTTGACGTGCAGCAGGATGACAGTGTGCAGGGTCAAACATCAGAAACTGCCGCACCAACTAATCCCAATCCACAAGCCACCCCTGATTCAACAGCAAATGACAACACCGCGTCACAAACCGCGCCGCCCAAAGCAGGCTTGTTAAAAACACTTCGAGGATTTTGGGACTGACCGCGTGAAACATTTGTTTTTTGGAAATTCCGATTCACTGTTGTTTGGCGTGCACCACCATCCACGCAAAACTGGCGATTCAACATGCGCGGCCATCCTGTGTCCACCAATGGGTCAGGAATATATTCGAACACATTGGTGTCTCCGCACACTCGCCAACCAAATGGCGCGTTCCGGTATCCATACATTTCGTTTCGACTACCGTGGAACCGGCGACTCATTCGGAAACCCGGAAGACATATTATCGATCGCGCAGTGGACCGATGACATACGTTCGGCCATCGAGCATGTACGCGGCGAAACGCGCGCTGCGAACGTCATGCTGATCGGATTGCGTCTGGGCGCAACACTGGCAGCCATGGTGGCTCGACAAAACACCGATGTGAATTCGCTCGTATTTTGGGAGCCAGTTTTCTGTGGCAAAACATACCTGCAAAACATCCGACAAATGCACAAAAACATGATCGACATGTGGGTCTGCCGGATGGAAACACCCAGCGATCACCAAATCGAAGAAATCCTGGGAACGCAGTATTCGCGCAGCCTGTTAACCGAAATTGAAAATATTCAACTCCATTCGGATCAAATCGAACAACCACATTTCATTGTCGATTTGCCAAACGACGTTCACTATCAGCACGATGTCCCAGGATTGCAAAAAATCCAACGTGTCGATGACGAAAACACTTGGAACCAACTGGCGTTTCTTGAATCGGCCTGGCTGCGCGGGCAAACCGCACGAAAAATTTGCCAAACCGCCGACGATATGTTCGAACGACTGCAACGCTTTGGTGTGTTAGGCAATGTTCTTGAAACTTCAGCAGCTGGGAGCCGTTGAATGAAAGAACAAATTTTTTACTTCGGGTCGGAACAAAATCAGTTTGGAATTCTGACGGCACCCAACGATGACTTCAAGCCATCGGCGCCTGTGGCTGTGATTCTCAATGCCGGAATCGTTCACCACATCGGACCGTTTCGTCTACACGTCAATCTCGCACGGCAATTGGCCGACAGTGGTTTCACGACGTTGCGGATGGATTTGTCGGGACTCGGCGAAAGCGCCGCGCGTGTCGGCAAAGTGGATTCAACGGAAAATCGTGCGGTATTTGATGTCAATCAGGCGATGGATCAGTTGTCAAAACAAATGGGAGCCAACGAGTTTGTTGTCATCGGACTGTGCAGCGGTGCCTACAATGCGCACCATACGGCATTGGCCGACGAGCGCATTGTTGGAGCGGTATTTCTGGACGGAATCGTCTTTCGAACGGTCGGATACTATCTGCGCAACGGCTTCAATCGCTTTACCAAACCTCGATTTTGGCGCAATGCATTCAAACGCCGGTTATCTTCCGCGACAGATCGCGCCAAACAATCTGAACCGACCATCGAGGAAAGCGAATTTTTTACGAACGAATTTACCCGCGCGGAAATCACCGACCATCTCCACCAAATGCTGGCTCGTGATATGAAAATGTTGTTCATCTACACTGATGGCTACGATGACATCAGTGGCCGCGCGCAGTTCCGCGAAATGTTCGGCATCAAACCGGACAACCAAAACGTTCAAGTCGAATACTACGACCAATCAGAACATACATTTCGGATTGTCAAAAATCGAAATCTCGCTTGCCGTCGAATCATAGATTGGTACTCGCAACAATTCAGTACTTCGCAGGCGACCAACGTTTGACACAAACGTAATTCCCCACATCTGTTTTTTAAGAACTCTTCACACGCCATGCCAACCGAATTGTGCGGCACTGCAAATTGCGATAACTTACGATCAACGCAATGTCATTGAACGAGTTTTTTGAATAACATGAACGACAAACAAGATCGCGATATTGAAAAAACATATACGGACACGGAATTCGTCGAAAAACTTCGTCGGCTCGCAGATGCCATTGAAACCGGCGACAAATTTGAAATTCAAATTGCCGGCGAACGCATCTACGTTCCCGTTCGCGCCACATACAACATCGAACATGAACGTGAAGAAGGCCACGAAGAAATCGAATTCCAAATCAAATGGTCACCCGAATAGACCGCATCAAGCACGGTTCAATGTTCTGCCGCAGACTTAATTTTGATTAGTCGGCCATTTCAGATTTGTCAGCCGAAACGGCTCGGCAGGAGCCTCGCCCCCCAGAACTTCTCTCTGCGCCTCTGCGACTCTGCGTGAGCCAATCTCCACCACTTGGCTGATCCTGTGAGCGGCAAGGCGCTAGCCGCCCACAGGTGGCCTCGCCAGCTCCCAGAAACCCGGCTTTTCCCAAAAAACACTCTTTCACACACAAATCTCGAAAATCTACTTTTTCTCGAATTTTATGTCCGGACGCCGAAGCATTTGGGAATTCATAGTACATCCCGATGCCGCGCGAATTTAGAATCAAAACCATGAATCGAGAATTTTTCGAAACCGACGACGAATTAATTCAGCAATTCGAAGCAGCCTGGTTGGCAGGACAGCCCCAGCCGATTCGTGAATGCTTGCCGCCCGACGGTGATACCAGCTACGTTGGTACGCTCGAAGAACTGGTTCATATCGACCTCGAATTTCGCTGGAAAGCGTTTCACCAAGCACCAATCAAAAATCCGCGACCGCCAAGTGTCGAAAGTTATCTGCAACAATTTCCTGAACTCAACAACGTCAAACTAGGATTGATCCAAGGAGAGTTCGATCTGATCAACCGATTCGACGAGATCGCATCCGTCGATGAATTCGTTGAGCGATTTGGCCAACAAATTGATGGAACCGACTTGAGACCAATTCTTCAATCTCAAATATCGGAAATCAATCGAACGCGCCGCATTAAACCAGGCGTAACGCTCGATCGGTATGAAATTGTCAACGAACATGGACGCGGAGGGTTTGGAGCCGTCTGGCGCGCCACAGATACCAAACTCGGACGCCGCATTGCCGTCAAACAACTTGGGCAAAAACTTGCCAGTGACTCAGAATCTCGTCGACGATTTATCAGCGAAGCGCGCGTCACGGCTCGATTGGAACACCCCGGTATCGTTCCCGTTTATGACATCAGCAACGTCCAGGACGATCACGCCTATTACACCATGCGGTTGATCCAAGGCCGCACCATGGCCGAAGCCATTGATGAACTTCATCAACTGAATACAAACTCCAACGAATTTCGACTAACAAGACAACGGCTGTTACAAGCGTTCGTCGATGTCTGTTTGACTATCGAGTACGCACACGCGCAAGGAGTCATTCACCGAGACCTCAAACCTCAAAACATCATCGTTGGAAATTACGGAGAAACGATCCTGCTGGACTGGGGGCTGGCAAGTGTGATTGATGACCCTGAGGATGTCGCGGAAGTCGAATCCCTCGGATCGGACCCCGAAGTTTTATCCAAAGAGGAATCGTTGGAAACGTTGCGCGGAAGTGTTTTGGGAACTCCCGCCTACATGCCACCCGAACAAGCTCGAGGAGAAGTCGAAGATATTTCACGGTTGAGCGATGTTTATTCTTTGGGAGCAACGCTTTACCATTTGGTCACCGGCAAAATCCCGTTTACCGACCAGCCCCTCGAAAACCTTTTAGAGCGCGTGAAATCAGGAACCATTCCTGCTGCGCACGAACTGGACTCGACCGTTGAAAAACCGCTGAGCGCTATCGCTGAGCGCGCGATGCAAATTGAATCGTCGGATCGGTATTCCAACGTCGCCTCGTTGGCGGATGACGTTCAAAAATTCGTGGCCGATCAACCTGTCTCGGCATTTCGTGATCCGATGTTGGCTCGATTGGCCAGATGGATTCGCAAACATCCGACCGCCGCTGCCGCTTGTGTTCTGACCATTTTGTTTGTCTTTTTGGCCAGCGTTGCTGGTCTGATCATCAACAACGCCTGGAATACCCGAGAAGAAAAACGAATCACCGAATTGCAAATCGCCGCAGAACGGTCTGATGCCACAGCCGTTTCGCAAATTAAAAACGGCCGGTTTGACGCCGCAGCACGGACATTGGCCCAAGCCGTCGAGTTAGTGAAAAACGAACCCCGATTGAAAACTTTATCCGACCGCATCGCCGCACGGGAAAAACGCACACGTCAAATCGTCGAGTTTTATAAACTTGGCACCAAAGCTCAGGAAGAAACTTTTTTTGATCGCACCAATCGCTCCGCCATTTATTGCCAGGCCGCGCTGGATGAATTGAAAGTGTTGGAACATCCCGATTGGTGGAACCATTTGCCTGACGCCGACCTTTCGCCGCTCCAACGCGAGCAACTCCGTTCGGAAGTTTATCGCATCACGACGTTACTGGCCTCAATGCGGCTGGCGGAAACTTTCAATGATGCGGTCTCCCTCAAAATTTTACTCGACCCCAAATCGATTTCGGAAAATGCTCCGACAGCCAAATCGATCAAAGCAGCCAGTTTTGTTGCCAGTGCTGCCAACCGTTATCGTCCGTCGCGAGCCATGAAAATGATCGAAGATATCGGTTCGGTTGCCGCTGGCAAACAGGAAACTATTGACTTAACCAACATGAACCCGTTGAACGCGGTCGACAGCGCTGTCATGGGTTCGATCCTCGACAACAACGTGCCAAAGCAGGGTGTCGTGCGAAACGCAATTAGCGGACTGCTAGAATTGCGAGATCCCAATATCGTAGCGCGACAATGGTTGGATGATGCGCTCAAATACAATCCCGATTGGTATTGGCTCCCCGTTTTCATGGGACACAGTCAAATGCGAACGGGCATTCCCGAAGAAGGCATCCGTACGATTTCTCATGCGGTCGGCATTCGACCCGACTACTGGTCGGCTACCAATACCGTGCATTGGCAAGTGTTTCAGCAGCGATGCAAGAAAAATCTCGCAAGCGCCGATCGGCGCTGTTGAATGCGGCCAGCCGGGACATTCAGCGCGCAATGGACCTGGAACCGTTTAACTCAGAACTGTTTTGGACCAAAGCCATTATTCAATACCAAAGCCAGGCCAATCCCGACCAAATCACTGATACTTTTTTGAAAGCTTTCGAACTGCATCCCAATTTGCAGGAGATCAACGGCGGACACTACTCGGCAATATCGAAAATGTTTTACGACCGCGCACAAGGGTATGTTGATGGACAGAAAAAACGGGATTCGTCATCCAGCGAACTCGCATTGTTAGAAATCGCCATTCAGATTTGGCAAAACAAAAATCAACAAGCCAAACAACTTTGTCGCACCGCCATTCAAAAATTTCCAAATCACCCCGACATCCGGGCAATTTCTCAATGGGTTGATAATTTGCTCGACCCGGCCAATGGTCAATCGATCAACACGGCCGACGTCACTCGGTTTCGTTGGCGCTATCTGTTGTCAAACGCCGAGGCCAGTCAAGTTCAAGGCAAAAAAGACACGACGGAATCGTTGTTACGCCGCGCACTGGCCGCCGCTCAAGTTCCATGGCAAACAAGTCATTCGCAAGTCAAGTTGAGCGTCTGTCTAATCGAACAAGACAAGTTTTCAGAAGCGGCTGAATTGACTCAAAAAACGATCACGCTGGATCGAGCCGTCAACTTGACGCCGATTGAAAAAGCAGTTGCTCGCGTTGGTCCAAAAGCTGATAGCGTTGCCAAGATTTGTCGTAATTATCGCAGTCTCACACAGCCCAAGATCGCTTATTCCAATGCAGACTTGATTTCAAAGCCGGCAATACTGAATGCTGGGTTTGAACTTGGACTGTCCTATCATTGGGCTCCGTACGCAAAACGCACCACGACTGCATCTTGGAACAATTTTGGCCAATCACGAACCTCGGCCGAAGCGGTGCCGACCGACGCCAAACAAGGACAACGCTGTTTGAGATTGATGTTGGAATGTCCTGCAGAGGAAAAATCTTACGGACAGATGACCCAAACGGTTCCCGTAACGCCCGGCCAAACCTATGAATTGACATTTTGGGCTCAGGCCAATTCGTTATCGAACAACGCGGTGCGGATTGGGGTCATGGATGAAAAACAGAAAACCTTTGTCGCCGAGCAAACAGTTGTGGGCGGCGACTATAGCTGGAAACAGTTCCGCATTCGCTTCCAATCGAAAACCAACCATATCGTCATCGGAATTCGCGCGCAAGGAAACGGGCAATTCTGGCTGGACGACTTACAAATCAATGCAGTTCAATAACCATCACGAATTGAGCGCAAAAACAATCTTTCCCTGAATTCTGTCATGCCGTCCAACTCAGTCCTTGGGCACGACAAAGGAACGATATACTACGCGAGTGAAAAACTACCCGCCGCAACCTCCACAACCGCCACATCCTCCGCAGCCGCCGCCACCACAACCGCCATCAGTTCCACAACCTCCCCAGCCACTCGAATCACCATAAGTGATCGACGAAGTGACGTTTTTAACATCGGCCGAAAAAGGTTCCCAGACGGAACCGGCTAAACATCCCACTCCCAACAAACCGATACTTGCCGCCATAAATTGTGGTTGTAAATCGGTATTTGAATCGGATTTTGTTTTCAGCGAAGGCAATTTGTCGATTTCTTCTTTGAGAACTCGTTTGCCAGTTTTCGTTCGCAGCGGTGTGGTCGCCGCCAAGATGACCATACCAGCAAACACGAACAACATCTCGATAACCAGAAACCCAAATGGACGATTACCAATCACCGCTTGATAAATCCTCATCACGCCCAACACCAAAATGCTGGCCATAATGACCGACGAAATCAAACCGATGTTGAATCGTTTCACACGGCTATGAACCAGGCCCGCACCAACCAGATTCCCGCTGACGCGCGCCACAGCCAATCGTGTGGCCCGTTTAATTTCAGTAAAACTGAGTTGTTCAGCCGCCCCCAATCGTCGCTGAGCCAAGGAATCCAGTTTCTGGTAAATAGATTTTGCAGTTGCCGACAGTGAACCATGCGAAGCCTCGAGATTGACTCCGCTTTTGACTATTTTGAGCTTCTGCCCCGATGATTTGACCAAACCGTGGGCCATCAATTCAAAAACAGCGGATTGTAACAAACGTTTGGTTCCGCCGCCGAGATAGGCCAAACTCGAAACCCCCAACTTGCCATTCAGCTTTGATGTCGCCCAGCGCTGAGAACCATCAGCGGTCATCGCCAACCGAACTCCCCAGGCAAACACAAAAGCAATCATCGCCAGAACCGCATAGAAAACTAAAAACGGTTTGCCGGGTAAATCAAAAGGCGACCAGGCGATCAACAGCACGGGTAAAAAAGCCGCTGAGATCCACCAGGTTTGTTTTTTAAATTTTGGAAATGGAAATCTGGGCTTTGGAATCACCCAATTTCGACGAACATTGATTCGTTGAAAATGAATATCATCGCCAAATCGCATTTCCGAATCAGGCCAAATATCGTCCGGCGGGACTTCACCAAATTTCTCATGATAGGATTGCTTGGTCCGCTCATACCAATCGGTAAACTTACTCCGCTCTTGATTGCCACCTTTGGTTGGACCGTGATGAATCGGTTGCCCCAAAACTTCATCGCAGAATTGTTTCCAATACGAATGGGTGTAGATCAAATGCAAATGCCAGGCTTGATCAACTTGGTCGGACGGGGTCACAGGGTGTCCTGCGCAAACGGCTAAAAACATAAAGCGTTTGTATTCCGTCACAACGCGGTCTGCATACGCGAGACGCCAATCATTGTCGCGGCTCAAGCGACGCGTAAAAGAAAACGATGCAGTCGCATCATCCAAAGAAAATTGTTCAATTCGTTTCCACAGTTTTTGCTCAACTGCAGACATCCCCATAGACATCTCCTTCCAAAAAACTGAACTCTTGTTTTTCATCCGCTGTTCGTTGAAATCATCAGAATATTGCCACAAAAATGACTTGCTCGATCAAATGATGAATTCTAACAAACCCGTCCTGTTGCTATTTTCCTCAATTTTGCACTGCAATCAAATGTTACAAATCAAAATCGGTTTGTTGCCGTTTTCTCACCATATCGTTGGATCACCTACCCTCGCAAAAAATACTTGTATATTGTCGAAAAAACACGCCCGGTTCTCGGCACGATTGGTAATCTGTTGTTAGCATGGATGCACAAACAGAATACAACGCACTCGGGTGAATCATGACGGGTCATCGCCCAATCAACGAAGATTTACGTGAAAAATTTGAAACGGCGTGGATTGCTGGTACTCCACCAAAACTTGTGGAATATTTGCCCGCCGAAGATGACGTCGAATATGTCGGCACTCTCGAAGAACTCGTCATCATCGAACTCGAAATGCAATGGAAGCAATTCAAATTGTTGGACGATGATGGAACCGTCTACGTACCGGACAAAATTGAACAGTACCTGACACGCTTCGCTCAACTCCATGATCCCGAAATCCTGCTCAATCTCCTCCAGCAAGAATTTGCCATTCGACGAGCATCAGGCGACGATCCCAACATCGAAGAATACATGGACCGGTTTCCAGCCATTATTACATCGTCGAAATTACTGGATGCCGATGCGCCGGAAATCGAATACCGCCCCCCGCTCAAGCGCAGTGAAATCGGATCGTACATTGGCAATTACGAATTGCTCGACGAAATTGGCGAAGGCGGAATGGGATCTGTCTACCTGGCACACCAACGTAAACCCGTCGATCGACGGGTGGCGCTCAAAGTCATCAAACGCGGGATGAACTCCAAAGATATCATCGCCCGTTTCGAAGCCGAGCGGCAAGCGGTTGCCATGATGGATCACGAGAACATTGCTCGGATCCTCGATGCCGGAACCACCAACGACGGACAACCGTTTTTCGTGATGGAACTCGTCAGCGGCATTCCCATCACGGAATTCTGCGATCACCACAAACTCAGTGTTCGCCGACGGATGGAATTGTTTGTCAACGTCTGCTCGGCCATTCAACACGCGCACCAAAAAGGGATCATTCATCGCGATTTGAAACCATCCAACATTTTGGTCACCGTCAAGGATGGAAAATATGTACCGAAAGTCATCGATTTCGGTTTGGCCAAAGCCCTGGAAAGTCAAAAATTGTTAACCGACAAAACGATGGAGACACAAATCGGACAGGTCATGGGCACGTTGAAATACATGAGCCCCGAACAAGCAGCCGCGGACCATTTTGATATTGATACGCGCACCGATATCTACGCGTTAGGCATCATTCTTTACGAGCTGCTGACGGGCAGCACACCGTTTGACCAAGGCATCAAAAACGGAGCACTGATCAAAGTCCTCGAAATCATTCGCGAAGAAGAACCGATTCGTCCCAGCGCAAAACTCAGCACGTTGAATGAAACGGCCACCAAAGTTTCACAACAACGCCAAACAGACCCCTCGCGCCTGACCTACCTGCTGCGCGGTGAACTCGATTGGGTCGTTTTGAAAGCAATCGCCAAAGATCGGCGGCTGCGTTACGAAACAGCATCCAGTTTCGCCGAAGACATTCAACGATACTTGAACAATGATCCGGTCCTCGCGCGGCCCCCATCGCTCTCCTACCGGCTTCGCAAAACGTTTCACAAACATCGCCTTGCCATTTCCGCTGCCATCGCAATCGCCATCCTGTTGATAGCCGGTATCATCGGAACAACGCTTGGCATGGTCCGTGCAAATCAAGCGACCGAGCGCGCCATTGCCGCAAAAAATGACGCAGATCTCGCTCGTCGCAAAGAGACTGCGGCTCGCAAACTCGCGGAAGAAAAACGCATCGAAGCGGGCCGCCAACGTGACAAAGCAGAACGGGAAAAAGAAGCAGCGATCAAAGCTCGAAATCGTGAGAAAAAAGTGTTCGACTTTATGGTCGAATCGTTCGAAAGTCCCGACCCCGCGCTACAAGGCCGCGACTTGCGAGCGTCGACGCTGGTCAAATTGCTGTTCGATAGATTGCGTGGAGAATTTTCCGATCAACCGGCGAACAAAGCGATCTTACTCACGGCTTATGCCAAACTTATGCGAAATGTCGGCCTCTATGACAAATCGATCGTCGCCGCGGAAGAAGCACTGAAAATCAAATCGGCCAATCTCGGCCCCTATCATGTTGAAACGTTGCAACTCAGAAATCTGATCGGCATGAACCAGTTCAATCTCGCCAACCTGGAAGCCGCCGAAAAAATTCATCGCGAAGTATACGAGATTCAAAAACAACATCTCGGTGAAAAACATTACGACACGCTGGCTTCACTCAACAATCTGGCGATGTGCTATGCCGAACGCGGCGATTACAACACCGCCATCAAAATGTTGATGCAACATCTGCGGATCTCGGTGTTGAGATATGGGCCGCTTGATCAGAACGTTATGATTTCGATCTCCAATCTAGGCGTCGCTTATGAAGGCATTGGCCAACTCGATCTGGCACTCAAACATTACGAGCGCGCTGAGTTTTTGCAGCGGACGTTTGTCGGCAAGGATCACCCAAGTACGCTGCTGGCCGCTGGCAACGCCGCTGGAATTTTGCTCAAACAGGGCCAACACGAACAAGCGGTCAAGAAATTCAGATACGTTTTGGATCGCAAAAGAAAAGTCCTTGGGCCCAGCCACCCGGAAACATTTCGTGCCATTGGGCGTTGGGCCGGAGCCCTCGAAAAAGCTAGAAAGTGGTCGGTGGCCTACGATGAATATAAATCCGCTTTTCAACAATGCAAAAACGCGCACGGTGCTGATGCCATTTGTACTTTGGAACTGATGGAAGGCGCGGCAAGATACGAACGCAGATACCATCGAATCAGGTATGCGATCCCGATGTATCGCGAGCTGATCGAACGCACCGAAAAAGTTTTAACTCCCAATCATCCAGTCGCGCTTTCACGCAGACACGAACTCGGCGTATGTTATCAACATTTTAAAAAATGGGACGAAGCACTCGCGGTTTACTACGACACGCTCGAAAAACGCGAACAAACACTTTCCAAGAATCACGTTGATACGATCGCAACATTGATAAACCTGGCCTATTGCCTGTCAAACTCGGGAAACCACAAACAAGCGCTAAAAAAATATGATGACCTGATCAACCGTCAAGAAACCGTTTTTACGAAACAAAGCTGGCAATACGGGCAAGCCCTGGGTCTCAAAGCGTCAGCTTTCAGACGTTACAAGAAATACCCCGAAGCACTCGCATTGCGGAAACAGTCGGTCGAAATCTACAAACAGCATTTTGGCCCCGAACAAAAGGCAACACTGTCTGAAATGCATCTCCTGGCACTTGCCCAACAACGGGCGGGTTTTCTGGACAAAGCGTTCGAAACGCATGGCGAAGTTCTACAGCTGCGTGAAAAAAATCTCGGCAAAAAACATGTCGATACACTCAAAACCATCAATGAGATCGGCAAGCTCTTGCTGAAGCAAAAAAAATATTCGTCAGCAATCGAACAGTTTAAAACATTGGTCGCACGCTCCAAACGAAACGACGATTACAACGGCCCTGAGATTGACGCATTACACTGGTTGGCCAGCGCTTACCGACAATCGGGAAACCGGCAAAAACAAATTGAAACATTGCTCAAACGCATCGACGCCATCGAAACCTCGCAATTTGAACGCAGAAAATTGGGAGACGCCATTGACGAATTGGCGGTGGTCTATCGAAAAGCAAACGAACTCGACAAAGCGGTTGACATCCACCGCCGTAATTTGAATTACCGACAGCTCCGTTACAGCACAGACAGCGACGATACATTGCTGTCCATGTCTCATCTGGCACTCGCATTGCGTACACGCGGAGATTACGACGAAGCATTCGAGTTGCAATCCAAACGACAAGCGATCCTTGCAAAAAAATGGGGCAAGGAACACAAGAAAACAGTCTCGGCATACAACACCGTGATCGGTTACGCCATCGCCGCCTCGAAATTTCAAGTCACCATCGATTGGATCGATGATCGATTCAAACTGGCGGCCAACTCGGAAACATTAAAAGTCACCAACCCGGGCACTCTGAATTGTTATTCCGCCGTCAGTTATCTTGCCATCGGAAACCTCGAAAAAGCGAGTGAATACGCGGCGGCATCGATCGAAGTTTTTTCCAATCATAAAAATCCCAATCAACGGACGTTTAACCTCGCAAAACATGTTCTCGCATGTACAGAAAAATCTCCAGCCAAATTTGAACAGGCAGAAAAACAAATCAACGATTCTTATCAAGTCCTCCTTGCCGATTTCAAACGAGACAAACTCTCGCTCGTCGACAATTGGATGTTGGCTCGATCCATTGAACAAGCGATCTCGTTTTTTCAACGCATTCAAAAACCGGAGAAAGTTAAATTCTGGCAAAATAAAAAAAGCAAATTCCAACTTTTGCTCAAAGAAAAACGGAAAACAAAACTCCCGGCGAAATAAACGACTCGCCGATTCAACCCGAAACATAAGGCAGCGCAAATTAAATATGAGCGCCTTGCCGCTCAGTTCAAATTCACTGCCTTCCGATTACGCTACCTAATGAGGAACCACGTTTTATTGCACGTCGTGGTTGCAGTCCTTCGTTAACTCTTCACATTTACGACTTTCCTCGCCAGCACTTAATCACTTACGACCAACAGTTGTGAAAATTTGCACGAATGCATCGCCATTTAGCGCTGTCGTTTTGTTGAATAGTCGGTTGAAAAACCAGAGCGGCATCGAGGATAATTGGTGGACCGCCGGATTCATAAATAGGAGTCATCAAATGCATATCCAAAAGTTTTTTTCCACTTCATTGGCGTTATTGATACTTGCTTGTTGCACGACGTCGAGCGATGCTCGAAACGGTGTCGAACTGAAATCGGCCGGTCCCATGACGTTTGGCCCCAAAGGCGTGTTGTTTATTTCTGACCCGATCGAAGCAAAAATCTATGCCGTCGAAACAGGTGAAACTAAAAAATCAAAATCGGCTAACAAGCTGTCGATCAAATCCATCGATGCCAAGATCGCGGCGATGATAGGCACCGACGCCAAAAGCATCCGCATCAACGATCTGGCGGTTAGCCCGCAAACCGGCAACGCCTTTCTTTCAGTCAGTCGGCAAACCAGTGGTAAATCAGAAGTCGCAATATTTAAAATCTCGACCGGCAAAAAAGATCCAAAAATCGAACTGTTCGATTTGGCAAAGGCCAAAGCAACCAGCACTTCGCTGTCTAACGCGGCTGAAAGTAAAACCAATCGCCGCGGTTACAATCAGCGCATGAGTTCTATTACCGATTTGATGTTTATCGATGGTGAACTTTACATCGCCGGTCTTTCCAACGAAGAATTTGCTTCGAACCTCCGAGCAGTCCCCTACCCGTTCAAATCCGGAAAAGACAAAAAAGCCAATGGCAGCAGCATCGAAATTTATCATGGTGCTCACGGCCAATTTGAGACCCGGTCTCCCATTAGAACGTTTGCTGCGTATGGAATCGCCGGAGAAACCAACATCTTGGCGGCCTACACCTGCACTCCCCTGGTCCGAATCCCTGTTTCGTCACTCAAACCCAACTCCAAAGTCAAAGGAACAACCGTTGCAGAATTAGGCAACCGAAATCGTCCTCTGGATATGATGGTCTATAAAAAAGGCAACAAAAACTTCATTTTGATGGCCAACAACTCGCGCGGTGTGATGAAAATTCCACTCAAAGAGATTGGGAAACAAATTGGTCTCACCAAACGAGTTTCTCGTGGCAAAACCGAAGGCATCAAGTACGAAACGATCAAAGAACTCACCGGTGTAACGCAATTGGATCGAGTCAACGATTCATTGGCAATGATCATCGTTAAAGAAGGCAATCGTTTTCATTTGAAAACCATTGATACTCCTTAAAACGGCGATACGACTCGTTACTAGCTTTTTTCAAAGGCCGGCCCTCGTTGCCGGCCTTTTCACCCCAGGGCTGCCATGAAAATAGCCACAAATTTCAAGTTTTGGATGGTCATTGCCGCTGTTTGCAGTTGGCCCATCAACGCTTCGTCCCAACAGCTCGAAACCGAAATCATTTCACCAAAATCCAAAACGCCGCAGCTAAAAATCTCGTCACCGTGGATCACCAAACAGTTCGACGCCCAAGGCAATTGGAAACACCGGCAGAAGCCACGCGAATTGGTCATGGTTTCGGTTGCTGCCAGCGAAAATTCTCACCACATTCCCATGCTTGGCAAGTTTGAAGCCGATTCAAAAACGAAATCAATTATCTTCACTCCGCGATTCTCGCTTACCAATGGAACAAAATATTACGTGACGCTGCGAGACGGTTCGAAAAAAAAACTGGCACGGACTTCATTTCAAACACGTCGTGCAAAATCGGACTCCGTCAAAATTGTCGCCGTCTATCCCAGCTCCAACCAGCTGCCCGAAAACCTGCTCAAGTTTTACGTCCATTTTTCGGGGCCGATGAAACGTGGCGACATCTATCAATTCATACGCATTGAAAACGCCGCTGGCAAAGCGATCGAATTGCCCTTCCTGGAAATCGAACAAGAACTGTGGAGTCGCGACCAAAAACGCCTGACATTGTTACTTGACCCAGGCCGGATCAAACGTGGATTAAAACCACGCGAGGAAATGGGACCGATTCTCGAAGCCGGAAAAAAATACCGTTTCGTCATTGACCGACGGTGGACCAGTGCCAGTGGCAAACCGCTTGGAAAAAACTACGTCAAGGAGTTTACGGCGGTCAAAGAAGATACTGATCTGCCCAATCTCGATTCGTGGAAAATCACCGCTCCTCGATCAAATTCCAGACAACCGTTGACCATCGAGTTTCCAGAATCGTTGGATCACTCGTTGTTGTTGCGTCTCATCCAGGTTTTCGATCATAAAAAAAATCCGCTCAAGGGCACGATCAAGATTTCCAATCATGAAAAAACCTGGAAGTTTTATCCAAACGCCAATTGGCAATCAGGACAGTATCGAATCGAAGTCGACGATCGGCTTGAGGACCTCGTCGGTAACAGCGTCGGCCGCAAGTTTGATGTCGATTTGTTCAAAAAAACACAGCCAACTTCAGAAAAAAAATCGAGCCTGAAGTTCAACGTTCGATAATTTGGATCGCGGTTGTTGCAGCTCGTCGATCAATCTCGTCACATTTGCGACCAATACAAGCACGAAGCGCTAGCGAGTGGTTTTTACACGGTCAAACAACGGGTCGGGTGCCACTGGCCCCAGCCAGTGGTTGCGGTTTCCTTGGCTTCAAGCACTGAGCCCAAATTCAATTCGTGACGTTGCTGTCGGTGGTTTGATACCCCCAGCACTGGCAGAGGCCAGTGGCACCTACGACGTTCGCCATCAAGAAGCTTTATTTAATCCACGAAATTTTTTGTTACCAACGTTGAGTGGCACCCGCTCGACCGCACACTTGCATGCAACGGATTACTTTAAAATTTGCAAAAATGCGTTGCCGACCTGGGCTCGCCAACTGCGCCAGCCAAATCCAGTTTTGTCTTGACCGCCGGTCACTGTATAGCCTTTCTTTTTGAGAGCATCACTCAACTGCTGGCTTTGTTCTCGACAATCAAAACTTTGCGGACGCCAAACTTCGTATCGATTCCAAGCAATATGAAATTTTGCCTTTTTGCCTTCGCTCGATTTGATCAGATCGGCAATCGCGTCAGCGCGAACCGTGTCGGCACGGCCATACGAAATTGCTACACAATTGTCGAACGTCGACGGATAACGCAGCGCTGCGTAAACGGCCGTAACCGCCCCGCCCCGCCGACCAATAATCGTTGTGGGCTGTTCGCCGTCGATTCCGTATTTTTTGGCGAGTTCAGGCACCAGGACTTCTGCCAATGACTGTGAGTATCGTTTCGTTCTCCCGCCGCCGAGCTCTCGATTGTTGGAACGATCGATAATCGCTACGACCGGCGTATGTCGTCGAGATTTGAGAATGTGATTCAACGTGTTGGGCAGTTTCCCGTCAGAGATCCATTCTCGCCCTCCCAAAACGACGACTAATGAGTGTTTTGAATCCCGTCGAAAATTGTGGGGCAAGTACACACTAACCGTTGTGGAAAACGACGATGAACCAACTCTGACTGATTCGACGCGCCCTTTTGCCTGATCGCGATACGGTTTTGCAAAAGCAGGTTCCGACCAGGACTTGGTCAACAATTCAGAAACTCGCGAATCGTCAAACGTGCGTCGAGGGTTCTTGGGATCGGGGATCACGCGATCATAATTGACAATAAATTGATATTCCCAATTCGCACCCGGTTCGATTTTGTAAGTGCGATAATAAAAATCGGTGCCCGCAATTCGCAACATGGAATCCTGCTCGCCACCAGCCAACATCGTGCCGCGAATACCAACATCCGTTGCGCGACCACGATAGACAAAATGAACAAATTTTTCGTCTTCGATAATTGGAAACGATTTTTGTTTGCCTAAAAATTCATCCACCAATTTTGTTTTGTCACTGGCAACTTCGACTCGTTTTACAAATTCCGCAAATCGACTAGGAGGTTGCTTTTGGGCAACGACGGCTTTTGAGCGATTTGGTCGGAGTGCAACCAAATGTTTCAAATTGCGAACGACGATCGTTTCGTCGGCAAAAGCTGGCCAAGAATACGCTGCGCCGTCTGATACATTGATTCTCGATTTCTCGACATATCCCGTACGAGTCGCCTTGGCAACAACAACATCACCGTGATCACCCAATACGACGATGTGACCTTCCACGATAATGAGTCCTTTTCCACCGGGCTGTCTCGATCGCCAAATTCGCCTGCCCGATTTGACATCGACACATGTCAGATATCGCCCGGTAAATCCAAAAATGCAACCATCGTAAGCCGACGGAACATCGTAGTTTCCGCGGAACTCCGACGAACGCCAAACCTGTTTTGCACTGGAGTGGTCGTCATTCAATTCGATCAACACACACCCACCTCGGTTCGTCAGCAAAATTTTCCGATCACCGACATAAACCGGTGACTTGTCGTATCCAATGCCATAGCCGTAACGCCAAAGAATTTTTCCAGTGCCAGGATCGACACCGATCGTCTGGGACGAACTCGAAGCGATGATCTGAAACCGATCGTCGACTTTTACCAGAACTGGCGAGCGGTATTCTGCCCGACCGACGGCACAATGCCAACGATATTCTCCCGTTTTTTTGCTAAACGCGATCATGCCATGTCCCCTCGCGCCATTGGCTTGAACAATCACGAGATCTTTAAACAAAATGGGTGTCGTTGCGAATCCCCAAAACGGTGTTTGCGCACGATACTTTTTCGACAGCTGCACAGACCAGATTTCTTTTCCGGATTTTGCCTCAACCGCAAACAACCTTCCTCGCGGGCCCAGCGCATAAACTTGTTGATGATCGGCCACCGGCGTACTGACAGGCCCATCGTGTCCCCCATCATGTGCTTTGTAGATATTACCGACGCGGTATCGCCAAACTTCTTTTCCAGTCTTGAGGTCAATACTGCCGAGGTAATCCAATTTGCCATCATTGAACATCGTCAACACGCGCTGATCAACGATGGAAACCGCGGAATATGCCGAACCAATATTGTTTTTCCAGAGGACATCCATACCAAAGGACTGTTCGGAAAAATATCCGCTCGCCGAAACGGCCCCATCACAATGCGGTCCGCGCCACAAATTCCAATCATCCGCCGAACAATAGTGAAAGGAACACAAAATGAGCAAGCTGGAAAACACCAATCGCCTTTGGAACATTTTTCTACCTCAAGTTTTCTTTGCAACCAATTGAACACTTGCCACGCGCTCGTTGCGCAGGCGCACAACTCGACCATACGTCAGGCACCGCCAGACCCATTCCAACGGACCGTATTGGAAAAAGCGGAGCCATCCCCAACTGAAAATGATTTGCCCTGCAAAAATTGACATGATGAACACGATGGACCAGGTCACGCCAAATCGACCCCATTGCTGAAATCCGCATCCATAAAAAACAACGATCCCGATGACTGACTGCCCTACGTAGTTCGACAGCGAAAGCCGTCCGGCCACGGCCAACATTCGCGCCAGCCAGGTATCTGGGAACGATGAAAAAAACAGGGTCAGTGCAGCGACATAGCCCAAACCTAATGCTGGAATTCCAATTGACTTGAGCGATTCGACCAGCCAACCGGAGAATGACGGTGGACGAAGACTAACACCTGGAAATCCGGTGAACGCTAATACGTTGGCTGGAATGCCGATCAACACGGCAACGAGAACGACTCCCCAAAGCAATCGTCGATGTTGGCTTGGATTCGAAAAGATGTTTTGCTGACCTGACCACCAACCGATCAAAAACAATCCGGCAAGTTTGAAAAATCGTCCGTCGTAGACGGCGATCACCCATCGCTCCTTGAGAAATGCCCAGTTCGCTGCAAACGCTTCGCTGTAACTACCAGTTGCAAAAAACTGCAGCAATTCTGCTGGGCCATGGCCTGGATCTTGGGCATTGGCGTCGGCGGTCAAGTTGTGAATCAACAGCCAGATCGCCATTTGTAACATCGGCGCGACAAGCAAAATAGCGCCCCAAATCAATGCTGTTTTCTTGGAACGCGACACAAAAATCAGCAATACAAACCCGGATGCAGCGTAGAGGCTGACAATGTCGCCAAACCACAAAAAAACCGCATGCGCCAATCCCAGCAACAACAAAACACTGAGACGTCTGACATAATGCCCCATGAAATTTTTCTGATCGTTGTCTCGTTGTCGCGAAAATTGGAGCGCCACTCCAACACCAAACAAAAACGCAAAAATGGTCCAAAATTTTCCGGCCACGAAGATTTCGATCATCCAATTGATCACTTCATCGACTCGCTCCGTTCCCAGATTTTCTCTCTGCTCCGGAGACAGCACGGCAAATCCAGTAAACCAGGTCATGTTCACGAACATGATGCCAAACAGCGCAAACCCACGAATTACGTCCAGTAACTGTAGACGTTCGGTGGGTCGGATCGGAGTGTTCGCGTTGTTCATTGCGGCTCCGTTCGCGGCTCTGTTTTCATTGGTGCAGCAGCGGTGCGGCGCAGCATTGAATTTTTCAAAAACAAAACGGTGTAGCAAACCGTGCCAATCGCCGGTAACAACGTGATCGCCAAGACGACTACACCGGCCGATTGATAGGTCCATAGGAACCCAAGTCCAATTGGGAAAATGACTCCCGCCAAACTGCGGACAATATCATTCAGTGCCATAAAGCGACCCTTGAACGCTTCAGGCACGCGGCTGGCAACAAACGTGGGAACCAGAATCGACGCGATAATTTCACCGATCGTCCAGATGGCCGTACAAATCATCAATGCGATGACCGAATACCCGAACAGCAACACGCTCATCCCCAATGTCCAAATGGCTCCAGACAGAACCATCATCAAGAATTCGTTCCGATTGCGAATCAGTTTTTCAATCAGAAAACTGAACGCGAGAATGCAACAGGCGTTGATCGTGTAAATAATGCCGACGTACACCAGGCTCGACGCAAATTCCTTGCTGATCAACAACGGAACCGCAAACTCCATTCCCATCAACGGCCCGATCAGAAAGAAATAGAACAGGCAAAAAATAACAACCGTTTGATTCTGTTTCCAAACGCTCCAACTCATTCGCGGTGTTCGCGTTTTAGTTTGAAGTGCCGTGCTGCCAATGTCAGGTTTCGTCTCCGCCACGCCGTATAAAATCAACCCAGCGCAAGCCAGCGATGTTGCTACATCGCCGATGAAAATCCAACGAAATGAAACGGTTGCCAAAAATCCTCCGATCAGCGGTCCCAGCCCCATTCCCAAATTGATGCAGACATAATTCACCGTATAAGCAAACGGCCGCACCGTCGCCGGAGCAATATCGGCAATCACGGTATTGGCAGCGGGCGTATAAAGTCCTGCGCCGAGATACCCGACAAACAAGAAAAACGCGTAAAACCAGGGATGAGGATAATGCAAGGCCAGCCCGGCAAATCCCGATGCGTTGAGCAACAGCGCCATAATCAAAGTCCATTTTCGACTCCATCGATCCGTCAACGTTCCACCGGCAAAATTCCCAGCCAGTAATCCTAAACTTCCCACCGATAAAACCGCTCCCACGGTTTCATAGCTGTAGCCACGCGCTTCGGACAAATAGATCGTCAGGTACGGAAATACGAACGCGCCCATCCGTGTAATCAATGTTCCGGCGAACAAGAAATACAAAGGGCGTGGAATTTTTCGCAATCGTCCAATAATCGTTGAGTACTCCTGAATAAATTACGATTGAATGATTTGGCGATTGTTGACCGCGTTTTCATCTTGCAACTTGCCGTCGGCGATGGCTTTGCCAATGGAATGACCTTCGGCAATATATTGGTCAACCGCCTGCTGACCCTCGGCCTGTTTGAGATCTCGCACCAATCGACCCATGAAAACTTCACCACGAATGGTCAAACGGAAACCCTCATCGGTTGGCAAAATCAGACCTTCTTGAATAAATTCATCCCACAGCTGCAGTTGCCTTTGAGTCAATGCGCCGGTCGCCACCATATTTTCAAAACGGGATCTTTCGAGGCCCTCCCACCGAAGTGGAAACACCCATAGCGCTGTGTCGCGTTGATCGACATCCGAACTTTTTGACAAATGAAACGGATTGCCACCGCTCTCAATCGCCTGCGCCCAAGCCTTGATATCGATGTGGTTTTCAGCCCGAGCACCAGGCATAAACGAAATCGCTTGAGGGCCGACGCCGATCAAGAAATCTTCGTAGTGACTTGCTCCGATACATTCATTACCAGCGATCCGAGAAATAACATCGCTGGGAATCCGTGATGGGTCGACATACGTATTCGTCCCACGGCGAATCCAACCATCTCGCAGAAACGTCGCGTACGTATGCAAACGCATCAGTGCCTGTTCCTCGGGCGCCGGCATTTTTGGAATCGTGCCCGTTTCCATCGCAGCAATCAACGCGGGCGCTGCACCGGCGGTCAACACATACGAACTGATGGCATTGATGCGTTTTTCGGACATTAATCGTGTGAGATCATCCAACACAATCGATAGGTTTTGGCCCGGCATCCCGGTAATCAAATCGGCGTTGACCACTGGAATGCGCCCGTCAATCCAATTCAGCACGCGCTCCAGATGCAACACTTTTTTGGGTTGCCGCATGTAGTGGCGAACTTTCGGATCCAACGATTGAATGCCGAAAGAAACTTTGGTGACATCAAACTCGGCCAACAAGTCAATGAATTCTCGCGAGACCGTACTCAATGTGAACTCGACCGAAATCTCAGTATCCTGCGTGACTCCAGGCAAATCACGAACAGTTTGCAGCAGATGACGAACATGCGTCCCCACCAAATCGGGACTCCCTCCACCGATATTGACCGACTTGATAGGTTGCCCGGCGGCTTGTGTTTGCCGCAACAAATCTTTCGTCTGAGCTACGACTAAATCGACGTAGCGTTCGGCTTGTTTGAAATTCAGATCGTTGCCACCGGAAAAGGCACAAAAGCGACATCGTTGAGCGCAAAATGGAACATGAATGTAAAACTGTAAGGTGGACGTTGGAAAAACAGGCGCGTTCGTAATCGCGCGGCGGATTCGCTCATCGGTCATGCGATCATCGTCGGGTAACATCCAATAATCGATGGTGTTACTTGCCAACTCGGAATACCGCGAATGCAACAATCCGGTTCGTTCGCCCAATTTTGGTTTTGCAGCAATCATGGAACACTTGGTGGTGCGTTTATTTGTGACCTTCGGTGCCGTCGATGACAGGCTCGTTAACCATCGGCCAAATCATCTAACGGGGGAGTGTTACACCTCTGAGTGAAAAATAACCAACGCGTTTCAGCGTGTGGTTTTGCCTACATTCAGTGGCAAAATCACCTAAAATCGTAGAACTTTCGAACCACTGTTGCGCTCCAACGTTATATAAGTTGGAGATACGTTCGCTGGAGTCAGCCCGATGAATCGAAAATGTCCTAGTCCACCAACTTTGAAATCATTTGCTGTCGGCCGGTTGGCCGGTGTCAAATTTGAACAGATCGCCGAACACATCCGCGATTGCCCAAAATGTGATCAAGCGCTGGAATCCCTGGGAGAAACCAACGATGAACTCGTCGTGCGTTTGAAAGCCCTTTCGGATTCTGTCGAACGGAATCCTCAAACCGACGTGTTGGCGAGACAATGTGCGGAAACCGTCGTCCGTTCGTTTCAAAATGGAACTCGAAAAAACGTAACCACCGATTACGGAAAACACTTTTCTCGGCTGTTACAAAACGGACCATGCAACCTCGGACGTTTTGAATTGCTTGAGGAAATTGGTTGCGGATCGTTTGGGCATGTCTTTCGAGCACGCGATCGCGAACTTGGGCGTGATGTGGCAATCAAAATTCAACGCGCCGGCTCGATCGCGTCTCCCGAAGAGCAACAAATGTTTTTGCGCGAAGCTCGCAATGTCGCACGTTTAAAACACCCCTCCATCGTATCGCTGTTTGAAACCGGTGAGACCGAAGACGGTGTTTGCTATCTGGTAACCGAATTCGTCAACGGCAAAACACTGGAATCGCGCCTCAAGGAATCGACGCCAACCTATCGTGAAACTGCCGAGTTGATGCATCGATTGACCAACGCAGTTCACTACGCGCACGAGAGAGGCATCGTTCATCGAGATCTGAAACCATCAAACATATTGATTGACGAAAATGACCAAGTGCATCTGACCGATTTTGGATTGGCAAAACGGGAGTCCATTGACGGTTCATTGACAACTCATGGCCGTGTTGTCGGCACTCCGGCCTACATGCCTCCGGAACACGCGCGCGGTTGTTCTCGCGAATCGGACGCCCGCTCAGATATCTATAGCCTCGGCGTTATCCTGTACGAAATGCTGACTGGCGAACGTCCTTTCCAGGGAACCAGGCGTCTGTTACTGCTCCAAGTCCTGGACGAAGAACCGCGGCCACTTCGCCAACTGGATGAACATATTCCAAAGGATCTGGAAACGATCTGTCTGAAAGCCATGGCGAAACAGCCCGGCAAGCGATACCAAACCGGGCTGGAGTTGGCCGATGATTTGCAACGCTATTTGAACAACGAACCGATCACGGCCCGCCCTATCGGATATACCGAAAAACTGAGACGCTGGTCGGCGAAAAACCCGTTTGCAGTCGCGCTGTTTGTGGCGATCGTTGTCAGCTCGATCATTGGTTTTGTTTACCTCCGCTCGTTGAACTCGTGGATCGTGCGAGAAATGGCGCTCGACAATGCGCGGTTGTACTCGGACATGTTGGAGGAATTCAATGAGTACTACAGCGAAATTCGTGGAACGTTTTACGATGGTCACGAGGACCCAAACCGCGATCCTCCTCCGCTGCCAGCGACCATGCGGATCGAGGTGGCACAGCGGATCAGTTGCAAAGATGATGATGGAATGCAGGCTCGTGTATTCAGTCCACATTCATTTCGAGAAGAATTGCGGCCGCGCGATGATTTCGAACGCAAAACGCTTTCAGTATTCAATGACTTGATTGCAAAAAACGAGGTTGGTGAAGAAGACAATTTAGAATATTTCCGATTCGAAAAAATCAATGGCCAACCGTTTTTGAAATTCGCACGTGGACAATTGATGACGGCCAGTTGTATCGAATGTCACAACACACACGCCGATTCTCCTAAAGTCGATTGGAAGGTTGGAGATTTGGCCGGAGTGTTTTCACTCACGCGGCCACTGTCCGTCGACGTGGAACGAGCCAGCGAAGGTTTTCAGGGCGCGACGATGCTGGTCATCTCCATCTCATTGGCACTGACCGTTTTTCTGGTGGTCATTGTCTATCGAACGAGGCAGATTCGCTGAAAACATTCATGGATAGTACAACCCGAAAAAACGACCGAGACTTTGACGGCTCTACGTCTCGAAGTTTGATTGTTCGTTTGCAGGAAAACGACTTGCCAGCCTGGCAAGAGCTGGTGGAATTGTACTCTCCGTTGATCGTTTTTTGGTGTCGGAAATTCGGCCTGGCAGAACAGGATTGCGGCGATGTGACTCAAGACGTATTTCGGTCGGTCGTCAGTAACATCAAATCGTTTCAGAAACAAAACGAATCCGATACCTTTCGCGGATGGTTGCGTACAGTCACGCACAGCAAAGTCGTCGATTTTTTTCGCCGCAATCAAAATCGGGTTTCTGCAATCGGAGGCAGCGAAGCACATCGACGATTGTCGCAAACGCCCGACGATGATGATTTTCTGGTTCGCGACGAAGACGAGTTGCGCGAAGAACACGCACTGTTTCTACGCGCGATCGCTCAGATTCGAGATGATTTTACCGACCGAACCTGGAATGCGTTTTGGGAAGTTGTCATTAACGGACTCAACGCAACCGAAGCCGGAAACAAGCTTGGCATGAAAAGCGGCGCCGTCCGTGTCGCCAAATCCCGTGTGCTCAAACGCTTGCGGCTCCAGCTCGGAGATGATCTGGATCACGATCAAGTTTCGAGTTGAACGGATAGTTAGTGTTGAATATATGTGAGCGGCAAGGCGCTAGCCGCCGGTAAACCCTCGAATACCGGCGGCTACGCCTTGCCGCTCAGTTCAAATCACAACTCTCCAATTTAATCAACGCGACTTAGTCCCTCGCTAGTTGCCCGTCGGCGGGCCCACCAGTCGATTCGGTTTGCGCCTGGGTTTTTTCTTTTCAATGACTTGATTTCCCACGACAATGCTATCCAGTCTGCAAATACAATTGTCGGTGCTCAACACTGCGGTTCGCAATCTCGAATTTTCATTGAGTGTAACCGTGTTGGTTCGATTCGATCTTTGCAGATCACGATTGATGATCGCCAACAATTTCCGAGCATTGGTCCGAAAAACATTCGACCAGTCGATAAACGATTTGGCCATGATCGGTTGTTTCGTTTTCTGGAGATGCCGATTCGAATAATTCAAGAAATGCGTAATCAATTTGAGACGTCGCAAGTACGCCAGTGTTTCACTGCCAATCCCTTTTTTGCTCTCCTTGATCATCTTGTTGTAATACTTGTCGTTGAGAATCGCCTTGATATGAACCGCGGTATCGGACAAAACCAATTGATTCAATGCGGATCGTTCGAGCACTGTTGGTCGCAACATTTCAAAAGGCTCCGGAATGTCAGAATAGGCAGCCAGTACTCCTGCCAATTCGAGACGAGCAAACGCGAGCACCCATTCGATTCCCTGATGAACGTTGTATTGACTCGACTGACGTGAATAAAGATGCGGTTGCGTATAAACCTGAAACTCAGGCCGTGACGCGATGATCTTGTTGTAAACTTTGATTTCGTCCATGGTCGAATGATTGACCAGATACTCCAAATACTGCAAAGCCATCGTATATTCATAACTGCCAACCAATCGATAGATCATCGTTTTGTCAGCCGGTGCAATGACTTTTTGTGTTGTGTAAGTTAAATAGTCGCCTTTTTTGTCGAGGAGAGAATATTTGATGACATCCGTACGAACCATACGTATCGAATATCTGCCTCACCAAAACCCTTCAAATCCTTGTATTTTTCGTGACAACAGCTTGCTATCTGTGATCGTCGACGAAACAGCATCTCGATCATGTCTGGCGGAAGAAACGACCAACGTGACAGGCCGATATTCCACCGCCCATTGATAGTAATGCCGTCGATCATAGGTCGGCATACGTTCACGCGACGAAACGTTCGGAGGTGTTGGTTTGGGAAACGCCCGAGGCATGTACAACGAAAACATCTCGGCTGGATTTTTCATCGCCGACTTGGGTTTCAATTGACCGTTGGCCAGCGGACCAGCACCATAACGACCACGAAGCCACCAGTGGAGACCGGTCATCAGCAACGTGCCTTTTTCAATTTGTTCTTTGCCATGCTTTTGGCCGAGCTTCATCAACTCATCAACGCTCTCCAAGATTCCTTCGCCTTTGAGGTTCGAACGTCGAATCGCATCAGGCTGGTTGGCTTGATAAAACTGGCGAACGACATCGTAGTCATGCTGCATCGCGAAACCGGCCAGCAATTTTTTGGCCTTGTCCTTGGATGACTTGAGGATTTGCGTCGAATCTTCCAAACGATAAATCCTCAATTCGATTTCACGCTCTTCCAAATCGCGTGCGATTGCGCGAATCTCGGCCAGTTTCTTATCAAATGGAAACGTCAGCGAATTGTTGTCTGCGACAGGTTGTTTTTTGAGCGCGCTCTTTTTTCGAGTGCGGGCTGTTTTCTGTTCGCAAATCTCACACAATCGTTCAACGAATGCGACACGATTCCGAAAAACATGCACATCCCAAAGCAGTTTTTCATATCCTTCCCAATTTGTGGGGCCGGACAGTCGAGGTTGCATAAACGGCTGTTTTCGAAGCTCGTCCAACGTTTCGTCGATCGCTTGTTTGAAATGAGTCGTTAGTATCGCGGTTTCACGGGTCGACCATTTTAAATCCGCGTTGAGCTGGCCATTGAGTAACAAGTCGATCACGGCGTCTGCAAATTGGACCCCGATCGAATCAAAACCATGTTCGGCCAGATGAGCATCGGCCGCCTCGAGAGTTTTCGATTTGTGTTTGCGGATGTATTCTGACAAAACCGCCACACGTTTTTGCGGAGACACCAACAAATTTTCTTCACTGATCTTCAGCGCAAGTTTGTTGGCCGGAGTATTTTTTTTCTCGTTCTCCTGCTTGGGGTTGGGTTGTTTTTGTCCGAGGGTTGGAGCCGCTGGAAGTGCGACGAGGAGAACGAATGAAAATGCCATCAAATTGAAACTTGACCATTTCATTGCTTTCTCCTTTGCTCAAAATTGTCGGTTGCAACAAGTATATGAAATTCTCGCGATTTGTTCAAAATCTTACCCAATTTGGTGTGACGCTGCGAATGTCGTTGCCGGAAACCGTAGGGCCGGTTCCCACCGGCCATTTGTTAGATCGGCCGGTGGGAACCGGCCCTACTTGATTTGCATAAATAAAATCGCAACCCGAAGCGTGAGCGAGGGACCACAACCATGCTGACGCGCGGTGAAACGTAACCCCTCACTCACGTTTCGCACTTACGATCTGACTGCAACTATGGCTTAGAACCCAGATGCAGAATCGCTATTTCTCGGGACTTGCCGTATCGGTTGGAGACAAATGCGATCATGTTGCCGCATGGAGACCACGCCGGTTCACAATTAAACCCTTCGAACTCAGTCAATTTTCGTTTACCAGATCCATCGGCGTTTATGATCCATAGCGCACGATGTTCTCCAGTTTTTGCAGAATAGACAATTCGTTTTCCGTCTGGCGACCAACAGGGATACGAATTTCTCGTCGCATCATTGGTCAGTTGTTTGATGTTTGAACCGTCGGCTTGCATGACGAAAATTTGGGTATGAAATCGTTTCTCGGAATCACGATCCGAATGAAATACGATTTGCTTGCCATCGGGCGACCACCGTGCGTCGGAATCATAGGCTGAATTTTTTGTCAGCTGAGTCAATGCTTTGCTGCTGCGTTCCAATTTGAACAGATCGTGATTTCCTTGGGTTGCTGGACCAACACGATCAAACAAAATGTATTTGCTGTCGGGAGAAAACAACGGTCGAAAATCGTTTTGCTGATCATCACTATCCAACAGAGGTTTTTTGGTCTTGGTTTCTAGATCAAAAATCCAGGTCTGGCAGTCTTCGCCAGTCCCCGTATAAAAGACAATCTTTTTTCCATCGGGATGCCAACTCGGCCACGAGTGAGTCAGTTGATCGTCTCGGGTGATTCGCCGGACGTCGGTTCCGTCGGCATTGATGACCCAAATCTGCCACGACCCACTGCGGTTTGAAACAAACGATATTTGGCTTCCCTCAGGAGACCAAAATGGTTGGCCGCTATCAAAATCCGTGTTTGTCAACTGCGTGATAGTCACATTCCGTTTGGGTTCACTTTGGCTCGCACTTTTTTTCTCAGAATAACAACCTAACGACGCAATCAATACAACGGCAAAGCATAACCACAAATTGCAATGTAAACTGGTGACAACTCGTTTCATGATCAACACTCGGTAATGGAATTCTTGTTAGCGTTTCTGCAAGTCTGGATCTGTTCCTATAACGAGTCAAGATTCAACAGTTTATTTTCACCATTTCTCATTACAAACATTCGATGCAACTATACCAATGTTTTCGTTGCGTCAATTTTGGTCTAGTCAATTCAGATTGGCATTCGGGAGGGCGAGGCTCCTGCCGAGCTACCAGCATGTCATATCGGTTCGGCGGCAGATTGTAACGTCGGGTCGGCGGGAGCCTGATCTGTGAGCGGCAAGGCGCTAGCCGCCGGTTCGTTGGTGCTTCTTACCGGCGGCTAGCGCCTTGCCGCTCACGGGTGGTTCCCGAACAACGACCGTGCTACGGTTCAGCAACTTGCACCACGACTTGTCCGATCTTGCTGCCCGACTCGACATAACGATGAGCTTCGACAATTTGTCCTAATGGAAAACTACGATCAATAACGACTTTGAGCGTATTCGACGCGATCAAATCGGCAACGTACTGAAGATCTTCAGAACGATCTTTGGCGAATGCAAAAGAAACTTTTTTTCGACCTAAAAGATTCGTCAGTGGTGTCCGCAACATCTTCATGAATTTTGGATTTGCAAGAACCAATCGACCGTCCGGTTTCAAACTACCCAGGCATTTTGAATAGGATGCTTTACCAGTAACTTCCAGAATGAGGTCATACTTGACTCCGTTGTCGGTGAAGTCCTCTTTCGTGTAATCGATAACGGCATCGGCACCCAATTCGGTCATAATTTCGAGTTTGTCTTGATGGTCGACTCCTGTTACGTTGGCTCCAAAATGTTTGGCAAGTTGGATCGCGTAGGTTCCAAAACAACCGGCTGCACCGTTGATCAAAACCTGGTCTCCGTCGCGGATTTTTCCCAATCGCAAATAGTGCAACGCATTCAATCCCCCAACACTGATCGTTGCAGCTTCGGCATGACTCACATTGGCTGGCTTTTTACCGATCGCCGCGGATGCAGATTGACAACGGTACTCGGCATACGTACCAAAATTTGGACCGGTGCCTCCGAAAACCGCCTCGCCGATGCGAACGGTGTCAACCGATTCTCCTGCAGCTTCGACAACTCCTGAAAATTCCATCCCGATGATCGGTCGCCTGGGCCGAAAGACTCCCATGTACAGCCTCAGCGGAATCCAAACCCAAAATGGAAACTTGAAACAACGCAATTCGCAATCGCCCGGCGTAACCGTTGCCGCATACACACGAACCAGCACTTCGCCGTTTTTGGGAGACGGTTTATCAACAGTTTTCAATTCCAGTACTTCAGGCGGACCATACTTGCTGAAGCAAACGGCCTTCATCGTGCTCAAGCTACTAACCTATTGGCATGGTTTCAGTGCAACGCAAATGACAACTATGCTTTGTCACAAAATGCGAGTGTGCTTATTGAATATACCGTGCAAGAAATACCTCTTGCAAGAAATCGAATTTGCTCAACGTTCATTGCGATTGATCATTCGCAGTTTGTTAGTAGGGCCGGTTCCTACCGGCCGTTTTATTAGACAGTCGAATTATGAAGATACACGCATGGCTCGGCGGAGGCCAGCCATAAGCAATTCCAACGTGAGCGGCAAGGCGCTAGCCGCCGGTACGAAGCGCTAACGAACCGGCGGCTTAGCGCCTTGTCGCTCACAGGATTCGAAATCGACCACTTTATTCGTAAGAATAATCAAGCACAGGCTCAGAGATATCCATCATGTCTACCGACGTAAAGAGTGTTCGTCAACTTCGCAAACAGGCAGCAACGGTTTCAGAATCTCGGGCGAGTCGTAGTCTTCGGGGTTAGCACCAACTCCATCTAGCGACAAACCGAAAAAGCGGCTGCTGATACAAAAGTATTAATATTTCGTCCTGCTCATGTAGACGCCGCAAGATTCTACGCCGAAAATGCAACATGTTGCGAATCGTTGTTGAAAGCAGACCGAATTCAGAGAGGACGATCAGATGAACAACCCCGCATGGAAATTCATTTTCTTCAGCATCGTGTTACCGCTGTTTGTGAGCACAAGTTGTTTGGCACAAAGCAAAACTTCGCCTCCTAGCACAAAACAGGAGAGCAAAAAGAACACCGCGAATTCGACCAAAGACGGATTTGTAGAGCTTTACAACGGGCGGGATCTTACAGGCTGGACAACCAAAGGCAATTGGATTCCGCAAAAGGATGGGTCTTTATTAATTCAGCCTCGCAAAAACGAAAAAGGCTGGGGACGATTTGATGCCTATCTTTGGACCAAGCGAAAATACAAAGATTTTGAATTGCATGTCGAATGTTCCTATCCGGCCAAAGGCAACAGCGGGGTCTACTTTCGCGTCGACGATCGAAACAACCCTGTTAAAACCGGCATCGAAGCTCAAGTCTATGATTCTTCGAAACGCAAAGGCCGCCCCAACGACCACACACTCGGTGGAATCATCCCTGGCATCGCGCCATCGAAAAACATGGCCAAGCCTCCAGGCCAATGGAATCAAATGGTGATTCGATGCGTTGGTAATCGATTGCAAGTAAAAGTCAACGGCGAAGAAGTCATCGATATCAACCTTCAAAAATCATCGCTGAAAAATCGAAAAAGCGAAGGGTATATCGGACTGCAAGATCACGGCTTTCCGCATTCAATCCGTTTCCGAAATATCCGAATCAAAGAAATTAAATCGGCGAAAAAGGGGAAAGGCGACAAAAAATAATTCCAACGCAACATTCGCCAATCTTTGAAAACCATCCGTTCGATTGCCATGCTGAAGATGGTCAACAAAGGAAACCTACATCTCGATATGCGGTCGAACAACTTGCACGGCGGCAATTTGGGTGAGTGCCACGATCATTGGCAATGATACCAATCGTTGGGCGTCATCTTCGCGATCTCCGCAAACAGTTATTTTTTAGGATCACAAATATGAAATCAGCCACTGATGTTCAAAAAGTCTTCAATCCGGATTCAGGCGTACACCGTCGCGACGGCTTGAATTACAAATTGACCCAAGATGAAATTGAACAATTTCACGAACAGGGCTATTTGGTTCTCAACGATTTTTTGACCGAAGCAGAAGTCGCCACGCTTGACGATTGGTTTGAGCACTTTATCGCCGGTAAACAAACTGGAATGGGCAGAGACTTTTGCGATATGAGCCAGCCCTATGGCACGCCGGTAGAAAAATTTCGGTTGGTCAATGCGGTGTTGCCGTCTCATTATTGTGACGAATTGAAAAATAACATCTTTCATCAGGTCGCGTCCAACGTTGCCAATCTACTTTATGCTGGTGGCAACGCCGTAATGGACTACGATCAATTTCTCGCTAAAAAACCTGGCAAAGCGAAAGCTCAATTTCTCATGCATCAAGACCTGGGATATTGGCCGAAAACGGAAAATACCTGGACAGCGACTTTTTCGCTCGCATTGACTGATTCTGATGTCGAAAACGGTTGCCTCGTCGTCATTCCCGGCACCAACAAAGAGCCTGAATTACGAGCCCATCGACCGGTCGACTACAGCGGAACGGATGACTTGACGCAAAATCGCGATGAGTCCCATACGTTGATGATCGAGAGCCTGGAATCAGACAAGCCGATTTATCTTCCTGTCAAACGAGGCAGCGTCACGATTCACGACGAACGAATCGTTCACGGCTCGGGCGGCAACACATCCGACATCTGGCGAAAAACCTATGTCATGGCCTTCCGCGCCGAAGAAACGGTCAAACAAGAACGAGCGATGGGTTTCACCCATTCGCACAATGACGATGTCAATTGGGAAACATTCATTCAATGACCTATATCGATTTCGACGCTGGCGTCTCAAAGGAGTGTGGGAAAACATTTGGAACAATTTCATTGATGCAAAGGTATTTGTCATCATGACAACGGTATTAACCGTTTTATTGTTTCGATGACAATACGTGATGTACTATCAAGAAAAACCACCAATTCCTTCGCTAGAACCATTTGTTCGTTGTGTTTGGCGTCACCGAACTGACATCAAGGACAACACTGACTGTCTCCGCCTGTTTCCAGATGGGTGTTTGGAGTTGATCTTTTGTTGTCAGGAACCGCCGAATTATCAACTGCCCGATGGAATGAGATGCGCGTTGCCCGAAGTTTCGCTGATCGGCACTTTTAGTCAGCCCCTTGAGTTGCATTTTCAGGGCCAAACAGATCTTATTGGAATTCGATTTCGTCCAACAAGAGCCTCTCGAATTGTCTCTGGTGGCATGGCCGCGATGACGAATAGGATTGCTTGTTGCACGGAAAGTCTTAATAAAATCATCCGTCGCAAGTTAATGGAATGTATTGCCAAACCGACCAAGATTCTTGATATCCAACATGTCTTGAGCGATCACCTGCGGTCAACAGACGACACAAAACTATCGAAGTTAGCCGACGAGATCGTGAAGTCGAAGGGAAGAATACCGGCGCGCTCAGTGGCTGAAAATTTTGGTGTCCACGAACGACGACTACGCCGTTGGTTTACCGATCACGTTGGTGTGACACCGCAAACCCTATCTCGCATTTTGAGATTTCGGCGCGCATTTGATTTGATCAAAGCAATGCACCATCCGAATCTTGCTAATGTTGCAATTCAATGTGGGTATTACGACCAATCTCACATGATACGAGATTTTAACAAATTCGCTGGTCAGTCTCCCACTTCCCTGGTCAACCAAACACGGCCGATCCTGGCCTTGATTTCAGCTTGCAGGCAGCGATAACCAATCGCCCAGTTCCTTAGACGATCCTTGTCATTGGTTGTCGCAAATCTGGTGGTGTCCGAATTTTCCAAGACAACTAGAGCGACTTCGCTATCTTTTTGCAATTGGCGGCAATCCTTGATCGCCAGTAGAACAGGCTCGACAAGTCATTTTTCATGTTGCGGTTTCTTGGAAGGACGTAAGACGATGAAGCAGTTGATAATGTTGGCAATCAGCTTGATTTCACTTGATTTGCATTCGGAGCAAGACGAATCTTTCGCTTTCGACAAATCGGCACCCTTAGTTGGTTCCTGGGTTGGAACTGCAACGATCGGTGACACTGAAGCGTTTGGTACGCTCGAGATAGAAAAGACAAAAGGGGCATTCAAGGTAAGAGGTACGTTGTTCAAGCTCCAACTAAAAGGAGCCATGGCGGAGAAAGTAACGATTGATAACTCGAAAACTTCATTTGTTTTTGTCGGCCGCAACAAGAAATTTCTTTTCAAAGGAGCTGTCAATTCTACCGGGCAAGTTCTCAAAGGGTCAGTTACAAACATCGGAGACCAGCAATCGGATAAACCGCAAACGGGAGTCTTCGAATTCTCTCGAACGTTGAAACCGCATGACTGCAACAAAGTGAGAGTATATTCTGGAGCTGCCGCGGCACCTGGCGGTTCCAAAATTGATATGGCATTGATGGTTGCGACCACGCCGAAGAAAAACCCGATAGCCTGGATCGACGTTCCTTTGCTCGGCTTAAAGCAGTACCCATTGAGCAACGTCAAATTTGATGATACGAGATTTGCTGCGAAATTAGTCGGCTCCCGTGTTGCCCTGATTGAAGCACGTTTTAAAAACAATGAACTAAGCGGTGAGTTTCAACAAGGCAATCTCGCGCTGGATCTCAAGTTGACGATCGATCCAAAATACGCATTTCGTGCGATACGCAGACCCCAAGAGCCAAAACCACCCTTTCCCTATCGTCAACGTGAAGTCGTTACAAGACATCCGGAGGGACACTTACTTGCGGGAACACTAACCCTTCCTGACAAGAAGAAATTCGGTCCCGGTCCCTATCCAGCTGCAATTCTTATTTCCGGTGGAGGCAGCGAGGATCGTGACTGTAGTGCGCTGGGCCATAAGCCGTTCCTCGTAATAGCAGACTATCTGACACGTCGTGGAATCGCCGTGATGAGATTTGACGATCGGGGCGTAGGAAAATCGAAAGTTCTAAAATCCACACGAGTCGGCAAAGATTCTACAACAAAAGAAAATTCAACCGACACCCTGGCAGTTTACAGGAAGTTAAAGGAGATCGACGAGATTGATCGGAATCGTATCGGTTTAATCGGACACAGTGAGGGTGGCGCGATCGCGCCAATGGTTTGTGCTATCGACAAATCGGTAGCATTTGCGGTGTTGATGGCAGGTCCAGGTGTACGAGGGGACAAGGTCTTTCAAAAACAGATGGAACTTAACTGGCAACTAGCAGGTGCCGATCCCGAAACTGTTCGAGTTGGTTCGAAACTTTATGCGGACCTGCAGCGATTGATCGTTCAGGCAGCCCCGATCGAATCCATCGAAAAATCTGCTCGTCAGCTCGCGAAATTTTTGATCGAAAACGAGTTGGCATCCACAAAGGACGAAACATCAGTAACTAAAATCACAAGCAGTCTACTGGAATTCAATAGCCGGTGGTGGAAGTTCATATTTTCCTATAACCCCGCGGAAAACCTGGGCAAGGTGAGCTGTCCTATACTCGCAATGAATGGAACAAAGGATTGTCAGGTTGAACATCAACAGAATCTGAATGGAATCCAAGCTGCGGCTATGCGCAGCGGCAGCTCTGTCACCATTCGACGGTACAAGGGCAGAAACCACCTTTTTCAACGCTGCAAAAGTGGTGCAACCTCAGAGTACGCGGCGATCGAAACCACAATAGATGAGCAGGTTTTGTCAGACATTTGCGATTGGATTCGAAAAGTGACTCAGCAGAAAATACAGGGAAAGTCTCTTCGCCGTGAAAAGAAATAGTGCAATGCTCAGAACTGGCATTCAGAAAATATCGGCATCAAAACGAACGGATCGTGTCGGGTTTGCAAGAAGCTCGGCATCTCGGAGCAGACTTACTACAAGTGGCATCGTGAATCCAAATTGACATCAGATTTCGACGTGCAAGACTCCGTCCACTTCGTCGAAGTGTCCAATCTTGAACAGGGCTCCCTCACAGTCTGGTAATTCGGCAACAAATGCTGGATCACAGACAACCACGGAGGCTGCCAAGGCAACGGTCACGGCTTTGGCGATTCCAACAGATAACGCCACGAACCAAGGAAGTGTTGCGGCTGACGCCAGTAAGAATGTTTGCCGGTTGAAGTTTGAAAGTTCGTTTTCCCGCACATACTGTTCAATGACATCTTCGCGATCAGGTGGATCCAACAACGCGAGCATTTCGTCGAATGTGCATCCTGTTGTGCGGTTTTCGTGAAAAGCCTGTGTGGCAAGTAATGCTTGTTGTCTGCGTTCGAACTCAAGTTTTGCGTGAAACTCGTCGATTTCAAGTTTCTTCCGATTCAAATACCGTTTGATGAACCATCTGGGAATCGCCAACCCCATATTGACGACTCCGCTCGCCACTTGTTGCGCACGATGCCCGAGATACATGCGGCGGTACTCGGCGAAGACTTCAGTCTGGATTCGAGCAATCACGGCTTCCAATTGTTCGCGAGTGGTAAAGATTAGTTGATGTTCGGATTCAACACAAAGTGGCTTGATGTAGTAGACTTTCGCGCCACGCTTCATCCCTTCACTCGACAAAAACTCATCCAAACGAGTGTGGACGCAATTTGGAATCGGGTCATCAATTCTGTCAAAATCTTTGCGTTCCGTAACGGATACAAACAATCGACCTTGCGGCAATCGAATCGATGGTTTTGGCAATTCGATTTCTCGAACCTGAGTGAACTTCGAGCGATGCTCTTTGACCACCGCGTCCCAACAAACTTCTTTTGAAGTAAATGGGCTAAACTGATTCAACATTGACAACGCCAACTGAGTGTTATTGTCTTTGGGCGGAACCCAAATCGATTCACTCGTCCAATTTGCAAACAGATGAAGCTCTTGGTCTGGGCTATATCTGCCCAATATTTTTTTCAATCTTTGGATCTTCCGGGCTTCTGTTGCAACTACCATCCAATCGTCCCCATTAAAAAAATGGATTCAGCTTCATAGAGAATGATTCGACGGCCAAAACAAAATGTTGCCCAAGAAATCAAAGAAAACTCACATTTCATCTTGATGGTAGACGTGAGTTGTCAAAACTGGTTTGGAATCAAGTTCGACGTGGACAAAACCAAGTCAAAAGAAATACCAGAGGCGGACGTCCGCTGGTTCGCAAAGCCATTTACATGGCGACTCTGGTTGCCACACGACACAATCAAAGAATCAAAAACTACTATCAACACCTGCTCAAAAAGGGAAAGCCAAAGAAGGTTGCCACTTCGAACACCCGGTTGATTTCGCAGGTCACCGCTTTGCACCTGACGACTGAGGCCAACCTATACTTCCGGTTGAAGGTAAAGCTAAACAGCCTTACTTTCGAGATTTTTTTGATTTACGTTTCTTTGCTTGAAGCTTGCGTTTTCGATCACGCTTCCTCTTGTTTTCTTGCTGTTTCAGAACGGCTGCCCGCTGAAGCATCCACTCAACAAACCCCTCAGATTCGGTCCATGATCCCAATTGCTCTTCGATGACGATGGCTGCTTCTTCTGGACTTCCCAAGGCATAGTGTTCTGGCATCATGGGTGGATGATCTGCCATCAACAGCTCAAGGACGTGAGGGTTGAACTTGATCGCCGCCGCGATCGCTTTTTGAGCCGTTCGGCCAATAGGGCCTTCACGACGGAATTCTACTTGAGCTTTCAGGTAGAGCCAGCTGGCTGTCTGCTCCGGGTATTTGTTGAGGATCTCAATGGCTTCTTTTTCTTTGTTTTGACTTAGCAGCAGCGGGATAATCTCATACCTAACCCCCAGATTGTCATTCTGATTAAGCCGTAGAATATCAAGCAATTGAGTCATTGCTTCGTTGACTTGTCCATCGGATGCAAGTGCCGAAGCAAGTCCATATTTTGCTCGCAAAAACGGGCGGGTTTCAGAAAATTCCCAAAAGCGTCCAACTTCCGTTTCCAACAACTCGGCGCATTGAGCTTCACCATGTTCGACGGCCTTTGAAAATAACTCGATCTTTCGACTTGTATCAAACGTAGACTCGGCCAACAGCAAAGTGGCTTCAGTGTGTGTCGGATCTTCCTGCAATGCCTGACGAGCCAATTGGATCCGGCGTCGACCGTAAGTGTCGATCGCGGCATAGCAGAGGTTTTCAGCGCGATCAAAAGGCGTTTCCGTCGGGTAGTCAAAATCGTCGATCGATCCTGTGAGTTGACTGTTGATCAGCTCATTCAGCTGATCTAGATCCATTCCTTCGTTTTGCTTTATCAAGGCTTGAACCAGACCAAAGTGTCGTTCGTTGCCTCTACTTTCTGGAAACATACCTCGATCGATCCACTCCTTCCTGTCGGGTGGATTGAGAAGATCAGGAATCAAGATCTTGCACTGTTTGTTTTTCCCTTGAATGGAGACCTGTTTGGACCATTGACCGGAGTCAATTTCATCTTCCGTTGTTTGTGCCAACGCCGCCAATACGATCGTGACGTACTCAAGTTCTTTCGGCTTGGGCGCACGAGTATTCATAGGTGAATAAAACAGGAACTGGGGAAACGCATCGCCGGTTTCCAACGGCAAGTCGTGCTCGTTCCAAAATGCGACGTCTTCTTCAATCGCTTCGCTAACTGGAGTGAAAGTCAAGCTAAACGTCTCAAGCGAGTCCATGTCCAAATGTTGTGAACGCAAATCCCAGTGTGTAGCAGGAGACTCATAAAAACCGAGCCCGAATTCACGCTGTCCGGCTCCCAGGACGGTCAGATGTTTCAGGTACTTTGGTGGCTTGGGGGTCTGAATTTGGAGCAAGTCGGTATCATCGAGATATTGCCACAGCCGCGCGCGATAGAATGCAGCGGCTGCCTCGGCGAATTCTCGAATTTGTGAAGGTGAGCATTTCGTATCCACCAAAGATGGAGCCGCAACCGCACCAAGCATATGCTCTGACATGTCAGCTTTGACTTCGCACCAAAAATCTGGCTCAGCATCCCATGAAACAGAAGTTCCTGAATTTGCCAGCAGTTTGTTCAACTGATCAGCCAAGGCCTTGTCGGTAACGCAGATTAGTGCGGGCCGGTAATCAAAATTTTGCGACGCAGAAAACTCAAGCAATTGCGAGAACAATAGGTCAAATGGTTCTTCATCAAAGGCCGGATTTCCATGAACAACTTGAGCCTCACAGGAGACCCACAGTGCCAATTGTGCTTCCGCCATGGGGGAGTCAGCCAAAACACCATCGCCCAAGTCGCCAAAATTAATAATTCCACCTTGCCATTGGGCTTGTGGTTCGACCGGGAGTCCAAGGAATCTTCGAATATCAGCTTCCATATCTCTTTAGCATCCATACGTTGTCGTGCAAGCGTAGCCTACATTGTAATGCCCGTCACCCAAACGAAAATCGTCCCCTAAAAAACGAAACCAAGCAAATTCGTGACAACTAAGTTTAACGGTCAAAAACGAGTGATAAACACGGCGATCAACAACCTGTCGATCGATCGAAGTACGCTTTCAAGAAAGGGAAAGAAGCTTCACTGCCCTCCAGTATTGAACGTAGCGGGGCTACTGTTCCAAAATGTACCAACACCTAGCGAAAATAATGATGTTTTTCACTCCGATTTTGAAGAGCCAACACAAAAATCCAATGTTGTGTCAGAATTGTGTCAGATTTGTGTTAGAAAATCGCAGGCATTTTAAGAAAAAAATCCTAAACCCTTTCGAGTCAGGACTTTATCAAGTGGGCGGTATTGGACTTGAACCAACGACCTCCACGATGTCAAACTAGTTATGCGACTAGGCTTAAAAACGCATTTTAGCGGTAAATCGCGTATTTTCCAGTGTTCTACGCTGAATTATTCATCATGCAAATAATGCATTTCTATGCAAACAAACGCAGGTTTTTCTACCATCTAATCGATTTTGTCCCATTTTCTACCAAATGTAATTTCGGATGCTAAGGCATGCATCTCTCGCTCAAAATAGTGCCAAAAGAAATTATCATGCTCTGGTTCGCTGCGCCACGCGCAAGTCGGAAGACGCCAAATTGTAGCGACTATTCAATCGCCCATTCTTCCCAACAGCAGTGTTTCAAGAAAAACGCACAAAAAAAAGATGGCGAGCGCATTGGCCATTATGACGAGTTTCACGCCGACGCACCCTAGATCGCAAAAAAGTATTTGCCAGCATGTGTTGCAGATTTTTCGAATGCTTTAAATCGTAGGGTGTATGTAACACCAAATATCAATTTTCAAAACATAATTCGGATAACGCAGCAGCTGCAGACTCCCTCCGATAGTTGGACTGACGAAAATTACTATTAACGCCATCGATGCTCTGTAACACAAAATGATTGTGAATGCTTTTAAACTTCTTGCGAATTACAGCTGGAATTTCATTTTGGTGTCTCAAGTGAAGTTGGCGACTTATCTTAATCGCTTTAGTAAAAAACCAAGTAATTTCGTCGTAGACATGATTAACTTTGGAACAGTCAAAAGAATAATCTGCAACGGGTGAATTGGATTGGATGTCGTTACCAACTTCGAGTTCTGAATAGAGATTCAATTTCGAAGTAAATCGATAGAGTGAATAATAGTCGAGTCCTTGGAGAAATCTGACATTTGTATCTAATTCTTCCAGTGTGGTTTCTTTGTCAAATAATATGAAACCAGGAAGGAGGTTTATTTCGTTGCGTTTTAACAATTCAACACACTGGCACGTACGTTCAAAGGAAGTTTTTTTCTTGTATTTTTCCGCCGCTTTGTCGGACAGGTTTTCGATACCGACAAATATGTGTGTGAGACCGACTTCTTGTAATTGTTGAAGTAAATGTTCAGTGCAAAACTCCATTCTCATATCTATCGAAAATGTCATTTCTAGTTGGTACAGCTTTATTAAACGGCAAAACTCATCAATCCAAGCCTTATCTGCGTTTGATCCATCCCAAAATAGTTCATCAGCGAATGAGAGATGGCGTACTCCAAAGCTATTCGAAAGCAACCTCATCTCCTCGACGACTTCTATTGGCTCGCGTCGTCCTCGGACATTTGAGTGGGCTAACTTTTGCGAAAAGGAGCCAAACAAACAAAATGTGCACTGAAACGCACAACCTCCACCAGAACGTATTACCGGTGTGAAACCTTTGTCAATAACTTTTGACACAAAGGTCCGGTCCGGCAAATGCGCGAAGGTGAATCCTCCAAAGCTTCTTGACTGAAGAAACGAATTGTCTTTATTGCGAGTGGTCAATCCTTGGATTTCATCCACATCCTTTTTGGTCAAAATATTCTTGATTAGTCTGGGGAGAATTTCTTCTCCATTCCCCTGAATCACAGAGTCTAATCGCGGAAATCTTTTGAGCAGTTTTTCCGCATGTAACGCTGGAAAGAATCCTTCTAGTGTGACATGGCAGTTCCAATCGAACTCCAAAGACTCAAATAACCTCGTCAAATCGGCATAGTATTGCCATGCTGGAACAATATGCCTTGAATTGGGTAAACAAACTACATTTGGTTTTGTTTCGCAAACATACGAGATCACGGATTCGAAACTGGACTCATCAATACAAGCATCAACGGTCTCGCATTCGAATCCGTGCGAACGCAAATGACTTGCGAGGTATAGTAGACGCAGGTTTTCTATGGGCATGGTTTGATAGTCTGTTTGTTTCAGATGACTGAATCGAAGCACATCCAGAAACGAAAAATCCTGAAGATCTTCACCAAAACAACTTGTACCCGGCAAGTTAAGTAGTTGTACCTTCATGTTTACTCACAAATTGGTGTAGAATTCTTTCGCATGTCTTTCCGCTTCGCTTCTGGACACAAAAGGAGTAATCCCGCGTTCAATCGGCTGAAACGAAGTGCATTGTTCGGCATCGCACGGCAGATTGTGATCATTCAATTGAACACCATGCCGAAGTATATTTCCCATTGATTTGTCGCTATGGTGGCAGCAACGTGAAACATTACCGTTTGCTGCGACCCAAATGAATTGTCGACCGGCACCACAACGTTTTCCCATGGGTTTAAAGGGATTGTCTACCTGCATCCGGCTTATTGGATTGGTCATCATGGGGAGGATTATGTCCAATTCTTCTTTCGAATAATCGTCTGGATAATATTTGTCTTGATACTGTCCGACAAATCTTGTTACGTGTATTTTCAACCCAGCTTCTTGAAATCGTTTTCGAAAATTCTCAAGGTCAGCGATAATTGATGGATAAGCGACAATATTTAGAATATAAGCCTTGAGTCCTTGGCGTATTAGTGACTTGACACGGCTAATGAAGAGCTCAATCGATTCAATTTGAGTCGGATGGTAGCTGAGTAACATGCGTGGAATTCGATCAAAGTTCGCTACGTCAAGGAATTCCGCAACATCAACTGTTAGGCTAGTTGCCAGCCCCAGAAAGAATGACTGCTGCAAGAGTTCAACCGTTCGCACGAAATCAGGCTTTAAAAATGGCTCTCCTCCATCGATCGTAATGAAAAGAGGTCGGTTTAGAGAACGAAATCCGTTCGCCCATTCGTTTGGAGTCGCGCCCGACTCCATCTTTTTCAGATCTTTCCACGATCCGTTGTAAAAACAATATGGGCAACGAACGTTGCACGTGTACCAGATATCCCAATGAACAACGAGTCCATTGTCAGGTAGTATTGGGTTTAGGTTCACGCTGTCACACTTTCTCGTCCCTCCGCCGAATTCGCGAGTCCAATGAGTATCTTGGCCAAACTGCAATGAAATCGAACTCGTTCGGCGAATTCCTGAAGTAAACCTGTCAATGCCACGTAGCTTTCCAGATTGTCGTAGGACTGATCTAACTGAACTAATTGCTGTACAACTGAATTATTGCCTAAGTCAGAGTTTGGATACTTAAACTGGCATATTAATTTTAGGCAAACGATTCCGTGAAATCGTGTAACGTATTCTTCCTGATGGATTTTATCAGGTGACTCATCAGGACAAAGTAACGACATTCTCATCAAATGCAAATGCTCACGGGCAAGTACTGTCAGATTATGCACCGGAAATCGACAAGGCTGGATGAATTCATTTTTGGCTTGGTTTAAGAGAACGTGTCCGCTTTCTATCTGTTTTCGCAAGACTGGATTTATGAGATCGGTTTCTTGCGAAAACTCAAGCACGGGACCGTGAAAACACTCAACTCCGTTTTGGGATGCAATGCGTTCAACGATTTTGAACGTCTTACGCAATCTAGTAATGAGTCCGTTTGCTGGTGGTCCGTCCAGACAAATGTGCAAATCAAAATCGCGTGAACACGAAGCATTGTCTTGTTGCAGCAAACTTCCGAACAATGAGGATTTGACGAATCGCACACCGAATTCATCTTTTAGCTTTTCAAATACAACATGATGTAACGCTGATGGCGATATCATTTTCGGTAGCCCAAAACAATAGACAACAATAAACCAATACAATATCCAATTAGGGTTGAGCTTTGAACGCGCGAGCTCGCTGTCCACAACCAAACCAATTGGTCAGGAAAAAACAGCACACGCTTGAACATTACCGAGAAGAATCTCGGTTTAAAACGAATCAGTGTTGAAGCTGTATCAAAGAAAATTACCGCAACGATCTCGACCACTGTATTAACCGGATTCCGGCCCGGATGCCAAAAAAGCAATTCACATATAACCCAACAAAACAATCCCATGAACGGCACTAAGAATATCCAAGGATTACCTGTTATGAAAAACAGGTTCGACGAGAAGAACGACGAAAGGAAAAACCAAGTAATGGGTGTGATTTCCCGCGGAACAATATATTCGTGTAAATTTTCGTGATTCAAACACAACGCGGTTAATATCGCATCTGCTCGGCCCCATCGGCAAAAACGTCTTGCAATGTCAAATTTCCTGGTCCAGTAAGGATGGTAAACAACCGCATCTCTTGACGTCGCAATTTTGCCAAATTCCCGTACGTTAAAACCAAAAAACACATCTTCACCGCCCCCATCTTTTGGGAACTCGGTCGAAAATAAACATCTTTTTGCAACGCAATTACGAACAGATAGATTTGCCGTCGGCGCCCAAAAAAGTTCCTCATAATGGTTTGGACTATCAAACGCGTATAACAAACAACAATCGTCAAGAGGGTTTTTTCGATCGGTGGCAAGAGAGTTCGTGAAGACAACAGGTCCGGCAACTCCCACAATCTCATCACATGTGTATTTAATAAGGTGAGAGTGTAGCCAGTTTTCAGTTGGCTCACAGTCGTCATCTAAGAAAAGAACGACATCGCCGCCAGCTATTTGGATGCCCATGTTGCGCGCTGCTGCGGCGCCTACAGTCGATTCGGTGAATACTACCTGGACAAGTTGCAGTTGTCGAAGGTCATCGATATCACTGTTGTCTTTTCGGTTCATGCCGTCAACTACGACGATGATTTCCAGCGGCAAGCATTTTGTATTGGACGTGGTTAACTGTTTTGCAATCTTAACTACATCTCTGGCGCGACGTCCGCATGGTATTACAACCGAAGCGGTCAACCTTAAACCGATAGATTTATTTTCTGCTTCTCTCGTATCATTAGGTAGCTGAGCGATTCCTTTCATCGGCAAACCAGTCATACATTATTCCTTTAGCTTCGCGGAGACAACGTAATAAAGAGACAGAAATGTCGCGACTGGGCCCAACCATTTCCGGAACCACCTGTTCAATTTTCCAAATAATGATCCATGGTTGCCCCAAAATCCTCTGAGTGAGTTTTCCGCGTACGGTGAGCTAAATGACAATGCCGTTACCAAATCCCACCCCCATTCCGACATGACTCGGAAATTATTTTTCAATAAGGCACTTCTTACTCTGACGGACGTCATAAAGGTCTCTCTAAATTGTGGCCTTTCACTACAGAATGGAGCCCAACTATTTTTCCTAAATCCGAATTGTTCTTTATAAAGTTTCTTCAGCCCCGTGAGATTCAGATAATTCGGCACCGAGATTAATAGTCGTCCCTGAGGATTCAACAACCTTCTACAGGTTGCAAGCTGTTTATTAATGTCCTCGCAATGTTCTAAGACATCACAAACCACTACTATGTCCCATGAGTTTGCACCTGCAATTTCAACTGAATTCTGGATGTCTCCCTTGATACACGATGCATTGGGGTAGCCAAGTTTCAATGATTCGATGGCGTTTTCAGACAAATCTATACCCAAGTAATCGCCACATCCCAAAGATTTGAGGTACGGATACATCCCACCATTTCCACACCCAAGGTCAAGCACAGAATTATTATCGATGCTACCTAGTAGCTCTTTTAGAAAACCGATTTTTTCTTCTTCGTTGAAACACGTACATGTAAACAATCCACAAACCAATTCTGGATTGTTGTCGTAATACTCAGAGATATTTGAGAAACTGTCCATGTTGCCAATGCAAATTGGGGTTGAATTATCCGGATTTTTCTCTAGCTGAGTGGTACCTACTATTGTTGCGATATTCAATCTTTACAAATTGAGATTCATAGCCGCTGAGTTGGCCATCGTTTACATTCATTGAGATATCACCGGAATCACCAATTGCCAATACAAACTTGTCAACTCCCATTGTCCAGGCGATTTCGCTAGCGAGTTCGATTTCGCATAGGTTGTCCTGATACGCTAGGTATCTCCAGACAATAGTCGTAGCGCTCTTTGCTTGTTTGCGAACCTTAAGTAAACGTTCCAGATTTTTTAATACCCGACTTAGTTTGCCACCAATCCTGTGCTGCTCGTAGATTGCCTGAGTTGCACCATCGATTGCAAATTGAAGAACAACATTGTTCCGACAAAGAGATTCTGCTTGTGGGTCTGTAAGAAAATGACCGTTTGTGTCCAATCGGATTACGGTATTTTGCAAGGAGTTTCTAACTTTATCCAAAATCCAAGGAAAGGAAGGGTGCAAAAGACTTTCGCCATATCCATGAAGCCAACACTCCTCAATCTTATACTCCGACATTGCGTTCAAAATACTCTTGAGCGTAACACCGGACATATATTTTGCTCGACGCGTGGGCACAATGTTTTTCGACGGTACATAACAGCACCCAAGATTGCATGTTGACACAAGCTCCAGCTTCAAAAACTTAGGAACAGAAATAAACTCTTGACGGCGAACCCATTTGCAATTTGAGCATATAGGAAATGAATTCAGTTCACCCGAGGCTATCCGTCCTTGTGCAAATTCAAATTTTTTAACGCAATCTACGGTAAAATTGTCCGTCAAGCACTGTTGGCCAAACGGATCGAAGCAACAAGTTGAGAGTCGCCCGTCAACCAAGAAATACATACAGCCCTGCAGCATGAAACAGGGCGCATCGTTTCCCTGTGTAACTAGCGTTGATTCAATTGATTGGCTAGGTCTGTTTTTCATGTCAGATAACAGTTGTCCATTGAACACACACAAAGTTATACCTCAAATTGCTCTAGTGATCGGTTGCTTGATAGTGTCGGTTGCAATCGGTATGCATATAATTCGCCACAGCCGGCAAATCACAGCTGATGTTTCGCATCAAACAATAGATAGCTTTGCACATTTCTTGAGATCGAGTCCATGGTTTGAGTGCGAATAGTATAACTTGCGTCGAATTCATCGTTTGACGCACTTGCTATCCCCAGCCGTTCCCCATAGGAGTTTCACGCCGAGTGCACAAAGCAAAACACCAAAAATTGCATCGGATTTTGGGCGACGCAATTTAAGGAAGATTCTCTATCCATGACGCGCATTTAGATTGCCGTGTGCTCCTGTTCGCGGCTTAGTTATTTGGCCGACGACCATATGTGTTTATCAATTGTCTCAAGTTTCCGTGAAAGACTAGTGATAGCGTGATGCAACACTGAATCTCTCCCGCGTCTATGAGATTACGCAGTTCATTGGGAGTGAATAGTTTGACGTCAACGAGGCCTTCTTTTTGGTCGTTAGAAATTCTTGGTGTTTGGTCACCGATATCACAAACAAAAAGCTGTACGTTGTTAGACGAAATGGCACTGTCTGTATAGACTGTTCCAACACATGTAATGTTCAACGCCCGGGTGCCAATTTCTTCCAGTAGTTCTCGTGCGGCAGTTTCAATTAGTTCTTCATTTGAACACCTAAACCCGCGCGGCGCTTCCCATACACGCCTGCCGTAATCACCGGGTACATCTTTCGGGAACTTCGATTCTACACCACGTTTCAAAATCGCAACGCGATCTTGGCGTAAGAGGGCGACGCAACCGGCGTTGTCAACCGGAAGGATTGCTACCCCTCCTTGGGAAACGTAGTGAGGAAAGTCATAAAGAATTCTGTTATCTTGCGCGCGGACAACACGATGCCGTATGGCGCCGAAAGACAGGTTTTCCAAAACGGCGTTTTGGGTCGGATTCCAGCCGATGCTATCGAATTCAGGATCTAGATCGTCAAGTTGAATGTTGCAGCTATCGTTCATCCTTACGCCTTCTATCTAGGATTTGCACGATTCCTTTAGATAACTTGTCGCACAATATCGTTTCTCGTCGTCGTTTTTGTAGGTGGCGGATCCCCAGCCAGAGCGCGGCACCACCGCCAGCGCCCACAAAACCGATGGCTGTTTGAAGTGCAATTGTTGCTGTTGCCAGCTTAAGGGAGCCAATGATTGCCCCGGACATGCCTGCTCCGCCACAAACTGCGCCCACCAAAAATTCTTCGGCGTTGAACTTTCTACCCATCGTATTGCGTAAGCACCAAACCGTATGTTCGTTGATCGCTTTGGCTGTGTCGTCATGCGGCCCAGACTTTCTCTTCAAGCACTGGTCTATTTCGTCGAGTCCGTCCCAAAACGCAGTCTTTTTGCGCAACTTCATCACACTGGACCAACTGACGTAATTCGTAAATTTCCCTTCACTCAGAATTTGGCTGAGTACACTTTCATTACGCTGCTTAATGCCGTAGTCACCGAAAGCATCTTCTCGAATTCGGACGCACATTTCAGTCAGGTCGTCTGTGGTTTCCACCGAAGGTCGCTCTGTGGCCAATTCTTCGTTTACCGAGCTTGATGCTAGCCAATGCGTCTCATCGACCATAAAGCCGAATCCTGAACTGTCGGCAAAGTTACGCAAATATGTATAATCTGCAATGGATTGAATCGCGGTTTTCGTCTTGCGAGCTTCCGCTGCAGTTACACGTTGTTCGCTCTTGTACTTGCGACAAAGTTCATTGGTAATGCTGTACACTTCACCTCTACCAAAGCCGTCTCTGGCTATGTTTGCGAGCCGCCGTATAACAGCCCCATACAAGCGACGTGCTGGCTTCGGCAAATTGAGCTGCCGTTTTGTCGAGCCAAAATTAAGGACATCCAACATCAAGTATCCAAATCGATTCTTGTTCCTTATCGAACGCGGCCAGGTTGTCGAGCCATGGTATGGCAATTCATCAGTCAGCGTACCAAGTGTTCGAACAAAGCGCATAGAGTAGGAAGTATTCGAATTCATCGAGACTTCATCAAGCTTCCCTTTTTTGAAGAGAGTCGCCAACTTTCTATTCTCGTTAGAGGGCAGAGAAGAAAACAAGAATGGGTTGTCGTAGCTACCGTCAAACCTTCCAAAGTCAGTGCCAAACAAATCAGTTAATGGCTTTTTTGATCTTTTAGATATCAAGAAAAGAGGAGCTTCGTTTCCATAGCCTCCGAAAAGAATCGGTAAGTTTTTGTAAAGGTCACCTGTGCGAAACATAGCATTGTCAAGGATTTGCGTGTCGCTAAGCACAAAATGTCGATTGAACAATGCAGCAAATTTGAGCACTGGTGCGTATTCTTGTACGTCTCTACGGAGTACTGTATCTAGGGGTGCCAAGAACGCTATTTGCTTCTTTTTTAGTCCTGCCATTCGAATCGTCTCGCTGGTGCAAAAATATAGAATCCATGGAAATCCGTGGCTTCTTCGTGCCGAGGCGTTTGTTTTCGTAATCTGTGACTTGCCTGTAGTCGTGTCTGAGCATGCCAATGCCTCCAAACCAACGGAGTGATTAGCTAACATTGTTGCGAGCGACTTAAGAAAATTCAATTCGATGGCCTTTTTCTTTGATTCGTAAACCAACGAAGCTCGCTTTCAACGGGTGAATACGGATCTTGGATACCAGAAGCCATCAAGTTGACGGGGTCTGATTCAAGTTGTTCAGGTGTATCGTAGGCCCAATGTTAACGAGAAACACTTACCTGAACACGTTGTTTAGGAATGCCTACCAAACTGCGTCGGCTTTATCGTCCTTGTCTATCCCCAATATTCCCCACGTCGGCGTTTCACTCCCAACGCACGAAGGCAAAGTCCGAAAGTGCGTCGGTCTGTTGCAACTCTGCGGTTTTTTCGTGGCCTTCCGTTCCGCAATCAGTTGATGCCACCTCACACAGTCTGCTCGGTCATCCGAGTTTTTTGCCGAAAGCGAACTGGCTGAGGTTGCCCAAGCATGGGCAGAACTTGGCGAGTCAGTGAAATGCTTTGAGTTACTCAAGAGGTACGTCTTGGCTTCTACAAGCATAGTGTGTTTTCGTATTACATACAGTCTGCGCATGCGCTGCTCAACCACCACGCAACAACAGAAGTACTTCGAGCAACTGAATCAATTGACCAGGGTGACACGCGTTGCTTGGTACTAATTGCGATTGCTCATGAATCTGACGTCCATGAAGCTCGAGATGTCTTACTAAAAGCTCAGCCGCTTATACCGTCAATTGCAGACGAGACAAAACGATCTTTTGCCAGATGTGCAAGTGCGATGGTGTGGGCGAAGTGTCACCACTACCGTTACGCTCTGAGGGTAAGTGAATCATGTCGCGCGTTTGACAAGATCCATGTACATCAAGCTATTCTGGATCACTATTGGGCGAGGCAAGACGGAGACTGAATCAACAATCAATAAAAATGCTCCACCCCATCGACGAACAAGGTGGTAGGTATCTTATCTGGAGCCAGAAAGGCACAGACCTGCAACAGTGCACTTGCTATAGGTGATTTCTCCTTTACACCCTCCATATAATCGCCCATGTTTGCTCAACCGAAGCGCTATAGCGGTAGGCCTGCTTTTTTGCTTTGTAAAGTTGCAAGGAGGCCGAAAATGTAGCTGTGCCCGTCATTTTGACAACGCCAATAAACTCACTGAATCGCTATTAGCATCCGTGATAAAGCGTTTCAGGCACTCGATTGATACTCCAACAAACGGTCGTTCGCGAAAAAGGGAACGCATTCGACGAGTTTTTGACATTCGATATTCATTCAAACCACCTCAAAAAATCACTTCCTGTTGCAATTATTTAATAGTTCTATTTCACGAAGTGAATTCCAGAAAGCGTCAATATCGTCGAGGAAATCGACGGTTCTCTTCCGTCAATTGTCGTGTTTCTTCTTTTGTCCATGGCTCAGGCTTAGGACAAATTCATGTGTGCGTTTTGCGACTCCAAATAAATTGCGGCTGCGGAAGTGAACGGGGTCTTAATCTTGATAGATGCTTGAATGCATCTTTTTGATTTGGTAAACCAGTACCATGATCATCGACCGCGCAGACATCATGAAGTTTGAAACGGAATGGATCCGTTGCGATCCCGCAAACGATCCTTACCAGCTTCGACTTTTTATGTCCTGGCTATCAGAAAACCCTCAAGTATTTATGGCTGCAGGATTTCAGGAATTCGTTCCAATCAGCCAAATCATAGAGCTAGTTGGTGACTTGTATTACTTTGGGGTTATCGACAAAGAGCTTCCACTTTTCCGAACACTTGAAGGGAGCTGGATTCACTTGTATTCGTGCGGTCAAAGTAAACGTCAGCGCTGGGAAGGGTATCGCATTGAAGCACTCAAAAGTGGGCTTGCTCAGCATATTGATTGGCTCGTTGAAAACGGTGACATTGAAGCGCCAATCGAAATAGAAACGTTTGAACAAGCGCATGAGAGCTTGCCCTGTTTCAATAGCATCGTTGCCGCAGCAAGTGCGCTCGTTGACAATCCCTTGATGGACAAGACCAAATTTGTCTCCCCGCGGCTTTGGACGCTTGGTAATCAAATGCAAGAAAAACTTATTCTCGAAAACTCAACACGAGATATTCTCAAATCACTGCAGTCAGAAGAAAAGACGATTGAAGACCTACACTGGAAACAGCTCGAGGAAATTGTCGCTGAAATTCTTCGTGCTCAAGGCATGGAAATTCATTTGGTGCGAGAGTCTCCACAGGGTGGACGTGATATACTAGGCCGGACCAAAATGTCTGCAACCGGCGAACTGCTAACTATTGCTGTAGAGGTTAAACATAGGTCTGTTGTCAATCGTCCAGATGTGGAACTTGCTTTGCAACAGAACGCTCATTTTCCAGCACTTATGTTTGTGACATCTGGCGTATTCTCAACCGGTGTGATTCAAGAAGCCAAGAAACCGGAGAACAGAATGCGGCTTTTACTGCGCGATGGCGTTGCCGTAAGGGACTTGATTCGGTCGTATAGGCTCAAATAACACTGGCGTTCCCTGTTCTCAGCTCTCATACGCTGGTTGATGTTTTGGTGTGGGAGTAAGCAAGGCCAAAGAAATAGTTTGGAGATGCATGTGCTGGGTAACGGAATGGGTTTTGACTGAACGGGGATTGTTTGGTACTTAATGCTTCTTCATGGCAGAAACTGCTTCGGTGACAATTAGGTTAGAATGCTAAAACTGTGAACGATTACATCGAGCACAAAGCCGCTAACCTCGACGTTAGAAGGCAGATTCTCACTGGCTACTTTGCTCCGTTGCCGCAGACCGAAGCGATTCGTTTGAGCGGCCAAACTGATAAAAAACAGGTTTTCTAGCACTCAATCTCGTTTCCAAAAAACGGTCGTTCTCGAAAAAGGGAACGGAAACAACGAGTTGCTGAAACTTTCGGTGATAAACTTGCTTCCAGCCGGAACAGCTCATTCTAAGGCACTGCCAACGAGCTAGCCGGTTTCCGTGTTTCATCAACTATTCGTTTTCCAAAACCCTCTCGGCGTTTCAACCCCGAGCAACGAGGATCGACACAATATTATCACATGTTTTTCTGGTTACCTAACAAGACGCAATTTACAGTCCAAAGTGGCAGCTATTCATTTTGACGACAAACTCACGAAGATAATCAATGTTTGCTTCAACAAATTCGTCGATGGTCTTTCCAGAGCTAGCTCGTTTTTGACATTCGTATGATTGACCACTCGTTACTGCAATTGGCGCTGAGTCAAAACTATTATTATTTTCGTCCACTCGCGTCAACGCGTAGTAGAGTCCATGCCTACTCATCAACTCAGTATCGAGTTCCCACGCGCCCCCAAGATTGGATCTTAGGAAGAACATTTCGAGGCCCCCAATTCCTGGTGTAAAAACTTCGGATACACTGGATGGCTGCGTTGTACCATCCCATTCAATTTGCCCAAGTAGACTGATCAGGGAATTCGATTCAGAATCAATCGTCACAATCTCAAAGCTAGGTAAAAATCTTGTATCGTTGCGTTCGAGAATTTTGAATAAACCCACTGGTAAATTGAGTGGATTGTAAATTGCGATACCAACGTTTGCCGAATTATATTCGGATTGAATTAGACTATGAAACCAATTGAATCCATTTAGCCAACTATCATTGCCTTTGAGGCAGTATTCTGCATTTTCTTTTACTTCTTTCCATTGGATATTCAATCGAGGACTAGAAAACGAACAAAACTGTACTGTATTTTGCCCTTCTGTACCTGCTACCAGTTGCTTTACTTCATCGTCAGTATAGGAAGCTTCAGTTGGAGTCGAGCCAATTCGAATAATTCGGTCTACCGCCCAACCCATTTCTAATATTGTGACAAACTTTTCTGGATTGCCGATCTCGTAGCTGTCCCATACGTTGTCGGCGGTTTCCAAAATCAATCCTTGAAAGTGCTCTTCAACGGAACGCCGCAATTCTTGGGCATCAAATTCACTACCATATTCCTCGATCAGCTCATTTTTGATAGCACTAATTGTTGCGTCTGAAATACATGTTGGCGCAAGGTAGATAACGTACTTGTAAATTACCATCGTACTGTCACCTCGGTAGTCAACTATCATCAAGAAAGAACCTAAACCACCTGCGGCTACAAATGCATTTGATATGTTGTCTATAGCGCTATCACGAGTTTGGTGCGTCTTGAAAAGAAAAATGGCATGTTCCTGAAATAGTTTTATTGGCTCAGCCAAATGAACGGGCTGTTGTTTTTCTGCCGAAATCACGGCTCCTTCGTGATCAACTGAAATGGCAAAACCGTCGCATTGGCAGTCGGCAACCCTCAAAAACTCTGCGAAAGGCACTGCCAATTCATGCCACTCTGTTGACACAATAAGACATCGAAGCTTTCCATAAAGAAGACCTTCTTTTGAACGCAGAAGTGCCGCGTATTTAAAAATTTCGTGAATAGCTTGGCGCGCCGACTGATTGCTTCGCTTTAGCTCAACAATTACTCGATTACCAAATCCGTCTTTCGCGAGAATATCAATGTATCCCTTAGATCCATAAGGATTTGGAAGCGGATACTCCGTTGCAACAAGCTCAAGACCTCGTTCCAAAATACCAAGTTGTTTTGCGAGATTGTCCCGAATTGTGCATTCATTTGCTGACAATTTTTGTGACTCCCTTACTACTGTAGTGGTCCATCAGGGCTGAAATGTCCAATGTGGTTTTGTTTTTCCTGGTGATTAAGGTGCCAGCGTAAATGGCAACCCTATTCAACTCAGCTTTGACGGACCACAGCTTCAGTACATCGCTTTTAGCTTAACAAAATTTTCGAGAAAACGTTGGCGTGGTCACACGAGCTGGAACCTATCTTGGAGTGCCAAATTGATTCCAAGCGCTAATCCGTTTTTGTTTTTTTCGACCAACTGCAGTATTGGTAGACTAAATTCGGATTTTCAGACTGTCGCGCCCCAAGATAAATTTAATCCTTGGAGCCTGCATCGCTAATTCAGACAATAGATCTACTGCTGCGACAAATGGCCATTCACGGTATTGCTGGCACTCGAACTGAAAGGTTTAGAAAACGGTCGTTCTCGAAAAAGTAAACGGAAACGACGAGTTGTTAAAACAAAGAGTGCGAATCGATTGTAGGCGGCTTCCGATAGATTCTTACCATTGAGGTGGGGATAGAAATTGATTCAAGTGCCAAAAACACCAAGTTTCTGAAACTACCTCGAAGTTTCACGCAAGTTTCACGCCGATGCAGTTTGGCCAAGTTCGTGAGTATGACAGAGCGATGTCCACATAACCGGCCCTAGACCAAAAGTAAGACGCTGGATCTGATCCGAAGTTGGTCATCGAAAAACCAGCTGAACATGATTTTTGATCGAGTTGCTTTTCGTTTGGTGATTCCATGGCTTCGTTTGAAACCTGTAGACTATGTGCGACAAACAAATACAGTATTCACATTTATGACTGTCAACCAAAAGGTCTGGACATGTCAAAATATAGACGAAAGGCGAACTCGCAACCTTCGACTACGTTGTTGCCAATCCTCCGTTTTCTGATAAACGCTGGCGCACCGGACTCGATCTGGAAAACGACGTATGGAATCGCTTTCAGCCGTTTGGCACACCACCGGGCAAACTAGGCGACTATGCCTACCTGCTGCACATTGTTCGTTCGCTCAAGAGTACGGACACCGGAGCCTGCATCCTGCCGCACGGTGTTTTGTTCCGAGGTAACGCCGAAGCCACGATCCGCAAGAAGCTGATTCGCAGCGGATACATCAAAGGCATCTTCATGGTCGACGCCAGCAAAGGCTTCATGAAAGACGGCCCGAAAAACCGATTGCGTTCGCAAGACATTCACCGCATCGTCGACACCTTCAATGCGGGTGCAGAAAAACCTGGCTACTCACGCCACGGTGGCTTCGACGAAATCGAACGCAACGAATTCAACCTGAATCTGCTGCGTTACATTGAAAGTCAGGAAACTGAAGACACGCAGGACATCGCCGGCCATCTGTTTGGCGGCATCCCGCCCCCCGACATCGGTGCGATGCAGGAATTCTGGGACGTCTGCCCGACGTTACGTAAATCGCTGTTCAAGGAAAAAACCGTGAAGGCTATCGCGATCTGGCGGTCGACATGGCCACGGTCAAAACCACGATCTTCGAGCATCCTGAGTTCACCGACTACATTTCCGGCATGAACGATCACTTCACCAAATGGCGAAAGAAGTCGGCCAAACAACTTCACTCACTCGAAGCGGGCCACAAGCCATAGGAACTGATTGTCGACATCAGCGAAGCGTTGCTGGCCCACTATCGAGGAAAACCGCTCATCGACCACTATGCCGTCTACCAGCATTTGATGGACTACTGGGCAGGCACAATGCAGGACGATTGCTACTCGATTTCTGCCCGCGGCTGGAAAGCGGAAACGGAACGCATCATTGAGAAGGACAAGAACGGCAAAGGCGGTTTGAGGCTGAAGCTTGGCCTCGTGCCAAGCTTGGTACAGTTTCACGAGTCGCTCCCACGACAAGGTCAACCAAATGTTGTATTGTGATACGATTTCCTAACAGTTTATTCCGGCGTGATCATTGACCTAGCTTCTTTAATCAAACTATGCAACTCAATTTTCTCTTTCCATAAAAGCCTACTTGCGACCTCCTCTGACCATTCAATCGCTTCTCCCAACCTTTGTTGCGCTTTGTCACCCTCACCAAGATCATGATGGCACATCGCCAAAAATACTGCATCCCAGACGGGTTTTGATTCATCGGGATCTGCGGCGATTGCCTTGTTCAGCATTTGTATGGCTTCTTTGTATTTGCCGTTTCGATAGAGAACTGCGCCGAGCGTGTTCAAGTAATACCGATTGTCCTTATCATGCGAAACCGCGCGCCTGGCAATGGCTTCTGCGACCGATAGATCTGAAATTGCGTCTTTTGCTAGAGCACAGGACCATGCAACACTGTTGGCAAGTTCGAGCATATCTTCGCTACCAAATTTGCTTGAAAGTTGTTCGCAGACATCACGGTATTCTCGTAGTTTTTCGGCCGCAAGATAAATCCTCGCGAGGTTATATAACGTGGAAAATTCATCTGTCGACAAGTTAGCCAACTTAGTAAACTTTTCGGCGTTCTCCCAGTCTTCCTGTTGGACGTACCCGGCTGTTAGTTCCGTATGTAGCAAATCGGTGAGCTGACCTGCGCTTAACTCTATCGCCTTGTCAAAATCGGCACGTGCTGCGTGCAGGTATTTCGAATTGATCTCCTTTTTACCGGGAAGCATCGAATTGATATTCGCTTTACCACGTAATATGTAAAGACCCGCTTCCTTGGGATAATACTCAGGATAACTTTCAATCACCTTCGTCAGGTCGACAACGGCTTGTTTCCAGTTACCAAACCATTGATAGGCGCTTTCAAGATCCCGGAAAAACAGGTAGGTCGAACGCCGTATGGCGAAGGTCTTTTCGTCACGCGGTATCCTAGCAAAAGCGGACCAATAATCCTCAATTGCCTTGTCGAATCGGCCAATGTTCTTGTAATAAGTCGCACGCTTACGGTAGATATCGTATCTTTCCTTTTGGCTGTCCTTGTTTTTGATGGCCGACGTATAGTCAGCGATCGCGGCCTTAAACTGTTTTGTCGCTATATCTTTTTTCCCGTCTCTATGATTTTTGACTCCGAGATGTCCAAACGCATTGGCGCGACTTACTAAAAGCACCCAGGAATCTGAATTTGCTTCGATCGCTTTGTTGAGTTTTTCCAACGCACCTTCGTAATCCGACAAATCAAAATACACTTCACCTCGCCGTTGGTGGAGCTCCCAGTTATCTGGCGAGAATTCGATCAACCGGTCGAGAAGGAATCCTTGCGCTTCGATTTGTCCAAGCGATGTAGCAATTTGTAGCTGCCGTTTTAGCCAAACGAAAAGATCGCTAGTTTCTTCCGCTAATAGTTTGGCCTTTTGATATTGCCGAATTGCTTCTTGAACCACACCGTCTGATACATGTGCACCTTTTTTTCTAAATAGAACGAGACTAAGCTGTGCGTGAAGTAACCAGCTGGGATTGTCGCCCTGGAGCCGTTCAAGTCGGTCGAGAAAGAAAGTTGTTGGTGCGCGACCATCTTTCTGCGAAGCACCACCCATGTCCGTCCATAACCAGTCCTCCGCCTGTCGCGAAAGCCAATCCATGAGGGGCTGCCGGTTCTGTATCGTGGCGAGCCGCTTGGCTTCGTCATAGTCTTTTGCCGCCGCATTTCTATCGCCGAGCAACAAATTTATTCGGCAGCGTCGCGCATAGAGTTGCCAATCGGACGGCTTAAATCGACCTGGCTCTTTCAAGCTGATCAAAGCATTCTGATTGAATAAAGCCGCCTTCAACTCGTTCGCGGCCTCACAATCGGCGACGATTTGCCGTAGCCGTGTTTCGCGAGAACTAGAGCCGGCAGACCCAACGAATTTGTTTTGCTCTTTCGAAATTTTGTCCCATTTTTGTTTCACTAAGCGAGATTCCAGTGGAAACAACCCATTTTTCTCATCTATACGATGTGATGCCAGCAAACTAATCAGATCTGCTTTATTCGTTGCTCCTTTGGCGATTGGCCAATGCGACACCGAAACCTGGTATTTGATTGGAGTGACATTTGCTGTCGACCACCTCGACGTAACTCTTTTGCGCATCGAATCATCAAATCCGATGACTGAAATAATTGTGTTATGCTGATTTTCGATGCAAACGACATCTTTCAAATCCTTAGAATGTATAAGCGCAGGCGTTATCGGGTTACGAGTATTTGCGTCCCATATGCGAACTCTTTTGTCGTGACATAACGTCACCAACCAACTGTCGTCGCGACAAAATCGGGCCGACATAACGGTTTGGCGATGTTCCAATGGTAACCCCAATGCTTGTCCCGTTCTTACATCCCATATTCTTACGTTTCCATCACTGCTGGCAGTCACAACTTTCGAACCATCAGCGGAAAACCTTGCATCGTTGACATCTGAACTATGCTTAAGCGAGGGTACTTTTTGCTCAGTACTTTGTGACCTGATATCCCAAATCCTAGCGGTGTCGTCTGAACTTGCCGTCACAAGCATAGAACCGTCCGCGCTGAAATTGAGGCTATGTATTTCTTTTTTTTCATCGTGTCTCACTGTCCATTTTTTGTTGGCTGACAAATTCCAGATTCGAACGGCATTGTTGTCAATTGCGAAGGCTACGCATTCGCCGTTTTTGTTGAATACGGCCATGTTTTCGATATCGGATCCTTCTCCGGATAAAATACAGTCGCCGGTCTTGAGATCCCAAAGCTGTACATTTTTCTTAATGTTGTCTGGCTGTCGGGATATGGTCAACAATCGTTTTCCATTTGTATCGAAACAAGCGTGTTGCACCTCACCCGTCAAACTGAATCCAGGATCAAGCTTTCTGTTGTTTTCTATATCCCATATGTGCACGGTACCGTCCGCCCCGAATGATGCCACCCGTTTACAATTCGGACTAAACGTCGCAAATGCGACCGGGCTGGGATGCACGAAAGGACCGGCTACAAGCCGACCCGAATTTGCGTTCGAGACGACCGCGTTGCCAAACAAACCTGTGGAAACGACTAATTTTCCGTCGGAACTCAACTCGCTCCAAGTCATCGGTCCGTAGTGATTGATATGAGTCGTTCTCGCATTCCTTGTATACAGGTCCCAACACCTGATTTCGCCACCTCGATTGTCCCCGGAATTGCTCGTATTTGGACTTGTGTTGATTGTGCAAAGTTGTAATCCGTATTTGTCAAACGCAACGTGGCTGACAGAATCGTTATGGAGCAGCTTGGAATGAACGAGTTGGCCAGTTCCAACGTGCCAAATACGGGCATTTCGATCCCGACTCGCCGTTGCTAAAAAACGTCCGTCCGGACTGAACGCGGCCTGACTGACATCTTGTTCATGTTTAAGGGGGGGATGCAATGGCGACCCATTGGATGACTTCCACAATCGGGCGGTGGAATCCGGGTCGGCACCACAGGTGACAATTAGTTTGCCATCGGGACTAAATGCCATGTGTTTAATTGCCGCACCATGCTGAAGGGTTTTAGTGGGTTTAAACCCTGTCAATAACTGTCGGTAGTCATCAAGTTGACCGCTGGGTAGCGTCCACAGACTTACAGCATTGTCCTTACCTTTGACCAACAATTTGTTTTTGAAAATTGCAACTTCGATATTCGAATAATTGAGACTCGAATTTTCAGCCAAGCCTTTTGAATTTAAGATCAATTCGCGACTGTTCAAATCCCAAATCCACACGGTTTCGTCTTGCGTGACAGTGACGCCACGTTTGCCATCCTTTGACAACGTGACAAATACCACGAGACTATCATGCGCAAATGTCTTCCCTTTACTTTCGGATTTTTTGGTATCCCGTCGTTGTCCAATATTTGTCTTTCCAATGATCTCAAACGTCTCAGTATCCCGTAGTTCGGCATCCTTACCATTAGCAAGAAAAACTCGTTTCCCATCCCGATCAAACCAAGCGGTGGAAACGCCACGGGAAGTTGTCGACTGGATGTACCCAATCGCTGCCGGTTTTTCTTGGATATTCCACAGACGTGCTTGAGCAGGCGAATGCGGCCGGTCAGCCTCGATTGGCTGATACGTGGACGTAAGCAATAGGTCGCCATTGGGGCTGAACCAGACCCGTGTCACAATTCCATCATGTTTCATAGCTTTCGTACGCTTTCCGGTCGACGAGTCCCACAGTTGGACTTGATCGCCACTGACCGTCAATAAGACGCGACCATGTGGCCCAAATTTGGCGTAAGTAAATTTTTCGTTGCCGCCAGGTGTTAACGTGAAGGACTTGCCGTTAATACAATCAACCATTTTCGCCAAGCCATCTTCGAATATGCAGACCGCACGCTCTCGACAAGAGCTAAATTCAGCGTAGGTTACGTTCCGTGGGTGAATCCAAAGGTGGTTCAGCCTGGGCAGTTGCATTAATAAACTGTTTAAACGGGCTTGATAGGTCGCCCGACGGCGCTCGTCCTCAGGATCGATTTCGTTTTGATATTCGGGTTTTGGGTCCGCCTCAATCGCTTGCTGGTACCACAGCATTCCTTTGAAGTGGTCGCCGTTTTCGACTTGGCGAATCCCGTTTTTGCTTGCAATATATGCAAATTTCTCTTGATGTTTTTCATTGAGCTGCCTTGCTTGAATGATTAGCTTTTTTTGTTGTTGGTTGAGGACCCAGGCGACGACCCCGCCGACCAAAAACAAAATGGCCAGGACCATTAGTCCAATATTCTTATTTCTAGCGCTCAGTCTCTCGGCATCCGCCCGCAATCTCTCGGCGTCTGCCTCCAATTTCGCTTCTGTTGCTTTCAAACTTGCGACTTCTGCAATCTTTCTGGAATGATCAACCTCTTTCTGACGTGAAAATTCCTTGCTCGCGTTAACATATGATTGCACAGCTTCATCAATTTCGACGCCCTGGCTTGTGTACACTGCCAGACACTTTTCGGCAGAAATAATTTCCGCGTTGCCAAGGAGTTCTTTGTCATCCTGATTAGATCGCCTCCAACGTATTGTTCGTTTCCTGAGTTGCTTTATCAACGGAGCAACATTTGCAACAGCGCGTTGTTCCCACTCTTTGTTGGATTGCAGAATAGGTTCGATGAATCGGTCATGCGCCAATCGATACCAAGGTTGTTTTCCAAATAATTCTCGCCGAATGATGTACAAGTTTCCCAAATAGTCCACCACACGATTCGGCATATTTTCAGTTTTCTTCTTTCCCTGAAACACAATCCCTCGCGTTCGATCAGGTGTAATCAATTCTCTTGAAAACCATTGCCGCAATACACCTTCCGGGAATTTTGTTTTTTCTACAGCACTGTTTATGCACCGTTCATAGAATGCAGCTAAGGCGCCTTCGACATTCGCAAACTGCTGGACATGACGTTTACCAATCATTGTTACATCGTCAGGCAGCGAATTCCACAACGATTGGCAGACAACTTGCAACTGGACTGGCTCAACAACATTTTCTTCAATCGTCTCATACTCTTGCTCAAAGTTTTTGACTCTTATTGTCCTCAGATTTTTGGCGAGTTTTTCGGCAACGCCGGGGGCAAAACTACGATGTGTGTATTCCAGCGGCTTAGTGATTGCGTCCAGCGCGGCGTTTTTATCTAACATATCGAGTCTCAGGCGTACTGGCAGCTTTTGGGGCAGAATGTGAATGTACTTAGCCAATTGATCGAGGCGATCTCCGCGCATGGAAAATACGACGCGAAGTGTCGGATCTGCGTCTAGCGAGTCGGAAAGCTGCTCGAAAAGCTCGACTAGTTGTTTGTGGCGACCGTAGGCAAAGACTTCTTCAAACTGGTCGAGAAAAGCGATTGTTGGCCTTGGTTCGTTCTCTCGAACCTCCTTGCGAAAGAGAAAATAGTCCGGCAGTGACATAGACTTGAGTTGTTCGAAATCCAAGTTTTGTTCATGCGGATTGTCGTCCAAGCGGGAAAAATCATCTAGTTCCGTCCACCGAATCAGACAAGACAAGACAAACGGATTCAACGATTTGTCTTTTGAGGCCTCGTGAAGCGCCATGGGATGAACACTAGCAACGGGTAGAACGTCGCAATCACGCTCTCTCAACATCGGAATCAGATTTGCCCTGATCAAAGATGACTTTCCCGCGCCCGACGGAGCGAACAACAGGACTTCCGGATTAGCAACTATTCGCAAGACAAATTCCTTTGCCTCGCGGTCTCTTCCGAAAAATCGAAAGCTGTCGGCTTCCTCAAACGGTCGTGGGCCGACATAAGGCACAAAATTTATATTGTTTGGAAAAGAATCTTGAAGTATCAATGCATTGAGTCGAACTAGATCCGCTAAATCCGTGTCCGATTCCACCATCTTCCTGGTCTCGTCGGTGAGCTGCACGTTGGCGAATCGTTCAGCATCGTAAAAGCCGGGTTCATGTATAAAGTCGTTTAGCTCGCTGAGAATTTTCTTTTGGAACTTGTCTGAAAGCGCACCTTCGACGGCGAAGAAGTTTTTTGTTTCATCGGAAATTTTCCAGTGAATTTCGTTAGCAACCGCGTTCTCGGTTTGTTTCGGATCGCAAATCATTTTCGCAAAGGCGGGCCAGTTATTAATATCGCACGAAAGGAATACAGGTGTTGTCGCCTTTGGGGTTGACGGGGCGTCGACGTATGACCACGAGCCCGCTTCAAATTTTGGGATTTTCTTAGGCATTTTTGACGGCCCTTTGGAGATCTCGAATTTTCTTGATGAAGGAATCACACGTTCCCCAACAAACAGATATGTCAAGCATTCCAAAATATTTTCTCAAGTATTTTTCAACGCTTTGCTCTTTTGTTTCGTCCCCTGTTGGCATGTTGACAAATTGAACGGAGATATGGGGTCGAAATCCCCAATTGGGATTTTTCTTGATACGTTGATCGAGAGCTTGGAGCAGGATCAGCAAATCCAAATCGAATAGATTGAACCCCAAAAATAGTAAATAGGTTTTGGTCAATGCATATTCGATAATCGGCGGAATAACCTTGCTTGAGTTGTCGCGCGAGACGTTTTCCAAAAACGCCAGATAATCATGCTGAGTTACGACCAGCGATGCGGGGTTGTCGGCATATCCAAACATGTGAAACAACGCGGTCTGTCCTGCATTTTCGTGAGGTTCGAAATCAATGCCGAATTCGGAGACTTCATCTTGTAAACGTTGATCCCAACGAGCAAAATCGCGTTTTACTCCGTCCGCCCTGAACGGATGTTTCTTAAGCGCGTCGTACAAGAAATTGTCATAGTAGCAATCGATGTAGTATCGAAATGGTTGATTGGCAAGAAACTCATAAGGATCTTCCCCACCAAAATCGTGTTCTTTTGCGGCCGCGAACTTTTTCTTGATCCTATCTTTTGGAAACATCGCATCGATGGTGACCGCTAGATACTGTGCGACCTGGGGAAGTGTCGGTTCTTCCTCAAGCGGGTAATCGAATTCTTCGGCCCAATCTGCCGCGATTTTCTGTTTGGAATACGCGCTACTGCGCAGGATGCCGGGACCGACAAAAGCCGTACACTGGCCCTCTTGAATTTTTTCGACTAATCGTGTCCAGCGCTCCTCTTCTTCCATCCTGGCCTGGTCGCCAGCGTCATGGTTGTTGTTTTCAGACATTGTTTTGACCCAGTATTGTCATATTTGGTTTTCACGTTCTTGATACTCTTGCCATCGTCGTTGCAACTCATGGCAAAACTCTCGCGCTTTTCCCCAATAAACTTCCAATTCAAGCGCATTGCGATAGTAGTCATCGAGGTACCTCATCGCCTGTTCTTTTTCTTTGTCTGTTTCACCGGGAGGAAGCAACACCGCAATACTTCTGTATTGGAATGTCGCCCGCAAGTTTTCAAAAAGCACGCGAAAATTCCAATCCGCAAGGCTGTAACCAATAAACACCAAAGATGAATTAGTCAGCTTTTCGATGATTTGCGCAGGCAACATCTCGTGGTTATGAGCCATATGGGACAGGAATCTCAAATAGTCATTCTCGGTCAGGACCAAATATTCCGGCTTCGAAAAACCATGTAAATGAAAAACAAACGGTTGGCCAGGAGTTGGTTCCAGACCCCCAGGTATCGTCGTGCTCGCATTATTCGTTTTCTCGTGCCATTGGCATTCGAACTGTTGTGGTTCTCGATACTCGTGTTGCTTCAATGCCTGAAACATGAAGTCGTCGTAGTTGGTTGTTATGTAAACCGAGATTGGCAATTGAGCAAGCACTCCATGAGGCTCGTAGTCTTTTTTGAAATCCGGCGGATTGGCCGGAGAAATGAATTGCTCCAGGATTTGGCTTTTGGCGTTCACAGGATCAGTTTTGATCGCCATGAATTGCGACACGTTGATCAGATTACTGATATCTGAAAGTGGGTAATCGTGTTCCAACGCCAGCTTTTCTGCGATCTCGCCACCCATTGGAATAGAACCGTGACAAGCGCCAGCACCCAGAAATGGCGTGAATTTGTCGTCAGCTATTCTTCGTAACAGAACATCCCAAACGTTTTCATCCAGGTTACGTATCACCATAGGTCACGCAAAAATTTTTTGAACATTCCAATCGCTTTGAGCTATTTTGTTTGTGTTTCGTTTTCACAAACTTATTGGCGCTCGATTCCTTGGTCAATTATTTTATGCGTTCGGTGCCGCAAAAAAAGCGTTTTTGACTAAACATTTTTGATGCGGATTTTGAACCGACGCTATGTCGTCAAGGATTCCATAGTGGCTAAACATCCCAAATCGACAATCCAAATCTTCTTCCCCAGCGATACGTGAGGTCTTTACTAGTCGACATATGAAACAAAGGATCGAAGAGTGCCCCTAAATGCGCCACCTGATTCTCGCTTGGTTTAATCCAAAACGGGTTGGCAGCGCGAAAGCACGCATGCTCAGTGGACATCTTCCCTTCAGATCGGGATTTCAATGGGGAAGCAAAATTGAGTTATTGCTTTTGCGAAATATGCTGTAATTGCGGACCTTGGTTTGTTGACCGTGTAAAATATCGGTACCTTTTTAGCCTCGATCAGTTTGGATAATCTACGTGAGTTAATTTGATGGCTAAGAAAAGAGCAAAGGCTTCGCGGAAGAAATCTCGATCCACAGGAAAAAGTAAACCGCGAAGCAACAAAACCGCAGTGCGAAAAAAAAGGTCCCCGAAAAAGGCCGCGATCAATTCCTCGGACGATCGAACAACGCGTTCACCCGACGAATTTTCGGATGACCAAATCGAATCCTTTTTAAGAAGTGGTCAGCATGAACAAATGCTGGAAGATCACTTCGGAGAAGAGCTTTATCACCAACTAAGTGAATTAGCGAGACAATCTCGACTGTCAAGTCGTCGTGCCGGTCAACGAGTGCTTGTCCTGCCCGGAATTCTCGGCTCAAAACTGGGTACCAAGGGAAAAATATTCAACAACACGATTTGGCTAGATCCGATTGATGTAATTGCCGGGAATCTTGTCAAACTAAAATTAGGCGGCTCAGGGAAAGCTGTTACGTCGCTCGGCGTGATGTTGCATACGTACCTGCCGGCCAAACTGCGTCTTGCCATTGCGGGTTTTGATGCGGCATTCCACCACTTTGATTGGCGCCATAGTATTGATCGTCTTGGCAACGAACTCGCAAAACGAATTGTTAGTGAGACAGGACCAAGTGAACGACCTTCCAGTTTGAGTCTGGTTGCGCACAGTATGGGCGGTCTTGTTGCGAGGCGAGCGTTAAAGGTGCTTGGCGAAAAAGAGCAGCTGGATCGAGTCAACCATCTTGTAATGCTTGGTACGCCCAATTTTGGGTCTTTTGCTCCTGCTATGGTGGTTCAGTCCATTTATCCCACGGTACGAAAAATTGCTGCGCTAGATAGGGCTAATTCTGCAGAAGATTTGTCCAACAAAATCTTCTCAGATTTGCCAGGGCTTCTTGAAATGTTGCCGTTTCCAGAGCGTTATTCCACTTTGGATTTGTTCAATTTGGCAACTTGGCCGGAGGATCGTCCGCAACCAAAAAGGGCGGCGCTGACAGCCGCTAAACGTATTCACAAAAAGTTGTTGGACGGCGACCAACGTTGCGTCATGATTGCGGGAATCGACCAACCAACAGTTACGGACCTGCGTGCGGGGCCGAACGGCGAATTCGAATACTTCGAAAGCCGAGATGGCGATGGGACCGTCCCGCTTGATTTCGCCGTGCTCCCTGGCATCGATACTTACTACGCCGAAAAATCGCACGGACAGTTGCCAAGCTCCAGAACCGTGTTACAAGCCGTTATCGATATCTTGGAAGTTGGAGGAACATCTAGACTACTGGATTCGTGGACTCGCACTCGTGCTGCAACACGCAAGATTGATGCAACGCGAATGGAAGCAATACCGTTTGAGGGTCGCCGGTGCGAAGAGATATTCAGATCGGAACGCCGTTCGATTCTGGACGAATTCGCTGCTATCCCTGTTCCTGACATAGTTCCGATCACGCCCAAGGTCCAGGTTTATTATACAAGTAACGAACCAATCAACATTGGTCGCCAACGGCAACATCAAATTTCACTGCAATTGGCCCAAGGTAGTATTACTGATGTTAAAGCCAGGGCTGCCGTGCTGGGTGTATTTCAGGACGTTGACCCCGGCGGGCCTGCAAAAAACTTCGATCAATTGTTGGATGGGGCAGTCACTGAATTTGTGTCGCGAAACATGTTTTCCGCCAAAGCGGGAGAGGTATTCATTCTGCCGACCAGCCGGCGATTGTTTGCGTTGGAATTCGTCGTGTTTGCAGGTCTGGGCCAATTCGGCCGATTCAATGTTGAGGTTTTGAAGCTTGTCGCTGAAAACGTGGCCAGAACACTAATTCGTAGCAAAGTGGATGACTTCGCATTCGTGCCTATGGGTAGCGGATCGGGTATGAGTGTTACAGATTCCGTTTCGAGTCTAATCGACGGATTGTTTCGCGGGATCCTCGAAGCAGATGATCGGGATCGATTGAGCCGGATCACGATTTGTGAGTTCGATGAAGACAGATACGGGCAGCTTCGTACAGAGGTATTGCGTTTGGCAACGACGGCGTTATTTGATGACGTGGAAGTTACTGTTCGGGAAGAACCCATATTGACAGTTGCTTTCTCCACGGAATTGGCTGGAAGGCATAAATCAGTAATTTCCCCGGGCAAAGAACCTGTTTATCTTTTCATCCAGGAACAGGGCCGACTTATGTCCAAACCTGCCTCGGATGAACCGTTCGACGAGCCCAACCACAGATTCCAAGTTTCTCTGCTTGGCCCGACGAACAATGCGACGGTTATTTCGGAATCGATAAAGGTATCCAAAGAAAAACTGGTGCGGCATCTGGAACACTTGGAAAGTCAGAGTTTTTCCGTTCAAACACTTCCCGAATTTGGGCGGAAACTGGCGAGTTTGGTTTTGCCAAAAGAGATCATCAGTATTTTGAAAGAAATTGACGACACTACTCTCGTTATCATTCACGACGCCCAAGCTTCGAGGGTCCCTTGGGAGACGATTGAAGTCGGCAAACGCCTGATCGCGGTCACTCAAGGAATTACCCGAAAATACGCAGCGGAAAACCTCTCGATCGGTAAGTGGCTGGATTCGCGAGCATTGAGAGAAGACATCGAAATGCTACTGGTGGTCAATCCAACCGCCGATTTGCCAGGGGCGGACGCCGAGGGTAAAAGAATCAAAGAAGTACTGGGAAGTATATCAGGAATCAGAATAACCGAGCTTAACAAGCAACAAGCTACGTGGAACAGAGTTCGTTCCGAATTGCGTGGTGGTAAATACGACGTCATTCATTACGCTGGCCATGCGTTTTTCGATCCAAACAAGCGATCCAACAGTGGTATTCTATGTCACGGCGATAGGGTCCTTTCCGGTGCCGACCTGAGTAATTTGCAACATCTGCCGGCTCTGGCATTTTTCAACGCCTGTGAATCAGGTCGCGTTCGCAAACCCGGGGAGCGACGCGGTGGTCGATCTACCCAAGACCGAGTGGATCGAAATGTTGGTCTTGCGGAAGCATTCCTTCGCGGCGGGGTGGCAAATTACGTCGGGACCTATTGGCCGGTTGGTGACGCGACGGCCAAGTCATTTGCAGGCGACTTCTATACGGCCCTTCTCCAGGGCGATCGGATCAGCGAAGCAATTTTAAAAGCAAGAAAAAGCATCGTCGGATCAATAGACTGCACTGACTACATTCACTTTGGAAACCCGAATTTTGTTTTGAAGATTTGCAATTGAAAGTGGAGCCGAAGGGAGTCAACCCTCGACCTCTTGAATGCCATTGAAATCGTAAACGAAGCATCTCGGCAATAAAAGGCTAACAGCCCAGCAGTTGTGTCGGGTAGCCAAAACTGACCCCGTTGAGATTCGCTGTCAAACCGCCAAAAGACGTTGAGTTGCTGGGGTGCCTTCCCAAAAACTACGGCATCCATTTTTTCACGCCTCGGTCCGACACACCGAAGTAAATCCAGCGATATGCTTCAACGCATCGAATTCATCGTCCAACGCGATCATTTGTTCCCCATTGGTTCCCCACTTCGGCGTTTCACGCCGTTCCTGAAAGAGTTTGTCAAGTGGAAAATGTTTTCCCTGGGTAGCTGCGTATTGGTATTGTCTGCGTAGTCGCCTGTTTTTGCTGTTCGAGTTGTTGGTTACGGATTCTATTTTTTTATTCAGTCTGGTCGTCGTCGCGGCGGGAAGTTGCGATCGTTCTTTTCTGATTGCGATTGCTCCCAAAACATTCCTTCGCAAGGCACCGCCTGCCCTACGGAAGGCGGCTCTGCCAAGTATTGGCAGATGCTGATTTATCTGGTGCGAATTCCTCGCTGCCAGGGCACTCTATACAAACGGCACGTGCGGCTGAAGGCCGACGAATTGAATGCTCCCATGACGCTTCTAATCGAAGGAGAAATCGCACATGCACAGATGTCGTTTAGGCGCAAGCAGAACATGTGAATTCAATCGGGTTTTGGAACGCATTTGTTAGCGGGAAAACTAAGTAATCGGGGAATGTCCAGTCTGTAGTCATATTGTGGCAAATTTGAGCTGGCAATTGTCTCCCCACTAATGTGCTTTTCTAAACAAGACTTGGAATTCAGAATTTCAAAACGTTAAATTGCGGGAATAGAATCTGGGATTCGATAAAGGGAAATCCAAATGCAAAAAAACGAAATCCAAGAACTTATCGACGGAAAACTCAACGTGCTCAAGAACGACTATTTTTTCATCAAGAAGTCAAATGTGATTAAATGGGTTGCAAGTGTAATAGGAGGCGCAATTGGTTTTTTGGCAGTTGCAGGCTATGTCTCGTATAAATCATTTCATTTGGCTGCAGAAAAGCAGCTTGTCCAAAATCAAGTTAAGGAAATTGAAAGGTGGCATGATGAGGCAAAAGCTGATCGCAAAGCGATTGCAGAGATCGTTGCCAAAGAGCCTTGGAAACACTTTTCCAAAGAGAACGGAGTAGTTAAGGTTGATGCCCCATTCTTTTCTGAATCAATTTCAGCCTCAAATGTCAGTTCTCCAAGCAATTCGTTTTTGATAGGTTCCGACGAACGTGGTGGGGTAATAGTAATTAATCGGAGAGATAACTCTCTCAAAGAGCCTGTCAAAATTTCGGTTGATAGTCGAGGAGTTGGACGAGTCCAAACATTTGGCCGAGATGATTGAGAGCAGACATCGCGATATATCATTGTGCTGGAGCGCGGCGAGCGTACACTTCACGCCCCAAAATGGCTGCAGTTGCCGAAGCAATGGGTCTGTCGGCAAGCGAAGTGAATGTATTAGGTCTTGATTGCCTGGCCGCAACCAGTTCGTAGAATTCTAAACCGCGTCGGATTCATCGTCCTAGGTGGCTTGTGCGACCAATCCCCTAACGGGATTCGTCAGAAAATGAGCAAGGTCGGTGGGCTACTGTTTGTTTACCTATGTATGATTTTGGCCCGTGTAATCCCTTGCAGCGCAGTCTCAAACTAAAGGGTGTAGCTACAGCATTGGGATCTACCAACTGGCAACACCAAAATCAAGGTGACCTCGGCGGATATCATGATCGAAAAATTCCGTGCTAGTCAATCGAATTTGGCCGAGCACCGAAGAGCTGCATTGATAGCACAACCAACTTCGGCCGTTATTCGATACGATTTTGGACCATTTGATTTTCTTTCGCGCCAAATTCTATTCCTTCTTCAACCAGCAGCGCGGCCACGGTGAATTTATAGGTGGAATTATTCCGTTGCACATGTATGTAATAGCTAACTCCGTTATCGTGGACGCGATCAATTTCCATGTCTTTTGGTTCCGGAACGTTATCTGATTTCGGATAAGAGGCAAATGGGTCATTTGGTGGGGTTGTCGTTTCAGGGTTTTCGTCTCCGTCAATCCAAACGTACCACGTACCGCTCTTGTACAATTTGAGAGACACCGTCGATCTATTCGTAACAGAGTTGTGAGAAAAAGCTTTAACGGTCGCTGTCATTTTTTGGACTCCTAATTCTGGAAAAAAAGTGATTTCGGAAAATTGTGTCATTCTCTCGGTGAATAAGGCCAAACCCACCAGTTAACTCTGGAAATTCACCGCCGCTCCGACCAATTTTCTGCAGATACGTGCCGTTCCATTTCACACCGGACAATTTGCCATCTCGAATTTCGACAACAAGATGATTCTCTCCGGAGTTGTCGATTGAAACCATCTCTTGTTCCTTTAATTTTTCATAAAATGAATAGGAAGCAGTCTGATCAACCGAAACGAGACTTCGGCGAATCTCAAATTCGTCCGGTCCGATATTTTCGACAAATATCATTTGGTATTCTTCAAGCCCATCGAGATCTTTTCGGCCAAGCAAAATACCGGCTCGTCCAATCCACTGTCGTCTCCAGATAAAAACGCTAAGGTCAAAGTCTTTCAGATCCGTTGTTCCTGTTTCGGCATGAATATAGTTGTACGAGCCGGCCCAAAAATACGTTTTGCGTTTGAATGCAGAAAGCGCGTTGATGTCGTAGGGCGGCTTTCGAATGATTTTCGGCTCACGATCAAGTAATAGGTAGACTCGATCGTATTTTGTCTTATCGCCAAATTTCCAGGGTGTTCTGCTTGCGTTGTATTTGAACCAAAAAATCATCGCTGTAACTGCGAAAAGCGCGATGACAAGTGCTAATACCGAATAAAGAATTACTCGCTTTCGTGGATTTGGATCCGCATTTGCCGATTTCCAATCATCGAGCTCAAATGCAAGATCGCGAGCAGTCGTGTATCTGTCTATCTTCGAATTGGAAAGACATTTCAAACAAATTCGTTCGAGCTCTCGTGGAATTGAATCATCAAGTTGTCTTGGTGGTTTCGCATCCCGTGACTCAATTTGTTCGACAAGTTTTTTGCCTTTGCCGATAAATGGACGTTGCCCAGTAAGCAACTCATAGAATATGACGCCGATACTCCAAATGTCTGATCGCCCGTCCAGCATATTTGATTCGCCGCGAAATTGCTCCGGTGACATGTATTCGAACGTACCGGCAACTTCGCCCGCACGACGCGACTGAATTTCAGCGGTAATCGCCAAACCAAAGTCTGCAATCTTTGGCGTGCCCTCGTCGTCCAGTAAGATGTTTTCAGGTTTGATGTCTCTGTGGTAAATCTGTCTTTTGTGGGCAATATGAACAGCGCGAGAAATGCAAGACACGATCTCTACGGCTCGAACATGGTCGCATTTGCCTTGGTTGATTACTTGCCGAAGATTACCCGATGAAACGTATTCCATTACTAAAAAGAAAGTATTTTCGTCCGCCCGAACTACGTCATGCGTCACGACAATTGACTGGTGCGTTAATACTGCCGCCGATCGAGCCTCCTCAATCATCTGATCAAACTTGTGTTCGCTTTCCAATCGACTGACACGTGGTACCTTGAGCGCAACTTCGCGATCCATAACGGGGTCGTGTGCAAGGTATACATCTGCAAATGCCCCGGATCCAAGCACTCGCTTGATTTCAAATCGATCAATTGCAGTTGGAATTTCCTGTGAGTCTTTCGCTTGTATCGTATCATTCTGATGAGCTGCTGTCGTATCAACATTTATCCCATCAGGAGAACGAGCGTCGATCTCTTTCTTGGCACGGATAAGGTTCCTGACTAGTTCTTTGCATTGCCGCTCCTCGGCATATTGATATACGGAACTTGCAAAAAAACTCTCGTCTTTCCCCGACCCGTTTCTAACTGATTGTAGATCTACTTTTTGTTGCGCTCGATCTGACATCATTGTTCGGCCTTTTTGCCAGGTTATAACAAACCGCTTAACTCATTTCGAATTCTCGTCAGGACCCTCCGCTTAATTTGGTACACCGCGTCTTGCGAGATTTTGTTTTCCTCGGCAACTTTACGAGCTGGCAACTCGTTGATTACGTATTGCTCAATAACCTTCCAATAGTGGTCGGGAAATCCGTCACGAATAAGTTCCCACACCTTGATGTATAAAAATGTGGTGTCTTCAGTTAATGAGTCCTCATCGTCGTCCAAAACCTCTACATCCGGTGCAATAATCTGATCCATTGCCGCTTTGTTTTTTGATCCTCCGATCGCATTGAAATGCTTTTGATTTTTGCGATAGAAATCCATAACTTTGTTTCTTGTCAAGGTCCGCAGCCATGCACGAAACTTGCCGGGGTCAAACTTATCAATTTTTTCAAATACAAGTCGGATTACGTCCGAGCTAACGTCGTTTGAATCGTCCGCGCTCAATCCGGTTTTTCGACACCAAGCGTACACCAGTGGCGTGTAGATTTTCACAAATCTTTCCCAAGCGACTTGATCGTCAGCTTTCATGCGTTCGAGCAACGATAGTGAGGTCGTCATTGACATGTTCTTTTACCCTGCCTAGTTAACGCAGCGGTCTGACAAGAAGATTTTGTCAAGCTAGTGCCAGAGAAGCATCTGTCAGACGCTTGCGTTTTTCCTTTCGACAACAGCTGTTTTCGTCCATCGCGCGAGCGATTTCGTTTACAACCTTCTCACCAAATCAAGGAGCATGGGAATGACTTCAACATTTGTTACGACTGACGAGAGCAACAAGAAACGAATTACCTTTGTTGACTCTGTCCACATCTATCGATTTTCCAACCAAGGTCCGTCATCCGTGTATATTGAATCCACGCTCCCGGGCAGTGAGGCATCGGCCAAGTTCGGTCCGGGACAATCAATCCATATGGAAGGCGGTAATTTTGTTGGTTATCTCGATGAAGGCCAATCGACGGCCGTCGTGACTTACGAATTGGTACGTTAGTTCAACATATGGGCGACTCTGATCGCCCAACTAAACTTCGAATGCAAGTGTGCTGCGATCTCGATCCAGCACACTTTTTCTGCGTTCAAACATTGTAAAGCATCGAAAGTCGGCGAGGGTTGTTAAACAATCACATCTCACGGTAAATACCCAAATCGACTTGCTGGGGAAAAACGGGGAAGCACCGCAATCCAGCGTGCACTGAACTGTCAAAGGTCGTATCGCGCCCTCGATCCGCTGCAAATATTTGTAGGCTAATTCATAAAGATCAGGGTATAGCATTCGCGTGACGTTTAACTGTAGTTGGAAGACTGCCAAACTTCAGAGTCGCAACAGTTCGATTCACTTTGCGCGCCCTAACCGCGTCCAATTCATCGTCCGAACGCATTTTGGCATGTTCTCTGCTCATTCTCCCGGTCGATGTGATCGAGGTGCCCGTTCATCGGCGCTCGGCGATCTGGACTACTTTTCGGCTACTGCCACCATTAAATCAAGCCGTTCATCCAACCGTTTAGACTCAAGTTCATCTTTTCTGGCCGACCGGTTCCTTTTTGCAAACTGTTCCATTCCAGGCAACAGACCTTGTTGCATGCGGAATGTGTCCGGCATTTTTCTATACTCGACGATGGAATCACGGAAGTGACTCAATTGTGACCTCATATTCTGCATCTTCATTTCACACTCGATCATCACAATTGACTTCCAACACTCGGTTGGCGAAGTTAAGAATGGCCGATTGACCAAAAGCCAATCCAGCGTCATCCATTCAAAGTTGTTTGCCGCCGCCAATGCGTATGCCGCATTTTCTTTGAAGCTTGGTCTCATTGAATTGTGCATTACGCCTACCAGCAGGTTTTGAACCATAGAATCCTGCACAACTTCATCAACAGACAAATGACGAATGGCATGCGCCTTACCGTTCAAACATGCATCGGTAACGCGTTGCGTACCAACCACAGGAAACTGCGCTTCTCTAATAACTTCCTTCAGTTGAGAATCTACATCCTCCAACGATCGTTCAACTTGGTTTGCAGTAAACCTTTTCGGCCCTAGGTACGAGCCCAATGCTGTCGCAATTTCGCTGAATTCGTCGTTCTCAGCAAGTTTTTCACCAAGAGCCTTCTTGCGCTCGTTTGCCCAATCTTTCACCTTTTCTGTTGGCGGAGCCATCGGAATTTTGAAGACTGTACGAATGTCAATTCCAGTATTAGCCGACAAAGATGAAATTGAACTTTGAGTTAACGCGTCAAATGCAAACAATGCATGTAGACTTGTATGTTTGATGAACCAAGGGTCATCAATTGCACGCCTGGTCGCAACCAAACTATCTCCAGTACGAACTGCAGAATCCACAAACACAACATGATCAAAACTGGCCAATTCCTTCATCTGATTGTTGGAAACTCGTTTCGTATTGCACCGAGAACCATACGAAACTACTGGCCAATTCAGTCGTTCCCCTAGTAGTTTCCCGAACCTTCCCGCGCGTTGTCCACGCGATTTATGGTAAGCAAGACAAACTTTCTCCCCTTTTAAGTCGCCAACTTCTTTTGCACTACGTGTTAGGACATAGTTTCGAGACTCATCATTCTTGTTAAGCAAATCCAAAGTATTAACAACGATTGCACTGATGTTGCACGCGGGTTTTGCGTCCTTGTTTGTTGCTGGCATTTATTTATTTGTGGGCGTCGACGTTATTAAGCTCTGGCTTGCTCTTGTCCTAGGTTTTGTTGCGCTTTACCCATTCCGAAGAAAATGATGATTTGGTTGGCAAATAGGCTCGAACGAATAGAACGTCGACACTGTGATATTCATAACTTTGACAACATTGGTATTCCAATACATTGCATGACTGCAAAAGGAGACGAAGCCTACTCACACTTGGCGTTTCTGAGCTCTTTAACACAACTTCCTTTTTGGTTTTTTTCGCGAACTCGATTAGTTGCACTTGGATCCGGAGTTGTTTTTACGCTGGTATGCATATTCGCACTTTACCAATTTCAAACGCGAGCCATCGTTGGCGGAAATGGATTTTGGGTATTCGCTGGGGAGATGTTTTTGATTGGGGCGGCGTTCGTTCCATTTGCGGCTGTGATTATTGCCATTATGTTTGTATTGACAGGATTACTTTTACTGGTAATTTCTGCGGCCGCCGCTGCGATTTTGGCATCTAGAGTCGGTTTTGGGCAGGCAGCTTTTTTGGGGATACCTTGTTTCAAGGGTTACAGTCTTGCCGTGTCCTATTGGATTTCAAAAACACACTTACTCCGAGTTAGAAGTTGCTGAGCCTTTTAAACATATTCACATTCACCGGCAGCCTTTTGTGGCACAGGCGATTGCGGAAGCCATTCAATCAAAGAATGTAGTTTTGCCACTAAACAAAAATGAGAATGCCAATTCGTCTTGGTGGTTGGATTACGAAAAGTCCGGCGACCACGACGAGGTAGAGAATTCTGTTCAACAGGACTTCCCAACCACGTTCGCACAAGTTCCATCTCATGCGCGAGTCCAAGAATCAAAACAAATCCATGCAAAACAATCGAAATAATAAATATGCCAAAGTCGATTTCATTCGAATGCACGGCGAGAGAATACACCCAATTCGTTTATACAACTCAAAAAAACAATCGCGTTGTGCTCGGATTTGCATAGATACATCGGTGAATATGCCGCTTTCTTCGAAGAGTTCGTCAATCGATTGGGTGCCTTTTGGACGCTACTTGTTGCCGATTTTTTGCCGGGTTGTCTTTCAAATGGATCCTGAGAGAAACTCCAAAGTCCGCTAATTCCTATCCTAAAAACAAAAAAAGACCGGTCGTGAATGCCGGTCAATGCAAACGATGTTGTAAGTTTTTAGTGGAGTATGTCGTCTACTTCGCCCTCTTTGCTACTCGACGAACGTCGTTTTGCCAATTTGAATACCTTAACCAAGATTACTACAAGAAGAGTGGCATAACCCACAAGGCAGCAATAGTTAGGCACAAAGTCTTTGCCATGCAAATCCATGATTTTGGCAAAGGATGAATACGTTAAGAGGGCATAGCTCAACGTGACGAGAAGCAATCCCGTAGGGCAGAGTACAAAACGGAAAAGTTTCCGTTCCGCCATTTTTTTTCGGCTGGTGGCGTTCGCCGCCTGAGTAAATGTTGAAAAGTTTTCGTTCATGATTTCCTCGAATTATTGTGGTAAAAATTGGGACTGATGAACGCGATGAAAGAAACAAAATCGCTGGGAGATGGTTTCATCTGTCAACTCGCTGTCACTTACATAATTCGATTTCTGTAGAATTCCCCCCCAAAAAAATTTGGAAAGTGATTAGACAGAACGGGTGATTGCACCTGCCAACGCCGACATCGCTAAATTTATTTTGAGTGACGGAAAAAGTGACACGACCAAGTCAAGCGATCCAACACGTGATCGCTGTTGAGCTTTCATTCCACATCAATCGCAAACACTCGCGGATCGCTTCGCCTAGTCCGTTCGCATGCCGCCATAGTCATGACGCCACTTGTAGTAAGTCTGCTCCGAGATACCGAGCTTCATGCAAACCTGGCCGATCGAGAGGCAACCCGAGTTGCAACTTTCGACGGTTGAGTAAAAATATGCCTGTGGGTTTGGAGACATTCCATGCTTTACTGGCATTACTGTCACGTCCGACACCACACGATTCTATAAAAGGCAGTTGATAATGATTTGAATTGGGGAGGCAGAAGCAATAATGTCAGCGACAATCGTTGTAGGCGGTCAATATGGGTCGGAAGGTAAGGGCAAAGTTGCAACGCTGATTGCCATGTCGCATGATCGGCCTTGGGTCGTGAGGTGCGGCGGACCAAATTCTGGGCATACCACCCAAGTGTTTGGTACTGAAACGGTTTTACGGCAACTTCCGTCGGCTGTCGAACATCCGCATGCATTGTTTGCATTGGCAGCTGGTTGTGTCGTAGATGAAGAATTGCTAATTGAAGAAATCGAAAAATGTAATTTGGATCCAAAACGCGTCTATGTGGACTCGCGCGGTATATTGTTAACCGACGAAGACCGATACCTAGAGCGAGGTCTTCACAAATCCATTGGTAGTACTGGATCCGGAAACGGCAATGCATTGTCACGTCGCATGATGCGTCGAGACGACGTAAGGCTAGTGGAACACAGTTCGAAACTCAAAAAACTCGTGAATGTTACGAGAGTTGCTCCACTGCTTCATGATGCGATCGAATCTGGCATCCGAGTTTTGGTCGAGGGGACACAAGGATTTGGATTGTCATTGCTTCACGGCGACGGTTATCCGTTTCTAACTTCAAAAGACACGACGGCAAACTCGTTTGCCATGGAAGCGGGGATTCCACCTAGCTGCGTCGATGAAATTGTCATGGTTGTTCGAACGTTCCCAATTCGTGTGGGTGGTCCAAGCGGTGAATTACAGAATGAAGTCTCCTGGGAAGAGATAAAACGGATCTCCGGCGCACCATTGTGCGAACCAGAATATACATCCGTTACAAATCGGCTCCGACGTGTTGGGAGATTTGATCTTGATTCAGTGTTCCAAGCAGTGCAATTCAATAGACCAACCCAGATCGCTGTAATGGGGTTGGATCGACTTGACTACAAAGTTCGAGGAGTTACCGATTACAAGCTTTTCACTCCAATGATCAACGAATTCTTAGGCGAGCTACGGGATAGCCTAAAGGTTCCAATTACTTGGGGTGGCACAGGTTTTTCTGTTGCAGAGTCGGTTTCGTTAGTTGGAAAGGAAATCGAAATCAGTCATGGCTGAATCCGAACTTGAACGACTCAGGACATTAAGGCGCAGAGTCGAGTACTTGAACCGAACTGTGTTGGACGACTATTACGCGTTTTATGATAGAAATCATGCCGCGTTTTATAGGCTGCCTTCTCAGCCTCCTACGACAACAACACCCATAAGTGTGACGACAAGTGCAACTGCGCTAATGACGTTGAGCTTAAACCGTGTCGCAAACAAATTCGTAGTCGACGATGACGGTAACACGCTGAATTTACCCAAATTATTCAAACAGCTGCTGGATTGCGAATGGAAGTCGGCAGAATTACCGCAAAACAATGCGTTCACGACGGCACTGATTGTTCGCGCTGCTGGGCGGCTTGCTGAGGGCGATGTCGTTGATTCCGCAACGTTGCTAAGTCTCAAACGCCACAACACGAACGCTTCAGACGCGAAGTCATGGCAGAAGTTTAATAGAAAAACAATAAGTGAAATTATCGACCTAGTATTGTCAGAAGTGCCGGATTCGCTCAGCGTATTTGAATATTCCGCAGCGTCTCCTATTGCCTATTGGTTTTTGGATGGTGCCATTAATCTTGATATAGAAGCTAGCAAGCTCAAAGGAATTGCACAGCTTTTTGCAAACAAATTTGTGCGACAAGTTTCATTGATTAGTGCTGGACACTCGGCATTAATGGATCCAATTGCGCTTGCAATGTCTGCTGCCGGGTGCAAGAGAATTGGCGATTTCGCGCCAGAATTGCGGGCAGATGTTGAGATGTTTCCTACAGAAGAAGAATTACGCTATAGCATTCACTTGTTTTTTGAACGACAAAACGAAGCAGGTGCATGGGAAAAGTACTTTCCTATGTTTCACTATCCCAGTGTTGGATCCAATCATTGTTGGCATGTTGAAGCACTTGAAAGTTTGATACGTGAATTTCAAGACATTCCGGATAATAATGATCTACTTGGACTTCTGGAAAAATCTGTTTCTTGGCTTGAAACGAATCAAGTGGCATGGAATCAAGATGGCAAATCATTCAGTGGTTGGAATTCTGGAGGACAGCTCAATTCACTCACTCGTGGAGAACCTGAATCGTGGGCAACTGGAGTTGTTCATATGTTCCTTTGCACTCTCAGGAAATCAATTTCACGCACAATTCGCCTTAGGATTCTCAAGAATAGGGGAATTGCAACTGCACCTACTCCAAATCAGGGACCATGGGATGAACTTCTTCAGAGTCAAATCAAGATCAAGGGTTATGGCGGTGAAGATCCGCAGTCACTAAAGGACGCGGTGTGGAACCTAACTATTCGCCCGATTCTCGATGCAGAAGTGAAGAGCAATGTCAATCTTGTGCCGAAGTTAGTAAAGAGATCTGCCCTAATCTTTGGCCCTCCAGGAACCGGTAAGACTCGATTTGTTCGAGCGCTTGCTGCGGCGATCGGTTGGGATTTTTTGGAAATTGTTCCGTCGGATTTTGTAGATGACGGCCTTGAGCGAGTCTATTCCAAAGCCAACCGTCTTTTCGAAGACTTAAACGACCTAGAGCGAGCTGTTGTGTTTTTTGACGAAATGGACGCAATGTTACAAAGGCGAGTCGATGATACCGGGCAACAACAACTGTCAGTCGAACAACAATTCATGACAACCAGCATGCTTCCTCATTTAGCCCAGTTGTATGATGGAAGAAAAGTACTTTTCTTTTTTGCCACAAATCATCAGAGCTCTTTTGACGATGCAATTACTCGCGCTGGTCGATTCGATATGATGTTGTTCATGGGCCCACCGACGTGGACAGAGAAAGCCAACAACGTTGGAATTTTCACGAAATTGGAAGATGGCGATCGCGAAAAAGACGTATCCAAACAACTGCTCGGTTGGATTCCACCAAGTCATGGTTTGAATGACTCTCTCACAAGAGCAACGTTTGCTGAAACAAAGGCGATGTTCCGGGACATTTGCCAAGAAAAAAAATTGGATGTGTTGATAGATGGAAGCGATTTAGACGAAACCGGATTTTTAGATAGCGTAAAGGAATGGGCAGAGAATGAGTTTTCTTTGGCAACAGAAGGCGTGCTCAAAGAACAATATGATCGCGAAAAGGACTTAAGTGAGGTAAGGTAGTAGAGAGATGCTATGAGACACGAGTATGTTGGCGATGTCGGCGATTTTGGAAAATACGGATTGCTGCGGACAATTGCACGCGTAAGGGCAATGTCTCGTCTAGGAATACTGTGGTATCTAACGGTAGAAGCCGAAAACAATGGAGATGGACGTCATGATGGCTATTTGTTTCGAGGATCAGACAGGGACCGTGCAAAATTTCGAGAATGTGATCCGCAGCTGTATCTTAAGCTCTTAGATATTCGACAGAATACTCGTCTCAATCTGGCCGAAATTAGCAAGCGAAAGATATTAGCCCCTGATACGATTTTTTTCGAGTTGCCAGTGCCCGGTAAATTAAAGAAGTCGAAGACGTTTTTATCAAAATGGGAACAACGTGATCAATGGTTTAGTGAAGCAAAATCATTTCTTGATCCCGTGGATTTGGTATTTCTTGATCCAGACAATGGGATGATCTTTTTGGATTTGGACGAACACTGTTCGACAAGTCCATCTCAAAAGCATTGTTATTGGCACGAAGCCGTTCAGTTTCTCGAAAAAGGGCGCGCCGTAGTTGTGTACCACCATTTGGGTCGTCAACGTGGGGGGCATGTTAAACACATTCAGAAACTGCTATCCGAAATTGCAGATCGCGGCTTCGTAGCTTCAGCAATTCGTTATCGCCGCGGTAGTGCTCGAGCCTTTTTAATGATCTCATCCAGCTCAGATCATTCTACCTGGTTTGCTGAGGCCACCAAATTGTTTGAGCAAACGTGGAATCGCCACGCGACGATTCACCGTTTGGGCTAGACAGCACCCGCGTCCAGTTTGCTCTCAGTAGTCGAATCCAATTTTCCCACAGACTCCGCGGTTGCTTCAAATTCTGAACCCGCAACTAGATGTTGCATGGTTTGAATTCGAGGTGGCCAGAGTCGACGTGGTCGGGTGACCAACTGAACAATCTGCGAAAACGAATTTGCGATAAAGCTTGGAGAAATTCCTAAGTCTTCAGGGGTCAAATTGATGACTTGGTCGACGAGCCCTTTGTCCCAATGAGTTACCCGAACTAGCGTATCCATATCTAACGCAGAATACCGAGCACCATAAGCTGCCCAACAATCATAAATCCCGGCCTCTTTGGCCATTTGAATATCCTTTACCAGTGAGTCGCCAATATATACAACTAGGTCGGGCTCGACATCGAGCGTCTTAACCACCCATGTCAGCACGCTTTTGTCAGGTTTCCTTAGTCCCTTGGGAAGTATGATCTCCCGTCCGATTTTCACGCTATATCGTTCGGGGCTATGCCTCCGAAGTTTCGCCAACTCTTTATCAGGAATAGTTTCGTGATCGTCAACACAGAATATCCCATCAAAAAACTCTGCTAGTTTTAGCTGATTTAATCGTTGTCCAACGTGAAAACGTTGGGCGTCTGTAACAGCGAATACGCAAATGCCCAGTGAACGAATCAACTTCAATCCACTCATTACGCACGGATAGAGCCTTAGGAATCGCCGACGTCGTAACTGAAATAGGTCAATCGCTTGACGGTACTGATTAACTAAGTCAACTCCCGACAGACGAGGATGTAGTTTTTGTATGGAAGGCAACTCTTGTACTGCAAACGTATATTCTACAGTTCCATGGGTTGTGAAGACATTTTTGAATTCATCTGCAAGCTGATCTGCTGAAACACCCGACAATTCACTTAGTCGCGTGAGCAACGCTCTGAATGCAGGACCAAAAAATCCAAGCCAATCATATAATGTGTTGTCAACATCCAACAACACAACAGGCGCGCTCTTCACCTTAAAATCCATAAGGTCACCTCTTGTCGCCGCAAATCCTGAATCTTAGAAACACTTTTTTCTAGCAAATCCGTAAAGCAGTCCTCTACTGCAGATGGCATTTCTGAGCAAACTTTGCCGACAATCAGCTCTGGTTCTGCTTCTTCAATTCTACGAAACCGAAACCAAGCGGGTGCGCGCCGTTGACGATAGTAGTCTGGCGTAAACTCTACTTCTGGTGAAAACCCCAGATTCGGCCAGGCCATAATCGAGTCACATTGGGCTACGTACAGGCGACCCTGACCTGTGTCGTACAGAACAACTGGATACTCATCACTGCCTGCTTCATTGTACTCGATTAGTATACGAGACAAGACTTCACTTGGATTTTGTTCGTATTCTCGGAATAGCCAACCCCACCAACAGTAGCCATTGTCCGCAATGATCAATTTGTGTTTTTTGATTGTTCTTCTTTGTTGAGATTGATGTCTCGAAATCGCAAAACAATGAGAGGATCTGACAAAGCTACCCCCCTTTTCGATTAAGCAAAAATATTGCGATATTGTGAAAGTCAACGCCATTTTCGTGTTTCAGTCCTTGTTCGTTTCGAAGCCAGTCTAATACCTTGGGTGCTCGGTTCAATGGCCCGATACTAAATGGTACTTCCCGTTTGACTACCAGACGTACTTCAATCCCTTTCGGCACGGCACATTGCAGATTTGGTTCTGCCATTTCTGAAACAACCACGACTAGTTGCCCGTCTTCACTGATGAGTGACTCAGAATCTGAAACTAAGGCTGAGAGGAGCGACGTTCCTAAAGTTGCCCGAGCTAGTGGATGAAGGTCCTCGAGTATACTTTTGTCTTCCGGAAAGGGCACATAAGGCGGATTAGAAACAACTAGGTCATTGTTTGTCGGGACGGAATCCAAGTGGTATTTGCCGACGATATACCTTGACCTATCACCTATTAAGCCTTTTTGTGGCAGTCTCCTTTGGCTGGCTGAATTCCGATGGGAAGCAATTATGGCATCCATCGAAATGTCGATTGCGCAAATCCGTCTGACTTTTGCTTCATTCTTGGCAAAGGAGCCAGTTAACAGGCCATTACCGGACCCGATTTCTAAAAACGTGGTTCCGGTGATAGCGGTTTCCTCAGCCAAGTCTTTGGCTATCAACTCTTCAAAGTAGCGAACATTTGCCAAGGTTCGTTGGCTCTCATAACGGTTCTCAAATAGCCATTCATTAAGAAATAGAGTGTCGATGCTTGGTCCGAAGACACCTGCTTCCAATTCTCGATCAACGTGAGTCAGAACATTGCGATGTATTACAAGTTTGTGGCGACTTAATAATGATCGTCTAATCAAATCTAGATCTGAATCAGAGCGTGCCAACCGCAAAGCGAGCACGGGATCAAATACCGAATTTGGATCGGGCGCGGCCAAAATATTGTTTAGGTCAATCGCCGAACCTATTCGTCGAAACGCCACCAAAATGGAGACAGCGAGTTTTTCCGAGAAATAAATCAAAACTCCTTCTGAAGGCAACTTCTCGTATGCTTCTAAGATCGAACGAATTCTATCGCGCCACCTGAGAAACGTAGCTATCGCTAGCCTTTCGGATGAAGGGCGTTCGCTGTCATTGATCATCATGTGGGATTCAGAGGTAGTCAACGCATCTAAAGCGTTTAACCATTCGTGTAGATCGAGCAACTTTCCATTCATAGTTGTCGCGTGACGTTCAGCAAGAAATGCGAAATGATCGGATACATCATGGCGGTCGATATGCTCTATCCAGTTGTCAATATCGACGTTTGTATGTGCTTCATGCCATATTCTGTCGGATTGAACGTTCACCATATTATCCCTTGCCGAGCAGCCTCAATATCTTAATTGTAGCGTCGCTGTTAACAGCGACGGTCTCCTTGAAAAAGCTCGAATACGTCGTATCTATGTGGTCTTGAGAATTGCGCAACATTCCATTTGAACTATTGTCGCGAATCGCATTTCTATCTAACCGACGCCTTTCTAGCTCTTCATCATCAGGGACTTTCAGCCAAATTGGAACTAGACTCGGAACAAACGCACTAATCACAAGCGCGGTATAGGGACGGACATTTAGGACGACCACGTCATCTTGGGCCGAATTGCCATTTATCCGCTGAAAGTCATTGAATTCAAATGCGTACATTGCATTCGCAAAAATGATTGGCAATAATAAATGGCCATTCACCACTCCGGAACTAAACTCGTCTGCGCTGACTGACCGCATGTACTTTTCTTCATTCTCCAACAAACGTGTTGTGACAGTGGTTGGAGTCCAAAACCCAAAATCTTCTACGAGCTCACGTTGGATGGTAGTTTTTCCAACTCCTAGCGGCCCAGTTATGATTACGCCCGGCAATTGACACCTCGGTGATTCAAAAGTTGAAGCAAATCGCAGACTTTATCGAGAATCTGGACATTGACCACGATCTACCAAACGTCCGATTCTATTGCGCAGCCCAAAGTTGCACGTTCAAAATTCTACAATATCGTGTGCAGGAAAGTTTTGTTTTGGTGACACTTTTGTCTTTGCTAACTTCGGTGTGGTATTTGAGTTGGGATGCTTTGACGTCACCTGACCGCAATAAGGACAGATTCCTAGGGTTTCAGCAAATACCGCCAGACGAGAAAATTTCGAGTGAAACAAATTTCATTGGGCCTTACAAACTTTTTCCTACTTCGATGAATCAATTAATACCAAAATTGCTTGCTGGACACTTTTGTCAAGATGTTTCCAGGCATCTACGATCCGGATGAGGTATTCTTTGTCGTCAGTGCCATACTGTGACATTTGATGAACGGCAACGCACTCAATCCGCCGCCAAGTCAGCTTTGCTCTTTGTGAACTCTTCCGTATCAACAGCTTTTGACAAACCCGGAGTAAGGCCGGTTTCCACTTGTGGATGTTTTATTCTCAAACCAATGGTTCAAAGATTTCTGACACAAATCTGACACAATATGGGCCATGCAAACCCAATATAGGCACCGCGTAGTTTGTATTGCGGATACATAGGAATCAATCAAATTTCAATTGCTACCCAAGTAAATGTCCTGCAAGTCCAACGTATTTTCCATAGAAAATCTTTAGATTGACATCGTGGAGGTCGTTGGTTCAAGTCCAATACCGCCCATTTTTCTAAATGCTGGAACGTAAAGAACTTACGTTACCTGTCTTACTTGGCAGTGCGGCTGTTTATTTCACTTGTTTTCTACCACTTGGTAGAACTTTGAAAGGAGCCCTCTCATGCCGAGAATCCCTAAATACTGTCGCAATGGCAACCGTGCGTATGTGACGTTGGCCGGTAAACGTATTTACCTTGGAAAGTACAACTCATATGAAAGCAAAGCTGAATACAAGCAATTAATTGCTGACTGGCTATCTGGAGATAGTAGCCTAACGAATCGAAGTTCAACAGAGATCCTTCTAACACAAGTTATGTTGGAATATCTGAAATGGGCTAAATCGTACTACGAGTCTTCAGAAGGTAAGGAGCCGGGATCTGTAAGCGCAACCAAAGCAGTTATTAAACTTCTCCGCGTTTATTATGGTCATCGCCCAGCTTCAGAGTTTGGTCCCAGAGCGTTCAAGACAATTATTGAGCAAATGCTCAAAAAAGACTGGTCAAGGAAGTACATAAACGATCTGATTAGTCGGATCAAACATATGATGAAATGGGCGGCAGCAGAAGAACTGATTGATTTCTCAACTTATCATCGTCTTACAGCTGTTAGTGGAATCAGAGGCCTGGTAAGACAACCGCTCGAGAATCCGCACGAATTAAACCTGTAACTCAGGATCATATCGAAGCAGTAATTTCCGCACTTCCAACTGTCGTTGCTGACATGGTTAAATTGCAACTATTGACTGGAATGCGCCCGGGAGAAATTTGTATTTTGCGCCCCATGGATGTGCAGAAACGGAAGGATATTTGGATCTACACGCCTTCGAAGCATAAAACGCAAAATCATGGAATTGCGAGGCAAATCTATATTGGACCTGAGGGCCAAACGGTTTTAAGTTCCTATTTGCTGCGCGACAGAGAGAAGTACTGTTTTTCCCCGTCGGAATCAGAAGCAAAACGACAGATTATTCGTAATTCACTGAGAAAAACTCCAATTACTTGCGGCAATCGACCTGGCACAAACAAAAAATCTGCGCCATCAAAATCACCAGGCGAAAAATACACAACTACATCGTTTCGAAAAGCGATTCGACGTGCATGCCAAAAAGCTGAAATCCCAGTATGGACTCCAAATCAATTGAGGCATTCCGCAGCGACATTCATAAGAAGGAAATTTGGACCTGAAGCCGCTCAAGTTATACTTGGTCACAATAACATAAAAACGACTGAGATATATGCAGACAAAAACCAAATGTTAGCTATAGAAATAATGTCAGAAATTGGATGATAGACTAAAACCGCTTACAAAGCCTTATTGCAAATCTTTGAATAATGTTTGAATCGCTCGACAAGCTCAACTCATTTGTAAATAGTCGCAAATCGGTATTGAGGTTCCAAGACGCCATACCTGATAAGAAAACGCAGGAAACTTTTGAAAGCATTTCACGAAGCCTAGATGCTGTACGTGTAAAACTTGAAAAGTATCTTGAGTCTCAAAAACTCGGGCCAAAGTTTGATGAAATCTTTGAAGAATTGCTCGAGACATGCGATGAGCAAGTCAATGCGGTTTTTGAGCATGGTGGCGTTAAGCGACTGTTTGAGCTCTCGTTGAAGTCCAAAGTCGAGCGTCGAAATATGCTTTTTGCTCTTCTTCATTATCAAATGCGTTGGGATTTTAACAAGATTCTTATCTTTTGGAATATCTGTCTTGGTCCATCCGGTCGAGCGAAGTTTGGACTCGCAGACACAGTATCAATGTGGACGGTACGACAAGCCGCTATGACAAGGGGGCCCAAAGCTTGGGAGAGATTTAACGTTCAGATTCGGTAGACTTGTCTCCAATATTTTTGGGGTTTTTGTCAAATCCAGAGACAAGGCAGAATTTGCAATTATTGAAAAAGTTGCTAACTGCGATTTTCTGGAGCTTTTGTTGAATTCTGATAGAAAAACTGAACTGCTTACGTTTTCCGAAGCAAGAAAAATAATCCCCGGACGACCTGATTTGTCGACAATTCATAGGTGGGCAAATCAAGGAATTAAGGGTATTCGCCTTCGAACATTAAAAGTAGGCGGCAGACGATTCGTATCCAAAGCCGAAATCGAAGTGTTCATAGCTGCACTGAACAAGAACTCTGATAGTCATCTTTACCAGCAGCCTCGTTTGAAACGACTGCCTAATTTAGAGATTCTAGACGAAAAGCTAGAGCAAGAGTTGCAGACTTAATTTTTAACAATTTACCAAGCGGACAAAGTCACCTCGCCGCAAACGGCTGAGAAGTACGAAATGAGGTGAATCCAAATTAGTCACCCGTAGCCCCAAAAGAGGAATAATATCCGGTGGTCCGGAGGGCAGGTGCAACAGTCGCCAGTGGATTCATTGGCCGTCGTGAGGATTGGGAGTGCAGCGACGTTAAACAATTGCGGAGGGAGAACACGTATTTAAACTTTGGAGCATGGCCATGCCTAGAATTCACTATTTTATGATCAAACGACAAGTGACTATGGACGACGTTTTGCAACTCATCGGTTGGGATTCCTCTACTGGTTCCAAAAAACGAGGCTCTTGTCCTGTGCATGGAAACGACAGCAAGCGAAGGTCGAACTGTTTTTCCGTGGACAGGCAAGGGAATCGTTTCCAATGTTTCAAATGTGGAGCAAAAGGAAATCAGTTAGATCTTTATTGCTTAGCGAACAAGCAGAAGATCTATGAAGGAACGATAGATCTTTGCAATAGACTCGGAATACAGATTCCGTACTTTGAGGTGGCCCATGCTTGACGGGCGCGCTTTCACTTAAGAATAGTATTTGATTTCGAAGCGGTTTGGTGATTGGTAGTCTATTGCTGAATGTCGGCGGA
>JANQLU010000007.1 GCA_028280445.1 Pirellulaceae bacterium | reverse complement strand
AGCTTTTTTGTCACGACAAAATAGGTAAGAAAGGAAGAATCCCCTCCTGGTGGGACAGTATTTAACGTTCGTGACACTAGCCGCCGGTTCGTTAGCGCTTCGTACCGGCGGCTTGCGCCTTGCCGCTCACAGGATCAGGCTCGGTAGAAGCCTCGCCTTAATTCACTAACTTTTGCGACGGCGTCGTCGAATAAAAAGACCAATTGCGGCCAGACAGATGACACTGGTAGTCCCCGGTTCTGGCACAACAAACGTTTGATCGAGCGCGTCGATGTTGTCGGTGAACAACAATCCGTGAGACGAGGCAGGTACATAAAACGCTCCACCAGTTCCGGTCAGAATAAAAACATCTGCTGGACTGAGTGCTGCGCCTCCGGCGTACAGCAAGCTCAGGGTCGAACCGGCTGTCAACGAAGGGTCAGCCCGATCCAGTGAAAATCCGATTACATCAGCACCGCTGGAAAAAATCATGTCGCCATCATCGAGTACAAAAATCGCGTCGATATCGTCACCTGCTGTGAGCGACATTGTGGCTCCACTGACATACGTTGAAACAACACCTCCGGGCGTTGGCACGAAATGGATGTCTTCGGTCGCAAAACCTCCCGACGCTGCCGCTCCAACGGTGAAATAGACTGGACCTCCATAAGCAATTCCACCAATCGCGCCAAAGTCGTAGGCATCGACGTTGTCCGATGCTGCTGGGAATGGCTCGGCAAGTCCAAAACTGGGTGCCGATAAAGGATTAGCTATTCCATCACCATCTCGAAAAATGAAATTGGTAATTGAAACTAGCGGGTTGTAATAGATGTCTGCGGTGTGATCAAAAGGACCGAGCCCACCTCCTACGAATTCCGTAAAGACATCGGTGCCAACTGCCCCCGTCGACGGCCGGTCAACTGAAAACAACAGGTCAGTTCCAAAGTCGTTTCCATCGGAAATTCCGTCGATTTCAACGCCTGTCAGCACTCCCCCGGCTGCCAATGCAGTATCGCCAATGGCCAATCCAGGACCTGGCACGAGAACGTCTCCTGGGGCAAATGGCGCGCCACTTCCAATATCGATCGAAAATACTTCTTGGGATTGGGCTGGCGAAAGAAACCCAATCGTGATCACTAAAAATGAAGTGGACAAGCAACACAAAAAACTGCGGTTTCCAGAGAATGGATTCATAGTTCGGCCCTGCATGGTGTCAAATTTCCGCAATTGAGCGCGCAGAATTCGTCACAATCGAGCTGCGCGCCCAAAATTCCGTACCAAGGGATACGAACCAGTCGTCAGTTTCTGCCAGCATTTTTTTAAAAAACTGAGATATAGCAATCCATTACCGCTAAAAATTCATCGGCGCTGGATATTTCGAGGAGCCGTCAAACGACCCGGTACCATGAGCGGATTTGCATTCCGCTCGTAGTACCGGAAGAAAATGCGGCGTTGCGATCAGTTTCATTTCATACATTTGCAAAATTTAATTCCGAGCAGAAGTTTCTATCGAAAATTTTTGTCGTGGTACCACAAGTGTTGAACTATGCAAGCGCAAAGCGTGAACGAGGGACCATAACCACGCTGATATGCGGTCAATCGTGGTCTCTCGCTCACGCTTCGCGCTTACGATTTTGCAGCCACTACGAAAAATTTATTGCATCTATGCTTTCTGTTAGAATTTGCCAACAGAAAACCACTTTCCGAGCGAACTGATTAATGCACGCTTGGAATTTCGCTCGCAACAAATTCTCGCATGCCGATTTAAATTGTCGATCATTCCAACCGCGGACGCATTTGTTTAGACAATTTGACTTTATCAGGAACAAGAGATGTCAAGACACACGATTCGACACATGCTTCTTTTGCTTTGCGCAAGCTTTTGTTGTTCGGCTGCACAGGCACAGCAACCGAAGCCCAATGAGATTCAATCCGCTCCCCTCCCTCCGGTTGATCGCGTCCTGGAATTCCGTGCGATCTTGCAAGGATACAGCCACCCGGAAAACGATGTTTTTTTCAACAGAGACTACTGGCGCTCGAAAATGGCTGCCTGGAGCAAAGAAGGATATAACGCAATCGTCTGGTATGGTCCTGGCGAGTTGACCAATGGAGAACATATGCTCGTTCGGCACAAACGATTTCCAGAAGCGAGAGAGATTTCGAAAGAACAGAATGACAAAATCATAAAACAAATGAATTGGCTGTTCGCCACCGCAAAATCCCACGGGCTGAAAAGTTATTTGCAGACCCAGCCAATTTTTTACACACGCGCGTTTGGCAAGGCGCATGGCTTGGATCGCCTCAAGAAGATTTCAAAGGAAGTTGGGAAGTGGCATATCAACGGATATCCCAATTTTTGGCCAAGCTCAAAGCAACCCAACAAGATCTTCAATTGTCATGTTCGGAACAAAAAAACCATCGCTTACACAACCGCCGTCTTTGAGGAGTTGTTGGAGTTGTATCCCGACCTGAGTGGCTTCATGGGATTCAATGGAGAGCCGGTCCCGGGCAACCGCAGCACATTTTTCAACGAGGCCATCGCACCGGCGCTGCGTAAATCCAAGCGCAAGCCCGTCTATATCGCAAATCAATGGCAGACACCGCTGGAGCAATTTCAGAAAAACATTATTTCGGACAACCCGTATGAAAATCTCTGGCTTGGATTTCACGGCTACAATTCAGAGCAAGTCACCGATGCCAAACCTTATCCCGGAGTGGTGCACTGGGCCGATCAAACTCGGTTGCCTACCGTCGTTGAATTTTATCCCGCGAACCAACTATATTTTCCGTTCAATTCGCCGCGATTCGCCTACAACGTCGCGCAAGAAATGAAACGAGTGCCGGGGTTTCATGGATTTGTCTATTACGAAAGGCACATTTCTGGAACATTACTTGGCCCAATGTTTCGTCAGGCATTGGCTCGTTATGCTTCGTCGAACGAAAAATACGATCCGAAAGTGTGGATCACTGCACTGAGTGAACAATTTGGCAGCGATGAAGCTGCGAAGTACTTTTTACAAGCTTACGACGTCTCGAACCTGATTATTCCTGAGGCCGATGCTTTCATCTATTCAGGTGGCGATGTCATGAGGCGGGAGTTGAGGGTTCCATACAATTGGTTTGTGGCAGATTGGCCTTGGAACTACATGACTTCACCGGCCCGCGGAGGCCGGCTCATTCCGTTCAAACACTACGTCGATTTCGTGGCCAAATCACCGAAACGGTTTAGAAACAAGGACGGATCGGAGCCTAATGAGTACCCGTATTATCAACAAGTCGTTTGGGCCAGCGAAGGCGGCAGTGTTTTTAACATTACTCCTGAAAAACATTTTTCGAAAATCAAGAAGATGGGAAATCGCTGCCACGAAGCTGCATTGCTCGGTTTAAAGCATGCCAAAAAAAATCGCGAAGAAGCGCAGAACATCGTCAATATCATGAAAGGTCAAGAGTTGTTGGCGGCATACTACGATTCCAAAGTCAAAGCAGCCATCATGTGCGCGGTGTATCAGAAATCGAAAATCGATGCACATCGACAAGAAGCATTGAAGCTGGCCGACAAGGCCCTGGCAGACTATCTGGCGTTTGCAGAATTTGCTTCTAAAACGCTGGACCCCTACTACAAGCGGTTGTCGGGCGCGCCATTGACCGAGGCAGGCGTCGGATTAGCGGAATTGATCAAACTGGAAAAACAGGAACGTAAGAAAATTGCTGAAATTTTTGAATGGAATCAGCAGTAAGGTTGTTTACACCAAACAGAAAAGGGGCTTCCACCTACGAAAGATGAAAGCCCCTTTTACAATGGAGAGAGCGGTAGGAGCAAATTGATTGGCTTCGTTTTTAGTCGCGTCGGTTGCGTCGGCGACTTACGAAAAGACCAAGCAATCCGATCGCAAAAACACCAAAAGTTCCCGGTTCAGGAATTGCGGCGGGAGTAATTCCCTGGCTGCTCAACCAAGACAGATTGGAACTGTCGCGAATCGGTGCATAAACTGAAATGTCACCGTATTCTGATTCGCTACCGAAATCGTTGAACCCTCCGTTGAGGATTCCAACGATGTAACGTTGCCCGTTGCCAAACTCTGCGTACAGCGGGCTTCCGGAATCTCCGCCTGCCGTTCCGCCTTCGAGGTTTAGCGCACTCGACGAACCAAAACTACTAGTACTGCCATTCGGGTTGTCAAAATCAAATTGTATTTCGTCGCCGACAACATCGATCATGTTTTCGGCTCCAAGTTTGTCATTGGCACCAGCCAGGTTGCTTGGGAAATCAGTACCTGTTCCCTGGGTTCCGTAGCCCACGGCAAATCCTTTCAAGCCCGTTGGGTCGCCATCGAAGATCTTGGCAGGTGCCGTGGTATTGATCGGAGTGCTGAGTGTCAAAACCGCCATGTCGAATTGAGCACTTCCACCCGATGAAACCCAACCAGGGTTGATGGCGACGGAACTGACGTTGGCTGTTAAACCACCACCTGGAATATTTGCACCTAAACCAAATGCGAGTTGATTGATTGGGCCGTCAACCACTCCATCGGCATTCAAGTCGATGCAATGTGCAGCGGTCAATACTTTGTTGGGTGCGACCAGCGTACCTGTACAAAATTGTCCGTTGACATCGCCAAAATACCCGGTTGCTGGAAACTGCGCTCCGAGCGCGTTGTACGATCCGATTGGTCGATCAGGTCGAACGCTGATTCCGAAACTGGTCGATTGGAAAACACTCATCATCGCGGTGGACAATGCAATGAGCATTGCCATTGTTCGAACGTGATGACCGTGCGGTCGAATGAACTGAGACATGAAACCTCCTCACCCTAAATGGGTCACTGTCTGTTGGATGTGTTGGGCTGACCGTATTTTCGGGCCAGCTTTTGAAAATCTGGAAGGGTTCGAAGTGGATCGAGATCGGGGTCGTTTTGGAGCAATTGGGGTCTGTCAAATCCACTCTGAAAAGCGAGAGTCAAGCTTTCCATGGCAAGCTGTTTTTTGTTCAACAAGCTTTGGGCACACGCGGCGTTGTAAAGTGCGTTGGCGATCCAGGTGCGCTGTTTCTGAGGAAGTTGCTTCATCACAGGTTGACCAACGATTTCCCGAGCAAAAATGCCTGCCGTGATCAAGTCCGCATAACCATCTTTCAAATTTCCGGATTGGATTTTTTGCTGACCGCGATCATCCAAAACGGACATTGTGCGAAAGATCGCTTCGACATTACTCTTGTCGGCCAGCAACGCCTGTTGAAGTTGTCGCAGGGCTTCGTCAATTTTGCCTTGCTTGATCAATTCGACAGCGGTCGCCGTGAATTGTCGGGATTTTGTTTTCAATTTTTGCCGAACTGCATCATCAACAACGTGTTTCGCAAAGCCACTGGTTGATCCCACTGCATTGTTTTGAGAGTTTCTGTTCGAGGTTTTGTCTGCAGCAATGTCATCGCTACTGATAAAGCGATCGACGATTTTGATTGGAGGTCTGTCGAATTCTGTTACCAGTTTTTGCGATCGGCTTTCTCCATGCTCTGAAAGTTCTTTCTGTGTTGTTCGCGAGTTCTCAAATTTTGAGTTCGAATCTGAAATCGGAATTACAGTTGAATCATTGTTAGCTGATGACAATTTGTCCGGAGTAGGAGTGTTTTCTGAGTTGCAGCCCGCAGACGTTGCAAAAGCAACAATGCATATCAGGCAAAACCAATTTCGGCGGGCTCGCGAATTCCACGTGTCGTCAAATCGCGAAATACGTGCCTCGGATTCAATGCACATTGACATTTCCAATAGATGAGTGAAAGGCAGGTTTGTGTTATTCAAACGCTGTTTTTATCGTTACGATGGGGAGAAAGGATTCTTACACGAAAAGTTGAAAAATTGGCGGGTGCCGATTACTTGTTCGGCTGGACGATTGTCTGGATGTAGTCTAATCGGGCCAACCAGCGCTCTATTTCCGCTGCATCATGCTCGATTTTCTTTGACATTCGCTCAACAAACTGTCTGAGACTGGCTAATTCTCTGGTTGCCTCATCCTGTTTTCCGAGCTTTGACAACATCACTGCCACACGACCGCTATCGTTGATCATTTCCATCAAGTAGTTTGATGTCAGGTCGGAGTCGGATTGCAATGATTTCATCATTTTAACACATTGTCGACCAAATTTCAGGGCCTGATTCAGATCACCGTTAGCTAAATAGTATTCGCGTAGATAAGTTGTGTTTTGGGCCAGTTCCAATCGCTGATCACTGTCCATTTCATCGTGAATCTTTGTTGGAAATAGTTTTTTGAAATGCGTTTTGGCTTTGTCCGGGTCTGCCAAATGCTCCACTTCGATTTCAGCAACCATTGATTCAAACATTTCCATCAGAACGGAGTGGTAATCCACCAGCAAATCGTATTTAGCCGCCTCAAGTCGGTGTTTTTCCGTCCATGCCAGATCAGCAAGATTTTCCCAGGCACTGATTTTCAGAGCCCATGTTGACTGATGAGTGACAATACTGGCCCACAAGTCACCGCGTTTGTTTTCCAGGATTTTGTCCGCGTAGGAAATCATCTCTTGGTAACATTTTTTGGCCTTGTTCCATTGGTTTTGCGAAGATCGAATGTCAGCCAGTTGATCGAGACTCAAAATGGCGTCGAGTAAAAGACCTTTATCGATCTGTTGTTGTTTGATCCACTGTCGCGTTTTATTTCGAGCCAGCTCGAATTTTTCGATTGACGTTTCTGAAGGATCTGATTCGTAGTCCAACGACGCTTGCAGCCACAGAATCCTGGTACCAAGTATTTGAGCATTCGTATCGTTGGACTGTGACGCGAGTATCTCGGCGTTGATTTGCCGGGCCACTTTTAAATGTTTATTGGCGTCTCGAAGTTCCTCCAGACGATATAGCACGTTGGCCAAGCGATAGTGAGCGGCTGCGGCACTTTGTTGCGACAGACTATCATTCGCTTCGCGCGAAACAGTTTTCAATCCGTTGATGGCGATTCGCAGTAGTTCCTTTTGCGTTTTATCGAGATCGACGACATCATTTTCCATCGAATCGTTGATTCGGTAAATCAAATTTTGCATGGACTCCAATAATGCATCTCGTTGTCGCGCTACCGCGGCAGATTTTTTTTCCAACTGCGCGTTAGATTTTTTTACTTCGCGGTTGGCCGAAGCCATTTTCGAAGCCGTCGCCAGCGAACCGATGACAAGCGTTAATCCCAGAAGGACAACCAAAAAAACAAGTGCAGCCGACAATGGGTTTCGGCGACACCATTGGAATCCGTGTTCAAATTTTGAAACTGGTCTCGCCTGAATCGGCTTGTTTTCTAACCAACGCTCGAGATCTTCTGCCATCGCGACCGCCGATTGATACCGTTTGTTTGGATCTTTAGATATCGCTTTGAGCGTGATGGTTGCCAGATCTTTGGGGACAGAAGAGTTGAGCTTGACGGGGTCAACAGGAATTTCACTTGCGATTCTGTTCAATGTCGTTTTTACGACGCCACGAAACGGCACTTCACCTGTCAGGCATTCGTACAAGACGATTCCAAGACTATAGATATCGGTGCGATGATCGAGATGATTGTCGGGCTGCACCTGCTCAGGGCTCATATAGGTAGGCGTGCCAGCGATCATTCCCTGTTTCGTCAGTTTCGATTCATATTCATGGTCAATTGCCAATCCAAAATCAACAATTTTGGGTTGGTTGGAATCGCGTTGAATGATAATGTTTGTCGGTTTGATATCTCGATGGATCATTCCCGAACCATGTGCAGAATCTAAACCCGTTGCGACAGACCGAATGAGTTCGGCTGCACGACGCGGCTTCAAAATTTTTTCGTCTTGCAGTATTTGTCCCAGAGATTTTCCGTCAACGAATTCGAAAACCAGAAACGGGTTTTCGTTTTCGCGTTGCCCAATCTCGTAAAGGCTCAAAATGTTGGGGTGTGACAGCGAAGCAACACTTCTCGCTTCGCGTCGTAAACGATTTACCTGGTCATCATTGGCAAACACCTGGCGTCGCAACATCTTGATTGCCACGGGGCGAGATAGTTCGGTATCAAATGCTTGATACACGATGCCGCTCGAACCGGCACCCAATTCCTGGATGATGTTGTACTTGCTGATTCGCATCTGTGACAACGTTTCGTTTTGCGGCGATTCATCAGGAAAAGTTGGTTTGTCGATTCGGTCAGTTTGGTCAGTAATGGTTGAATCGGTTTCATGCGGAGTAAACGGAGACTCGGATCCCTTGAGGCGACGCTGAATTTCGAGTAATGCCGGAGATGATTTGCGAGTTGGTGGGATTTCGGCGCAATTCAAAGGCAAAGCATCGTTACTGGTTAGTTGCTCCATGATGTTTTGGCAATCGGAGCAAGACTGAATGTGAATGGAAAGGGTTTCCGCGTTGAGCAACGATTTGTCGTCATCGAGCAGTTTCTGCAGGTCTTCACGGGATGGACACGCATCAGTGTGCTTCATCACGAGCTCCGTTTTAGTCCAACGTGGAATTGAGTTTACGGACTTCGTCACGCAACATTTTCAAAACACGTGATTTGCAAACGTAAACTTCGCTGATTGGCATATTCAACTCGGCGGCAACGTCACTTGCCGAGCGTGATTCAATTGCCGTGCCAACGTAACTGCTCCACGTGCGGTGTTGCACGCGACCTTTGACACGTTGCGATGCGACGTTGAGCAATTCTCGTTCGTACTGATCTTCGATCAATTTGCCCAGATCGTGAATGCTGTCGGGGTCAGCCACCTGTGCCAGCCGCTGCAAAATCTGAGAACCGCCATCCGCAACTGCTTTGCGAGACGTTGATTTGAGTAAATCACGAATTAGATTCGAAGTAATTGTTTTCAGCCAGGCCCGAAATCCCCCACGCTGTGAATCGTACGTATTCTGTTTCATTAAACCGACTAGTTTCAACAGGACTTCTTGCGTTACGTCTGCCGCGTCCGTTTCTTGCAGTTTAAATCTGAGACACCAGGAAAAAATGAGCGGAGAATACTGGTCGACGAAACGGTCCCAAGCATCCTGGTCCGCTTGATCGCATAACCGTGCGATTAACGTAATGCTGGTGGTATTCCCATTTCGGTGTCGTTCTACCATCAATTCCGAAGATTTCTGAGCTGGAATTAGGAGTTATCGTGGAACTTTAGTCTAATAGCCCAAGTATTGGCAAACAAGAAACGTCGGCGTTTGTGCCGATTGCGGCGCAGAACGATGCGCAGTTACCACGTATTTATGTTTTTCCTCACCCCTCATCGGTGATGCCAGCTTTACTGCCTAGGCGTTGATTAAATCGGAAAGCTGTGAATTTGATGTGAGCGGCAAGGCGCTCATATTTAATCAACGCTACCTAATCTGGCGTAGAGAAGGCTACTCAAGCTTTTTTTGGATCTGTTGTTGTAGTCGTTGAAAGATTGATCTTGAGAACACAGGAGTCGTCGATTTTTCCAGGAATTGATTAAAAGGAATTAGATTTGAACCTGATATAAACAGGTGTTTGGGATGGTCTCCGTTGCGACTTTTCCTTAAGTCAGCAAGTATCCAACTTTGGCCCGCCTCAATTTCGATCAGCAAATTGTCAAGTGTATTAATTGGAGTATCTTTTGCCGCTGGCTTTAACTCACCAATCACAAGACTTCTTACATTGGATAGCAGCCTGTCGTTGAATGGAAGCAGTGATTGTTCATCAAAGCAAGGTTCGATGCGTTCCCGTGTCCAAACCTGATCGTTTTTACTGGCAACTAACCCGATAATAGGCGTGTTGGTACTGAGATTTCCGTAGACGACAAGTACTCGAGGAAAAACTTTTTGAAAAGTGGCTGCAATAATTTCAAAATTTCTTTGAGTCAGCTGATGTAGAGGCAACCATTGGCAGATCACCCCATCATCCTTGAGTGCGCGGCGAATATTCTCAAAATGTTCCAGCGAATACAATCTCCCTTCTCCCGTTCCATGAGGACGAAAAAGATCGGCAACAATCATGTTAAATTGGTTTTCTGTTGCGGCAATAAACGTCCTTGCATCTTCGATGATGACTCTATTTTTTTCGCGTTTAAAAAATCCTTGGGAAGCAGCGCCAAAATTTTCACGGGCAACCTTTTCCACGTTTGGAGAAAGTTCAACCGCCGTAATTGCAGGCGGATCTGGCAATCTCTCCAAACCACCTGCGGAAATCCCAGTGGCCAAACCGAGACAACAAACCGTTTTCGCGTTGCTACTCAACAGCCAGGGAATGATGAGTTGACGACGTTCGTCCGCTGCAGCGTTTGTACTGCCCAGAATATACTGGTTATTCATCAAAATGCTGCGAGACCCCTTTGAATCTACAACAATTGACAAAACACCGTCGCGACCGAACCAGGTTTGTTTGACTATAAATTTTTTTGATGTTTTGGGGCTCAAGTAAGGTTGTGTTCTGTTGTAATTGTGACCACTCAAAATTCCAATTGTCATGGCAAAAGTGACGGCAATAGTCACATACCAATTTAATCTCAGCATAATGAAAATTGCGACGACCATTGCAACGAGGGCCAGTAGAGTAAATCCTTGATAAAACCCTACACTTCCAACGATCAGCGAATTGGTTAATTCACTTCCCAATAATCCGCCGACTCCATTGGCCGCCAACAAGAGTCCAATTCGATGTCCTGTTGGATCTTTATTGGAGCTCAAAGCAATCAACGTTGGAAATACGAATCCAGAAAACAGCAATGCCAAACCACCAACTGACGCGACAAGCCAAAACACTAATTGCCAATAGTGGTTGATGGATGAAATCACGCTACCGTTCAGGCTTTGCAGGTATCGGATTGAAATCAATTGTTCAGTTTCAGCAACAAGAAACCGAGGACAGAGGCAAATGAACATAGCAGCGCCGGAAATACCAATTGCCAAAAGCCACTTTCCTGCCACCCGGGTTTTCAACGGCCTGATGGAAAAAAACAAGCTGACCATGCCAGAGCTGATCGCCAGAATCAATATTACGTTTGCCAGCAAAGCGCTAGTCGTGTGGTAGGAACTGGGCACAACCAAAGAAATAATTCGTAGCAAAAGAACTTCCAGAGAAAGTACGATGAATCCTGAAATAAACGACATAGCGTACAGCCCCCGGCCGGAACTGAATTCGATGCTTTGAGTGCGATTGTTTTCTGAAGCTAATTCGGCAGTTGAAGAATTGTCGGCTTGGTTAGCATCACAAGTTGAACTCCCTAAGTTTCTGGAAAGAATCCCAATTGCAATTACGGCTACTGATATGGTGGCGTTTAAAAAGGAAAGAAATAGCATGGACCACAACGCGCCTAGCCACTGAATCAGATGGGTTGAAGTTGCCCATAGTCCGAAAACACCTCCGATCGTATTGATGGAGTACAACCAGACTCCTGTTGATCCCACATTACCTTTTAATTCCGTTGTCGCTTTCACAAAAAACGGCAATGTGAGACCCATGCCAATTGACGGTGGCAAAATCACAATCGATGCAAGAACGAGCTTTATCGTAGAACCTTGCCACGAAACGAGTAGCTCCGAACCTATGGCTGCCCAAATCCAATCGCTCCATGCGGGAAGAAAAGCTGCGGGCAACGCCAACAATGCAACAAGTAGCTCGGCAATAGCCAATTTATAAATTGCAGGACAATTCCTGAAAACTTTGAGCGTCGCAAGATAGCCGCCTAATGAAAGCCCCAGAAAGAACAAACCCAAAACACGGCCGATAACCCAATCAGTTGCCCCAAGCAAGTCGACAAGTCGACGTGTCCACAACAGTTCGTGAGACAATCCTGCTGCGCCACTAAAAAAAGGCAGGATCCCAACAAGCAACACCAAGAATGGATTCCAACGAGGAGAGAAATTAGCTTTACCTGACATTTGATGTTGTCCCCTTCAATCGTAAATGCTGAAGGACTTGAGGTGCTGTCGTTCCCAGTCGATGTCGACATGCTGACCAACAACAGTTGTCGATCGGGTTCCAAGCACAGGGCAGTGTTGATTAAATATGAGCGGCGAGGCACTAACCTCCGGTAAACCCTCAAATACCGGCGGCTAGCGCCTCGCCGCTCAACTCAAATTCACAGCTTTCCGATTTAATCAACACTAGCTACTCATTGCAACTGGTTGTGAAACAGTTTTCATTTTTTGAAGAAACTCTTAAGAAAAAATTTTTAAAAAACTAGTCGTCCCACAATGTGACGTAACTGCCGTCGTTCCGACTTCCGATCGCACGCCATACCTGCGGGTCTACACCGTTTGATGCAAAGTGTATGGAAGCATCCGCCATGGCGAAATTGACTCCGCCGCCATGATGGCTGCTGGGAGTTAAAATAAAATCACCTTCGTCAAATCCCCTGGCGTAATGGGCAGTCAGCGTATTGGGTGTTTTGACATGAAAGTAGTTTTGACCAGCCAAGGGCCAGCCACTGGACCACGACCGACCAATATGTGCTGATTCAAATACATGAGAGTGAGCAACAGTTCGAATTTGCTGATCGATTTCAGCTAAGGTCTCGGGGCGTGCAAGGATGCATTGGGATTGAAGCCTTGAGTCACAGTTACGAATCGCACCAACACTCGAACCTGTCTGGATCAATCGCTCCGAAATCATCGCGGTGTAGGCCGCCCCATCGATCAAGCTCTTGAATCGAACCTTTTCCTGATGCCACGAAATTTGGTTCGATGGGTGAACCAGCGGGATCACGCCATTGAACTGACCAGGCGTCGGCCTTTCACCATCAAACCCGGTTGCAAGTGGTGGCCAACCAGCGTTTCCGACATAGCTTCCTGGCGCTGGATTGGCAGAACCCATAATTGAATTGTCGTAATCGGTATCGTCCGAGGGGCACAAGTATGTTGAAATCCTGGAGGCAGCTGCAGCAGCATTGGGGTGAGTGTTACTCATCCTATAACTGTCACCATCACCGTTGCTGTACGCGAAATTGAACTGATAGTAGACAGGCCCCTCTTCGAGAAATGGAAGAATTGGGACCAGCCAACTGTAGTAACCTTCGCCAAAATTGCCATTTCCATCTCCCAGCCCGGGTCCTATCTGATTGACTGGGAATCGTCTGTGGACATCATCATAATTGTGAATTGCAAGCGCGATTTGTTTCAAGTTGTTAGTGCAATGCGTCCGACGAGCAGCTGAGCGAACCATTTGAACCGCAGGGATCAACATCGCAATCAAAATCCCAATGATCGCGATAACTACCAAAAGTTCGACGAGGGTAAAGCCAGTCCGGTTGGGATGTTGTTGGAGCATTTGTTGTTCCTTTTCGGATCCTGAATTGCACAATAATTTCTGATGTCTATTGAAGCTTTTGAAAACTTGTCCGAGGCTACCGACTTGCGGGTTTGGACCGATTGAGTTTTACTGTCGCCTTCGACGGTATTTCCGCGCCTGATTCATCACACCAGCTGCGCATGGATTTGCGCAACTTCTATTTCATTACTCTTGAGATAAAACCAGTCAGATTGGAAATCGCTATTGGTTTCCCGAATCAGTGGTTAACTTAGACACGACAAATTGAAAGAAACTGCAGGCGGGCCTCTGGCGACTTTGAGAATAGACGAATTGATTGGCCCGGGGAGATTCGTGAATACCTGAAATCGATGGGCTTCACATGCAGAAATAATACTCGAGTTGCAAAACGTAACATTGTAGTTTTGGAAGAACTTACAAATCGCGCAGTCATGATCAGCACATATTCCTGACTTGGAGTTACCAGTCGGAAACGAGTGTTGGCAACAGGAGCAACCTGATTGGCCAAGGATGGAATCGGAAGCAGAATCGCTGTAATCACTCAGAGAAATAACACCATGCACCGAGTAGCCCAAGTTCAAAAAAAGAACCAGGTACGCCAGCAAAAGCCAGACTCCAAGCTTTTTGTACATGTAATTCGATTTCAGTAACGGAACATCTGCCGAAAGTCAGTATTTCGTTGATTAACATGCAAGTCAATACGAATCCCGGCCTTACTTACAATTTAATTGCAATTGCATAAAATATACGGAAATGCCTATTAAAAAGAGCTTTTTTGAGCCCAATTGTTCATCTACCGAATTGGTCGTGGCAAAGTTATCCGCGGTTTACGTTACATCAGAATCGATCATGACCGAATCCAATTCGAATACTCTTAAAGAAAAGTTACCGGTGACCGTTCTAAGCTGATTTATGGGAGCAGGGAAGACAACGTTGATAAATCATTTTCTCGCCTTAAATTTCTTGGCCACCAGTCAGCTTCCCGTAACGTTGTTTGAATGAAGCGTCCCAAATTCACAATCAAGACGGCTCCAGTGCATCAGTTCGTGATCCCGTTACTCGGTTATTTTTTCGCTGGTTTGTCACCATTGATTTGAATCCAAAATTCTCCATCCTTGAGCTTGACGGCTTGGACAGTTCCAAAGTGAACACTCAACGAATACGGCAACTCTTGGAATAGAAGTGCCCGTTCTTTCGTATAGTTGCATTCGTGTTTGTCTTCAGGAAGTCCTTTTAAATTGGAATAGGTTTTATCATCCAGAAACGGAATAAACACGGCGAGCCGAATTTTGTCATTATATCGTCCCCAGCCGCCATAACTGGTCCGATCGTTTTTTCCAAGTTTCGCGTGCTTGATCATTTTTTTCGAAAACTCATTGTGATCAAGTTCTACATCGAAACCGTAACGGCCTTTCGAATCTCGCTCGATCAATTGAGTTTTAACGACTAAAGCCACCTTAGGATCCAAAATTGGCTTGTTCGCTGCGGCGGGGACCGAATCACTTTTTTTTTCGAGATAGGCCACGACGTACGCTTGGTAATTTTTCTTGGGTTGGCCACCATTTTTGGAATATTTGATTTGAAACGCGATCTTGCCTTCCTTGTGCTTAATCGAAATTTCGCTCAAGTACGATTCGTAGATAGGAGGGCAATGCTGTGCAGAAACGAAATCGCAACACGTTGCACAGAATAAAACTGCGATTGCGAACGGTAAGATTTTCCTGGCGTCTGGAATCATTGAATTATCGATTTGAAATGGGGGTAAGTTTTTGGAATATCAATGCGCAACCAAAGTTTCCATGTCGCCTGGTCTGTAGTTCGAATTATGCATTCGTTTTGTTGCGATTGGTCACAGCCGCAGTTGCTGCATGTGAAACACTAATTTACTGTTGACAAATCGAAGTACCAAAAATTCGCTGGTTGATTCCACAATTATGGAAAAAGTGCAAATATTTTGCCTTTGGTCCACCCTGTGAGCGGCAAGGCGCTCACAGGATCAGGATACCTGACGCTATCTCATAAAATGCCACCTACACCTGACGAACCGGCTAAATTAGGCTACACAATTTGACATAACAGATCGAAGGATGTGGTTATTTGGACACGCGATCATTAACTCTCACTTGTTGCGAACTCGACGATAAACCTGAGGCGCTGGCCGGCCAGTGGGAACAACTAGTCCATCATTGCCAGCAACAACAAACCGATCTTTTACTCCTACCAGAAATGCCGTTTTCTCCCTGGCTTGCAGAAACGCCGGATTACGATCCAGACTTGTGGAATCAGGCAGTTGCCCACCATGATTCCTGGATCTCACGACTTGCTGAACTGCAGGTCGATATCGTCCTGGGGACACGGCCGATCACCGAGTCCGGTCAAAATTTCAACGAGGGTTTTGTTTGGACTCAGCTTTCCGGATACAGAGCCATTCATCGAAAATACTATCTGCCTAACGAAGAATATTTTTGGGAAGCAAAATGGTATCAACGCGGCCCGAGGCAATTCGATTTAATCGAAATCAATGGCATCCGGATCGGTTTCTTGATCTGTACCGAGATGTGGTTTCTCGAACATGCGAGAGCTTACGGTCAAGCCGGTGCACACATTCTTGCTTGCCCGCGGGCGACCGGGTTGGCGTCCGCAAGTAAATGGGTTGCGGGTGGACGGGCGGCCGCTACCTGCTCGGGGGCCTTTTGCTTGTCGGCTAATCGAGGCGGAACGGGAGCCGATGGATTTAAATGGGGATCGCACGCTTGGATCATCCATCCGGAAGAAGCCGATGTCCTGGCGGTGAGTTCGGCAGATGAACCGTTTATCACTCAAACGGTTGACTTAGATGACGCTGTTCAAGCAAAGTCGACCTACCCTCGCTACGTATTGGAATAGCCTCAGGCTTTATTTATGGAAGAACATAGCAAAGGGCAATTATGCATTGGCGGTAGGTGTGGATTCGATTGACGTCTCTGTTTTCCACGTCGTACCGAGGTTTCTACTACAAGAACAGTTGCCGGCCAACTGACATAGAAAAACGACATTTCATCAAAGTTATCGAACAACTCGAAGCAATCAAGTAAAAAATTCGCGAGCTGTAGTGATACTCAATGACCGTCAATAGCAATGCACTAGACTGAATGTTTCGTCATTGGACTTGTTCATTGACTCGGTAGCGTTGATTAAATATGAGCGGCGAGGCGCTCAGTTCAAATTCACAGTTTTCCGATTTAATCAACGCTGCTTAGGTCACTCCTGGGGGCCAACAACTGATCGAAATCGTTTTTAATTGACTCACGAAATAACTATAAAACTGATTAACATCTGTGATAGCGGTCGCCATATTGACTGGAAAACCTGATGCATTTAGTGAAATGGTTCCTTGCTTCGTTGGATTACTGCTAGTATTAATCGAGATGTTCATCGGTGTCATCTCAAACAACGAAGGCATGCCGATATAGGCTGTTGTAATCGTGTCCCAAAAACTGAAGCCAGCTTGAAAAGCTACCATCGAATACATTTGGGCCGCCAAATCCAACATTGGGTAGTTGTTGCTTTCAGCGATAAAATAGTTCCGTATTATTTCTGGCGTCAAGAAAGCATTGTTGGTGACATTCAAGGGGAAAACATTGAGATTGATTCCCGATTCCAAAATAGTTTGTACTGCAAATGGGTCCCAATAAGCATTCCACTCAGCGTTTGGATTAGCACCAGGTGCAATTCCCGTATCAATATTACCTGGAAACGGCGTCGTGGAACCCGCCGGTGTATACACGCCTCCCATCCACACAATTGAGTCAATGGCGGAAACAATATCGGGAAACAAACTCACAAGATCGGCAATCGGAGTCAGTGGACAAAGACAAAGCAGTGTGATTTGCGCGTCGTCATCGGTCTGTTTTATGTTTTGAATGCGTTGGTAAAGTGTCGAACTATCTGTAGGCACTTCGCTGTAATCATCCTTTGACGCAGCACCGTACTGGTTAATCATCGGCAACAGATTGACCATCATTGCGTACTGGCGATACGGCCAAGGAAATGGATTCCAGCCTCGGGCCGTTGACACCCAAACTCCATCGCTAGGTTTGCCCAGCATTTCCAATATTTTTACGGTTGCTTCATAGGTTGGCTCGGCAAGACAGTCTGCATTGACAATCACAATGCTGCTGCAATCAATATCAGGCATCGTGTTGAGAAGAATCACCGACATCAATTCATCGATGGCACCATCTTGAAAAGTAATGACGTAGTTTGTCATCGCCAGTTCCCTTGCATTCTCGTTTAAGATTCGGTGATTGACGTATCGGCTAGATTCGATTGAAACCGGTGAAGAATGCTTGTCGTCGAGAACGAGAACATTGCTTCATCGACAAGATCTTAGACGTCTTTGGCGGCACGTCTATCTGTCGAACCAGTTAAGTCAGGTTTCCTTCCCCATGCGCCGTAATACCTTGAGCAACAGTAAGGCTTGCTGCGCAAAAACACTTGGAATACTCCGAAAAAAAATGCAGCCCCACCAGTTCCCCAACTTGTTTCAATTCTGAATCCGATTTGCGGTTACAATTCATTGCTGAATCTAATCAGAGGAGTTGACGTGGCAAAGAAAGGCTCACACACAAAACAAAAAGGTAACCAAATGGCGAACTCGATAACCGTGCTGGTTCATGGGACTTTTTCACGTGAGACGGGTCGATGGCATCGACCAGGTAGCCGATTTCACAGGTATATTCGGCAATACTATTTTCCCGACGTCTATTGCGGAACTGACTTTTTTACCTGGTCAGGCGATGCATCTGACGCAGCACGGCGCAAAGGAGCAGAATCGTTGGTGGATTGGTGCAAAACACATCCGGCGAAAACCTACAACTTTATTTCGCATAGTCACGGCACCAACGTCGTCAATCTGGCAACGAACAACGGCTTGACCGACGTAGGAAAGCTGATTCACATGAGCCCGCCGGTTTGGCCAGACAAGCCAGGCTATTTGCCCAACCTGTCAGTCGTCGAACCGAAATTGATCTACAACTTTCATCCGCGGTTTGACTGGATTGTAACGGTTCTTGCTCGCGCCAATCAAAACTATGACGGATCATCTGTTGATCACTATGAAGAAGAGTTTGTACTTCCCGGCGCAGACCATTGGGCGCCAGTACGAGTATTCAATTGGCGGCGATACAACATCGGCGAAATCGTCACCAATGATCAACTTCGCAGTTAAGCTGTTTTAACAACTGTGTAGGTAATTGCATTAGCTGCAAAGCTCGAATTAAGCAAGGATGTCGCAGACAATCATTCAAGTCCTGGAAAACTACACAGCCAGTTTCAAAGTGCGAAATTTCTAGTGAAGATTATGCTTTGGGGCACATATCAAGACTAAGTTATTCGTGTATTCCCTAATCCTATGCTTTTGCGTACCGTGAAATGATCACATTTGTTATCCATCCGATCGCTCGACTGTCGGATGTTCCATCTTCCGTTATGAAAACATCTTGGCATTTGCGAAGTGACTCCATTTGTCGCTTGGCATCGGCCAGCGAAGCGTCCTTCTGAACGAAAGCGATCGTCCGAGATACGAAGTTCCTCACTTCGTCGTGATCCAGCAGGTCTTTTAGGGTCAAAGTCGAAATATCCACCTGTTGTCCAGCTTGAATCATTGCTAACGTCTTCTCGCTAATGAACCGAAATATTATGCTTTCGTGCAAGACGAACACGACTTTGCCTTGTGCATCGAGAACTGGAAGTCTCGTTATTCGGTCACTTAGCAAATCCACAACCTGAGTCTTTAAGTTTATATTTGAACCGTCTGGCGTTGCGGCAGTTAATCGAACAACTACTGCGGCATCCATTGATATCATCGCGTCCGCAGCAGAAACGGAACGTAGCCTTTCATCCGCAACTTGGCTCGCAAGTCTCGCTACGGAATCGGTAGCACGCTGAAAATTCTCACCAGAAAAATAGTACGCCAGAACCGTTCCAATCCAAGTTCCTATCAACGGAATCAAGGTTGTAAATGCCTTTTCAGACGCATCGCCGGACTTTGAATCTGAACCGCCAAAGGAAATAAATACTATGCACACGCTGACTAGCAATCCAGCCGAAACGATTAGAACTGAAATCGCAATTTGTTTTCGGTCTTTGCCGGAAGCAGCACTGTCATCATTCATCGAATATGCCCCCTCGCAAACTTTTTTAAGGAGAATCTCGTCTTATGGAATGTTCAAATGGTTGTGTGGATATGAGTCAGCTTGATAGTAATCCGAAATCGAGAATTAGCAAACTGCTGGCCAGCGATTGATCACAAAATACGTTGAGATGGGGAAGCATTAGGGAAATTAACTCCGCAAATCGAACAAACCGAGTCGCATTCGAAATCTTGTTTATTTTTAACTACAAACTTTGTGCGTCATCGTGCAGTTTCATGTTTGAATTTGTTGGCCAGACCGCTTGTCGTTTTAAGTTTTTGTTGACAATCTCGTAGATTTCGCGCCAACGACAGAATAAGTTTGTCAGTAATGAATGAGTTACCTGAATACTGTTTTTGGTGGGTGCTTCCAGACTACTCTGATTGGGCTTGCCATCGTGTCGTGTTTGTAGCAATGTGCATGGGGATTTTTGCTTCCCCTCTTCACAGAAAATCTTTCAAAGCAAAGGCGGACCATCGTTGTAAAGCGGATTTAGCCGGACTTGCAACCCATTTATAATTTACGATGTCAACAGTTCTCGTTCATATTAGCCGAAGTAAAGGTGGATAATTTGATTCCGAATTTACTTGTTGACGAGATACGTACAGCGTTGAGACAAAGAAAACTTGTACCGCTCGTTGGAGCTGGTATCTCTTTTGACGCACCAGCATCTTTGCCGATAGCGCGTGAGCTAAATGAACCGATACATGACTTGTTGAAAGCCGATCTTTTCAGAATCCATACGGAAGCCGGATTGTCTAACGATGAATTTAAGTTGTGCGACAATTTGATAATTGAAGCTCCACTAGAATCACTTCTTGACGCACTTCAAACAACTTATCGCGAAAAAGCACTCAACTATTTGTTATCCGCATTGGTGTGCGACAAGTTTAATGTAAACCATTACGGTCTGGCGCTTCTTGCAAAGTCTTATGGACTTTCTCATATCATAACCCTGAACTTTGACATTTTGATCGAGTTAGCTCTTGATCAATTGAGAATTACCTACGAAACATTGTGCCCGATAGGTCGTTCATCAAGTCAAATGAGTTCTAGCAAGTGCCAATGTGAAATAATTAAGCCTCATGGTACGTTGGCCCATTCAACCGAACGATATTCCTTCGAAAACAATCTATCCACAACACTACGTGTATTGGGCCAAGAGCCAAATCCGAGCACGGTCAAAAAACTTGAAGAAATATTTAAAGAACGCCCAATACTACTTGTTGCTGGGTATGGTGCGGCCGATTGGGATATTTTCCCAATTCTTCAAGCAGCAATTGGGAAAGGAGTCCTTCAAAGAGTCTATTGGATTGAACATCCAGGCGCGGAACGGAATAAAAAATTGCTCAAATGGTTTGAGGAGTTGTCAAGAAATAATAAGGGAGTACGTGTCACTCACGATTTTACCAACCTACTAGCAAAGCTGTTGGAAAATCTTGATGATAAAAAACCGCCAAGACTCCGGCAGTCTATCGACGCAAAGAGGATGTTTGACGATCAAGCCAAAAATATATTTGCAGTAGTTGAATTACTAGGCATTGCCGGATACCCAAATATCGCAATTTTATTGCTGAATTGGCTTCAAACGAAAACATTAAAAGATAATGACATACCTTGGGATTACTTGATCGCAAGGAAACTTGGATTCATGAGTCACCTGGCGGGAGACTCCGAGAAATACTTTGATTCATATTCTCTCGCAATACAAATGGCAGAAAGCTTGCCAACACAATGGCAAGCAACTGCTGTTGAGACGAGGGCTTGGTATGTGCATTCGTGTTTGAGTTTGATCAAACCGCAAAGAATTTCCCATACGAGAAATCCCATCAAGTGGTTCAAGCTTTATAGAAAGGCCAAAAAAGCATTAAAGGAATGCATAATATTAACTCAAGACAATTGTGATTATGAAAGAGAACTAGGACTTGCCAATCACTTTTTTGCAGATTTTTGGTTGGCTTGGATGAATTTGTTCTTTTTGTTTGGGCCGCTAGTTCGGGGACCCTTGAAAATTCCAAGCCGGCTAATTCTGCAACGAGTTCGCAAATCTCGAGGATATTCTGACGAGTTTTTGTCTAGCGGATACTGGGGACTTCGAAACTTGGAATTGCGATTACTTGCTGGAGAGCTTCCCCAAAGTAGCGAAGATCCGATTGTTTTGAATGAAAAAGAACGGCTCGAAACTAGAGAGAGTTTCTATAGTCTCACAAAAAGTCAGGTTGAACAAGGAAATGCTCATGCATATATGGCTTTGTTATTAGGCTGGATTGGTGAAGAACAAGCAAAAATTGAAGAGCAATTTGGGTTAGCAGAGTCGATCTGGTCAGAGCAGATACCCCCATGTGTGCAAGGACTAGCAAGAGTTGCGTTATTCAAGCGATTTCTTGGATATACGAGCTTTCGAGAAACAATCCATTATCTTCGGACAGAACTTCACAATATGTAGAGTAAAGAAAGACTAACCGTATACCCAGACCATTAGGCGCCAGTACGAGTATTCAATTGGCGACGATATAACATCGGCGAAATCGTCACCAATGATCAACTTCGCAGCTAAGCTGTTTTAACAACTGTGATAAACAGCGAGTTACATTCAGGAAAACGCCTGATCCTGTGAGCGGCAAGGCGCTAGCCGCCGGTTCGTTAGCGCGCAGGACAATTACGAAATCTCAGTGCAAAAATGAGCGCTACAATGAACAATATGACTGCGACTGAGGGCTCGGGTACCACATGGAAATTACTCAAGAACACTGAGTTTGAATCAAAGATGCTGTTGGACCCGTAGTGAATCGCAAACGCAAACCGTCCGTCTCTTGACACAACGACGTCTCCATTTTTTACGTTGTTAAACTCACCTGACAACGGGGAAGCTTCGGACTATGAAGGCGAGGCGTCTAACGGCTGACGGATGCCCATTCTGATGTCGGCAACCTCGAACAGCAAGGTGAAGGCTAATGACGGGCAAGCCGCGTTGCGGCAACTATCTCCCGGGAACAGCCGCAAATGTCCCGTTCGGCAAAATCAAAAAGAAAAAGGCGGGGATAAGGCTTGCGGTCTGGACGCAATATGAACGAAGGCCATGAACAGCCTATTGGTTTCTTTTTATACCATTTCAGTTTCTTCGATCGGGATCGGTTGGGCCGTGAGTTTGGGTGAACGGTCAACACGCAAATCAGCTTTATCGAGTCGCTGGGTCTAAATCCACGCGACAGGTGAAACAAACCTCACCAGCAAACTTAAAAAATCGGAAAACAAACAGAGGTTCAACCAAAAGGCTATTGACGTGTAAGCAAATGCTTACATAATGTGTAGAGCAGTCACGGGGAACTGCGAGCAACACGGGCGAATGAAATAAGGTATGTCAAAAACAGCTCCTCCTACTGATGTCTATCGGGCAATCGCGGATCCTACACGCCGATCGATCCTCGATTCACTTCGGGAAACAGACCAGACCGCAGGGGAAATCGCCGAAGGGTTTTCGATGACTCGAGAAGCCGTATCGCAACATCTTAAAATGCTGCGCGATGCACATTTAATCAAGAGCCGGCAGGTCGGGCGATATCGAATCTATACCATCGATGCTGGAGGGTTACACGATGTTTTCCAATGGGCATCTACGTTTTCCGCGTTCTGGGATGATCGACTCGACCGTCTGGAGGTTGAACTCGCAAACAGGCGCAAATCAGCGCGCAAAAAGAAACCACGCAAATCGAAGAATTGAATTTTAAGGCAGATGATGGCAACGATTCGTAAAACGCGAGTTTATCCATACTCGATCGATGAAGTCTGGGAATGCCTCACAGATTCGAGTTCGCTGGGACGTTGGCTGATGGAGAACGACTTTCGGCCCGAAGTTGGACACGAATTCTGCTTTCGCACAGATCCAGTGCCAGGTTTTGACGGGATCGTGTATTGCAAAGTCCTCACCATCGATCCACCCAAAGAATTGTCAATCAGTTGGCGCGGAGGGGACGTCGATACGATTGTGAATTTTAAACTGACTGAAGTAAGTGGCGGGACTCGTCTAGATCTGAAGCAAACCGGTTTTCGTCCAGTCAAGCAGTTTGTTACCTGGTTCATGCTTTCGTTGGGTTGGCGAAAAATCATTCGCAAACTGCTTGCGAATGAGCTGGATTCAAAATTCGGCGCAACTGGCGCAGATGAATGAGAATTATTAACTGACTTTGAAAAAGTGGGCTCAATCATGATCCGTTCAATTTTTATTTCAACCTGTGTAGCAACCATATTACTTTTTGTCTGGGGAGCACTTGCCCAGATGTTGCCATGGGGCGTACCAACCGTACAGATCATTTCAACGATGAGCGAAGAAGCGGATGGGCCTGATCTGCCCAGCAAGACGATCAGGATGTCTGAGGCGAGCCTGGTTACCGAAGAATTCGACGAACAGATGTCAGGCAAAATATCGACCCTGATCACTGATCACACATTTTCCTGGGTGATTTCCAGACCGTTGAAAAAATACAACTTGACAGTATACCTAGTGCGCGAGTTGCTAACGCAGTTTGTCGTAGCACTCTTCCTTTCGGTGATACTCCAGCTCTCCAATTCAATGAATTCTGGACGCAGAATTCTGTTGATCCTGTTTGCCGCGCTAGCGACCGTAACAGCAACCCATATCCAAGACCTCAATTGGTTGGGCACGACGACGATTTTTTCTATCGGCAATGCGTTTAATCTCGTTGTAGGTTGGTTGCTTGCCAGCGCGGTCGTGTGCAAGTGGATCATCAGAGCACGTGGCGAAAGTTGATGTGCCATCGGAGTGAACCGCCGAATGCATCTCAATCAATTGTTAAACTAGCCTCGGTCACATCGACGTCACATCGACCGAGTGCTAGACCAACTGACTGAACCGTGCTTTCTCTCACTCGTTTGGGATTCCGGAAAGCAATAGTTGCCTGACGTTTAACCTATTCAGGGTCAATTGAGTAGAATGACCTGAACGTACACTTGCCATTCATCAAGTCAAAGCATTCAAGGTATATGGCTCTTCAGGTTGCTCCAGCAACAACAACTTCTCCACGATTGTTAACAAATAGCTCTGCTCTATGGACCGATAAACCGCTCAATGTGAAAGATAACCACTGAACCCCCACTGGTCATCAGTGAGTTCGAATTCGGGTTCCATCCTGGACCCCACTTTGGATTGTACACTCGTTCATTTCTTTTTGGGTTTTGTCAACACGATTAGTCCCGTTTGACCTGTTTTTGTGTTGGCAACAATGACCTTGTCGTTCTTGCAGATTGCATAGTAGTCAATCTTGTCAATTCTAAATCTGTTTATTGATGGGCTTCTCAAAACAATGTCCTTGCTTGGAGTGGACAGCTTGACTTCGTTCGTATTCAAATTCTGAAATACAGTGAGCGAAACCGCATTTTTTTTGATTGGATCATAAAGGCAGTGGGCGTCGATTCCTTTGCTGTAGTGCACATAAGTATTGGAAACCAATGCCGCATCTATTTTTTTGGCAAGTGCTTTTACTTTTGTGTTTTCTTGTTCCTGGGCAAAGCCAGAGTCGGTCTGAGTAACTAGAAGTATTGCGATTGTGGCAGTGATCACACGTGTCATAAGTTCCTCCGTTTCATGTTCGAAATTCTGGTTTCACATAATGCCCCGAATCTAGAAACGGGATATTTGCGAAAAAAGGTATTGTTTCCTGATTTGGTTTGAGGTGCCAATTAAGTGGGAATATTGACTGGCTTTTCGACGGATCCTGATGCGTGGCGCACGCTAGGCACTGCCGACGCGCTGGTAGCTCGCCTGCCGGCCATACATGTCTGGCCCGCTGGCCATATCGGGCGAGGACCAACTAACCAATCTTGCCGCGAAGCCAAACTCACTTTTTCCTCTTTGCCTCTTTCTTGCATTTCGTCACAAATTCGTCGACGGTTGCCTTGATCCGAGCAGCTCGGCCGTCTCCTTTGATTCTGAGAAGGTCGCTCAACATTCTGCTCATGTCTTGCAAAAACCAAAGTGCGCGAAATGACGGATCCCGAAGTTTTGATTGATTTCGATACATCTCGATCGTGTCATCAAGAATCTTTATGGCACGATCGATTTTTTCCGGTTTCATGCAGGCGACTGCCAGACGGTCCATGTTGGCCAGCGAACGCAACACTTCCGGTTTCAGCTTGCCCGCCCTGGCCCGTATCTGTTTTCGAAGCGACTCGTATTTCTTCCATCCTTCGTCCGCAAGCGGATGACTTCGATTTTTTTCAAAATTGATCAAGTGCTTGCCACGCAACATGCACTGCAACGACAATTTTGTCTCAGCCGACAATTGCTTGGCCGTCTTCAGACGTTCACACATCGAATCGATCAGTTCTGAGCTTTTCTTGTAATCGCCGTTATATGCCAGAAACATCGATTGCTGTCGCGTTGACATTGCAATTCTGGCAGCGCCTTCCTCGTCCTGCAAAAAAACGTCCGCCTGTTTCAGGACCGGACTCACCCATTCGATCGCACGTTTCCAGTCTTTCGCCCGCAAAGAAGCATCGCTTCCGGTCATGCGAATCCCTGTCAAAACAAACAGTTTTTCCCGCTGCGATAAACGCATCTCTGATTCAACTGTGCCAACAGCCTTTTTCAGGATGCCAGCGATTTCATCGTCAGAAGTACCGCCCTTACCGTGAATAGCGACTAACAGCGAGATACAGTTGGAATACCAGCAAGCTGATTCAAAGTTGGCCAAATACCGTTTCGGATTTTTGACTACTGAATTCAATATCGCCAGTGCTGGTTCAAAGTCTTTTTCACCAGTTGATCGAAACGCAATCGACCTCTGTAGCCTGGCCGCCGAATAGTAGAGTTTTGCAAGTACCTCTGGTGGTGCCTTGTCCCTTTTCGCTCGGGCGATCAACTTCATCACCAACGAGAATCCCTTTTCAGGATTGTTGTTGTAGATCTGAAAGTCAAATTTGTATTTTTCAGTAACCTCCGACCTGTCAGACGCAGGTTTCTTTTTTTCTTGATCAAACGATCTTTCAGATCCTTCATCCGTCGGGACATCTTCGAAAATCGCTGCGTCGGAACTGACAGAATCGTCAGCAGCGAGTGTCATCGTCCCCAGTGAAATCGATGTCGCTAGAAACAGGGTCAACGCTGTCAGGAGAAGTAATCCCTTCAATGTCATTTGCGTCGAACGTTGCCGCTGCTCATCCAGCAGCCCGGATACCCGATGTTCCAGCTTCCAGCGCGATAGCAGCAATCCAACCGCACCCGGTATTGGCTGATCGCACATCGTTTCCGCCATGCTCAAAACGGTGCGGCAATAAGCCGAAGCCTCCGTGACTTTCAGCACGTAGTTGTCACAGATCTCTTCACTCGCTCGAGCAAGTTGCCGATTCAGGATTCTGACCAAAGGGTGGAACCAAAAAACAGCTGCCATCAGGTTCTGCGCGAGAACCACTACCTGATCTCGTCGAGCAACGTGTGCTGCCTCATGGATCAGAACATGACGCAATTGCCTGGAATCAAGTTGGTCAACAAATTGAGTCGGCAGGACCACGTACGCCCGGAAAACGCCTGCGGCAAGCGGACTCGAAATCCTGTCGGACATGACCAATTCGGGACATCGACGACTGGCCAGCTTTCCGTTCTTCCCAAAACCGACTTGGGCGCAAGCCTGTTCGAAGCTCAAGATGACAGCACGATTTGTCACCGAATCTGCCTCCTTCAAGACTCTTGCCAATCTGGACCAACCGAATACCAATCGCAGCAGGAAGAGCATTGCAATGGTCAACCAGATCGCTGTCAAAGGTAGGACGGCGAAGTACAGAATTCGAACGAACGATAAACCTGACGATGAGACTCGTGGCCCTGACGCAACAGCGCCTTGCGTTTCCTCCAATTGGTTTTCAACCCGGGATTGGGAATTGCGAAAGGCGTGAGCCGGATTTTCTCCCGTCGAATTCGGTTTTCGTTTGTGCGTGTTGAATTCACCACTGCGCTCGTAACTGGCAACGCCAGTCCCGTTTTCGTGACTTGAGTTAACCGCGTTTGACTCCCGATGATTCAAGCTTGTTACGCTGGCTGTGGCTTTGCTGGAGTTGAGCCAGACGGTAATCAACCCCTCACCAGACAACTGCAGGGATGCGATTACGACAGGACACAGCAGAATCAGCAGCATTGAAAAAAGTGAAATCCAGTAACGGATCACGGGACGTTTCCGAACCAGGAACAGGATCGACAGCGAAACAATCGACAAAACCGTTACCTGCATGACTACGTTCATTACGAACACAAGTAGTTGGCCATTGAGGCTCGCAAGATTCAGTTGGTTCATCATTTTTTTCCTCGAGAGTTTCGGCGTTTTTTCTGTTTTGCTTCCGACTTTTCAATCATTTCACGAATCCTCTGTGACTCTTCCGGTGTGAGTCCCCGATATTCCAACAGAGCCGTGACCATATCTTCAGTCGATCCAGAAAAGAAACGATCGACCATTTGCGAGACTTTGGCACCCAGTGATTTTGTACGCGGTTGTGCTGCCGAATAGATGAACGTTCGTCCTTCCTCACGATGTTTCAGCCAACCTTTGTCTTCCAGCCGGACAATCATGGTCAGGACAGTGTTGCGGGCAACTTTGCGTTGTTCTGCAAGCAGATTTCTCACTTCCGTAACTGTCACTTCGCCTCGCTCCCAGACAATTTCCATGATTGCCCTTTGAGCATCCGTTAAAGGCGTTAAATCAGCCTTGGCCACATTGCTACTCCAAAAACTATTGACTACACACTGTAGGCATTATTGACTACACCTTGTAAGCAATCAAGTGGGTTTCAGAGAAAAATATCCACTTTTTCCGAGGAGCAGCGATTTGCCAATTTCTGAAAGGCACATTGGATTGAGCTCACCGGAGGTGGCCAGTCGGGCCAGTATCAGGGCATCGTCCCTGTCAGTTTTGCGTTTGACGTTCCGCCATCGCCTGGCTTCCGCCTCGATATCCCTTTGGTCCTGCCCAGTGACAACGATCTTCAGGTGAAGATTGGATCACGTGATCAACTGATCAGCGATCGGTGCGTTTACGGTTAACACGTAGAAATCGACCGTTTTCCGCTAGGCTATCTATTACCTGACAGGCAACGATTCACTTTCATTCTGTCTGCAGGCACTCCTCAAAACCTGCGCTCTACAACGGGGGAGGATTGAAAGCACTATACATTTTGCTCGGTCTGTGGTTTTGTTGCGAAAGCTCTGGTTTCTTATCTAAAAAACGTGTGACGTTTTTTTGACTACACCGACTATTGTGATGACGACCTCAATAATTTTGTTGAGTCCGATCAGTTCTACGGTTCATTTATCGGAGTACTGTAAATGAAGTTTCACGCAATGTTACTAACGGTTCTGTTTTCCATTGTGAGCGTTGGAAGTCTACGTGGGCAGGAGCCCACTCTATTTGGTATCAACTCGGACAGCGCAGGGCTAAGCACAATTGACATCACTAATGGTAACCGAACGTTTATTGGGCCTCTGAGCTCCGATCCGAACAGGTTTCCGACGCCAACCTCGATGGCGTTGATTCAGAGTTCACAGGAAATCGTAACTTGGAGCAATACGGGATCGGGCCGTGGGTTAGTCTCTGTCGATCAATCGACCGGTGCAGGAACTCTTATCGGTCGTTTTTCAAGCTCGGACTTTTTTCCGATATTTGGTTCTTTGGCAGCTAACTCCTCTGATGAACTATTTGGATTTAGTACCTCCGATGGCACACTTGGAAATCTAAACCGTATAGAAATAATAAACGGTGAAGCCGTCGTCACTCGAATTGGTGGGATGGATATCATTCCTGACCGTATTTCAGGCGCAGATTTTTCTCAGGATGGCATTTTATACGGTCTTTCACTTTCACAGAACAAACTTTACACGGTTGATGTCGACTCCGGTGAACTGGTCGACACAGTTGATCTATCGACCAATATTGGCCTTGGCTGGGCATTGGCCTTTGACCGAAGCGGCGCATTATATGGAGCTGGTTCTTTTGGTCCGCAGGGTCCGATTTTGTTTAACATCGATAAGGAGACGGGTGAAGTCTTCAACATCAATTCGGTCATTGGAGGCGGAAATTTTTCCCCACAGGGACTGGCGTTTGTCGGAATCCCTGAGCCGTCTGGTACAGTCGCAATATCACTACTTCTTTGTTTCGCTTACTTTCGGCGGAAACGCTGAGTGGGGAAGAAATCCAATCGGACGATGAATTCGACGCAGCTTCGCAATTCAGAAGAATGCATCGGCCACCTGGACCGACGCCGGTTAATCAGCAATGTGTTTTTGCATACCAATTCTTTTTGATATTCACGCCAGAATCCATCGATAGCAACCCACATCAAGAAAATCATTGACAGGTGAGACATTTTGTCTTACCATTGCTTTTGTGAGTTCATTGTGTGTTTAATTGTTTATCGAGGAAAAAACTGATGCGACCTTCGATTTTGGTTTTTGCATATCTGGTTTCTTGTTTTTGTATTCCCTCATATCAGGTTTTTGCTCAGTCGTCTCAAGAAGCGAATACTCAGCAGTCAAAGACGAAGCAGTCAAAATCAAAACAAGAGAAGACCGAGTTTGACAAACTCGTAGACTTTTCACTGAAGATCCCTCGTACAAAAGCTGGAGAGGTGCTGAAATCCTGGCTGAAAGCACACAATCAGGCAGATCAAAAATCTCTTAAGAGTTGGATGAACAAGAGCTTCTCACCAAAGCTCTTGAAGAAAATGGATTTTGACAAACATCTTGCCTGGTACGTTGAATGCACAAAAATGTTTGGAAAACTCGACGAAACGCCTCACAAGATCGTCGAAAACAAGCCCAATCGATTGGTCGTGCAATTCATCAGTGTCGACCTGGTTGGCAAAAAGAAACTCGATCCGACGAAAGTAATCATCATCAAAGTTGATATGGATCCCGACAAGCCACAGTTTCTTGCAAAGGGATTGGGCGTTGGCCCATTGGCTTGCGAAAAACGGAAGTAGGAACGCGTTTCATGTTCCTCAGACCAGAACAAAACTAACGATCATTGGAGGATTTGAGTTTTATAAAGCGGATGTTCGTGATTCTCGGGTCGTCAAGCCGAAATGCTGTAACGACCGAATTTTTTGTTCGTTGGAAACGAATGCTTGTCATCTTCCCGTCGGAAAATAAATCGCCGCCCATGGTTATCAATGGCCGTGGAAAAACTTCGCGCTTCGTATTGTCATTCAGTCGGATTCGAAGCCGGCCGTTCTCAGCTGAGACGTGATACTTCACATCCAACTCATCACTGTAATAAATGCCAACATACTGCTTCGATTCTTGGTCAGTTAACTTCGGTGGTCTCGTAAACTTAATCCCGTCCGAATCGCTACCCGTTTTGAGCGTCAGCGACGAGCTTCCATCATTACGGAAAATTAGTTGCCAACCACGGCCCTTGACGTCGAACCTGTTTGCACCGCGAGGTTGCAGCGCGCGGCCAGATGCACCGTTTATGCTGGCAACCAAGATGCCTTTGTCAATTTTTACTTCCATCACGTCATGGCCAGCGACGTAGGTGCCTGTCAATGGTTCCATCTCTTTTTGAGTTAGTTGGACAACGGAATCATTTGGTTGCTTTGATTGACGTTTCTTCGATTTGACAAACTCACTTGCCAGGCAGATGTCTGCAATGTCAAAACATCGCTGATCCGCAGGGCCTCGGTGAAGGTTGAATAGCACAATTACCGTAAACTTCTGTTTCGGAAATCGAAGAATTTGTGATGAAAATCCTCTGCCTCTTCCCGAATGCTCAACAATCGGCAGGCCTCGATAGTGGCCGACGACAAGTCCCGGCGCCTCACGCGTTAGTTTTCCGTTATTCAATCGGGCCGGGCTGGTAAGTTGCTCGATAATCTGATCTCCACCTACCGTAGGTTTATAAAAGTTCTGATCCCAACGAAGCAGGTCGTCCAGCGTGGTAACAATGCCACCGGGTCCAACACTTACCGCGCCGGTGTCTTTTATCGCAATACGGCCAGCGCCGATTCGCTCATAGCCTTGCACTCGGTTCTTAATGACTCGACCCGGATCATCGAGGTATTGTGTAGAACTCATGTTTAATGGTTTAAAAATATGTCGTTTGGCGAACGCGCCGATCTTGTCGCCAGTTTTTCGCTCGACAATACGGGCGAGCAGCCAGTACCCAGAGTTGCTATAGGCCGAACGTTCGCCTGGCCTAAAGTTCAACGCCTTTTGGCGAACGATTAATTGGAATGTTTGTGCAGTATTCATGCTGCTGTTGACGCTCATCCCAGCGTATTGCTTGAGCATGAGATAATCTCGTACACCGCTGGTATGAGTCAGCAGGTGCCGAACGGTGACAGGTTTTTTGTAACGGGGGAATTTAGGGAGATAGGTTCGAATGTCTTCATCCAAAGAAATTTTTCCCTGCGCGGCAAGCAGAAGTGCGGACATGGCAGTGAACTGCTTGGACGTCGATGCAATATAAAATGCCGACTTGGGCGTAATTGGAATTTCATGTTCCAGGTTGGCCAAGCCGAAACCACGTCGATAGATGAACCGGCCATTCTTGATTATGCCGACGACGCAGCCAGGCGAGTTGGACTCGTTGTATTCTGCAAAGAGTTTATCAATCTTGTTTTTCCAATCCTGCGCGCTTTTAGATTTCGCCGCATCTTCTTGGATATCGCCAACCAACTGTAGGGCCGGTTCCCACCGGCCAATCGGACAAAACGGCCGGTAGGAACCGGCCCTACGGCTCAATTGATCGACGTTTGCGCTTTTAGATTTCACTGTATTTTCTTGAGTGCCGCCGGCCAGTAATGACATGGCAACCGTGAGCTGCATTGTGAGTTCAAACAGGTTCATGTTCTTCTCAATCTCAGTGGATGATCATCGTGAAACTAAAAAACCGAGCACGCACCGAAAAGCGCGCTCATCATCGACAGTTTTAGCAGCGTTTATCGAGTACGAGAGCGGTTAATGTCCATGGCCCGGCAGCAGCCTGTTTCTGTGAGCGGCAAGGCGCTAGCCGCCGGTACGAAGTGCTGATGAACCAGCGCCTAGCGCTTTGCCGCTCACAATCGATGCGTAAATCCTCGACATTTGAGGATTTCTCGCTTTCAGTCATACGTACGTTTGAATTATAATCGAGCGACGGTGTTGACGCAATCGCCTCCAACGGCGAGGAATACTAAATCTCAAAACGGCTAGTGAAGCTATGTTTGTAATCTGAGTTACACAAGGAATTTTCTCTTGGGGTCGCAAAACACACGAGAAAAAGTGCTGGATACTGCAGAACGTCTGTTCGCTGAGAATGGATTTGACAGTACGACGATGCGTCACCTTGTTTCAAAGGCTGGCGTTAACCTTGCGGCCATTCATTACCACTTCGGATCGAAACAAGTTCTTTTGGACGAAGTCATCCTTCGGCGGCAAATTCCAATCGATGAGAAACGGCTTTCGAACTTGAAAGAGTTGGAAAATCGAGCAAAGAACGACGCCATCGGTCTGGAGGCACTGATCGAAGCGCTCATCGACCCCCTCCTGGAATGCTCCCGCGATCTACCTAACGGGAGGCATTGGTTGGTACTTTTAATGCGTTTGAGAATGGAATCTCGGGAGTTGCCAAACAGTGGGCGTGAACTTCATCAAGAGATGTTCCGGCGATATGTCGATGCATTTAGTCAGGAATTACCGCAGTTACCGAGCGAAGAACTTGCGTATCGCGTATATTTCCTTGCCGGATCGGTGGCCCACGCGTTGGTCGACACGAAAAGCTTGCCTGCTCTCGGATACGGAATGGCCAAAATTCATGACAATGCCGACAATCTCCGTTCATTCCTGATACGTTTTTTTTCCGCTGCACTTCAGGCGCCAAGTGTTGTCGATGATACCGGTTAACAGGTTGTTATTTTTGAGGGTTTGCAGAGAGCGGCATTCGGCCGGGATTCACCTGCGAGACTTGACCGGCATCGCGAACTCAACTCCATCCAGGCCACCAAAAAACATCTCCTAGCGTCCAAATTTTTTCGTACATCGAGCGGTCTGGCGCATTAAATGGTTGAACGGCTTACGATTATCACATCCTGAAGCTGGTTTTTTAATGCGAAATGGCAAGACAGACGACCGCGGTCATGAAGAATGGTTTACTCAGCTGGTGCGCCGCTGGGAAGATTCGATGTTTGTGACGGCGAAGCGGATACTCGGTAATTCAGCTGACGCTCAGGAAGCAAGGCAAAACGTGTTACTGAACATTTTGCGAAAACCAGGATTGGTTCCGGACAACGGTTTGGAGTACTGGATTCGACGCTGCATCATCAATGAGTCACTGCGAATGTTGAGGCAGCGCCGTACCGAAGTTCGTGAGAAACAGTTTTGCCTCAACGCACATCCCAACCCATCAAGCAATGGGTTTGTCAGCGAACCCGAATCGGCGTTTGAAAAACTGGAGTCTGCTGAAGCATTGAGGGATGCCCTCAATCAACTGGCTCCGGAATTACGTGTTTTGCTCACGCTACGATTCGATGATGAACTGACGATTCGCGAAATCGCAGATGTTGTTGGCAAGCCACACACGACCGTCCAATCCCAACTTCAATCTGCCGTCAATCGTTTGCAACGCATGCTTGAAAAATTTTCTATTGAGTAATGATATGCCTTCCTTGAACCGAATTCGAAATCACGACAACGAATCAGATATTCGCGAACTCTTTCGTGTCACCAGACCGGAGGCGCCGTCTGTTGATGTTCGGCAAATGACTGAAAACAATCGCAAACGCCCACTCGAACCGGATTCGCCTGGGGTGATGGACGCACAAACGCCTTCCATGCTTTTGCGGTTGCCGGTTGGCAAAGTTGCATCGTTGAGTGCACTGGCCGCCACCATTTTGTTGGCGACGTGGTTAATTGGTCACATCGTTCAACCAAAACCTACTTTCGCGCGGTCATCGTTTCTCGAAGTTCAGAAGCAGTTGGAACAATTGAAGACCGTACAGTTCACGATGTTTACGACCTACCCCGACGATTCCGATTCTCAGAAGTCACCAAAGAAATTTCGTGTCAAAATTCTTGGTCGGAACCTCCAGCGGTGTGAAGTTCTCGGAAAGCCCGAGTCCTTCGATTTGATGGATTCGACAACCGGTCAGCTGATCAACGTCAATACCATCAACAAGACGTTTTACATTATCAAATCCCGCGTATCCACCAACTCACAAAACGGCGAGCGCGTGGAAACAAAATTTGAAGGTCGACGAGGCGTGGATTTTTACGAAGAACTCACGCAAGTGCGAATCAGCGACGTGACCTATCGTGGTGTTGCAACCGTCAACGGTAAATCCACCGAACGCTTCGAGGAACAAACCGTCAACGGGTTGACGACGTGGACGCGTACGACCTGGGTCGATTCTCAATCGAAGCTTCCCGTACACATCGAGATTCGCGTCAGGAGCAGCGAACCCGGCGTGAAGGAATTCGATATGACTCAGACTGATTTTGTTTATGACCAATGGCTCGACCCTGTGCAATTCAGCGTCGTGCCCCCAGAAGGATACAAGGTGATCGAAGGCAAGTTCTACGATCCGAAATAGATATCACCAGAATCGTCTGTTGAACGCAGCTACATTCACTCAACCCTGAAGTAAGATCCATGAAACTCTTCTCAATATGTTTAGCGATCCTGACACTCGTGCTGCCCAACACGGTCGATGCACAAAACGAGCTTCAACCGCAAATCGACGCTACAACGCTCGATAAAAAACTTGAATTGAAAGTCGACAAATACCTCAATGCAGCCGTGGACTACGGAATCTACAGCGGTGCCGTTTTGCTGGTTCGTGATGGGAAAGTCGTTCTGCGAAAAGCTTACGGGTTTGCCAATTTTCAGGAGCAAAAACGTTTTGAGATCAACACTCGAACCAAGCTAATGTCGGTGACCAAGGTCTTTACAGCTACCGCAATCGCAAAACTGGCCCAGGAAGGAAAATTGAAAACCAGTGATCGCGTCGCAGACCACTTGCCAAACTTTCCGAAAGCCTGGCAGAAAGTAACTCTCAGGCAATTGCTCAGCCATACTTCTAAAATCCCGAATTGCGCATTTGATTGGACGAAGTTGGAGGAAGAGCAGGGCGGACGCGGAATCGGTCTGTGGCCAGAATTGGCAAAACGACTGGCTGATCGCAAGCTTGTCAAACGAGCAACGTACAGCAATTTCAACTACATCTTGTTGGGGTTGGTCATCGAAAAAATCAGCGGTCGTAGCTGGCCAGAATATGTTCAGAAACATGTGTTTACCCCCTCCAGCATGACTGCAACCGGAATCGACAACGGTTCACGTTTTGATGAATTGGCCATGGGCTATTTTCTGGGTGCTTCTGGTGTACCCAAACCAAGTTATCAGGACATGTCGAGGATTCAGGCGGCGGGAGGAGCATATTCGACAGTCGACGACTTGTACCGATTTGACCGCATACTTTACACCAACAAAGTGTTGACGAAGGCGGCGCGCAAGAAAATGTTTGAACCAGTAACCGATTATTTCTCTGAAGGTTGGTCGCTGTTTTCTGTTGTTCCGGGACATCGTTGTGTTTCACATTCCGGAGGCGCAAACGGATACGTTGCCGATTTCTTACGATTCCCGGACGACAACGCTTGCGTGATTGTCACCAGTAATTTGGCGTTCTCACCCATTGGCTCGATCAGCCGTGATCTGGCGAGGATTCTGTTCGACAAGCCCGTCAAACCGTTCGTCGGTCCATCAGAAAAAATGGCCAAGGCTTGGGCAGGAGTGTACGTGTTTGAGAAAAATGACAAAAAGCATCGGATATTAATTCGAAACAACAAACGACTATTGATTGGATTCGAGATTCGCGAAGGGCAATCGCGGATTAGCGGACGCATCATGCTATCCCGAGGCAATAACGAATACGAGCTGCCATACTCCGGATGGCGAATTCAATTCAAACCTCGGGCTGAGAGTAGCAAATTCGATGTCCTGATTACGGGGCGCGACAATAAAAAATTGGTTGCCAAACGCGAGCCGGACATTAACAGGAAATGGAAAGGCTCGGTTGGCACCTTCCAATCCGACTCTGGCCAAACTGCGACGATCAAGTCGGTCGACAATTCGTTGACTTTGTCTGCTCCCGGCATTTTTGCGGGTCGCGTAACATTGACTCCGCTGTCAGAAACAAAAGCGTTGGCATTCTACAATCAGCTCGGGGGAAATGTGGTTTCGATAGACGGTAAAGCGGATGCAGCCAACTCGATTGAAATCGGATCAGTTCCTAAAAGCATTCAGTTCAAACGAAAATAACGAAGTACTGTCTGATAAACTAATGCTCCGTTTAAACCGTTTCTACCACTGCGATATCATCCGAATACAATCTACCGTCAGCGATTTGTGTGCATTTTGTTGTTAGCTGGCATGCATCGGGCAAGGCATTTCGAACAACGCGATTTCTGTCCCATAGTAGTGGGCAGGCAGGGTAGGGTCGTCCCCGATTACGCGTCGGCCAACAACAACAAATCCCGCACGTTCATAATATGCAACAAGCTGGCTACTGGCCGCTGCCGTATCCATTCGAATCCCCTCGCGGCGCAACTCCCGGCAGTGTGCGCATGCCCAGTCAACAACGACCTGGAGTAGGCCATGACGCAATTCGGTTGGACAACGCGCTATCCGGTGAAGATAAACATGTGCATCGCGTTCACGGTCGCCCCAAACTGCTGGATCTTGATAAGCGATTGCGAATGTGCCAACCATCGCACCATCATCCATTACCCGAAATAGCTTCCGCTCACGAACTTCTGCCAAGAGTGACTCGTCCGAAAACTCCGGCCAGACAAGGGTGCCCTGTTTCTGTTGTTTCCGGCGACCTTCGGCATAGGCTTCCTGAATTTGAGGCAGATCATCGATGCTGGCAGGTTCGACATTCATGACTAAATTGATGCTCTTTGAATATTGGTTGGAGTTTGGCAGTCATTTTAGATGAAAGAATGGCCGAGCGAATTTTTCCATACTTTTGAACTCATTTCAGCTAGTCAAATTTTTGTGTGCAAAACCAAACGCAAATTGGGATTTTTTACAAATAAATTGAGATATGTAATCAATTCCGCTGTTCTACATCCTCCAAAGCATAAATTAAATCTTGGAGTATCTAATGATTTTACACGTCGCACATTTTGATTTCGGATTCACTTGACTCCTGCTTGAAATCTAGCCGGCGTGACCGTTGCTACGAATTAATAGTTCTCAATTTTACGTAGCACTTCGTTTCTCTGAATTATCTAGTATCTGTTTATAGAAGGCCTGTAATGAATCTAAATATGCGCAAACAGTATGGTTTTACACTAGTAGAATTGCTAGTTGTCATTGCAATTATCGGTATCTTAATCGCCTTGCTTATTCCCGCAGTTCAAGCAGTACGCGAGGCGGCTCGCAAAACAGTTTGCCGAAACAACATGAAACAAATTGGCTTGGCATTGTTTAACTATGAATCTTCATACAAGCGATTTCCTTCAGCCGGACAGGCAAAACGCGGCGGTACAGGACCCAACGCAGGTCAAAACGTGTTTTTCACTTTGGATCGAGAATTGGAAGGTCTGGGTAACGCTTCCCATTCCATGCAAACTCACATCCTTCCATTCATTGAGCAATACTCCGTATACGAGAAAATCCAATTGGATTATCGGTACGACTATGACCCATCGCTTCCTGACGCGCCGTTGAATCAAGAGGCCGCAAAGACAGACATCCCTACATTTATCTGTCCATCGACACCACGCCACGAAGACCGCGACGCCGAAGGGTATGGGTACACAGATTACTCAGCGCCTGTAACGGTAAGACCTGGTTTGAGTGGCGATCCAAACCAACCGAGATTCAAGTGTGTACTCAACGGCAATTCAAGCCGGAAAATGGCGTCGATCAAAGACGGAACTAGCTACACGATCGCGATGGCAGAAGATGCTGGCCGCGTCGACGTTCCGCAGGGCGGTTTCATGGTGATCAAGGTAGAAACAATGGATGACGGGACACCGGTCAATCGTCGTTCCTGGGCATGGGCAGATCCTGACAATGCTTTTAACGTTGATCGTTTAGTGAACAACAATCCAAAACCGTATGGAGGTCCAATAGACTGTCCTTGGAGTGAAGTAAATTGTGGACCAAACGAAGAAACGTTCAGCTTCCACCCAAGTGGCGCTAATGTCGCATTCGCTGATGGAAGCGTTCATTTTTTAAGTCGCAGTACAGATGCTCAAATCTTCTCGGCCTTGATGAGTAAGGATGGTTTCGAAGTGTTCGATTTCGAATTTTAATAAATCATCATAAAAAGCCAGTGGAAGTTCGGCACTGTAGCATCGGAACTTACAATATCGAGGTTTGCAATCATCTAGGTGATTGAAAACAACTTTATTTATTAAGTGCGGCTTTGGATTTTCACTGGCCAATAATGAACTAAGCAGAACAGTTACATGTGAAGACGCAAATCGTGGTGCAGTCCTTCACAAGGTGGTTCGATTCGAGGTTGCAGCCTAGAATTGTAATTCTGTGTCGTGACCTATTCTTCGAGCAGTAAATTATCCTGATGAAACAAAAGACTAAAGTTGCGTTGATTTTTGTCATTCTTGGATCAATTGCTGCGTATTTGTTGCTAAAACCCAAGGTCGGTGCTGACAGGAAACCCGACGCGGGTGTTGAATCAGTTTCCAAATTTCAACAGCTCGAAGCCAGTGATCTCCCCAATTGTTTCAAAGTCTCAGATGGCATCTACTCGGGTGGACAACCTAACGGCACAAATGGCTTTGTCCAACTTTCCCGCATGGGGATCCGAACCGTGATTTCGGTTGATGGTGCCCGCCCTGACGTTCAACTCGCCGAAAAATTTGGTTTGAGATACGTGCATCTTCCGCATGGATATGATGGGATCGATGAACATCATGCCATCAAGCTTGCCAAGGCCATTGCGAATTTCGATGGCCCTATCTACATCCATTGCCACCATGGAAAACACAGGAGCCCTGTTGCGGCAGCTGTTGCATGTATTGGGCTTGGGCTAATAACTCCAGAAGACGGTCAGCAATTTCTACGCGAAGCAGGAACCAGCGTGCATTACAAAGGGTTGTATCGTTCCGTGGCACGAGCAAAGACGATTGCCAAAAAAGAGCTGGATCAACTGGAATTTGATTTTCCGGCAATTTCACCACCGAGCCCGCTGGTCGAATCAATGGTTTGGGCTGAAAAACATTTTGATGCTCTTGTCCGATTCGATGCCAATAATTGGATGCCACTTGCAGACCACCCTGACTTGGACGCGGCCCACGAAGCGCTGTTACTCAGGGAACAATTTGCCGAAATGCAACGAACCGAAACATCCCATACACCTGACTATGACAGGCTACTGAATCGATCGAAGCAAAGCTCACAAAAACTGCATGAGTTATTGACCAGTTCGAGGCAAGTTGGGAGTCGACAAATAAGCATGAAGGCCCACAACCTGGTTAATTCCATCAAACAAGATTGCCGCAACTGCCACCGTCAGTTTCGTGATTGATCTGACGATCAATGAAATCGCATTTTTCATCCAAATACATGTTGAGAAGGGTGTTTGCTTTCTCTGAATTGCCCCGGTTCGACACACCGGTAGTTTGGGGGATAAAGCGACGACTCGATTAAATAGGTTCAGTTTCCTAAACGGAGTCAGCTTCGACTTGATTTGCAATCGAGGGCAGCGCGATAATCAATGTCAAAGTTCGCGGCCAACGGATGAACTTACTTCGAACAGTAAACAATACAATCGATTTCGGAAGCAACAATGATGAAACATGTTAATAAATGCCTGATAGCGCTCTTGATTTTGTGCTTTGTGGCGTGCGAACGAAAACCGGACCCTCAAGCGGAGAAAGACCCGGTAAACCACGTTCCAAAAAAATCTGATGCCGCGTCGCTGACTGGACAACCGTTGTATTCACCGGCTCCAAGTGATGAACTGGTGAAGAAACGCGATCAACGGAAACGTGATTTTGAAACTGATCCTGATAACCCAGACAAACTGATCTGGTACGGACGGTTTGTGGCCTATGCAGGCGATTACAAAGGTGCCATTGCCATTTTTGAAAAAGGCGCAAAACAATTTCCCAACGACGCAAGGATGTTGCGTCACGCCGGCCATCGATACATTTCGATTCGCAAATTCGACAAAGCGATCGAAGTGCTTGAGCGCGCCACTGAATTAATCCAAGGCAAAGAAAACGAAATCGAACCAGATGGCATGCCAAATTCCCAAAACATCCCGGTTAGCACTTTGCACGGAAATATCTGGTACCACTTGGGATTGGCTTATTATTTGAAGCACGATTTTGAAAACGCGCTGCGAGCCTACGAAAAATGTCTGGCGACCGCCGACCGTCCAGACAATGTTGTCTCGGCGACGCACTGGATCTACATGATCAATCGGCGAATGGGGCGGGAACAAGCGGCAAAAGATTGTCTGGATCAGATCAAACTCAAAATGGATGTGATCGAAAATATGGGCTATCACCAATGCTGCTGTTTTTACAAGGGCTTGATCAAGCTGGAAGACCTTGAATCGTCGATCAAAGATGGGCTGCCGCGGGAGGCGATTGATTATGCGATTGGCAACTGGTTTTTGTACAACGGCCAAAACGAAAAAGCCCGCAAGAGATTTGATTCGCTAACATCCAACGGATCCTGGAATGCATTTGGTTTCATTGCAGCGGAATCCGATTTGGCATCCGGTGCAGCAAAATAGTGAATCGATTCGCTCACCGCCAAAAGACAAACCAATTCGCAACTCACCACTTCTCATGTTGAAATTCTAACGTGCGAGATATCAACGTTTGCAATTTCACATTGAAACCTCAATCAAGGCCCCAACGGTCGCTTTCCTGGAAGCTTGCGCGTCCGGCAAGCATGAGTTGATCCTGACTTCGCTGCTACACCATTTGTGTTTATTTTGCCTCAGGTTAAATTAATTAACTGATGAGAATCTGGCGCTGGCCAAGTTACAGCCGAAATCAAATTGGCTCTCGTTGTCGACTACCGGGTGCAATTTGCATATCCAAAAGGAGTTTCCCTTGAATAACAGTTCGCTGTCTTCGAAATATTTTTTCAGAATTCCAGTTGGCATTTTTGTGTTGGGCTTGTGGACAACTTTATGCCAAATATCTCATTCGAATGCTCAAGACTGGCCACGCTTTTTAGGCGAATCCGGAATTGCAACTTCCACCAAATCCACTTTGCCAACCAAATGGAATGCCAAATCCAATATCAAATGGAAAGCTGAGTTGCCGGGGCCAGGGGCATCGTCCCCAATCGTTTCTGGTGACCGTGTTTACTTGACTTGTTACAGCGGCTATGGAGACAAGTCCGATGGAAAAATTGGCGACTTGAAGCGGCATTTGCTCTGCTTTCGACGGGAAAACGGCAAGGTCATTTGGAAACAGACAGTTGACAACAAGAATGTCAAGAACGAAGACCCGTACAAGAGTTATATTACTCATCACGGCTATGCCACCAACACTCCAGTGACCGATGGCAAAACGGTTTTCGCTTTTTTTGGTAAGGCTGGTGTCGCCGCATTTGACGCCGACGGAAAAAAACTCTGGCATGTACCTGTCGAATCCAAAATCAACAAAACCCGCTGGGGCTCCGCGGCGAGCCCGTTACTTTTTTCTGATTTTTGATTGTCAATGCGATCGAAGAATGCGGAAAAGTTTTTGCGTTAAACAAAAGCGATGGATCAATTGCATGGGAGTTTGACACGAAATCGACGCTGGCGTATTCGACTCCCAATCTGGTAAAAACGGCGGATGGAAATTTCGAGTTGGTTGTCGCCGTTCCGAAAAAGATCATCGGCCTGGATGCTAAAACCGGTAAAGAAAAATGGTTTGCCAAAACGACGTTGTTGAACGAAGTCAACGCGGCGGTGATGGTTTCTGGCGATATCGTCTATGTTTACGGTGGATATCGTGGAGTCGGCAGTTTAGCAGTACGAGCTGGCGGTAAGGGCGACGTGACGCAATCTCATGTCTTGTGGACCAGTCGCGACACATCTTACTGTGCAACACCCGTCCTCAATGGCAAGCACATTTACTGGATCAATGAACGCGGTATCGCTTATTGCGTCGAAGCGGAAACTGGAAAACGGGTTTACCAGACTCGAGTTCGCGGTGTCAGAGGCGGCCGCGGCATCAAGTTTTTTGGTTCGATGGTGACCGACGGGAAAAACATCTTTGCGGTCAGTCGGCGTTCAGGGACATTTGTATTTCCAACCAAGCCGGAATTCGAACTTGTCAGCCAAAATGTCATCGAAGGCGATGAAAGTGAATTCAACGGCACACCAGCCATCAGCGGCAATCAATTGTTCATCCGGAGCAACAAATTTTTGTATTGCATTGGGAAACAGGACCAGTAAGAGTTCTGTTGGTTCGTCAACATACCTGCAAATTTTGCTGGGGAATCAAGTGGGGAACAAACGGGCCTGCTCAAACATTGGACATGGCATTCGGACCAAAACCCAAATCAGTTTGCACGTAATTATGTAAAGCACATCTTTGACTAATTTACATTGGTTAGTTTACTGATTCGCTAGAACTTTCGGACTGTGTGCATTTTCTCGAATGCAAACCGATTTTCTTCTCAAATTCAATAGCTTACCTAGTTGTTGCCAGTGACTTGTCAAATGGGTGTGCAGTTTAGCGTTGTTAATTCTTATTGTCATGCAAAAGACTCACTCCAATCTAAAATCTCTACTTCACGCCACTCATTTTATGCGTAATAAAATACGTTCCAAATGTTCATGTCTGAATGGAATTCAATATGAGTGAAACAAAAAACACAGAACTGCTACAACTCATTGAAAAAGTTGAACTGGTGGCCTCCTCGGAGGAACTTGAGGCAGCAAAGATGGCAGTGAGAGAAAATGCTCCAGATAGTACTGTTATGGCGAGAAAGGCACTGTCCACTCTATTCAAGGATGTTGTAGTTCGGCCGGCTGCAGATGAAGCAATCAAGGCATTTGGCGAGTTGCGTGATTCAGTTAAAAGAGCATGCAATAAAATGGAGCAACTTGAATTCCAAATCTCAGAAAGTCTTGAAACGTTTCTTTTCCCTGGAACACTTACCGAGCGTTACGAGAAATGAGGTGGCCCATGCTTGACGGGCGCGCTTTCACTTAAGAATAGTATTTGATTTCGAAGCGGTTTGGTGATTGGTAGTCTATTGCTGAATGTCGGCGGA